>NZ_JBIWKN010000001.1:857888-1448095 GCF_044765685.1 Leifsonia sp. NPDC102414
TGGGGTTCCTCGCGAGCGAGATCGTCGACCGGCTGCCGTACGAGCTGGATGCGGTGGCGGGCGCGTAGCCTTCAGTCAGCCGTCCCACTCGAGAAGCGCGGGTTCCCTGGACCGTGGAGGCGGCGGGTCGCTGGGTCGACCCAGTTGCCGGAGCCGGTGGCCCGGTGCCAGCGCTTGTGGAACGCGAGATCGGTTCCCTCGGCTTCGACGACGGCGGCACCGCACAGATCGCAGATGCGCAGGATGACGATGTCACCGTTCGCGGTCGTAATCGAGACGGTGTCCGCCGGGAATGCGACGCCCATCGAGTTTCTCCTCGCTCTGCAACCGATCGTCGCGGTCAGGTTCCGAGACTGCCATCAGAGTAAACGATGCGCGCTGTTCAGGGGACCGGTGACGTGACGCTCGCTCCTGCGGCGGGGCGAATCGAGAGGACGCCACACAAAACGTGTTCTGACATAATGTGCATTATCAGCTGTAAGACGCGAGGCTTTCAAGCGCCGGTCCGGCCAGTCGACCGGAGTGCTTTCCGTCGACCTGGTCCGCCTAGCCTCGCTTCTCGGCCTCTCGATACGCCGTGACCAATGCCGGTGCGCCTTTCGTCCACGCTGGTCCGTGGCCGGGGATCACGAAGTCGACGTCGAGGGTGGCGAGCTTCTCGAGCGAGACGGACGATTCCGCCTGGTCGTCGGTGAACGGCGCAGGCTGCGGTCCCGCCTCGCCGGTCAGCACGCTCCGTGTCGTGAGCTCGTCACCCACGAACACCGCCCGCACCGCAGGAACGTGGATCGCGACGCTCCCGGGCGAATGACCGGGCATCGCAATGATCACCGGCGCACCCGGCAGCTCGAGAACCTCGCCGTCCGAGACCGGCACGACCTCCTTGACGGCGGGCATACGCACACCGCCCTTGCGAATCGCGTACGCGAAGAAGCCGAGCACCGGGCCGAGCCTGCGGCGATCCTTCGGCGGCGAAGGAGGCTTCTCCCCCATCGCCCGTGCCGCATCGCCCGCACCGACATAGACCGGGATGCCGAGCTCCTCACGCAGGCGCTCGGCGAAGCCGGTGTGGTCGCTGTCCCCGTGCGTCAGGACGATGCCCTTGATGTCGGACAGCGGACGCCCCATGCCGGCGAGCTCCTTCTTCAGGTCGTTGTAGTGGCCGGGAAGCCCCGTGTCGACGAGGGTCATTCCGTCGTCGGTCACGATGAGATGGACGGCGATGATGTCGTTGCCGATACGGCGAAGACCGGGTGCGAGTTCCATGATGGCTATGCTAGTTAGCTATGGAGAGGAGATGCAAGCATGCCGACCCCCGAGAAGACCTCGCTCGCTGCGATCGTGGCCGCGGGGCGTGAACTCATCGAGCGCAGCGGTCTGGACGGTCTCACCATGCAGGCGGTCGCCCAGCGCGTCGGAGTGCGCGCCCCATCCCTGTACAAGCGGGTTCGCGATCGGCGCGAGCTGCTGGCGCTCGTCGTCGCGGCCACCCTCGACGACCTGACCGATCGCATCGCCGCGACGGGCGACGAGCCGCATCCCACCCGACGGCTCATGGCGCAGGCGGATGCTCTTCGCCTGTTCGCGCACGAGCATCCCGTGGGCTTCGGCCTCGTCTTCGCCGCCCACGGCACGCCGCGGCCGGAGCCGACGGCCGTGGCGCGCAGCGCAGCCCCGCTGCTCGACGCCGTGGCTGCGCTCACCGGGCCGGAAAACGCCCTGGAGGGTGCGCGTCTCGTCACGGCGTGGGCGAACGGGTTCATCACCATGGAGCTCGGCGGGATGTTCGGCCTCGGCGGCGACGTCGAGCGCGCCTGGCGATGGGGGCTCGCCCGGATCGTCGCGTCGCTCACCGCCGTCGACCCGTGATCGGCGCCGGAACGTCGATCGTTCGGGCCGGCCGCACCGCCCGCGTTCCGTCGATCCCCCGTTCGCCGCGGCAGCTGCGGCACAGAAACGCCGTCATACACCCCTGGGCGCCGCCGCCGGAGCGATAGGGTCAGCAGCAGAGCCGCAGCATGACGCGGCACCGAAGGATCAAGGGGATCATCATGTCGACACCAGGCTCCACCTCAGCTCCGTTCCAGGAGTTCGCACTCAACGCTGCGGACCTCACCCGCGGCGCCATCAACGGCGTGCGCGCCGCCCTCGGCATCAGCGGCGCTGTAGCGGTCATCCTCGGCGTCGTTCTGCTGTTCTGGCCGGTGAAGACGCTCGCCGTGGTCGCGTTCTTCCTCGGGATCTACTTCATCGTCGCCGGCGTCATGCGGCTGGCCATCGGCATCTTCAGCAAGGAGATCACCGGCGGCATCCGTGCGATGCACATCGTGTTCGGCGCACTGCTCGTCTTCGCCGGCATCATCGCCCTCAAGAACGTGACCGTCGCCGCCGCGACGCTCGTGATCCTCGCCATCGCGTTCGTCGGCGTCGCGTGGATCATCGAGGGCATCATGTCCATCGCGGAGGCAGGCCGGGCCGCGTCGTCCGGCTGGGCGATCACCTTCGGCGTCATCAGCATCCTGGCCGGCATCGTTGTGCTGTTCCTCCCGGCGTCGTCAGCTCTGTTCCTGCTGATCTTCGCCGCGATCGCGCTGATCGTGCTCGGCATAATCGGCATCGTCCGCGCCTTCACGTTCGGCAAGGACGTGCTCGCGGCCACGTCGGCGCCCGCCGCCGCCTGATCGGTTCACCCACAGCGAAGGGCCCCGCGCGAGCGGGGCCCTTCGTCGTTCCGTTCCGTACCGGACGGCTCCGTACCGGACGGCTCCGTACCGGTCGGCTCAGCCGCGATTCTGCGCGCTCGGCAGGTGCCGCGCCCACCAGTCGAGGATCGCATCGAAGCGCTGGGCGCGGTGGCGAGGACGCCCTCCGCGGCTCAGCTCGTGGTCCTCTCCTGGGAAGATGAGCAGCTCCGCATCCACCCCGTTGCGCTTGAGCGCAGCGTAGTAGCGCTCCGCCTGGCCGAGCGGGCAGCGCAGGTCGTTGGCCGAGTGCAGCACCAGCGTCGGGGTGCGGACGTCGCCGACCACCGCCTGCGGGCTCTGCGACCGCATCAGCTCCGGATCGGTGCCGACGTACTCGTCGCCGAAGAAGCTGCCGATGTCGCTCGTGCCGACGAACCCCTCCGGATCGAGGAAACCGCGCTCCACGATGGCTGCCGCGAAACGGTGCTCGTGCGCAATGGTCCACGCCGTGAGGTAGCCGCCGTACGACCCGCCCATGATGCCGACCCTGGAGGCGTCGAAGCTCGCGTTCTCCGCGAGCGCCCCGTCGAGGAAGTCGAGCACATCGGTCAGGTCCACGGTGCCCATCGCCTGGCGGATCACGCGCCCGTGCTCCTGGCCGTACCCGGCCGAGCCGCGCGGGTTGCACATCACGACCGCGTAGCCGGCGGCCGCGTACACCTGAGCCTCGTCGAACAGGCTGCCGGTGTACGCCGCGAACGGCCCTCCGTGGATGTTCAGCAGCACGGGATGCAGTCCATCCCCCTCCGGCGCGACCACCCAGCCGTGCACGGGATAGCCGTCCCGCGCCGTCACGGTCAGCTCCCGGATCGGGAGCACCCCGGCCGAACGCAGCTCAGCCGAGAAGTCGGTGAGCTTACGCAGTGCTCCGTCCCCGCCTGCGTCCCCAACGATGGCGACCTCGCCAGCCGTCTCCGCGTCCGCCACCGACGCCACGACCACGTCTCCGGCCACGGCGACTCCCCCGACCACGGTCGCCGGATCGGTCAGGCGGCGCAGCTCACCGCTCGACGTCACGGCCGTGAGCACGAGCGCTCCCCTGCTGCGGTCGGTCACCAGTACGGAGTCGTCCTGGTATGCCACGATGGCACTCTCGGTGAGGTCGACCGTCTCCGGGTCGGTGAGGCGCCTCGGCGCATCGCCCTGCTGGTCGATGGCGTAGAGCGCGGTGTTGCGGCCGACGAAGTCCCTGCCGCTCTCCCCCACGTCCTGCGCAGAGAAGTAGAGCACGCCGTTCAGGCCGTACACCAGGTCGACGATGGAGAAGCTGCCGTGCTCCGACGTGACGTCGCGCGGGTCGCCCGATCCGTCAGCAGCGAGCAGGAACACGCTGGAGCGCAGGTCGTCGTCGCGGCTGTCGTGGCGGGCGGAGACGAACGCGATCGTCGCGCCGTCCGGCGAGAACGCGATGGAGCCGTCGTCCCAGTCCCCCGTCGTCACCTGCCGGGGCTCCTCGACCAGCGGGGTGGATGCGGTGGTCCCGTCGGTCTCCGGCGCCGCCTTCGGCGCCGGCTCGCCCCACACGTCCGGCACAGGGACGCTGAACACGTGTGCGCGACGGTCGTTCGTGTATCCGAGGCCGTTTGCCTGATATTTCAGAGTGCGGATGTGGCGAGGCGGCTCGGCGTTCGCCTCCAGCCCGTCCACGGTGCCGTAGCGACCCTGCTCCGGCTCGCGGCTGACGAACGCCAGCGAGCGCGCATCCGGAGCCCAGGCGAACTCGGACACGCCGAGCTTCCTGTCCGTGACCTGCACGGGCTCTCCTCCCGCCGCATCCACCACGTAGAGCTGCGGGGCGGCCTTCGGAGCGGAACGCAGGAACGCGATCAGCCGTCCGTCCGGCGAGAACCGCGGAGCGGTGTCGCGGAAGCCGCGGGTGAACCGCTTGGGAGCTGCGTGCCCGGTGAGCGGCACGGTCCAGAGCTGACCGACCGTCGCGTCGGCCTCCAGCGACGGATGCGTGACCGACACAACGGCGCGCGTTCCGCCCGGATGCACGGTGGGCGTCGAGACGCCCGTCAGCAGCCCGAGGTCGGCGGCCTTCATTCGGCGACCGGCACGAAGTCGGAGACGTCGCCGACCAGGCGCGTGTGATCGGCCGGGATGGGGTCGACCACCGCCTGCGCGATCTCGGCAGCGAACTCGCTCACGTTGTAGAGCTTGCCTGCCGCCTCCTTGCGCGCGTCGATCGCGCCGGGGTTCAGCCGGTTGAGCAGGGTCGCCGTGATGGTGCCCTCGATCATGTCGCCGGAAACGACGACGAACTCGACGCCCTTCTCGGTCAGCGCCGGGATGAGCGCGCGCAGGGCGTCCTCTCCGGCGCGCTTGCTGATGGCGACGGCCTCGTACTCCGGCATCGTCGGCGTGGTGTTGATGAAGTGTGCCTGGTGGCTCGTCACGAACACGACGCGCGACCCGGCGTCGAGCAGCGGAAGCGCGGCGGTCAGCGTGTTGACCTGCGCGTCGCGGTTCAGCTGCATCGCGTAGTCCTCCGCCATGCCGGACTCCATGCCGCCTGAGGCGTTCAGCACCAGGATGTCGAGGCCGCCCCACTCGGAGCGGACGGTGTCGAACATCCCGGCGACGGACGCGGGATCGGTGAGGTCGGCGCCGACCGTGATCGCCGTGCCTCCCGCCTCCCTGATGCTGTCCGCGAGCTTGACGGCGCGGGCCTCCTTGTTGCGGAAGTTGATGACGACACTGGCACCGGCGGCGGCGAGGTACTGGGCAGTGTCTGCACCGATTCCGCGAGACGAACCGGTGATGAGCGCGCGCTTCCCTGCGAGGGAACCAGCTGCGAGAGGGTTGGACACGAAGACTCCTAGAAAGATGGGTTTCTCGTCCCTGAGACTACCAAGTGGGTTCCGCGCCGCCGGTTCGCCACCTGCTACGGTCGGAGTACGACAGTGAAGGGAGTCGCCGTGGACATCGCATCCTTCGCCTGGATCGTCTGGCTCGTCCTCATCCTCGTGTTCATCATCATCGAGATGCTGACGCTCGACTTCGTCTTCCTGATGATCGCCGTCGGAAGCGTCGGCGGTCTCGTCTCCGGCCTGGTCGGCGCGCCGTGGTGGCTGCAGCTCCTCATCGCCGCCGCACTCTCGGTCATCCTCATCTTCTTCATCCGGCCCCCTCTCCTGCACGCGCTCAAACGCGGCGGCGATCCGGCGAAGAGCAATGTGGATGCGCTGATCGGCATGTCCGGCACCGTCGTCGACACCGTCTCGCGCACGACCGGCCAGGTCAAGCTGGCGGTCGGAGAGACCTGGACGGCGCGCCTCGCGACCGGCCTCACGTCAGGACCGCCGCAGCTGGTCCCCGGCGAGCACGTCGTCGTCGTCTCGATCGAGGGGGCGACCGCCGTCGTGGCGCCCGCCCCTGTCTCGGCGGGCGCTGACGACTTCACAGAAAGGAGCGCGTCGTGACAGACGCCAGCCAATTGGTCGTGGGAATCGTGGTGACGGTCATCATCGTCATCATCGTGGTCTTCGTCCTGGTCACACTGTTCCGGGCGATCCGCATCATCCCGCAGGCACGCGCCGGTGTGGTGGAGCGCCTGGGCAAGTACCACAAGACCCTGAACCCAGGACTCAACGTGGTGGTGCCGTTCGTCGACAAGGTGCGGCCGCTCCTCGACATGCGGGAGCAGGTGGTGTCGTTTCCGCCGCAGCCGGTCATCACCGAGGACAATCTGGTCGTGTCGATCGACACGGTCGTCTACTTCCAGGTGACGGATGCGCGGGCCGCCACCTACGAGATCGCCAACTACCTCGGCGCGGTCGAGCAGCTCACCACCACGACGCTCCGTAACGTGGTCGGCGGCCTCAACCTCGAAGAGGCGCTCACCAGCCGAGACAACATCAACGGCCAGCTCCGCATCGTGCTCGACGAAGCCACCGGCAAGTGGGGCATCCGAGTGTCGCGCGTCGAGCTGAAGGCGATCGACCCGCCCCTCTCCATCCAGGACTCGATGGAGAAGCAGATGCGCGCAGAGCGTGACCGCCGAGCGGTCATCCTCACCGCAGAGGGCACGAAGCAGTCCGAGATCCTCAACGCGGAGGGAATGCGGCAGGCCGCCATCCTCAAGGCCGAGGGTGACGCGAAGGCCGCGGTGCTCCGAGCGGAGGGCGAGGCGAAGGCGATCACGACGGTCTTCGGCGCCATCCATCAGGGGAACCCGGACAACATGCTGCTGGCGTACCAGTACCTGCAGACGCTGCCGAAGCTGGCGGAGGGTCCGGCGAACAAGCTGTGGATCATCCCGAGCGAGCTCACGCAGGCGCTGCAGGGCATCGGGAAGGCGTTCGGAGACAAGGGGATCCCCGGCGTGCCCGGCTCCCCTGCGATCCCCGATCCCGCCGTCGCCGAAGCAGCGGAGGCCGCCCAGGCCGAAGCTGCAGCGGCCGCCGAGGACGCACATGCCGAGGTCGCCGCTGCGCTGGAGGCGGCAGCCGCCGCCGCAGCCCAGGCAGCGCCGGGCGCACCGGGCGTCGGCATCCCCGACGCCGGGATCCCCGAGGTGGACATCCCCGAGGTGGACATTCCCGACGTGCGGGACGACAGCGCTCCGACCGCAGAGGAGCCGCCCGGAGAGCAGACTCCACCGGCGTGACGTACCTGAGCGGTCCTCTCCCCCGGATCATCGCCCACCGGGGCCTCGCCATCGAGGCCCCGGAGAACACCCTCCTCGCGTTCCTGCGCGCACTGAACGCCGGAGCGACGCACCTCGAGACGGATGTGCACGCGAGCGCGGACGGCGTCGCCGTGATCAGCCACGACCCGGATCTGACGCGGGTAGCAGGGCGTTCCGTGCGCGTCGATCAGCTGACGATGGCCGAGCTGCGGCGCATCCAGCTGGGCGACGGCCAGACGTTCTGCTCGCTCACGGAGGCGCTCGACGCCTTCCCTCAGGCGCGGTTCAACATCGACATCAAGGACACGGCGTCCGCTGCCCCGGCGGCGGCTGCGATCCTCAAGGCCAGGGCGACCGATCGCGTGCTCATCACGAGCTTCGACGAGAAGCGCAGGAGGGCAGCTGTGGATGCACTCCCCGGCGTCGCCAGCTCCGCCTCTGTCAGCCGGTTCCTCCCCGCCATCGCGGCGGCGAAGGCCGGTTCCGTCTCCGCCGTGCGCCGCGCGCTCCGCGGTCTCGTGGCCGTGCAGGTCCCAGAGCGGCAGAGCGGCGTGCGACTCGTTTCGCGGCGCACCGTGCGCATCCTGCACGCCGCCGGGGTGGAGGTGCACGTCTGGACGGTGAACGATCCGGCGGACATGACACGCCTACTGGATCTCGGAGTCGACGGGCTGGTCACGGACCGCTGCGATGCACTGAAAGCGCTGGTCGACGCACGAATCTGACCTGAGAGGGCCCTGAGAGTACGTCCTCGACGGAAAGAGAACCCCCAGCTTGTGGGTTTATAACTGTGCAGTACGCGCGCACAGAGGAGAACCACACAATGGCAGATCGCAGTTTGCGCGGAATGAGGCTTGGCGCCCAGAGCTTACAGAGCGAAGAAGGCGTCGTGTACTCCCCGCGTTCCCGTTACATTTACCTTTGCCCCGAATGCGGTAAGGAGACCGACATGGTCTTCTCCGCCGAGGCCGATGCACCCCAGACCTGGGAGTGCAAGCACTGCGGCCACGAGGCCACCCTGCTGGTCGGCGACACCCCCGTCGAGGTCGACCGCTCGGACGTGAAGGTGCCCCGCAGCCACTGGGACATGCTGCTCGAACGTCGCACCCGCGACGAACTCGAGGAGCTCCTGGAGGAGCGGCTCACCTACCTGCGCTCTCGCCGCGGCACGGGCGAGCACAAGATCGGCGCCTGACCGCCACGTCACGCCAGGCCGTTCTCACCTCACCGGTGAGGGCGGCCTTTTCTCTGCGCTCCGAAGGCGACGAGGAGGCCGAAGAGGCCGAGCCCGGCGACGAGGAACTCGATGCCCCGGCTGAGCAGCGTCGCGGGCGTGGTGGTCGTGCCGAGCGGCACGTCCGCGACCATGTGGCCCGGCTTGAACGGCGGGATCTCCGCGATCGTGCGCCCGCTCGGGCCGATGATCTGGCTGCTCCCGACCGTGGAGATGTTCACCAGTGAGCGGCCGGACTCGATCGCCCGCAGTCTGGCGATGGCGAGCTGCTGCTCGTTCTCGTCCGTCTGCCCGAAGTCGGCGTTGTTCGTCTGGGCGAGGATGACCTGTGCGCCGCCCTGCATCATGTCGGTGAGCAGCTGGTCGTCGACGATGTCGAAGCAGATCGAGATGCCGGCGCGCACGCCGTTCACGTCGAACACGTTGTCTCTGGTGCCCGGCGTGTAGTCGCGGCCGATCAGGTCGATCAGGTCGGGCGCGAACGGCCGCCAGAACGCCCGGTCCGGCACATACTCGCCGAACGGCACCGGATGCTTCTTGTCGTAGTAGTCGACCGCACCCTGGCCGCTCTTCCAGAGCAGCGAGGTGTTGAAGAACTTGCCGTCGCGGGCGGTGATCGTGCCGACGATGAACGGGGCGTCCATCCGCTTGCTGAGCGCATCCAGGATGGCCGCCGTCTGCGGATCGCGCGTCGGGTCCGGCTGGGCAGCTCCCTCCGGCCAGACGACCATGTCGGCCTTCTCGTCCTCGATCTTCTCCGTCTCGGCGATCTGCGAGTTGAGCACCGCATCCGGTGGCGCGTTGTCGAAGTAGCCGGCAGGGCCGTTGCCCTGCACGGCAGCGATCCTGGTCGTTCCGTGCGTCGTCGCCGGCCAGGCAGGAACGACGAGCACGACGGCGATCGCGCCCACCGCGATGGATGCACGCCACGCGCCGCGCAGGTCCACCTCCACGCACACCTGGATCAGCAGCGCGACCAGCCACACCATCACGAAGCTCAGCCCGGAGATGCCCAGCCACGCCGCCAGCGGCGCGAGCGGGCTCTCCGACTGCGACTCGGCGACCCTTCCCCAGGAGAACCCGCCATACGGCCAGTTGCCGGACACGTACTCGCGCAGCGTCCACAGGCCGCCGACGATCACCGGCAGCAGCCCGAGGCGGCCGAGTCTGGTCGGCCAGGCGCGCGGCACCCAGCGATACGCGAGAGCGATGAGCATCCCGCCCAGGCCGTAGAAGATCGCCTCCAGAGTGGACAGCGCCACCCACGGCAGCGGCCCAAGGTACAGCGCCGTCCAGGCCACGTGGAACAGAAAGAACGACTCTCCAGCCAGCCAGGCGACCAGGAAGGCGGACCCGGCGCGTCGTCCGCGCACCGCGAGCAGCACCATCGCGATGCCGACGAAAGTGAGCGGCCACCAGCTGCGGTCTGGGAATCCCGCATCCAGCACGGGCCCAGCCCCCGCCGCGAGGAGGAGTGCGAGCCAGAGGGGCAGCACGGCGCGCGGGGTGGGGGTCACGAGTGGAGAGCTTAGAGGACGCCGTTCGGCGTTCGCCGCAGAAATGCTAGGCGACGGATGAGTAAGCAACGATGCCGCGCCTGATCGAGTCGAGTGCCTGCCGTGCCGTGCGCCCGACCGGCCCCTGGGCCACGAGAGAGAGCTGGTCGAGCAAGTCGATGGTCTGCTTCGTCCAGCGCACGAAGTCGCCGGCTGCCATGTCCGCCTCCTGCAGCACCGTGTTCAAGCTGGTGCCCTTCGCCCAGGCGTGCATCGCCATCGCGAGACTGGTCGACGGCGGCTCGCTGCCCGCCAGCCGGTTCTCCCTCTCCAGGTCGTCGAGACGGCTCCAGATGTCGATGGTCTTGTCCAGCGCGGGCCGGAACGCACCGCGCGGGAGGGAGCGCTCGTGCGCGAGCCCTTCGTCGCGGCGCGGCTCGAACACCAGCGCGCACGCCATCGCGGCGAGGCTCGGCGCATCCAGCTGGTTCCAGATGTTCCTGCGCAGGCACTCGGCCACGAGCAGGTCGCGTTCGCCGTAGATGCGCTTCAGGGTCCGGCCGTGCACGGTGAGGGCCGTGACGTCGTCCTCGCGGGTCAGGTAGCCGAGCTCCAGGAGCACGTCGGAGACGCGGTCGAACACCTTGGCCACAGCTCCGGTCCTCGACCGGATCTGCGCGCTCAGCGCGTCCGTCTCGCGCTTCAGCTTCCACCAGCGCTCCGCCCAGCGCGCGTGCTTCTCCCTGTCAGGGCAGCGGTGACAGGGGTGCTCCTTCATCCGCTTGCGCAGCGCGGTGAGCCTGCGCTGCCGCTTGTCGCGGTCGGCGCGGGAGGCGTGCTCCATCGACGCGCCCTTGCGCTCCAGGTCGCTCAGCTCCCGCCGGATGCCGGAGTACTCGCGGAAGTCGCCCAGGTGGCAGGTCATCGCCTTCTCGTACCCGGCGAGCGACTCCTCCTGCTGTCGCACCTTGCGCGCCAGGTCGACCACGGCACGGTCGGCCTGGAACTGCGCGAAGGACGACTCCAGGATCTCCCTGGTGCGCTCGCGTCCGAACTGGTCGATGAGATTGACGGCCATGTTGTACGTCGGCCGGAAGCTGGAGTTGAGGGGGTAGCTGCGCCGGGAGGCGAGCGAAGCGACGGCCTGCGGGTCGAGGCCGTCCTGCCACTGGATGACCGAGTGCCCCTCCACATCGATGCCGCGGCGGCCGGCGCGGCCGGTGAGCTGGGTGTACTCCCCCGGCGTGATCGGCACGCGCGCCTCGCCGTTGAACTTCTCCAGCTTCTCCAAGACCACCGTTCGGGCCGGCATGTTGATGCCGAGCGCGAGGGTCTCCGTGGCGAACACGACCTTGACCAGCTTGCGCCGGAACAGCTCCTCCACGACCTCCTTGAATGCGGGAAGCATCCCGGCGTGGTGCGCTGCGACGCCGCGCTCCAGCCCCTCCAGCCACTCCCAGTAGCCGAGAACGGCCAGATCCTCGTCCAGCAGGGTCCTGCAGCGCTCCTCGACGATCGCCCGGATCTCGTCGCGCTCGTGCGCCTCTGTGAGCTTCACGCCGGAGCGGAGGGTCTGGCGCACGGCCTGATCGCATCCGTTGCGGCTGAAGATGAAGAAGATGGCAGGGAGCAGGTTGTGCTCGCCGAGCAGCTTGACCAGGTCGGCCCTGTCCATCCGGTAGGTGTCAGGGCGGCCGCCGCGGGAGTGGTAGCGGCCGACGTCGCGCATCTGCCTGCTGCTCAGCACCCGTCCGCCGTAGCGCGCCATCTGCACCAGCTCGGGGTTCACCCGGTTGGTCGCGGCGAGGCCGGACGAGTCGAACAGGTCGATCAGCTTCGACCGCATCAGGATGTGCTGCTCCAGGGGAACGGGACGCTCCTCAGACACGATCACGTCCGTGTCGCCGCGCACCGCCTGCAGCCAGTCGCCGAACTCCTCCGCGTTCGACACCGTGGCGCTCAGCGAGACCATCCGCACCGCCTGGGGCAGGTGGATGATGACCTCCTCCCACACGGCGCCGCGGAACCGGTCGGCGAGGTAGTGCACCTCGTCCATCACCACGTATGCGAGGTCGGCGAGCAGGTCGGAGTCCGCGTAGAGCATGTTGCGCAGCACCTCGGTCGTCATCACGACGATGCGGGCGTGCGAGTTGATGTTGGTGTCTCCGGTCAGCAGGCCGACGGACTCCGGACCGTACTCCTCGACCAGCTCCTGGAACTTCTGGTTGCTGAGCGCCTTCATCGGCGCGGTGTAGAAGACCTTGGCGTTCGCCTCGCGCATCGCCAGGAACACGGCGAACTCGGCCACGATCGTCTTGCCTGCTCCGGTCGGGGCGGCCACGAGCACGCTTCTGCCAGCCTCCAGGCTCGCACACGCCTCACGCTGGAACGGGTCGAGGTCGAACCTGAGCCGTTCGCGGAATGCTTCGACGAGCGGTTGACGCGTGCGCGTGCGCGACGCCGCATAGCGTTCGGCCGGGGACAGCTGATCGGTCACACGCCCAAGCCTATGCCGCGCGCCCCCGCTATGCGGCCAGTTCCGCCTCCAGGCGCGACGCGACCTTGGCCGCCCGGCGATCGTGCAGCCAGGCCACGCCCCAGGCCGCCAGATACAGCACCACCATGGGCACGGCGAGCAGGAACATCGAGAGCACATCCGCCGCGGGAGTGGCGATGGCCGTGAACAGGGCGATGAGGATGATCGCCCAGCGCCACGACTTGATGATCGAGGATGCGCTCAGCACCCCGACGAAGTTCAGGAGCACCAGGAACACCGGGAGTACGAACGCCACCCCGACCGCCAGCGACAGCTTCAGGATGAAGTCGAAGTAGGTCTTCGCGGAGATGATCGCGGAGTCGTCCGACGGCGCGAAGCTCGTGAGCAACGAGACGATGTGCGGAACGAGCAGCCAGCCGACGTAGGCGCCGATGAGGAACAGCGGCACGGCGGTGAAGAAGAAGCCAAGACCGTACTTGAGCTCTTTGCGGCTCAGAGCGGGGACGAAGAACGACCAGATCTGGTAGAGCCAGACCGGGCTGGAGATGATCACGCCGATCGTGATCGCGATCTGCATCTTCAGGTCGAACGCGCCGGTGATGCTGTCGTAGTTCAGCGTCGCGACGCGGCCCTGCTGGGTGGCGATCTGCGTGATCGGGACACGCATCGCATCCAGCAGGTAGCCGGACAGGAACCAGCCGGCGACGGCGCCGACGAGCAGCGCGATGGCAGAGCGGTAGAGGCGTTTGCGAAGCTCGACGAAATGCTCGGCGAGCGTCATCCGTCCTTCGCGGTTCTTGCCTCGCTTGGTGGAGGCCACCGACTACGGTTTCGTGTGCGTCTCAGGCGAGGCGGTGGTGCCGCCGTCAGCCGGCGTCTGCGACGAAGCGTCCGGCTTGTCGCCGTCCTTCTTCATCTCGTTGACCTCGCCCTTGAAGATGCGCATCGACTGGCCGATGCTCTTGGCGAGGGCAGGAAGCTTCGGCGCGCCGAAGAGCAGCAGGATCACTGCGAGGATGATGAGCAGGTGCCATCCGGTCAGGCCGCCGAGCATGAGTCAATCCCTTTTGATCAAGTATGTGTACCGACGTGGATCGGCATTGACCAGTAGTTTACCGCGTCTCACCCTCGCATCCCTGCGAAGTTGCCTCGCAACCGCCTTGTCCGCCCTCGCCTGCTCGCGTTCGTCGCGTAACACGGAGACATCGGCGAGCACCGCGGGGTGGAAGACGGCCTCGTTCAGGTCGTCGACGCGACGGCTCAGCACCTCGGTCTTCTCGATCAGCGCAGACGCCTCCCTGCCGGCGGCCATGAGCTTGCGGAACAGGTGGACGGCGAAGAACGCGAGCATCCCGAGCAGGCCGAGCACCAGCACGACCCAGATCACCACCCACGACCACCACGGCATGACCCCAGCCTACCTACCGGTTGCCATCCGCCCGGTAGCGATCCGCTCCGGCGGTGGCCCAGGCCGCGACGACCGCGCGGGCCTCGGGAGGGTCGAGGACGGTGAGGACGCCGGACAGGCCGGCGACCAGCCGCTTCAGCCCGTGGAAGTGGGCCACGCGCACGCTCGTGCGCACGACGCCGTCGTGTTCCTGCCTGGGCGCCCCGTCCGGGATGTAGTCCTCGACCAGCGGAACGGCGGACGCGGACACCTCGATGGTCACCAGCAGATCGTCCGGTGTTCCCTCGAACAGCGTCTCCGGCAGGGTGACGTCACCCGGGCGGTAGGTGATCGGCTCGTCCGTCGCGCGGAGGTCGTCGATGCGGTCGAGGCGGAAGGTGCGGATGGCGGTGCGCAGGTGATCCCAGCCGCGCAGATACCAGTCCTGGTCGATCGACTCGATGCGCAGCGGGTCGACGCGGCGCCGTTCCCGCTCACCGCGCGAGTTGAGGTAGTCGAAGTCGAGCTGCGTGCCGCTCGCCACCGCATCCCTGATCGTGGCGAGGGTGGCGTCGGTCGCTGAGCCGGCGACCGCGACCTGGCTCGGCGCGGCGGACGCGCCGCGCGCGAGCTTCGCCATCAGGGAGCCGATCACGTCGCGATCGGCGTTCTCCGGGAGCGCCGACAGGTACTGCAGTCCCGCGATGAGCGCGGCCGCCTCCCTGGCCGAGAAGCGCGGCGAGTCGTCGATGGCGACCTGGTGGGTGAGGACGATCTGATCGTTGTCCTCGAAGTCGTCCCAGGCGATGTCGAACAGGTCGCCCGGCTGGTACTGGTTGGTTTCGCCGGGGATGCCGGAGACGGCGATCAGTCGCACCGCATCCCGCAGCTGGGAAGCGTCGACGCCGAAGTGCTCCGCCGCCTCTGCGACGCTGACCCTGTCCCTGTCCATCAGGTACGGCACGAGCGCCAGGAGGAAGGCGAGCTTATCCTGCGCCTGCATCGGCTGCTTGCGGCGCTCAGCCACGATCGCTCCCCTCGTGGGCGGCCGCCGTGGCCGCCAGGCGGTCGCGGACCGCCTGGCGCAGCACCTCGGGCGCCAGCACGAGCACCTCGGGACCGAAGCTCGCCAGCTGGTCGGCGACGATGTTGATGTCGGAGTAGTTGACCGTGAGCCGGAACGACTCTCCGTCGCCTGCGACAGGCACCGCGTCTCCGTAGCGCTTGCCGAGACGCGTCGCCGCGTCCGTGCCGGCCGTCACCTCGATGGTCGCCACGTTGTCCGCCCAGATCCGTTCGAGGTCGGCGAGGGCTTTCGCCGCGAAGTCGGAGCCGTCCGGCACGAATGTGCGCGCCGTGACCTTGACGGGGCCGACCATCCGCGACAGCAGGAACGTGCGAGAGCCGTGCGCGTCCTGGTCGATGCCCTGCAGGTGCCAGCGGCCCTGGTGCTGCACGATGGCGAGTGGCGCGACCGTCCTGATCCTGGACGCGCTCTCCCCCGGCTTGAGGTAGGGGAACTGAACGATGGCGTTGCGTTCGAGCGCCTGGTTCAGCGGCTCGAACGCGCTCTCTCGCGCGCGCAGCCGCGGCGCGTAACCGACGATCGGGTCATTGGCCTCGACGCCGAGCGAGCGCAGCTTCATCAGGGCCCTGCGGGACTCGCCGGAGAGCGATCCCTCCTTCCAGACCGTGGCGGCCAGACCGAGCAGCGTGATCTCCTCCGGGGAGAACACCACGTCGGCAGGAAGGTCGTATGCCCCTTTGGGAATGCGATAGCGCAGGAGCTGATTGTTGCCGGAATCGCCGGGAGACTCGACCGTCTCCAGCGGCACGCCGAGTTCGCGGATATCGTCTTTGTCGCGCTCGAACTGCCGCTCGAGACTGCTGTTGTCTCCATGACCGACGTAGCGCTGACGATAGCCCTGGACCGTGGACAGGATCTCGTTCTTGGTCAGGCCCGTCTCAGTCGCGAGCAGCGCGAGCACCAGGCTGAACAGGCGCTCTTCGACCGGCACACGGGAAGGCGAGGACGAGGACGGAGGCACCCGTCCATCCTAATCGGCTACAGGACCCCGAGAACGTCGACGACCCACGCTCCGGCGGGAACGCTGGAGTCCGCCGGCGTCTCGATCACGAGCTGCGAACCGACCTTCGCGCCGACCAGCTCCTTGAGCATCGCCTGCGGCAGCACCTGGTTGGCGTTGCTCTGGCCGGTCTTCATCAGCACGAGGTCCGGCGCGCCGGAGTTCCAGGTGCTGTAGACGAGGTTCTTGTTCTCCCAGCCGACCATCGTGTAGTGCAGCACGACAGAGCTGTCGCTCTTGACCGTTGCCCCGTCGCCCGCCTTGAGCGTCTCACTGCGGACCTTCGTCGGGGCCCCACCGGACGGGATGGTGATGCCGGACTGCCCGGTCGGGGCGAGCACGACGGTCGGGAAACCGGAGACGGACGGACGCACAGCGCCGTTCGCCCTCGGCAGGAAGGAGCCGACGACGTCGATGACGGCGACGCCCGAGCTGGTGGTGCCGTCCTGCCCGCTGTCCTTCGGCGCGATGGCGATCGCCACGCGGGAGCCGACGGTGGCGCACTGCAGGCCCTTGTCGATGCCAGGGACGCCGCTCTTCCCGACCGGAATGAGGGTCGGCTGGCTCTTCGCGAAAGAGCTCTGCCCGATCGTCGAACCGGACTCGCCGTCCAGCAGCGTGTACTGGATCTCGACCATCTGGCCCTTCTGGACCTTGTCGCCCTTGCCGGTGACGAGCGTCGTCGCCTGCGAGGTCGTGGTGTCGATCGGCGTCGGGAAGCTGATCTTCGGCTTCGAACCGACCGCCCCCGTCGCCGTGATGAGGTTCGATGCTGTGCCCGACTTCAGCGCGGTGTCGCAGTTCGCGTTCGGGTCTGACGAGCATCCCGTCAGCGTGACGGCCAGCAGTCCTGCTGCTACGACGAGTGCGGTAGCTCTGCGCACGAGTCCTCTTTCGGTGCGATCGGTGGGGTTGTCGGATGACACGGAGGTCTCCGGCTCCCCATGCTAGTTGATGGTGGGGTCGTCCTCGTGCGCCGCGTCGTCCGCCGCTGCGGCCTCGGCGGTCCGCGCCTTCGACAGCTCGGCGCTCGCTGCCGCCGCCCGCACCCGCTTGCGCAGGCTCTTCGGGCTGGACTGCCGCTCGCCGAGCGCGCCTGGCGTCCAGGCCTCGACGTCGTCGTCGCTGTAGTCGCTCTTCGACGGCCGGCGCTTCAGTTCGGGCAGCACGGAACCCGGCGCAAGGCGGCGGGCGGTGATGAGGAATCCGGTGTGACCGATCATCCGGTGGTCTGGACGAACGGCGAGACCCTCGACGTGCCAGCCGCGGACCATCGTCTCGCTCGACTGCGGGTGGGTGTAGTCGCCGGAGGCGCGGATCGCTTCCGCGACCCGCGAGAGCTGCGTCACCGTGGCGATGTAGCAGAGCAGCACGCCGCCGGGCTTGAGCGCGGCCGTGACCTCGTCGAGGCACTCCCACGGCGCGAGCATGTCGAGCACGACGCGGTCGACGCTCTGCTCCTCGACGGCCTCGGGGAGCGCATCCTGCAGGTCGCCGACCGTGACGGTCCAGTTCTCCGGGTCGTGACCGAGGAAGGTCGCGGCGTTCGCTCGCGCAACGTCGGCGAACTCGTCCCTGCGCTCGAACGAGCGCAGCGTGCCTGCCGGACCGATGGCGCGCAGCAGCCAGAGCGAGAGCGCTCCGGAGCCGACGCCGGCCTCGACCACGTTCGCTCCGGGGAAGATGTCGGCGAGCGACAGGATCTGCGCCGCGTCCTTCGGGTAGATGATCGCGGCGCCGCGCGGCATCGACATCACGAAGTCGCTGAGCAGCGGGCGGAGCGCCAGGTGCTCGACGCCCACGTTGTTCGAGACGACGGACCCGTCTGGGAGGCCGATGATCGCGTCGTGCTCCAGGATGCCGCGATGGGTGTGGAACACCTTGCCAGGCTCGAGCGTGATGGTGTTCAGCTTGCCCTTCGGGCCGGTGAGCTGCACGCGGTCGCCTGCGCGGAACGGGCCGCTGTTCTGAGGCTGCGGCGTGTAGGGCTGCTGTCCAGCCTGCTGGTCGCTCACAGGAGCGCTCCCTTCGCTGCGACGGCGGCGATGTCGTCCGCTGTCTTGCCGGAGAGAGACTCCCACAACGTGTGCTCTGCGCTCTCCGGGAGCGCGACGATGTGCGGAACGCCGATGGTGGCCGCTCCGGAGGCGACCGCGGAGGCGAGGCCGACCAGCGAGTCCTCGATGGCGACAGCATCCACAGGGTCGACGCCCAGCAGTTCCGCAGCGCGAAGGTACGGCTCCGGATGCGGCTTGGCCTCCGTCACCTCGTCGCCGCTGACGATCACGTCGAACGCATCGAACGGGATCTTCGCGACGATCTGCTCCGCCATCCTGCGCACCGACATGGTGACCAAGGCGGTCGGGATACCGCGCTCACGCAGGTCGGCGAGCAGCTCGCGCGCCCCTGGCCGCCACGGAACGCCGTCCGTGTCGAGCTTCTGCTGCACCCGGTTCGTGAGCCACTGCACGATCTCGTCCGCGCTGAGGTCGACGCCGTGCGCACGGAGGATCTCTGCGGAGTTCCAGAGCCCGAGGCCGACGAGCTGGAGGCCGTCCTCGTGGGTCCAGACGCCGCCGAAGGAGGAGACGAGCTCCACTTCGGAGGCCATCCAGTACGGTTCGGTGTCGACGAGGGTGCCGTCCATGTCCCAGAAAACGGCGGCCGGCGGGCTCGGAGGAGTCAGTGAGGTCACGGGCCACAAGTCTAACGGTGACCGGCGGGCCTATCCTGGATGGATGGCGTCCGCACGGTCGTCTGGAGAGGACAGAGGTACATCCACTGTGACTGACGGAAACGACTTCCTCGGCGGCCGCATCCTGGTCGTCGCCTTCGAGGGCTGGAACGACGCAGGCGAGGCAGCGAGCGGCGCCGTCAAGACCCTCAAGGACGTTCTCGACGTCGTGCCCGTCTCCGAGGTCGACCCCGAGCTGTACTTCGACTTCCAGTTCAACCGGCCGGTGGTCGCGGACGACGACGGGCACCGCCACCTCATCTGGCCGTCCGCGGTGATGTACGGCCCTGCGAACCCCGGCGCTGCAGCGGAGGATCTGGCGGGCGACCTCGCCGGAGACGCTGTGCGGGTCAGTGGCGACAACGTCGGCAACATCTACCTGCTGCTCGGCACGGAGCCGTCCCGCAGCTGGAAGAGCTTCACGGCCGAGATCCTGGATGCGGCACTCGCCGCCGACATCGGCGTGATCGTCTTCCTCGGCGCGATGCTCGCCGACGTTCCGCACACCAGGCCGATCTCCATCTTCGCGTCGAGCGAGAACGCGGCTGTGCGCGCCGAGCTGTCGATCGAGCGCTCCACCTACGAGGGCCCCGTCGGCATCCTGAGCGCCATCGCGGAGGGCGCGGAGGGCGTCGGTATCCCGACCGTCACGATCTGGGCGTCCGTCCCGCACTACGTGCACAACGCTCCGAGCCCGAAGGCGATGCTCGCGCTCATCGACAAGCTGGAAGAGCTGGTGGATGTGACCATTCCGCGCGGGACACTGGTCGACGAGGCCGCCGCCTGGGAGGCGGGGATCGACGCGCTCGCCGCAGACGACGACGAGATGGCCGCGTACATCGAGCAGCTCGAGCAGGCGCGCGACACCGTCGACTCCCCCGAGGCGAGCGGCGAGGCGATCGCGCAGGAGTTCGAGCGCTACCTCCGCCGCCGCGGAGACGGCAGAGACGGCCAGGCCGGCGGCCGCCCAGATGAGCCCTGGCGCTCCTGACGAGCCCTGGCGGTCCTGACCCTGCCGGCTCCCTCACCCACACCATCGAGTCCGGATTTGTTCAGCTCCACGCCCGGCGTGTCGGCTGAACAAGTTCGGACTCGATTCTTTAGGCGGCGAGCACCCCGGTGGAGAGCAGGACGATGAGGAGCGCTCCGAGGGCGATGCGGTAGATCACGAACGGCAGGAAGCTGCGACGCGAGATGTAGCCCATGAAGAAGGCGATCACGACGAGCCCGACCACGAACGCGACGACGGTCGCCGCCGCGGTCTCCAGCGGGCCGAAGACCTCGACGGTGCAGGTGTTGGCCGCGGCGAGAGCCTGCGTGCACGGCTCCTTGATCGACTTGTACAGCTGGTAGAAGCCGCTGCCGAACACGGCGGGGAGCGCGAGCAGGAACGAGTACCGCGCCGCTGCCCTGCGCTGGTAGCCCATGAACAGTCCGGCCGTGATGGTGCCGCCGGAACGCGAGACGCCGGGGATGAGCGCGAGCGCCTGGGCCAGGCCGAAGATGATGCCGTGGCCCCAGGTGAGCTCCTTGAGCCTCCTGGTCTTGCTGCCGACGTAGTCGGCCACGCCGAGCAGGATGCCGAACACGATCAGCGTCGCCGCGACGATCCAGAGCGAGCGGAAGGTGGTCTCGATCGCGTCCTGGAAGAACAAGCCGAGGACGACGATCGGCACGCTGCCGATGATGACCAGCCAGCCCATCCGCGCATCCGGATCGTTGCGGGGAACCTTGCCGAACAGCGAACGGAACCACTGCCCGACGATCCGGACGATGTCCTTCCAGAAGTACAGCAGCACGGCGGCCTCTGTGCCGAGCTGGATGATCGCGGTGAACCGAGCCCCGGGGTCGCCTCCCGTGCCGAGCAGCTCCCCGACGATGCGGATGTGCGCGCTCGACGAGATCGGGAGGAACTCGGTGAGCCCCTGGACGAGACCCAGGATGAGGGCGTTGATGAATTCCATGCGGTGCTTTCGGAAGTGATGCTGAACGGCTGGCTGCGGCGGAGGCCGCGAAGGTCAGTAGCTGCGGAGGAGGTCGCGCAGGACGGACCTGCCAAACACTAGCGCGTCGAGCGGAACGCGCTCGTCGACGCCGTGGAACATCCCGGGGAAGTCCAGCTCCTTCGGAAGCTGGAGCGGCGCGAAGCCGTAGCCGGTGATGCCGAGCTTGCTGAGCGCCTTGTTGTCCGTGCCGCCGGAGAGCAGATAGGGCAGCACGGGCGCGCCAGGGTCGTGCTCGCCGATGGTGGAGACGATAGCGTCGATCAGCGGGCCGCCGAACGCCACCTCCAGGCCGACGTCGCGGTGCATGATCCTGATCTCGATGTCGTCGCCGACGATCTCCTGCACCTGCGCGAGCACGGCGTCCTCCTCGCCGGGCAGCGTGCGGATGTCGATGAGCGCTTCCGCGGTATCCGGAATGACGTTGTGCTTGTACCCGGCGTCCAGAAGCGTCGGGTTGGTGGTGGTGCGCAGCGTGGCCAGGATGAAGCCGGCCGCCGTCCCCGTGCGCAGCACGACCTCGTCAGGACCGACCTGCTCCGGATCGATGTCCAGGATGCGCGAGACCTCCGCGAGGAGCTGCGTGGTGGTGTCGGTGAGCTGGATCGGCCACTCGCGGCGGCCGATCGCCACGACAGCCTCGGCGAGTCTGGTGATCGCGTTCTCCCGCACCAGCCGGGAGCCGTGTGCAGCGCGGCCGCGGGCTATCAGCTTGATCCAGACGAGCGACTTCTCGCCCGTCTGCATCAGGTATGCGCGCTGGCCGTCGAGGTCGATCGAGTATCCGCCGACCTCGCTGATCGCCTCAGTGGCGCCGGCGAACAGCTCTGGATGGTTGTCGACCAGGAAGTGCGAGCCGCGGCGGCCGCCGTCCTCCTCGTCGGCGAAGAACGCGACGACGAGGTCACGCTCCGGCTGCTCCCCCGCCGCCAGCAGGTCGCCGACCGCGGTGAGGATCATCGCATCCATGTTCTTCATGTCGACGGCGCCGCGACCCCAGAGCAGGCCGTCCTTGATGACGCCGCCGAACGGGTCGACGGTCCAGTTGCGCGGGTCGGCTGGGACGACGTCCAGGTGGCCGTGCACGACGAGTGCCGGCTTGGCGGCGTTCCGGCCGGGAACACGAGCGACGACGCTGGTGCGGCCGGGGTCGGAGTCGAACATCCGCGGTTCGAGGCCCATCGCCCGCAGGCGCGCCTCGACATACTCCGCCGCGTCGGCCTCTCCGTTCGACTTCCCCTCACCGAAGTTGGTGGTGTCGAAGCGGATCAGATCGCGGGCGATGACCGCCGTTTCGTCCAGCTGCTCGTCGCTCAAGGCATCCGTCATGCGCTCAACGCTACCGGCGAGACGGGACGGTGCCAACGCAGCGAACGCGCCACGCCCGGGATGCTCGGCCGAGTCAAAGCCGCAGGTGTTTTCGTGCTAATGTCTTTCTTCGGCGGCCGGTTCGGTCGCTGGAATGAAACACCTGTCCGGGTGGCGGAAATGGCAGACGCGCTAGCTTGAGGTGCTAGTGCCCGTATAGGGCGTGGGGGTTCAAGTCCCCCCTCGGACACAGAATGAAACCCCGGTCGAAAGACCGGGGTTTCGTCGTTTGCGGCTCCGCGATTCCTCGGGGCGGTTTACTGTTGCGGCTATGCCTGACACCCCGAAATCGTCGAGCCTCCTCACCGTCGTCATCGCGTTCGGCGCGAATGTGGTCGTCGCCGTGGCGAAGACCATCGCTGCGGTGCTCACCGGGTCGGCGTCGATGGTGGCAGAAGCCGCGCACTCCTGGGCGGATGCGGGCAACGAGATCTTCCTGCTGCAGGCCGAACGCTCCTCTGTGCGCCCGCGCGACGCCGCGCATCCCGGCGGGTACGGGCGCGAAGCGTACGTGTGGTCGCTGTTCGCGGCGGTGGGGCTGTTCACCGCTGGCGCGGTGGTGTCGATCACGCACGGCGTGTCCGAACTGGGAAACGAGGAGAAGGGCGCCGACTACGGGATCGCCTACCTCGTGCTCGCCGTCTCGTTCGTCTTCGAGGGTTTCTCGTTCATCCAGTCGTACCGGCAGGCCAGGCGCGGTGCGGACGAGCGAGGCACCGGAACGCTGGCGCACGTGTTCAATACGTCGAACCCGACGCTGCGCGCGGTCTTCTTCGAGGACTCCGCTGCCCTGATCGGCCTGGTGATCGCCTTCCTCGGCCTGCTGCTGCACGAGCTGACCGGCAACGCGGTGTACGACGCGATCGGCTCGATCCTGGTCGGCGTGCTGCTGGCGGTGGTAGCGCTGGTGCTGATCGACAGGAACAGGCGATTCCTCCTCGGCGAGCAGGCGCCGGAGCGCGTGACGCAGGCGGTGCTGTCCGCTCTGCTCGCGCATCCGGAGGTCGAGACGGTCACGTACCTGCACCTGGAGTTCGTCGGCCCGGAGCGGATCTACGTGGTGGCGGCGGTCGATCTGGTCGGCAACGACCGCGAGTCCGACGTCGCCGCCGACCTCGTGGCGATCGGCGGCGCCCTCGAGGCCGACCCGCACGTCGCGGAGGCCATCCTCACCCTCTCCCGCCCCGGCGCCGCTCCCCTTCTCCTCTCCCCCGCCCCCTGATCATCGAGCCGGGATTAATGCACGCGACACGCCGGGATCGGGCGTGCACACGTCCCGGCTCGACGATCAGGGGGCCGGGATTGGGGACGGGAAGTGGCCGGAATCGGAGGAGGATGGGGGCATGAGCACGACGGGATCGCGGACGCTGCAACTGCTTGCGCTCCTGCAGACACACCGCTACTGGCCGGGGCCGGAACTCGCAGAGCGGCTGGAGGTGTCCGTGCGCACGCTGCGCCGCGACGTGGACCGGCTGCGCGAGCTCGGCTACCCGGTGGATGCGAGCCGCGGGGTCGACGGCGGGTACCAGCTCGCCGCAGGCGCCTCGCTCCCGCCGCTCGTCGTCGACGACGAGGAGGCAGTCGCCCTCGCCGTCGGCCTCCGCACGGCCGCGCAGTCCGGCATCGCAGGAATCGAGGACGCCTCGGTGCGCGCCCTCGCCAAGGTCGTCCAGGTCATGCCGTCGAGGCTGCGCCGCCGCGTGGATGCGCTCCGCTCCGCCACCGTCGCCGGCGCCATCCGCCAGGGCCCGACGGTCGATGCCGAAGTGCTCACCGTGATCGCGCAGGCCTGCCGCGACGAGGAACGTATCGGCTTCGTGTACACCGCGCGGGACGGCGAGCGCACCGAGCGCAGCGTCGAACCGCACCGGCTGGTGTCGGTCGAGCGCCGCTGGTACCTGGTCGCATACGACCTCGGCCGGTTCGACTGGCGCAGCTTCCGGCTCGACCGGCTCGCAGAACCGCATCCGACCGGCCAGCGGTTCCGCCCGCGCGAGCTCCCGGCGGAGGACGCTGCTGCCTTCGTCACCGCGTCGCTGGGCGCCTCGGCGGAGACGCTCGCCATCGAAGCGATCGTGCACGCGCCCGTCGAGCTGGTCGAAAGCAGGATCGGCCGGTGGGCGACGACCGAGGCGGTGGATGCGGCGACCACGCGCATCCGGATGGCGGCGGACAGCGCGGAGTGGGCGCTGTTCGGGCTGGCAGCGGTGGATGCACGGTTCGAGATCCTCGCTCCGGCGGAGGTCGCGGAGCTGGCCAGGGTGTGGGGCGAGCGGTTCGCCGGCGCGAGCGGCGCAGCCGCCACCTCCGGCGCAGCCGCCACCTCCGGCGCAGCCGGCACCTCCGGCACAGCCAGCACCACCGGCGCCTCCGGACAGCCCGTCACATAGACTGTCGAATCGTTATGACGACTGCCCCTTCCCCCGCCTCCCCGCCGCGCGAGCCGAGCCAGGCCGACATCCGGCGCTGGCGCCGCTACCTCGCGGACGAGCGCGCTGAGGCCGCCGTCTACCGCGACCTCGCCGGCCGCCGCACGGGCGAGGAGCGCGAGATCCTGCTCGCCCTCGCCGACGCGGAAGGCCGGCACGAGCAGCACTGGCTCACCCTCCTCGGCGACGACGTCGGCCGCCCGCTGCGCGGTGACATCCGCACCCGCGTGCTCGGCTTCCTCGCCAGGCGCTTCGGCTCCGTGTTCGTCCTCGCGCTCGCGCAGCGCGCAGAGGCGCGCTCCCCCTACAGCGACGATGCGGATGCGACGCCCCAGATGGCAGCGGACGAGCAGATCCACGAGGAGGTCGTTCGCGCACTCGCGGCGCGAGGCAGGCAGCGGCTGTCCGGCACCTTCCGCGCAGCGGTGTTCGGGGCGAACGACGGACTCGTCAGCAACCTCGCGCTCGTGCTCGGCATCAGCGCGAGCGGCGTCGCGAACCACGTCGTGCTGCTGACCGGCATCTCCGGCCTGCTCGCAGGGGCGCTGTCGATGGGCGCAGGCGAGTACGTGTCCGTGCGCTCGCAGCGCGAATTGCTGCAGGCATCCAGCCCCAACCCGGAGACCAGTTCAGCGCTCCCGAACCTCGATGTCGACGCCAACGAGCTCACCCTGGTCTACCGGGCGCGCGGGATGGCCCCCGACGAGGCGAAGGCGCACGCAGACACGGTGCTGGCTCGCCTCCACGCGCACGCGGTGGAGACGGCCCCCATCCCGGTGGTCGGCGAGGTCGTCGACGAGCACGAAGCGGTCGGCAAGGGCTGGAACGCCGCGGTGTCGAGCTTCTGCTTCTTCGCCTCCGGCGCGCTCATCCCGATCCTGCCGTACCTGTTCGGGCTGCAGGGGACGACGGCCGTGATCGTCGCCTCCGTGCTGGTCGGCATCGTCCTGCTCGGGACGGGCGCGATCGTCGGGCTGCTGTCCGGCGCTTCGCCGCTCAAGCGGGCGCTGCGGCAGCTCGCGATCGGCTACGGCGCAGCGGCAGCGACCTACCTGCTCGGTCTGCTGTTCGGCGCCACCATCGGCTAGCGCCGGTCAGGGCCGGGCCGGCTTGCGTCAGCGGCGATCCCGGTCGCGACCGCCGTCCGCGCCGTAGACGATGGCGCCGGTGATCGGGACGAGCAGGAACCAGAGCCAGCTGTACGCATAGCCCCACACCGTACTGGTCACGAAGAAGAGGATGAGGGCGACGAACGGCGCCACCGACACGATGGCGAGCCCCCAGCGGCGGTTGGCCGGCCGGGAGTACGGCTCGGAGGGCGTCGCGTACGGGTCGCGCGCCGGCTGGGCAGCGGCGGCCGGCGCCGCATACGCCGCCCCTGCTCCCCCGCCCGCCCCTGCGCCCGCGCCCGCTCCAGGGCCGTCGAGGTCTACACCACCCGGCAGGTCTGCGAACAGCGGGGCGAGGTCGCCGCGGGTCACAGCCGCCCGCGCAGACTGCACGCGCGACTGCACCTCTGCCTCGCTCAGTCGCCCCTGCGCAGCGTGCGCCTGGATCGCGGAGATGGCGCGTTCGCGCTCGTCGTTGCTGAGCCGAAGGGATGCGCCGGAAGGGTCGGTCAGGTCGGTCATGCAGCCAGTATGGCGCAGGTGCGTTCGTCGGTCGATGGTCTTACACTCGTTAATCGAACATACGTTCGAGCAGGGAGGTGAGAGAGATGACCGACATCGGCGAGGCCGTCGCGGTCTGGACGACGGACGATGGCATCCCGACCAGGCTGGTGTGGCGGGCGACCAGGTACCGCGTCACCGACACGCCGACGGTCTGGGCTGAGGTGTGCGCCTGGTGGCGTCCGTTCGGCGAGCACCGCTACGGCGTCGGCAGCCTGCCCAGGGAGATCGGCGGCTGGCGCTTCCAGGCCACGGACGAGACGGGATGCGCGCACGTGTTCGACGTGCGCCACGACGACGCCAGCCGCAGCTGGCACCTGGTGAGGATCTTCGACTGATGGCGTGCCTCCCCTCCCACCGCCCCCTCACCGCTTAGTCTCGCCGGGTGAACGACGACCGCTATGGAACCGATGTGCTGGCGAGCGACTGGAAGAACGCAGGACGCAAGACCGTCCCCCAGGTCGAAGCCGTGCGCGACCTTGTGGTCGAGGATGCGGCGAGCGGCTTCTGCGGCGCCGTCACCCGTCTCGAGGGCCAGTTCGTCGAGCTGGAGGACTATTTCGGCAAGAAACGCGTCTTCCCGATCACCGGATCGTTTCTGATCGACGGAGAGCCCGTCGCGCTGGTGCACGCCAAGAAAGACGGAGGCGGACGGGCGAGGACGGCGTCCGGTTCGTTCGCGGTCGACGATCAGAAAGCCAGGATCGCTCGCGCCAGCCGCATCTTCGTCGAGGGACGGCACGACGCCGAGCTGGTCGAGAAGGTCTGGGGCGACGACCTGCGGGTCGAAGGCGTCGTGGTCGAATACCTGGAGGGCGTCGACGATCTGGATGCGATCGTCCGCGAGTTCGCGCCGGATCGCTCCCGCCGCATCGGCGTTCTGGTCGACCACCTCGTGCCTGGCTCCAAGGAGAGCAGGATCGCCGACGCGGTCAAGCGCGGACCGTACGGAGCGCACGTCCTGGTGGTCGGGCACCCGTACATCGACGTCTGGCAGGCCGTGAAACCGGCGAGGGTCGGGCTCGAGGCGTGGCCGAGCATCCCGCGCTCGATCGAGTGGAAGAAGGGGATCTGCGCCGCGCTCGGACTCCCCCACGAGACGCAGGCAGACACCGCACGCGCCTGGAAGCGCATCCTCGGAACGGTGCGATCGTTCGCCGATCTTGAGCCGGAGCTGCTCGGCAGAGTCGAGCAGCTGATCGACTTCGTCACCGAACCGTGAGGTTGATTCGGCGTCACTGGTGTGTTTTTCGCGGGTTGGCGGCTAGGCTAACCCCAGTCGTGTGTTTTGCATGTGTTGGATAGGTGCGTCCCAAACCCGGAGCGTTGCCAGCTTTACAGGAGCAGGAGAACACGCGACGAGGCCCCGACAGTCGGGGTCGAGGAATATCGCTCCTGGAGGAGATATGGCTACTGGTACGGTCAAATGGTTCAACGCGGAAAAGGGCTTCGGCTTCATCGCGCCCGACGACGGCGGCGCTGACGTGTTCGCTCACTACTCTGCAATCGCTTCGAGCGGCTACCGCTCGCTCGAGGAGAACCAGAAGGTCGAGTTCGAGGTGACGCAGGGCCCCAAGGGCCTGCAGGCGGAGAACATCCGCCCGCTCTGACCTGAGCTTCCAACGGGGTCGCGCTTCGGCGCGGCCCCGTTTTTTCGTTTTCCGGACGGCTGCACGACACCCTGCCGCCGCTGCGGCTGACACGCCGATGACACGCCGATGTGCGCGAAAATGCATTTGCCATCGTCGAACATATGTTCGAAAATGTTGGTATGCAATCCTCAGCAGCCGCCATCGCCGAACCGGTCGTCGACCGGGCGCAGGTGCACGAGCTGCAGTCGCGCATCCGGCAGATGCAGGCCACCACGCTGGAGAGCAGGCGGCTGGAGACGCATCCGGCACTCGCCCCTCTGCTGCCTGGCGGTGCGCTGAAGGCGGGAGCTGCGTACGCGGTCCGCGGGTCGACGACGCTCGTCATGGCCATGCTGGCCGGCCCCAGCGCCGCAGGAGCCTGGTGCGGGGTGGTCGGGATGCCCGACTTCGGCGCAGAGGCGGCAGGCCGGTTCGGAGTCGACCTCGACCGGCTGGTGCTCGTCCCGCACCCAGGCGACCAGTGGCTGACCGTCACGGCAGCGGTGGTGGATGTGCTGAGCGTAGTCGTCGTCTCCCCCACCAGCCGCGCCCGCGACGGTGACATCGCCAGGCTCTCCGCCCGGCTGCGGCAGCGCGAGGCCACCCTGATCGTGGTGGGCGACTGGCCGCAGGTCGAGGCGACGCTCACGGTCTCCCGCAGCGGCTGGGACGGGCTCGGCGGAGGAACGGGCTACCTGTCGTCGCGCAGGGTGACCGTCGAATCCGCTCCGCGCGGCGGCACCGGCCAGCGCCGCCGCGCTGAGCTCTGGCTGCCCGGACTCGACGAGAGCTTCCGAGCAGCAGCGGGCACCACCCGCCTGGAGGCGGTGAGCTGACATGCCGGCCGTCACCCGCGCGATCGTGGTGTGGTGCCCGGACTGGCCGGTGACCGCCGCTCTGCACGCCGGCGACCTGCCTGCGGACACCCCGCTGGCGCTCGTCGACCGCAACCTCGTGTTCGCCTGCTCCTCCTCCGCCCGCGCCGATGGCGTGAAGCGGGGACTGCGCATCCGGGAGGCCCAGTCCAGGTGCACCCAGCTGCAGGTGCTGCCGTACGACCCCGTGCTGGATGCGCGTGCCTTCGACCCTGTGCTCGCGGCGATCGAGGAGATCACCCCCGGCGTCCAGCCGGTACGTCCAGGCACCTGCGTGCTGCGCGCCCGCGGTCCAGCCCGCTACTACGGCGGAGAGGAGCAGGCGGCCGCCGAGCTGCTGCGCTGCCTGGAGGGGCTGGGCATCCCGGATGCGCGGGTCGGCATCGCCGACGGGCCGTTCGCCGCAGAGCAGGCCGCCCGCACGACCGGGGCGGAGCGGATCAGAGTGATCCCGGCCGGCGACTCCCCCGCCTTCCTCTCGCCGTTGCCGATCGCGCAGCTCGGGCAGGACGAGCTGACGCCGCTGTTCAGGAGGCTCGGCATCCACACCCTCGGCCACCTGGCCGCCCTCGGGGCGACGGATGTGCGGGAGCGGTTCGGGGAGCGCGGCGCCTGGTGCCACACCATCGCGAGCGGCCTCGACAGCACGGCGGTGGTGCCGCGCACGCCGCCGAAGCAGTTGGAGAGGGCGATCGAGTTCGAGCCGCCGCTGGACAGGGTGGATCAGGTGACGTTCGCGTTCCGCGGCACGGCGGAGACGTTCATCGGCGGGCTGACCAAGGCAGGGCTGGTGTGCACAGCGCTGCGGATCGAGGTGACGGACGAGTCCGGCCGGGTGAGCGAGCGGACCTGGTTACACCCTCGCCTGTTCTCCGCGGCGGACGTGGTGGACAGGGTGCGCTGGCAGTTGCAGGGCTCAGGCAGCATCGAGAGCGGGCTGGGCTCGCCGATCGCGCGCGTGCTGGTGGAGCCGGAGGCGGTGGACGACATCGGGCACCACGAGGAGGGGCTGTGGGGCGGCGGGGCCGACGAGCGCATCCATCACGGGCTGTCGCGGGTGCAGAGCATCCTGGGGCACGACGCCGTGCTCACGGCCACCATCGGCGGAGGACGGGGACTGGCCGAACGGCAGGTGCTCGTGCCGTGGGGCGACAGGGCGGTGGGGGTGGCGCGCGCAGACCAGCCGTGGCCTGGCAGCCTGCCTGCGCCCGCACCGTCGACGGTGTTCGAGTCTCCGCGCGCTGTGGCCGTGCTGGGCGGCGACGGCGAGCCTGTCGGGGTGACGGGACGCGGGGTGGTGACGGCGCCGATCGCCCTGTACTCGTCGACCGGTGCCGCACGGGATGCGCGCCCCATCGACTCCTGGGCAGGCCCGTGGCCGGTGCGGGAGCGCTGGTGGGATGCGGCGGCCGCGCGCACCGCGCACCGGTTCCAGGTGGTCGACGCCGACGGCAACGCCTGGCTGCTGGTGCTGGCGGACGGCGCCTGGCTGGCGGAAGCGAGATACGACTGATGGGCTGGAACAACCCGCCCATCCCGTGGTCGGAGTTCGAGCGGCGGCTCTCCGGCAGGCGCACCAGCGAGCAGGCCGACGAGCGGCCGTCGTCGCGCAAGCGCCCCGCGTACGTCCCCGCCCCGATCCAGGAGGCGGCGGAGGAGCAGGACGGCGGCCACGTCCCGTACGCGGAGCTGCACGCGCACACCAATTTCAGCTTCCTCGACGGCGCCAGCTCGCCGGAGGAACTACTGGAGGAGGCCACCAGGCTGCGCCTGCACGGCCTCGCCGTCACCGACCACGACGGCCTGTACGGCGTCGTGCACCTGGCCGAGGCCGCCGAGGCGTACGAGCGCGTCAAGACCGTGTTCGGCGCAGAGCTGTCGCTGGAGCTGAGTCGTCCGCAGAACGGCGAGGCCGACCCGGAGGGCAGTCATCTCGTCGTGCTCGCCAGGCGGCAGGATGGCTACCACCGGCTCGCCGCCGCCATCACGGACGGCCAGCTCGCCGGTGAGGAGAAGGGACGGCCGGTCTACGACATCGAGGGGCTGGCGGCACGCGCATCCGGAGAGTGGATGGTGCTCACCGGCTGCCGCAAGGGCGACGTGCGGCTCGCCCTCGCCTCCGACGGCGAGCGGGCGGCGGAGCGGGAGGTCGCTCGGCTCGGCGAGCTGTTCGGCCGCGACAACGTCCTGGTCGAGCTGATCGACCACGGCAACCCCCGCGACACCACGGACAACGACGCGCTCGCCCGCATCGCCGCCAGGCTCGGGATGCCCGTGGTCGCCACCAACAACGTGCACTACGCATCGCCCGCCCAGTACCCGCTCGCGTCAGCGCTCTCCGCGGTGCGCGCCCGCAGAAGCCTCGACGAGATGGACGGCTGGCTGCCGGCCTCCGATGCCGCCCACCTGCGCAGCGGCAGGGAGATGGCGGCCAGGTTCGCCCGGTATCCCGGCGCGGTGGAGCGCACCGTCGAGGTCGCGGACGACCTCGAGTTCCGGCTGCGCAGCGCCCGCCCCAAACTGCCGAAGCAGGAGGTGCCGGACGGGCACACGCCGATGAGCTGGCTGCGCGAGCTCACCTGGTGCGGCGCGGAGGAGCGCTATCCCGATCTCGCGAGCAACCAGGCCAAACGGGAGCGCATCGCCCGCGAGCTGGACGTGATCGAGGCGAAGGACTTCCCCGGCTACTTCCTCATCGTCTACGACATCGTGCGGTACGCCCGCAGCCAGGGCATCCTCTGCCAGGGCAGGGGGTCCGCCGCGAACTCCGCCGTCTGCTACCTGCTCGGGATCACCGCGGTCGACTCGATCAAGTACGCCCTGCCGTTCGAGCGGTTCCTGTCGAGCATGCGGGAGGAGGAGCCGGACATCGACGTCGACTTCGACTCCGACCGGCGCGAGGAGGTCATCCAGTACGTCTACCGGAAGTACGGCAGGCACAACGCCGCCCAGGTGGCGAACGTCATCACCTACCGGCCGAAGAACGCCGTGCGCGACATGGCGAAGGCGCTCGGGTACTCCACCGGCCAGCAGGACGGCTGGTCGAAGCAGATCGACTCCTGGGGCTCCATCCAGCCGACGGCCGACCACGACATCCCGGATGCGGTGGTCGACCTGGCGACGCAGGTGCTGAAGTTCCCGAGGCACCTGGGCATCCACTCCGGCGGCATGGTGCTCACCGACCGCCCCGTCGGCGAGGTCTGCCCGATCGAGCACGCCCGCATGGAGAACCGCACCGTGCTGCAGTGGGACAAGGACGACTGCGCTTGGATGGGCCTGGTCAAGTTCGACCTGCTGGGGCTCGGGATGCTGAGCGCCATCGACTACGCCATGAAGACCATCGCGGAGTCGCTCGGTGAGCAGTGGACGCTCGACAGCATCCCGAAGGAGGAGCAGGGCGTGTACGACATGCTCTGCGTCGCCGACTCGATCGGCGTGTTCCAGGTGGAGAGCCGCGCGCAGATCGGCACACTGCCCCGCCTGCAGCCGCGCACGTTCTACGACCTGGTGATCGAGATCGCGCTCATCCGGCCAGGCCCCATCCAGGGCGGCGCCGTGCACCCGTACATCCGCAGAAAGCTCGGCCAGGAGGAGGTGACCTACCTGCATCCTGCGCTGGAGCCCGTGCTGGAACGCACGATGGGGGTGCCGCTGTTCCAGGAGCAGTTGATGCAGATGGCCGTGGCGGTCGGCGACTGCACGGCGGAGGACGCCGACCTGCTGCGCAGGGCGATGGGCTCCAAGCGCGGGCAGGAGAAGATCGGCTCGCTGCGCGACAAGCTGTACGCGGGGATGGCCGGCAACGGCATCGTCGGCGACGACGCGGACGCCATCTACGCCAAGATCGAGGCGTTCGCGAACTTCGGCTTCGCGGAGAGCCACGCGATCAGTTTCGCGCTGCTCGTCTACGTGAGCTCGTGGCTCAAGCTGCACTATCCAGGTGCGTTCCTCGCCGCCCTGCTGCGGGCGCAGCCGATGGGCTTCTACTCACCGCGCACGCTCACCGCCGACGCCCGCAGGCACGGCGTGGTGGTGGAGCGGCCGGACATCGAGCGCTCGCAGGTGTTCCCCGTGCTCGAGCCGATGGATGCGGCAGCGGCAGGGCCGACCGGAACCGACCCGTGCCTCGCGCACGACCAGCCGGAGATCGCACCGTTCGATCGCAGCGTCCCGCTCGACCACACGCTGCACCGCAGAGACGCCGGCCACGTGGTGCGGCTGGGACTCGCCGGGGTGACGACCATCGGCGAGAAGCTGGCGGAGCGCATCGTCGCCGAACGCGCATCCGGTGGCCGATACCTGAGCCTCGGCGACCTGTCCAGGAGGGTTGGGCTGAACGTGGCGCAACTGGAAGCGCTCGCCGCGGCCGGTGCGTTCGAGAGCTTCGGGCTGAGCCGCCGCCAGGCGATCTGGGAGGCCGGTAACGCCGCACAGGAGAAGCCGGAGTACCTGGCGGGAACGTCGATCAGCGTGCAGCCCCCTCTGCTGCCGATGCTGAGCCCGGCGGAACAGCTCGCGAGCGACCTGTGGGCCACCGGTATCTCCACCGACGACCACCCGATCGGCTACCTCCGCCCGCAGTTGCGCGCCCGCGGGGTGTACGCGGCCGACGCCCTGGCGACGGCGGAGTCCGGCCGCCGCATCGAGGTCGGCGGCGTCGTCACGCACAGGCAGCGCCCCGCGACGGCGGCGGGCGTCACGTTCCTCAACCTGGAGGACGAGACCGGCCTCATCAACGTGATCTGCCCTGTCGGCGTCTGGAACCGCTACCGCCGCGTTGCCCGCGAAGCTCCCGCCATGGTGATCCGCGGGATGCTCGAACGCAGCGAGGAGGGCGTGGTCAACGTGATCGCCGACCGCCTCGAACCGCTGGACGCCGGGATGCGCACGATGTCGCGCGACTTCCGGTGACGGGTGGCCTACTCGTCCTCGAACCGCAGGTGCCGCACGCTGCGGCCGTTGCGCCGCACCAGCCGCAGCGCCTCCACGCCGATGCGGATGTGCCGCTCCACGAACTGGCCCGTCACGCTGCGATCGCTGTCCGCCGTCTTCACGCCCTCGGGGATCATCGGCTGGTCGGACACCAGCAGCAGCGCACCGCACGGGATGCGGTTGGCGAAGCCTGCGGCGAAGATCGTCGCCGTCTCCATGTCCACCGCCATCACGCGCGTCTCCCGCAGCCTGGCCTTGAACGTCTCATCGTGCTCCCAGACGCGGCGGTTGGTCGTGTACACCGTGCCCGTCCAGTAGTCGTGGCCGAAGTCGCGGATCGTCGTGGACACACCGCGCTGCAACTGGAACGCCGGGAGGGCTGGTACCTCGGGCGGCAGGTAGTCGTTCGACGTGCCCTCGCCGCGGATCGCCGCGATCGGGAGCACGAGGTCGCCGAGCTGGTTCTTGCGCTTCACGCCGCCGCACTTGCCGAGGAAGAGGGCTGCCTTCGGCGTCACCGCGCTGAGCAGGTCCATCACCGTCGCGGCGTTGGGGCTGCCCATCCCGAAGTTGATGATCGTGATCCCGTCCGCCGTCGCGTTCGGCATCGGCCGGTCCGCGCCGCGCACCTCAGTGCCGTACCACTCGGCGAACCGCTGCACGTAGTCGCCGAAGTTGGTGAGCAGGATGTGCTCGCCGAAATCCTCCAGGGCCGTACCCGTGTAGCGGGGCAGCCAGTTGGCGACGATGTCGCGCTTGTCCCTCAGCCCTGTCACGCCGGTCAACACGGTCTCGCTGCTCATCGCCGCCGCCCCTTCATCGCCCTGGTCATCGGTGCGCCTCTTCCGTCATGCCCATCAGACCACGCCCGATGTGCCGAGCAGCGCGCCGATCGCGAACGTCACGATCAGGGCCAGCGCTCCCCCGACCACCACGCGCACCGTCGCCTTCCCGCGCGGGCTGCCACCGATGTACGCAGCGACGTATCCCGTGATCGCCAACGCCACCAGCACCACCACGAACGTGATGGGGATGCGGATGGCTGCGGGCAGCAGCAGGATCGTCAGCAGCGGCAGCAGCCCGCCGATCGTGAACGCCACCGCCGACGCGAGGGCCGCGTGCCACGGACTGACCACGTCGTCCTGGTCGATCCCGAGCTCGGCGGACAGATGGGCAGCGAGCACGTCGTGCTCGGTGAGTTCGAGAGCGACCTGCCTGGCCGTCTCCGGCTTCAGGCCCTTCGCCTCGTACAATCCGGCCAGCTCGGCGAGTTCCTGCTCCGGAATCTCGGCGAGCTCCCTGCGTTCCTTGGCGATGAGCGCGTGCTCGCTGTCTCGCTGGCTGCTGACAGAGACGTACTCGCCGAGCGCCATCGAGATCGCCCCGCCGACGAGCGCTGCGATCCCCGCCGTGAGGATCGGCGCGATGTCGCCCGTCGCCCCAGCGACACCGACCACCACCGCGGCCACGGATACGATCCCGTCATTGGCGCCGAGCACTCCGGCCCTCAGCCAGTTGAGGCGCTGGGCGAGCCCTTCCCTGTGCGGCTCGCCCGCGTGCTGTCCGTCGACCTGTTGCTCGCTCATGGGCTCAGCCTAGGAAGTCGAGGGCCGCCCTGCCAGCATGCGCAGGCTCACCTCACCCGCGCATCCACCGGGTGGGCATCCGCACATCCAGGCGCGCATCCAGCCGTCGTCACACGGCGAAGAGCCTCAGGTGTCTGAGAGTAGACTCAGAAATCTTGTGCACCATCGAAAGGCCGCGAGTGACTACTGACCTCACCACCCTCCTCGACGACGTCCTCAAGCGGAACGCCGGAGAGCCAGAATTCCACCAGGCAGCGAGGGAGGTCTTCGACTCCCTCGGCCCCGTGATCGCCAGGAACCCGCGCTACGCCGAGGCCGCCGTCCTCGAGCGGCTGTGCGAGCCGGAACGCCAGATCATCTTCCGGGTGCCGTGGACGGACGACAGCGGCCGTGTGCAGATCAACCGCGGCTTCCGCGTCGAATTCAACTCGGCGCTCGGGCCGTTCAAGGGCGGCCTGCGGTTCCACCCGACCGTCACGCTCGGCACGGTGAAGTTCCTCGGCTTCGAGCAGATCTTCAAGAACGCACTCACCGGACTCCCGATCGGCGGAGGCAAAGGCGGAAGCGATTTCGACCCCAAGGGCAAGTCGGACGCCGAGGTGATGCGGTTCTGCCAGTCCTTCATGACCGAGCTGTACCGCCACCTGGGCGAGTACACGGATGTCCCCGCCGGTGACATCGGCGTCGGCGGCCGGGAGATCGGCTACCTGTTCGGCCAGTACAAGCGGATCACCAACCGCTACGAGTCCGGCGTCCTCACCGGCAAGGGCATCGGCTGGGGCGGCTCGCTCGTGCGCACGGAGGCCACCGGGTTCGGCGCCGTCGTGTTCGCCGACCGGATGCTGTCCACCCGCGGTCGCTCGTTCGACGGCACGCGCGTGCTCGTCTCCGGCTCGGGGAACGTCGCCATCTACGCCATCCAGAAGGTGCAGCAGCTCGGCGGCACCGTCGTCGCGTGCTCAGACTCGACCGGCGTCGTCTACGACCGCGACGGACTCGACCTCGACCTCCTGCGCGAGATCAAGGAGCAGCGCCGTGGACGCCTCAGCGACTACGCGGATGCGCGCGGCAGCGCATCCGAGTACCGCGCAGGCGGCGACATCTGGGCGCTGGCGGCGGAGACGACGATCGACGTCGCGATCCCGTGCGCCACGCAGAACGAGCTCGGCGGCGACGCGGCGAAGATCCTCGCCGACAACGGCGTCGCTGCCGTGGTCGAGGGCGCGAACATGCCGTGCACGCCGGAGGCGGTGCGCGTGCTGACGGCCGCCGGCGTGCTGTTCGCGCCCGGCAAGGCGGCGAACGCGGGCGGCGTGGCGACCTCTGCCCTCGAGATGCAGCAGAACGCCTCCAGGGATGCGTGGAGCTTCGAGTACGCGGAAGGCCGCCTCGCCGAGATCATGGTCGGCATCCACGACCGCTGCGCGGAGACCGCCGACGAGTACGGCGCCCCCGGCGACTATGTGCTCGGCGCCAACATCGCCGGCTTCACCCGCGTCGCCGACGCGATGATCGCGATGGGCGTCATCTAGCCGCGTGCTTCGCCGCACGGGCGGTCGCGCGCTGCGCGGCCGCCCGTCCGCGTTTCAGGATGCGCCGCGCACGGTCCGGCGCCGTTCGCTCGTGCGAAGCGTGCGGTCACCGCGCCCGCGACCGCACGTTCCGCACGACTCGTGCGGCACCGGATCGCGCGCGGCGCCGTCAGCTCGTGCGAAGCGTGCGGTCACCGCGCCCGTGACCGCACGTTCCGCACGACTCGTGCAGCCGCAAGCGCCCGTGTCAGCCGCGGCCGAGGCGGCGGCGCAGGTAGTCGATTCGGGACTGGAGCTGCGTCACCGACGCCTGCGCGACCGCGGGGCCGCCGCACGCGCGGCGCAGCTCGGCGTGGATGAGGCCGTGCGGCTCCCCCGTGTTCTTCGAGTACAGCCCGACCAGGCTGTTCAGCAGGCTGCGCTGCTCCTTGAGGTTGCGGTACAGCGGCGCGGGCGGATGCCCATCCGCCGCCGGCGGACGGGAGCTGGTGCGACGCGCCTGCCGCTGCTGCCGCTGCGTCAGCAGCTCGTGCACCTGCTCCGGTTCCAGGATGCCGGGCAGCCCGATGAAGTCGTGCTCCTCGTCGCTGCCGGGCACCGCGAAGCTGCCGAACTCCTGGCCGTCGTATAGGACCCTGTCGAAGTTCGCCTCTGAGCCGAGCGCCTCGAACGAGAACTCGTCCATCAACCCCTCTGATGCGCGCTCCTGCCGGTTCGCTTCCGCCATCATGGCGTCTTCCGGGTTGAAGAAGTCGCCTTCGGCGTTCTCTTCCGTCGGCCGGTCGAGGGCGTGGTCGCGCTCCAGTTCGAGCGCGTTGGCGAGAGCCATCAGCGTCGGTACGTTCGGCAGGAACACCGACGCCGTCTCCCCGCGTCGCCTCGCACGCACGAAACGTCCGATCGCCTGCGCGAAGAACAGCGGCGTGGATGCGCTGGTCGCGTACACCCCGACCGCCAGCCGGGGAACGTCCACCCCCTCCGACACCATGCGCACCGCGACCATCCAGCGGGAGGTGCCCGCTGCGAACTCGGCGATCCTGTCGCTCGCCTCCTTCTCGTCGGAGAGCACCACTGTGACCGGCTCGCCGGAGATCTGCTGCAGCAGGTCGGCGTACGCGCGGGCGGCGTAGTGGTCGGTCGCGATGACCAGGCCGCCCGCATCCGGGATGGCGTTGCGCACCTCGGTGAGGCGGCGGTCAGCGGCGTTCAGGACCGCGGGGATCCATTCGCCGCGCGGATCGAGCGCCGTGCGCCAGGCCTGCGACGTGATGTCTTTGGTGTTGCCCTCGCCGAGCCGCGCCTCCATCTCGTCGCCTGTTTTGGTGCGCCAGCGCATGTGCCCGGCGTAGACCAGGAAGATCACCGGTCGCACGACGCCGTCTGCGAGGGCGCGGCCGTAGCCGTAGTTGTAGTCGGTGAGCGACGTGCGGATGCCCGCCTTGTCCGGCAGGTACGTCACGAACGGGATGGGAGCGGTATCGGAGCGGAACGGCGTCCCGGTGAGCGAGAGGCGCCGGGTGGCACGCTCGAACGCCTCGCGGATGCCGTCGCCCCAGCTCAGAGCGTCGCCGCCGTGGTGCACCTCGTCGAGGATCACGAGCGTGCGGTAGTTCTCCGTGATGTCTTTGTGCAGGCTCGGGCGCATCGCGACCTGCGCGTATGTGACAGCCACGCCCTTGAAGTGGCGGGCGTATCGGCCGTCCGAGTTCTTGAACTCCGGGTCGAGGTGCAGTCCGACGCGTTCTGCCGCTTCGGCCCACTGCCGCTTCAGGTGCTCGGTCGGGGCGACGACGGTGATGCGCTCGACAACTCGCCGTGCGAGCAGCTCGGTGGCGAGTCGCAGCGCGAACGTCGTCTTTCCCGCGCCGGGCGTCGCGGCGGCGAGGAAGTCGCGCGGCTCATGCTCGAAGTATGCGTCGAGCGCCTCGGCCTGCCAGGCACGCAGTTTGCCTGCTGTACCCCAGGCCGCTCTCTCCGGGAAGGAGGGCGACAGGTGTTCAGCGGCGAACGTTCCGGCGTGCGCACCAGGGCGAAGCGAGGTATCGGGTTCTGTCGGCTGTTCCACTTGGATCAAATCTACCGGCTCCCGCCGACACTCGCCCACGCGTCCCCCACCCCCGGGCGTGCCGCATCACCGGTGGCGGCGCGTTCGAGAGCGACGCTCGGCGGGAGGGCAGAATGGCTGGGTGCAGAATGAAGGTATGGCAGTCGCTCAGCATCCGTGGTCCCGCTATGTCGCACTCGGCGACTCGTTCACGGAAGGCATCGGCGATCCAGAGCCCGGCAGCCCCGGCGGTCACCGCGGCTGGGCCGATCGGGTCGCCGAGGTGCTCAGCCAGCAGACCGACGACTTCGCGTACGCCAACCTCGCTGTGCGCGGCAAGCTGATCAAGCAGATCCTGGATGAGCAGGTCGAGCCGGCTGTCGCGCTGCGGCCCGACCTCGTCACCATCTCCGCGGGCGGCAACGACGTCATCCGCCCCGGCACCGACCCGGACGCCATCGCCGCCCTGTTCGACGACGCGGTCTCACGGCTGAGCGTCGACGGGGCGACCATCGTCGTCTTCACCGGCGTCGACGTCGGCTTCTCCCCCGTGTTCCGCGGTATCCGCGGCAAGGTGGCGATCTACAACGAGAACGTGCGCGCCGTCGCCGCCAAGTACGACTGCATCGTGGCCGACCAGTGGGCGCTCACCGAGATCCAGGACCAGCGGATGTGGGCGCCGGACCGCCTGCACCTGGCGCCGCTCGGCCACCACACGGTCGCGCGCATGGTGCTCGCCGCCCTCAACGTCGAGAACGACCTGCAGCCGCTGCAGCCCGAGCCGCTGCCGGAGCGCACCTGGCGCCAGGCGCGCGCGGAGGACCTGTCCTGGGCGCGCGAGTACCTCGTCCCGTGGGTGCTCCGGCGCGTCCGCCACCAGTCCTCCGGCGACCACGTCCTCCCCAAGCGCCCGGACGCGGGCCCCTTCCGCCTCCCCGAGCTCTGACCCGCCTCCCCAAGCAATTGAGGCTGGGCGAGGCGTCGGTCAGGCGCCGAGGCCGCCGGGGTGGGCGAGGCGCCAGCCGAAGCCGGGGTCCGGCACGTCGCGGGCCAGCGCGAGCTCGGCGGTCTGGGTCTTGCCGTTCAGGGTGAAGGTGACCTGACCGACCACGTCCCCCTTGCGTCCCGACTGGATGGTGCGCGTCTGCAGGTCGACCTGGATGGGCGTGTCCGACCACACGACGAAGCTCTTCGTCGAGGTGGAGACGAGGGCGGATCGCGCTCCCCAGGGGGTCGAGTACGTGCCGTACGACTGGCCGACGCTGGACGCATCCACCTGGTGGAAGCCGCCCTTCATGCTCACCAGCAGCGCCTTGACGGCTGCCCACAGGTCGTCGTGAGTCGGCGCGCCGAGCACGGCGCCGACCACGCGCACCTTGTTGCTGCCGACGCCGATCTCCGCGGAGAACAGCAGGCAGTTGCCCGCCTCGTCCGTGTTGCCCGTCTTGATGCCGTCGATGCCCTCGAATCCGAGCAGTGTGTTCGTGTTGTCCTGCGCCCCTGCGCCCGGAAGAGTCGCCGACTTCTGCGAGACGATCGCGGACAGCACGGGGTCGGCGAGCACGAGCTTGCCGATGCCGATCAGATCCTTGGTGGTGCTGACGCTGCCAGGGTCGAGTCCGTCCGGGCTGGTGAGGTGCGTCCCGGTGAACTTCTTGCTGTCGAGCCAGGTATTCGCGGCCTTCACGAACGCGTCGGAGGAGCCGTACGCCCAGTTGGCGAGCGAAATGGCGTAGTTGTTCGCGGACGGGAGCAGCATCGCGGTGAGCGCCTGCTTCTCGGTCATCGACGTTCCTGCGACGACGGGCGCCCACGATCCGCCCTCGCTGATGACCTCGTTCCAGATGTCGACGTCCTTCTGGGTGAAGTCGATCGTCGGCCCGTCCGATCCTCCGGTGATGGGCTTCTTGTCGAGCACGACCAGCGCGGTGATCGTCTTCGTCACGCTGGCGATCGGCAGGCTCTTGTCGCTGCCGTGGTATTCGGTCGCACCGTCCACATCCGGAGCGGAGATGGCGCTCGCACCCCAGCCAGGCCAGGCGAGCTGCGCAGCGGGCTGCACGATGCTCTTCTCGTGCTGCACGACCGCCGCTGTGGCCGGCACGGGACCGAACAGCGACCCGGACAGGTACATCAGGCTCGCGAGGACGACCCCGACGAGGCTGAAGACGACGATCCGGCGACGGCGGTACACCTGGGGGGACACTCGGCGGGACTGGTCTTGCACCCGAGAATTCTATGCGGGGCTACCGAGGCGTCCCCTGAGAACGCGCCATAAGCGCGGAGAGCGCCGAGCGAGCCGAGCGCGCAACGGTCACCGCATCAGTGCCCAGAGCGCCACCGCACTCGCCGACGCGACGTTCAGCGAGTCCACTCCGTGCAGCATCGGGATGGTCACCACCGTGTCGGCGGCCGCCAGCGCCCTGCGGCTCAGTCCGTCGCCCTCCGACCCGAGCACCAGCGCCACCCGTTCCGGAGCGGCTGCGGCGTACGCGCCGAGCTCCATCGCGTCGTCCGCCAGCGCCAGCGCGGCGATCTCGAACCCGGCGTCGTGCAGGATCGGCGCCGCCTCGTCCCACTCAGGGATGCGCGTCCACGGCACCTGCAGCACCGTGCCCATGCTCACCCGCACGCTCCTGCGGTACAGCGGGTCTGCGCAACGCGGGCTCACCAGGACCGCGTCTGCGCCGAGCCCGGCGACCGAGCGGAAGATCGCCCCGACGTTGGTGTGGTCGACGATGTCCTCCAGCACCACCACGCGCCGCGCATCCCGCAGCAGCGACGCGGGCTGCGGCAGCTCTGGCCTGTGCATCGCCGCGAGGGCTCCACGGTGCAGGTGGTAGCCGGTGAGCTCCTCCAGCACGCCGCTCTCCCCCACGAACACGGGCACGTCGGGGTAGTCGGCGAGCAGCGGCTCCAGGTCGGCCAGCCACTGCTCCTGCAGCAGCACGGAACGCGGCCGGTGTCCGGCAGCCAGCGCGCGCGTGATGACCTTCGACGACTCCGCGATGTACAGCCCGCCCTCCGGCTCGCTGACGCGCCGCAAGGCGACGTCGGTGAGCCGCGAATAGTCTGCGAGCCCGTCTGCTGTCAGGTCGGTGATGCGATGGATGCGCACGGCGGAAGCCTCTCGTCATGCACCGGAGGATCGCGGTGCAGCTTACAGATTGCCAGTCGTCGGAAACATTCCGGAAAACTCGCGTGTTTAGACTGCAAGAAGCATCGACAGGAGGCGCACGTGGCAACAGTGACGACGGAGCTCTCTGCCGAGCTGGCACGCGACCTCGACAGGACGGTCGAGCTGCTGGCAGGACGCCGGTTCGCCCTGCTCACCGGCGCAGGCGTCTCGACCGACTCCGGCATCCCCGACTACCGAGGCGAGGGCGCGCCGAAGCGCACGCCGATGACGTTCCAGCAGTTCCTCGCCGACGACACGTACCGCAAGCGCTACTGGGCAGGCAGCCATCTCGGTTACCGCCGGTTCGCCGCCGCCGCCCCGAACGACGGGCATCGCGCCATCGCAGCGCTCGAACTCGGAGGCGCTGCCAACGGCGTCGTCACGCAGAACGTCGACGGCCTGCACAAGCAGGCAGGTTCCCGCAAGGTCGTCGATCTGCACGGCGCGATGGACAGGGTGCTCTGCCTGGTCTGCGGCCAGATCTTCGCCCGCGAGGCCATCGCGGCCCGCATCGAGCAGGCCAACCCGTGGCTGGATGCGGATGGCGCGGTCGAGATCGCCCCGGACGGCGACGCGATCGTCACCGATGTGGATGCGTTCCAGGTTCCGGACTGCACCGTCTGCGGCGGCCACCTCAAGCCGGACGTGGTGTTCTTCGGCGAGTTCATCCCCGCGGAGAAGTACCGCGAGGCGAGCGCACTGGTCCGCAGCTCGGACGCGCTGCTGATCGCAGGGTCGTCCCTGGCGGTCAACTCGGGCATCCGGTTGCTGGAGGAGGCCAGGCGCCGCAAGCTCCCCATCGTGATCGTGAACAGGGGCGAGACGAAGGGCGACGGCCGCGCGACCATTAAGCTGAACGCAGGGACGACGGAGACACTCGTCGAACTCGCCGCCAGACTCACCTAGCTCCAGGCGGCCTCCGCGTCCGCGATGAAAGGACGCGTGTGACCAGAATCTCCCTCGTTCGCCACGGTCAGACCGACTGGAACCTCGCCAAACGCATCCAGGGGTCGAGCGACATCCCGCTGAACAGCACAGGCCGCGAACAGGCCGATGCCACGGGCCGCGCGCTCGCCGGAGGACGCTACGACGCCATCTACGCCAGCCCGCTGAGCCGAGCGACCGAGACGGCGAGCATCATCGCGTCGCACACCGGTCTGGATGCGCCCCTCCCCCTCCCCGAGGTCGCCGAGCGCCGCTACGGAGACGCGGAGGGCCTCACCGGAGCCGAGATCCTGGCCCGCTGGCCGGAGGGAACGCCGGTGCCAGGCCGCGAGTCGCGCGACGAGGTCGTGGAGCGCGCGCTGCCCGCCCTGCTTGCGCTGGGCGAGCAGCACCCGGGAGAGTCCGTCATCGTCGTCAGTCACGGCGGCGTGATCGGATCGCTGGTGCGCCACGTCACAGGCCACGCGCTTCCCGGCCCGGGTGAGGTCATCCCGAACGGCTCCGTGCACGAGTTCGTCTACGAAGACGGAACTCTCACCCTCGACCGCTTCAACCTGCACCCGGAAGACCGGGACCTGTTCACCGCGTCCGTGCTCTGACCCCTCTGTTCTCTGACTCCCCGTGTTCTCAGTCAGACGCGCGGACTACAGCCCATCGCACGGCGTGAGGAATTCGACCCCGGCGTTCAACACGGTCGGACCGCCGACCAGGGTGACGGTCCGGACACCGAGTCGTCCCATATCGGCCAGCACGCCGCTCGGCACGCAGCTCCCCGGCGCGAGGTACAGCGGCGACGAGGTCTTTCCCGCCCAACTGCTCGCCGCGAGCGCATCGGCATAGCCGAATCCGGTGGCGATGACAGCGGTGGATGCGGTGGGATACGTGCTCACATTGACCGCTTCCGCGGTGGCGTACCGATCCTGTCCGGCGAGGCGGTCGACGGTGTAGCCGCTCTGGGTCAGAGACAACTCCACGCCTGACGACATGACAGCCGACCCTCCGACCAACTCGACCTTCTTCGTGCCGAGGGATTTCAGCAGCGCCGCCGTGGCGGAGTCGACAGAGCTCGCCGCCCCATCGACGAGGAGCACCGGCGCGCCCTTCGATCCGGCTGCCCCACCCGCCGACAGCGCGTCCGGGAAGTTCGCGCCGGAGGCGAGGTAGACCGTGTTCGCCGTGGAGAACGCGCCCTTCGCCACCGAGCGCGACGTGGCGAACCTGTCGTCTCCCGCTGCCCGGTTCACCGTCGCCGACGGCGCGGCCGTTCGCAGCTGGCTGAGAACGTGATCCGACACGGAGGCCGGGCCTCCGGCGACCACGATCGTCGTCGGCTTGAGGCGGGAGACCTCAGCGGCGACATCCGCTGTGAGGCCGGTCGGCGGCGTGAGCAGGAGCGGTCCGCCTCGCTTCGTGGCGGCGGGACCGGCGGCGAGGGCATCCGGGTAGTTCAGCCCGGACGCCACGTAGACCACCGGGGCCGTGCCGGGGAACGCCTTCTTCGAGACGGCAACAGAGGTCGCGAAGCGGTCGCTGCCCGCCACCCGGTCGGTGGTGAGCTTCCGGAGGACGGAGATCAGGGTGTCCCCGGAGCGTGCACCCGAGACATAGGCCGTGCCCGTGGCCGGGTTCACCGCGACGTCGGCCGGGGTCGTGACGGGCAGACCGGCGACGACCTCCTTCGAGGCGGTGTCGATCGCGAACACCTCGTTGATCGTCCCGCCCTCGAACGGCTGGGAGACGGCGGCGTAGAGCGTGCCTGCGGTCGGATCGACCTCGAGCGATTCCGCCTGCGCGGGAAGCTCGATGGTCGACGATACGGCGGATGCGCCGCGCGGCACGAGAGCCAGCTCGTACGTGGTCGCCGACGGCGCCGTGCGGCGAGAGACGTACACGGTGCCCGTCGCAGGGTCGACCGTCGCCACGTCCGCGACTCCGGTCAGCGGAACCGTCTTCGTCAGCGCGTTCGTCGCCGTGCTGAACGCGTACAGCGTGGAGGCGGTCGGCGACATCGTCACGGCGTACACGATGCCCGCTGCCGCATCGACAGTGACAGCGGACGGGCCCTGCGTCGTCGACGGCAGCGGCACGGCCGTCGGTGTCACGCCTGTGCCGCCGACGGCGGAGGCGATCTGCGCCGCCGTCAGCACCAGGATGGACGGCGTCGGCGTCCCGCCGACGGATCGTGTACCGACGAGGTAAACCGAGCCCGTCGCTGTGTCGACGGCCATCCCACTGTTGCCGCTGCTGCCCACGAGGTTCACGCTGCCGAGCGGGATGGTCGCCACCTGGGTCTTCGACGTCGTCGAGAACACGGCCAGTGAAGCCGTGCCGGCGGTGGTGTCCGCAATCGTGACGTACACGAGGCCGCGCCCTGCGTCGATGTCGACGCCGTTCGGGATGTGCGGAAGCGGAAGCGTCTTGCTCACCGAGCCAGCGGCGAGGTCGAGCACCGTCAGGCTGCTGGCGGTGCTGCTCGACACCAGGGCGAACATCGTGTTCGTCGCCGGGTCGATGGCCATCGTCGGGACGGTCGCCCACGGATCGGTGCCCGGCGCAGCTGGCAGCGTGTTGACGATCCGATACATCGACTGGGCGGCGTTGGCCGGCATCGCCCCGAGCATTGTCCCTGCGATCGCGGTCGCCGCCGCGATTCCGACGGACGCGGCCGTCCTGATCCACCGTTTACCCAGCATCAAATTCTCCCCCCATTCGAAAAGTGCACCTGTGCACGCCTCGCGATTATGACATCAATCCAGCTTCCGTTTCGCCCTCGCCGCGGCAGCGGTCAGCACCGTGAGAAGATGTTCAGCCGACGCATCCCAGGTGAACCGGGCCGCCTCGCGCTTCGACGCCTCCGAGCGCGCCGCCCACACGCCGTCCTCCTCCAGGTGCCGGATGCGCGCGGCCGCCTCCTCTGCGGAGTTCGGCGCGAAGAACAGGGCGGCCTCTCCCCCGATCTCGCGGAAGATCGGGATGTCGCTGACCACCGCGGGCGTGCCGAGCGTCATCGACTCCACCAGGGGGATGCCGAAGCCTTCGTCGTGCGACGCCGTCACCAGTGCCGTGGCCGCGGCGATCGTCTCCGCGTACTCCTCGTCGCTCGCCCCGTTGTGGAACACGATCCGCGCATCCGGCGCAACGGCCGTCAGGCGCTCCCGCTCTGCGTCGGACACCCTGCTCATCAGGTGCAGTTCGTAGTCGGGAAGCAAGGCAGCGGCGCGCACCAGCGTCTCGACGTTCTTGTACGGCATGAACGAGCCCATGTAGACGAGCGACTTCGACTCCGGGCTCGTCCTGGCCATCCGTACCGGATCGAGCTCCGGCATGTCTGCCGCGTTCGGCACGACGTGCACCGGACGGCGGGTGAGCCTGTGCTCGGCGATGAGCTGCTTGGTGGTCTGCGACACGGTCACCACCGCATCCGACCGGTTGAGCAGCATCCGCTGCGGCCACCAGGCCAGGTGGTAGAGCCGCCACAGCAACCGGATGGGGGCAGGCAGGTCGCGCGGTGGGGTGCGGTTGCGGTAGTAGATGAGGTCGTGCACGGTGAGCACGAGCCGGTACCGGCGGCCCCAGCCGCCCATGGTCTGCATCGGCGTGAACACCACGTCCGGCTTGAGCCTGTTGACCTGCCTGGCCACCCACGGCTCGCCGGCGCTGGTCGGCGAGCCGATCAGCTCCCACGGCAGGTGCGGCAGCATCTCGAGCTGACGGTGGTCGCTGATGAGCATGGTGACGGCGTGACGTTTCGCCAGCGCGGCGACGAGGCCCGCCGTGTACCGGCTGATCCCGTCGTGGCGGCCGATCCTGGTGTAGCGGCAGTCGAAGACGATCCTCATGCCAGGAAGTCCTCGATCGCCCGCGCCGCTTCGGTCGGCGTCTCGTAGTGGATCAGGTGGCCGACGTCCGGGATCACGACGAGGCGCGCATCAGGGAACAGGGTCTGCAGGCGGTACTGCGCCGACAGCGGCGTGATGTCGTCCTTCTGAGCAGCAACCAGCAAGGTGCGCTCCTGGATGCGCGCCGCGTACTCGCTGACGTCGTGCGACACGGAGGCGCGGAAGGCGTCGAGCACCACCTCGCGGTCGCTGAACGCGCTGAAGTAGCGGTCGTGCTGGTCGTGGATCCAGCGCCGGAGCGCCTTGTCCTTGGTCTTCGCCATCGTCACGCTCATCACGCGCACGATCGCACGGTTGCGCAGCAGACCGAAGCCGAGCGTTCGCGGAAGCGCTGCAGCCAGCCAGTAGTAGAAGATCGCAAGCCGCGTCATGATGCCGCGCGGTCCCTCCAGCGCCGGCTGCCCGATCGGGTTCACCAGCACCACGTCGTTCGGGTGCAGCGCATCCGGAGCCGTCGCATCGGCCAGAGCCGCCGAGACCACGATCGACCCGAAGGAGTGACCGAGCAGCACGAACCTGCCGTCGATGCCGAGCTCGCGCACGAACGCCCTGAGCCAGCGCGCGTAGCCGTCGATGTCGTGCTTCGCCTCCGTCAATGGAGTGGATGCGCCGAAGCCGGGAAGATCGGGCGAGATCATCCTCACCCCGCCGAGCTGTGCGACGACAGGCTCGAGGCCGTGATGGTCGCCGCGGAACCCGTGCACGAGCACGAGCGTCGTCTGCGCGGCGGGGTCGCCGTAGTCCCAGTAGCGGGTGGTGCCACCGAGGACGGGCACGTCTGCTGTGCGCACCGGGAGACGGCCGAGCGCGTCGGCGTACGGTGAAGCTGCGTATGGCGAGGAAGCGGTCATCGCAGACCAGTCTAGGCAGCGCGGATCACCGCATCCGGCAATGTGCTGCCAGGACTGGACAGAGCACCAGCGCGTGCACCTAGACTCGACTGGTTGTAATCGCTTGCATCGGCTTCGCGCCGGAAGGAGAACCGTGAGTTTCACTGCGCCCATCACGCTGCCCGGGCTCACCCTGGATCCGCAGTGGTATCGCCGGTCCGTCTTCTACGAAGTGATGGTGCGATCGTTCGTCGACAGCAACGGCGACGGCTCCGGCGACCTCGCCGGGCTCACCTCCAAGCTCGACTACCTGCAGTGGCTCGGGATCGACGCGCTCTGGCTCCCTCCGTTCTTCCAGTCCCCGTTGCGCGACGGCGGATACGACGTGTCCGACTTCCGCGCGATCCTGCCGGAGTTCGGCACGATCGACGAGTTCCGCGACCTCGTGACCAAGGCGCACGAGCGCAACATGCGCATCATCATCGACCTGCCGATGAACCACACGTCCGACCAGCACGAGTGGTTCCAGCAGTCCCGCTCCGACCCGGAGGGGCCGTACGGCGACTTCTACGTCTGGAACGACACCGACGAAAAGTGGCCGGACATCCGCATCATCTTCGTCGACACGGAGGACTCCAACTGGGCCTTCGACGAGGCGCGCCGCCAGTACTACTTCCACCGCTTCTTCTCGCACCAGCCCGACCTCAACTTCGAGAACCCGGCCGTGCACGATGCGATGTTCGAGATCGTGCGGTTCTGGCTCGACCTCGGCGTCGACGGCTTCCGGCTGGATGCGATCCCATACCTCTACGAGTCCGACGAGGGCAACGGAGAGGGCGAGCCGAAGACGCACGAGTTCATCAAGAAGCTCCGCGAGATGGTCGACCGCGAATACCCCGGACGCATGATGGTCGCCGAGGCGAACCAGTGGCCGCGCGAGGTCGCCGCGTTCTTCGGCACGGAGGACGAGCCGGAGTGCCACATGGCCTTCGACTTCCCCGTCATGCCGCGCATCTTCTACGCGCTGCGCTCGCAGCAGTCCGCCGAGCTCGTGCGGGTGCTGTCCGAGACCCTGGACGTTCCGGACGGCTCCGCCTGGGGCGTGTTCCTGCGCAACCACGACGAGCTCACGCTCGAGATGGTGAGCGAGGAGTATCGCCAGGCGATGTACGGCTGGTACGCATACGACCCACGGATGCGCGCCAACATCGGCATCCGCCGCCGCCTCGCGCCGCTGCTCGACAACTCGCGTGCGGAGCTCGAACTCGCGCACGCACTCCTGTTCTCCCTACCGGGAAGCCCGTTCCTCTACTACGGCGACGAGATCGGGATGGGCGACAACATCTGGCTCCCCGACCGCGACAGCTCGCGTACGCCCATGCAGTGGACGCCTGACCGCAACGCCGGGTTCTCCACCGCCGACCCCGGCAAGCTGTTCCTGCCCGTGGTCCAGTCGCTGGTCTACCACTACAACCAGGTCAACGTGGAGGCGCAGCTCGCCCAGTCGCGCTCGCTGCTGCACTGGATCCGCAACGTCATCCACGTGCGCAAGGCGCATCCGGTGTTCGGCCTCGGCACGATCCGCGTGCTGCAGACCAACCACGAGTCGGTGCTCGCGTTCGTTCGCTCCTACGAGGGCAGCGGCACGCACTTCGGAGACCAGCCGGAAGACGTCCTGTGCGTGTTCTCGTTCGCGCACAACCCGGTCTCCGTCTCGCTGGAGGCGCCTGAGTTCGCCGGCGCGACCCTCTACGACCTGTTCGGCGGTGCGGAGTTCCCGACCGTCGCCGAGGACGGCCGCTTCACGCTGACCCTGGGGACGCAGAACTTCTACTGGCTGCACATCGAGCCTCGGCACAACTGACGCGCTCGCCCGGCTGGGAGCCGGCAGGGCGCATCCGTGGTTCGCCGTGTCGGTCCCCGGGCTGACAGTGGTCGCTCATACGCTGATTCCATGAGTGAGTGGCATCAGGAACTGGGCGTCTTCGATCTGGAGACCACCGGCATCGACGTGGAGTCGGCGCGCATCGTCACGGCGCATGTCGGCCTTCTCGACCACACCGGCACGATCGTGCAGCGACAGGACTGGCTCGTCGACCCCGGCGTCGAGATTCCCGCCGGCGCCACAGCGGTGCACGGCATCACCACCGAACACGCGCGCAGCAACGGGATGCACGCCTCAGCAGCCACCGCGCAGATCGTAGAGGCGCTCCGCGACCTGTTCAGCCGCGGCATCCCGGTCGTGGCGTACAACGCGCCGTACGACTTCACACTGCTCGACCGCGAAGCGCGTCGCCACAGCGTCGCCCCGCTCGTCTCCCCCGGCCCCGTAGTCGACCCTCTCGTCATCGACAAGGCCGTGGACAAGTACCGCAGAGGCAAGCGCACGCTCGAGGTCACGGCGACCTACTACGGCGTCGACCTCACGGACGCGCACGATGCGGGCGCGGACGCCATCGCGGCCGGCCGGGTGGCGCAGGCGCTCGCCAGGGTGCACACCGAAGCCCTCGCCTTCGAGGCGGCGGAGCTGCACAGGATGCAGGTGGACTGGTGCCGAGAGCAGGCCGCCGACTTCCAGGAGTACATGCGCCGCGTGCGCGACCCGCACTTCACGACGTCCGGCGACTGGCCGCTGCGCTGAAATCCATGCATAAGTGTGTATTTCTGTCGGTTGGCTTAGAATCTGCTGACCGGTAACATAACGGGTATGAGCGATTCAGACCTCAACCCACAGCCCCTTCCGCCCCAGCAGCAGCCGCAGTACCAGCAGCCGTACCAGGGCGCCCCTGCAGCTCGCGGCTACAACACCATGGCCATTGTGGCCTTCATCCTGGCGTTCTTCGTGAACATCGTCGGCATCATCCTGGGCTTCGTCGCCCTCTCCCAGATCAAGAAGACCGGCGAGCAGGGCCGCGGCCTCGCCATCGCCGCCGTCATCATCGGCTTCGCCGAGATCGTGATCGGCATCATCTTCACGATCGCGATCGTCGCGATCATCGCCGCGAACCCGTCCACGTACACGTACTGATCCGCGTTGGCGCCGCCCGGATGCGGCGCCAACGACGAAGGCCCCGACCAGAACGGTCGGGGCCTTTGACGTTGGCAGTCTTACTTGCCGAAGTTCTTGTAGCGCGAGTTGAACTTCTCGACGCGACCGGCCGAGTCCATGATGCGCTGCTTGCCCGTGTAGAACGGGTGCGACTCCGAGGAGATCTCAACGTCGATCACCGGGTAGACGGTGCCGTCTTCCCACTCGATCGTCTTCTCGCTCGTCACGGTCGAGCGCGTGAGGAACGTCGCACCCGAGGCCAGGTCGCGGAAAACCACCGGAGCGTAGTCGGGGTGGATGTCAGTCTTCATCAGGACTTCCTTGTTGCGTAGTGATTTGTCGGTCGTGCCCGTGCGTGGAAGCACAGGGCGGAAAGTATGTCGGCTGGTGGGCCAGCTATCGAGTTTAGCAGATGTTCAGTCCGCGGTGCCGCGACGCGCCCGGACGGCGTAGCGGCCGTCCTGCTCGGTGAGGTCGACATCCACACCGAACGTCTCGCTGAGGCGCTCCGCGGTGATGACCTCGTCGAGGGTGCCCTGGGCGGCGACAGCGCCGTTCGCGAGCAGCAGGGCCCTGTTGAAGCCGAGGGGGATCTCCTCGACGTGATGCGTGACCATGACGATGGCGGGCGAGTCGGCGTCGCTGGCGTATCCGCCGAGCAGCTGCAACAGCTCCTCGCGGCCGCCGAGGTCGAGGCTCGCCGCCGGCTCGTCGAGCAGCAGGATCTCCGGGTCCGTCATCACCGAGCGGGCGATCTGGACGCGCTTCTGCTCGCCGTCGCTCAGGCTGCCGAAGGAGCGCTCGGCCAGGTGGTCGAGGTTCCACTCGCCGAGCACGCGGCGGGCGCGACGCTCGTCGATCTCCTCATACTCCTCGTTCCACCGGCCCGTGACCGCGTACGCCGCCGTCATCACGACGTCGAGCACTGTCTCGTTGCGCGGGATGCGCCTGGCGAGGGCGCTCGACGCAAAGCCAAGCCGCGGGCGCAGCTCGGACAGGTCGCTGTGGCCGATGGGCTCGCCGAGCACTTCCGCCTCACCGGAGGTGGGGTGCAGCGCAGCGGCGGCGATCTGCAGGAGCGTGGTCTTGCCTGCGCCGTTCGGTCCGAGGACCACCCAGCGTTCGTCTGGCTCCACCGTCCAGTTCACCGAGTCGAGAACCGTATTCCCGTCGCGGACAACGGACACATCGTGAAGCTGGAGAACGCTGGACATACCCTCTAGCCTAGCGGCGGCGTCAGGCTGTGACGGACCGGTACAGCTCCCGTGTCTGCTCCGCGATCGACTCCCAGCTGAACGCCGTCTCCGCCCGCAACCGGCCGGCGCTGCCCATCAGCGCAGCACGCTCCCCGTCGCCGACCACCTCGGTCAGCGCGGCGGCCAGGTCGGCGACGAACGCATCCGGATCGGTCGGCGTTCCTGTGCCGTCCGTCGCCTGGGCGATGGGCACGAGCCTGCCGGTGACGCCGTCCACGATCACCTCGGGGATGCCTCCTGTCGCCGTGCCGACGACGGGCAGCCCGCAGGCCATCGCCTCCAGGTTCACGATCCCGAGCGGCTCGTAGATGGACGGGCAGACGAAGACAGTGGATGCGGTCAGCGCCACCCGCAGCTCCTCCTGCGACAGCAGCCTGTCGATCCACACCACGCCGTCGCGCTCCTCCTGGAGCTGCTCGACGCCACGCGTCACCTCCGCCATGATCTCCGGCGTGTCCGGAGCCCCCGCGCAGAGGATGACCTGGACCTCTTGCGGCAGGAGCCTGGCAGCGCGCAGCAGGTACGGCAGACCCTTCTGCCTGGTGATCCTGCCGACGAAGATCACGGCAGGTCGGTCGGGGTCGATGCCGAGCGCCCGCGCGCGCTCCTGGTCGTCGAGTGGGCGCCAGCGCTCCAGGTCGATGCCGTTGTAGATCACGGTCACCTTCTCTGGGTCGAGGGCGGGGTACGCGGCGAGGATGTCGCGACGCATCCCCTCGCTCACCGCGATGACGCGTTCCGCGCCCTCGAACGCCGTCTTCTCCGCCCAGCTCGACACGCGGTATCCGCCGCCGAGCTGCTCGGCCTTCCACGGGCGCAGCGGCTCCAGGCTGTGCGCGGTGACGACGTGCGGGATGCCGTGCAGCAGTTTCGCGATGTGGCCGGCGCCGTTCGCGTACCAGGTGTGCGAGTGCACCAGGTCGGCTCCCCCGCAGTCCTGCGCCATCTGCAGGTCGACCCCGAGTGTGCTGATCGCGGCATTCGCTCCAGCGAGTTCATGCGGCACGCGGTATGCGTGCACGTCCGCCTCGTCGCGCGGCTCGCCGAAACAGCGCACCTGCACCTCGGTGTCCGCGCGCAGCGCGCGCACCAGCTCGGTCACGTGGACACCGGCTCCGCCATAGATGTCCGGCGGGTATTCCCGGGTCAGAAGATCAACGCGCATGTCGTGAACGCTAGTACAGGTCGCATGTTGCCTCTACTGTGGTGGCATGGCAGGCAAGAAGATCTTCGGCATAGTTCTCGCGGGTGGCGAAGGGAAGCGGTTGATGCCGTTGACGGCCGACCGCGCGAAGCCGGCCGTTCCGTTCGGCGGACAGTACCGCCTCATCGACTTCGCGCTCTCGAACCTCATCAATTCGCAGTTGCGCCAGATCGTCGTGCTGACGCAGTACAAGTCGCACAGCCTCGACCGTCACGTCTCGCAGACCTGGCGCCTCGACGGCATGCTCAACTCGTACATCGCGTCCGTGCCTGCGCAACAGCGCCTGGGCAAGCGCTGGTTCAGTGGATCGGCCGACGCCATCCTGCAAAGCCTCAACCTGCTGCGCGACGAGAAGCCCGACATCGTGGTCGTCGTCGGAGCAGACCACGTATACCGGATGGACTTCGGCCAGATGATCGAGGCCCACATCGCCTCCGGCGCACCGGCGACCGTGGCTGCGATCCGGCAGCCGATCGGTCTCGCCGACCAGTTCGGCGTGATCGAGGTCGACCCGGAACGGGCAGACCGCATCAGCGCGTTCAGAGAAAAGCCGAGTGACCCGATCGGGCTGCCTGACTCGCCGGACGAGGTGCTCGCATCCATGGGCAACTACGTCTTCGACGCCGACGCCCTGATCGACGCCGTCGTGCGCGACGGCGACCGCCCTGACTCCAACCACGACATGGGCGGCGACATCATTCCGGACTTCGTGTCGCGCGACGAGGCCGCTGTTTACGACTTCAACCGCAACGACGTGCCGGGCTCGACCGACCGCGATCGGTACTACTGGCGGGATGTGGGAACGATCGACTCGTTCTTCGAAGCCCACCAGGACCTCATCTCCGCCCTTCCGGTGTTCAACCTGTACAACCGCGAGTGGCCGATCTTCAGCCAGGTGCTGAACTCTCCCCCGGCGAAGATCGTCCGCGACGGCCGCGGAGCGCTCGGCACGACCATCGACTCGATCGTGTCGCTCGGCTCCGTGATCTCCGGCGCACACCTCGAGCGCAGCGTCCTCGGACCGTGGGCGAAGGTGGACTCCGGCGCCAAGGTCGTCGACTCCGTCGTGTTCGAGCGCGCGGTGATCGGCGCCAACGCGTTCGTCGGCCGCGCGATCCTGGACAAGGACGTGGTGGTGGCGGAGGGCGCATCCATCGGCGTCGACCCCGAGCGCGACCGCGCACGAGGCTTCACCGTCACCGACTCCGGTCTCACCGTGGTCGGCAAGGGAGTGCACGTCGTTCCATGACCGGCAGTGATCACCCAACAGCATCCCCTTCCACCGCACCACGCAGCGCCCCGCGCTTCCTTGTCGTCCTCGACGCCGACTCGACCCTCATCCACGACGAGGTGATCGAGCTTCTGGCAGAGGAGGCAGGCGCGCGCCAGGAGGTGGCGGAGGTCACCGAGCGTGCGATGCGCGGAGAGCTCGACTTCGAGCAGAGCCTGCGCGCACGGGTCAAGACCCTCGCCGGACTCCCCTCGTCCGTGTTCTCACGCGTCGGAGAGCGCATCACGGTCACCGATGGCGTGCCAGAACTGATCGCGGGCGTACACGCCGCGGGCGGCGTCGTCGGCGTCGTCTCCGGCGGCTTCCACGAAACCCTCGACCCGCTCGGCGAACGCCTCGGCCTCGACCACTGGCGCGCCAACCGGCTCGAGGTCGTCGACGGCGTCCTCACCGGAGCCGTGACAGGCGGGGTCGTGGATGCGGAGGCCAAGGCCGCCGCACTGCGCGCCTGGGCGGATCAGGCGGACATCCCGCTGGCTCGGACGGTCGCGATCGGCGACGGCGCGAACGACCTGCGGATGATGGCGGTCGCCGGCCTGGCGATCGCGTTCAACGCTAAGCCGAAGGTGCGCGCCGAGGCCGACGTGGTGATCGACCGCCAGGACCTCTCCCAGGTGCTTCCCCTGCTGGGGCTGCGCGGCTGACCGCGGCGGGCTCAGTGCCCCATGCCGAGGCCGCCGTCGACGGGGATGACGGCGCCGGAGATGTAGCCGGCGTCATCGCCGGCGACCCACGCCACGACCTTCGCGACCTCGTTCGCCGTTGCGAAGCGCGCTGCGGGGATGTTGCGCTTGTACTCGGCCTGCTGGGTCTCCGGCAGGGCGGCCGTCATGTCGGTCTCGATGAAGCCGGGCGACACCACGTTCGCAGTGATCCCTCGCCCTCCGAGCTCGCGGGTGATCGAGCGGGCCATGCCGACCAGCCCGGCCTTGGAGGCTGCGTAGTTGACCTGGCCGGCGCTGCCGTAGAGGCCGACAACGCTGGAGATGAACACGATGCGGCCGAACCTGGCCTTGAGCATCCCCTTGGATGCGCGCTTCACGACACGGAACGAGCCGCCGAGGTTCGTGTCGACCACCGTGTCGAAGTCCTCGTCCGTCATGCGCATCAGGAGGGTGTCGCGGGTGATCCCCGCGTTGGCGACGACCACCTCGACAGGGCCGAGCTTCTCCTCGATCTCCGTGAACGCCGCGTCCACCGCCGCGGCGTCTGTGACGTCGGCGCGCACGGTGAGCGCACCGTCAGGGCCTTCGCCCGAGCGCGCCGTGACGGCGACCCTGTGGCCCTGGGCCAGGAACTCCTCCGCGATGGCGTAGCCGATTCCGCGGTTTCCTCCTGTGACGAGCACGGTGCGCTGGGTAGTCATGCATTTTCCTCTCAATAGAAACGATCACCAGTTTATGGACGTAGTCTTGGACCAACGCACATGAAGCAGCCACACCAGTCGATCACGAATCTTCCGCTCTCACCCGACGAAGAGCGACGACACCGGATGATCAAGTATTCGGTCGCCATGGGAATCCGTGTGCTCTGCATCTTCGCGATCCTGTTCGTGCCGGGCTGGTGGGCGATCATCCCCCTCATCGGCGCCATCTTCCTCCCGTACTTCGCCGTCGTCGTCGCTAACGTCTCCACCGACCCTCGTCGAGCGGAAGTTCAGCGTCCGGGGAATATCCTTCCCATGACCCCTCCGCCACCGGCGGGACCCCGCGACGACACGAAGGACACGGACGAGTGATCGGCTTCGGTGAACCGGAACCACTGACCTGCTCGCGAGCGAACTGTCGCGAGCAGGCGTCCTGGCGCATCGAGTGGCGCAACCCGAAGATCCACACGGAGGACCGCGTGAAAGTCTGGCTCGCCTGCGACGAGCACGTCGACTTCCTGAGAGAGTTCTTGGGCGCCCGCGACTTCCCACTGAGCGTGCATCCCGTGTCCGAGAGGACGACGGCGTGAGCGGCGGCGGCGCCGGCAGGGACACCGCCACAGACGCGGGCAGAAACGACGGCAGCTGGCGATTCGCGTTCTCCCGGCGCTGGCTCGGCTACCTGGCGTTCGCCGTCGCCTTCGCGATCGCCTGCGGCTGCCTGTCCGCATGGCAGCTCGCCCGCAGTAAAGAGGCCGCGGCCGCGAACGCGCTCATCTCGGACAACTTCTACTCGAAGCCCGTCCCGCTCACCGACGAACTCTCCGACCTCACCGCGTACCAGCCCGGCCAGGAATGGACGCGCGTTCAGGTCACCGGCACCTACGAGAAGGACCAGGAACTCCTGGTGCGCAACCGGCCGTTCAACGGCAGCCCAGGCTTCGAAGTGCTCACCCCGCTGCGCACGGCGGACGGCGCGCTGTTCATCGTCGACCGCGGGTGGGTGCCGACGGGCAACACCACGGATGCGCCCGACCACGTTCCCGCCGCCCCGTCCGGCACGGTCACCGTCGTCGCCCGTCTCAAGGCCAGCGAGCCGTCCATCCCGGGCCGCACCGCGGTCGGCCGTCAGGTCGGCACCATCCAGCTCTCCGTGGTGAAGTCGAAGCTCGACACGGACGACGTGTACACCGGCGCGTACGGCCTGCTCGACTCGCAGAAGCCGTCTCCGGCCTCCACGCCGACGCCCACCGTGACCGACCCTCCCACCCAGGATGAGGGCCTCCACTGGTCGTACATGATCCAGTGGATCATCTTCGCCCTGATCGGGTTCTTCGGCCTCGGCTACGCGCTGCTCACGGAGTACCGCAAGCGCAACGAGCACACCCCCGAAGAGCAGGCCAAGGCCGCGGAGCGGCAGCGGAAGCGCGCGCTGAAGCGCACGGACTCCGACGTGGAGGACGAGCTGATCGACGCCGCGCGCTGAGCGCGGGAGAACCCGCACTCAGCACGCAGAGCGCACGCGGCCGCTAGGCCAGCGAGATCAGTTCCAGGTAGTCCTTGTTCCAGTGGTCCTCGACGCCGTCGGGCAGGATGAGGACGCGCTCCGGGTTCAGAGCCTCGACTGCGCCCTCGTCGTGGCTGACCAGGACGACGGCACCCTCGTAGTGCGCCAGCGCATCCAGGATCTCCTCACGGCTCGCGGGGTCCAGGTTGTTGGTCGGCTCGTCGAGCAGCAGCACGTTGGCGCCGGAGACCACGATCATCGCCAGGGCGAGACGCGTCTTCTCGCCGCCGGAGAGGACCCCGGCAGGCTTGTGCGAGTCGTCGCCGGTGAACAGGAACGAGCCGAGCACGCGGCGAGCCTCGGTCTCTGCCAGGTTCGGTGACGCCGACATCATGTTCTGCAGCACGGAGCGCTCGACGTCGATCGTCTCGTGCTCCTGCGCGTAGTAGCCGATGCGGAGGCCGTGGCCGGGCTCCACCTGGCCGGTGTCCGGCTTGTCGACCCCGGCGAGCATCCGGAGCAGCGTGGTCTTGCCCGCACCGTTGAGGCCGAGCACGACCACCTTGGAGCCGCGGTCGATCGCGAGGTCGACGGCGGTGAAGATCTCCAGCGAGCCGTAGCTCTTGGACAGGTCGCTCGCCTGCAGCGGCGTGCGGCCGCAGGGCGCTGGGGTCGGGAAACGCAGCTTGGCGACGCGGTCGACGGCGCGCACGTCCTCGAGGCCGGCCAGCAGCTTCTCCGCGCGGGCCACCATCTGGTGGGCCGCGGCCGCCTTGCTCGCCTTCGCACCGAACTTGGCCGCCTGCAACTGCAGCACGCCCGCCTTCTTCTCGGCGTTGGCGCGCTCCTTCTTGCGGCGCTCCTCGTCGGCGGCGCGCTGGCGCTGGTAGTGCTTCCAGCCCATGTTGTAGATGTCGATGACCTGGCGGTTCGCATCCAGATAGAAGACGCGGTTGACGGTCTCCCCGACCAGCTCCACGTCGTGCGAGATCACGATGAAGCCGCCGGTGTAATTCTTGAGGAACTCCCGCAGCCAGATCACCGAGTCGGCGTCGAGGTGGTTGGTGGGCTCGTCGAGGATCATCGTGCGCGCGTCGGAGAACAGGATGCGCGCGAGCTCGATGCGGCGGCGCTGACCACCGGAGAGCGTCTTCAGCGGCTGGTCGAGGATGCGATCGGGCAGGTTGAGGTTGCTCGCGATGGATGCGGCCTCCGCCTCGGCCGCGTAGCCGCCCAGCATGTGGAAGCGCTCCTCCAACGTGCCGTACTTCTTCATGGCGGCGGCGGAGACCTTCTCGTCCGTGCTCGCCATGTCGACGGTCGCCTGCTGCATGCCGAGGACGATCGAGCCGAGGCCACGAGCATCCAGAATGCGGGTGCGAGCCAGGTCTTCCAGGTTGCCGGAGCGCGGGTCCTGCGGCAGATAGCCGAGCTCCTCCGTGCGGTCCACCTTGCCGCCGTTGGGCAGCAGGTCGCCGGCCAGCACCTTGGTGAGGGTGGTCTTCCCTGCTCCGTTTCGGCCGACGAGACCGATCTTGTCGCCGGGCGCGACACGGAAGCTCACGTTCTCCATGAGCAACCGGGCTCCGACTCGGAGCTCGAGGTCTTGCACGGCAAGCACAGTCAATCCATTCGTTCGTAAAGTGTCGTGTTCACGCCAGTGGTCCCGGACCGCGCACGAGCCGGGGCTCGCGGCGGTCCGGGACCACTCGCACAGTGTGTGTCGCTAGATGGCGAAGCCGAGAGCGCGCATCATGTCGCGCCCGTCGTCGGTGATCCGCTCCGGACCCCACGGCGGCATCCACACCCAGTTGATGCGGAACGCCTCGACGATGCCGTCCAGGCTCTCAGCCGTCTGCTCTTCGAGCACATCGGTGAGTGGGCAGCCGGCGCTCGTCAGCGTCATCGAGATGATGAGGGCGTTGTTCTCGTCGTCCCAGGCCAGGTCGTAGATGAGGCCGAGGTCGACGACGTTGATCCCGAGTTCGGGGTCCATGACGTTCTTCAGCGCCTCTTCGACCTGGTCGAAGAGCGCGGGGCTCAGCGTGGCGGGCATACCGGAAGCCTACGCCTCTGTCAGCTCAGCGGCGTCGGCCTTGGCCGGCTCCGGAGCGTCCACGAAGCGGTCGTAGCCCTCTTCCTCGAGCCGGTCAGCCAGCTCTGGGCCGCCCTGCTCCGCCACGCGGCCGGCGACGAAGACGTGCACGAAGTCCGGCTTGATGTAGCGCAGGATGCGCGTGTAGTGCGTGATGAGCAGGATGCCGAGTCCGGTGTTCTCCTTGGCACGGTTGACGCCCTCGGAGACGACCTTCAGCGCATCGACGTCGAGGCCGGAGTCGGTCTCGTCGAGCACCGCGAATTTCGGCTTGAGGAGCTCGAGCTGGAGGATCTCGTTGCGCTTCTTCTCTCCACCGGAGAAGCCCTCGTTGACGTTGCGCTCTGCGAAGGACGAGTCCATGCGGAGCTTGCCCATCGACTCGCGGACATCCTTGACCCAGGAACGGATCGAGGGCGCCTCGCCGTCGATGGCGGTCTTCGCGGTGCGCAGGAAGTTGGTGTTGGTCACCCCGGGGATCTCCACCGGGTACTGCATGGCGAGGAACAGGCCGGCGCGGGCGCGCTCGTCCACGGTCATCGCGAGGACGTCCTCGCCGTCGAGCGTGATGGTGCCACCGGTGACGGTGTACTTCGGGTGCCCGGCGATCGTGTACGCGAGGGTGGACTTGCCAGAGCCGTTCGGGCCCATGATCGCGTGGATCTCGCCCTCGCGGATGGTCAGGTCGACGCCGTTCAGGATGGGCTTGACGCCCTGCTCCGTCTCGACGGTGACGTGCAGGTCGCGGATCTCAAGGACTGACATGGACTAAATCTCTTTCGTTGCGTTCGGGTCGATGTAGACGTCACCGTCGATGAGCTCGACCTGGTAGACGGGGACCGGCTCGTACGCCGGTAGGTTCATGGGCTTTCCGGTGAGGAGGGAGAATTGCGAGCCGTGCGCCCAGCACTCGAGCGTCTCGCCCTCGACGAAACCCTCGGATAGCGAGATCTCGCCGTGCGTGCAGGTGTCGCCGATGGCGTGGATCGCTCCTGCCGAGTCTTTGACGACGGCGATGGGGGTGCCTTCGACGACGACGCGGGTGGCCTGGTCGACCACCAGCTCGTCGGCGGAGCAGACGCGCGTGCCCATCAGCTCCCCACCGTGACGACGGACTCGAGCTCGGCCTCGATGGCCGCGTGCAGGCGCTCCTGCAGTGCAGGCGAGCCGATCTGCTGCACGATCTCCGCGAGGAAGCCGCGGACGACCAGGCGGCGCGCCTCGTCCTCCGTGATCCCGCGGGACTGCAGGTAGAAGAGCTGCTCGTCGTCGAATCGGCCTGTCGCGCTCGCGTGGCCTGCCCCGACGATGTCGCCTGTCTCGATCTCCAGGTTGGGCACGGAGTCGGCGCGGGCGCCGTCCGTGAGCACCAGGTTGCGGTTCTGCTCGTAGGTGTCCGTGCCGACGGCCTTCGGGCCGATCAGCACGTCGCCGATCCACACCGTGCGCGCTCCGACGCCCTGTAGTGCGCCCTTGTATGTGACGCGGCTGCGGGTGGCCGGGGCGTCGTGGAAGACGTACACCTGCTGCTCGAGGTGCTGGCCTGCGTCGGCGAAGTACGCGCCGTAGAGCTCGGCGTCCGCGCGCTCGCCCGCGAGGTGCGCGGACGGGTTGAGCCGGACGACCCCGCCGCCGAGCGTGACTGCGACGTGCTTGAGAAGCGCGTCCTTGCCGATGCTGGCGAAGTGGGTCGCGACGTGGAGTGCGTCGTCGTCCCACTCCTGCACGGTCACGACCGTGAGGTGCGCGCCGTCGCCGAGGACGAACTCGACGTTCTCGGTGAGGTGCGCCGCCCCGCTGTTCTGCAGGATGAGCGTCGCACGGCTGTTCGGCGCGGCCACGACGACGGTGTGCGCCGCACGGGGACCGCTGCCGAGCGCGGAGCGGGTGAGGGTGAGCTCCTTGTCGTCGTCCCCGGTGACGGAGATGACGAGCGCCTGCTGGAAGGCGGTCCAGGCGTTCGCGGACGCCCGGTCCTCCGGCGTGCCCGCACTGCCGATGCGCGCGTCGTCACGGTCGACCCATTCGGTGCTGACACCGGATGCGACGGTCGCGTCGAAGACGTACGGCGCGCCGTCCAGCTCGCCGGAGATGAGCTCGGCGAGGCGGGCGACCGGCGTGTACTTCCAGACGGCCTCGCGGCCGGTGACATCCGGGAACTCGGAGACGACGGTGGACTTGAAACGGTCGGAGCGGGTCTGAACGGGCACAGCGCTGCGCATGTGCTTCGGCGCTGCCGTTCCCGCGGTTTCGATGGTCTTCGGGGTGGCGGTGGTCATTTAGCCGACAGAGCCTTCCATGCCCATCTCGATGAGCTTGTTGAGTTCGAGTGCGTATTCCATCGGGAGCTCCCTGGCGATCGGTTCGATGAAGCCGCGCACGATCATCGCCATGGCTTCGTCCTCAGGGAGACCGCGGGACATCAGGTAGAACAGCTGCTCCTCGCTCACGCGCGACACGGTCGCCTCGTGCCCGAGCTGCACGTCGTCGACACGGATGTCGATCGCCGGGTATGTGTCGGAGCGGGAGATCGAGTCGACCAGGAGAGCGTCGCAGCGCACCGTGTTGGCCGCGTGATGCGCGTTCGCATCCACGCGCACTTCACCGCGGTAGCCTGCGCGGCCACCGCCGCGCGCGATCGACTTGGAGACGATCGACGACTGCGTGTACGGCGCCATGTGGATCATCTTCGCGCCGGCGTCCTGGTGCTGGCCCGGGCCGGCGAACGCGACGGACAGGGTCTCGCCCTTGGCGTGCTCCCCCATCAGGTAGATCGACGGGTACTTCATCGTGACCTTGGAGCCGATGTTGCCGTCGATCCACTCCATGGTCGCGCCCTCGGCCGCCGTCGCGCGCTTGGTGACGAGGTTGTACACGTTGTTCGACCAGTTCTGGATGGTCGTGTAGCGCACGCGGGCGTTCTTCTTGACGATGATCTCGACCACGGCGGAGTGTAGAGAGTCGGACTTGTAGATCGGAGCCGTGCAGCCCTCGATGTAGTGCACGTAGCTGTCCTCGTCCGCGATGATCAGCGTGCGCTCGAACTGCCCCATGTTCTCCGTGTTGATGCGGAAGTATGCCTGCAGCGGGATCTCGACGTGCACGCCCTTCGGGACGTAGACGAACGAGCCGCCGGACCACACGGCGGTGTTCAGCGCGGCGAACTTGTTGTCGCCTGCCGGGATCACCGTTCCGAAGTACTCCTGGAAGATCTCGGGGTACTGCTTGAGCGCGGTGTCGGTGTCGAGGAAGATGACGCCCTGCTGCTCCAGGTCCTCGCGGATCTGGTGGTAGACGACCTCCGACTCGTACTGAGCAGCCACGCCGGCGACGAGGCGCTGACGCTCCGCCTCGGGGATGCCGAGCTTCTCGTACGTGTTGCGGATGTCCTCCGGCAGGTCTTCCCAGGTCTGGGCCTGCTTCTCCGTGGACCGCACGAAGTACTTGATGTTGTCGAAGTCGATCTCGGAGAGATCGGCACCCCAGGTGGGCATCGGCTTGCGCTCGAAGAGCTGCAGCGCCTTGAGGCGACGCTCGCGCATCCAGTCCGGCTCGTTCTTGAGCGCGGAGATATCGGTCACCACCTCAGGCGAGATCCCTCGACGCGCGGACTGCCCCGCCGTGTCGGAGTCCGCCCAGCCGAACTCGTATTGCCCAAGGCTCTCGAGTTCGGGGCGGTCGATCAGGATGTCTGACATATCTACCTCGTTTCCTTCCACTCGTAACCGGCTATCATTCCGGCTCATTCCCTCGGACAGGTCGAATACACGACCTGCACAAGCGTCGTGATTGTGCGGGTGGCTGGTGTGCGTACCTAAACTGTTCGGAGACTCGGGCTTCGTCGCCCCGGCTGCAAGAAGCTGCAGGCACGCGCATCGGGCGCGTTTCTCGAACCCACCAATTCTACAGGTGCGGACCGGTAATAGTAGAGACGCGCCTGCGCGTTGCCCGAGTATCCGACCAAGAAGCAAGGAAAACAGACCCAGAATGAAGCGCATCATCGCCTGGCTGCCCGACCGCGTGGACATTCGCCTGAAGGTCATCGCGTGGATCTACCTCGTCGGGCAGATCGTTCTGGTCGGCACAGGCGGCCTCGTCCGCCTCACGTCGAGCGGTCTCGGCTGCCCCACCTGGCCCAAGTGCACGGCCGATTCGCTGGTGAACACGCCGGAGATGGGCATCCACGGCGTCATCGAGTTCGGCAACCGGCTGCTGGGCGTTCTGCTCGGGATCGTGGCGATCGTGGCGTTCGTCGCCATTCTTCGCCTCCGCAAGGAGCGCAAGGACCTCTTCTGGCTCACCCTGCTCGCCGGACTCGGCATCCCCGCCCAGGCGGTCATCGGCGGCCTGAGCGTGCTCACCGAGCTGAACCCGTACGTCGTCGGCCTGCACTTCGTGGTCTCGATCGTGCTCGTCGCGCTGTGCACCACGTTCCTGTTCCGCCTGTACACGACCCCTGGGCCCCGGATGCGCGCCGTGCCGGCGTGGTTCGCCGTCGTCGCGCACATCACCAGCTTCGTCGTCGCCGTGACGATCATCGTGGGCATCCTGACCACGGGCTCGGGACCGCACGCCGGAGACGCGAACGCGCCCAGGAACGATCTCAACCCGGAGATCCTGCAGCACGTGCACGCCATCCCCGCCTATGTGACGTTCGCTCTGACGCTCGTGCTGGTCGTGGCGTCCCTCCGCATCCGCGGCACGCGCGTGCACCGCTACACGATGTACCTGCTCGCGGTCGAGGTCCTGCAGATCGCGGTCGGCCTGATCCAGGCGAACACAGGGCTACCCGGCGTCCTGGTCGGCATCCACATGATGCTCGCTGCCATGCTCGCCGCAGCCATGACCGCCGTCGTGCTGTCACTGAAGGCGCCGGTCGCCGCCGGCCAGGCGGACGCGGCGTCAATGGAGCGCGGGGCTGCCGTCGCCTGACGGCTGAGTCACGACGCCGAGCGCCGCATGCGCGGCTCGGCGATTTCTCCCCTGCGCTGCGCCCGGCCCCTCGGTCGCGCCCGCTCGGGGCTGGATCGGGAGCGTTCGCTCTGGTATGGTCACGTCTAATATGTCGCTGCATCATTCCAGCGGTCGAGTCGCGAGCACTTCGTCGCGGACTCACGTGCACCGATCGACGTCGCGCAAGCGCGGAGACAGGCGAAGAACACGACGAGCGGTGGGCGCGGCGCTGCTAGGCGTCACTCTGATCGTTGGCCTGACTGCGTGCTCGTTGGTACGAGATCGCCTCATGACACCGGACCCTCCTGTGTTGGAACAGCAGCGAGCGTCCGCGCTCTACTTCCGCGACGAGTACCAACCGAACGTCGAAAAGGTCAAGTTCACCCAAGATGGGAGCCGCGGGGGGCTCGGCGCGCCATGGCGAGCGAATGCGATCGCAACAGTCGCGGGCGACGACTACTTCGTGATCATCGGGCCGGACACAGGTCCAGCGTTCGTAGGCGGCACCGGCAGGCCTCCCGAACCGCTGCCACCTGCCCCGAACCTCCCGCTGACGGTGGTCTACAGCGACGGAACGTCGGAGGTGGTCGAGTGACGACCGGCAACAACCCCGCGGTTATCGCGGCTCGCTCGCACGGTTGGAACCTCAACGTCCAGAGCCCTCTGCCTGTACGTGTGTTTCGAATGGTGAGCGCCGCTCTGCTCGCCGTCGGGCTGATCGTCGGCCTGTCGGCCTGTTCACTGATTGGAGATCGCCTCATGACGCCAGACCCTCCCGTGCGCGAAATGCAGCGAGACGCCGCGCTCTACTTTCGCAGCGAGTACCAACCCAACGTCGAAACCGTCCGGTTCACCCGTGACGGCAGCAGGCCGGGCGTTGGCGTCCCGTGGTGTGTGAACGCCGTGGCCACGGTAGACGGTGTGGACTATCAGGTCATCATCGGTCCAGCCACCGGCCCGGGTTTTGTCGGAGATAACGGCATGCCCCCGCCCGCGCCCACGCCCTCCGGTCATCTTCCTCTGACAGTTGTCTATAGTGACGGGACGTCGGAGGTCATCGAGTGACGACTGCCGAAGAATACATGGGCATCTCGGAACATGCCTACCGAGTGGACCGTCTCATAGAAGATCCTCCATATGCGGCGGGCAGGGCATTCACCGTGAGTGCAGGCGACCACACCCAGGCCTTCCAGGTGATCGACACCGAGGATCACCCTGCGAACGGCTTCCAGGCGATGGCTGTCGTGCCCGTCGTGGATGGCGTGCCGGACCTGTCGCAGATCGTCGTGTCGTACGCGGGCACCAATCCGGAGCACCGAGCTGACCTGTTGGAGGATGTCGAGACGGTCGTCGGGGGCACGCAGGGCCCGCTGAGTCAGGTGGCGGATGCTCGGCGATTCGCAGACCGGGTGAACAAGGCGCATCCCGACTCGTCTATCGAGGCTGCGGGGCATTCGCTCGGTGGGTTCCTCGCGTTGCTGGTGGCCGCGGAGAACAACTGGAGCGCGACGACCTTCAACGGGCCAGACCCGTGGGAGTGGTTGTCCTCCGAGGCGAAGACGCGACTGGAGGCCGATCAGAAGTCGGGCAGGTTGCGGCTGCACAACTACGTGAACGAGTGGGACCCCATCGGCAATCTGTACGTCAACCGGACCGGCGCTGCCGACTTCGTGACCGATGAGCGTGGCCGCTCGGCGTTGGATTATCACAACATCGGAAAGGGCGGCGCGTTCTCGTTCGAGCCGGATGGGTCGGTCACAGCCGCCGGGACGAAAGGCCATCGCCTTGACGACATTCTCGCCAACGTCGTCGATTCTCTCCTTCCCGGGGCGTCCGCAGCCCTGTCCCCCGCCCTGCTGGCGGTCGCCGGCATCGCCAGGAACCCGGCATCGATGAAGTCGCTGGCCTCGAACGCGTCCGGGGCGATGGTGGCGGTCAACTCGGTCGCCGCGCTGAGCCTCGCGGCGAGCATCGGCAATACCGCGACCGCGCTTACCGAGATCAAGCAGGCCAATGGCCGCATCATCCCCCGGATGGAGGAGGGCCTGCTGGAGGCTAAGAACTCAGCCGCCGTTCTGCCCACGATCACCGCCTACGACATCGAGCACTGCATCGAGATGCACCGCTTGCATGTACACCAGAACGTCGATGAGGACGCCGTGTGGGCCGTCAGTGCCCGGGTCGAACGCCACATCGAACGGGTGGGCCAGCTCAGTGAGGGTATCGCCCAGTCCGTGCGTCACACCCTGGAGCAGGATGCGCAGTGGGCTGTCACTTTCGGACTCGGCAGATAGGAGAAGTCTCATCATGGATCCCGCAGAATTCGTGCAGGAACTCTTCGACGGAATCGACCGTGAGATGCGGACCGGCGTCCACGACGTCCAGGACTGGATCGAAGCCCAGATCCACGGTGCAGCGGTTCAGCTTCTGAACGCCCTGATGCCGCCGATCGTCCACGCGAACAACGCCGCCGTGAAGATCAGCGAGTCCACCGTCGTTGCTTCAGCGAGCACGGGCATCGGAGTCACCATCGGCAGCGCTGATCTCGGCAATTCGGTCCTCGCCGGCGCCGTGGCAGACACCGTGGAGCGCGGGCTCGGCGAACTGAGGTCTGAGAGCGACTACGCCCAGGGGGTGAACAGCATCGCATGGTGACCTACGGATCGCTCTCGGAGCTGGAGGACGCCCACGACCAGGAGCGCAGTGCCGCACGAATGCGAATAGATTCGGCCGAACAGTACATCGGCCACTACCGCTCCCGAATCAACCAGGTCGCAGAGGAGCTCTACGGTCTGGGCGCTCACAAGGGCGTGGTCGACGACCCTGGCTTCCGCGCGGAACTCCGTCGCGTCACGGATACCGCCAGCGAGAATGTCGCGTACACGGGCCGCAGGATCGGCGAGCTGGAAGACGAGTACGACGCGATGCTCAGGGGGCAGGACGAGCAGCGCGAGCGCTTTCTCGCAGAACGACACGACGCGGACTGACGACCCTCGAGACCGGGTCAGCCAGCGGACCGTGCTGGCGCAGGGGCCGCTGGGCCGGTCAGGACGCCGACGACCGCACCCCGCGACTCACCACGAAAGTCGACAGTGTGCGCGCTCGCCTGGTCGAAGACGAAACCGACGTCCATCGCGAGCCGTTTGCTCCGCTCGTTGCCGACCAGGTACTCCCAGCGCAACCGGGAGAACCCCATCCCGTCCGGGTCGAGCGCGTGCGCGACCACGCGGGAGAGCGCCTCGCGCATGTAGCCGTGTCCCCGCGCATCCGGAACCTGCCAGCAGCCGACGGATGCGGACCCGGCCGCCTCGTCCTTGCGCACCTCGATCACACCGAGCAGCCCGCCGTCGCCGATGCGGTACGCCCAGACCGTGAACCGCCCGCTCGCCGCGCCGTGGGGCACGTAGCTGCGGACGAAGAACTCCGCGTTCTTGTGCGTGTACGGAGAGGCCAACGGGATCCACTGCTGGATCACCTGGTCTTGGCACGCCGCATACACGGCGTCGATGTCCGACTCGCGCGGCGCATCCAGAACCAGACGTTCTGTGCGCAGCACGGTCATGGTCAGAACGGCAGCAGCGGGTCGATCGCGACAGCGAGGAAGATCAGCGTCAGGTAGGCGATGGAACCGTGGAACACGCGCATCGGCGACACCGCGGCGTGGCGGATCGCCAGGTTGTAGAGGCGGTGCGACTCGTACAGGAACCAGCCGCCGACGACCACGGAGATCGTGGTGTAGACGAGCCCCATGTGGGCGACGGGGATGAGCAGCAGCGAGCAGGCGACCATCGCCCACGCGTACAGGATGACCTGCAGGCCGACGACGGCGCGACCGCGGACGACCGCGAGCATCGGAACCCCTGCCTCCTTGTAGTCGTCGCGGTACTTCATCGACAGCGGCCAGTAGTGCGGGGGCGTCCAGAGGAAGATGACGCCGAACAGGATGAACGCCGGCCAGGCGAGCGAACCGGTGACGGCCGCCCAGCCGATCAGCACGGGCATGCATCCGGCGATGCCGCCCCAGACGATGTTCTGCGGGGTGCGGCGCTTCAGGATCAGCGTGTAGAAGACCACGTAGAGCAGGATCGCGACGAGGGAGAGCCCTGCCGCGAGCCAGTTGGTGAAGAAGCCGAGCACGAGCACGGATGCGACGCCGAGGGCGTACGCGAAGACCAGCGCCTCGCGGTCGGTCAGCTCGCCGGTGACCAGCGGGCGGTTCTTGGTGCGCTTCATCACGCGGTCGATGTCGCGATCGATGTAGCAGTTGAACGCGCCTGCCGAGCCGGCGGACATGTATCCGCCGATCACGGTGGCGAGCACCAGCCACAGGTTCGGGATGGCGTTGGCCGCGAGGATCATCGTCGGCACGGTCGTAACGAGAAGCAACTCGACGACACGCGGCTTCGTCAGAGAGAAGTAGGCCTTGACCTTGCGGCTGAAGCCGATTCGGCCCGATTCGACACGGCTCTCTACAGCGACGTCCATTGCTCCTCTAACGATCAGACCGATTCCCCAAGCGATTCTACGATACCGCCGCCCGGCCCTCCCCCGCCTACTCCGCTCACGGCTTATCCACAACCGGCCGAGGGAACACCCCACGTTTCGTGTGTGTTACCTATACTTGGAGATGCTCGCCAGCCGGAACCCGCAGATCCCCGTGTCCTTTTGTAGGAGTCGAACGGATGCGAATCCGGCGCCGATGACGTCCACGGCGCGCACTACCTCAACCGGTGCGGGACCATGACGGCCCTCACCATTTTCTACGAAGGGTCAGTTTTCACGTGGCAGCTCTGCAATGGGATCCCATTGACAACAAGGCAGTAGACACCGCTCGCGTCCTCGCGGCGGACGCAGTCGAGAAGGTGGGCAACGGGCATCCCGGAACCGCCATGAGTCTCGCACCAGCCGCCTACCTCCTCTTCCAGAAGGTGATGCGCCGCGATCCGCACGACCAGCACTGGCTCGGCAGGGACCGCTTCATCCTCTCGGCGGGCCACAGCTCGCTGACGCAGTACATCCAGCTCTACTTCGGCGGATACGGCCTGGAGCTCGACGACCTGGAGAAGCTCCGCACGTGGGGCTCGCTCACGCCCGGTCACCCGGAGTACGGCCACACGGATGGCGTCGAGATCACCACTGGCCCGCTCGGCCAGGGCATCTCCTCGTCGGTTGGCTTCGCATACGCCAGCCGCTTCGAGCGCGGTCTGTTCGACCCGGACGCCGAGCCGGGCACCAGCCCGTTCGACCACTTCGTCTACGTGATCGCCGGCGACGGCGACCTGCAGGAGGGTGTGAGCAGCGAGGCGTCCTCGCTCGCCGGCCACCAGCAGCTCGGCAACCTCATCGCGATCTACGACAGCAACCAGATCTCCATCGAGGACGACACCAACATCGCGTTCACCGAGGACGTGAAGGCACGCTATGAGGCGTACCACTGGCACGTCCAGGTCGTCGACTGGAAGAAGACGGGCGTCTACGAGGAGGACGTGCAGGAGCTGCACGCCGCCATCGAGGCCGCCAAGGGCGTCACGGACAAGCCGTCGCTGATCATCCTGAAGACGATCATCGGCTGGCCGGCCCCGAAGAAGCAGAACACGGGCAAGATCCACGGCTCCGCTCTCGGCGCAGACGAGCTGCGCGCCGTCAAGGAGGTCCTCGGCTTCGACCCCGACAAGAACTTCGACGTCGCCCCCGAGGTCATCGAGCACACCCGCAAGGCCGTCGAGCGCGGCGCAGAGCAGCGCGCTGAATGGCAGAAGGGCTTCGACGCCTGGGCAGCGGCCAACCCGGAGCGCAAGCAGCTCCTCGACCGCCTCCTCACCGGCGAGCTGCCGGAGGGCATCGAAGAGGCACTCCCCGTCTTCGAGGCAGGCAAGGACGTCTCCACCCGCGCGGCGAGCGGCAAGGTGCTCAACGCCCTCGGCGCCGTCATCCCCGAGCTGTGGGGCGGCTCGGCCGACCTGGCAGAGTCGAACAACACCACCATCGAGGGCGCAGCGTCGTTCGTGCCGTCCGAGCACTCGACGCACGAGTGGACGGGCAACCCCTACGGCCGCGTGCTGCACTTCGGCATCCGCGAGCACGCCATGGCCGCGATCCTGAACGGCATCGTCCTGCACGGACCGACGCGTCCGTTCGGCGGCACGTTCCTGATCTTCAGCGACTACATGCGCCCCGCCGTTCGCCTGGCCGCGCTGATGAAGGCGCCGTCGATCTTCGTCTGGACGCACGACTCCGTCGCGCTCGGCGAGGACGGCCCGACGCACCAGCCGATCGAGCAGCTCTCGACCCTCCGCGCCATCCCGCAGCTCGACGTCGTCCGCCCCGGCGACGCGAACGAGGTCGCGTACGCCTGGAAGACCATCCTGGAGCGTCGCAACGGCCCGGCCGGTATCGCACTCACCCGCCAGAACATCCCGGTGTTCGAGCGTGGGGACGGCGAGGCGACGGGTGACACCTTCGCGTCTGCTGCGAACGTCTCGAAGGGCGCGTACGTGCTCGCAGAGGCGCCGAACGGCACGCCGGACATCCTGCTGATCGCCACGGGCTCCGAGCTCCAGATCGCTGTCGAGGCCCGCGAGGTCCTCAAGGGCGAAGGCATCAACGCCCGCGTCGTCTCCGCACCGAGCCTCGAATGGTTCGAAGAGCAGAGCGACGAGTACAAGGAAGCCGTGCTCCCCTCCGCCGTCAAGGCCCGCGTCTCGATCGAGGCCGGTCTGGCGCTGAGCTGGAGGAAGTACGTCGGCGACCACGGCCGCAGCGTGTCGATCGAGCACTTCGGTGCGTCGGCCGACTACAAGACCCTGTTCCGCGAGTTCGGCATGACCACCGAGCACGCCGTCGCCGCAGCCAAGGAATCGCTCGCGTCGCTCTGAGCGCGAGACAAGAGGAGATAGAAGAAAAATGACAGACTCCACCCCCACCGCACAGCTCTCCGCAGCCGGCGTCAGCATCTGGCTCGACGACCTGTCGCGTGAGCGCATCGCCACCGGCGGTCTGCAGAAGCTCATCGCGGAGAAGAACGTGGTCGGCGTGACCACGAACCCGACGATCTTCGCCACGGCGCTCTCCAACGGAGAGGCGTACGACGCGCAGGTGCGCGCCCTCGCCGCAGCAGGAACGAACGTCACCGACGCGGTCTTCGAGATCACCACGGACGACGTGGCAGCGGCGAGCGACATCTTCCACGAGCTCTATGAGCAGACGGAGGGCACTGACGGCCGCGTCTCGATCGAGGTCGAGCCGGGCCTCGCGCACGACGCAGCAGGCACCATCGAGCAGGCCAAGAAGCTCGCGGCCAAGGTCGACAAGCCCAACGTGCTCATCAAGATCCCCGCGACGGTCGAGGGCCTCGAGGCGATCACCGAGGTGATCGGCGCCGGCATCAGCGTCAACGTCACCCTGATCTTCAGCCTGGAGCGCTACCGCGGCGTCATCGAGGCGTACCTCGCCGGACTGGAGAAGGCCAAGGCCGCCGGAATCGACCTGTCCGGCATCCAGTCGGTCGCCTCGTTCTTCGTGTCGCGCGTCGACACCGAGATCGACAAGCGTCTGACCGCCATCGGCACCGACGAGGCGCTCGCGCTCAAGAGCAAGGCAGGCGTTGCGAACGCGCGCCTCGCATACCAGGTGTACGAGGAGGCGTTCGCCACCGACCGTGCCAAGGAGCTCGTCGCCGCCGGCGCCAACGAGCAGCGCCCGCTCTGGGCGTCCACCGGCGTCAAGGACCCGAGCCTGCCTGACACGCTCTACGTGACCGAGCTCGTCGCGCCGAACACCGTCAACACGATGCCGGAGAAGACGCTCGACGCGACCTTCGACCACGGCGTCATCACCGGCGACACCGTCACGGGCAACTACGCGGACGCGCAGTCGGTCCTCGACAAGCTCGCCGCGCTCGGCATCTCGTACGACGGCGTCACCGAACTCCTCGAGAAGGAGGGCGTCGAGAAGTTCATCGTGTCCTGGAACGAACTGCTGGACACCGTGACCGCAGCGCTGGAGGCGGCGAAGTGACGTTCCGCATCCACGTCACCGGCTCCACCGCCGAGGCCGTCAAGGCCGTCGTTCCGCAGCTGGTCGCCGACCGCGTCGCCTCCGGGATCACCGCCCAGGACCCCGCCCTCTGGGGTCCTGCGGCCGAGGCTGAGGCGTCCAAGCGCCTCGGCTGGACCGAGGCCGTCGCGATCTCCCGTCCGCTCGTCGACGAGATCACGGCTCTGCGCGAGGAACTGCACGCCAAGGGCGTCGACCACATCGTGCTCGGCGGCATGGGCGGATCGTCGCTCGCTCCGGAGGTCATCACCAAGACGGCGGAGGCCGAGCTGACCGTGCTCGACTCCACCGACCCTGGCCAGGTGCTCTCCGCCCTGCGCGACCGTCTCGCGGAGACCGCGGTCGTCATCTCGAGCAAGTCGGGTTCGACGCTCGAGACCGACAGCCAGCGCCGCATCTACGAGAAGTGGTTCCGCGACGCCGGCATCGACCCAGCAGAGCGCATCGTGGTCGTCACCGACCCCGGTTCGCCGCTCGACGCGTCGGCCCGCGAGGCGGGATACCGCGTGTTCAACGCCGACCCCAACGTGGGCGGACGCTACTCGGCGCTGACCGCGTTCGGCCTCGTGCCGTCCGGGCTCGCCGGGGTGAACATCGGCGAGCTGCTCGACGAGGCGGAGGCGACGCTGATCGAGCTCGCCGTCGACAACGACGAGAACCCCGGACTCGTGCTCGGCGCCGCCATCGCGGGCACCAGCCCGCTCAAGGACAAGCTCGGCATCATCGCGGACGGAACGCACATCGTCGGCTTCGCCGACTGGGCGGAGCAGCTGATCGCCGAGTCGACCGGCAAGGAAGGCACCGGCCTCCTCCCCGTCGTCCTGGACCCGCTCTCCCCCGAGGTGGGCGAGAACCTCCCCGACCTGCAGATCGTGCGTCTCGTCGACAACGCGGAGGCTCACCACCTGTTCCCCGCCAACCGCCACGACGGCGAGATCCTCGTCTCCGGCAGCCTCGGCGCACAGCTCATCGTGTGGGAGTACGCCACGGCCGTCGCCGGCCGCCTGCTCGGGATCAACCCGTTCGACCAGCCGGACGTGGAGGCCGCGAAGGTCGCCGCTCGCTCGCTGCTCGACAACCGTCCGGAGCCCGCGACTCCCGCGTTCGTCGCGAACGGCGTCGAGGTGCGCACCACGGGAGACTTCCTGGGCGGCGCGGCAACGCTCGACGCCGCGGTGGATGCCCTCCTCGCCCAGCTCGGACCGGACGGCTACGTCTCCATCCAGGCGTACGTCGACCGTCTCGCATACCCGCAGCTCGCCGGGATGCGCGACCTCCTCGCCGCCAAGTCCAAGCGCCCAGTGACGTTCGGCTGGGGACCCCGCTTCCTGCACTCGACAGGTCAGTTCCACAAGGGCGGCCCCGCCGTCGGCGTGTTCCTCCAGATCACTGCGGCAGCGCCGGAGGACCTGGAGATCCCCGACCGTCCGTTCACCTTCGGCCAGCTCATCCAGGCGCAGGCGGCAGGCGACGCGAGCGTGCTCGGTGAGCACGGCCGTCCCGTCCTCACCCTGAACCTGACGAACCCCGAGGCGAGCATCGTCTCGCTGTTCGAGGCCGTCAACTAACAGCGAAACCTTCCTGACCTAGGAGCTCAATGTCCCCGGTGGAAATCACCCCGGAGTTCAATCCCCTGCGGTTGCCCTCCGATCGCCGACTGAATCGCATCGCCGGCCCGAGCAGCCTCATCATCTTCGGCGTGACAGGCGATCTGTCACGCAAGAAGCTGATGCCCGCTGTCTACGACCTCGCCAACCGAGGCCTGCTTCCTCCCGGCTTCTCCCTCGTCGGGTTCGCCCGGCGTGACTGGGAAGACCAGGACTTCGAGAAGGTCGTCTACGACGCGGTGAAGCAGTACGCTCGCACGCCGTTCGAAGACGATGTCTGGAAGCAGCTGGCCCAGGGCATCCGGTTCGTGCCAGGCGAGTTCGATGACGACGCGGCCTTCGAGCGTCTCAAAGAGACGGTCGAAGAACTCGACAAGGAACGCGGAACGATGGGCAACCACGCGTTCTACCTGTCGATCCCGCCCAAGGCGTTCCCGCTCGTCACCGAGCAGCTTCGCCGGTCGGGGCTCGCCGACCAGTCCGAGACGGGCTGGCGCCGCGTCGTCATCGAGAAGCCGTTCGGCAGCGACCTGAAGACAGCGCGCGAGCTGAACAAGGTCGTCGAGTCGGTGTTCCCCGCCGACTCCGTCTTCCGCATCGACCACTACCTCGGCAAGGAGACGGTGCAGAACATCCTTGCTCTGCGCTTCGCCAACGAGTTGTACGAGCCGATCTGGAACGCGAACTACGTCGACCACGTGCAGATCACGATGGCGGAGGACATCGGCGTCGGGGGCCGTGCAGGCTACTACGACGGGATCGGTGCCGCTCGCGACGTCATCCAGAACCACCTGCTGCAGCTGCTGGCGCTGACCGCGATGGAGGAGCCCATCTCCTTCGACGCGGCCGACCTCCGCGCTGAGAAGGAGAAGGTGCTCAAGGCGGTCCGGCTGCCGAAGGACCTGAACACCTCCACCGCACGCGGTCAGTACTCCAGCGGGTGGCAGGGCGGCGAGAAGGTCGTCGGCTTCCTCCAGGAGGACGGGATGAACCCCGAGTCCACCACGGAGACGTACGCGGCCATCAAGCTCGACATCGGCACCCGCCGCTGGGCCGGCGTGCCGTTCTACCTGCGCGCAGGCAAGCGTCTCGGTCGCCGCGTGACGGAGATCGCCGTGGTCTTCAAGCGTGCCCCGCAGCAGCTGTTCGCGGAGAGCCAGACCTCTGCCCTCGGCCAGAACGCACTCGTCATCCGCGTGCAGCCGGACGAGGGTGTCACCATCCGCTTCGGCTCCAAGGTGCCCGGCGCCGGGATGCAGGTGCGCGACGTGTCGATGGACTTCGGCTACGGCCACGCCTTCACCGAGGCGAGCCCCGAGGCGTACGAGCGGCTCATCCTGGATGTGCTGCTCGGCGACCCGCCGCTCTTCCCCCGTCATGAGGAGGTCGAGCTCTCCTGGAAGATCCTCGACCCGATCGAAGAATTCTGGGCGACCCAGGGCCAGCCGGAGCAGTACCGTCCCGGCACCTGGGGCCCGAGCTCCGCGGACGAGCTTCTCGCCCGCGACGGCCGCGTTTGGAGGCGTCCATGATCGTCGATCTGCCCGACACCACGACGAGCAACATCTCGAAGGCGCTCGTCAAGATCCGCGAGGAGGGTGGCGCCGTCGCCCTCGGCCGCGTCCTCACCCTGGTGATCGCGACCCACCTCGGCCAGGAGGAGGAGGCCATCGAGGCCGCCAACGACGCCTCTCGCGAGCACCCGATGCGCGTGATCGTCGTCTCCACCGAAGAGGAGCGCACCTCCAACGGCGATGGCCGGCTGGATGCGCAGATCCGCGTCGGCGGCGACGCCGGGGCCAGTGAGGTCATCGTGCTCCGCGCATACGGAGAGACCGCGAGCGACGAGGAGGGCCTGGTCACCGGGCTCCTGCTCCCCGACGCGCCCGTCGTCGTCTGGTGGCCGGGGATCGCTCCGTCCGTCGTCTCGAAGTCGCCGCTCGGCCGCATCGCTACCCGCCGCATCACGGACGCATCCGCGCAGCCGGACCCGCAGGAAGCACTTCGTCACCTGGCGAAGACGTACGCCCCCGGCGACACGGACTTCGCCTGGACCAGGCTCACCCTGTGGCGCGCGCAGCTCGCCGCCGTGCTCGACCAGCCGCCGTACGAGCCGATCACCGCCGTCGAGGTCGCAGGGGCGGCGGACTCCCCGTCGACCATGCTGCTCGCGTCCTGGCTTGCCCTGCAGCTGCAGGTGCCCGTGCAGTACGACCTGACCTCGCGTGCGACCGGTTCCAGCGGCATCCACGGTGTCCGCATGGAGCGCGCATCCGGCGTCATCGAACTCGAGCGCGAGATCCCGAACGTGGCAAGGCTGTCGCAGCCGAACCAGCCGACGCACGACCTCTCGCTTCCGCGGCGCAGCCTCCGCGACTGCCTCGCCGAGGAATTGCGTAGGCTGGACCCTGATGATCTGTACGGTGAGGTGATCACCAAAGGCCTCGACCAGCTCGAGACCGCCGACAAGGGAGCGGGCGCGAAAGCATGACCAACGAACGACGGGTGCTCGTCCACCCCGACAAGCAGGCGCTCACCGGATCGGTCGCAGCTCGATTCCTCACCAAGACCGTCGACATCCTCGATGAACTCGACGAGGCGAACATCGCGCTGACCGGAGGCTCCGTCGGCATCGCCGTGCTGGAGGCGATCAACGAGTCCCCCGCCCGTGACAGCGTCGACTGGTCGAAGGTCCACTTCTGGTGGGGCGACGAGCGATTCGTCGAGAAGGCCAGCGAGGACAGGAACGAGACCCAGGCCCGCGAGGCGCTGCTCGACCACATCGCTGTGCCGCCGGAGAACATCCACGCGTTCCCCGCGTCGGATGAGATCCCCGACATCGACGAGGCCGCCGCGGTGTACGCCGCCGAGCTGGAGGCGTTCGCGCCCGAGGGCGCCCGCGCTCCCCGGTTCGACATCACCTTCCTCGGTGTCGGGCCGGACGGCCACATCGCGTCGCTGTTCCCGGACCGTGCCGGTATCCGGGAGACCGAGGCCACGGTGATCGCCGAGCGCGACTCCCCCAAGCCGCCGCCGGCCCGCCTCAGTCTGACGCGTCCGGTGCTCAACGCATCCGACCGCATCTGGCTGGTGCTCGCCGGAAGCGACAAGGCCAGCGCCCTCGGTCTCGCCCTCGCGGGCGCCAGCTACACCGAGGTCCCGGTCGCCGGGGCCAAGGGCCGCAAGCGCACGGTGTTCTTCGTCGACAAGGATGCGGCCGTCGACGTGCCGGAGAACCTGATCGCGCCCAGCTACTGAGCTGACGCCGCGCGCGCCAACGACGAAGCCCCCACCAGTCTGAGACTGGCGGGGGCTTTGTGCTGTACTGCGCTAGTTGGTGGGGCTCAGCTTGCCGCGACGAGCACGGAGCTGGTTGAGCGCGTCCTCGAGGAGCTGCTCGGCTTCCTCCTCCGTGCGACGTTCCTTCACATAGGCCAGGTGCGTCTTGTACGGCTCGAGCTTGGTGACCGACGGCGGGTTCTCCTTGTCGCGGCCGGCGGGCAGGCCCGACGACGGCGAGTCGATCACATCGGGGATCTCTTCCTCGGGGAGGTTGGCCGCGAAGTGGCGGACCGTCTCATTCCCGAGGGCGTCCCAGTAAGAGATGGTGATGCGCTCAGCGTGGAATCCACGATCCTGCTCCCCCATCGGGCCCGCGCCGACGCGCGAACCCCGAATTGCACTTCCTCCGGATGCCATGCTGCTCCTCGTGGTGAACTAGGGCGCCTACGCGCCGGAATCGAACTTGGTGATGAGTCCGAGCACGACGATGCAGATGATCCAGACGAGCCCGAGAACCACGGTGATGCGGTTCAGGTTGCGCTCGGCGACACCGGATGCGCCGAGGTTGGAGGTGACGCCTCCGCCGAACATGTCGGAGAGACCACCACCGCGCCCCTTGTGCAGGAGGATGAGCAGCGTCAGCAGGAGGCTGGTGATACCCAGCAGGACCTGCAGGACGACCTGGAGAATTTGCACGACGTACCTTTCGCAAAGCACCCGGACTCAGCGCCCGGGAAGACCAACGACCAGTATAACCGGTGGGGTCAGAGTCCGACGTGCTTCTGGTATCGCACGATGCTCGCGAACTCGGCGACATCGAGGCTCGCGCCTCCGACGAGGGCTCCGTCGACGTTCGGCTCGCGCATGAAACTCGCGACGTTGCCGGACTTCACCGAGCCGCCGTAGAGGATGCGTGTCTTCGCAGCGACGTCCTCGCCGAGCACCTCGACCAGCACGGCGCGCAATGCGGCACAGACCTGCTCGGCCTGCTCGGGCGTCGCGGCCTGGCCGGAGCCGATCGCCCAGACGGGCTCGTACGCCACCACCAGGTCGGCGGCAGAGGAGACGTTCGCCAGAGCGGCGCGCAGCTGGGCGACGGGCACGGCGCTCGCGCCGTGGACCTCGAGGTCCTCCGCCGTCTCGCCGACGCAGATGATCGGCGACAGGTTGTGCGACAGCGCCGCAGCGACCTTGCCGGCGACCTGCTCGTCCGTCTCTCCGTGCAGCGTGCGCCGCTCCGAGTGACCGATGATCACGTAGCGGCACTCGAGCTGCGCGAGGAAGGTCGCGGAGATCTCACCCGTGTACGCGCCGGACTCATGCTCCGAGACGTCCTGCCCGCCGAAGGCGAGCGGGAGCTTGTCGGCCGACACCAAGGTCTGCACGCTGCGCAGGTCGGTGAACGGCGGGAACACCGCGACCTCGACACTGGCGAAGTCGTGGTTCGCGTCCTTGAGGCTCCACGCGAGCTTCTGGACGAACGCGATCGCCTGCAGGTGATCGAGGTTCATCTTCCAGTTGCCTGCGATGAGCGGCGTGCGCCGCACTGATGAGCTCACTGCTGCCATCCGAGGACCTCCAGTCCCGGCAGGTGCTTGCCTTCGAGGAACTCGAGGCTCGCACCGCCACCCGTAGAAATGTGACCGAACTGGTCGTCTGAGAAACCGAGAGCGCGCACGGCGGCGGCGGAGTCGCCCCCGCCGACGACCCCGAGGCCGTCGATCTCGGTGAGCGCCTGCGCGACGGCCTTGGTGCCTGCGGCGAACGGTGCGAGTTCGAACACGCCCATCGGGCCGTTCCAGAACACGGTGCGTGCACCGCGGATGTACTCGCCGAACAGCGTGCCCGTCTCCGGGCCGATGTCGAGCCCGAGTCCTGCGGAGCCCCAGTCGGTGTTCTCGATGCCGTCTATGGGACGCACGACGTGCTCCGCATCGGCACCGAACTTCGACGCCACCACGACGTCGCGCGGGAGGACGATCTCGACGCCCAGCTCCTTCGCCTTCGCGAGGTAGCCCTTGACGGTGTCGATCTGGTCGGCCTCCAGCAGGCTGGAGCCGACGGGGTGGCCGAGTGCCGCGAGGAAGGTGAAGAGCATCCCACCGCCGATGAGCAGCGAGTCGACCCGCGGAAGCAGGTGGCCGATGACGCCGAGCTTGTCGGACACCTTCGAGCCGCCGAGGACGACGACGTACGGCCGCTCCGGATTCTCCGTGAGGCGGTCGAGCACATCCAGTTCGGTGGCGATCAGCTGTCCGGCAGCGCTTGGGATGGCCTTCGCCAGCTCGTAGACGCTCGCCTGCTTGCGGTGCACGACGCCGAAGCCGTCGGAGACGAAGGCGTCGCCGAACGCGGCGAGCTTCGCGGCGAATGCCTCGCGCTCGGCCTCGTCCTTGCTGGTCTCGCCAGGGTTGAAGCGGAGGTTCTCCAGCAGCGCGACGTCGCCGTCCTGCAGGCCGGCGACCGCGTCCTGGGCGCCGGAGCCGACGGTGTCCTTGGCGAAGGTCACCGGCTTGCCCAGCAGCTCCGAGAGCCGCTGGGCAACCGGCGCCAGGCTGTACTTCGCGTCCGGGGCGCCCTCCGGGCGTCCCAGGTGGGAGATGACGACCACCTTCGCGCCCTGATTGATCAGGGCGTTCAGGGTGGGAATCGACGCTCGCACGCGGCCATCGTCCGTGATCTGGCCGTCCTTCAGAGGGACGTTCAGATCACAGCGGACGATGACCACCTTGCCGGCGAGCGAACCGAGTGAATCGAGTGTGCGGAGCGTCACGTCGGTTCCCTGTCGTTAGAGGCGCTCGGCCACGTACTCGGTCAGGTCGACGAGACGGTTGGAGTAACCCCACTCGTTGTCGTACCAGGACGCGACCTTGACCTGCGTGCCGCCGATGACCTTGGTCAGGCCGGCGTCGAAGATCGACGAGTGCGGGTCGCTGACGATGTCGGTGGAGACGATCGGGTCCTCGGTGTACTTGAGGATGCCCTTGAGCGGGCCTTCGGCAGCAGCCTTGTACGCCGCGTTGACCTGCTCGACCGTGACCGGGTTGGCGACCTCGACCGTGAGGTCGGTGATCGAGCCGGTGATGACCGGGACGCGGAGCGCGTAGCCGTCCAGCTTGCCGACGAGCTCGGGGATGACCAGGCCGAGAGCCTTGGCGGCTCCGGTGGAGGTCGGGATGATGTTGGCGGCGGCTGCACGGGCGCGACGGAGGTCGCTGTGCGGGCCGTCCTGCAGGTTCTGGTCCGCCGTGTATGCGTGGACCGTGGTCATGAGACCGCGCTCGATGCCGAAGTTGTCGAGCAGGACCTTCGCGAGCGGTGCGAGGCAGTTGGTGGTGCAGGAGGCGTTCGACAGGATGTCGCTCACGGCGCTGTCGTAGGTCTCCTCGTTGACGCCGAGGACGATCGTGGCCACGTCGTCGCCGGTGGCGGGAGCGGAGACGATGACCTTCTTGGCGCCGCCGGCGATGTGCTTGCGCGCATCCTCCGACTTGGTGAAGCGGCCGGTGGACTCGATGACGATGTCGACGCCCAGCTCGCCCCACGGGAGGTTGGCGGGGTCGCGCTCTTCGAGGACCTTGATGGCCTTGCCGTTGACGATGATGTTGTCGCCGTCGAGCTCGACCGTCGCATCCAGACGACCGGTGATCGAGTCGTACTTGAGCAGGTGCGCGAGCGCCTTGTTGTCGGTCAGGTCGTTGACGGCGACGATCTCGAGGTCGCTGCCCTTGGACAGAGCGGCACGGAAGAAGTTACGACCAATGCGACCGAACCCGTTGATTCCGATCTTTACGGACACAGATGTCTCCAGTTACTTGATGGGCGCCCGACGGCGCGGTGTTGTGGGTATGGGGCGGACGGCGGTGTCCCGGGCGGCGAACCATCCGGGACACCGTTCCCGCTATGACAGTAGCAGCAGGCCGGAGGTCTTCTCGCGCGCCCTGGTGAAGCGCTCCTGAACGTCGCCCCAGTTGGTGATGTTCCAGAATGCCTTGACGTAATCCGCCTTCACATTCACGTAGTCCAGGTAGAACGCGTGCTCCCACATGTCGAGGAGAAGGAGCGGAACCGTGGCCGCCGCGAGGTTGCCCTGGTGGTCGTAGAGCTGCTCGATGATGAGCTTCTGCCCGAGCGAGTCCCAGGCCAGGATCGACCAGCCGGAGCCCTGGATGCCGAGAGCGGATGCGGTGAAGTGCGCACGGAACTTGTCGAACGATCCGAAGAACTCGTCGATCGCGGCCGCGAGCTCGCCGGTGGGCTTGTCGCCGCCGTCCGGCGACAGGTTGTTCCAGAACACCGTGTGGTTGACGTGACCCGCGAGGTTGAACGCGAGGTCTTTCTGGAGCTTGTTGACGTTGCCGAGGTCATCGGCGTCGCGCGCCTCTGCCAGCTTGGCGATGGCGGTGTTCGCACCGTCGACATACGCCTTGTGGTGCTTGTCGTGGTGCAGCTCCATGATCCGACCACTGATGTTCGGCTCAAGCGCCGAGTAATCGTATGGAAGGTCTGCGAGCGTGTAGTCAGCCATTACTCATCTCCTCATGTGGTTCCCTGCGCGATCGGTTCGCGCCGGGCTTCGAGCGACGTTTCCAGTCTACTGAGCGCAACGGTCTTGGCCACCGGTTGCTTCCCCAGGGTGAGGGGCTATACCTCGTCGAGGTCCGACGGCAGGTTCGCCTCGGTGCCGGGGATGCCGAGGTCGACGGCCTTCTTGTCCGCCATGGCGAGCAGCCGGCGGATGCGGCCGGCGACAGCGTCCTTCGTCATCGGCGGGTCGGCGTGGTGACCGAGCTCGTCGAGGCTCGAGTCGCGGAAGTTCAGGCGAAGCTCACCGGCGTAGCGCAGGTGGTCAGGAACGTCGTCGCCCAGGATCTCCATGGCGCGCTCGACGCGGGCGCAGGCGGCGACGGCGGCCTGCGCGGAGCGGCGCAGGTTGGCGTCGTCGAAGTTCACGAGACGGTTCGCCGTGGCGCGCACCTCGCGCCGCTGGCGCAGCTGCTCCCAGTTCTCGACGGTCTTGGCAGCTCCCATGTGGACGAGCATCGCGCTGATGGCATCGCCGTCGCGGATCACGACGCGGTGCACGCCGCGGACCTCGCGCGCCTTCGCGGCCACGCCGAGGCGGCCTGCGGCGCCGACGAGGGCCATCGCCGACTCGTTGCCGGGGCAGGTGATCTCCAGGGCGGCGGAACGGCCGGGGTCGGTGAGCGAGCCGTGGGCGAGGAACGCACCGCGCCAGACGGCGGCGAGCTCGTCGCGGGAACCGGTGGTGAGGCGGTTCGGGAGGCCGCGGATCGGCCGGCGACGCGCATCCAGCAGGCCGGTCTGACGGGCGAGGGTCTCCCCGCCGTCGAGCACGCGGACCAGGTACTGGCTGGTGCGGCGGAGGCCGGAGGCCGAGATCACGGAGACCTCGCTGCGAACGCCGTAGAGCTCTGCCAGGTCTTTCCTGACCCTGCGGGCCAGCTCTGGCGTGTCCAGCTCGCTCTCGACGGCGATGCGGCCGCTGATCAGGTGCAGCCCACCGGAGAACCGCAGGATGGTCGCGAGTTCGGCTGCCCGGACGGTGGTCTTACTGACCTCGACCTTCGTGAGTTCGTCTTTGACGTCGGCGGTGAGAGCCAATCGTGTTCCTTTTCTGTCGAACGGCCTGTCGTGGGGCCGTGGAGGGTGTGGCCGGCTTCATTCACGGCCGAGGTCGCGGTGTTTTGTGTTCACCGCGAGCCCTGGGATCTCTTTCAACCGGGCGGCGAGCTCTTCCGCAATCGCCACGGACCGGTGTTTTCCCCCCGTGCAGCCTACCGCGATCGTGGCGTGCCTTTTGTTCTCGCGCTGGTAGCCGTCCAGGATCGGGCGCAGTGCGGACACGTATGCGTCGATGAACTCCTGCGCTCCCCGCTGCTCCAGGACGAAGTCGCGCACCACGGCGTCGAGGCCGGTGAACGGGCGCAGCTCCGGGTTCCAGAACGGATTGGGCAGGAAGCGGGCGTCCGTCACCAGGTCGGCGTCCGCGGGGAGGCCGTATTTGAAGCCGAAGCTCATCAGCGTGACCTGGACGCCTGCGGTGTTCTCCGCCGCGAACGTCTCCGTGATGTTGGTGGCGAGCTGGTGGATGTTCAGATCCGAGGTGTCGACGATGATGTCGCTCGCCTCGCGGATCTCCCGCAGCCGGGTGCGCTCCGCGGTGATGCCGTCGAGGATCGTGCCGTCGCCCTGCAGCGGGTGCGGCCTGCGCACCTGCTCGAACCGGCGCACCAGGACGGCGTCCGTCGCCTCCAGGAACAGCACGCGCACCTTGGTGCCCTCCCGCAGGCTCTGGATGAGGTCGCGCAGGTCGACGAAGAAGTTCCGGCCGCGCACATCCACCACGGCGGCGATGCGCGGAAGCCCGGACTCTGCGCGATTCGCGAGCTCGATCAGGGGGCGCAGCATCTGGGGAGGAAGGTTGTCGACCACGTACCAGTCGAGGTCTTCGAGTGCGTTTGCGACTGTGGACCTCCCTGCTCCCGACATCCCGGTCACGATCAGCACTTCCTGCTGCTCGGTGTCGGTGCTCATCAGCCTTGTCCTCCGCTCGAAAGGTGTCCCCCAAGACTAGCGACTGGCGAGTCGTTCATGGATGGCCGCGGCCAGGGTCGGACCCACTCCGCGCACATGCGCGATCTCGTCCGGCGTCGCCTTCCTGAGCTGCGCGACCGACCCGAAGTGCTTCAGCAGCTCCTTCACCCTCGACGGTCCGAGTCCGGGTATCTCGCCGAGCACCGAACCGATGTCGCGCTTGCGCTTCGCGCGCTGGTAGGTGATGGCGAACCTGTGTGCCTCGTCGCGGATGCGCTGGATGAGGAAGAGGGCGTCGCTGTTGCGTGGGAGGATGACGGGGAAGTCGGAGTCCGGCAGCCAGATCTCCTCGAGACGCTTGGCGATGCCGACCAGCTGGATGCCCTGAACACCGGACTCCTCGAGCGCCCGCCTGGCCGCCGCGACCTGCGGCTGCCCGCCGTCGACGATGAGCAGGTTGGGCGGGTACGCGAACTTCTTGCGCCGTTTCTCCGCCGCCTCGGCGAGCTCTGCGTCGATGTCGATCGACGGGTCGTCTCCGTCGTTGGCGGAGTCGGCGGCATCCACCGGCGGCTCCGCCTGCTGCTCGTCGGCGTCGGCGAACTCCGCTTCCGGGTTCTTGAGGTAGGCCAGCCTGCGCGTGATGACCTGGTAGATCGACTCGGTGTCGTCCGTGGACTCCGGGATGCTGAACCGCCGGTACTGGTCTTTACGCGGCAGGCCGTCCTCGAACACGACCATCGACGCGACGATGTTCGTGCCGCTGAGGTGCGAGACGTCGTAGCACTCCATCCGGAGCGGGGCGTCGGCCATGCCGAGCGCATCCTGGATGTCGTTGAGCGCCTTGGACCGCGCGACGAAGTCCGAGCTGCGCCTGGTCTTGTAGAGCACGAGCGCGTTCTTCGCGTTCATCTCGACCGTCTGGGCGAGCGCCGCCTTGTCGCCACGCTGCGCGACACGCAGCTCGACGCGGCCGGAGAGCCGTCCGCGCGACGCAGCAGGGTCGCCGATCTCCTGCCTGCGCGCCGTCAGCCACTGCTCGAGTTCGACGGCGTCGTCGGGGAGTTCCGGCACCAGGATCTCGCGCGGCGGCGCATCCGCGCCCTCGTAGGCGTTCTGCACGACCGTCTCGACGAGGTCGCCGAGTTCGACGTCGAGTTCCTTGTCGACCACCCAGCTCCGCACACCGCGGATGCGGCCCCCGCGCACGATGAACTGCTGCACGGCGGCCGCCAGCTCGTCGTGCGCGATGCCGAACACGTCGGCATCCACGTTGTCGGGAAGCACGACGGCGCTCTTGCCCATCGCGGCCTCCAGCGCCTGGATGGCGTCGCGATGCCTGGCCGCCGCCTCGTAATCCTGGATGCTCGCCGCCGCCTTCATGCGCTCGGTGAGCTGCCGGATGGCCTTGGTGTCGTTGCCCGCCATGAAGGAGACGAAGTCCTCGGCGAGCCCTCGGTGATCCTCGGGGCTGATCCTGCCGACGCAGGGCGCGGCGCATTTGCCGATGTCGCCGAGCAGGCAGGGTCGTCCCGTCAGCTCCGCTCGGCGGTAGACGCCGTCGGAGCAACTCCGCATCGGGAACGCCTTGAGCATCAGGTCCACCGTGTCCCTGATCGCCCACACCTTCGTGTACGGGCCGAAGTACCGCGCATCCTTCACCCCGCGGTTGCGCGTCACCATCACCCTCGGGATGCGGTCCCCCAACGTCACGGCCAGGTACGGGTACGACTTGTCGTCCCGGAACTGGACGTTGAACGGCGGGTTGAACTCCTTGATCCAGGTGTACTCGAGCTGCAGGGCCTCGAACTCGGACGCGACGACCGTCCACTCCACGGAGGCGGCGGTGGTCACCATGCGCCTGGTGCGCTCGTGCAGGCTGCGGAGCGGCTGGAAGTAGTTGCTCAGCCTCGCGCGGAGGTTCTTCGCCTTGCCGACGTAGAGCACGCGCCGGTTGGCGTCGCGGAACCGGTACACGCCCGGCTGGGTCGGGATCTCCCCGGCCTTGGGCCGGTAGCTGACGGTGTCTGCCACCGCGTGCCCTACGCGGCGCCCCGGGCGCTCTCGCCCTGCAGGATCTCCTTGAGGAAGTACCCGGTGTGGCTTCCCGGGGTCTCCGCGACGCGCTCCGGCGTACCGGTCGCGATGACCTCGCCACCGCCCGCTCCGCCCTCCGGGCCCATGTCGATGATCCAGTCGGCCGACTTGATCACGTCGAGGTTGTGCTCGATGACGATGACGGTGTTTCCCTTGTCGAGGAGCCCGTTGAGCACCAGCAGCAGCTTGCGCACGTCTTCGAAGTGCAGCCCGGTGGTCGGCTCGTCGAGCACGTAGACGCTGCGGCCGTTGGAGCGGCGCTGCAGTTCGGTGGCGAGCTTGACGCGCTGCGCCTCGCCCCCGGACAGCGTCGTGGCGCTCTGGCCGAGCCGCACGTAGCCGAGACCGACGTCCACCAGCGTCTGCAGGAAGCGGTGGATCGCCGAGATCGGCCGGAAGAACTCCGCCGCCTCGCTGATCGGCATGTCGAGCACTTCCGCGATGTTCTTGCCCTTGTAGTGCACGGCCAGGGTGTCGCGGTTGTAGCGCGCTCCCCCGCAGACCTCGCACGCGACGTAGACGTCAGGCAGGAAGTTCATCTCGATCTTGATCGTGCCGTCGCCTGAGCACGCCTCGCAGCGCCCGCCCTTGACGTTGAAGCTGAACCGGCCGGGCAGATAACCGCGCGACTTCGCTTCCATCGTCTCGGAGAACAGCGTGCGGATGCGGTCGAAGACGCCGGTGTACGTCGCCGGGTTGGACCGAGGCGTGCGGCCGATCGGCGCCTGGTCGACGTGGACGACCTTGTCGAGGTTCTCCAGACCGGTGACCGCCTTGTGCTTGCCTGGCAGCTTGCGAGCACCGTTGAGCTTGTTGGCGAGCACCCGGTAGAGGATGTCGTTGACGAGCGACGACTTGCCGGAGCCGCTCACGCCGGTGACGGCCACGAACGTGCCAAGCGGGAAGTCGACCGTGACCTTCTTCAGGTTGTTGGCCTCAGCGCCGACCACGGAGATCATGCGCTTCTTGTCGATCTTGCGGCGCTTCGCCGGGATCTCGATCTCCTTGCGGCCGGAGAGGTAGTCGCCGGTGAGCGATTCCCTGTTCTGCAGCAGCTCGTCGTACGAGCCGGAGTGCACGACGTGTCCGCCGTTGACGCCGGCGCCCGGTCCGATGTCGACCACCCAGTCCGCTGTGCGGATGGTGTCTTCGTCGTGTTCGACCACGATGAGCGTGTTTCCGAGGTCGCGCAGGGCGACGAGGGTGTCGATCAGGCGACGGTTGTCGCGCTGGTGCAGCCCGATGCTCGGCTCGTCGAGCACGTACAGCACGCCCGTGAGGCCGGAGCCGATCTGCGTGGCCAGCCGGATGCGCTGGGCCTCTCCACCGGAGAGGGTTGCGGCAGCGCGCGACAGGTCGAGGTAGTTGAGCCCGACCTGGATGAGGAAGTCGAGACGGAGCTTGATCTCGCGCAGCACCTGAGCGGCGATCTTCTCCTCGCGCTCGGTGAGGTGGAGCTTGTCCATGAAGAGCCTGGCGTCGCTGAGGCTGAGCTCCGACGCATCCGCGATGCTCGCACCGTGCACGAGGACGGCGAGGACCTCCGGCTTGAGGCGCTTGCCCCCGCACACGGAGCACGGGACCTCGCGCAGGTACTCCGCCCAGCGGGCGCGCTGCGTGTCCGTCTCGGCCTGCAGGTACTGGCGCTCGATGTACGGGACGACTCCCTCGAAGCCCGAGGTGTAGCTCATCTCACGGCCGTACCGGTTCTTCCACTTGACCTTGACCTCGAAGTTGTCGCCGCGCATGACCGCGTTGCGCACCTCTTCCGAGAGCTTCTTCCACGGAGTCTTCAGCGAGAACTTCAGGTCGCGGGCGAGGCCGTCGAGCAGCTTCTCGTAGTACTGGAACAGCCCCTTGCCCTGGGTGGTCCACGGGATGATGACGCCCTCGGCGAGGCTGACGTCCTCGTCGCCCAGCAGCAGGTCCTCGTCCACGGCCATGCGGGTGCCGAGGCCGGAGCACTCAGGGCAGGCGCCGAACGGTGCGTTGAACGAGAACGTACGCGGCTCGATCTCGGTGAGCTGGATGGGGTGGTTGTTGGGGCAGGACAGCTTCTCGCTGAACGTGCGCCAGGCATCAGGGCCTTCTTCGTCGACGAAGTTGACCTGGACGAGACCGTCCGTGAGGCGCAGGGCCGTCTCCAGCGAGTCGGTCAGTCTGCTCAGGATGTCCGGACCGGCGACCAGACGGTCGACGACCACGGAGATGTCGTGCTTGTACTGCTTCTTGAGCGTCGGCGGATCGCTGAGCTGTACCGGCTCTCCGTCGACGAGCGCTCGGGAGTATCCGCTGGCCGCGAGCTCTTTGAAGAGATCGACGAACTCGCCCTTCTTCTGCGACACGACCGGGCTCAGCACCTGGTAGCGCCTGCCGGTCTCGAGCTCCATGAGCTGGTCGGCGATCTGCTGAACGGTCTGGCGCTGGATGGGTTCTCCGCAGACAGGGCAGTGCGGCACGCCGATGCGCGCCCAGAGCAGACGCATGTAGTCGTAGATCTCGGTGATCGTGCCGACCGTGGACCGCGGGTTGCGGTTGGTGGACTTCTGGTCGATGGAGACGGCTGGGCTCAGACCCTCGATGAAGTCGACGTCCGGCCGGTCCACCTGCCCGAGGAACTGGCGCGCATACGCAGACAGCGATTCGACGTAGCGGCGCTGTCCCTCGGCGAAGATCGTGTCGAAGGCGAGCGACGACTTGCCGGAGCCGGACAGCCCGGTGAAGACGACGAGCGAATCCCTCGGAATCTCGAGGTCGACGTTGTGCAGGTTGTGCACACGCGCTCCACGCACGCTGAGGTGTGAACCGGTCACCTTGCCCATAACCACCCGATCAATTTCAGTCACTCGATCAATTCTCCGCTACTCTTCGCCGCTCGCCGGCCGTGTTCGCCCAGCGCAGATCGAAGATATGTTCGATTGTACCGGCTCATCGACAGACCTGTCACCGCACGCCGCCGAGTCTATGCCGGACCACCGACATTGCACGGCGGGGGCTCCTGGTTCAGCGGTGCAGGCGGCCGATCACGGGTGCGGGCGGCGGAGCAGCACGGGCGCGGCGACGAGGACGAGGGCAGCGACGGCCACCCCGGCGAGCACGGCCGGCCAGATCACCGCGGACCCGTGCGCTGCGCCGGTGAGCGCGAGCAGCCCGGCCGTGGCCGCCTGCACAGGCACTTGGATGAGAACGAACCGGCGCAGCGACGGCAGCAGGACGGCGGGCTGCAGGCGGGCGAACGGCGGCACCACGAGCATCCACGTCGCCGCGATGTGCAGGGCGTGCGCGCCGGCGATCAGCGCGTACACGCGCCACTCCTCGAGCGACTGGGGATGCAGCAGCACGGTGAACGCGAGCGCTCCGATCAGGAACCAGGCAGTCAGCCAGCGGGGAACCGCGACGGCCGCCGCGGTCAGCGCGAGCGACACGGCCACCCAGAAGCCGGAGTCCGCGACTGTGACGCACAGGGCGACGGCGATGACGCCGAACAGGGCGCGCACGCTCCAGCCCGGCACCGTGAGGCCGAGCTCCGGCTGCGGGGTGGCCGTGTCGCTCATCTGGCCCTCCTCGGTCTGCTCAGCTCGCGCAGGCGCGCATCCCGCGCTCCCGTCGGCAGGCCGGATGCGTCGGCATCCTGCCAGACCAGCACATCGATGCCCGCCGCTGCCAGCCGCCGGAAGCGCAGGGTGCGTTCCAGCTCGACGACCCGCAGCGCAAGCTGCTCCCTCGCAGGCAGGTCGCGCGTGAGCCTGGCGGGGAGCACGTCGACCGCGATCACCCGGTGCCCGGCCGCCCGCCAGACGAGCGCGAGACGCAGCGGCTGCTCGTCGAGGAACGTCGACATCACGTAGACCAGCGCGCCTGGCGCGAGGACCGGGGCGCGGACGCGCTCAGTGGCGGCGCCCCTCGGCGCGGTGAGCTCGACGGCGCGGCGCACCCTGTGCAGGTGGCGCGCGCCGGCGCGGGGCGGGACGGCACGGGCCGGGTCGGCGAGGTCGTCGAAGCCGACCATGTCCCCTGCCGCGACGTACGCCCCGGCGAGCGACCCCACGGCTTCCCTCGCCAGATCCTGCGACGACACCCCGGGCAGGGGATGCAGCGCGGCCCAGTCCGCAACCCTCGCGGTGAGATCGTCCCTGCTGTCGATGACGAACTGCACGGACGCATCCGAGGTCGCCATCGTCCGGCGGACGAAGAGTTCGCCAGTGTTCTGCGCGCGCCTGGCCGTCGCCTTCCAGTCGATGCGGCGCAGCCTGTCCCCCGGCTGGAACCGGTCGACGTCGCGGAACTCGCCGCCGTCGCCAGGCCGAGCGGATGGATGGGGACCGGTCAGGCCGATCAGGTGGGCGGGCAGCGGAAGGCTCCTGATCTGGACGATGCGCGGGCGAACCACTCTGTCGAGCGACGGACCGTCCGCGGTGTCGCCGACGAACGCTGCATCGGCGCCGATCGCTCTGGCGCCGAGCTGCAGCAGCCGCTGGGGACCGGAATGGCCGACGACGATGTGCGTGGCGATGTCGGCGGCGGTGCGCTCGGTGACGACGGCGTCGAGCGGCGCACGGTTCGGGAGGGCGATGCGCACGCCGAACGCGTCGACCGTCGCGGGGGTGGTGACGGAGCCCGCAGCGAGGACACTGGCACCCTGGGCTGGGGCGGTGGCACCCTGGGCTGGGGCAGTGGATGCGGCGGCATCGGCGTGCACGGAGAAGGACAGCTGAATGCGTTCGCCTGGGCGTCGATCCCATCCGAACGCGGCTGCGATCAGCAGCGGAACGCCGACCATCGCCAGTTCGACCCGCCCGGCGACGAAGCCGGCGCCGAGGCAGAGCAGCGCGACGAGCAGGGCCGCGACGACGGCCGGGCTGAGATTCCAGCGGGTGGACGTGGTGCGGGTGGGGGCTGCCGTCTGCACGGCGCCGCCCGACTGCTGGTCTGCGGCCGCCGGGGCGCCTCGTCCGCTCGCCGAGGGGTCGCTCACCCCTGGCGCCCCGCATCCGGCGCTACGGAGGAGACCGCATCCCGCTCGACGTCGGCCGCGTCGCGCGCGGCGCCGATCGACGGAGGGCCTGGGACCGAGTTGACCACCTCGGCCACGACCTGGGAGGCCTGAACTCCGCTCGTCCACGCTTGAACGGTGAGCGAGAGGCGGTGGGCGAGGACGGGGATCGCGACGGCCTTCACGTCGTCGGGGATGACGAAGTCGCGTCCGGCCATCACGGCCCGGGCGCGGGCGACGAGCAGGAGTCCCTGGGAGCCGCGCGGCGACGCTCCCACCTCCACGGAGCGGTGGCGGCGGGTGGCGGCTGCGATGGCGACGCAGTATGCGGCGATGTCCTGGTCGACGTCGACCAGCTCGACGCCGTCCTGCATGGCGCGGAGCGTCGCGCCGTCGATGACCGGCTCGACGGTCGCGATCTCCCTGCGCCTGCTCACGCGGGCGAGGAGGACGCGGCTCTCGCCGTCGGCATCCGGGTAGCCGACGCTCAGGCGGGTCATGAAACGGTCGAGCTGCGCCTCCGGCAGCGCGTACGTTCCCTCGAACTCGATGGGGTTGGAGGTGGCGACGACGTGGAACGGCTGCGGGAGAGGGAAGCTCTGGCCCTCGACCGTCACCTGACCCTCCGCCATCGCCTCGAGCAGGGCCGATTGGGTCTTCGGTGACGTTCGGTTGATCTCGTCGGCGAGGAACAGCCCGGTGAAGATGGGGCCAGGGCGGAACACGAACTCCGCCGTCGACGGGGCGAACACGAAGGAGCCGGTGATGTCCGCCGGAAGCAGGTCGGGGGTGCACTGCAGACGACGGAAGTCGAGTCCGATGGCCGCGGCGATGCTGCGGGCGGCGAGCGTCTTGCCGAGTCCTGGGACGTCCTCGAACAGGACGTGCCCTCCCGCGAGGATGGTGGCGAGAGCCAGCTCGAGGGCCGACCGCATCCCAACGACCACGCTGCCGACCCTGTCGAGCACCTCGGAGCTCAGGCGCGCGATCTCGGCGACGGGGAGTGCTGCGCCCTGCTGCGCGGTGGCCGGGGAGGTTGGGCTGTCGGTGGTCATGGGTGCGGCTCCTGGGGCGGGGTGGGAACGGTGGATGCGGCGGGGGCGGTGGGTAGCGGCCCTGGGGATGGGTCGGGGCCGGCTGCCGCGGTCGCGTCGAGGGGCCCGACCGGGGCGTCTGCGAGGTGGGCGAGGCGGTCGATGATCGCCTCGTAGGTTGCGGCCTTCGGGGACTCGGCGCTGCCGCGACGCAGGAGACGTACCGTGTCCTTTCCGAGGATGCGTGCGATCTCGGCGGCGTCTGCCGGCGCATCCAGGTCGAGGCCGTGGAGGTCGAGTGTCTGGGCGGTCACGGACCGTAGGCGGCGGACCGCCTCCGGCGCGACGCCTCCGCCTTTGGTGTGGAGCGCCCAGCCGAGCTGCGATACGTCGCGTCTGGCGCCGTCGCGCGGGAGCACGGGGTCGGGCGCCCAGCCGACGAACGCCTGGTCGCCGAGCAGCGTCATGCAGACGACCACGGCCAGGAGGACAGCCGCGAGGCCGGCCGCGTGCTCGACGTCGAGGCCGAAGAACCAGGCGAGGAAACCGACCACGACGGCGAGCAGGACGCATCCGGCGATCCGCCAGCGGAGACCGACGGCGAACAAGAGCCTGCGGCTCGGGGCTGTCTCCTGGAGGAGTGCGGCGTCCGGTGCGGGGTGCGAGACGCCCGGCGTCTGCCCGCTCACCGTCCCGCTCCCCCGCTGTCGGCCGCCGCGGAGCGCGGTTCCGCGGTCCAGGACTCGCGGAGCGCGTCCACCGCCTCGCGCGCGCGATGGACGTCGGCGGCGGTGACAGGCGCATCGCTGAAACGCGCGCGGAGGTAGAGCGCGAGCAGGCTGTCGGCCGCGGCTCGGTCGGTGGCCGCGCGGACGACGACGCGCGCCGTGAACTCGCCGGGGGTCTCGGCGGGGAGTCTGCGCATCCCGGAGTCGGTCGCCGCCTCCTCCAGGCCGAGCCAGGCGCGCTCGATGGCGTCGCGGGGTTCGCGACGCTCGCTCAGCCTGTCGTGGGCGAGGTCGAGGCCGCGGCGGACCTGCACCGGCTCCGGATTCGGTTCCTGCTCGGGGACGGCGTCGCCGAGCGCATCAGGCAGGATGGGGAGCACATCGCGTTCCGGGAGCTGGAGGCGGCGGCGCACCGCGCGCCAGATCAGCGCGGCGACGACGACCAGCACCAGGACGGCGGCCGCGACGACGAACCAGGAGATGTCGAACCGGCCCGCCTGGTGCAGCTCGTGCGGCGCAGGGCTGGCGGAGTCCGTCTGCCCTGTGAGGTTCTGCGGCAGCGGCTGCTGCGTGGCGGCGGGCGGGACCCAGCGCATCCCGGAGAAGACCGGAGCGCCCTGCACCGCCAGCGCGATCACGGCGACGAGGGCGAGCGCCGAGCAGGCGAACAGCATGCGATGACGCTTCATCGCCCCGCCGTCGTCGTCGCGCTCACCCTGCCACCGTATACCGCACGGCTCAGCCCAGGTGACCGGCCTTCTCCATCTGGCGAAGATCGCGCTTCAGGTCGCCGAGTTCGTCGCGGAGGCGGGCGGCGAGCTCGAACTTGAGTTCGCCGGCGGCAGCGAGCATCTGATCGTTGAGGTCGGCGATGAGCGCTTCGAGCTCGTTCGCGCCCTGCGCCGCGATGCCGCCCTTGCGGAGGTTGGGCGTCGGGCTCTTCTTCTTGGCTTCGCGCCCGGCGAGCATCGCCGCCGTGTCAGCGCCCTCGCGGGCGAGCACGTCGGTGATGTCCGCGATGCGTTTGCGCAGCGGCTGGGGGTCGATGCCGTTGACCCTGTTGTACTCGACCTGCTTCTCGCGGCGCCTGGTGGTCTCCTCGATGGCGTTCTTCATCGAGTCGGTGAGGACGTCCGCGTACATGTGCACCTCGCCGGACACGTTGCGGGCCGCGCGCCCGATGGTCTGGATGAGCGACGTCGAGGAGCGCAGGAAGCCCTCCTTGTCCGCGTCCAGGATCGCGACGAGCGACACCTCGGGAAGGTCGAGCCCCTCGCGCAGCAGGTTGATGCCGACCAGCACGTCGTAGACGCCGGCGCGCAGCTCGGTCAGGAGTTCGACACGACGGAGCGTGTCGACGTCGGAGTGCAGGTAGCGGACCTTGACGCCGGCCTCCGCGAGGAAGTCGGTGAGCTCCTCCGCCATTTTCTTGGTGAGCGTGGTGACGAGCACGCGCTCGTCGCGCTCGACGCGCAGGCGGATCTCCTCGAGCAGGTCGTCGATCTGGCCCTTGGTCGGCTTGACGACGATCTCGGGGTCGACCAGGCCGGTCGGACGGATGATCTGCTCGACCACCCCGTCTGCGATGCCCATCTCGTACCGGCCGGGCGTGGCGGACAGGTACACGGTCTGACCGACGCGGTCCTTGAACTCGTTCCACTTGAGCGGGCGGTTGTCGAGCGCGCTCGGCAGGCGGAACCCGTGCTCGACCAGCGTGCGCTTGCGGGACGAGTCTCCCTCGTACATCGCGCCGATCTGCGGCACGGTGACGTGCGACTCGTCGATCACCACGAGGAAGTCGTCCGGGAAGTAGTCGAGCAGGCAGTTCGGGGCTTCGCCAGGCTGACGGCCGTCGATGTGGCGCGAGTAGTTCTCGATGCCGGAGCAGAAGCCGATCTGCTCCATCATCTCGATGTCGAACTGCGTGCGCATCCGGAGTCGCTGCGCTTCGAGGAGCTTGCCCTCGCGCTCCAGCTCGACCAGGCGGTCGTGCAGCTCGGTCTGGATGGTCCCGATGGCGCGCTGCATGGTGGCAGGGCTGGCGGCGTAGTGGGTGGCTGGGAAGATCGAGACCGCATCCACTTTGGAGATGATGTCGCCGGTGAGCGGGTGCAGCGTGTAGATCGCCTCGATCTCGTCGCCGAAGAGCTCGATGCGGACGGCGTGCTCCTCGTAGACCGGGATGATCTCGATGGTGTCGCCGCGCACGCGGAACTTGCCGCGGGAGAAGTCGACGTCGTTGCGCTCGTACTGCATTCCGACGAAGCGCCGGATGAGCTTGTCGCGTCCGACGTTCTCGCCCACCTGCAGCGCGACCATCGCCTCCAGGTACTCCTCCGCCGCACCGAGGCCGTAGATGCACGAGACGGTCGACACCACGACGACGTCGCGACGGCTGAGCAGCGAGTTGGTGGTGGAGTGCCGGAGCCGCTCGACCTCGGAGTTGATCGAGGAGTCCTTCTCGATGAAGGTGTCCGTCTGCGGGACGTACGCCTCGGGCTGGTAGTAGTCGTAGTAGGAGACGAAGTACTCGACGGCGTTGTTGGGCATGAGCTCGCGGAACTCGTTGGCGAGCTGCGCCGCGAGCGTCTTGTTGTGCGCGAGCACGAGCGTCGGGCGCTGCACCTGCTCGATCAGCCACGCGGTGGTGGCGGACTTTCCGGTTCCTGTCGCGCCGAGGAGGACGACGTCGGTCTCACCGGCGTTGATACGGCCGGCGAGCTCGGCGATGGCCTGGGGCTGGTCACCGCTCGGCTGGTACTCGCTGACGACCTCGAACGGACGGACGGCGCGCGTGGGTTGCATGTGACCAGTCTAGGAAGGACCACCGACATTCCTGCCGGTGTGCGCTCTGAGCGGAACGCCTGGCACCACGCTCAGGCGCGCAGCCTGTCCCACAGCGCGTCGGTCTGCGCGATCGTCTGCTCCAGGGTGCCGTCGGTGTCGATCACGACGTCGGCGACCGCCAGCCGCTCCTCGTCCGTCGCCTGCGAGCCGACTCTGCGCCGCGCCTCCTCCTCGTCCGTCCCGCGCAGTTCCATCAGTCTCCGGATGCGCGTGGCGGCAGACGCGTGCGCGACCACCACCAGGTCGAACGGGTACTCGTTGGCCGACTCGACCAGCAGAGGGACGTCGTACACCACGACGGCGTCGGGGTCCGCCTCCCCCGCTGCCCGGAAGCGCTCGGTGGACGTGGCCAGCACGGCGGGGTGGGTGATCGCGTTGAGCTTCAGCCGCGCATCCTCGTCGGCGAAGACGATGGCGCCGAGCGCCGGCCGGTTGAGCGAGCCGTCTGCGGCGATCACGCCTGGACCGAACGTCTCGGCGATCTGCGTGAGCGCGGGCGTGCCTGGTTCGACGACCTCGCGGGCGATGCGGTCGGCGTCGACGACGACGGCTCCGTGCTCGGCGAGACGGCGGGCGATGGTCGATTTTCCTGAGGCGATGCCGCCGGTGAGTCCGATCAGGTGCACCCGTCCATGCTAGCGGCGTGCATCCACCGGTTAACGCCGGAACGGCCGACCCCGAAGGGACCGGCCGTTCCAGATGAACCGCTTAGGAGTTCGAGCTGAGCTTCTCGCGCAGAGCGGCGAGCGACTCGTCGTCGGCCAGCGTTCCGCCCGTGGTGGACTCGGAGGTGAAGGTCGAACCGCCGGTGGACGTCGTGCCCTCGGCAGCGGCCTCTTCGAGACCCTTCGCGACCTGCTTCTTGTGAGCCTCCCAGCGAGCCTGGGCAGCAGCGTAGTCCTGCTCCCACTTCTCGCGCTGGGCCTCGAAGCCTTCCTTCCACTCGTTCGTCTCGGGGTCGAAGCCCTCAGGGTACTTGTAGTTGCCCTGGTCGTCGTACTCCGTGAGCATGCCGTAGAGCGCCGGGTCGAACTCGGTGCCCTCGGGGTCGACGCCCTCGTTCGCCTGCTTCAGCGAGAGGGAGATGCGACGACGCTCGAGGTCGATGTCGATGACCTTGACGAAGACCTCGTCGCCGACCGAAACGACCTGCTCGGCGAGCTCGACGTGCTTGCCGGACAGCTCCGAGATGTGCACGAGGCCTTCGATGCCGTCTGCGACGCGCACGAACGCACCGAACGGAACCAGCTTGGTGACCTTGCCCGGTGCGACCTGACCGATCGCGTGGGTGCGGGCGAAGACCTGCCACGGGTCCTCCTGGGTGGCCTTGAGCGACAGCGAGACGCGCTCGCGGTCCAGGTCCACCTCGAGGATCTCGACGGTGACTTCCTGACCGACCTCGACGACCTCGGAGGCGTGCTCGATGTGCTTCCAGGAGAGCTCGGAGACGTGGACGAGACCGTCGACGCCGCCGAGGTCGACGAACGCACCGAAGTTGACGATCGACGAAACGACACCCTTGCGGACCTGACCCTTGTGCAGGTTGTTCAGGAACGTGGTGCGGCTCTCGGACTGGGTCTGCTCGAGCAGGGCACGGCGCGACAGGACCACGTTGTTGCGGTTCTTGTCGAGCTCGAGGATCTTCGCCTCGATCTCCTGGCCGAGGTACGGCGTGAGGTCGCGCACGCGGCGGAGCTCGATGAGCGACGCCGGGAGGAAGCCACGGAGGCCGATGTCGACGATGAGGCCACCCTTGACGACCTCGATCACGGTGCCGGTGACGACGCCGTCGGCTTCCTTGATCTTCTCGACATCGCCCCACGCGCGCTCGTACTGCGCACGCTTCTTGGACAGGATGAGACGGCCTTCCTTGTCCTCCTTCTGGAGAACGAGGGCCTCGACCGTGTCGCCGACCTCGACGACCTCGGTGGGGTCGACGTCGTGCTTGATGGAGAGTTCGCGGGAGGGGATGACACCCTCGGTCTTGTACCCGACGTCGAGGAGGACCTCGTCGCGGTCGATCTTGACGACGGTACCTTCGATGAGGTCTCCGTCGTTGAAGAACTTCAGCGTCTTTTCGACCGCGGCAAGAAAGTCTTCAGCAGATCCGATGTCGTTGATGGCGACCTGCTTGGGTGCCTTGTCGGTCGTTGCGGTTGTCATGTAGTGAGTGCTCCGTTATGGACATAATTCAGGCCGGTCGCAGTGGTGCTTCTGTTTGGTTCCGCGAACGGCAGGCGGATAGAGGTGTCACAAAGGTGACAGTCCAGCTTAGCTGTGTTGGGACGCGGTGGGCAACCCGCGTTCTGCGACGATATCGGTGAGCGCCTTCTCGAGGTCGGGCTCGGCGAACTCGTAGCCGGCTTCGACCAGCCTCTCCGGCACGACCCAGCGGCTTTTCAGCACCAGTTCTGTCTCCGTGCGGATCGCGATCGAGCCGGCTTCGAGCATCCACCGGTACGCGGGAAGGCCGAACGGGACGCGCAGCACGCGACGCAGCGTGGCCATGAACGTGCGGTTGTCCGTCGGATTCGGGGACGAGACGTTGACGACGCCGTCGAGTTCCGGATGCGCGCGCACGAACTCGATGACGCCGAGCACGTCCGCGATGTGCACCCAGCTGAACCGCTGGCGTCCTGCCCGCGCACGGAACTCGTGGAACGTCCCCGCGTTCCTGCGCGCGGCGGTGGCGAACCAGCGGCCGTCGCGCTGCGGGCCGCCGAGCCCGAACTGCGCGAGCCTGATCAGCGGGAGCAGCGCGCTGCCGTCACCGAGCACGATGGCCATGCGCAGGGCGACCCTGCGGGTGTGCGGCAGCTCCAGCTCGAAGAAGGCACGCTCCCACGAGGTGGCGACGTTCACGGAGAAGCCCGTGCCCAGCTCTCCGCCGCGCTCGGTCATCGGCCGGTCCTCCGCGTGGCGGTAGATGGTGGCGGTCGATGAGTTGATCCAGAGCGGCGGCGGGTTCTCGCTCGCGGCGATGGCCGCGCCGATCGCCCGCGTTGTGTCGAGTCTGGAGCGGAAGATCTCCGCACGGTTCGCGTCGGAGTAGCGGCAGTTGACGCTCTTGCCGGCGAGGTTGATCACGACGTCGGCGCCGTCGACCAGCGTGCGGATGCCGTCCGCATCCCCCCAGACCGCGTCTGCGCCACGGCGCCCGATGGTCTGCACGACGTCGCCGGATGCGCGGAACGCGTCTGTCAGGTACTGCCCGATGAAACCGGATGCCCCGGCGATGACGATGCGGCTGCTCACGCGGTCCGCTCCCCCTGTTCGATCCCGTAGCGGAACGTTCCCGCGTACTCGTAGAGCCTACCGACGACCGGCAGGTCGAGAGTGATCGAGACGCGCTGCGCATCCACGTCGTCGTCGTACCGCTCGGAAAGCACGACGCGCGGCGCGATCGGTCCTGGCAACGGGATGCGCGCCCTCCCCACCAGGAACGCCACGGCCGTCGACGTGAGCACCAGCCCGCCGTCGACCACGGCCGCGTCGAATCGTGCGGTCACCCGGGCTGGACGGCCGAGGGTGTCCACGATCGTGCGCCCGTCGACGGCGATCTCGTCGACCATCGCCCGGCGCCGTGAGACGAACCGGAACACCCGGACAGCCCTGACCGACGGGGCACCGGCCGCCGTCGTATCCGGCAGGTTGGAGACCGTGAACGGCACGCCGTGCTCCCAGACCGGGAACACGACGTGCGCGCGCGCCAGCAGCCACAGCGCGGGCCAGAGCCAGCGCCGGGGCGTGCCGACAGCGTCGAACACGCCCCGGCCGAAGCCGTGGCCGCCCTCCGGGATGGCGTCGAAGTACGCCTTCAGCCGCGGGTGCAACCCCTCGAAGGCGTCACCGAGCGCCACCCGGTACGGCGACGTCGTCACGCGATGCTCAGTCGAGCAGCGCCGACTTCAGGGTGTCGAGCCCGACACCGCCGATGTCGAGCGCCTTCTTGTGGAACGCCTTGATGTCGAACGACGCGCCCTCGCGGCGGGCGTACTCGTCGCGCAACTGCTCCCAGATGCGCTGGCCGATCTTGTACGACGGCGCCTGCCCCGGCCAGCCGAGGTAGCGGTTGACCTCGAACCGGACGAAGCCGTCGTTCATGTTGACGTTCTCGCCGAGGAACTGGAAGGCGTACTCGCCGGTCCACGGGCCGGAGCCGTCCGGCAATTGCTTCTCGAGGTGCACGCCGATGTCGAGGACGACGCGCGCTGCGCGCATCCGCTGGCCGTCGAGCATCCCGAGCCTGTCGGCCGGGTCGTCGAGGTAGCCGAGCTGCTCCATCAGGCGCTCCGCATAGAGCGCCCAGCCCTCCGCGTGACCGGAGGTGCCCGCGATGCGGCGCCAGGAGTTGAGCTGCGCCTTGTTGTATGTGGCCTGCGCGATCTGCAGGTGGTGTCCGGGGACGCCCTCGTGATACACCGTGGTCAGCTCGCGCCAGGTGTCGAACTCGGTGACGCCTTCCGGCACGCTCCACCACATCCGCCCCGCGCGGGCGAAGTCGTCGCTCGGGCCGGTGTAGTAGATGCCGCCCTCCTGGGTGGGGGCGATCATGCACTCGAGACGGCGGATCTCGGTGGGGATGTCGAAGTGCGACTTGCCGAGCTCTTCGATGGCCCGGTCGCTGGTCTCCTGCATCCAGCGTTGCAGGGCGTCTGTGCCGTGCAGCTTGCGGCTGGCGTCGCCGTCGAGGAACTCGATGGCCTCGGCCACCGACGCGCCCGGCTTGATCTCGCGCGCGATCGACTCCTGCTCGGCCACCATACGAGCGAGTTCCTCGATGCCCCACTCGTACGTCTCGTCGAGGTTGACGGTGGCGCCGAGGAAGCTGCGGGAGGCGAGCGCGTAGAGCTCGCGGCCGACCGCATCCTTCTCCGGCGCGTGCTGAGCGAGCTCGTCCTTCAGGAATCCGGCGAGCTTGGCGTACGCAGCGGCCGACTCCTGCGCGCCGGCCGCGAGGTCGGACGAGAGCGAAGCGGGAAGCTCTGCGTCGCCCGCCTTGGCCCCCGCGGTGAACTCGTAGAAGAAGCCGGTGTCCGCGACCTGCTTGTTCGCCTGCGCGAGCACCTCGCGCACCTGCCTGATGGCGGGGACGTTGCCACTCGCGATGCCGCTGCGCAGCGTCTCGATGTAGCCGTCCATCGCTGCCGGGAGGTTGTGCAGGCGCTTGGCGACATTGGCCCAGTCCTCCTCCGTGTCGGTCGGGACCAGGTCGAAGATGTCGCGCAGCTCCTGGGCGGGAGAGGCGATCACGTTGAGGTCGCGCTGGTTGAAACCGGCCTCGTGCTTCTCGACGGTGAGCTGCAGGTCGCGCGTGAGGTCCATCTTGGTGACGCGGTCGATGTCGTCGACCGGCTCCGCCGCCTGGATCTTGGCCAGGGTCTCTCTGACCTTGCCGACGGCCTCCTCTGCCCCTGCTGGGGAGTAGTCGGCGTACTCGCCCTCCCGGCCTGGACGGCCGAGCCAGACGTGGAACTCCGGGTACAGCTCGAGTTGGGTGTCCACCCACTCCTCGGCGATCGTGTCGACCGGAGTGGGCGTGCGGTTTTCTTCTGTCATACCTCGACCCTATTGCGGCGGCTCGCCTCCGCACCATGCCCGAACCGGGGCGAGCGGTGGCTAGTGGGCCGCTGCGTCCCAGTTGGGGCCACGCCCGACCTGCACATCGAGCGGGACGCGGAGGTCGACGGCGTGCGTCATCCTGTCGCGGACGATGGCCTCGAGCGCGTCCCACTCGCCGGACGCGACCTCGAAGATCAGTTCGTCGTGCACCTGGAGGAGCATCCGGGAGGTGAGCTTCTGGTCGATGATGTCGCCGGCGATCCCGAGCATGGCGATCTTCATGATGTCGGCCGCCGAACCCTGGATGGGCGCGTTCAGCGCTGCGCGCTCCGCGTTGTCGCGGAGGACGCGGTTGGTGCTGGTGAGGTCGGCGAACGGGCGGCGGCGACCGAAGATGGTCTCGGTGTATCCGTCGACGCGCGCCTGCTCGACCACGTTGCGCAGGTAGTCGCGGACGTTGCCGAAGCGCTCGAAGTAGTCGCTCATGAGCTGGCGGGCCTCCGCCGTCTCGATGCGGAGCTGCTTCGACAGCCCGAACGCGCTGAGCCCGTACGCGAGGCCGTACGACATCGCCTTGACCTTCGAGCGCATCGAGGAGGTGACCTCCTCCGGCGTCACGCCGAAGATGCGGGCGCCGACGAAGCGGTGCAGGTCCTCCCCCGCGTTGAACGCCTCGATCAGCCCTGGATCCTCCGACAGGTGCGCCATGATGCGCATCTCGATCTGCGAGTAGTCGGCGGTGAGCAGGGTCTCGAACTCCTCGCCGCTGCGGATCGCCGAGCGGATCTCGCGCCCCTCCTCCGTGCGCACCGGGATGTTCTGCAGGTTCGGGTCGTTGGACGAGATGCGGCCCGTGCTGGTGCCGGTCTGGTCGTATGTCGTGTGGATGCGCCCGTCCGGCTCCACGGCGCGCTCCAGCGTCTCGACGATCTGCTTGAGCTTCGTCGCATCCCTGTGCTGCAGCAGCAGGCCGAGGAACGGGTGCGGGTTCTTCTCCTGCAGGTCGGCGAGCGACGCGGCGTCGGTGGAGAAGCCGGTCTTGGTGGACCGGGTCTTCGGCATCTGCAGCTCCTCGAACAGCACCTGCTGCAGCTGCTTGGGCGAGCCGAGGTTGACCTCGTGCCCGATCTCGGCGTACGCCCTGGCGGCGTAATCGTTGGCCTTGTCAGTGAGCTCGCCGCGCAGGCGCGCGAGCACCTCGCTGTCGATGCTGACGCCGTTCAGTTCCATCTCGGCGAGCACGGCCACCAACGGCAGCTCGATGTCGTCGAGCACGGCGCGGGTGCCATCGTCGAGGGCGATCATCTGCGCCTCGGCCACACGGCGCATGTACCAGGCCTCCGTGGCAGGGCTGACCGCATCCGTGAGTGCCACGAGCTGGTTGGGGTCTGACACCGGCAGCGTCTCCCCTAGCACCTCGTAGACCTGTTCGGCGAGCGACTGCGCCGCGGCGCCAGGACGCACGAGCCAGGAGGCGATGCTGGTGTCGAAGGCCAGACCGTCGACGATCAGGCCGGCACGGCTCATCGCCTTGAACTGGGGCTTGGCACGGAAGAAGTATTTGGGCGCGCTGCCGGCGAACCACTCCTCGAGCGCCTGGTAGTCCTTGCGTCCTGCCGCCCACGGCACGTAGACCGTGTCGTCGTCCGCCGCGAGCCCGAACCCGGTGATGCCGCCAGGACCGAGCTCCACCTGCACGCCGACCGCCGTGTCGTCCGCCGACGCCTTGGCCAGCCAGTTCGCCAGCTCCTCGTCGACCATCGTCCGCACGGGAGGGATCTCGATCGCGCCGGTCTCGACGGCGGCACTGAAACCGGACGAGCCGTCGAGCTGCCCCTCCTCCGCCGCGGTCTTGAGCAGCCGGTCGAGCAGCGTCTTGAACTGCAGCTTGGCGAAGATGTCGCGCACGGCGTTCTCGTTGAGCGGGCGACGCTCCAGGTCGGCCGGGCCGACGGGGAGCTCGACATCGGTGAGGAGCTTGTTGAGGCGGCGGTTGCGCAGCGCGTTCTCCTGCTGGTCGCGCAGGTTCTGGCCGACGACGCCCTTGATCTCATCGGCGTGGGCGAGGAGGTTCTCGACCGTGCCGAACTGCTGCACCCACTTGACGGCGGTCTTCTCGCCGACCTTGTCGATGCCGATCAGGTTGTCGCTGGTCTCGCCGACGAGGGCGGCGATCTCCGGATACTGGTGCGGCTCGATGCCGTAGCGCTCGCGGACGGCCGCCGGATCGTAGATCTTGAGCTCCGAGACTCCGCGCACGTTCGGATAGAGCAGCGTGACGTCGTCGTTGACGAGCTGGATGGTGTCGCGGTCGCCGGAGACGATGAGCACGCGGTAGCCCTCCGCCGCACCCTTGGCGGACAGCGTGGCCAGGATGTCGTCCGCCTCGAAGTCCTCCTTGGCGATGGTGGTGATGTTCATCGCGTGCAGTGCCTCTTCGAGCAGCGGGATCTGTCCGACGAACTCCGACGGGGTCTCCCCGCGGGTGCCCTTGTACTCCGGGTACTCTCGCGTGCGGAACGAGTACCTCGAGATGTCGAACGCGACGGCGATGTGCGTCGGACGCTGCTGGGACAGCAGGTTGATGAGCATCGCGATGAAGCCGTGGATGGCGTTCGTGTGCTGGCCGTCGCGGTTGACGAAGCTGTCCACCGGCAGCGCGTAGAAGGCCCGGAATGCCAGCGAATGGCCGTCGATGATCAGGAGGGTAGGCTTTTCGGAGTCTGACACCAGGACAGCCTACAAGGCACCTGTGACACCCAGACTCCCCGACCGACGAAGGTGAGAAAGGCCGCCGATGACCGAGGACGCGCTCGCATACGTGAACCAGAGAGGACTCGGCAAACTGGCCGAGAAGATGGGGATCGAGATGCTCGAATTCACCATCGAACGGGCCGTGGCCAGGATGCCCGTCGAGGGCAACCAGCAGCCGGCCGACCTCCTCCACGGCGGTGCGTACGTAGTGCTCGGCGAGTCGCTCGGGTCGATGTCCGCCAACCTGCACGCCGGCGCCGACCGGCTCGCTGTCGGAATCGAGATCAACGCGACGCACACCCGCTCTGCGACGAGCGGCTATGTCACCGGCGTGTGCACCCCCATCCACCTGGGGCGCACGCTGACGACGCACGAGATCGCCGTCACAGACGATCAGGGGCGCCGCTGCTCGACCATCAGGATCACGAACCTGATCAAGGATCGCTGAGGCGCGGCCACGGGATGCACGAAGCGCGGCCGGGATTCCTCCCGGCCGCGCTTCTGCTCTGTCTGGGGTGCTGCTACTTCTTGGGCGCGAGCTGTTCGATGATCGCCTGGGCGACATCGTGCATCGTGAGACGGCGATCCATCGACGCCTTCTGGATCCAGCGGAACGCCTCAGGCTCGGTGAGGCCCATCTTCTCGTTGAGCAGGCCCTTGGCCCTGTCGACGAGCTTGCGGGTCTCGAAGCGCTCGACCATGTCGGACACCTCGGCTTCGAGGGCGATGATCTGGGCGTAGCGGGCGAGGGCGATCTCGATGGCGGGGAGGAGGTCGTTCGGCGTGAACGGCTTGACGACGTACGCGAGTGCTCCCGCCTCCGTCGCCCGCTCGACGAGCTCCTTCTGGCTGAACGCGGTGAGGAGCACGACAGGGGCGATGTGCCCCTTGGAGAGGCGCTCTGCCGCAGAGATGCCGTCGAGCTGGGGCATCTTGACGTCCATGATCACCAGGTCGGGGCGCAGCTCGGTGGCGAGCGCGACGGCGGTCTCGCCGTCTCCGGCCTCGCCGACGACCTCGAATCCGTTGTCACGGAGGATCTCGACGATGTCGAGCCGGATGAGGGATTCGTCTTCGGCGACGACGACGCGCCGTGGTGCGGTGGGAGTTGCTTCCTGGTCAGTCACGGACAAAAGCCTACGGTATTGTTCAGGTGTTGTTGTGCGCCGGTGTGGCGGAATGGCAGACGCGGAGCACTCAAAATGCTTTGTCCGAGAGGGCGTGTGGGTTCGAGTCCCACCACCGGCACAACCAGAATCCCCGCCGATTCCTGTCCCCCAATGTGGGCCAGTCAGCGCGTGTGGGGTGTGCCCCGGCCGATACTGAATTAGTCTGCCTTGGACCGCACCGACAGGCGGTCAGGGGAGAAACAACCATGCGTTCCAGGCTCAAGGTCGGCCTCGCCACGACCTTCACACTCGTGACGGCGGTCGGTCTCGTCGTGGCTGGAGCACAGCTCCCCGCCACGGCGGCGCCAGAGCCGACGTCGACTCCGACACCCACCTCCACATCGACTGAGGCACCGGATGCGTCGCCGAGCGCGACTCCGACCGCCGACCCGTCCGCGACGCCGACACCGTCGACGACCCCTGCGCCGACCCCCGCACCGGATGCGAGCGCCCCCGCAGCGCCCGCCCCCACCGCAGCGGCACCGGACGCATCCGTCGGCGCCGACCCGACGCTCGCCGAGATGAACCAGACCGGCAACCACACGATGGGCTCGACCTTCTCGCTCAGCGGAGCCGCGGCGGACGCAGCCATCGGCAACAACGCGGCGAGCCAGTCAGCGGCCCGCACGTTCAGCTCAGCGGCCACCACCTTCCCGCCCGGCGTCCGCGGTCTCGACGTCAGCGGATGGCAGACCAACATCAACTGGAACCAGGTCTGGGCGGACGGCGGTCGCTTCGCGTACATCAAGGCCACGGAGTCGCTCGACTACAAGAGCAGCCAGTTCTCCAGCCAGTACAGCGGCGCATACAACGTCGGCATCATCCGCGGCGCGTACCACTTCGCAACGCCGAACACCTCCTCTGGAGCCGCGCAGGCCCGCTACTTCGTCCAGAACGGCGGCGGCTGGTCCGCCGACGGCCGCACGCTTCCACCTCTGCTCGACATCGAGTTCAACCCGTACGGCGGCAGCAACACCTGCTGGGGCCTCAGCGCACCGCAGATGGTCGCCTGGGTCGCCGACTTCGTGAACACGGTCACCTCGATGACCGGCATCGCCCCTGCGATCTACACCAACACCAACTGGTGGAACCTCTGCACCGGCGGAAGTGCAGCGTTCGGCGCGTACCCGCTCTTCGTCGCCAACTACTCCAACATCAGCACCCCTCCGCTTCCGCCTGGGTGGGGCGCATACACGATCTGGCAGTTCGCGAACGGCGTCGGCCCGTTCCCCGGCGACCAGGACGTCTTCAACGGGTCGATGAACGACCTGCAGGCGTTCGCCCTCGGAAACCGGCTCGCCGGATCGGACGCGTTCGGCACCAGTGCCGCGCTCTCCTCCACCTTCTCCCCCGGCGTGCCCGTCGCGTACGTCGCGTCCGGCTACAACTATGCGGATGCGCTTGCCGGCGGCCCAGCGGCCGGTAAGCAGAAGGGACCGGTGCTGCTCGTCCAGCCGTACGGTGTTCCCGACGTGATCGCGACAGAGCTGAAACGCCTGAGACCGGCCCGCATCGTGGTGCTCGGCGGTCCGTCGGCGGTCTCGGACGCCACGGTGGCAACGCTCAGCGCTTACACCTCTGGCGGCGTCACCCGGCTGGCCGGCTCCGATCGGTTCGAGACAAGCGTCGCAGTCTCGAAGAGCGCGTTCGGAGCGAACCCGTCCGTCGCGTACATCGCGACAGGGATGAACTTCCCGGACGCCCTGACAGGAGCATCCGTCGCCGCCGGAACCGCGCACAGCGGACCTTTGCTGCTGGTGACGAGCGTGAGCATCCCGCCCAGCGTCTCCGCCGAACTGCAGCGACTGCGCCCTGGCCGGATCGTCGTGCTCGGCGGAACGGACGCGATCAACGCCTCCGTCATGTCGCGGCTCTCGTCGTACACGTCCGGCTCCGTCACCCGCCTCTCCGGCGACGACCGATACATCACCAGCGCCAAGGTGTCGCAGGCGAACTTCTCGCCAGGGGTCGCAGCAGCGTACGTCGCTGTCGGCACCAACTTCCCGGATGCGCTCTCCGGCGCGCCGGTGGCCGGGATCGCGAACGCTCCGGTGCTGCTCACCCAGTCCACGGCCATCCCGCAGTCGATCACCGCTGAGCTGAGTCGTCTCAAGCCGAAGAAGATCGTCATCCTGGGCGGCACGGCCGCCGTGAGCGCTGCCGTGGCAGCGCAGCTGAACGGCTACGTGGTCAAGTAGCCTGGCCGGCCGGACTCACAGCGCGCGCACGCGATTGTTGCGGGCGTCGTGCGTGAGTTCGGCCAGGCCGAGGGCTTCCAGGAGCGGCGGGAGGTACATTCCGAACCGTCCGCGGTAGCCCGTGCGGAGTCCGTACCAGCCGCCGACGGGGTTGGCCTCCGAGCGTCCCCACGCTTCGACCGATCCCTCGGCGGCGTCCTTCTGCTCGTCCGCGGCGCCGAGCGGCACCCAGTCGCCCTGCTCGCGCAGCCACGCGGCGAGGTCGTCGATCGCGCTCAGGTGATACCGCAGGGTGGTGGAGCCGACCTGGCAGACCAGCGCGGGTGGGTCGGCGTCCTCGTCGCGCCACATGCTGTACTCGCTCGACCCCGGCGCCGTCTTCAGCACCCACGGGTCTGCCTTCGTTCCGTCGCTCATCTGCTCAGTATGGCGCTGGATGCGGTCGTATGGCGCTAGATGCGGGCGCCGACCACGGTGGCGGCGAAGCGGCGTGCACGCTCGGCGAGCCCGGCGATCCTGTCGGCGACCACGGATTCCGCGTCGAACCCGACGTACGCGGGAGGCGGCGTCCTGCGCACGTTCTCGCTGCATTCGAAACTTCCGCAGAGCATCGTGCCGACCGTGTCGCCGTTGCGGCCGGCCTGACCGGCCCTGCGTGCCACGTAGAGGTACACGTCGCGGGTCACGTGCACGTCCTGGCACCAGCCGCACATCGACGGCGCGTGCGACCGCATCGACGCGTCAGACGCCCGCAGCACGATGCCGACCGGCCCGTTCTCCGTCGGGACGACCACGTAGCCGCGCTGCGGGATGCGCGGGTCGCGCCAGCCGAGGTACTCGCGTCTCGACCAGTCCACTTCGTGCATCCCCGGCGGCAGCGGCAACTCCGCCGCCTCGCTCCTCGAACAGTTGACGAACGACTCCCGGATCTGCTCCTGGGTCAGTGTCTCCATGCGCACCTCCGAATTCCATGCTCGCACAGCTTGACCCTGACCCAGAGGTCACGGTCTAGCCTCGCCGCATGACAACACTCAACGCCGTCACAGACGCCACATTCCCTGACGCGGTGCTCGCCGCATCCGGAACCACCATCGTCGAGTTCTGGGCGGAGTGGTGCGGCCCCTGCCGCGCTCTCGGCCCGATCCTCGAACAGCTCGCCACCGAGCACGCCGACCGCATCAGCATCGTGAAGATCAACGCGGACGAGAACCCGCAGTCCTCCGCCACCTACCGGGCGATGGCGCTGCCGGTGATGAAGGTGTTCCAGAACGGCGAGGTGGTGAAGACGATCGTCGGCGCGAAGCCGAAGCCGGCGCTGGAGTTCGAGCTGGCGCCCTATCTCAGGTGAGGTCGTGCGTCAGGTGAGGTCATGCCTCAGGTGAGGTCGTCGTACGCCCCGCTCACCCAGCCGATGTAGCGCTCTGCCGAGCGCAGCACCGCGTCCCGCGCATCCACGGGCACCACGTTGCCGAGGTTGCCGTACAGCCGGTCGAACGGGAGCTCGCAGACACGGTCGGCCGTCCGCCGCACGACGGCGGCCGACAGCGGCAGGTCGTTCGGGTAGCTGCGCATGAATGTCACCCAGCGCTGCGACGGCCCGGGAAACACGGTGTCTCCGGAGAGCACCACCCCGCGATCCCAGTGCACGATCGCGCTCCCTGGGAAGTGCCCGCCGATCGTCCGCAGCGTCACACCCGGCAGCACCTCCTCGTCTCCCGTCCAGTCCCGGATGCACGGCTCGTCCCGCTGCACCCAGCCCCTGTCTGCCGCGTTGACCAGCACGGGCGGGTCGCCGAGCATCCGGGACCAGGAGGTCTGCGCGCCGAACATGTGCGGGTGGCTGGTGGCGATGACCGCGACGCCGCCGAGGTCCTGCACCGCGGCGGCGGCGGCCTCATCGACGTAGCCGGTGGGGTCCCAGAGCAGATTGCCCTCCGGAGTGCGCAGCAGGATGCTCTGCTGGCCGATGCCCACCTTCGGCTGGGAGCGCAGCGCGAAGAGGTCGGGCTCCAGCTCGGCGATAGTGACGCGTTCGCCTGCCCGCTGCAACGCCTGCAACGACGTCCACTCCTGCCCGGAAGGCGGGACGTACTGCCGTTCGTCCTCGCAGATCGGGCACGACGCGGGATGCGCATCCCCCGCAGGAAACTCCACAGCGCACGCAGCGCACAACCAATCGACCACCCTGCGACGATACGCCGGCGCCCACACGGCGGAATAGACCCGGTGGCGGAATAGCCGGAGCGGCGGCATCATTGAGACCACTGTGAAACGCATCGGATTCCTCTCCTTCGGCCACTGGCAGCCCATCCCGGGCTCCGTCTCCCGCACGGCCGCCGACGCCCTGCTGCAGACCATCGACCTCGCCGTGGCCGCGGAGGAGGTCGGCGCTGACGGCGCGTTCGTGCGCGTGCACCACTTCGCCAGGCAGCTCGCCTCGCCGTTTCCGCTGCTCGCGGCGATCGGCGCGCGGACGAAGCGCATCGAGATCGGCACCGGCGTGATCGACATGCGCTACGAGAATCCGCTCTACATGGCGGAGGACGCGGCGGCCGCCGACCTGATCAGCGGAGGCAGGCTGCAGCTCGGGGTGAGCAGAGGATCACCGGAGACGGCGGTGCGCGGCTACGAGTCGTTCGGCTACGTGCCGGCAGACGACGAGTCGGACGCGGACATGGCGCGACGCCACACCGAGGTGTTCCGCGCGGCGATCTCCGGGGCGGGTGTCGCGATGTCGAACCCGCAGATGACGGGCGTTTCGCAGCCGCTCCCGATCGAGCCGCGCTCCCCCGGCCTCGACGAGCGCATCTGGTGGGGAGCGGGCAGCAGGGCGACGGCGGTCTGGACGGCGGAGCAGGGCATGAACCTGATGAGCTCCACCCTGCTCACCGAGGACACCGGCGTGCCGTTCGACCAGCTCCAGGCCGAGCAGATCCGGATGTTCCGCGACACCTGGCGGGATGCCGGCCACGAGCGCGAGCCGCGCGTCTCGGTGAGCCGCAGCATCATCCCGATCATCGACGACGAGACCCGCCGCTACTTCGGCGCCCGCGCCGTGGCGGAGTCGCAGGACCAGGTCGGCCACCTCGACGGCGGCCTCGCCCGCTTCGGCAGGAGCTTCGTCGGCGAACCGGACGTGATCGCCGCAGAGCTTGCGGCGGACGAGGCGGTGCAGGCGGCGGATACGGTGCTGGTGACGGTGCCGAACCAGCTCGGGGTGGACTTCAATGCGCGCATCCTGGAATCGCTGGTGAAGGACGTCGCACCGGCAGCGGGCTGGCGATGACCTGCTGCGCTGGGCGGTTCCCGGCGTGACGGACAGGATGCACCTCATCCCGCGACGCACTCCGGAGTCGCGCGCCGTCGTCGAGCGCGTGCAGACGGTGCTCGACCTGACCTCACGGCTGAACGTGCTGCCGTACTCCGACGCCGAGGGACGCACGGCGCTGCTGAGCGCGATCCTCGGCAGGCCGCTGCCGTCCGACGTGACGATCTACCCGCCGTTCTACTGCGACCACGGCCTGGCGATCAGCTTCGGAGCGAACGTGTTCGTCAACCAGAACTGCTCGTTCTACGACATCGGCGGCATCACCATCGGCGACCGCACGATGATCGGCCCCGGCGTGACACTGAGCACGGCCGGACATCCCGTCGCCCCCGATGCGCGGCACGACGGCATCACGACCGCGCCCATCGTGGTCGAGGAGGACGTCTGGATCGGCGCGAACGTCACGGTCGCGCCGGGGGTCACCATCGGGCGCGGCTCGGTGATCGGGGCGGGAGCGGTGATCGCGAAGGACGTGGCGGCGAACACCGTGGTGACGAGCGGGAGCCAGGTCGTGCGGAAGGTGCTCTAGCCGAGGCTCAGAGCTCCTGCCTCCTGAACACCGCGGCCGCTGCCGCCACCGCCGCCGCGGCCACCGCGAGCGACACCAGCACCGGCCACAGCACCTGGTCGGTCGCCGTCCCCGCCGCCAGGGTGGATGCGCGGCCGAGCAGGCCGCCCGGCGACCAGTCGGCCACCGGCCGCCACACCGCAGCGACCGAGATCACGACGAACAGTCCGAGCCCCAGCCCTGCCGCGCCGGCGGCCGACGGGATGAGCACGGAGAACAGGGTCATCAGCCCCAGGTAGAACACCGCGAGGACGAGCCAGACCAGAGCGGACGACCAGAGCGGGCCACCAGGGGCGTCGCCGAACACGAGCGCCGTCACGCCCCAGGTCACCAGCGTTCCCGCCGCCAGCAGCAGCGTCAGGTACAGGATGTTCACGACCGCCTTCACCACGACGAATGCGACCCGCGACACCGGTTTCGTCAGCACCAGCACCGCCGTTCCGCTGCGCCGCTCGCCGGAGACGATGCCGCCGTAGATGATGATCAGCGCGAAGATGCCGATCTGGCCGAGGTTCTTGATCCACTGCGCGTACGCGTCGCCGGCCGTCGGCGTCGGCAGACGGAGGGAGGAGAACTGGTCGCCCGCTACCGCCGACAGCAGCTCTGGCGTGTACTTCGCGATGAGCGGCCCCGTCACGGCGAACAGCAACAGGATCGCCGGCAGCACGAACACCCGCCAGGTACGCAGGATCTCGAACGTCTCTTTGCGCGCGAACACCAGGGCGGAGCGCATCAGATCGCCTCCCCGACCAGCTCGACGAAGACGTCCTCGAGGGTGAGCTCGCCCGCCTCCAGCCGGATCAGCCCCGCGTTGCGGGAGGCGACCAGCGATGGCAGCTCGTGCTGCGCGGCGGCCGCATCCGACACCAGCACGTCGATGACACCCTGGCCGTCGCGCGAGACCGTGGTCGCCCACGACCGTTCCGCGATGAGCGTCGCCAGCGCATCCGCGTCCGCCGTCTCTGTGACCTCGAGCAGGATGCGGTGACCGCCGTGCCGCGACCGGAGGTCCTGCATCGACGATTGCGTCAGCACGCGCCCGCGGTTCAGGATCGCGACGGTGTCGCAGACCCGCTCGACATCGCTCAGGATGTGCGAGGAGAAGAAGATCGTCGCGCGCCCGCGGAGCGCATCCAGCATGTCGAGCACATCCTTGCGGCCGATCGGGTCGAGGGCGCTGGTCGGCTCGTCCAGCAGGAGCAGGCGCGGGGCGTTGATGAGGGCCTGCGCGATCCCGAGCCGCTGCTTCATCCCCCGCGAGTACCCGCCGATCCTGGTGGTCACTCCCCCGAGCCCTGCCGTGTCCAGCAGCATCGCGGTGCGCTGCCTCAGGATGCGATGGTCCAGCCCGAACAGACCGCCGACGAACTCCATGAACTCGGGCGCCGTCATCCAGTCGTAGAACGCAGGCACGTCCGGCAGGAATCCGAGCTGCCCACGCACGGCGTTGCCCGCGCTGGCGATGTCCTGGCCGAGCACGCGCACGGTGCCGCTGGTCGGCTTCGCCAAGCCGGTGATGATGCGCAGCGCCGTGGTCTTCCCCGCACCGTTGGGGCCGAGGAAGCCGAAGACGGAACCATCATCGACGCTGAGGTCCACCGCGTCGAGCGCGTGCCTGCCGCCGAAGGTCTTGGTCAGGGCGACGGTTTCCAGGGCCGTGCTCATGCGCCCTCCCGATCGCGTTCTCCGTAGAGCGCGTCTGCGACCTCCGCCATCGTCACGCGCCCAGGTGGTGCAGCGGCCGGCTCCTCCGCTGGCACGCTGCGGAGCCGCCCGACGGCGAAGTACAGGATGGGGCCGATCAGGTTCACCAGCACGATGATGGCGACCCACACCCACTTGTTGCCGAACGCCACGCGCTCCTTCGGCCGACGCACCAGCGAGACAAGTGCGACGACGTCCAGAACCGCTTCGGCGAGCAGCACCGCGCCCAGGATCACGAGGACAGCGGGCGGCAGGGTGGCGAGGTCCACGTTCGGCTTCATCTGCATCCCCTCGTCGCATTGTTCTCGTTGCATTGTTCTCGTCGATGAGAACATTATCACGCGCGAGAATGCGCGCCATAGACTACGGGGATGAACAGCTCGGAACTCCTCCTGCATCCGGTGCGCCTCCGCATCGTGCAGGCGTTCCTCGGCGACCGCGCACTCACCACCGCACAGCTCGCCGACGAGCTCTCCGATGTGCCGACCGCCTCCCTCTACCGCCACGTCTCGCTGCTGACCACGGCGGGGGTGCTCGACGTGGTCGCAGAACGGCGGGTGCGCGGCGGCGTCGAGCGCACCCTCGCGCTGCGGGTGGATGCGGCGCGCGTCAGCCCCGCCGAGCTCGCCACGCTGACCGTCGAGCAGCACGCGGCCATGTTCCGCGCGTTCGTCGCCGCTCTGCTCAACACGTTCGATCAGTACCTCGCCGCCGGCTCCCCCGACCTCGTGGCCGACGGAGCCGGATACAGCATGAACGGCCTCTGGCTCACCGACGCCGAGTTCGCCCAGCTGGCCCAGGACCTCGGCACGGTCTACGAGACGAGGGCGGCGAACGGCCCGGGCGACGGCCGTACCCTCCGGATGTTCGGGAGCGTCGTCATCCCCGGTGCTCCATCGGCCCAGTCAGCATCCACCGGATCAGATGTACCCCGGACTGAGGGTTAACGTCCCCCGGTCGGCCTGCGACAATGGACGTGCTGCACACCCGAAATGGCAGCGCAATCGTCATTCGGCGACGCTGAAAGGGGTGTGTGTGCGTTTCTCAGGTGCCAGGTCGGTCATCGCCGGTGCAGGGTTCGCGATTCTCGCCGTCGCCGTGCTGACCCCGACCGCCGCGAACGCGGTCTCCAACGTGTCAGAGGGGTCGTCGCCGTCCGCGATCACGAGCGTGTGGGCGTGGGGCAACCCCATCGACCCCGCGACGGATGCGCGCGGCCTCGGCCAGCAGCAGTTCCAGCCGGATGCGCTGGCCGCCTTCGCCGGAGAGCACCACCTGACCAGCGTCTACCTCTCCGTGCCCTGGGCGCCGCAGGAGGGCGCGTTCGCGACCTGGCTGCCGCAGGCGGTCGACGCGCTGCACGCGGCGGGGGTCACCACGGTCTCCGCTCTCGGCGGCGACCCGGAGTGGGCGAAGCAGCCGCAGCTCGCAGCGCAGTGGACGCACGACGCCCTCGCCACCGCCGACTTCGATGCGATCCAGTTCGATGTCGAGCCGTGGGCGTCCGGCGGAGGCGAGCCGGACCTCGGCGTCATCGTCCCGCAGCTGAACGCGATGTTCGATGCGGCGTCCTCCGTCGCGGACGGCACGCCGATCGGCGCCGACCTGCCATGGTGGCTCGCGGCGAAAACCTACGGGAGCTCGACGGCGTTCGACAGCCTGCTCGGCCACGTCGACACGGTGGCGATCGTCGCCTTCTCCGACCACGCGGCCGGCGACGACGGGATCGTCGCGCTGGCGCAGCCGGCCGCCGTCGCCGCTGCGGCGCACTCGGTGCCGTTCACGATCGGCGTCGAAACAGACACCCCCGCTGCCGCCGGAGGCCCGCAGTACACGTTCGGCGACGACACGGCCGTCGCCCTGGAGACGCAGACGGCGCTCGTGCGGCAGCAGCTCTCGGCCACCGCCGGGTATCGCGGCGTCACCGCGGAGCACCTGCTCGCCTGGCAGACGCTGATCGCACGCTGACCCGGCGCCGGAGAAGGTGACCCAACGCCCGAGCTGCTGACCAAGCGCCGGAGCAGCCGACCAAGCGCCGGACCCACGGAGTCAGCCGTCGGCGGCGGCACGCAGCGCCGCGATGTCCAGCTTGCCCATGCTCAGCATCGCCTGGATGGCGCGGTTGGCGCGCTCAGGGTCTGGGTCGCCGATCAGCGCATCCAGAGCCGAGGGCACGATCTGCCAGCTCAGCCCCCACCTGTCCTTGAGCCATCCGCACTGGCCGGGCTCGCCGCCGTCGCCGGTGAGCGCATCCCACAGCCGGTCGACCTCGGCCTGGTCGTCGACGGACACCGAGAACGAGAACGCCTCGGTGAACGGGAACATCGGCCCTCCGTTGAGCGCCATCACCTCGACGCCGTCGAGCTCGAACCGCACCCGGGACACCCCGGCCGCCTGCCCTGGCGCGTCCGGTGCGAACCGGCTCACCTCCAGCATCCTGGAGTTCGGGATGACGGAGACGTAGAACTCCGCCGCCTGCTCTGCCTGATCGTTGAACCAGAGGAAAGGGGTGACCCGTGACATGCGCGCTCCTTGTGTCGGCTGGCGCCCATGCTACGCGCAGGCGGGTAACGTAGCGATGTGTTCACGAGCTACATCGCCATCGGCGACAGTTTCACAGAGGGCGTCGGAGACGAGCTTCCGGACGGCCGCACCCGCGGCTGGGCGGACTTCGTCGCGCTCGGCCTCGCGCAGGCCGCCGCCGCGAACGGCGACGCCGGCAGCGTCCGTTACGCCAACCTCGCCATCCGCGGCCGCAAGCTCGGCCCGCTGATCGCCGAACAGCTCCCCCCTGCCGTCGACCAGCGGCCGGAGCTGATCAGCTTGAACGGCGGAGGCAACGACATCATGCGCCCGCGGGTGTCGATCGAGGCCGTCGCGCAGCAGCTGGTGGATGCGGCGCGCACGGTCACCGACGCCGGCATCCACCTCCTCCTGCTGAGCGGAGCCAACCCGTCGCTGCACCTGCCGATGGGCTCGCTGATGCGCCGCAGAGGCAACGAGCTGGACGCCGCCGTTCGCGTTCATCTCCCCCTCGACGACGTCACCTACGTCGACAACTGGGCGGACGAGCGCCTCTGGGACATCCGCTACTGGTCGCAGGACCGCCTGCACCTCAACCCGCTCGGCCACGCGCGCGTCGCCAGCAACGTGCTGACCGCGTTCGGCGTTCCGGTGCCGGCCGAGTGGGGCGTCGAGGAGGTCGCCGCCGGTCCGGCCAGCGCCACCTCGCGGCGCACCGCTGACTACTACCGCCGCTACGTGCTGCCGTGGGTCGGCAGACGGCTCACCGGGCGTTCCTCCGGCGATGGCCGCACGGCCAAGATCGCCGAGCTCACCGTGGTCGACCCGACGGCCATGCCGCCGCTCTAGTCGTTCGGAGCGGCAGCGCTTCGGAGCGGCGGCGCATCGAAGAGGCGGCGCATCGGCGCCCGCGTCAGTCGTTGTCACCGCCCGTGGTGTCGAATCTCGTGGTCTTCGTGCCGCCGGCCCAGGCCCACTCCGCGACCTCGGGGATGTCTTCTCCGTGCTCGCGGGTGTACTCGCGTGCGGCGATCCGCGCATCCTGCATCTCCTGCCGCAGCGCGCCGTTCTTCGCCGCCAGCCCTGGGACCCGGTCGAGCACGTCGATCACCAGGTGGTAGCGGTCCAGATCGTTCAGCATCACCATGTCGAAGGGCGTCGTGGTGGTGCCCTCCTCCTTGTAGCCGCGCACGTGCAGGTTGTCGTGGCCGGCCCTCCGGTAGGTCAGGCGGTGGATCAGCCACGGGTAGCCGTGGTAGGCGAAGATCACCGGCTTGTCCGTGGTGAACAGGGCGTCGTACTCGCGGTCGTTCAGCCCGTGCGGGTGCTCCCCCTCGCTCTGCAGCCGCATCAGGTCGACCACGTTGACAACGCGCACCTTCAGCGACGGGATGCGGTCCCGCAGGATCGAGGCAGCGGCCAGCACCTCCAGGGTCGGGATGTCGCCCGCGCAGCCGAGGACCACGTCCGGTTCGTCCCCCGCCTCCTCGGTTCCAGCCCAGTCGAAGATGCCGATGCCGCGCGTGCAGTGCGCGATGGCCTCCTCCATGGTCAGCCAGTTCGGAGCAGGCTGCTTCCCTGCCACCACCACGTTCACGTAGTCGACGGAGCGCAAGCAGTGGTCGTACGTCGACAGCAGCGTGTTCGCGTCGAACGGCAGGTACACCCGCACCACGTCGGCCTTCTTGTTGACGACGTGGTCGATGAAGCCGGGGTCCTGGTGCGACGCTCCGTTGTGGTCCTGTCGCCAGACGTGCGAGCTGAGCAGGTAGTTCAGCGAGGCCACCGGCCGCCGCCAGGCGATCTGCCTGGAGGACTTCAACCACTTGGCGTGCTGGTTGAACATCGAGTCCACGATGTGGATGAACGCCTCGTACGAGTTGATGACACCGTGCCGACCGGTGAGCAGATAGCCCTCCAGCCAGCCCTGGCACTGGTGCTCGCTCAGCATCTCCATCACACGGCCGGAGCGCACGAGGTGGTTGTCGGAGTCGATCGGCCAGTACTCGGCGTTCCACTGCTTCCCGGTCACGTCGTAGACCGCCTGCAACCGGTTGGATGCGGTCTCGTCCGGCCCGAACAGGCGGAAGTCGCGGGGATTGGCCGCCATCACATCCCGGAACCACTCGCCGAGCACCTTCGTGGCCTCGGCGACGGTCTCGCCGGGCGACGGAACATCCACCGCGTATTCGCGGAAGTCGGGCAGCCGCAGGTCGCGGCGCAGCAGGCCGCCGTTGGCGACAGGGTTGGCGCTCATCCTCCTGTCGCCCTGCGGCGCGAGCGCTGTCACCAGCTCCACGGGAGCCCCCGACTCGTCGAACAGCTCCTCCGGCCGGTACGACGCCATCCAGCTCTCCAGCAGGCGCGTGTGCGCCTCCGTGTCCCTGGCGTCCGCGAGCGGCACCTGGTGCGAGCGCCAGTTGTTCTCGGCGGGGTGGCCGTCGATCTCCTTCGGGCAGGTCCAGCCCTTCGGGGTGCGGAGGATGAGCATCGGCCAGGCCGGACGCTCGGTCAGCTCGCCGACGGCCGCCGCCTTCTTGATCCCGGCGATCTGATCGAGGATCGTGTCGAGCGTCTCCGCCATCCGCTCGTGAACCAGGCGCGGGTCCTCTCCGTCGAACCCGCCGGAGACGAGGTACGGGGTGTATCCGTAGCCGCGCATGAGCTCGAACAGCTCGCTCTCCGGGATGCGCGCGAGCACAGTCGGGTTGGCGATCTTGTACCCGTTGAGGTGCAGGATCGGCAGCACGACGCCGTCGTGCACGGGGTCGAGGAACTTGTTCGAGTGCCAGGCCGTTGCAAGCGGCCCTGTCTCAGCCTCGCCGTCGCCGACCACGGCGGCGACCAGGAGGTCAGGGTTGTCGAAGGCGGCCCCGTAGGCGTGCGAGAGCGCGTAGCCGAGCTCCCCGCCCTCGTGGATCGACCCAGGCGTCTCCGGGGCGGCGTGGCTCGGGATGCCGCCGGGGAAGGAGAACTGCCTGAACAGCCTGCGCAGCCCGTCGACGCTCTGGTCGATGGCGCTGTACGTCTCGCTGTAGGTCCCGTCGAGGTACGCGCTGGCGACGACGCCCGGGCCGCCGTGGCCGGGGCCTGCGACGAAGATCGTGTCCAGGTCGCGCTCCTGGATCACCCGGTTGAGGTGCGCGTAGATGAAGTTCAGGCCTGGCGTCGTTCCCCAGTGGCCGAGAAGCCGCGGTTTGATGTGGTCGCGCGAGAGCGGCTCCCGCAGCAGCGGGTTGTCCAGCAGGTAGATCTGCCCGACCGAGAGGTAGTTGGCGGCTCGCCACCACGCATCCAATCGGTCGAGAGTCTCGGGAGTGAGCGTGGCGGTCGATGATGTCACAGGATTCCTTCCCCTCGTTCGGCATCCTACGTTGGCTCCGCTCCGAACAACAGGCATGGAAACCACCACCGTCGCCACCGCGATCGGCGCCGTCACCGTGCGGCGCACCCCGCGGGAGTCGCACACCGCCACGATCCTGCTGCACGGCGCTGCCGGCTCCTGGACCACCTGGCGGGCGGCCATCGCGGCGGCGGAGTCCGGTGGATCGGTCGCCGACCTCGTCGTGCCCGACCTGCCTGGCTGGGGCGACTCCCCCGTCGCCGACCTCACCAGGCTCGACGCCGGCAGCATCGCGGATGCGGTCGCCGAGGTCGCCCGCGCGCTCGGCTACACCAGGTGGCGCCTGGTCGGGCACTCGCTCGGCGGTTTCATCGCCCTGGAACTCGCCGTGCGCGAGCCGGTGGCGACGGAGTCCGTCGTGCTGGTCTCCGCCACGACCTTCGGCGGACGCGGCGACCGGCTCGGTCCGCTGGGGCGGCTGCTGCACTACGCGCCGCTGATGCTCCTGACGACCGGGATCAGGATGCTCACGGCACTCGGCCCCCTCGCCGCCCGTTTCGTGCGCGCCATCGACCGCGCCGGACTGCTCACCGTGCTCGCTGCCCCGCTGTTCACGGTGGTCGACCGGCAGGCGGTGCACGAGCTCGCACACGACCTCCGGCCTGGCGCGTTCCTGCGGGCGATGCAGTGCGCGGCCACGTACCCTGCTGCAGAGCGCTGGGGGCGCATCCACTGCCCGGTGTTCGCGCTGCACGGGGACAGGGACGTCTTCGTCGCGCGCGACGACGATGCCAGGCTGGCGGCGATCATCCCGGATTTCCGCGCCGTCGTCGTGCCGGCGACAGGGCACTTCGGCCACGTCGAGCACCCGACGATCCTCGCCGGGGCGCTGCACGCGCGATAACCTGGCGGGCATGGCAGAGCAGACCATCAGCGTCGAGTCGGTCGGCACGGAAACGTGGGACGAGCTACGCACGGTGTTCGGGGAGCGCGGGGACGCCTCCGGATGCTGGTGCCAGTGGTTCAAGGTGACGGGGGCGCAGTTCCACGAGCTGTCGCGGGAGCGCAAGGCCGAGCTGCTGCACACGAGCGTCGAGGCCGGGTCTCCCGGGGTGATCGCGCGGCTCGGCGGCGAGCCGGTCGGCTGGGCGGCAGTCGAGCCGTTCAGCGCGTACCCGGCGCTGCGGCGCTCGCCGATCACCAAGCGGCAGCCCGGTGACCCCGAGGACCCGTGGGCGGTCACCTGCTTCGTGGTGCGCATCGACCATCGCAATCGCGGCATCGCCCGCGCGCTGCTCGCGGGTGCCGTCGACCATGCCGCCGAACGCGGCGCCGAGGTCGTGGAGGGGTACCCGGTCGACCCGGGTGTTCGCCCGTCGCTCAGCGCGGCCGAGCGCTACCACGGCACCGTCTCCCTCTTCGCCTCTCGCGGCTTCGAGGTGGTGCGACGGCCATCGGCCACGCGAGCCGTCATGCGACTTCATGCGGGCTCCTGACCCCATAAGCTCGTCTGGTGAGCTCGAAACGCGACCGCCTGATCGGCGCAGGAACCCAGGTCGCCACCGAGGTCAGCATCAACTTCGGCTCGTCGGTCGCCGGGCTGCTCATCCCGATCGTCGGATCGGTGGTCGTCGTGGCGGTGCGACAGATCATCACCGCCATCGCCGTGCTGCCGTTCTACCGGCCGAAGCGCGCTGAACTCACCTGGCGCAGGCTCTGGCCGGCCATCGCGCTCGGCGTCGTGCTGGCGACGATGAACCTCAGTTTCTACGAGGCGGTCGGCCGGCTCGGGCTCGGCATCGCGGCGACCATCGAGTTCCTCGGCCCGTTCGCTCTCGCCCTCGCAGGCTCCCGCAGGGTCGTGGATGTGATCTGCGCCCTGTTCGCCGCCGGCGGCGTCGTGCTGCTCACCGGCACAGAGGGCGCCATCGACCCGATCGGCGTGTTGCTCGCGCTCGCGGCGGCGGCGAGCTGGGCGGCGTACATCCTGCTCACGCGCCGGGTCGCCACCCGCCTGCCAGGGCTCGAAGGACTGAGCGTCGCGAGCGTCGTCGCCACGATCATCCTGCTCCCGATCGCGCTCGTCGTCGTCGACTACAGCCGTCTGAACTGGCCGGTGATCGGGATGCTCGTCGCCGCCGGCGTGCTGTCGTCCGCCATCCCGTACAGCCTCGACACGTTCATCCTGCGCAGGATCACCCCGCGGCTGTACGCGATCGTCACGAGCCTCGGGCCGGCGATCGCGACCCTGTTCGGCGTGCTGGTGCTGCACGAGCGGTTCAGCGGCGTTCAGCTTCTCGGCATCGCGGTGGTGTGCGTCGCCGCGGGCGTCACGATCGCCACGCAGCGCGACCAGCAGAAGTCCGACCTGGAGTCGACCGCCGAGGCGATCCCCTAGCCGGGCCGGCCGACCGTGCTCAGGACAGGATGTCCTTCGTGGTGAAGCGTCCGATCGCCAGCGCCCCGAACACCGCCACGTAGCCGAGCTGCAGCAGCGCGTTGCTGCCGAACGAGTCCCACGACACCGGGTCGCGCAGGAAGTCGGCGAACCCGAACCAGTAGTGGCTGAACAGCCAGGGGTGCAGGCCGTCCAACTGCGGGAGCTGGTCGAGCACCTGCGAGACCACCGAGAGCACGATCGTCGCCGCCATCGCGCCGACAGGCACGTCGGTGAGCGTCGAGAAGAACAGGCCGATCGCGCACAGCCCGAGCAGCGAGACGACGACGTACGCGCCGATCAGCAGCAGCCGCAGGAACGCGTCCCACGCTCCCACCTGGCTGCCGGAGAGCAGCGTCACCGGTCCGACGGGGAACAGGATCGCGCCGATCGCCGACCCAGCGGCGATCACCACGGCCGTGCCCGCGATGCAGAACGCGGCGGAGCCTGCGTACTTGACCGCCAGCAGCCGCAGCCGCCCCGCTGGAGCGATCACCAGGTAGCGCAGCGTGCCGTGGCTCGCCTCGCCCGCGATGGTGTCCCCGGCCACCACCCCGACGGTCAGCGGCAGGAACAGCGGCACGCACACCACGAGCGCCGTGAAACCGACGAACAGCCCGTTGGCTGTGATCTGGTCGAGGAACGCCGGACCGCGCCCGGCGCGTGACCCTCCGGTGATGCGCACGGCGACGGCGATCAGGATGGGGATGGCCGCCAGCGCTGCAAGCATCGCCCAGGTGCGCGAGCGGCGGAACAAGACGGCCAGCTCCGACCAGAGCAGCGACCACCCGGCCGATGGGTGCGGCAGGTTCGCCGTCGGCACGGGATGCGCCGTCGCGGCCACCCCGTCCGCCTCCGTCTCACTGCTCGACATCGAAGCCCTCCCCGGTGAGCTCCACGAACCGCTCCTCCAGCGTCGACCCGTGCACCCCGAAGCCGCGCACGCGGACACCTGCGGCGACGAGGGCCGCCACGATGGCCTCCGCAGCCGGCGCAGGTTCGGGGAGGGGCGCATCCAGCACCCCGTCCGTCGCTGTCGCAGGGGCGATGCCGAGGTGGGTGAGGACGGTCGCCGCCTCCCGCGCATCCGGTGTCTCGACGCGGACCCTCGGCCCTGTCGCTCCGCGCAGCGCGTCGAGCGAGCCCTGCGCTACGAGCCGCCCCGTCCGCATGATGGCGGCGTGCGTGCAGACCTGCTCGATCTCCGCCAGCAGGTGGCTGGACACGAACACCGTCCTGCCCTCGTCGGCCAGCGAACGGACCAGAGAGCGCACCTCCCGCGTGCCCTGCGGGTCGAGGCCGTTCGTCGGTTCGTCGAGCACGAGCAGGTCACGGTCGGTAAGCAGAGCGCCCGCGATCCCGAGACGCTGCTTCATGCCGAGCGAGTACGCGCGCACGTTCTTGCCTGCCGCGTGGGTGAGGCCCACCCGCTCCAGCGCGACAGCGACCCGCTCGCGCCGAGTCGCGGACGGCGCGTAGCGGTCGGCGGAGTCGCGGCGGACGAGGTTCGCGAAGCCGGACAGGTACGGTGCGAACGCCGGGCCCTCGACGAGCGCACCGACGCGCGGGAGCACGGTGGCTCCCCGGTCGGGCATCGGCTGCCCGAACAGGCGGATCTCCCCCGCCGACGCGGAGACGAGCCCCAGGAGCATCCGGATGGTCGTGGTCTTCCCAGACCCGTTCGGCCCGAGGAAGCCGAACACCGACCCGCGCGGCACGCTCAGGTCGATGCCGTCGACCACGGCACGGGAGCCGAAGCGTTTGGTGAGGCCGCTCGTCGTGATGGCGGCGGCTGCATCCGTCACCGAGCGGCGGCCTGCAGGGCGGACACCGGGACGGCTCCGGCGAAGACGCGCCCGTCGTCGGTCACCAGCACCGACACCAGCGAGGTGCTGAAGGCGCGGCCGCCGTCGACGGCCGTGGTGAGCTGCCCGAACAGCGAAGAGGAGGTGAGATCGGCCGGCACGGAGCCGGCAGGCACACTCACGATGGCGTCCCAGCCGCTGCCGGTGACGGTCGGCTTCTGGTGCGTCCCAGCCTGTGCCTTCTTCTCGCCGAGCCCGGACGGCGACTGCTCGGTGACCGTCGCGCCCTTCGGCGGGGTGAACGCGAACACGCTCGCGGACGGCGTCGCCGTGCTGAACTCGCTGAAACCGACCTCGAAGGCCGGAGTGCTCTGGCCGCGCGCATCCACCTGCACCCGCAGCGGAATGCCCGTGGTGCCGTCGACGGCGATCGACACGGACCCGACGAGGGTCGCGTCGGTCTTCGGAGTGAGGACCAGGTCGTATGCGTCGCGTCCCGCGACCTTCACCGGGTCGCCGAGTGTGACCGAGGTGCTGGGGTCGACAGCGGTCAGGAACCGCTGCGCGAGCTGGGATGGCGTGGTGGCGGCGCCGGTGGTCGCATCCGGGTCCTGCTGCTTGTTGTCCGGGGTCTTCACGTTGTCCGGGGTCTTCACGTTGTCCGGGGTCTTCACGTTGTCCGGGGTCTTTACGTTGTCCGGGGACGTCACGGCCGACCGGTCCGGCAGCGTCACGTGCGTGACCTTCGTACCGGTCGAGGTGTAGAGCCAGACGTCGGAGCCGTTGCGGATCACGTCGCGCTCGGCGAGCTGGTCGAGCACCTGCAGGCGCTGCTTGGACGGCCCGTCGACGTAGACCTTCGCCGTGTGGTCGCCGGTCAGCAGTTCGATGACGCTCGCGGCGTCGCCTGAGCCCGAACCGGACCCGGCGCCTGGTCCCGTCGACGGGATCGACGGCAGTCCGAGGTCGGAACTCTGCTCGACCGTGCCGGAGAACGCCTTCACGTCGCTCGCCGCGACGAGCCGCAGCACGTCGTCCGGCGTCTTCGACGGAAGGTCTGCCGCGCCGGCCGCGAGCGGCGCGACGATCACGCCCGCCGCGATCGCGACGGGCACAACGGCAGCGGGGAGCCAGCGAACCCAACGGCGTTTCATGACTTCGAGACTACGCCTGTGGCGGGGCCGCGAACCCTCCTGGATGCTGCGAACTCCGTGGGAACCGCCCGCCGCATCCCGGCGACAACGAACGGCGACAGGAGCGGAGACGACGAACGGCCCCCGCACAGAGCGGGGGCCGTTCGCACATCCGGCCGTCTTAGAGGACGTCTCCGACCCTGTGGACGCGGATGTCGTTGGTGGTTCCGGGGATTCCGGGAGGGGAACCGGAGATGATGATGACCTTGTCACCGTTCTCCGCGCGCCCGGTCGACTTGAGCGCCTCGTCCACCTGGGCGACCATCTGGTCGGTGTGGGTGACCCGCGAGACGACGAACGACTCGACGCCCCAGTTGAGAGACATGCGACGGCGCACGGACTCCTCCGGCGTGAACGCCAGGATCGGGATCTTGTTGCGCAGACGCGACATGCGACGAGCGGACTCGCCGGACTCGGTGAAGACGCAGAGGTACTTCGCCTCGACGAAGTCGGCGACCTCCACGGCGGCGAGGGTGATCGCGCCGCTCTGGGTGCGCGGGCGGGTGCCGAGCGGCTGGATGCGGTCGAGACCGTGCTCCTCCGTCGACTCCACGATGCGCGCCATGGTCTGAACGGTGATGACCGGGTACTCGCCGACGCTGGTCTCGCCGCTGAGCATGACCGCGTCAGCGCCGTCGAGGACGGCGTTGGCGACGTCGGAGGTCTCCGCGCGGGTCGGGACGGGGCTGGAGATCATCGACTCGAGCATCTGGGTCGCGACGATGACCGGCTTCGCCGCGCGGCGGGCGAGCTCGACGGCGCGCTTCTGCACGATCGGCACGGCCTCGAGCGGGAGCTCGACGCCCAGGTCGCCACGGGCGACCATGATCGCGTCGAACGCCTCGATGATGCTCTCGAGGTTGTCGACGGCCTGCGGCTTCTCGATCTTGGCGACGACGGGGAGCTTGCGTCCCTCTTCCGCCATGATCTCGTGCACGCGATCGATGTCGGCGGCGTTGCGCACGAACGACAGCGCGATGAGGTCTGCGCCGAGCTTGAGGCCCCAGCGGAGGTCAGCCTCGTCCTTCTCGGACAGCGCAGGCACGTTGACGGCGACGCCGGGCAGGTTGATGCCCTTGTTGTTGGACACCGGGCCCGCCACGATGACCTTGGTGGTCACGACGGTGCCGTCGGTCTCGAGCACCTGGACGCGGACCTTGCCGTCGTCGATCAGGAGGAAGTCGCCCGGCTTGACGTCCTGGGGAAGCCCCTTGAACGTGGTCGAGGAGATCTCCTTGGTGCCGATGATGTCCTCGGTGGTGATCTTGAAGATGTCGCCTTCGGCGAGGTCGTATGGACCTGCCTCGAACTTGCCGAGGCGGATCTTCGGGCCCTGCAGGTCGACCAGCACGGCGACCGGCTTGCCTGCGTCGTCCGCTGCCTTGCGCACGTTGGCGTAAACGCCCTCGTGGACGTCGTAGCTTCCGTGGCTCAGGTTCATCCTGGCCACGTCAACACCCGCGTCGATGATCGCGCGGATGTTGTCATAGCTCGATGTCGCAGGCCCGAGGGTCGCGACGATTTTCGCCCTTCTCATACTTTTACTTGCTCCGTGATTCTGCGCCCCTGACGGCGCTCGATTCGGTGATGACGCCCGCGGGGTGCCGGGGTGTCCGTTCAGCTCAGACGAGGATTCCCCTGTCGGTGGGTCGGACGGGGGACGGCAGATGCGTCTCCCCTTCAAGATACCGGTCAACGGCGGCTGCCGCTGCACGGCCTTCCGCGATCGCCCACACGATGAGCGACTGGCCGCGGCCGGCATCGCCCGCCACGAACACGCCCGGCTGGCTGGTCTGGTAGTCGCTGTCGCGCGCCACGTTGCCGCGGTCGTCGAACGGCAGCGCGAGCTGCGCATCCAGGTCGGCCTGCTCAGGGCCGGTGAAGCCGAGGGCGAGGAGGACCAGGTCGGCCGGGATCTCGCGCTCGGTGCCCGCCTTGGGCACGCGGCGTCCATCGAGGTACTCGGTCTCTGCGACGCGGATGGCGCGGACCTCTCCGTACTCGTTGGAGAGGAACTCGACGGTGGATGCGAGGAACTCGCGCTTGCCGCCCTCCTCGTGCGCCGAGGAGACCTCGAACAGCGTCGGCGTCATCGGCCACGGCTGGTGGCTCGGACGCTCCGACGGCGGCTGCGTTCCGATGGCGAGGTTGGTCACGCTGGCTGCGCCCTGGCGGTGCGCCGTTCCGATGCAGTCGGCTCCGGTGTCTCCACCGCCGAGGACGACGACGTGCTTGCCCTCCGCCGAGATCTGGTCGGCGACCTGGTCGCCCGCGCCCGTCTTGTTCTGCTGGACGAGGTACTCCATCGCGAAGTGCACGCCGCTCAGGTCGCGCCCGGGGATGGGGAGGTCGCGAGGGACCATCGCCCCCGTCGCCACCACGACGGAGTCGTACCGGGCGCGGAGGTCGTCCCAGGTGATGTCGACGCCGATGTTGACGCCGGCGCGGAACCGGGTGCCCTCCGCCATCATCTGGTTGAGACGCGCCTCGAGGTGCTTCTTCTCCATCTTGAAGTCCGGGATGCCGTAGCGCAGCAGGCCGCCGATGCGGTCGTCGCGCTCGTAGACGGCAACGGTGTGACCGGCGCGGGTGAGCTGCTGGGCAGCGGCGAGACCGGCAGGGCCGGAGCCGACCACGGCGACCGTCTTTCCGGTGAGCCGCTCCGGCGGGTGCGGCTGCACCCAGCCGTTCTGCCAGGCCTGGTCGATGATCGACACCTCGACCTGCTTGATCGTGACCGCCGGCTGGTTGATGCCGAGCACGCACGACGACTCGCAGGGCGCAGGGCACAGGCGGCCGGTGAACTCCGGGAAGTTGTTCGTGGCGTGCAGGCGCTCGATGGCCTGACGGCCCTCGCCGCGGTACATCAGGTCGTTCCACTCCGGGATGAGGTTCCCGAGCGGGCAGCCCTGGTGGCAGAACGGCACTCCGCAGTCCATGCAGCGGCCCGCCTGCCTGCGGAGCTGGGCGGAGTCGCCTGCTTCGTAGACCTCTTTCCAGTCCATCAGTCGCACCGAGACGGGCCGGCGCTTGGGGAGCTCGCGCTCCGTAACCTTCAGGAAGCCCTTGGGGTCAGCCACCTGTCACCTCCAGAATCCTGTTCCACACGATGTCGCCGTCCGGGTCGAGTCCCTCGTCGACGGCGTCTTGACGCATCTGCAGCACGGCGGCGTAGTCACGCGGCAGTACCTTGACGAACTTCGCGACCGTGTCGTCGAAGTTCTCGAGCAGCCGGGCTGCCAGGGCGGACTCCGTCTCAGCGACGTGCCGTTCCAGGAGGTCGCGGACGATCTCCACGTCGGCGCTGCCGAGCGGAAGCAGCTCCAGCTCGCCGCTCGCGAGCGAGTCGCGGTTGACGAGGTCCTTCTGCAGCTCGTACACGTACGCTGTGCCTCCGGACATCCCCGCCCCGAGGTTTCGGCCCGTGCTGCCGAGGATGACGGCGAGCCCGCCTGTCATGTACTCCAGCGCGTGGTCGCCGACACCCTCGACGACCGCTGTGGCCCCCGAGTTGCGGACCAGGAAGCGCTCACCGACGATGCCGCGGATGAACATGCTGCCCTGGGTCGCGCCGTAGCCGATCACGTTGCCGGCGATCACGTTCTCCTCCGCGGGGAACACGCTGCCGCGCGGCGGGCGCACGACGATCTGGCCGCCGGAGAGACCCTTGCCGACGTAGTCGTTCGAGTCGCCCTCGAGCCGCAGCGTGATGCCGCTCGGCAGGAACGCGCCGAGCGACTGCCCTGCCGATCCCGTGAGCGTGATCTCGATGGAGCCGGTCGGCAGGCCGTTCTCGCCGTGCCGCACTGTGACCTCGTGGCCGAGCATCGTGCCGACCGCGCGCTCCGTGTTCCGGATGGGCAGGTTCAGCTCGATGTGACCGCCGCGGGCGAGCACGTCTGCGCTCTCCGCGATCAGGTGGTTGTCGAAGTGCTTGTCGAGCTCGTGGTCCTGCGCCTTCGCGTTCTTGCGCGGGGCGTCTGCGGGGAACTCCGGGCCGGTGAGGATCGGGGAGAGGTCGAGCCCCGACGCCTTCCAGTGGTCGATCGCACCGTCGACGCCGAGCAGCTCATTGTGGCCGATCGCCTCGTCGAGCGTGCGAAAACCGAGCTCGGCGAGGTACTCGCGCACCTCCTGCGCGATGAACTCGAAGAAGTTCACCACGAACTCCGGCTTGCCGGAGAACCGGGAGCGCAGCTCGGGGTTCTGCGTCGCGACGCCGACCGGGCAGGTGTCCAGGTGGCAGACGCGCATCATGATGCAGCCGGAGACGACGAGCGGCGCCGTGGCGAAACCGAACTCCTCCGCTCCGAGCAGGGCGCCGACGATGACGTCGCGGCCGGTCTTGAGCTGGCCGTCGACCTGGACGACGACGCGGTCGCGCATCCCGTTCAGCATCAGGGTCTGCTGGGTCTCGGCGAGGCCGAGCTCCCACGGAGTACCTGCGTGCTTGAGCGAGTTGACCGGGGATGCCCCCGTTCCTCCGTCGTGGCCGGAGACCAGGACGACGTCGGCGAGAGCCTTGGCCACGCCCGCCGCGACCGCGCCGATGCCGGACTCGGAGACGAGCTTCACGTGGACACGCGCATCCGGGTTGGCGCGCTTCAGGTCGAAGATGAGCTGCTTGAGGTCTTCGATCGAGTAGATGTCGTGGTGCGGCGGCGGAGAGATGAGGCCGACGCCCGCTGTCGCGTGCCTGGTGCGGGCCACCCACGGGTAGACCTTGGTCGGCGGGAGCTGACCGCCCTCGCCGGGCTTCGCGCCCTGCGCAAGCTTGATCTGGATGTCGTCGGCGTGCGTCAGGTACATGCTCGTCACGCCGAACCGGCCGGAGGCGACCTGCTTGATCGCACTGCGGCGCTCAGGGTCGAGCAGACGGTCGAGGTCTTCTCCCCCCTCACCGGTGTTCGACTTGCCGCCGAGACGGTTCATCGCGATGGCGAGGGTCTCGTGGGCTTCCCTGGAGATCGAGCCGTAGCTCATCGCCCCTGTCGAGAACCGCTTGACGATCGACTCGACGGACTCGACCTCGTCCAGTGGCACGGCGGGGCGGACGCCGGTGCGGAGGGTGAACATCCCGCGCAGCGTCATCAGGCTCTCCGCCTGGTCGTCGACCAGCTTCGTGTACTCGCGGAACACGTCGTACCGCCTGGTGCGGGTGGAGTGCTGCAGCCGGAACACCGTCTCCGGGTTGAACAGGTGCGGGGCGCCGTCGCGACGCCACTGGTACTCGCCGCCGGTCGCCAGGCGCTCATGCGCGACAATCGCGCTCTCCGCCGGGTACGCGCTCTCGTGCCTGGACAGGTTCTCGGCCGCGATGACCTCGATGCCAACGCCGCCGAGCTTGCTGGTGGTGCCGGTGAAGTAGTGGTCGACGAACTCCTGGCTGAGGCCGACAGCCTCGAACGCCTGAGCGCCCGCGTATGACGAGACGGTGGAGATGCCCATCTTCGACATGATCTTGAGCACGCCCTTGCCGAGCGCCTTGATCACGTTCTTGACGGCCTTCTCCGGCGTGATGCCGGTGATGGCGCCGCTGCGGACGAGCTCCTCGCAGGTCTCCATCGCCAGGTACGGGTTGATCGCGGACGCGCCGTAGCCGATCAGGAGCGCGATGTGGTGCACCTCGCGCACGTCGCCCGCCTCGACGATCAAGCCGACCTTCATGCGGTTCTCCGCACGGATCAGGTGGTGGTGGACCGCGGCGAGCATCAGCAGCGACGGGATGGGCGCGAGGTCTTTCGTGGAATCGCGGTCGCTCAGCACGATGAACTGGGCGCCGGCCACGATGGCCTCGTCCACCTCGTCGCACATCTCGGCAAGCCGGAGCGCGAGCGCGTCCGTCCCCGCGTCGAACCGGTAGAGGCCCTTGACCGTCGTGGTGAGGCGGCTGCCTGGACGCGGGTCGATGTGCTGGATCTTCGCGAGCTCGTCGTTGTCGATCACCGGGAAGTCGAGCACGACCTGCTTGGCGTGTTCCGGCCCGGCGGAGAGCAGGTTGCGCTCCGGACCGAGGCCGAGCTTCAGGGAGGTGACGACCTCCTCGCGGATCGAGTCGAGCGGCGGGTTGGTCACCTGCGCGAACTGCTGCGTGAAGTAGTCGAACAGCAGCCGAGGGCGGTCGGAGAGCACGGCGACGGGCGTGTCGGAGCCCATTGCGCCGAGCGGCTCGGCGCCGGTGGTGGCCATCGGCTTGAGCAGGATGCGCACCTCCTCCTCCGTGTAGCCGAAGGTGCGCTGGCGGCGCGTGATCGACGCGGGGGTGTGCACGATGTGCTCACGCTCCGGAAGGTCTTTGAGGTTGATGCGGCCCTCGTCCAGCCACTCGCCGTACGGCGCGCCCGCCGCAAGGTCGGCCTTGATCTCGTCGTCCTCGATCAGGCGGCCGGCGACGGTGTCGACCAGGAACATCTTGCCTGGACGCAGGCGGCCCTTGCGCACGACGCGGCTCGGCTCGATGTCGAGCACGCCGATCTCGCTGGCGAGCACCACGAGGCCGTCGTTGGTCACCACGTACCGGCCAGGGCGGAGTCCGTTGCGGTCGAGCGTCGCGCCGACGAGAGAGCCGTCGGTGAAGACGATCGCGGCCGGGCCGTCCCACGGCTCCATCAGCATCGAGTTGTACTCGTAGAAGTCGCGACGGGACTTCTCGATCTCCGTCTGGTTCTCCCACGCCTCCGGCACCATCATCATGACGGCGTGCGGCAGCGACCTGCCGGACAGCGACAGCAGCTCCACGACCTCGTCGAACGAGGCGGAGTCGCTCGCGCCCGGCGTGACGATCGGCAGCACGGGAGACAGGTCGCCAAGCAGCTCGCTCTCCAGCTGGGACTGGCGCGCGCGCATCCAGTTGCGGTTGCCCTGGACGGTGTTGATCTCGCCGTTGTGCGCGATCATCCGGAACGGCTGGGCGAGCGGCCAGGACGGGAAGGTGTTCGTCGAGTACCGCGAGTGGACGAGCGCCAGCTTGGAGGCGAAGCGCTGGTCGGAGAGATCGGGGTAGAACGGCTCCAGCTGGAGCGTCGTGACCATGCCCTTGTAGACGAGGGTGCGACTGGACAGCGAGGAGAAGTAGATGTCGAGCTCGCGCTCCGCGCGCTTGCGGAGGAAGAAAGTCTGCCGATCGAGGAGGATGCCGCCGACCTGCTCGCCGTCGTCGCCCGTGCGCGTGCTGGACACGTAGAGCTGCTCGATGAACGGCATGGCGCCGCGCGCCAGCGTTCCGATCTCGTCCGCTGCGACCGGCACCTCGCGCCAGCCGAGGACGGTGAGCTCCTGCTCAGCAGCGATCGCCTCGATCGCGGCCTTCGCCGCTGCCCGCTCCCCTTCCTCCGTGGAGAGGAACACGTTGCCGACCGCGTAGCGGCCGGCCGCCGGCAGCTCGAAACCGGCGACGGCGCGCAGGAACGCGTCAGGCACCTGCGTGATGATGCCTGCGCCGTCGCCCGTGCCGGCGTCGGAGCCGACAGCACCGCGGTGCTCCAGGTTGCGCAGCGCGTCGAGCGCCGCGTCGATGATGTCGTGGCCGGCCGTTCCGCGGAGCGTCGCGACCATCGCGAGCCCGCAGGCGTCCTTCTCATGAGCGGGGTCGTAAAGACCCTGCTTCACGGGGGTGGTGCTGAAACGGGAGCGGGAGGGCATAAGCGCCATCAACGACCGTCCTCACATATTCGGTGGTGCGGGGGGACGCCATCGGCCCTGGACTGAGGGGAAGGGGGTTCCGCCGCTCACGAGAGGCTTGGTGCTGCTCTGGGAGACGGTGAGGTGAGGTGCTCGGGGATGACCTCGAGAGGGGATTACGCGCCGAGTGAGCTTGTGGCCTTGGCTGCGTCCTTCTCGGTGGGCTCCTCGGCGTCATCGCCGGAAACCTCGTCATCCGAGTAGGTGTCGTCAGAGTCTACCTCAGCATCCGGCCTGACCCATTCACGACCAGGGCGGTACACGCTCGGCTCGAGTCCAGGGTGGCGACGGGACTGCACGATGAACAGGACGACACCGAGCACGACGGCCGCGAACGCCGCCCACACGTTGGTCGGGATGCCCAGGAAGCTGAACTCGCTCGGGTCGATGCGGATCGACTCGAGGTAGGAACGGCCCAGGCCGTACCAGATCAGGTAGACCGCGAAGGCCTTGCCCCAGCGCAGCTGGAACTTGCGCTCGAGCAGGATGATCACGACGATGCCGATGACGTTCCAGATGATCTCGTAGAGGAACAGCGGCTGGAACAGCGTGCCGTCCGGCAGGCCGACGGGGATGGCCTTGTTGCCGGAGTCGATCTGCAGGCCCCACGGCAGGTTGGTCGGCAGGCCGAACAGCTCCTGGTTGAAGTAGTTGCCGAGACGACCGAGCGCCTGGGCGAGCAGCAGGGCGGGAGCGAGGGCGTCGGCGAACGACCAGAACCGGATGCCGGACCAGCGGCAGCCGATATACGCACCGACGGCTCCGCCGATCAGCGCGCCGAAGATGGCGTTTCCGCCCTCCCAGATGTAGAGCGTCTTGAGGAGGTCCGCTCCCGGGTAGAAGTAGTCCGCCGGGTGGGTCACCACGTGGTAGACGCGGGCTCCGATGATGCCGAGCGGCACCGCCCAGAGGATGATGTCGAGCACGACGCCCGGCTCTCCCCCGCGCTTCGAGAGTCGCCTGGAGGTCCACATGGCGGCGACGACGATACCGATCAGGATGCAGATCGCGTACGTCTGGATGCGCCAGTGCAGCCCGAAGATGTCGATCGGGATCTGCTGCCATTCCGGCCCAGGGCTGGGGATGCTCGCGTACCAGCTGCTCATCGTCGCAAACACCCGATGACTCACCTTTCGTGTTGATCAGACCGCGCGAAGACCACGCGCGGCCACCATAGTCTAATTCGGTTTGGAGAGGCTGCCGCGCCTAGGCGGCGGTGCCTGCGGAGAGGGAAGCGGCGAGACGGCCGACACCCTCGACGCCGTCGTCGGCCAGCGCCTTCACGAGCGCCGATCCGACGATCGCGCCGTCCGCGTATCCGAGCACCTCCGCGACCTGCGCCGCGGTGGAGATGCCGATGCCGACGCACGTGCTCGTCGCCCCGGCGTCACGCAGCCTGGCGACCAGTGAGCGGGCGGCGGAGTCGACGTCCGAACGTGCCCCGGTGATGCCCATGGTCGAGACGGCGTAGACGAAGCCGCGGCTCGCATCCACTGCCTGCCGCAGGCGCTCGTCCGTGGAGGACGGAGCGGCGAGGAACACGCGGTCGAGACCGGTGCGCTCCGACGCCGCGAGCCAGGATGCGCCCTCGTCGGGGATGAGGTCGGGCGTGATGAGGCCGGCTCCCCCTGCGGCGAGCAGGTCGTCGGCGAAGCGGTCGACGCCGTACTGCAGCACGGGGTTCCAGTAGGTCATCACCAGGATGGGGATGTCCACCTGGGCGGTGATCTCGCGCACGGCGGTGAAGCCGTCGCGCAGGCGGAAGCCGTTGGAGAGCGCCTGCTGGGTGGCAGCCTGGATGACCGTGCCGTCCATGACGGGATCGGAGTACGGCAGCCCGAGCTCGATCACGTCGACGCCGTTCTGCGCGAGCGCGACGGCGGCCTCGATGCTGGTCTTCAGGTCGGGGAACCCGGCAGGCAGGTAGCCGACCAGGGCGCCGGACGCCTCGGCCTTTCGCTGGGCGATGACGCTCTCGACGCGACTCTCCGCGCCCTTCACGGCGCCGCTCACGACTGCACCGCGTCGTGGTCGATCAGGTCGAAGTACCGTCCGGCGGTCTCCATGTCCTTGTCTCCGCGACCGCTGAGGTTGACCAGGATCGTGGCGTCCTTCCCGAGCTCCTGACCGAGCTTCAGAGCACCGGCCAGAGCGTGTGAGGATTCGATGGCGGGGATGATGCCCTCCGTGCGGCTGAGGAGGCGCAGCGCGTCCATCGCCTCGGCGTCCGAGATGGGCAGGTACTCCGCCCGGCCGATGGATGCGAGCCACGCGTGCTCCGGGCCGACGCCAGGGTAGTCGAGCCCGGCGGAGATCGAGTGCGACTCGATGGTCTGGCCGTCCTCGTCCTGAAGCAGCATGCTGCGGGCGCCGTGCAGGACGCCGGGGCGTCCCTTGGTGATGGTGGCGGCGTGGCGCGGGGTCTCCGCTCCTTCGCCTCCCGCCTCGTAGCCGATCAGGCGCACGTCTTCGTCGTCGAGGAAGGCGTGGAAGATGCCCATGGCGTTCGAGCCGCCTCCGACGCAGGCGACCACGGCATCCGGGAGCGAGCCGGTGAGGTCGATGACCTGCTGGCGCGCTTCCTCGCCGATGATCTTCTGGAGGTCGCGGACCATCGCGGGGAACGGGTGCGGTCCTGCGACCGTGCCGAAGATGTAGTTGGTGTTCTCGACGTTGGTGACCCAGTCGCGCATGGCGTCGTTGATCGCGTCCTTGAGGGTGCGCGATCCGGTCTTGACGGCGACGACCTCGGCACCCAGCAGGCGCATCCTGGCGACGTTGAGCGCCTGGCGCTCTGTGTCGACCTCGCCCATGTAAATGGTGCACTCGAGGCCGAACAGGGCTGCGGCGGTCGCGGTGGCGACGCCGTGCTGGCCTGCGCCGGTCTCGGCGATCACGCGCGTCTTGCCGATGCGCTTGGTGAGGATCGCCTGGCCGAGCACGTTGTTGATCTTGTGCGAGCCCGTGTGGTTGAGGTCCTCGCGCTTGAGGATGATGCGGGCACCGCCTGCGTGCGCCGCGAAGCGCGGCACCTCGGTGATGATCGACGGACGCCCGGTGTACGTGCGGTTCAGCTCGTCCAGCTCCGCGTGGTACGCGGGGTCGGCCTTCGCCTCCTCCCACGCAGCGGACAGCTCGTCGAGGGCTGCGACGAGCGACTCGGGGACGAAGCGTCCCCCGAAGTCGCCGAAGTACGGACCGGTCTCGGAACGCAGGGACATCAGGCCACCAGGAATTCTTCGAGCGTCGCGACGGGGTCGCTCGTGACGAGTGCCTCGCCGACGAGGACGACGTCCGCCCCTGCCGCCCGATAGTGCGCGACGTCGTCTGCCGACTTCACGGCGGACTCCGCGACGCGGATGACACCGGACGGGATGCTGTCGGCCAGGCGGCCGAACAGGTCTCTGTCCAGTTCGAATGTGGAGAGGTTGCGGGCGTTCACGCCGACGAGCCCGGCGCCCGTGTCGAGCGCGCGGCTCAGCTCGTCCGCGGTGTGCGCCTCGACGAGCGACGTCATGCCGAGCGACGTGATGAGCTCGTGCAGCTGGACGAGCTTGCGCTGGTCGAGGGCGGCGACGATGAGGAGCACGAGGTCGGCTCCCGCCGCGCGTGCCTCGAACACCTGGTACGGGTCGGAGACGAACTCCTTGCGCAGCACAGGGAGCGACACGGCGTCGCGAACGGCCTCCAGATCGGCGAGCGACCCGCGGAACCTGCGCTCCTCGGTGAGGACGCTGATCGCGCTCGCTCCGCCGGTCTCGTACGAGACCGCGAGGGCGGCCGGGTCGGCGATCTCGGCGAGCGACCCGCGGGACGGGCTCGCGCGCTTCACCTCCGCGATGATCTTGACGCGCTCGGCAGGGGCGAGGTGGCTCAGGGCATCCAGGGCGGGAGCGCGATCGGCTGCGGCGGCCTCGACCACCGCGAGCGGGCGCTCTGCCCGGCGCCGCTCAGCGTCTTCGCGGGCGCCGGCGACGAGGTCGTCGAGCACGCGTCAGTGGCCCTTCGGCTGGTACTTGGTGCCGCCGACGCCGTAACCGGCCTTCTTCATCGCCCATCCGACGATGAGCCCGATGATGGCGAGTCCCGCTGCCGCCCAGACGACGATCGGGGCGTCGAAGTAGAACGCGACGGCACCGACGGTGAAGGCGACCAGCATGATGATGACGGCCGTCCACGCCGCCGGCGAGTGACCGTGGCCTGGTTCGACTGACTCGGTGCTCATGGGACTCCTGCTTCGTGAGGTGCGCGTCGCGAGAGGCGTCGCGCACGGTGGATCGGGGGAATACGGGTTCAAGTCTAGCGAGTGGGGCGCGCTCGCTCGCCACTCCGGGCGGCGGGTCAGCGCTGCGGGGCAGAGCGGCGGATCAGCGCGTCGGGTCTTCGCCGCGGGTGAGGTCGTCCCAGCTGTCGATGGCGGTGTCCTTGTCGACGACCCCTGTGCCCGGTGTGCTCTCGCCGTCAGCGGCGGCGCGAGCCTCCGCGTCGTCCGACACCTCGGAGGACGGTTCGCCGTCCGCCTCGCCGTCGAGGAGCAGCGCCGTGCCCTCCTGGTCTTCGAAGCGCGTCTGATACTTGCGCGACGTGCCCGGCCAGAGCCGGTTGGTCAGCACGACGGCTGCGCTCGCGAGCACCAGTACGACGCCCCCCGCCACCGCGACGCCCGGCCAAGGCTCGGTGGTGACGGAGTCGACCAGCCGCGCGATCGACGACGCCCCCGCGACGCCGGTCGCCGTTGTGATGGTCGCAGACGATGCGCGCAGCGCGTCGGCCAGTGCGCTGATCGAGGAGATCAGAACGGAGGCGCCGAGCAGCAGCCCGAGCAGCGCGAGGACGATGCGGAACACCGGTCCTGCGATGGCGAGCGCCGCCGTGAGCGCGAGGCCGGCGAGCGACAGCGCCGTGAGCGCAGGCGCAGCGGCCGACCCTGCGACCGCCAGCGTCGCCGTGTGGTCTGCGACGTCGGTCAGGTGCACCGTGAACCAGGTCTGCGTCGACGCGAGCAGGGCGAGCAGGCTGCCGACCACGACGGCGAGCAGCGTCAGGTACTTGGCCCTGCGGGAGACGCGGCGCACGGCCGTAGCGTCAGTCTGCTCGCTCACCGGTCACCCGCCTCATCGCGTTGGCGACGGCGACCGCGCGCAGCGGAGCAGCCGCCTTGTTCTGCGACTCCTCGAACTCGCTCTGCGGCACGGAATCGGCGACGAGGCCGCCGCCGGCCTGCACGCGTGCGACGCCGTCCATGATGGTCGCCGTGCGGATCGCGATGGCGAGGTCGGCGTCCCCGGAGAACCCGAAGTAGCCGATCACCCCGCCGTAGACGCCGCGCTGCGCGGGCTCCAGCTCGTCGATGATCTCGAGCGCCCTCGGCTTCGGTGCGCCGGAGAGCGTGCCGGCAGGGAATGTGGCGCGGAACACATCCACTGCCGTCCTCCCTGGCAGCACGTCGCCCTCGACGGACGACACGATGTGCATGATGTGGCTGAACCGCTCGACGCGCATGAACTCCGTCACCTCGACGGAACCGGCGGCGCACACCTTGAGCAGGTCGTTGCGCGCCAGGTCGACGAGCATCAGGTGCTCCGCGCGCTCCTTGTCGTCCGCGAGCAGCGATGTCTCCAGCTCCAGATCCTCCTCCGGCGACGCGCCTCTCGGGCGGGAGCCTGCGATCGGATGCGTGAACGCGCGCCCGTTCTGCACTTTGAACAGCGCCTCGGGAGACGAGCCGACGATGGAGTACTCCCCTCCGTCCGGCCGCTCCAGCGCGAGCAGGTACATGTACGGGCTCGGGTTCAGCGAGCGCAGCACCCGGTACACGTCGAGCGGAGCGGCTTCGCACTCCAGCTCGAAGCGCTGCGAGATGACGACCTGGAAGATGTCGCCGTCGACGATGCGGGTCTTGGCGGTCTCGACGGCCGCGAGGAAGTCGTTCTTCGCCGTGCGGGACACCGGGTGCGCCGGCGTGCCGAGGTCGACCTGCGCCAGCCACGCCTCCGACGGCTGGGCGAGGCCCTCCTGCATCGCATCGAGCCTGCGCTGCGCCGCGTCCCACATCGTGTCGGCGTCGTCGGTGCCGTCGTTCAGCACCGTCGCGATGAGCTGCACGGTGCCGTAGCGGTGGTCGATGGCGACGAGGTCGGAGCAGAACGCGAGTGCCTGACCGGGGATGTCGTAGTCGGCGGGCGGCTGGTGCGGCAGCCGCTCGATCTGCCGGATCGCCTCCCAGCCGATGAAGCCGACCAGGCCGCCGGTCAGCGGGGGCAGGCCGGGGATGCGCGGGGTCTGCCACCGCGCATACATGGCGGCGAGAGCTTCCAGTGGCGGCAGGTCGGCCGAGGACCCGATGGCGCGCTCGGCAGGGATGCCGTAGTCGAGCCAGCGGACAGCATCCCCCTGCTGGGTGAGCACGCCGAACGACGAGACGCCGACGAACGAGAAGCGGGACCAGATGCCGCCCTGCTCGGCCGATTCGAGCAGGAAGGTGCCAGGACGGCCAGCGGCGAGCTTGCGGTAGATGCCGACCGGCGTCTCCCCGTCCGCGAACAGCTCGCGGACGACGGGCACGACGCGGTGGTCGGCGAGCAGCTCTGCGAAGCCGTCGCGGGTGGTGGAGCTGGTGACGGTGTCGATCACGAATCCTCCGTTTGACTCGCTTCGACGTGACCGACGACGGGTGAGAGCTGGTCGGCGTCGAAGCAGGTGCGGGTTCCAGTGTGGCAGGCTGCGCCGATCTGCTCGACGGTCACCAGCAGGGTGTCGCCGTCGCAGTCGAGAGCAGCGCCCTTGACGTATTGCGCGTGGCCGGACGTGTCGCCTTTGCGCCAGTACTCCTGCCGGGAGCGGGACCAGAACGTGACGCGGCCTTCCGTGAGGGTGCGGCCGAGTGCTTCGGCGTCCATCCAGCCCATCATCAGGACCTCTTTGGTGTCCCACTGCTGGATGATCGCCGGCACAAGGCCGTCGCCGTTGAAGGCGACGCGCTCGATGATGGCGGGATCCACTCTGCTCGTGCTCTGTTCGCTCATGCTCTGATCTCCAGTCCGGCGCGGACGAGCTCGTCCTTCACGTCGCCGATCGTCATCTCGCCGGAGTGGAAAACGCTCGCGGCGAGCACGGCGTCCGCCCCTGCCTCCACGGCGGGGACGAAGTCGGTCACTTTCCCCGCCCCGCCAGACGCGATCACGGGCACGCTGCTGATGCCGCGCATCAGCCGGATGAGTTCGGTGTCGAACCCTTCCTTGGTGCCGTCCGCGTCGATCGAGTTGACCAGCAGTTCGCCCGCGCCCAGTCCGATCGCCCGCTCAGCCCACTCCAGGGCGTCGAGGTCCGTCTCCGTGCGTCCTCCGTGGGTCGTGACGACGAAACCGGATGCGGTGGCCGCCGACCGCTTGACGTCGAGCGAGAGCACGAGCACCTGCGCGCCGAACCGGTCGGCGATCTCGGAGACCAGCTCCGGCCGGGCGATGGCCGCGGAGTTGACTCCGATCTTGTCCGCGCCGCTCGCCAGCAGCTTCGCCACATCCTCTGCGCTGCGCACGCCGCCGCCCACCGTCAGCGGGATGAAGACCTGCTCGGCCGTCGCGCGCACCACGTCGTAGGTGGTCGCCCGGTTGTCGACCGTCGCCGTGACGTCGAGGAAGGTGAGCTCGTCCGCCCCCTGCTCGTAGTAGCGGCGGGCGAGCGCGACGGGATCGCCTGCGTCACGCAGGTTCTGGAAGTTGACGCCCTTGACGACGCGGCCGTCTGCCACGTCCAGACACGGGATGACCCTGACCGCGACGGACATCAGATCCGCGCAGCGTGGATCGACGTGACGAGGATGGCGCGCGCGCCCAGCTCGTACAGCGCATCCATGATGTGGTTGGTCTGGTCGCGCTTGATCATGACGCGCACCGCCAGCCAGTCCGGCTCGCCGAGCGGGGAGACGGTCGGCGACTCGACGCCGGGGGTGAGCGCAACAGCCCTGTCGAGCAGGACGGCAGGCAGGTTGTAGTCGATCAGCACGTACTGGCGCGCGACCATCACGCCCTGCAGGCGGCGCAGGAGCGTGTCGACGCCGGCAGCGGGCGACGCGGACGAGATGAGCACCGCCTCGGACTCCAGGATGACGGGTCCGAAGATCTCCAGGCCCTGCTTGCGCAGCGTGGTGCCGGTCTCGACCACGTCGGCCACCGCGTCTGCGACACCGAGCCGCACAGCGGACTCCACCGCGCCGTCGAGCTTGATCAGGGTGGTGGATGCGATACCGTTCTCCGCCAGGAACGCCCCGACCAGACCGGGGTAGCTGGTGGCGACGCGCTTGCCGTCGAGGTCGGCCAGCTCGGAGAACGAACCGGTCGGCCCGGCGAACCGGAACGTGGATGCGGCGAAGTCGAGCGCGGCGATCTCGCCGGCGGTCGAACCGGAGTCGAGCAGCAGGTCGCGCCCGGTGATGCCGACGTCGAGCGCGCCGGAGCCGACGTAGGTCGCGATGTCGCGCGGCCGCAGGTAGAAGAACTCGACGTCGTTGCGGGCGTCGGTGACGATCAGCTCTTTGGGGTCGCGGCGGCCGACGTAGCCGGCCTCGTGCAGCATCTGCGCCGCGGTCTCGGAGAGGGAGCCTTTGTTGGGAACGGCGATCTTCAGCATGGGTGGTCTTTCGTGTACGAGGGGACGATCAGGACGCGGGGGTGCCGGTCACAGATGTCGGTACACGTCGGCCGGGCTGAGACCCTTCGCGATGAGCAGCACCTGGAGGTGGTAGAGCAGCTGCGAGATCTCCTCGGCGGTCTCCTCGTCCGACTGGTACTCGGCGGCCATCCAGACCTCGGCCGCCTCCTCCACGATCTTCTTTCCGATGGCGTGCACGCCAGCATCCAGCTCACGGACCGTGCCGGAACCCTCCGGGCGGGTCGCAGCCTTCTCGCTGAGCTCGGCGAAGAGGTCGTCGAAGGTTTTCACGATTACAGGCTACTAGCTCGCGAACGCGCCGCCGGACATCGGGGATGTGACGGAGACGGTCCGCTGGATGTCGAGCAGTCGATCGGCGGCAGCCGCAAGCGCGCCCCGGATGCGCTCGACGCGGTCCGCGTCGCCCGAACCTGGCGGTCAGCACCGGCAGCCTGGCCGTGTCGTTCTCTTCGTGACCTCGTCAGCGGCTGACGTGGATGTGCTGCGCCGCCGTGTCGCGGAGCAGCGCGATCTGCCGCTCGGTGTTCTCCGCACGGAACACGCTGGAGCCCGCCACGAATGTGTCGGCGCCGTTCTCGGCCGCGATCACGATCGTCTCCTCGGTGATGCCGCCGTCGACCTGCAGCCACACGTCGGCGCCCGTCGCGTCGACGGCGGAGCGCAGCCGCGCGAGCTTCGGCATCGTCTCCGCCATGAACGACTGGCCGCCGAAGCCTGGCTCCACGGTCATCACGAGCACCTGGTCGAACTCCGGGAGCAGGCCGAGGTAGTCGTCGACCGGCGTGCCTGGCTTCAGCGCGATGCCGGCGCGGGCGCCGATCGCGCGGAGCCGCCTGGCGAGCCGCACCGGATCGGCCGCCGCCTCCGCGTGGAAGGTCACGGAGTACGCGCCGAGCTCGGCGTATCCCGGCGCCCACCGGTCGGGATCGTCGATCATCAGGTGCACGTCGAGCGGGATGGCCGACACATCCTGGATGCGCCCCACCATCTGCGGCCCGAACGTCAGGTTCGGCACGAAGTGGTTGTCCATCACGTCTACGTGCACGAGGTCGGCCGTCGCGATGCGGCCAAGGTCGCGCTCCAGGTTGACGAAGTCGGCGGCGAGAATGCTGGGGTTGATCCGGGGTGGCATGCCTCCAGCCTACAAAGCCGGCACGCCGCCGACCGTCACGCCGGTCAGCGCTTCTCGAGCAGAGCGACGAACATCGCGTCCGTGCCGTGCCGATGCGGCCAGAGCTGCGCCGCCAGGCCGTCGCCGGCGAGGTCGAGCCGTTCGGACGCGAGCGCCTGGAGCACGGCGGGCGTGTCGACGGCAGCGATGTCGTCGTGCGCATCAAGCGCCGCACTGACGATCCCCCGCGTCTCCGCGATGTGCGGCGAGCAGGTCACGTATGCGATCAGCCCGCCCGGCTTCAGCGCCGCGATGGCCGCGTCGAGCAGTCGCGCCTGGAGGCCCGTCAGCTCTGCGACGTCGCGCGGCGTCTTGCGCCAGCGCGCCTCAGGGCGGCGGCGCAGCGCGCCGAGGCCGGTGCACGGCGCATCCAGCAGGATGCGGTCGAAATGCTCCGAGTGCGTCTCTCCGATGGTCGTACCGTCCAGCTCCCACACCTCCACGGGCTCCGGCACGGCGGCCAGCGCCCGGCGCACGAGCTCGGCGCGGGCGGGGACGACCTCGTTCGCGGTCAGCGTCGCGCCCCCGAGGCGGGCTTCTGCGGCCAGCAGCGCCGCCTTTCCTCCCGGTCCGGCGCAGAGGTCGAGCCACCGCTCGCCCTGCACGATCGGGCGCGCCCTGCTGAGGGCGAGCGCTGCGAGCTGCGAGCCCTCGTCCTGCACGCGCAGCCTGCCGTCCGCGCCCTCGACGCGAGCCTGCGGGTCCCCGCCGCCCGCGGTGAAGCCCACGGGAGAGAACCGGTCGGCTGTCGCGTCGTCCGGCAGCTCGGCCAGCCCGGGAAGGGCGACGAGGTTGACGCGGGGGGCTGCGTTGTCCGCGTTCAGCAGGTCGGTGAGCTCCGCCTCCCTGCCCTCCGCATCCAGCGCACGGCGGAAGGCGCGCACGATCCAGACGGGATGCGATGTCAGCGCCGACAGCTCCTGGTCTGCGCCCTTCGCGTCCGCAAGGATGCGCTGCCGCCACTCCTCCGGGCTGTGCCGCCCGATCTCGCGCAGGACACCGTTCGTGAAGCCGGTCGCGGAGCGGGAGCCGACGGAGCGCGCGAGCGCCACGGACTCGTTGACGGCCGCGTGCGGCGCGACCCTGGTCGAGAGCAGCTGGTGCGCGCCGAGGCGCAGCACGTCCAGGATCGGCGGGTCGATGCGGTCGACGGGGCGGCCGGCAGCCCTGGCGATCACGAGGTCGTAGTAGCCCTGCATCCGGAGCGTGCCGTATGTCAGCTCGGTGGCGAGGCCGGCATCCCCCTGGTTGAGCCCAGCGCGGGCGATCCTGGTGGGCAGCAGCAGGTTGGCGTACGCGTCCGAATCGCGCACCGCGGCGATCACGTCGTATGCGACCCGGCGCGCCGGCTGCACGTGGCCGCCCTGGTTCCTGTTCCTGTCGTTCATCGCAGCACCAGCTCGCTTCCCGTGGGGAGACCTCGCCACCAGTCGGCGGCGGCCATCGCCTTCTTGCCTGCCGGCTGCACGGTCAGCAGTTCCAGTGGATGCGTTCCCGTCCCCACCACGACGCGCTTGCCCTGAAGCGCGACGGCACCCGCCGGAAGGGGGTCCGCATCCGCCACCTGGCGCGCGGCGATGAGCTTGAACCGGTCGTCGCCGAGCATGGCGAATGCGCCAGGCTCAGGGGTCACCCCGCGCAGCCGGGCGTACACGGCGTCGGCGGGCTGACCGAAGTCGAGGTGGGCGTCCGCGAGCGACAGCTTCGGGGCGAGGGTGACGTCGCCGGTCTGCTCGACGGCGACGGCCGTGCCGGAGGCCAGCGCATCCACGGTGCCTGCCAGCAGCTCTGCGCCCGACTGCGAGAGCGCGTCCAGCACGTCGCCGGCCGTCTCGTCCGCGCCGATCGGCCTGGTCAGCTCCGAGAACACCGCTCCGGCGTCGAGCTCTGGCACGAGCTGGAACACCGCGGCGCCGGTGACCTCGTCGCCCGCGATCACGGCGTGCTGCACGGGCGCGGCGCCCCGCCAGGCCGGCAGCAGGGAGAAGTGCAGGTTGACCCAGCCTAGCCGTGGCGTCGACAGCAGCGGCTCGCGCACCAGGCCGCCGTACGCGACGATCACGCCCAGCTCCGGGGCCAGAGCGCGGATGCGCTCTGTGACGGACTCGTCGAGCCTGTTCGCCTTGATCGTCTCGATGCCCAGCTCCTCTGCGGCAGCCGCGACGGGCGACGGGGTGAGCACGCGCTTGCGCCCCAGCTCGGCGTCGCGCCTGGTGAGCACGGCCACGACCTCGTGCCGCTCCGCCAGGAGCCTCAGCGCGGGAACGGCGACCACGGGCGTGCCGGCGAACACCAGCCTCATCCGGCGATCTCCCGGCTGGTGGGCGTGGACGGCACTCGCTGCATGACAGGTTCTTTCGGTCGACTTCGGCGGTCGCGCGCTCCGCGACCACCGTCGATCCTACCGGCCCGAGTTCCGGCGTTCCCTGGTCGAACGACGCCCTCCACCGCGGATGCAGAGCTGGTCAGATGATGTCGGGATCGTCGAACTGCACGCGCAGCGTCGGCGCAGGGCGGAACCCGGTCTTCCCCGCCGGCGCCTTGCGCCGCTTGCTCGCGTTCCGCACGATGGCGCCGCGCACGGCGGTCGCGACGTCCTGCCCCTTCGCGTACTCGAAGCGAAGAATCGCGCGCACCGTCGCGTCGTCGACGGTCGCCGGGCCGAGCACGTCGATCAGCAGCGCAGGGTCCACGGCCGCGACGGCGGCGTCCACCACGTCCGGCGCTCCGGCGATCGAGGCGAGCCGCACGGCGGGAGGGAAGTGCAGTGCGCGGCGGTCGGCAAGCTCCGCGTGCGCGAACTCGGCGACGCGGCCTGTCGCAAAGTCCCGGGCGAGGCCGCCGGAGACGCCGACGAGCACGGTCGGGGCTCCGGGGGCGGCGAGTCCTGCCGCGTTGGTCCACCAGCGCAGGCAGTCCTCCGCGACGCCGAGCGTCTCCCTGGCGAGCATCCGCTCACCGTCGAGCAGCAGCACGGCACGGTAGCCGCCCGCCGCGACGGGTTCCGCGCCGCGCGTCGCCACGACGATGGCGCGCGCGTCGGGGACGGACTGCACGGGATGCTCGCCGTCCGCCACGATCACCCGCACGCCGGGGAACGCGCGGCCAAGCTCCTCCGCCGTTCGGCCGGAGCCCAGCGTGACCAGTCGGAATCTGTCGTGCTCGCAGTGGTCGCAGTGCCAGTTGGTCGCGAGAGCACCGCACCAGCCGCAGGACGGGACGCCGCCGGCCCTCCGCTGGCCGAGCGGTCCCGTGCAGCGGTTGCAGCGCGCGGCCTGACCGCACTTCGCGCAGGCGATCTGAGGCGCGTACCCCGGTCGCGCCACCTGGATGAGGACGGGACCCGCCGGGGTCATCTCGTCGCCCTCCAGCGCGGCACGCGCCGTCCTCCACGCCACTGACGGGATGCGCGCCGCCCGCGCGACAGGCTCCTCCGCCGTCTGGTTGGCGCTCAGGATGACCTTCGGCCAGACAGCACGCTCCGGGTCGACGGCCCGCAGCCAGCCGAGCTCGACCAGCCGTTGCGCCTCGACGCTCCGGATGCGCCCGGCCAGCACGAGCGCCCCTCCCTGCTGTTCCTGCCGCACCAGCGCCGCATCCCTGGTGTGGATGTACGGGGCCTGCCTGGCCGCGTGCAGCGGGTCTCCGTCGTTCCAGACGATCAGCAGCCCGAGATCGTCGGCCGGGGCGTACACCGCCGACTGGCTGCCGATCACGATGCGCGGACCGGACAGCGCCCCGAGGAACGCCTTGTAGCGCTCGGAGTCGGTCTGCCTGCCGTCGACGCGCACGACAGCGTCGGCCGGAGCGAGCGCGACCAGGGTCGCGGCGAGCTGATCGAGGTCGCGATAGTCCGGCACGGCGATGATGGCCGACTTCCCCGAAGCCCAGCAGGCAACGGCCGCCCCGGCGAGCGTCACGGCCCACTGGCCGACCCACTCGCCCTCCGGCGTGCGCACCACGCCGGGCATGGTGCGCAGTGCCACCCGCTCCCCCGCGGCGATCGCCGATTCGAGCAGGCCGTCGCCGTAGCCGCCGATCGGCGCGACGGACGGGCGCGCCGACGCGGACGCGTGCGCCTCCCGGCCGGCCTCCCGGCCGGCCTCCTGGGCGGTCAGCCACGCCTTCTCCACCCGCACGGAACGCGGGGGAACAGCGAACCGCAGGATGTCGTTGGCCGTCCCAGCGCTCCGGTCGGCGAGCTTGCGCGCCAGCGCCCACACCGCGGGGGTCAGCACCCGCGCCGTCGAGACCACCTGGTCGATCGGCGTCAACTCGCCCTCGAAGTCGATCTGCTCGCGCGGAAGCACCTCGACCACATACCCGGACACCATCCTGGCGCCGGTACGCAGGGGCACCTTGACCCGCACCCCGGGATGCACGTCGGCGTCGAGCGCGTCCGGCACCCCGTAGTCGAACAGGTGATCGAGCTGGGGAAGCGCCGAGTCGATCACGATGCGGGCGACCCGGCCGGCCGCCGCCACCGTCAGAGACCTGCGGCCGACCGCAGGTCGTCGACGCGGTCCAGACGCTCCCAGGTGAAGTCGGGGAGCTCACGGCCGAAGTGGCCGTACGTCGCGGTCTGCGCGTAGATCGGGCGCAGCAGGTCCAGGTCGCGGATGATCGCGGCTGGGCGCAGGTCGAAGACCTCACGGATGGCCTCGATGATGCGCTCCTCCGGCACCCTGCCCGTGCCGAACGTCTCGACGTACAGGCCGACGGGCGCCGCCTTGCCGATCGCGTACGCGATCTGCACCTCGAGGCGGTCGGCGAACCCGGCGGCCACGGCGTTCTTCGCCACCCAGCGCATCGCGTACGCCGCCGAGCGATCCACCTTCGACGGGTCCTTGCCGGAGAACGCACCGCCGCCGTGACGACTGGCTCCCCCGTAGGTGTCCACGATGATCTTGCGCCCGGTGAGCCCGGCGTCGCCCTTCGGGCCGCCGATCTCGAACCGGCCGGTCGGGTTGATGAGGGTGCGCACGTGAGCGGACTCGAGCCCTGCCTCGTGCAGCACGGGGGCGATGATCTCCTCGATCACCTCGGCCTGCAGCCGCTCGTTCGTCACGCTCGGCGCGTGCTGGGTGGAGAGCACGACGGTCTGCACCGACTTCGGGACGATGCCCTCGTAGCCGATGGTCACCTGCGTCTTGCCGTCCGGGCGGAGGTAGTCGAGCGTGCCGTCCTTGCGCACGGCGGCCAGACGCTCGGAGAGCCGGTGGGCGAGCCAGATCGGCAACGGCATGTACTGCGGCGTCTCGGTGGTCGCGTAGCCGAACATGATGCCCTGGTCGCCTGCGCCCTGACGGTCGAGGTCGTCGCTGCTCTGCTCCGCGCGGGTCTCCAGCGCGTCGTCGACGCCCTGGGCGATGTCGGGAGACTGCGCGCCGATCGACACGGACACTCCGCACTGTGTTCCGTCGAAGCTCACGTCGGACGAGTCGTAGCCGATCTCGACCAGCTTGGCGCGCACGAGGGCGGGGATCTCGACGTAGCCCTTCGTGGTCACCTCACCCGCCACGTGCACGAGGCCGGTGGTCACGAGGGTCTCGACGGCGACGCGGCTGTGCGGGTCGACGGTCAGGAGCGCATCCAGGATGCTGTCGGAGATCTGGTCACAGATCTTGTCCGGGTGGCCTTCCGTGACCGATTCGGACGTGAAGAGGCGCAGATCTGCCATTGTTCTCCCTAGTCGGATAGTGGCTGCTCGGACGGTGTCCGAGACTCGTCAGGCGATGACGTCGAGAATACGATCGGCCACCGACAGCTTGCTCCCCGAGGCCTCCATCACTATATCGCCGCCCCGTCGGAGGACCACGACTTCATTGCTGTCCGTTGCGAAACCCTGTGACCAGCCCACCTGGTTGATCACCAGGAAGTCGCTGCCCTTCGACGCGAGCTTGCCTCGGCCGAGCTCGATCAGGGCGGACGGGTCCGGCTCGGTCTCCGCTGCGAAGCCGACGACGACCTGCCCGTCCCGCTTAGCGGATGACAGACCGGCGAGGATGTCAGGGTTGGCGACCAGTTCGAGCGTGAGGGTGTCACCCTCGGCCGACTTCTTGATCTTGGAGTCGCGCACCTCGGCAGGACGGTAGTCGGCGACGGCGGCGGTCATCACGATGACGTCAGCTGCACGGGCCGCCTCCGTGACGGCCTCCTGCAGTTCGAGGGCGGTCTGGACCTCGATCAACTCGACGCCCTCCGGCGGCTCCACCTCGAGGTGGGCCGCGATCAGCACCACCTGCGCGCCGCGCGCCTGCGCAGCGCTCGCGATGGCGACGCCCTGGCGGCCGCTCGACCTGTTGCCGAGGAAGCGCACGGGATCGAGCGGCTCCCTGGTGCCTCCCGCGGTGACGACGACGCGCTTGCCCGCCAGGTCGTCTCCGCCACGCGGGCGCCTGGCGGCCTCGTTGGCCCTGCGGCGCTCGGAGAGGACCACGATGTCGGCGCCGGATGCGCCTGCAACACCGGATGCGGCGGATGCTGCGGGAGCCGGAGCATCCTGCGCGGGCTCTGCTGGCGCATCCGCTGCTGCCGCACGCTCGGGATGCGCGCCGACAGCGGCCAGCGCCTCCCGCACGATCACGGCCGGCTCCTCCATCCGGCCGGGACCGGAGTCCTTGCCGGTGAGCTGTCCGCTCGCCGGGCCCACGACCGTGACGCCGCGCGAGCGCAGCGTGGCGATGTTCGCGACGGTCGCCTGGTTGCGCCACATCTCGGTGTGCATCGCCGGGGCGATGACGAGAGGCGCCGTGCTCGCGAGCACGGTGTTGCCGAGCAGGTCGTCGGCGAGACCGGCCGCGAGCTTGGCGATGGTGTTCGCCGTCGCCGGGGCGATGACGATGAGGTCGGCTGACTGGCCGATGGCCACGTGCCGCACCTCGGCGACGCCCTCATAGAGGTCGGTCGCGACCGGATTGCGGCTGATCGCCTCCAGCGTCGGGCGCCCGACGAAGCGCAGGGCCGCCTCGGTGGCGACCACGTGCACCGAGTGCCCTTCGAGCACCAGAGAACGGATGACGCCGACGGCCTTGTACGCGGCGATGCCGCCGGTGACTCCGACGACGATGGTCAATCGTGCGCTCACGGCACCCTCCCCTTCAGCGACCCGGCCGCGATGGGCCGGGCCGGGCGCTGACGCTGTCGTTACTCGACGATCGGCTTGATGGTGAGCTTGTCCTCGTTGATCTCGTGCAGTGCGACGGACAGCGGCTTGTCGTCGACCGACGAGTCGACAAGCGGTCCGACGTTGTCGAACAGGCTGCCCTCGTGCAGGTCGGCGTAGTAGTCGTTGATCTGGCGGGCGCGCTTGGAGGCGAAGATGACCAGAGCGTACTTGGACTCGACCTTGGCGAGAACGTCGTCGATGGGCGGGTCGATGATGCCCTTGTTGCTGAGTGCCATGCGTGTAGTGCTCCTTGCAGGTTGTCGATCAGTGGTGGTCGCAGGCGGCGACGGCGTCGAAAGGACGCGACGAAAACGGTCTACGGGCGCGACGGCGCCGCGCGGATATTCATCAAGTCTACGACCTCGCGCGCCGCATCGGCCACGTCGGTGTTCACGACGCGGTGGTCGAACTCGTCCTGAGCGGCCAATTCGACCTTCGCCGTCTCGAGTCTGCGCTGCTGCTCCGCCGGCTCCTCCGTGCCGCGGCCGATGAGCCTGCGGACCAGCTCCTCCCAGGTGGGAGGGAGCAGGAAGATCAGCCGGGCCTCCGGCATCGCGGCGCGAACGCTGCGCGCGCCCTGCAGGTCGATCTCGAGCAGGACGCTCTTGCCCTCCTCGAGCGCACGCTCGATCGGCTTGCGCGGCGTGCCGTAGCGATACGCGTTGTGCACGGTGGCGTACTCGAGCAGTTCGCCCTCCGCGATCATGCGGTCGAACTCCGCGTCGTCGACGAAGTAGTAATTGACGCCGTCGACCTCGCCTGGGCGCGGAGCGCGCGTGGTCGCAGAGACCGAGAGCAGCACGTCCGGGTAGTTCTCGCGGATGTAGGTGGACACCGTCCCCTTGCCGACCGCTGTCGGCCCGGCGAGCACGACGAGGTGGTTCTTCAGGCGACCGGCCTTCGCCTCCCTGTCGATCAGGTAGTCGCGCAGCCGCAGGCGCTGGTGCCTGCCGAGGCCGCCGAGACGCTTGGCGGGAGAGATGGCCAGGGTGCGCAACGCATCCTGCATCTTGGTGGTGCCGATCGCGGGAACGCTGAGCAGGAACTCTGTGACCCGCAGCCGGCCCTCGACGCCGTCCGGCTCGGCGGTTGCGCGGTCGAGCACGGTGAGCGGCGAAAGCTCCTGACGGGCGATGGCGGCCTTGACGGCCGCACGCGCGCGGCGAGCGGCGACGGCGGCCTGCGAGGCTGCCGCGCGGTCCACTTCCGGAGGCGCTGGGCGAAGGGATGCCGTGCCGTTCTCCGACGTGCTGCGCTCTGCTGTGCCGTGCTCCGACGTGCCCGGCTCAGCCATGGTTCTCCCGCACCTCGTCCGTGCGGCGTGCGATGGCGTCGGCGAGCCCCGCCGGACCTGCGCCGAGCAGCCCCCGTGACTCGCTGACGATCACACCACCGGCGAACGAGCCGAACAGCCGGGCGGCGTCCTGCACCTTCGCGCCCTGGTGACCGAAGCCGGGAGCGAGCACGGGCGTGGCGTTGACGCCGGGCGCTGCCGCGATGTCGATGCCGAAGGCCGGGAGATCGAGGGTCGCGCCGAGCACGAGCCCGACCGATCCGAATGCGCTGGGCGGCTGCGCCTGATTGAACGATTGCACGTCTTCGATGATCGCACGCGCGACGGTGCTCCCCGCACGCGGCCCGTCCTGCACGATCGCCTTCTGGATGGCGGCGGCCTCCGGATTCGACGTGGCGGCGAGCGCGAACAGGCCTTTGCCGTTCGCCTCCGCGAGTCGCATCGGGTCGTCGATCGAGCCGACGCCCTGGAACGCCGCGATGGTCATCGCGTCCGCCTCCAGCGGCGCGCCTGGCGTGAGCCACGCCTCGGCGTACGCCGTGACGCTGGTGCCGATGTCTCCGCGCTTCGCATCGGCGATCACGAGCAGCCCCGCGGCGCGCGCCGCCCCGATCACCTCTTCGAGGGCGGCGTATCCCGCGGAGCCGTATCGCTCGAAGAACGCCACCTGCGGCTTCACGATGCCGGCGCGCCCCGTCGCCGCCTCGACCACCGCGAGGCCGAAGGCGCGCACGCCGGAGGCCGAGGCGGGAAGGCCCCAGCTCTCCAGCAGGTGCGCGTGCGGGTCGATGCCGACGCACAGGCGTCCGCGTTCCGCGAAGACTCCGGCGAGCCGGTCACCGAAGCTCACGCGCGGGCTGCCCTCTCCACCGCGTACTGCTGCAGCGACTTCACGTCGAAGCCTTCGCGGATCGCGTCCACGGAGGCGACAGCGGCGCTGAGCTCCGCGATGGTGGTGAACAGGGGCTTGTCCCCCGCCACCGCCGCCGCGCGGATCTCGTAGCCGTCCGCGCGAGCAGACCGGCCGCTCGGAGTGTTGATGACCACATCCACCTCGTTGCGGTTGATCAGGTCGACGATGGACGGCGCATCCACGTTCTCGGTCTCGCTGAACTTGCGGACGACGCGCGCGGCGATGCCGTTGCGGTTGAGCACCTCGGCCGTTCCCTCCGTCGCGAGGATCTCGAAGCCGAGCTCGCGCAGCCGCAGCACCGGGAGCACGATCGAGCGCTTGTCGCGGTCGGAGACCGAGACGAAGGCGGTTCCGCCGAGCGGCATCCCGCCGTACGCGGCCGACTGGCTCTTGGCGAACGCACGCGGGAAGTCCTTGTCGATGCCCATGACCTCGCCGGTGGAGCGCATCTCCGGGCCGAGGACGGAGTCGACGACGTTGCCCTCCTTGGTGCGGAAGCGCTTGAAAGGAAGCACGGCCTCCTTGACGGCGACAGGCGAGTCCATCGGGATGACCGACCCGTCCTGCGCGGGAAGCAGGCCCTCGGCGATCAGCCCGGCGACCGTGTCGCCCACCATGATGCGCGATGCCGCCTTGGCGAGCGGGATGCCGAGCGCCTTCGACACGAACGGCACGGTGCGGGACGCCCGCGGGTTCGCCTCCAGCACGTAGAGCACGCCGGCGCCGATCGCGAACTGCACGTTCAGCAGGCCGCGCACGCCGATGCCCTCCGCGATCTTCAGCGTCGCGTCGCGCACGCGATCGATCTCACGGCGGCCGAGCGTGATCGGAGGCAGGGTGCAGCTCGAGTCGCCCGAGTGGATGCCCGCCTCCTCGATGTGCTCCATCACGCCGCCGATGTACAGGTTCTCTCCGTCGTACAGGGCGTCGACGTCGATCTCGATCGCGTCGTCGAGGAAGCGGTCGACCAGCAGCGGATGCGCAGGGCCGACGATGCCCTGACCGGCGACGCGCTCGAAGTAGTCGGCGAGCGACGGGCTGTCGTAGACGATCTCCATGCCGCGGCCGCCGAGCACGTAGCTCGGGCGAACGAGCACCGGGTAGCCGATCTGCTCGGCCACCTGCACAGCGCCGGGGAAGTCGAACGCTGTGCCGTTGCGCGGGGCGAGGAGGCCGGCGTTCTCCAGGATCTCGGCGAACAGGCCGCGCTCCTCCGCCAGGTCGATCGCCTCCGGCGTCGTGCCGAGGATCGGGACGCCGGCGGCCTCGAGGCCCTTCGCGAGCCCGAGTGCTGTCTGGCCGCCGAGCTGCACGACGACGCCGACCAGCTCGCCGGTCTGGCTCTCCGCGTGGATGACCTCCAGCACGTCCTCCAGCGTCAGCGGCTCGAAGTAGAGCCTGTCGCTGGTGTCGTAGTCGGTCGAGACCGTCTCCGGGTTGCAGTTGATCATGATGGTCTCGAACCCGGCGTCGCTCAGCGCGAACGATGCGTGCACGCAGGAGTAGTCGAACTCGACGCCCTGACCGATGCGGTTCGGGCCCGAGCCGAGGATGACGACCTTGCGGCGGTCGCTCGGCTCCACCTCGGTCTCCAGGTCGTAGCTGGAGTAGTGGTACGGCGTGAGCGCGGGGAACTCGCCGGCGCAGGTGTCGACCGTCTTGTAGACGGGACGCACCCCCAGGATGTGGCGGATCTCGCGCACGTCCGCCTCGCCGAAGCCGCGGAGCTGACCGATCTGCGCGTCGGAGAAGCCGTGGTCCTTCGCATCCCGCAGCGTGTCGGTGTCCAGGGTCTCTGCCGTGCGGATCTGCTCGGCCACCTCGTTGATGAGGACGATCTGGTCGACGAACCACGGGTCGATCTTGGTGGCATCGAAGACCTGCTCCGGCGTCGCGCCGAGGCGGAGCGCCTGCTGCACGTCCACGATGCGGCCGTCCGTCGGCGTCTGGATGCTCGTGAGCAGCTCCTCCACCGTGCGGTTCTCCGGCCCCCAGTGGAACGACGATCCGCGCTTCTCCAGGGAGCGGAGCGCCTTCTGCAGCGCGCTCGTGAAGCTGCGGCCGATGGCCATCGCCTCTCCGACCGACTTCATGGTGGTGGTCAGCGTCGGGTCGGCGGCGGGGAACTTCTCGAACGCGAACCGCGGCACCTTCACGACCACGTAGTCGAGCGTCGGCTCGAAGCTCGCGGGGGTGACCTTGGTGATGTCGTTCGGGATCTCGTCCAGGCGGTAGCCGATGGCGAGCTTTGCGGCGATCTTCGCGATCGGGAAGCCGGTCGCCTTCGACGCGAGAGCAGACGAGCGGGAGACGCGCGGGTTCATCTCGATGACGATGATGCGACCGTCCGCCGGGTCCACCGCGAACTGGATGTTGCATCCACCGGTGTCGACGCCGACGGCGCGGATGATGTCGATGCCGATGTCGCGCAGCTTCTGGTATTCGCGGTCGGTCAGGGTGAGAGCAGGGGCGACCGTGATCGAGTCTCCGGTGTGAACGCCGACGGGGTCCACGTTCTCGATCGAGCAGACGACCACCGTGTTGTCCGCGGTGTCGCGCATCAGCTCGAGCTCGTACTCCTTCCAGCCGAGGATGGACTCCTCCAGGAGCACCTCGCTTGTCGGACTCTGGTGGATGCCGTCGCCGACGATGCGGCGCAGCTCCTGCTCGGTGTATGCGAAGCCCGAGCCGAGACCGCCCATCGTGAACGACGGACGGACGACGAGCGGGTAGCCGAGGTCCTCGGCGAACGCGACGGCCTCCTCGACCGTGTGCGCGATGTGCGAGCGGGCCACCTCTGCGCCCGCCTCGATGACGAGGTCCTTGAAGATCTGGCGGTCCTCGCCCTTCTGGATCGCCTCGAACTTGGCGCCGATCAGCTCGACGTTGTACTTCTCCAGGATGCCGTGCTCGTGCAGCTGGATGGCCGCGTTGAGAGCGGTCTGGCCGCCCAGGGTCGGCAGGATCGCATCCGGCTTCTCCTTGGCGATGATGGTCTCGATGACCTCCCAGGTGATCGGCTCGACGTACGTGGCGTCTGCGAAGTCCGGGTCGGTCATGATCGTGGCCGGGTTCGAGTTCACCAGGATGACGCGCACGCCCTCCTCGCGGAGCACCCGGCACGCCTGGGTGCCCGAGTAGTCGAACTCGCAGGCCTGCCCGATGACGATCGGGCCGGAGCCGATGACCAGGACGGAATTGATGTCGGAACGCTTCGGCATTACTCGGACTCTCCCTGCGGTGCGGTTGCGCCGTTCTCCCGAGCAGTGATCATGTCGAGGAAGCGGTCGAAGAGGTAGTTGGCGTCGTGGGGCCCTGCGGCCGCCTCCGGGTGGTACTGCACGCTGAACGCGTTCAGGTCGAGGCAGTTCAGCCCCTCCACCACGTTGTCGTTGAGGCTGAAGTGGCTGACCTCCACCTTGCCGAATCCGGCCGGGGAGTCGAAGATGCCCTCGATGGGCGCATCCACGGCGAAACCGTGGTTCTGCGCGGTGATCTCGACCCTGCCCGTGCGCTTGTCAAGGACCGGCTGGTTGATGCCGCGGTGCCCGAACGGCAGCTTGTACGTGCCGAGGCCGAGGGCGCGGCCGAGGAGCTGGTTGCCGAAGCAGATGCCGAAGTACGGGATGCCTGCCCTCAGCACCTCCTGCAGCAGCGCGACGTGCTTGCCGGACGCCTGCGGGTCGCCTGGGCCGTTCGAGAAGAACAGGGCGGACGGCTGGAGTTCGAGCACATCCCGTGCCGTGACCATCTGCGGCAGCACGTGCACGTCGAGGCCGCGGGCCGCGAGGTTCTCGAGCGTCGACTTCTTGACGCCGAGGTCAAGGACGGCGACGGAGCCGACCCTCTCCCCCACCGCCGGCACCGTGAACGGCTCCGGCGTCGAGACCTCTGCCGACAGGTTCGTGCCGGCCATCTTCGCCGTGGAGCGCACGAGTTCGAGCTGCTCGCCGTCGGTGAGGTCGAAGTCCTCACCGGAGAAGATGCCGGAGCGCATCGCGCCGGCCGACCGGATGTGCCTGGTCACCGCGCGGGTGTCGATCCCGCTGATGCCGACGACACCCTGGGCGACCAGATCGTCGTCGAGGCTGCGCTGGGCGCGGAAGTTCGACACGATGCGGCTTGGCTCGCGCACCACGTACCCGGCGACCCAGATCTGACGGGACTCCATGTCCTCGTCGTTCGTGCCCGTGTTGCCGATGTGCGGGGCCGTCATCAGGACGATCTGCCCCGCGTAGCTCGGGTCGGTCAGCGTCTCCTGATATCCGGTCATGCCGGTGGAGAACACCGCCTCGCCGAAGGTGCGGCCGACAGCGCCGTACGCGCGGCCGACATAGCGGGTTCCGTCTTCGAGGACGAGGACGGCTGGGTTCTGCTGCGCCACGTCACACCTCACTTTCCGTGCTGGTTCCCGCCTGAGACCCGGCGGGGAGAATGGATTCGACCGCGCCGACGATCGGCGCCCGGTCGGCAGGGTCGACGACCCGGAAGAAGCTGTCGGCCGCCGCGCCACCGCTGGTGGTCCAGGACAGCCGGAGCAGGCCGTCCTTCTCGACGACGCGGTCGATGGCGGTGGTCGCCGCCCCGAGGCCGCTGATCGCGGACACCGGGACGTAGACGGGCTGCTCGCCGGTGACGGCGATGGTCACGCCGTCCGCTGCGACGCTCACCGTCGCCTTGCCGCGGAAGGAGAGGCCGGGGAGCGCCAGGCGCTCCAGGTGCTCTCCACCCTTGGTGGTGGCGACGTAGAAGCTCTCAGCGGTCGCGATCGGCTGCGCCGGAGCTTCGCCCCGTGCATCCGTTCGGGCCGCGTAGCCGCCGCCCGCCGGTCGGTCACGTCGCACGCGTCGTCGCCAGCCCCAGACGATCAGCAGGAGCGCGACGACCAGGACGGCCGCGACGACCAGGGTGGGGACGAGCTTATCCACGCAGTGCCTCCTCGTGCTTTCCGGCGAATGCTCTGGCTCGAGCGGCGACCTCGTCCACGGCTGCCACGACGCCGTCGAGGACGGTCGGGTATCCGTGGTGGAAGGTCGCGACGACGCGGCCGGGCAGCGTCATCGACAGATACGGCGAGTTGACGCCCTTCCCGGCGAGGTCGCCGGTCGAGAACGAACGGGATGCGGTCGGGTCGTAGAGCGTGAACTCCGCCGGGGCTCCCGCCTCGATCGGCCCGCCGTGACCGGCCAGCCGTCCGATGCGCGCCGGCGTCTGCGAGAGCACGCGGGCGACGTCCGCCCAGTCGAGCATCCCGTTCTGGACGACGGAGGCGTGCACCACGGAGAGCGCCGATTCGAGGCCGACCATGCCGAACGCCGCTGCGTCCCACTCGCAGTCCTTCGCCTCGACCGGATGCGGGGCGTGGTCGGTGGCGACGATGTCGATCGTCCCGTCGGCGAGGCCGGCGCGAAGCGCCTCGACGTCCTCTGCGCGGCGCAACGGCGGGTTCACCTTGAACCGCGCGTCGTAGCCGGTGGCCAGCTCCTCGGTGAGGATCAGGTGGTGCGGCGTGACCTCTGCGGTCACGTCGATGCCGCGCGCCTTCGCCCAGCGGATCACGTCCACCGAGCCGGCGGTGGAGACGTGGCAGACGTGCAGGCGGGAGCCGACGTGCTCGGCCAGGAGCACATCCCTGGCGATGATCGACTCCTCCGCCACCGCAGGCCAGCCGGCGAGGCCGAGCTCGCCGGACAGCGCTCCCTCGTTCATCTGCGCGCCGATGGTCAGCCGCGGCTCCTGCGCGTGCTGCGCGATCACGCCGTCGAACGCCTTGACGTATTCGAGCGCCCTGCGCATCAGCAGCGGGTCGGAGACGCACTTGCCGTCGTCCGAGAACACCCGCACCCGTGCCCGGGAGTCGGCCATCGCGCCGAGCTCGGCGAGCCGCTCGCCTTCGAGGCCGACGGTGACAGCGCCGATCGGGCGGACCGTCGCGTAGCCGGCCGCGTCGCCGAGGCTGAGCACCTGCTCGACCACTCCGGCCGTGTCGGCCACCGGCGAGGTGTTCGCCATGGCGAACACCGAGGTGAACCCGCCTGCCGCCGCAGCCCGCGTGCCGGTCAGCACGGTCTCGCTCTGCTCGTAGCCCGGCTCCCGCAGGTGGGTGTGCAGGTCGACCAGGCCGGGCAGGGCGATCAGCCCGTCGGCGTCGACGACCGTCGCGCCGGCGGAGGACAGGCCGCTGCCGACTTCCGCGATCCTGCCGCCGTCGACCAGCAGGTCGGTGCGCGACCCATCGGCGAGCGTCGCGCCCTCGATCAGATACTTCTCGTTCAAGCTACGTCCTCCCGATCTCCACCGGACAGCAGGAGGTACAGAGCGGCCATTCGCACGGAAACCCCGTTGGCCACCTGTTCCCTGACCGTCGAGCGGGGCGAATCCGCCGCCGCCGCCGAAATCTCCAGACCCCGATTCATCGGACCGGGGTGCATGACAATGCTACCGGTGCCGAGCCTGGCCAGTCGTTCGTCGTCCAGCCCCCAGCGGCGCGCGTACTCCCTGGTGTTCGGGAAGAACGCAGCATTCATCCGTTCGGCCTGGATGCGCAGCATCATGACCACGTCGGGGTTCGCGTCGATGGCGGCGTCGAGGTCGTAGCCGATCCGCGCCGGCCAGCCGGACGCATCCACCGGCAGCAGCGTCGGCGGCGCGATGAGCGTCACGTCTGCGCCCAGCGTCTTCAGCAGCCAGACGTTCGAGCGCGCGACCCTCGAGTGCAGGATGTCGCCGACGATCGTCACCGTCACACCGTCGAGGTCGCGGCCACGGGATGCTGCACCGTGCAGCCTGCGCCGCATGGTGAACGCGTCGAGCAGCGCCTGGGTCGGGTGCTCGTGCATCCCGTCGCCCGCGTTGACGATGCCGGCGTCGATCCATCCGCTGGTCGCCAGGGTCTGCGGCGCACCGGATGCACTGTGCCGCACCACGACGGCGTCGGCGCCCATCGCGGCGAGCGTCTGGGCCGTGTCTTTCAGGCTCTCGCCCTTCGAGACGCTCGATCCCTTCGCGCTGAAATTGATCACGTCGGCGGAGAGCCGCTTGGCCGCCGCCTCGAACGAGATGCGGGTGCGGGTCGAATCCTCGAAGAAGAGGTTCACGACGGTCTTGCCGCGCAGGGTGGGCAGCTTCTTGACCTCGCGCTCCTGCACGTCTGCCATGTCCTCGGCAACGTCCAGGATGCGGATGGCCTCGTCGCGCCCGAGCGTGCGGGTGGAGAGGAGGTGCCTCATGCGCCTGCCTCCGATCCGTGCTCGGCGGGGGCGGCTGACGTGTCGGTGTCGGTGTCGGTGCCTGCGTCGGTGTCGGCCAGACCGTCCTCGATGGTCACGGCCTCGTCTCCGTCGATCTCCGTCAGCAGCACGTTGATGCGTTCCGACGCGGCCGACGGCAGGTTCTTGCCGACGAAGTCCGCCCGGATCGGGAGCTCGCGGTGGCCGCGGTCGACCAGCACGGCCAGCCGCACAGCACGCGGCCTGCCCAGGTCGCTCAGCGCATCCAAGGCCGCCCGGATCGTGCGCCCCGAGTACAGCACGTCGTCGACCAGCACGACGGTCTTGCCGTCGATGCTGCCCGGCAGCGACGTCGGCGCCGGCGTGCGCGTCGGGTTCCGGGAGAGATCGTCGCGATACATCGTCACGTCGAGCGCGCCGACGAGCTCGGCCGTCGAGGCGACGGCCTGCGGCTCGATCCGCTGGATGTTCTCCGCGATCCTCTGCGCGAGGACGACGCCTCGGGTGGGGATGCCCAGAATGATGAGATCGTTCGTACCCCGGTTGGACTCCAGGATCTCGTGGGAGATCCGAGTCAACGCCCGGGTGATGTCAGCGTGTTGCAGCACTGTTCGCACTGTCATGCCGACCTCCTTCCCCGCCTCACTGGACGGCTGTTAAAGGATGTCTACCGCGAACGAGCATAGCAGCAGCGCGGGATGCGACGCGGCGCGCGCTGCTCAGTGCTTGGCCAGGAACGACGTGAACGCGGCGGCGTCCGTGACTTTGCCTGCGAACTGCGTCTCGTTCACGAGCACGGTCGGGGTGCCCTGGATCGTGTCGAGCACCTTCTTGTCGTCGACAACGATCGGTCCGGTCTGCGAGTGCGCGGTGTTCGCCTGCGCCCACGCCTGGTACGGGCCGCTCCTGCCGAGGCAGTCCGTGATGTCGGTCAGCCCGTTGTCGGTCGCGAGCTTCGCCAGCTCCTCGTTGGTCAGACCGTTGGAGTTCTCCTCCGGCTGGTTCGCGAACAGTGCCGTGTAGTAGTCCAGCGCGCCATTCGGCTCCTTCACCGCGACGCAGGTGAGCGCCGCGGAGGCGCGCGTCGAGTATCCGGTGCCGTTGGAGGCGCGGTCGAGGAAGGTCAGCGGGTGCAGCCGCAGCGTGATCGTGCCGTCGGAGACCGCCTTCGCCAAGGTCTCCCCGTTGGCCTTCTCGAACTCGCCGCAGATCGGGCACATCGGGTCGAACCAGATGTCGACGTGCTTCGATCCCGTCCCCGTCTGGATGTATCCGCCGTCGAAGTTGACGGCGCCGTCCGTGCCGGTCGGCGCCGTCGCGGTGGCGACAGGAACCGGGGAGCTGCCGCCGACGAGCGAGCATGCCGCCGTCCCGGCCACGAGGGCGAGCGCGATCACGGCAGCGCCGAGTGCGCGCATCCCGTGGCGTCGCACCCCCGACCGCTCCGTCCCCAACTGCCCTGGCCCCGACGTCTCCGGCCCTGGTCGGCCTGTGCCTGGAAGCTCGGTCCCTGGTCGTCGAACGGCGGGGGTGCTGCGCATGTGGTGGTTTTCCCTCGGTTGTTGCGTGGCCTGCGTGGACTACTTGGGCTTGTTCTGGGCGATCTTCGCGAGCAGACCGTTGATGAATCCGGCAGAGTCGTCGGTCGACAGCACGGTCGCCGCCTCGACGGCCTCCGAGATGGCGACGCCGTCCGGCACCTGCTCGTTGAAGAGCAGCTCCCAGACGCCGATGCGGAGGATGGCGCGGTCGACGATCGGCATCCGCGCGAGGGTCCAACCCTGCGCGTACGTCTCGATCTGCTCGTCGATCTCGTCCTGGTTGTCGATGATCCCGTCGAGGATCTCGCGGGCGTACAGCCAGGAGGCTTCGCGCTGCGGCTCGCTGGCCGCGCGCTCCGCCTCGGTGGCGAGTGCCTGGTTCAGCGCGATCTGCCGGACGTCCGCTCCGTAGAGCACGTCCAGAGCACGCTTGCGGGCTTTGGTCCTGGCGCTCATCTAGTCGTTGACGCGGCCGAGGTAGTCGCCGGTGCGCGTGTCGACCTTCACCTTGGTGCCGGTCTCCAGGAACAGCGGGACCTGGATCTGGTAGCCGGTCTCGACGGTCGCCGGCTTGGTGCCGCCGGTGGAACGGTCGCCCTGCAGGCCGGGCTCGGTGTACGTGATCTCCAGCACGACGGAGGCGGGGAGCTCGACGTAAAGCGGCTCGCCCTCGTGCAGTGCGATGGTGACGTTCTGGTTCTCGAGCATGAAGTTGGCTGCGTCACCGACGACGACGCCGGATACGGTGAGCTGGTCGTAGTCGCTGGTGTCCATGAAGACGAAGCTTTCGCCGTCCTGGTACAGGTACTGGTAGTCGCGACGGTCGACGTTGGAGGTCTCGATCTTCGACCCGGCGTTGAAGGTGCGGTCGACGGTCTTGCCGCTGGTGACGTTCTTCAGCTTGGTGCGGACGAACGCGCCGCCCTTGCCCGGCTTGACGTGCTGGAACTCGATCACGGTCCAGAGCTGGCCGTCCATGTTCAGGACGATGCCGTTCTTGATGTCAGCGGTTGTTGCCATGCGTGAGTTCCGTTCGATTATGGGAGAAGATCCGGGTGGATGCGCGCCGGAGCGGTCCACGATGGCCGGCCACGCACGATGGACGCGGCGGCAGCCTCAAGAGATTCTAGTTGTCAGGCGCCGTTTCGGCGAATATGAGCGAGTGCCAGGCGGTATGAGTCGAACCCGAATCCGGCGATCACCCCGCTGGCGACGGCCGAGATCACACTGGTGTGCCGGAACTCCTCGCGGGCGTGCGGGTTGGACAGGTGCACCTCGATGACGGTGCCGCCCGCCTTGGTGACGAGGGAGACCGCATCCCGGAGCGCGTACGAGTAGTGGGTCCAGGCGCCGGCATTGAGGATGACAGGCGCTCCGGAGTCTGCCGCCTCGTACAGCCAGTGCAGGAGCTGTGACTCCTCGTCCGTCTGCCGCAGGTCGATCGTGGTCTCCGGCGCGTCGGACTGCAGGACGGTGCGCAGGTCGTCGAGCGTCCCTGCGCCGTAGACGTCGGGTTCGCGGGTGCCGAGACGACCGAGGTTCGGGCCGTTGAGGACGAGAACGCTGCTCATGTCGAGTCAGCCTACCGGCGCTTCGCCGTCGGCGAGCGGACGCACCCGCACGGCCGACCACGTGTCGTCGACGGCGACGTTGCTGATCGCACGCCACCCGAACGCGCCGGCCTCCCGCATGATCGTGTCACGGGTGACCTCCGAGCGCCCGCCCTTCTCGTACAGGTACCAGACCGCTCGCGCGCCGCCGAGCGACGGAAGGTCGGCAGCGAACCGCGCCAGCAGCTCGCCGCGGTCGTGCACGAACGTGACGGCGACGGAGGGGGCGCCGCCATCGTCTGTCTCGCCGGCTCCGTCCGGCAGCGCCCCGACCAGCCGGCGCTCCTCCCCCGCGTCACCCGAGATCCGTACGCTGTCGCCCTGCTTCACCTGCAGCTTCTGCGCCACGGTCTTCTGGACCGGTGCCTCCGCTGCCACGGTCACGACCCGATCTCTTGGTATGCCGCGAAGAGGAGGCTCTGGTCGGGGCCGGCGAGGACGGTCGGCCTGGCGATGTCGTCGAGCACGATGAAGCGCAGCAGGCTCCCGCGCGCCTTCTTGTCGCGCTGCATGGACGCGAGGAGCGTCTGCCAGCGGCCGAGCGGGTAGCTGACGGGCAGCGTCAGCGACTCCAGGATGCGACGGTGCCTGTCGACGACCTCGTCGCTCAGACGACCGCTCAGCCGTGCGAGCTCCGCTGCGAACATCATGCCGACCGCGACGGCGGCACCGTGCCGCCACTGGTAGCGCTCCGCGTGCTCGATCGCGTGCCCGAGCGTGTGGCCGTAGTTGAGGATCTCGCGCAGACCCTGCTCGGTGAAGTCCTCCCCCACGACCCGTGCCTTGATGCCGATGGAGAGCTCCACGAGACGGCGGAACTCCGGCGTCAGCGGATCGGTCGCCCTGTCGACGTCGCGCTCGATGATGTCGAGGATCTCGGGTTCAGCGATGAAGCCGTACTTCACCACCTCGCCGAACCCGGCAAGAATCTCGTTGCGAGCGAGCGAGGTGAGCGTGTCGAGGTCGCAGATCACCGCGGCAGGCGCGTAGAAAGCTCCGACCAGGTTCTTGCCCTCAGCCGTGTTGATGCCGGTCTTTCCGCCGACGGCCGCGTCGACCATCCCGAGCAGCGTGGTCGGCACCTGCACGAGCCGGACGCCGCGCAGCCAGGTGGCGGCGACGAATCCGGCGAGGTCGGTCACGGCGCCCCCGCCGAAGCCGATGACCGCGTCCGACCTGGTGAAGTCGGCCTGTCCCATCACCTGCCAGCAGAATGCGGCCACTTCGACCCGCTTGGCCGCCTCCGCATCCGGCACCTCGGCCAGCAGCACCTCGTAGCGCCCGACGAGAGACTCGCGCAGGTCCGCCGCGGCCGCCCCGAGCGTGGGCGGGTGGACGATCAGCACCTTGGACACGCCGCTGCCGAGGTACGACGCCAGTTCGGTGCGCAGCCCGCGGCCGACCACCACCGGGTACTGATCCTGGCCGGGGACGATGATCTCGGTGGGCTGGCCTCCCGTTGCGTCGTTCCTGGTCGGCTCGGCCCCCGTCAGCTCGACCCCGGTGGGCTCCGTCTCGTTGGGCTCTGCCTCGTTGGGCTCTGCCTCGTTGGCTGTCATCGCTGTCCTTCCTCGACCCAGGCTGCGATCTCTTCCACGATGGCGTCGATCGGCCTGTTCGATGTGTCTGCCGTGTAGTCGGCGAGTGCTGTGTAGATGTCTGAGCGGGCAGCGACGAGACGTTCCCAGGATTCGACGTCTGTCACCAGGGGCCGCTTGCCGCTGCCGATCCGGGAGGCGATCGCCTCCGGGCTGACCGTGAGGAGCACGACCAGCGCGTCGGCGAGGTCTGCCTGGGTGTCCCTGTCGATCACAGCCCCGCCACCGAGCGAGACGACCCCTGGCTCGCCGAGGGCGGCGGCGACGATCTCACGCTCGATGGCCCGGAAGTGCGGTTCCCCGTGTTCGGCGAAGATCGCGGGAATCGGTCCGTGCGCGGCGACGATGCGCGAGTCCGTGTCGACGAACGGCACTTTGAGACGCGCAGCGAGCCGCTTGCCGAGCCGGGTCTTGCCCGCCGCCGGCGGGCCGATCAGGACGATGGTCACGAGCGCGTGCTCAGGCGTACGGCGCCGAAAGGCGCTCCGTCGCGAGGTTCTGCGGGATGGCATCGAGGTAGCCGCGCAGGTTGCGCGCCGTCTCGGTGACCGAGTCTCCTCCGAACTTCTCCACGACAGCGTTGGCGAGCACGAGGGCGACCATCGCCTCGGCGACCACTCCGGCCGCCGGCACGGCGCAGACGTCCGAGCGCTGGTGGTGCGCTGCCGCGGCCTCGCTGGTGGCGATGTCGATCGTGCGCAGGGCGTGCGGAACGGTCGCGATCGGCTTCATGCCCGCGCGGACGCGCAGCACCGTTCCGGTGCTCATGCCGCCCTCGGTTCCTCCTGCCTTGTCGCTCGTGCGGACGATCTCGCCGTCCTCCGCCACCAGTTCGTCGTGCGCCTCTGAGCCGCGGCGCGTCGTCGTCAGGAAGCCGTCGCCGACCTCGACGCCCTTGATCGCCTGGATGCCCATCAGGGCTGCGGCGAGCTGTGCATCCAGCCTGCGGTCCCAGTGCACGTGCGAGCCGAGACCCGGCGGAAGCCCGTATGCGAGCACCTCGACGACGCCGCCGAGCGTGTCGCCGTCCTTGTGCGCGGCGTCCACCTCCTGCACCATGAGCGCGCTCGTGGCCGCGTCGAAGCAGCGCAGGGGGTCTGCGTCGAGCGCCGCGACGTCGCTCGGCAGCGGAAGCGCGGAGCCCTCCGGCACCCGCACCGGCCCGATGGAAAGTGTGTGGCTGACGAGCGTGATGCCGAGCTCGTTCAGGAACGAGCGGGCGATGGCCCCGAGGGCGACGCGGGCGGCGGTCTCCCTGGCGCTCGCGCGCTCGAGGACGGGACGGGCCTCGTCGAACCCGTACTTCTGCATTCCGACCAGGTCGGCGTGGCCCGGCCGCGGACGGGTGAGCGGCGCACCTCGACCTCCTGCGAGCTTCTCCTCGTCCACCGGCTCCGCGCTCATCACGTCGACCCACTTGGGCCACTCGGTGTTCCCGATGCGCAGCGCGATCGGGCTGCCGAGGCTGAACCCGTGCCGGACGCCGCCGGAGATGTCGAGCGCGTCCTGCTCGAACTTCATGCGCGCACCACGCCCATAACCGAGTTTGCGCCGCGCGAGATCAGCGCGGATGGCGTCGAGGGAGACGGGCACCCCAGCGGGGAGCCCTTCCAGGAGGGCAGTGAGTTCGGGGCCGTGGGATTCCCCGGCCGTGAGCCAACGAAGCATGGTTCGATTCTGGCACAGCGCGCAGGGGCCTCCTGGCCGCGTGACTCCTCCGTGGACAACTCCCGAAGCCCACGGCCTGTGGAGGGATCGGCGGGAGCGTCAGTCCTCGAGCGGCGCGCCGCTCGCGTCGATCCCCACCGCGTCCAGCATCGCGGCGAGCACGGCGTCCTCGCCGTCCAACGGCTGCAGCGGGTCGCCGGAGACGAAGATGCGCACCTGCAGGAGCGCCTGATGCGCCAGCAACGCCAGCCCGGACACCACATGCCCTCCGACGGCGTTCCACGACCGACCGAGCACGCTCGGCCACGGGTCGTACGAAACGTCGAAGAGGACCGCCCTGCGCCGTGTCGAATCGGTGTAGAGCGCATCCGTCGTCACCCCGCCGGGCAGCGTGCTGATGACCAGGTCGGGCACGTCGAGCGACCGGTCGGCCTGGCTCAGCGGCCGGATGCGAACCATCAGTCCGAGCTGGTGGGCGAGCGGCTCCAGCCACACGCTCTTCTCCAGCGAGCGGACGTAGATGTCGACCTTCTCCGCCCCGAGCTCGGCGGCGGCGACCAGCGCGGAGGCTGCCGTCGCTCCTCCGCCCAGGATGTGAACGAAGTGCGCGCTCTCCAGCCCGGCGGCGGAGAGCGCCCGGACGAAGCCAGGCACGTCGGTGTTGAACCCGCGAAGGACGCCGTCGTCGTCGAGAAGCACCGTGTTGGCGCCTCCGGTCTGCTCGGCGACCCTGTCGATCTCGCCGAGCAGCGGGATCACCGACTGCTTGAGCGGCATGGTGAGCGACAGCCCTCGCCACTCAGGACCGCGACCGTCGATGAAGTCGGCCAGTGTCTCGGACGTCACGTCGACGGCCTCATACTCCCAGGTGAGACCGAGACTGTCGTACGCCGCGCGATGCAGAGCGGGCGATTTCGAGTGTTCGATGGGCGAACCGAGGACAGCGAGCTTGCGGGCGACGGCCTTGGCTGCCTTCGGCTTGCTGGCCTTCGACCTGGTCGGCGCGGCCTTCGGCGCGGTCGGCTCGGCAACCTCGTCGGCCGGCTCCTCCAGCTCTGCGGCCTCCTCAGCGGCAGCCACCGCGGCTTCTTCGGCTTCCGCTTCCCGCTCCGCCTCCACGATCGCCGCGATCGAGGCTTCGGCCTCCGCCTCGGAGACTCCGTCCTCCTCCGCGGCTCCGTCTGGCTCGTTCACGCCGCGTGCATCACTCATAGCCGGGGTTGTCCCTCATCCACTGTTGCCACTTCTCCACCGCGGCGTCGTGCTCCTCGACGGTCGTCGAGAAGATGGTCTCGCCTGTCTTCAGATTCCACGTCACGAAGAACATCCACGGGCCGTCCGCCGGGTGGATCGCCGCGTTGATGGCGAGGTCGCCCGGGTTCGAGATCGGTCCGACCGGCAGCCCGGAATGCACGTACGTGTTGTAGGGGTTGCCCGCGTCCGCGCGCTCCGCGTCGGTCGTGGTGACCGTGTGCGTGTTGCCCGTTCCGTATGCGACCGTCGCATCCGACTGCAGGTCCCAGCCCTGAGCGAGCCGGTTCAGGAACACCCTGGACACCTTCGGATAGTCCGGCGCCAGTCCCGCCTCGCGCTGGACGATGGATGCGAGCACCACTGTCTTCCAGCGATCGGCCGGCGCGACCCCGGCTTCGTCGAGCGCCTGGAAGCTGCGATCGACCATCGTCTTGATCGCGTCGTGCGCCGTGATTCCAGGGGTGAACGTGTACGTCGCGGGGAACAGGAAGCCTTCGAGCGTCTTCGCCTCGGCCGGCACACCGTATTCAGCCGGGTTCGCTGCGGCTGCCTGCAGGTCGGCCAGCGGAAGCTTGGTCGCGTCCGCCACGATCGGCAGGATGTCCTTCTCCGCCGTCCCCTCGGGGATCACTGCCGTGTTCTCCATCTTCGACGCAGGGTCCTGCAGCGCGATCAGCGCCGCCTGGGCGCTCATCTGCTTGGCGAGCTTGAACAGGCCAGGCTGGAAGTTCACCTCCGGCTTCTGCCTGAGCAGCAGCGTGTAGAACGCCTCGTAACTCTTCGTCACGCCCTTCTTGGCGAGGTTGTTCGCGATGTCCGAGCCGCTGTCGCCCGACTGGATCGAGAACAGCACCTGCCCTGTGCCGTTGCCGGAGTAGTCGTTGTCGACCGGCGTGATCGCCTGGACGAGTTTCGCGACCTGCGGCTGGAACACGGCGTACGCGCCGCCGATCAGCCCGCCGAAGATCGCCACGATGATGAGCGTCACCCACAGGCCCTTGAGGCTGCGCTTCTTCTTGGGCGGCTCGGAGTGGGACAGGTAGTGCTGCTGCCGCCAGACCAGCGGCGACTCCTTCTGCGCATCGGGGGCGTGCTCGGCCTCCGGCGCGTGGTCCTGCTGTGCCGTCAATTCCTCGAACGTCGCGAACGGGTCGCTCGTCACGGCCTCCTGCGCGCTTTCGGGCGCTGGGCCACGGGCAGCGATGAAGTTCGATCGTCGTGCGCCGACCGTCTCTCGCTCGCGCTCGCCCTCGCTGACGTCTTCGCTGATGTCGTCGAACGCATCCACGTTCTCGCCCTGCTGCGACCGCTGCGAGGCGATGGGACCGGTGATCACGCTGTCGAAGTCGAGCGGCGGCGGCGTTGCCTGGCTCCCACGCGCGCCAGTCTGCGCCGTGTCTCCACCGGAAGCGGCGGCGGCCGCGGCCTCCCTGGCCTTGGCCTCGCGCCTGGTGAGGGGCTGCCTGTTCACCGAGGGGAATGACGGCGGAGCGGGCTGGCCGTCCGGCTGGCTGGTTTCGCCGTGCCCCGGGGTGTGAGGGTTCTGCGACAAACTAGGGTCCAATGTTCGGTTCAACGGGTGTGCCCGGCGGACGGTCTGTAGCGCGCTCCGCGTCGAGGGCGTGCTGCAAAATTATCGTGGCGGCCACCTGATCCACCACCGGACGCGCGCTTTTCGAGTTCTTTCCCGACGCCCGGAGGGCCGAATGCGCCGAGACGGTCGACAGTCGTTCGTCCACCAGCCGAACCGGCACACCCACCTCCGCGACGAGCGCCTCAGCGAATCCGACAGCGTCAGCCGTGGATGCGGTGTGGCCGCCCGAGAGCGCCAAAGGCAAACCGACGATAATCTCGAAAACTCCGAGTTCCGTCACAATCTCGGCGATCCTACGCCGATCCGCAGCATCTTTGGAGCGTTGCACCGTCTCCACCGGTGTCGCGAGCATCCCGTGCAGGTCGGACCGGCTCACGCCGATCCTGACCTTTCCGACGTCGATGCCGAGGCGGACTCCTGAGCGCACGGCGCCCTAGCCGCCGATCGCCGACGTCACCGCGCTGAGCGCTGCCGGGATGGCGTCGACGTTCGTGCCTCCACCCTGTGCGAGGTCCGGCTTGCCGCCCCCGCCTCCGCCGAGTACACCGGACGCGGTCTTCGCCAGTGCCCCGGCGTTGACGCCGGCATCCCGCGCGCCCTGGTTGGTGGCGACGATCACGACCGGCTTGTCGCCCGCACGCGCCGCGAGGGCGACGACGGCAGGGTCGGAGCCGAGACGTTCGCGAACGGTGGTCGCCAGCAGGCGCAGGTCGTCCGCCGAGTTCAGCGTGCCGGCGTCGCTCGCGACGACCGTCACCGATCCGTGACGGGACGCGGATTCCAGCAGCGCAGGCACCTTGTCGAGCACAGCGCGAGCCTCGAACGCGGCGATGCGCTTCTCCGCCGCCTTCAGGTTGTTGAGCAGGTCCGCGATCTTCTCCGGAAGCTGCTCGCGCGGGGTCTTGAGCGACCCGGAGAGCTGGGACACGATCGTGCGCTCGACCGCGAGGTCGCGGAACGCCTCGAGGCCGACGAGCGACTCGACGCGGCGGTTCGTCGATCCGACGGACGACTCGCTCACCAGGTTGATCATGCCGATCTCGGCGCTCGATGCCACGTGCGTTCCCGCGCACAGCTCGCGCGACCACGGGCCGCCGATGTCGACGACGCGCACCGTCTCGCCGTACTTCTCGCCGAACAGCGCCATTGCGCCGAGCGCCTTGGCCTCGGCCAGCGGCAGCTCGCGCGTCGTCACCTGCAGGTTGTCGCGGATCGCATTGTTCGAGATCTCCTCAATCTCGGTGCGGGTCTCCGGCGACAGCGCCTGATTCCAGGAGAAGTCGAGGCGAAGGTAGCCCGCCTTGTTGAACGAGCCGGACTGGTGGGCATTGGAGCCGAGCACCTGACGCAGAGCCGCGTGGATGATGTGCGTGCCGGAGTGCGCCTGGCGCGCTCCGCGGCGGTAGTCCTTGTCGACCAGCGAGGTCGCGGGCGAGCCGACGCCCGCTTCACCGCTGCGCACGAAGACCTTGTGACTGATCAGCCCCTTCACCGGCTTCTGGACGTCAAGCACCTCGAGCTCGTAACCGGGGCCGACGATCAATCCGGCGTCGGCGTCCTGGCCGCCTGACTCCGCGTACAGCGCCGTCGCCCCGAGGATGACCTCCGCGATCTGCCCCTCGGTCGCCTTGTTCACCGAAGCGCCATCGACGATCAGGCCCAGGATGCTCGACTCGGTCTCCAGCTCGGTGTACCCGGTGAAGACGGTCTCGCCCTGCGACCGGAACGCGCTGTAGACGGAGAGGTCGGCCAGCGCCGTCTTCTTCGCCTTCGCATCCGCCTTCGCGCGGGAGCGCTGGTCGGCCATCAGGCTGTCGAACGCCGTGCGGTCGACGCTGAGGCCGGCCTCCTCCGCCATCTCCAGCGTGAGGTCGATCGGGAAGCCGTACGTGTCGTGCAGCAGGAACGCCGTGTCTCCCGCGAGCTGGTCCTTCCCTGCACGCTGCGTGTTCGCCACAGCGGTGTCCAGGATGCTCGTGCCGGCGACCAGGGTGCGGAGGAACGTCTCCTCCTCCGCGTACGCGAGCTGCGCAATGCGCGCGAAGTCCGCATCCACTTCCGGGTATGCGGCCTTCATCGCGTCCCGCGACACGGGGAACAGCTCGGGAAAGGTCGCCCTCTCCACGCCGAGCAGGCGCATCGCGCGCACCGTTCGGCGCAGCAGGCGGCGCAGGATGTATCCGCGGCCCTCGTTCGACGGCGTCACGCCGTCCGACATCAGCATGAGCGCGCTGCGGACGTGGTCGGCGATCACGCGCAGGCGGACGTCGTCGTCGTGGACAGCGCCGTACTCCTTGCCTGCGAGCTCGGCAGCGCGGTCGAGCACAGGGCGCACCTGGTCGATCTCGTACATGTTCTCGACGCCCTGCTTGAGGAACGCGACACGCTCGAGCCCCATGCCGGTGTCGATGTTCTTCTTGGGCAGGTCGCCGAGGATCTCGAAGTCGGCCTTGCCCGTGCCCTCTCCGCGCAGGTACTGCATGAAGACGAGGTTCCAGATCTCCACGTAGCGGTCGTCGTCGGTGGCTGGACCGCCGTCGATCCCGTACGCGGGGCCGCGGTCGAAGAAGATCTCCGAGCACGGCCCAGCAGGACCAGGCTGACCGGTCGACCAGTAGTTGGTGTCCCTGCCGAGACCCTGAATGCGCTCATCCGGGAGCTGCGCGACGCGCTTCCAGATCTCCCGCGCCTCGTCGTCCTCCTCGTACACGGTGACCCACAGGTCCTTCGGGTCGAAGCCGAGACCGCCGTCGGACTCCGGCGTCGTCAGGAGCTCCCAGGCGAACGTGATCGCCTGCTCCTTGAAATAGTCGCCGAAGGAGAAGTTGCCGCACATCTGGAAGAACGTTCCGTGGCGAGGGGTCTTGCCGACCTCCTCGATGTCCAGCGTCCTGATGCATTTCTGCACGCTCGTGGCGCGCGGGAACGGCGCGGGAACGAGGCCGGTGAGATACGGCACGAACGGGACCATTCCGGCCACCGTGAACAGCAGCGACGGGTCGTCGCTGACGAGGGAGGCGGACGGGACGACGGTGTGACCGCGCGTGGCGAAGAAGTCGAGCCAGCGGCGGTGGATTTCAGCAGTCTGCATGGTTTCCGAGCGGTAGAGAGCGGTAAGTCGGTGAGAGAGGGATCAGTCGCCGTCGATGGCGGAGCGGATCTCCGCCTCGCGCTGGCGGTAGCCATCCGAGACGGCCTCGCCGAAGTCGCGCGCCTTCTTGTCGATGCTGCTGAAGAACTGACGCCCCTGCGGGGTCTCGTTCACCTTGTGCGCGACGACGAACCCGATCGCGACGCCGACGACGAGCCACAGAAAACTCTTCATGTCCTGATTCTCCCTCGATGGATACGACGCGGGCGCCGACGAGCTGCCGCCGGTCTCCCGCGCGCCTCGGTCAGTTTAGTCGGTGGTCGTGCGGGAACGTCGAGAGCCCCGCGTCCAGCCGAAGGCGGCACGGACCGCCGCGCTGAAGCCAGCGAGCTTGACGAGCGGGCCGCCCACCGTCGCGGCGAACAGCGAGACGAGGGCGGAGACGTTGCCCGTCACATCCGCGACGTTCCTGGTGATGACGTCCACACGCGCCAGCTGCTTGTTGGTCTCGTGGATGGTCGTGGCCGTCTCGTCGAGGATCGGCGTGATGCCGTCGCTCGCCTCTTTGATCGCATCCCTGGTCTGGTCGAGCACGCGCCCGAACTTCAGCAGAGGGACCGCGATGAATCCGACGAGCACCGCGAAGACGCCCGCCGCGATCAGTCCTGCGATATCGCCACCTGACACGAGGCCACCTTCCATTCCGTCAACGGCATACAGCACAAGCGTAAACCCCGTGGAGGGCGCGATGGGCTCCCTGGGCGAAAACGACGGAAGGGGCCGTGGCTGATGCCACGACCCCTTCCGTTCTGAGCGCTGTGCTTAGCGAGCCGCGTAGTACTCGACGACGAGCTGGACTTCACACGTCACCGGAACCTCGGCACGCTTCGGGCGACGCACGAGGCGCGCCTGCAGCCTGTCGAGTTCGACCTCGAGGTAGCCAGGGGTCTTCGGCAGGACGTCGACGTGTCCGCCGGCGGCCGCGACCTGGAACTGCTCCGTGCCCTCCGAGCGAGCCTTGACGTGGATCAGCTGACCCGGCTTCACGCGGAACGAGGGACGGTCGACGATCTGGCCGTCGACGAGGATGTGGCGGTGAACCACGAACTGACGAGCCTGCGCGGTCGTGCGGGCGAAGCCTGCGCGGAGCACGAGGGCGTCGAGACGCATCTCGAGGAGCTCGACCAGGTTCTCACCGGTCAGGCCCTGGGTGCGACGAGCTTCTTCGAACGCGATGCGCAGCTGCTTCTCGCGGATGCCGTACTGGGCGCGCAGACGCTGCTTCTCGCGAAGACGAACGGCGTAGTCCGAGTCGGCCTTGCGCTTGGTGCGGCCGTGCTCGCCGGGGGCGTACGGGCGCTTCTCAAGGTACTTCGCCGCCTTCGGGGTCAGGGCGATGCCCAGCGACCGCGAGAGGCGGGTCTTGCTACGGGTACGTGACTTGGTAGACACGATGTCCTTTCGGTTGTCTCTCTAACAATGAACGCAGGCACACATGTTCGTCCTGCAAAAGTAGAGGGATGTGCCGGGGAGGCCCGGCTACAGGGCCTGTCCCTTCGAAGACGTTGCTCGACGCAGCCGCACGCGAACACGCTTCTAGGCCAGAGAAGTCTAGCAGATCGCGCAGTCAGCGTCCGCGCACGATCCGGCGCAGCTTCGCGAGGCGCGCGGAGACGTCGCGCTCGTTTCCGTGTTCGGTCGGTGTGTAGTACGTCGCGTCCCTGAGTTCGTCCGGCAGATACTGCTGCTGCAGCACGCCGAGCGCGTCGTCGTGCGGGTACTGGTACCCCTTTCCGTGGCCGAGCCGCTTGGCGCCAGGGTAGTGCGCATCGCGCAGGTGCTTGGGCACGCGCCCGATGCGACCGGCGCGCACATCGGCGATCGCCGCATCCAGGGCCATGTACGCGGCGTTGGACTTCGGAGCCGTCGCCAGGTGCACCACGGCCTGTGCCAACGGGATGCGTCCCTCCGGCATCCCGATGAGCTGCACGGCGTCCGCGGCGGCCACCGCGACGACGAGCGCCTGAGGGTCGGCGAGCCCGATGTCCTCCGAGGCGAGGATGATGATGCGCCGCGCGATGAAGCGAGGGTCCTCCCCTGCTTCGATCATGCGGGCGAGGTAGTGCAGCGACGCATCCACGTCGGAGCCGCGCACCGACTTGATGAACGCGCTGATCACGTCGTAGTGCTCGTCGCCGTTGCGGTCGTAGCGCAGCAGCGCCCTGTCGACCGCCTGCGCCACGAGCTCGGCCGTGATGACGGGCTTCTTCTTCGACGTCGCCCGTGTGGACGACGCCGCGCTCACCGATGCGGCTTCGAGCGCGGTGAGCGCTCGTCGCGCATCCCCCGATGCCAACCGGACGATCGCCGCTCTGGCCTCCTGGTCGAGCGTGTACTGGCCGGCGAGCCCTCTGTCGTCTGCGACGGCCCTGTCGACCACTGTGCCGAGGTCGTCGTCGCTGAGCGTCTCCAGGGTGAGCAGCAGCGACCTGGACAGCAGCGGAGAGATGACGGAGAACGACGGGTTCTCCGTGGTGGCGGCGACGAGGATCACCCAGCCGTTCTCCACCCCGGGCAGCAGGGCGTCCTGCTGCGCCTTGGTGAAGCGGTGGATCTCGTCGAGGAAGAGGACGGTGGACACCCCGTACAGGTCGCGCGTGGAGAGCGCCTCATCCATCACCAGCCGCACGTCCTTGACTCCGGCGGTGACCGCGGACAGTTCCACGAACCGTCGACCCGAGGAGTGCGCGATGGCCTGGGCCAGCGTGGTCTTGCCCGTTCCAGGGGGACCCCAGAGGATGACGGAGACCGACCCGGTCTCCCCGCTCTTGTCCGACGCGAGGCTCACCAGCGGCGAGCCAGGCCGGAGCAGATGCTTCTGGCCGGCGACTTCGTCGAGCGACTTCGGCCTCATCCGCACAGCGAGAGGCGTCGCTCCCGTACGGAGCCCAGGTTGCACGTCGACCACCTGACAAGGCTAGTCGCTCCCACTGACACTCGCGCCGCCAGCACGGCCTGCGGATGCGCCCCGTCCAGCACCCGAACCTGAGAGTCACGACTTTGCCGCTCATAGGCGGGTCCAATAGGGTTCATCCTGATCCTCGGGCGTTGCGCGACGGGTCGGGATTTTGCACGACGGCGCGCTCCGGAGGACACACGTGGCACCTAACAAGCAGAACGATCGCGAAGCCAGGCAGGCGCGGGAACGACTCCGCGCGTACCAGGCGCGTCAGACCGTGCACGAGAAGAAGACGAAGCGGCGCGTCAGGGACAACTGGATCGCCGGCGTGGCCGTGCTGATCGTCGTGGTACTCGCCATCGGCACGCAGCTCCTCTTCTTCGCGAAGCCGGGGACGCCGACGGCCTCGGGGTCTCCATCGCCGTCGCCGTCCGCGTCGTCCGCTGCTCTCGCGCTTCCGCCCGAGACCCTCGCAGAGGACCGCACCTGGACGGGCACGCTGACGATCAACGACATCGCGCTCGGCGTCGACCTCGACGGCGCGAAGGCTCCGCAGGCCGTCTCGTCCACGATCGCGCTCACGCAGAAGGGCTTCTACGACGGCCTCACCTGCCACAGGCTCACCAACGGCGGCTTCTACGTGCTGCAGTGCGGCGACCCTGCCGGCGACGGCAGCGGCGGACCCGGGTACTCATACGGCCCGATCGAGAACGCACCGAAGGACAACGTCTACCCGGCCGGCACGATCGCGATGGCCAGGCAGAGCAACAACGCGAGCAGCCAAGGCAGCCAGTTCTTCATCGTCTACAAGGACACGACGATCGGCGCGGACTCGGCCGGCGGATACACCGTCATCGGAAAGGTCACCAGCGGCCTCGACAAGCTGATCTCCGAGGTTGCGGACAAGGGCGTCTCCGGCGGTGGCACGGACGGCAAGCCTGCTGTCGCGACGAAGATCGACACCTTCACCGTCAAGTGACGCACGAGGTCGCGCTGACGGCTGCACGCCGCGCGCTCGTGCAATAGGCTAATTCGCAACCGTGGGGCGTTCTGCGCCCGCACCGTACATCAGCAAGGTGAGGCTCTTGGCTACAACTGATCAGCAACCGTGGGGTCGTGTCGATGAGACCGGCACCGTCTTCGTCCGCGAAGGCGACGGCGAGAGGGCCGTCGGCCAATACCCTGACGGAACTCCGGAAGAGGCGCTCGCGTACTTCGAGCGCAAGTTCACCGATCTCGCCGGTCAGGTGACGCTGCTCGAGCAGCGCGCGCGCCGGGGAGCACCTGCCTCCGACATCGCCAAGGCAGTCGCCACTCTGCGCAACACCCTCGACGGAGCGAACGCCGTCGGAGATCTCGCGTCGCTCGCCACTCGGCTGGATGCGCTCGGGGGCACCGTCGAAGAGCTCACCGAGCAGCAGAGCGCCGAGGCGAAGGCCGCCGTCGAGCAGGCCGTCGCGGAGCGCACGGCCATCGTCGAGGAGGCAGAGGCCCTCGCGGCCGAAGACCCTGCGCGCACCCAGTGGAAGCAGACCACCGCGGCACTCGACGCGCTGTTCGCCCGCTGGCAGAGCCACCAGCACGACGGCCCGCGCATCCCCAAGAACGAGGCCAACGAGCTGTGGAAGCGTTTCCGCGCCGCACGGTCCACCATCGAGCACAACCGCAAGGCGTTCTTCGCAGACCTGGACAACCAGCACCGCGACGTGCGCACCCGCAAGACCGCGCTGATCGAACAGGCAGAGGCCCTCATCCCGCGCGGTGCGGACGGCGTGCCGGAGTACCGGCAGTTGCTGGACCAGTGGAAGCTGGCCGGTCGCGCAGGCAAGCGCAACGACGACGCCCTGTGGGCGCGCTTCAAGGCGGCGGGCGACGCGATCTACTCAGCCAAGGCGGAGGTGGATGCGCGCGACAACGTCGAGTACGAGGCCAACCTCGAGCTCAAACTCGCCCTTCTCGAGGAGGCGGAGCCGCTGCTGAAGGCCACCAACCGCGAGTCAGCCCGCAACGCGCTGCTCTCCATCCAGCAGCGCTGGGACGAGATCGGGCGGGTCCCGCGCGAGCAGGTGCGGCCGATCGAAGACCGCCTCCGCAAGGTCGAAGCAGCCGTCCGCAAGCTGGACGAGGAGCACTGGGAGCGCAACAACCCGGAGAAGAAAGCTCGCACGGAGGGTCTGGCCAGCCAGCTCAACGCGGCCATCGCCAAGCTGGAGCAGGAGCTCGACGATGCCAAGGCGAGCGGAGACGCCCGCAAGGTCAAAGAGGCCCAGGAAGCCCTCGACGCACGCAAGATCTGGCTCGACGCGCTGCAGTGACGCGCGTGCTGCCATCGACGTAGCAGGTTCTCCACAGGGCCGCCGGATCTCCACAGATCCGGCGGCCCTGTTCTTTCCCGCTGCAGCCCGCCGCAAGGTGGATGCATGACAGCACTCCTCCCCCGCCTCTTCCGGCCCGATGTCCTCCCCCTCGCCGAGCTCATGGCGCTGTGCCTGGACGGCCAGCTCTATCGCGTCGGCGACTCGTTCGCCACACTGGACACCCCGGACTCCGCGGCTCTCCGCGCTGCCGCCTTCGCCTCGTCAGCGCCCTCGCACGTGATCGCCGACCGGGGAACGGCCGCGTGGATCCACGGCGCGCGTGCGGCCCCGTCGCACCGCCCCCAGGTGTGCGTCGACGCGCGCAGCCGCGGCGGCCGCATCCCGCCGGAGTTTGACGGCAGGCAGACCACGCTCTCCCGCGGTGACGTTCAGCTGATCGACGAGGCCAGAGTGACCTCACCAGCCCGAACAGCGCTCGACCTGCTCTGCGTCGACGGGCGTTTCTCCCCCGACGCGGCCGCTCAGGTGCTCTACCTGCTCGATCGCGCGGGCGTACCGGTGTCGTCCATCAAGTCCAGGATGCGCGGATCGTCCCGCACGAACGCCAGACGCTACCTGGCGAGAGCCGACCAGCTCAGTGCCAGAGCGCGCAGCGTACTCCGTCCGTTTTCCGGCCCAACGCGCAGCCGGCGCTGACTCAGCCGGCGCTGACTCAGCCGGCGCTGACCCGATACACGTCGTACACGGCGTCGATGCGCCGCACAGCGTTCAGCACGCGGTCGAGGTGGGTGGTGTCGCCCATCTCGAACACGAACCTGCTGAGTGCCAGGCGGTTGCTCGACGTCGTCACGGTGGCAGAAAGGATGTTCACATGATGCTCGGACAGCACGCGCGTCACATCGGAGAGCAGGCCGGACCGGTCGAGCGCCTCCACCTGGATCTGAACGAGGAACACGCTCTTCGAGCTCGGCGCCCACTCCACATCGATCATGCGGTCCGGCTCCTGCATCAACGACTGCACGTTGTGACAGTTCGACTGGTGCACGGAGACTCCGGCTCCCCTGGTGATGAATCCGACGATGGGGTCGCCCGGCACCGGCGTGCAGCACTTCGCGAGCTTGACCAGGATGTCGGGCGCGCCCCGCACGAGCACACCGGAATCACTGTCGCGGAGCTTCCGCGAACGGCCCTTGACCGGCAGGTCGATGTCACCGGCGTCGGACTCCGCCTCCGTCTGCACCGAGGCGACGATCTTCTCGATCACCGACTGGGTGGAGACGTGTCCCTCGCCGACGGCCGCGTAGAGCGCGGAGACGTCGTCATATTTGAGCAGCGACGCCACTTCGCTCAGCGAGTCCTGCGACATCAGCTTCTGCAGCGGCAGGTTCTGCTTGCGCATCGCGCGCGCGATCGCGTCCTTGCCCTGCTCGATCGCCTCGTCGCGGCGCTCCTTGGTGAACCACTGGCGGATCTTGTTGCGCGCCCTCGGGCTCTTGACGAAGTTGAGCCAGTCCTGGCTGGGGCCGGAGTCGGGGTTCTTCGAGGTGAAGACCTCGACCACGTCACCGGTCGTCAGCGTGCTCTCCAGCGGCACCAGGCGTCCGTTGACCTTCGCGCCCATGGTGCGGTGGCCGACCTCGGTGTGCACGGCGTACGCGAAGTCCACAGGCGTCGCGCCTGCGGGAAGGCCGATCACCCGGCCCTTCGGCGTGAAGACGTAGACCTCCTTGGCCCCGATCTCGAAGCGCAGGGAGTCGAGGAATTCGCTCGGGTCCGCGGTCTCCGCCTGCCAGTCCGAGATGTGCGCCAGCCAGGCCAGGTCGGTGTCGGAACGCGCCGGACCGCCGGCGCTCTTCCCTGTGGTCTGCTCCTTGTACTTCCAGTGCGCTGCGACACCCAGCTCGGCGCGCTGGTGCATCTCCTCCGTGCGGATCTGGATCTCCACGGGGCGCCCCTCCGGCCCGACCACCGTGGTGTGCAGCGACTGGTAGAGATTGAACTTGGGGGTGGCGATGTAGTCCTTGAACCGCCCGGGCATCGGGGTCCACCTGGCGTGGATCTGGCCGAGCACGGCGTAGCAGTCGCGCACGGAGTTGACCAGGATGCGTATGCCGACGAGGTCGTAGATCTCGTCGAACTCGCGGCCGCGCACGACCATCTTCTGGTAGATCGAGTAGTACTGCTTCGGCCGGCCGACCACCTTGCCGCGGATCTTCGCTGCCTTGAGGTCGTCGTTGATCGCGTCGATGACCTGCTGCACCAGGCGCTCGCGCTCCGGGGTGCGCTGGCGTACCAGGCTCTCGATCTCTGCGTACAGCTTGGGGTAGAGCACGGCGAACGACAGATCCTCGAGCTCCCACTTGATCGTCTGGATGCCGAGGCGATGCGCGAGCGGTGCGTAGATCTCCAGCGTCTCCGTGGCCTTGCGCGTGGCGGAGGCCGCCGGCACGAACCCCCAGGTGCGCGCGTTGTGGAGACGGTCGGCGAGCTTGATGATGAGCACGCGGATGTCCTTGGACATCGCGACGATCATCTTGCGCACGGTCTCCGCCTGGGCGCTGTCTCCGTACTTGACCTTGTCGAGCTTGGTGACACCGTCCACCAGCATGGCGATCTCGTCGCCGAAGGCGTCGCGCAGCTCGTCGAGGGTGTACTCGGTGTCCTCCACCGTGTCGTGCAGGAGCGCGGCGGCGATGGTCTTCGCACCGATGCCGAGGTCGGCGAGAATCTGCGCGACGGCCACGGGATGCGTGATGTACGGCTCCCCCGACCGGCGCTTCTGCCCGGAGTGGGCGCGCTCGGCGACCGCGTACGCGCGCTCGATCAGCGAGAGGTCAGCCTTCGGGTGGTGCAGACGCACCGTGCGGATCAGGGTGTCGACGGCTCCGGCCGGCTGAGCGCGGGAGAAGATGCGCGGAACGAGTCGGCGCAGCGAAGCGGCCTGTGGTGTCGAAGTATCAACCATGTGCACGCCTCCTGTCGTCCATTATCGCCGTCATCGCGCCCCGCTCTGACACAGGGCCGATTCCCGCGGTCAGGCGACCGCCCCCGGCGAGCCGTCGTCGCGCACGACGGGCGCTCCGCTGGCCTGCCAGGCGAACATCCCGCCGGCGACGTTGGCCGTCGGATAGTCGGCACGGTTCAACGTGTCCGTCACGAGTCGCGAGCGACCTCCAGAGAGGCAGACCACGAGGATCTGCTGATCTTCCGGCAGCTCGTGCTGGCGCGACTCGATCTCGTACAGCGGGATGTGGTGAGCGGCGGGCGCGTGCCCGGCCTCCCACTCGTGCGCCTCGCGGACGTCGAGCAGCCAGGCCGAACCCGACTCGACGAGCTCGTGCGCGCGCGCGGCGCTCACCTCGTCTTCCGACAGATAAGAACCGCTCACGCTCCCCCGCTATTCCGCCGCGACCGGCACGGCTTCGGGCTGCTTCGCAGCCTTCGGACGGATGGCGAGCACCTTCTGGTCGTGCTTGCGCACGGCCGCCTCGCCCTCGCGGAATTGCGAGTACATCGGCGCTGCCAGGAAGATCGTCGAGTACGTGCCGACGATGATGCCGATCAGCAGCGCGAGCGAGATGTCGCGCAGCGTGTCTGCACCGAGCCAGAAGGCACCGATGAAGAGGATAGACGCGACAGGGAGCACAGCGACCACGGCCGTGTTGATGGAGCGCACGAGGGTCTGGTTGACCGCGAGGTTGACCGACTCGGCGAACGTGCGCCTGGTGAGCTCCATCTCCTCCTTGGTGTTCTCTCGCACCTTGTCGAACACCACGACGGTGTCGTAGAGCGAGTACCCGAGGATGGTCAGGAAGCCGATCATCGTCGCAGGCGAGATCTCGAACCCGACGAGCGCGTAGATGCCCGCGGTGATGATGAGGTCGTGGAACAGCGAGATGATCGCGGACGCCGACATCTTCCAGGTGCGGAAGTACAGCGCCATCGCGATGAACGCGAGCAGCAGGAACACCACAAGGCCCTGGATGGACTGTTGCGTCACGTCAGCGCCCCACGACGGGCCGATGAACGTGGAGGCGACCTCGGTGACCGGAACGTCGTACGCCTTCGCGAGAGCGTCGGCGACCTGCTTGGTCTGCGCCTCGGAGAGCTGGTCGGTCTGCACCCGCACCGCGTCGCTGCCGACGGAGCTGACGTGGGCGACGGCGTTCGGGACGACGCTGGTCAGCGCATCCTGAGCTTTCGCCTGGTCGGTGTCCGTGACGTTCGTCACCGTGAACTGCGAACCGCCGCGGAACTCGATGCTGAAGTTGAAGCCGCCCTTGACCACGGGGATCAGGATGGCGATGACGACCATCACGGCCGCGATCGAGTACCAGATCTTGCGCTTTCCGACGAAGTCGAACGAGCGGGCGCCTGTGTAGAGGTCGTTTCCGAACTTGGTGAGACGGCTGGCCATCAGGAGTCCTTCCCCTCGGTCGAGCGATCAGAGGACGTCGATGACGATGACGAAGCCGAAGCGCCTGCCAGCTCGGCGGCCTTGCGCTCTGCGATCGTCTGGCGGCGAGCCGCCTCCTTGCCGCTGGACGCGGCCTTGCCTGCGCTCACGGTGACCGTCGGCTTGCGGAACTGGGCCGCACCGCGGTAAACGGCCCCCAGCGCCTGCGGGTCGAGGCCGGAGGCCTTGTGACCCGTGCTGAAGAACTTCGTGCGGGCGAGCAGCTGCAGTGTCGGGTGCGTGAACAGCAGCACGACGATCACGTCGATGACGGTCGTGAGGCCGAGCGTGAACGCGAAGCCGCGAACGTTCGCAGCAGCGAGCACGTAGAGAACGATGGCGGCCAGCAGGTTGGTGGCCTTCGACGCATAGATGGTGCGGCGTGCGCGCGTCCAGCCAGCCTCGACGGCGGACTCCAAGCCTCTGCCGTCCCGCAGCTCGTCGCGTATTCGTTCGAAGTAGACGATGAACGAGTCGGCTGTGAACCCGATAGCGACGATCAGACCCGCCACACCTGCCAACGACAGTCGGTAGTCGTAGTGCCACGACAGCAGCGAGATGGTCAACAGCGTGAGCACGGCGGCGACGACCAGCGAGATGATCGTGACGAAGCCGAGCAGGCGGTACTGGAAGAACGTGTAGATGGCGACGAGCAGGAGGCCGATCGCTCCGGCGATCAGACCGCTCATCAGCTGGGTCGATCCGAGGGTGGCCGAGATCGTGTCCTGGCTCTGCACCTTGAAGCTGAACGGAAGGGCGCCGAACTTGAGCTGGTCGGCCAGCGTCTTCGCGGTGGCCTCGGTGAAGTTGCCCGTGATCTGCGGGCGGCCGTCCGTGATGACCGCGTTCGTGGTCGGTGCGGAGATGACCTTGCCGTCGAGGACGATGGCGAACTGGTTCTGCGCGCCGGTGAGGCCGTTGAGGCGGGTGGTCACATCCGCGAACGACTTGGTGCCCGCATCGTTGAAGATGATGTTGACGGCCCACTGGCCGTTGCTGACACCGCTCGAGCTCTGGGCGAGGCCGCTGTTCGCGTCCTTGATGTCCTGACCTTTGACCTCGACGGGGCCGAGGAGGTACTTGACCGTCTTGGCGTCGTCACAGGTGATCAGCGGCTTGTCCGTCGGCGCCTGGTTGACGTTCTCCAGGTTGGCGGTGGTGCACGAGAACGCGTCGAACTGCGCCTGCAGTTCGGGGGTCACCCACGCGAGGTCGCTGCCGTTGGTCGGCTTGGTGGACGGCGTCGACTGCAGGCCGGGCGCGGGGCTCGGCGCCGGCGTGGACTTGCCGTCCGCTCCGACGACCTCGTTGGTCGGGCCGCTCGTGGCGAGCACCGCGCGGAAGTCGAGGCGTGCGCTGGCCTTGACGCGGTCGAGCGTCGCCTGGTCAGGCGTGCCGGGCAGCGAGACCACGATGTTCCGCGATCCCTCGGTAGAGATCTGCGCCTCGGAGACGCCGGAGGCGTCGATGCGCTGACGGATGATCGAGACAGCCTGGTCGAGCTGCTGCTGTTGAACGGTCTGACCGTTCTCGACCTGCGGCGCGAGGATGATCTGCGTGCCGCCCTCCAGGTCGAGGGCGAGCTTGGGCAGCCAGGTGGCATTTCCCCAGATGACGCCGGCCGTGAGCACTCCGAGGAGCACCACCACGATGGCGCCAAGCCAACTCAACGAACGCCAGGCTTTTTTGACCGGGGTCGACTTTGCCACCTAGGAACTCAGCTTTCTACGCGCGCGACGACGCCGGCACGGCGCCGTCGCACAAAGGGATTAACGGATCAGTCGTCGCTCTTCGAGCCTGGCTTCTTCGAGGCGTCGTCGACGCGCTCACCGAACTCGGGCTCGGACAGAGGGATGGCGTGGTCTTCGTTGATCTGCGGCTCGGTCGAGGAGATCTCGGCGGAGATCGGCTCTGCGACCGTCGGCTCGACGACGCGGGCGAGCACCTGGCGGTGCACCTTCAGGATGGTGCCAGGGCTGGTCTCCACGAGAGCCGTGTTGTCGTCTTCGTTGACGGAGAGCAGCGTGCCGTACAGGCCGAAGTTCGTCATGACCTCCGCGCCAGGGACCATCTTCGAGCGCGTCTCAGCCTGCTCCTTCTGGCGCTTGCGGCTGTTGCGGAACATGAAGAAGATGAGGGCCGCCAGGATGACGACCATCACAATGGTTAACGGGTCAATGGGCATGAAATCTGCCAAACCTTCCGGTGGGGTTTGTGGGAGTGGCCGAGAGGCCAGATTGAATTATATGTCATCTATCAGTGATGGTTGCTGTGAGACTCCTAGCTGCGGGCTGGAGAGTCCGAAGTGACGCCACGCTGCGGGGGTCGCGACCCGCCCTCTGGGGGTACGGGAGAGCAGCCCGATGCGGACCAGGAAGGGTTCGACGACCGACTCGATGGTCTCCGCCTCCTCGCCGACGGACACGGCCAGCGTGTTCAGTCCGACCGGCCCGCCGTCGAAACGCTCGAGGATGGCGCGCAGCACAGCGCGGTCGAGCCGGTCGAGTCCCAGCGCATCCACGTCGTAGAGGTCGAGTGCGGCCCGCACGGACTCGACGTCGGCCTCGCGGCCGTGCACGAGCGCGTAGTCCCGCACCCGGCGCAGCAGTCGGTTGGCGATACGGGGAGTGCCCCTGCAGCGTCCCGCGATCTCGGCGAGTGCCTCCTTGTCGACCGCGAAGTCGAGCATGACGGCAGCGCGGGTGAGCACCTGGGTGAGCTCAGCCTCGTCGTAGAACTCCAGATGCGCCGTGAAGCCGAAGCGGTCGCGCAGCGGATTGGGCAGGAGGCCGGACCGTGTCGTGGCGCCCACCAGCGTGAACGGCGCGAGGTCGAGAGGGATGGACGTGGCGCCCGCTCCTTTGCCGACCATGATGTCGATGCGGAAGTCCTCCATCGCGAGGTACAGCATCTCCTCTGCCGACCGCGCCATCCTGTGGATCTCGTCGATGAAGAGCACCTCCCCCGGCGTCAGCGACGACAGGAGAGCGGCGAGGTCGCCGGCGTGCTGGATGGCCGGACCGCTCGACAGGCGCAGTGGTCGCTCGCTCTCGTGGGCGACGATCATCGCGAGCGTGGTCTTGCCGAGCCCGGGAGGACCGGCCAGCAGGATGTGGTCCGCCGTGCGATCCTGCATCTTGGCGGCCGTCAGCAGCAGCTGGAGCTGCCCGCGCACCTTCGCCTGGCCGACGAACTCGGCGAGCGAGCGTGGACGCAGGGCGCCCTCGAAGGCAAGCTCGGACTCCGACTCCAGCTCGGGGGCGGTTAGATCCTCGTCGCTCATGAGCCGACCCGCCCGCTCTGCGCCGACCCGCTCTGCGCCGCTCCTGTATGGGCGGCGGGGCCGAGCCGCGCGAGCGTGAGCCGCAGCAGCGTCTGGACGCTGTCACGCAGCTTCTCGTCCGTGTCGGCGACGACCTCGGCGACGGCCTCGGCTGCGACCTTCTCCGGCCAGCCCAGCCCGACGAGGGCCACGAGCACGCTGTCGCCGATGGAGGACGGAGCGCCCGGCTTCCGGACGGCCGCCGGCGCCCTGTGCGTCACGGCGAGCTTGCCTGCGAGCTGCACCACGATGAGCTTGGCCGTCTTCGGGCCGATGCCGGAGACCTTGCGGAACGGCGCGTCGTCGTCGGCGGAGACCGCCTCGGCGATCTGATCCGGCGAGAGCACCGACAGCACGCCGATGGCGGACTTGGGGCCGACCCCGGAGACGCCGGTGAGCAGCTCGAACACCTGGAGCTGCTCCACGTCGGAGAAGCCGAAGAGCTGCAGGGCGTCCTCGCGGACGATGAGAGAGGTGTAGACGAACGCTTCGTCGCCGACACGCAGGGACAGCACGTGGTCGGCGGTCAGCTGCACGGAGAACCCGACACCGCCGACCTCGATCACGGCTGAACCGCCTGCCGCCTGGAGTACCGCGCCGCGGAGGGAGGAAATCACTTGGCCAGCCTAGGGCGCACGACCGACGTGCGGCTGGAGCGCTCGGCGGCGCGCCACGCGGCCTGCGCGGGAGTGAGCGAGCCTGTCCCAGCATCCCCGGGTGTCGCGGGGGTGGCGGGAGCCCCGCGCCAGGCGTGGCAGATCGCGATGGCGAGCGCATCAGCGGCGTCTGCCGGCTTCGGCACCTCCGCCAGGCCCAGGATGCGCGCGACCATCGTCTGCACCTGCCGCTTGTCGGCCGAGCCGTAGCCCGTGACGGCGGCCTTCACCTCGGACGGCGTGTGCAACGCGACGGCCAGGCCGCGCTTGGCCGCTGCGTGCAGCGCGACGCCGCTCACCTGGGCGACGCCCATCACGGTGTGCAGGTTCTGCTGCGCGAAGACCCGCTCGATCGCGACCGCGGACGGCTGGTGCGCATCCAGGAGACGTTCGATTCCGTCGCCGACGGCGAGCAGCCGCTGTTCGAGCGGCATGGTCGCGGGCGTCCGGATGACGACGACCTCGACGAGGGTCGCGGTGCGGTCCGGCCGTACATCCACGATCCCGACGCCACAGCGCGTCAGGCCGGGGTCGATGCCGAGTACGCGCACCGACATGGCCTGGCGCTACTCGTCTTCGCCGAGCTCGGCCTGGACCTCGGGAGTGAGGTCGAGGTTGGTGTAGACGTTCTGCACATCGTCCGAGTCCTCGAGAGCGTCGATCAACCGGAACACCTTGCGCGCCGTCTCGGCGTCCGCCTCGATGTTGAGGCTCGCCACGAACTCGACGTCGGCCGAGTCGTAGTCGATGCCGGCCTCCTGGAGCGCCGTGCGGGCGGCGACCATGTCGGTCGCCTCTGTCTGCACCTCGAACGACTCTCCGCGGTCGGTGACGTCTTCCGCACCGGCGTCGAGCACGGCCGTGAGAACGTCATCCTCGGTGAGGCCATCGGCGTGCGGGACGACGATGACGCCCTTCCGGTGGAAGTTGTATGCGACGCTGCCTGGGTCGGCCATGGTGCCGCCGTTGCGGGTCATCGCCGTGCGCACCTCGGCGGCAGCGCGGTTCTTGTTGTCGGTCAGGCACTCGATGAGGAGGGCGATGCCGTTGGGGCCGTAGCCCTCGTACATGATCGTCGCGTAGTCGATGGACTCGCCGGTGAGTCCTGCGCCGCGCTTGACGGCGCGGTCGATGTTGTCGTTCGGGACCGAAGTCTTCTTCGCCTTCTGGATGGCGTCGACCAGCGTCGGGTTGCCGGAGAGGTCGGCGCCGCCCATCTTGGCCGCGACCTCGATGTTCTTGATCAGCTTGGCGAACGACTTGGCGCGGCGCTGGTCGATGACCGCCTTCTTGTGCTTGGTCGTTGCCCACTTGGAATGCCCGGACACTGGTGCTCCCTCAGTTACGTCTAAAGATCCTGACCATTGTAGGACGTGCACACGCTCAGGCCGCGCGCACCTTGCCAAGGAAGTACTCGTGGAATCGGGTGTCGCCCGTGATCTCCGGGTGGAACGACGTGCCGATCAGGTTGCCCTGTTCGACAGCCACGACCCGCCCGTCCGCGAGCTGCGCGAGCGGCTTCGCCCGCTCTCCGACGCTCTCCACGATGGGCGCACGGATGAACACGGCGTGCATCGGCTCCCCGCCGACGGCGGGAACGTCGAGGTCGGTCTCGAACGAGTCGAGCTGCGAGCCGAACGCGTTGCGGCGCACGGAGACGTCGAGTCCGCCGAGGCTCTGCTGACCGCGGATGCCGTCGAGCACCCTGTCGGCCAGCATGATGAGCCCGGCGCAGGTGCCGTAGACCGGCAGGCCGTCGGCGATCGCCTGCTTCAGCGGCTCGGCGAGGCCGAAGGTGCGGGACAGCTTGTCCATCACGCTCGACTCCCCGCCGGGGATCACCAGGCCGCCGACCTCCGCCAGTTCGGAGGGCCGACGGACGGGCACTGCGTCGGCGCCCAGGCCGCGCAGGACCGCGATGTGCTCGCGGAAGTCTCCCTGCAGGGCCAGGACGCCGACAGGCGTGCTACCAGCCACGCTCGGCGAGGCGGTGCGGAGCGGCGAGGTCGGAGACGTTGATGCCCACCATGGCCTCGCCGAGTCCACGGGAGACCTCGGCGATCACGGCGGGGTCGTCGTAGAACGTGGTGGCCTTGACGATCGCGGCGGCGCGCTGCTCCGGGTTGCCGGACTTGAAGATGCCGGAGCCGACGAACACGCCGTCCGCACCGAGCTGCATCATCATCGCGGCGTCCGCGGGGGTGGCGACGCCACCAGCGGTGAACAGGACGACCGGCAGTGTGCCGGTCTCGGCGATCTCGACGACGAGGTCGTACGGCGCCTGCAGCTCCTTGGCCGCGACATACAGCTCGTCCTTGCTCATCGCGCTCAGCGCTGCGATCTCTGACTTGATCTTGCGGATGTGCTTGGTCGCCTCGGAAACGTCGCCGGTTCCGGCCTCGCCCTTCGAGCGAATCATCGCTGCACCCTCGTTGATGCGGCGGAGCGCCTCACCCAGGTTGGTCGCTCCGCAGACGAAGGGGACGGTGAAGCCCCACTTGTCGATGTGGTTGACGTAGTCCGCCGGCGACAGAACCTCCGACTCGTCGATGTAGTCGACGTCGAGCGCCTGCAGCACCTGCGCCTCGACGAAGTGACCGATGCGGGCCTTCGCCATGACCGGGATGGAGACCTCGGCGATGATGGCTTCGATCAGGTCGGGGTCGCTCATCCTGGCGACGCCGCCCTGCGCGCGGATGTCGGCGGGGACGCGCTCCAGCGCCATGACGGCGACGGCTCCCGCATCCTCGGCGATGCGCGCCTGCTCGGGCGTGACGACGTCCATGATGACGCCGCCCTTCAGCATTTCTGCCAGGCCCCGCTTGACCCTGTTCGATCCGGTGGCGGCGTTCTGCTCCGTGTCAGCCATCGTGGTCCTCTCGTCTGGAACTAAGAAATCTTTGACCTATGCCAAACGATAGCACTCGGCCTGGCGCTCGCTAAACTCGGGAGCGACATGGATCAGATCATCACAGGGACGACCGCCGCAGAGATCGCAGACAGCGTGCGCACCCTGCACGAGCGCGGCGAACTGCGGACGGGGGACGCGCTCCCGCCCGTCCGCGAACTCGCCGCCCTGCTGGGCGTCAACCGCAACACGGCGGTCGCCGCGTACCGGCTGCTCGCGCAGGCGGGCGTGGTCGTCGCCCGCGGCAGGGCGGGGACGGTGGTCGCTGGCCACGAGGCCGTCGCGCAGGAGGGCTATGCGGCAGACACCGTCCTTCGCGACATCGGCACGGGCAACCCCGATCCCAGGCGCATCCCCGACCCGAGCATGGCGCTGGCGCGCGCTGCAGGCCGGCCCGTGCTCTACGGCGAGCCGGTGATCGACCCCGCGCTCGAAAGCCTGGCCATCCGCTGGGCCGGCACGGACCTCCCAGGCGTCGACCTGCGAATCACCGTCACCAGCGGCGCCGTCGATGCCGTCGAGCGCCTGCTCGCACAGGCGCTCCTCCGCGACGACGCCGTCGCGCTCGAAGACCCGTGCTTCCTCGCGAGCATCCACACGGTGCGGCTCGGCGGCTATCGCGCCGTCCCCGTGCCGGTCGACGAGGAAGGCATGACCGTCGCCGGACTGCAGGCAGCGCTCGACGCCGGCGTCCGCGCGATCATCTGCACGCCGCGCGCCCAGAACCCGACAGGCTCGACCCTCACGCCTCGCAGAGCCGCAGCACTCCGCTCCCTGCTGACCGCGCATCCATACGTGCTGGTCATCGAGGACGACCACTTCTCGATGCTCTCCCGGCTCCCATACGAGACCCTTATCGGCCCCGAACACCGCCGCTTCGCCCTCGTTCGCTCGGTGTCGAAGTTCCTCGGACCCGACATGTGCCTCGCCATCGCGGCGACAGATCAGGAGACCGCCGACCGTCTCGCCCTCCGGCTCAGCCCAGGCACGACGTGGGTGAGCCACCTGCTTCAACGCCTCGTGCTCTCCCAGCTCACCGACGAGACAGTACTGGGCGAGATCGCCGACGCAGGCCGCCACTACGCCGAGCGCAACGCGGCTTTCGCTGCGCGACTCAGGGAGCATGGGCTGCATGCCTCCGCGGCAGACGGCCTCAATGTCTGGGTGGAGTCGCCGATCGAGGCGAAGGTGGTGGCCGAGCGACTGATGCGGCGCGGCTGGCTCGCCCGCACAGGCGACGAGTTCCTGCTGACCGAGCGTGCAGCGCCGTCGCACCACCTGCGGCTGACGGTGCACGACCTCACGGAGGACGAGACGGCGAGGCTGATCGACGACCTGGCCGACGCGGCGGGTTCGCGTTCCAGCCAGAGAGCGTGACTCCTGGGAGCACCGAACGTCTCGTCTCCTGCGCTCCAGCGGTCACTTTGCGCTGTTGTAATGTTTGTTGTTACCCAGTAATGTTTTGCCGGTGACAGAGCATGCAACATTCGGCTTCACAAGGTTGATCGCCATGACGGCGATCATCGGCGGCATCAGTGCCGGGGTGAGCGGCTGCTCGGTGTCCGGGGCAGACAAGGACGAACAGATGCAGGCGAATTTGGCGAACCAGCGGAAAGTCGCGGTGAAACTCGTGGAGAACTATCCCAATCCGGAGTTGGAGTCGATCACATTCACGAGCGCGGGCAGCGTAGGCGGCGCGGGCGACTGGGCGGCTCGGGCTGTCATCTCCGTCGGAGGACGCGACTACAACGGCATCCTCGGGACCTCGCTCTCAAGCGGGGACGGTTTGCCCACGATCGCCGAGGATGCGACGCCGGGCCTCGTGGCCGTGACCTACAGCGACGGCACCTCTGAGATGCTGCCATGACGAGCGACAGCGACTTCGCGGACATCGCAAGAATGGCGTATCGAGTCGACCCGCTGTGGCAGGACCCTCCCGAAGCAAAAGGAACGCAATTTCCCCAGGAGAATCCGCGGTATGTGGTGATCTCCGACCCCGCCAGCGATCCGGTGACGGGTTTTCAGGGCATGGCGGTGGCGCCGCTGGTGGACGGCCTGCCGGATTATTCGCAGGTGCACGTGTCGTTCGCGGGGACGAATCCAGGCCACCATGCCGACATCAGCGCTGATGCGCAGATCGTGCTCGGGCAGGAGACCGCCAGCGCGACGCAGGCCGGTCAGGCTCTCGCCTACGCCGAGAAGGTGCGAGCGGACGTGCTGAGGGAGAACCCCGACGCGACGTTCTCGACGGTCGGTCATTCCCTGGGCGGCTACCTCGCCCTCTACGTCGCGGGCGAACTCGAGTGGACGTCGACGACGTTCAACGCACCCGACCCGTGGAACGCGATGACCCCGCACGCCCAGCAGTGGCGACGCGACCAGCTCGACGCCGGCACCCTGCCGTGGCGCAACTTCGTGAACGAATGGGACCCGATCGCCAACTTCGACGGCAACGGGACAGGCGCCGCCATCTACGTCACCGGCGAGCCAGGGAAAGACCCCCTGTCGTACCACAACCTGGAAACCGGGTTCCCGTTCAACGCAGACGGCGCGATCACCACCACCGGCGACGGCCGATCCACCTACGAAATCACCGAGAACCTGCTCAGCGGGTTCCCCGCCAGCGTCCGCCCGGTCCCAGCGGCCGCCCTGTCCCAGCTCCTGACCGTGCTCCGCGACCCGGTCGTCGGCGCGTCGGTCGGGAGCTCCGTGTCTGCGATCATGATCGCCGTCGACACGATCGCCTCGGCCGCGCTCGCCTCCACGATCCTGAAATCGGCCGAGCACCTGACACAGCTCAAACAGATCAACAGCGGCCTGATCCCGCAGATGCAACGCGACCTCGACGACGCCAAACGCGCCGCAATCGACCTGCCATACATCACCGAAGCCGACATCGAGAACTGCGTCACCACCCACCGCCTCCGCGTGCACGACAACATCGACGAAGACGCCGTCGACACCGTCAACCGCCGCATCGACGACCACCTCGACACCGTCCAGAAACTCTTCGACGGAATCAACACCGCCATCCGCAACGCCACCGCACAAGACGAACAATGGGCATCCGTCTACCGTCAGTCCAGCGCGAACGCGAAGTAGCCCCATGAGCGACGACGGATCGAACCGCGCTGCCCGGACGCACCTGAGCCTCGCGGACGTGATCGAAGGGATCGCGAGCGGTGACCACGACATTGCCCATAACGCCCAGAGCTACATCGACGAACTCGTGCACCAGGCCGCGGTCCAGCTTCTGAACGCGCTGCTCCCGCTGATCGTTCATGGCAACAACGCCGTCACTCGTTCCACCCGCTGGGTCGCAACGGAAGCCAGCACCCTCGAATTGCAGTTCGATCTGGCCGGCGCAGACATCAGCAACACCGTGCTCGCCGGACTGGTCGCGGAGAAGGTCGAGATCGGTCTCGATCGCATCACCACGGATCTCGACTTCTCAGGCGGAGTGAACAGCATCACGTGAGTCGACGCCGCTCGGCGCGAGCAGGTTCTGCGATCTGAGAGGATCGAGGGATGAAGATCCTCTCCATCCAGTCCGCGGTGGCGTACGGCCACGTCGGCAATTCCGCAGCCGTCTTCCCGCTCCAGCGCATCGGGGTCGAGGTGCTTCCCGTCTACACGGTGAACTTCTCGAACCACACCGGATACGGCGCCTGGCGCGGACCGCTGATCGCTCCGGAGGACGTGCGCGAGGTCATCACGGGCATCGAGGAGCGCGGCGTGCTCGGGCAGATCGACGCCGTGCTGTCCGGCTACCAGGGCGGCGAGGGCATCGGCGACGTGATCATCGACGCTGTCGCCAGGGTCAAGGCCGCCAACCAGGATGCGGTCTACGCCTGCGACCCTGTGATGGGGAACGCGACGTCCGGATGCTTCGTGGCCCCGGCCATCCCCGACCTGCTGCGCGACCGCGTCGTGCCGGTCGCCGACATCATCACGCCGAACCAGTTCGAGCTCGGCTACCTCACCGGCACCTCCCCCGATACCCTCGAATCCACGCTCGAGTCGGTGGATGCGGCGCGCGGCATGGGCCCTGACACCGTGCTCGTGACCAGCGTGGAGCGTCCAGACCGGCCGGAGGACACCATCGAGATGCTCGCCGTCGACGGCACAGGCGCGTGGATCGTGCAGACCCCGCGCCTGCCGATGAAGGCGAACGGGTCAGGCGACGTGACCGCCGCGCTGTTCACCGCGCACTACCTCCGTGACCGCAGCGCGGAGTCTGCCCTGCGTAAGACCGTGTCGAGCGTGTACGACCTGCTGGCCCGCACCCTGGAGTCGGGCGAGCGCGAGCTGCAGCTCGTGGAGTCGCAGGAGTTCTACGCGAACCCGCGCGAGCAGTTCGCCGTTCGCCAGGTGCGCTGAACGCGCCACTTCCGCTGAACGCGGCAGCGCCCGCATCGTCTCCGGTGCGGGCGCTGTGCGTAGCGGGGCTTCGCAGCCGTCCGGTCAGGCGTCGTCCTTCGGCCACGCGTCGGCGATGGCCGCGCGCACCTCGCCGAGGAGCTGCGGGAGCGCCTTCGTCTTGGCGATGATCGGCAGGAAGTTCGCATCCTGAGCCCAGCGCGGCACGATGTGCTGGTGCAGGTGCGCCGCGATCCCCGCTCCGGCGATGGCGCCCTGGTTCATCCCCAGGTTGAAGCCGTCGTTCTTCGACACCTCGCGGATGACCCGCATCGCCGTCTGGGTGAGGCTGCCGATTTCGGCGACCTCTTCCGGCGTCGCCTCGTCGTACTGGGCGATGTGGCGGTACGGGCAGACCAGCAGGTGTCCACTGTTGTACGGGAACAGGTTGAGCAGCGCGTATGCGTGCTTCCCGCGCGCGACGATCAGCGCATCCTCGTCGCTCATGCTCGGCGCGACGCAGAACGGGCAGTCGTCTTTGCCCGGCTGCTGACCGTGCTGGATGTAGACCATCCGGTGCGGCGTCCACAGGCGCTGGAACTCGTCCGGCACGCCGACGAGGTAGCCGGGGTCGTCGATGCGGACCCCGCCCTCCTCGGCGCCGGTTGCACCGGCCGCACCGGCCGCCCCGGTCGCGCGGTCGGCGCTTCCGGCGCGGTCGGCGCTCTCGGCGTAGTCGTCGAGGCTCAGTCGAGCCATGCGGTGTCGACCTGCTCGTGCTTCTCGATCGCGGAAACGATGCGGTCGGTCGCCTCGTCCACGGTGACACCGTTGCGCTGCGTGCCGTCGCGGAAGCGGAAGCTGACCGTGCCGGCCGACGCGTCCTCCTCGCCGACGATGAGCTGGAACGGCACCTTGGCCTTGGTGTGGGTGCGGATCTTCTTCTGCATCCGGTCGTCCGAGTGGTCGACCTCTGCACGCACGCCGCGCGCCCTGAGACGCGAGACGAAGTCGTCCAGGAACGGGCCGAACTGGTCAGCGACCGGGATGCCGACGACCTGCACAGGAGACAGCCACACCGGGAACGCGCCGGCGTAGTGCTCCAGCAGAATCGCGAAGAAGCGTTCGATCGATCCGAGCAGAGCGCGGTGGATCATCGCGGGCTGCTTGCGGGTGCCGTCCGCCGCGGTGTACTCCAGCTCGAACAGCTCCGGCTGGTTGAAGTCGAGCTGCACCGTGGAGAGCTGCCAGGTGCGACCGATCGCATCCCGTGCCTGCACCGAGATCTTCGGGCCGTAGAACGCGGCCCCTCCCGGGTCGGCGACGAGCTCGAGACCGGATTCGACGGCGACCTGTCGCAGCGTCTCCGTCGCCTGCTCCCAGCTCTCGTCCGAACCCACGTACTTGTCTGGGTCCTTGGTGGACAGCTCGAGGTAGAAGTCGGTGAGGCCGTAGCCGCGCAGCGTCTCCAGCACGAACTCGAGCTGGCGCGCGACCTCGTCCTTGATCTGCTCGTCGGTGACGTAGATGTGGGCGTCGTCCTGGGTCAGGCCGCGCACACGGGTCAGGCCGGAGAGCGTTCCGCTCTTCTCGTAGCGGTACACCGTGCCGAACTCCGCCAGCCGCAACGGGAGCTCCCGGTAGCTGCGTCCGCGGGCCCGATAGATCAGGTTGTGCATCGGGCAGTTCATGGGCTTCAGGTAGTAGTCCTGGCCCTGGCGGGTGACGTGACCCTCCGCATCCACCTCTTCGTCCAGGTGCATCGCGGGGAACATGCCGTCTTTGTACCAGTTGAGGTGCTGGCTGATCTCGTAGAGGCGGCCCTTGGTGATGTGCGGGGTGTTGACGAGCTCGTAGTCGTTCGCGATGAGGCGCTCGCGCATGTAGTTCTCGATCTCGTTCCGGATGATCCCGCCCTTGGGGTGGAACACCGCGAGACCGGAGCCGATCTCCTCCGGGAAGCTGAACAGGTCGAGCTCAGAGCCCAGCTTGCGGTGATCGCGCTTGGCGGCCTCCTCCATGCGGGTCTGGTACGCGCGCAGCTCGTCCTTGGTCGGCCAGGCCGTTCCGTAGACGCGCTGCAGCTGCTTGTTCTTCTCATTGCCCCGCCAGTACGCGGCGGCGACGCGGGTGAGCGACCAGCCGTTGCCGATCATCCTGGTGTTCGGCAGGTGCGGGCCGCGGCAGAGGTCCTTCCAGACCGTCTCCCCCGTCTTCGGGTCGACGTTGTCGTAGATCGTGAGCTCCGAGCCGCCGACCTCGACGGACTCGCTCTCGTCGAATGCGGTGGTGTCGCCGTGCACGACGCCGCCCTTGAGCCCGATGAGCTCCAGCTTGTACGGCTCGTTCGCGAGCTCTGCACGCGCCTCGTCGTCGGTGACGACCCTGCGCACGAAGCGCTGGCCTGCACGCACGATGCGTGACATCTCTTTGTCGAGCGCCTTCAGATCCTCCGGGGTGAAGGACTCTGCGACGTCGAAGTCGTAGTAGAACCCGTCGGTGATGGGCGGCCCGATGCCGAGCTTAGCCTCCGGGTTGATCGCCTGGACGGCCTGCGCGAGCACGTGCGCTGTCGAGTGCCGGAGGATGTTCAGCCCGTCCGGAGAGTCGATGGTCACCGGTTCGACGGTGTCCGTGGTCGTGACCTGCGTTGCGAGATCTTTCAGTTCGCCGTTGACGCGCATCGCGACAACGGAACGGTCGGTGAAGAGCTCGAAGCCGTCAGCCACCTTTTCCACTCCTTGGGATCGTGTTAATCGGAACCCTTCAACCTTAGTGCGCGCGGGAAGGGCGCCTTCGCGCGCGACGGAGGTGCGCACAGCCCCCTCCACAGGCTGCGCCTCCGGAAACGACGAGATGCCAGAAACCGTGTCGAGATCAGGAAGGATCGACGCAGTTTCTGGCATCTCGTGAGCGTGAGCCGGCGCGGTCAGTCGTTGCGGCGCATCCAGTGCTCGCGCATGAACATCCGGCCGAACCACGCGCTGAGTCCGTTGCCGCCGAACTCGTCGGGGTCGGCATCGAACACCTCCGTGCCCTCCGGTTCGGGGAGCGCTTCCGCCTGCGCGGCCGTCAGCGTCGTGTGCACGGCGGCCGTGGTGATCCGGCCGACGACGCGCGCGTCGACGAACCGCAGCCCGTTGGCCGTCGTGACGGCGATGCCGTCGAAGAGGTCGATCGTGCTGTCCTGGAGCACGTGCTCGACGGTGCCGATCTCGGCGCCGTCGGCATCCAGAACCGCCGTGCCCGTGGTGAGTGCTGTATATGCGATCGGCGTCTCCGCCTGCCCTTGTGTGTTGTCCGTCACGCCGGGAACTCTACCCCCGGGCAGCTTCCGTGCGGAATGGCCAGCACCGACGCCCCCCCCCCCCCCTCATCCCCCAGGCGGATGCTTCCTGGCACCCACGGGAGGTAGCGTCGAACACATGCATCGACGTGGAGCCGCCGCGGTCGCGCTCCTGCTGACAGGGGCGCTGCTCTCCGGGTGCAGCGCCCTGCACGATCTGGCGGCGGGCAGCACGACCGGGGATGCGACACCCTCACCGCGAACGTGCCTTCCTCCGGGCGCGGACCCCGACCCGTCTCCGACTCCCGCTCCGACCCTGGACCCGAACGTCGCCACGCAGATCCGGAAAGCGCTCGCCGCCGTGCGCGCGTTGCCCGAAGTGGACACTGTCGGCGAGAGTACGTCCAACGCTCAGAGCACATACCCCGACCCCGAACGCTCCTACTGCCAGCTCGTGGAGAACCACTTCTCGACGGACGTCACTGTGACCATGTCGCCGGAGGCGACGCCGCAGCAGGCAGGGGCCGTGCCGTCGGCGATGGCGAAGCACCTCGCCTGGACGGGTGTCAGCCTGTCGATGACGGTGCCCGCCGGCCCCGGACACGTTGCCAGCGTCGTCCACTACAACCGGACGTTCGACCAGTCGATCCCGCTGGAGACGTCCACCGGGGTGGCCGACGGTCTGCAGCGCATCGCCTCGACTTCCGGGGTGACCTCCGTGGAGGCGTCGATCCCCTACACGATGCGGGTGGAATACGGGTCGCTCACGGTGACGGTCGATCCCGCTGACGAAACCACTCTGGCGGCAGTGCGCAGCGTCATCGACGGGACCGCGTTCGCGGACACGACGCTGCACGGATCGTTCCACAATGGCGCGAAGCCGTAGGAGGATGCATCCTCGCTGGACGATCCGCTCACGCGGAACGTCGCGGCGTTCGCGTCATTTCTGCGTGATGTGAGCCAGCCGGATCAGGTTCCGCGCCGCCATCGCGACCGTGAGAGGTCCGACGCGTGGGACGAAGACGCCCGCACGCTCCTTGGCCGACTCAGCGAAGTTGGTGAACTCCGCGACGTCGACGCAGATCGCGCCCGCACGGATCTCGTCGCCTCGGATGAGTTCGAAGTCACGGGATGGCACGGCCGAGATGACGACGTCGGCGTCGGCCAGCGCTGCCGCGCGGTCGATTCCCGACGACCGCACCTCGTGGGTGTGCCGGCCGATGGCAGGCTCGTAGGTCACGGCTCCCGAGATGTCGAGCGAGTGGACGCGCGCGCCGTCATTGGCCAGCATCGCCGCGAGCGGGCGTCCGACCACCTCGCTGCGGTTGATCACGCACGCGGTGACGCCCTCGAGCGGGGCGTTCCCGCTGGTGCCGCGCATCCCGGCACGGTTCAACAGCTTCAGAATGGCCAGGGGCGTGCACGGCAGGATCGCCCGCAGAGTGCGGCCGGAGTCGACGAACCGCTCGTTCTCGTAGAGCAGGCGGCTCCAGAAGGAGTGCATCCCCTCGATGTCTTTGCGGGGGTCGACCAGTTCGCGGAGCCATCGGTCGTCACGAGCGGCGAGCGGGTAATAGAGGAAGATGCCGTCCACGTCCGCGTCGACGTTCGCGGCTGCGACGGCCGCCTCGGCCTCGTCCGGCGTGACGTGGCGGAGGTCGAATTCGATGCCGACATCGTCGAAACCCCGACGTGCGAAGCGCGCATACGTTGCGGCCGGGCCTTCGTCCTGGCCGAGGAGACCGACGACGCGGAGCGTGCGACCTGCAGCACGGAGCCGTTCCACGTCCTCGCGGACCTCATCCCGGAAGGACGCAGCCACGGGGGACGGATCGAGCACGGTTGCGGTCATGAGGCCTCCTGTAGACGATGGGCGAGCTGCGTGCGCGCCGCCAGCAGAGCCGGCGCGCGGTGCGAGTGCATGCGGTCGAGCTGGGCGAGGTTGACATCGACGGTGCGGATGGCGGCCCATGCGGCGCCGCCGATGACGTCGCGGCCCGCGACCACGTCGCTCAGGATTCCCGGCTTCACCGCGGACGCAGCCTCGCGCGAGGCGTCGAGTGCGTCGATGAGGGCCGCGACAAGCGAGAGCGGACGCTCGGTCGCTGTGACGGTCGCCGCCTCGATCGCTCCTCGGCGCTGCTCACGATCTGCGTCGTCCGAGCGAGGCAGGCGATAGGCGGACATGAGGCTCTCGAAGTCCGTCACGTCCGCATCCGCGCCGGGGACGATGCGCTCCTGCAGAGCACCGAGTCGCTCACTCAGAGACTCCAGCTCCGGGTCGGCCGTCACCGCGAGAGCCATCTGCACGAGGCCGACCCCGAACGCCCCCGTCATGGCAGCGATCGAGCCGCCACCCGGCGTCGGTTCGGACGATGCCGTCCTCGACAGCAGCTCCGACGCGGGGAGCTCCCACAAACTCTGTTGCACCCACCAAGCCTATCCACGCCGACAGCACGGTTCGGCCTCGACATGGGTTCCCCACGGGGGTCGTTCGTCCTCAGCCGGCCGGTGTCGCACCCACCTGAGGGCCGAGCGGCCGGTAGGTCAGGTGCGTCACACGAGACGCCTGTCGCAGCGACGTCAGCTCCAGCGGCTGGGGAGGCACGCCGTCGAACACACGCACCCCAGCGCCGGCGATGTACGGAGTCACATGGAGCCGCAACTCGTCGATGAGCCCTGCGGTCAGGTAGGCGTTGACCGTGCTCGGGCCGCCGATGACCTCGATGTCCCTGGCGCCCGCCACAGCGCGCGCCGCCTCCATGGCCGAGTGGATGCCGTCGGTGACGAAGTGGAACGTCGTCCCGCCCTCCATCTCGATGGGCTCGTGAGCGTGGTGGGTGAGCACGAACACCGGGCCGTGGAACGGCGGATTCGGCCCCCACCAGCCACGCCACTCACGATCCCATCCCCCTCGAATCGGACCGAACATATTGCGGCCCATGATGAAGGCGCCGGCGTCGGAGATCCCCGCGACCTCCGACTGGTTCTCGCCGTCGTCCTGGAACATCCAGCCGTGCAGCCAGTTCTCATCGAGGTCGCCGAACGGTTTCTCCTCCGTCTGATTCAGCCCCGTCGCGTAGCCGTCCGCCGTGACTGCGAGGTCGCTGTTCACCGTGCTCATGATGTGACTTCCTCACCCGTCGTCGTTAGCAATCGGTTCGATGGTAGGTCGATCCGGAGTTCTCCGACAGGTTCGTGGATGAGCTGCGCAGACAGCATCCGAGGCTCGTGACGCGCTCAGTAGATCGGATGCACCAGCTTGCGCACCTCGACCTGTGAATACCTCGCCTCGACAAAGCGCCCGGCGATCTCCACCGCTCTCTCCAGGCTCTCGCAATCGACGGTGTAGAAGCCGCCGACCCACTCCTTCGACTCGCTGAATGGGCCGTCCGTCAACCGGACGTGGTGCGGAGCGCGACGGTCTGCGCGCACGATTGCTGCGGTCCGTTGGCTGTATTCGTTCGAATCCAGGTACTCGTCGGATTCCTTCAGCTCGGCCAGCATCTGCTGGTGGACACGCGCCCATTCCGCTGCGACAGCCGGGTCAGGATGGTCTCCTTGGGCGGCTGCGGCGAACTCGGAGTTGTTGTAGATGATGATTTCGAAACGCATTGTGCTCCTGTCAATGGTGTGAGTGACACATTGACGTCGAACGAACCCGTCCGTATTCGACACTTTGCTCGCCGGAGATCTCCTGTCCCGGCACAACAAAAAAACCCCCGGATCTCCGGGGGTTCTGCGTGGTGGGCGATACTGGGATCGAACCAGTGACCTCTTCCGTGTCAGGGAAGCGCGCTACCGCTGCGCCAATCGCCCAAGCCTGAATGACTCCAGGTTGGAGGTGGATACGGGATTCGAACCCGTGTATACGGCTTTGCAGGCCGCTGCCTCGCCTCTCGGCCAATCCACCGTTTGGGTTCACCACCGTTGTGAGAAGCCCGACCTTTCGATCGGGCTGACTCGAGCGGATGACGAGATTCGAACTCGCGACCCTCACCTTGGCAAGGTGATGCGCTACCAACTGCGCTACATCCGCATTTCGTTCCGCATCTCTGCGGCACTTGAATGACTTTAGCCGATGCCGACGCGGAAAACCAAACCGGGTGACGCAGCCGGGTGTGTCGCGCTGCCGATGTGCGCTCGGCCCCGTTCGTCGGCTAGTATCGAGTCTCGCAGCCGGTTCACGGCCGCGAAACCCAGGGCGATTGGCGCAGTTGGTAGCGCGCTTCCTTCACACGGAAGAGGTCATCGGTTCGAGTCCGGTATCGCCCACCGAACGCCCCCGGTCCGCCGGGGGTTTTTGCGTTCCCGCCACCGTGTCATCATGCAGGGATGGCATCGTTCATCTTCATCTACCGGGCGGGACCCGACCCCATCCCGCCGTCGCGGCTCGCAGAGAATCGAGAGGCGTGGCGGGCCTGGAACGTCGCGCTCCACGAGGACTACGGCATCCGGACGGCGCACGGGAAGCTCGTGACCTCGGATGGGGTCACGGAGAGTGACGGCCAGGTGCGAGGAGCGTCGATGGTCGAGTTCGATTCGATGGAGGCCGCGCTCGAGGTGGCGAGGCGCAGCCCGAACCTCGCATTCGGCGGAACCGTGGAAGTCCTGCAGGAGTACTGAGCCGCTATCCGCACGGCGGTCTCCGGGCGGTGGAGCGACTCAGCGCCACCCGTAGCGCGCGACGAGCGCGTCTCGCACCGCGCCGTAGCGGCGACGGTCGAGGGCCGTGGCCTCGCGCCGCATCCCCGCCTGGTGCAGCCGGAAGACGCGATCGGTGTTCACGTAGCTCGGCCTGCGCTGTGCATCCCAGTCCCCCGTGCCGATCGGCACGTACTCCGTGCGGCCGGGATGCGCCTGGCTGGTGAGCTGGACGGCCAGAACGGTCCCGGAGCGCTCGCTGGCGACCACCAGCACCGGCCGGTCCTTGCCTCGGCCGTCGCGCTCTTCGTACGGCACCCAGGTCCAGACGATCTCGCCAGGGTCCGCGTCGCCGTCCGTGCTCGGCGCGTACGCCATCGTCACGCGGCTGATCGCGCGCGGGTCGACCTCGACGGTCGCAGACGGGCCGGAACGGCCAGGCTCATCCCCTGCTGTCCGCTGCGGAGCCGCCGAGCGCTTCTGCGTCGTCGGCCGCGGAGCCGCCGCTGTCCGGGTCGTAGCCGCTGTCCGGGTCGTAGCCGGCGTCCTGGTCGGCGTCTTCTTCGTCGGCAGCAGCGCGTTCGCGATCGCGCGCACGAGGTTCATCGGGAAAGCCACCGTCCGCACGATACCGGAGCCTGGTCAGCCCTAGCGTGTACCGGAGCGCGATCGCGATCAGCAGCGAGACCACGAACGAGTACGCCGCCACGCCGAGCCCGGCGACCGCCTGTGCGACGAACAGGTCGAAGTTGCCGCTGTCGACCATCCCGTCGCCGTTGGCGAACAGGCCGATGTAGAGCAGGCCGACCAGGCTCGCCACGATGTGGATCACGCAGATGGTCATCGGCACGCCGAAACGCGCCCTGGCCGCCAGGTCGACCATGCTCGCGCAGGCGATCGCGGCCAGCGCGCCGAGCAGCAGCGACCAGCCGATGGTCAGCACACCGGATGCGGGGGTGATCGCCACCAGGCCGGCCACGGCCCCGCACAGGGCACTCGTCACGGTCGGGCGCCGCAGCAGCACCCTGTCGACGATGATCCACATGAGCGCGCCGCCCGCGGACGCCATCAGCGTGTTCAGCGCGATCAGCGGGGCGAACGCGTCGAGTGCGCCCTCCGACCCGACCGTGAGGCCGAACCAGCCGACCCAGACGAGCGCTCCCCCTGCCGCGACGAGCGGGAGGCGCCGTTCGCCCGCGACGGGATGGTCGCGATGGCCGCAGGCGAGGATGACCCCGGCCGCTCCGCTGCCCGCCGCGAGGCTGATCGGGATGGCTCCGCCGAAGTCGATGACGTGCATGCCAGCCACCGCCCAGCCGTCCCCGAGCGCGAACACCGCGTATCCGGCCGGGAAGAGCACGAGCACCGACCAGAGCGCGGAGAACACGGCCCACGCGCGCAGCGTCACGCGGGAGGCGATGGCCGTGCCGAGGATGGTCACCGCCACCGCGCACACCGCGATCAGGTATCCGGCCCTCGCCAACGGGTACAGCGTGGATGCGGTCCCCTTCCCCGGAGTGAACACGTCGGCGAGGCCCCAGTCCGGCCGCCCGACCAGGTGGGCGATCAGCGGCGAGCCTGCGAGCATCCCGTAGCCGCCCAGCACGGCGAGCAGCACGACGATCGCGGATCCGACGAGCGCAGCTCTGAACGCTTGAGACGCACCCTTCGCTCCCGTCATCCCTCCGTAGAAGAACGCGAGGCCAGGGACGACCGCCATGACGAAGGTGGCGCTCACCAGCAGCAGGAGGGCGTCGACCTGCGCGCTCGTGGCAGGCGTCATCCGTCCTCCTCGTCGCGCGAACCGGGCAGCAACACCCTACTGGGCCGCACAGCACCCTGCGGCGCACGCGCGGAGCGGGGCGCCGCCCGAAGGCGACGCCCCGCTCGCGTGCTGTGGAACTGCCGAACCGATCAGACCGTCTCGAGGGCGTAGCCCTCTTCGCCGTGCACCACCGTGTCGACGCCGGCGAGCTCGTCCTCGTTCTTGATCCGGAAGCCCATCGTCCGCTGGATGACCGTGCCGATGATCCAGGCGAGGACGAAGGAGTAGATCATCACACCGAACGCACCGACCGCCTGCGCCCCCAGCTGCAGGAAGCTGCCGCCGTAGAGGAGGCTGGAGAAGCCCTTGGTCGCGTCGCCGTCGATGTGGGTGAAGCCGAAGACGCCGATCCAGAGCGTTCCGATGAGACCGCCGATGAGGTGGATGCCGACCACGTCGAGCGAGTCGTCGAAGCCGAGCTTGAACTTCAGGTCGATGGCAATGGCGCAGACAGCACCGGCGACCAGGCCGAGGAGGATCGCGAAGCCGGGCGTCAGGATGTTACAGGCCGGGGTGATCGCGACCAGACCGGTGACAGCGCCGGAGGCCGCACCGATGGAGGTCGGCTTGCCGTCCTTCAGCTTCTCGACGATCAGCCAGCCGATGGTCGCGGCGGCCGGAGCGGCGAGGGTGTTGATCCAGGCCAACGCTGCCACGCCGTCCACTGCGGCTTCCGAACCGGCGTTGAAGCCGAACCAGCCGAACCACAGGAGAGCGGCGCCCAGGAGCGTGAGCGGCACGTTGTGCGGCTTCGACATGCCCTTCTGGAAGCCGACGCGCTTGCCGAGCACCAGGGCGAGTGCCAGGCCTGCTGCACCGGCGTTGATGTGGACCGCTGTGCCACCGGCGAAGTCGTTGACATGCAGGACAGCGGGCGCCCAGCCATCGGCCAGGTTGAACACCCAGTACGCGACCGGGAAGTACACGACCGTGACCCAGATGCCCGCGAACACCATCCATGCGCCGAATTTGGCGCGGTCGGCGATCGCACCGGAGATCAGAGCGACCGTGATGATGGCGAAGGTGGCCTGGAACCCGGCGAAGGCGAGACCGCCGAGGTCGGGGGTCATGCCGTCCTTGCCCATCAGGCTGGACAGGAACCAGTCAGGAGCGCCGAGGAAGTGCGGGATGATCGGCTTGCCGAACGCGAGGCCGTACCCGTAGAACACCCACAGGACGCCCACGATCGCCATCGCGCCGAAGCTCATCATCATCATGCTGATCACGCTCTTGGCGCGGACCATTCCTCCGTAGAAGAAGGCGACGCCGGGGGTCATCAGCAGAACAAGTGCTGCGGCGACGAGCAGCCACAGGGAGTTGACGGTCCCTGCGGGTGCGTAGTCCGCTGCTGTGTGTAGCAACATACGTTGGTCTACCTCTCTCATGAATGCACACGGGCCCCGGTCTGGCTGATCGGTGAGCGTTTCGGGGTGTGCCCAGTTTCATCACGGGAGGTTTCCGTGGAGGGATACTCGTGTTTCGCGTCTGTTACGCATCCACCACGGGTGTAAACATCGTGTTTCGCGCCGCCACGAATCCGTCGAGCGCCGTCAGGCGCGCGCGGTCGGTCGTGCGGTGTCAGTCGTGCGGGGGAAGCTCTCCGGTGGTCAGCGCGATCATGCGCGAGACGGAGCGGAGGTACTTCTTGCGGTAGCCGCCGCCCAGCATCTCCTCGTCGAAGACCTCGCTGAGCGGGGTGCCGGTCTGCACGATCGGGATCTCAGCGTCGTAGACGCGGTCGATGAAAGCGACCAGGCGCAGCGCGGCCATCTGGTCGTGCAGGATGCGCACATCCGTGAGCCCGATGACATCCACGCCGTCGAGCAGCTTGATGTATCGCGACGGGTGCACCGTGGCGAGGTGCGCGATGAGCGCGTCGAAGTCGTCGCTGGTGACGGTCTCGCCGCGCGAGCTGAGCGCTCCGGTGATCCTGTCGTACTCGTCGCGCTCGACGGTGACGGCCCGGCCTTCCGTGTCGCGGCGGCGGTAGTCGAGCCCGTCGATGCGGATGGTCTCGAAGTTGGCGGACAACGACTGGATCTCGCGAAGGAAGTCGCTCGCGGCGAACCGGCCCTCCCCGAGCGCGTTCGGCGGGGTGTTGCTGGTGGCGGCGATCCTGGTGCCCGAGGCGACGAGCTCGCCGAGCATCCTGGTCATCATCATGGTGTCGCCGGGGTCGTCGAGCTCGAACTCGTCGATGCAGATCAGCGCGGAGCCGCGGAGCAGGTTGACCGCGCCCGCGTAGCCGAGGGCTCCCACCAGTGCCGTGTACTCGATGAAGGTGCCGAAGTACTTGGGTCCCGGCGCCTCGTGCCACAGGGATGCGAGGAGGTGCGTCTTGCCGACGCCGAATCCGCCGTCGAGGTACACACCGGGCTTCGTCTCCGCCTTCTTGCGGTTGCGGCTGAACAGCCCGGCGGGGCGCTGCGGCTCCCACGATTTCGCAAAGGTGCGCAGGATGCTCACGGCCTCCGCCTGCGACGGGTAGTCGTGGTCCGGCCGGTACGACTCGAAGGTGGCGTTGTGGAACTGCGACGGTGGGACCAGCGACGACGCGATCTCCGCCCCGGTGATCTGCGGGGCACGGTCGGCGAGGCGCACGAGAGCGCCGGTCTGGTCGATCGTCATGGAAGCTGCACCTTTGTGTCGAAGTCTTACCGCACCGGTTTACGCGCAGATAGCCTGGAACGTAAGTTCGCACAGTGTCGGGGTGTCCAGCCTAAACCGACGCAGCCGATTGTTCCCCTTGCGCTCACGAGGCGCTCTCTGGAGGTAATGCAACCATGTCCATTGAGGTCGACCGGTCCCCCGCTTTCGCCGAGTACGCGCATCCCGAGCGGCTGGTGAGCACGGAATGGCTCGCCGAGCATCTGGGGCAGCCAGGACTGGTCGTGGTGGAGTCCGACGAGGACGTCCTGCTCTACGAGACGGGTCACATCCCCGGCGCCGTGAAGATCGACTGGCACACCGACCTCAACGACCCCGTGCAGCGCGACTACGTCGACGGCGAGCGCTTCGCCGAGCTGCTCGGCTCCAAAGGCATCGCCCGCGACACCACCGTGGTCATCTACGGGGACAAGAACAACTGGTGGGCGGCGTACGCGCTCTGGGTGTTCACACTGTTCGGCCACGAGGATGTGCGTCTGCTCGACGGCGGGCGCGACAAGTGGATCGCCGAGGGCCGAGAGCTCACCAAGGACAAGCCGGTCGTCACGCCGGTCGAGTATCCGATCGTCGAGCGGGACGACACCGTCATCCGCGCGTTCAAGGACGATGTGCTCGCCCACCTCGCACTCGTCGATTCGGGGAAGGGGGCGCTCATCGATGTCCGCTCTCCCGAGGAGTACAGCGGCGAGCGCACCGAGATCCCCGGCTACCCGACCGAGGGCGCTCTGCGCGCAGGGCACATTCCGTCCGCTGCGTCCGTGCCGTGGGCGAGGGCTGCCGCACCGGATGCGACGTTCAAGCGCCGCGCGGAGCTCGAGTCCATCTACCTCGGCGATGCTGGGCTGAAGGAGGGCGACGATGTGATCGCGTACTGCCGCATCGGCGAGCGGTCGAGCCACACCTGGTTCGTGCTCACGCACCTGCTCGGTTTCGAGAACGTACGCAACTACGACGGCTCGTGGACCGAGTGGGGTTCCGCTGTGCGCGTACCGATCGTCACGGGCAGCGAGCCGGGAGCCGCTCAGGCGAAGTAGCCTTGTCGTATGACTGATCCTGCGGCCCTGGCACCCGCTCTCGCGGAGATCCGCGACGACTTCCTGGCGCTCGAGCAGCCAGACAGGCTCCAGCTTCTGCTGGAGTTCTCGGAAGAGCTGCCCGAGCTGCCGGAGCGCTACCGCGACCATCCCGATCTGTTCGAGCGGGTCGTGGAGTGCCAGTCGCCCGTCTACATCTTCGTGGAGGTAGACGACGGGAACATTGTGCACCTCTATGCGACCGCTCCGCAGGAGTCGCCGACCACGCGCGGGTTCGCGTCGATCCTGGCGCAGGGTCTCGCCGGCCTCACGGCCGAGGAGGTGCTGGCCGTCCCCGATGACTACCCGCAGACGCTCGGGCTCACGCAGGCGGTCTCTCCCCTGCGCATCCGGGGCATGACGGCGCTGCTCGGCCGCACCAAGCGGCAGGTGCGGGAGAAGCTGGCGGCCTAGCTCGCCGCTTCGACGGCGGGCGCGTCCGGCGCGGCTGCGTTGATGTCCGCGCCTGCGTCGGCGTGGATGTGCTCGGCGAGCCAGTCGGCGATCGAGGTCTTCCAGCGTTCCTCGTCGTAGTTCCAGAGCTTGGTGTGCAGCGCGGTCGCGAACGGCACCAGCGTGACGATGTCGCTGCGGGCCTCCGCCAGAGCACGGGATGCGGTCGACGGCACGAATCCGTCGTCATCGCTGTGCAGGATGAGGGTGGGCAGGCTGAGGTCGGCTGCGCGGGCGACGAAGTTCATGCTGGTGAGGTCGATCGGCGCTGCCTGGCCGGTGATCGGGCCTCCCCAGGTCGACTCGATCAGGCGCAGGGCGCCCTGGGTGATCGGGTCGGGGAGGCGGAGCATCCGCGCCTGGTATTCGAGCGTGTCGATCCAGTCGATCACCGGGGATTCCAGGATGAGGCCGCGGAGCAGGTCGGTGGCGGTCGACCTGGTGACGGTCTGCAGCACGACGGCGCCGCCCATCGACCAGCCCATCAGGACGATCGAGGTGGCGCCATGGTCTGCGGCGTACCGCAGCGCTGCGTCGATGTCGTGCCACTCCGTGCCGCCGAGGCCGTAGCGGCGGTCGGCGCTGTTCGGCGCATCCCCGTCGTTGCGGTACGAGGCGAGCAGCACGGTGTACCCCTGCTCGTGGAAGGTGCGGACGGCGCGCAGCCCCTCCTGCCTGGTGGCGCCCCAGCCGTGCACCTGGATCACCCAGTGTCCTGTGTCCTCTCCCGGCTCAGGAGGGAACAGCCAGCCGGGCGCTTCGCCGAGCTCCGTCTCCACAGTCACGCTCTCCACCCGGTAGTCCAGCTCGGAGGGTTCGAGGTAGTAGTAGCCGCTGATCCGCCCGCGCCCAGGGCGGAGGTCGCCGAACGCGACGGACTCCAGCGTGCGCGTGACAGAGCCGTCCTCGCGGGAGATGACGCCGCCGATCTTCGCGTAGCCGGCGTCCTCGGAGAACCAGAGGCCGTATCGGCCTGGCACAGAGGAGTCCGGCGTCTCGCGCAACGTCACCGTTCCCGCATCCAGGTCGACGGCCCTGATGCTCTGGTTCTGCGGGCGTTTGCGCACCGGCGTGACGACGGTGCGAGCCACCCTCGCCATGATCAGTACAGCACCTGCACCGGCCGCCAGGCCGAGGACACCGGCCGCGACGACGGCCGTGCGGACGGATTTCGCGAACGTCGAACGCGCCATGCCGCCAGCGTAACCCCGATGCCATCGCGCGGTGTTCAGGACTTCCTCAGGCGGCGTGCCGTACCGTCACATGCCCCGAATGGACCATAGTGTTCCTAACGTGCCGACAACACCCTCGACCCCACGCACTCCCCCGGAGTTCGCCGCGGCGTTGGAGACGATCCGCCACGCGAAGTCCCGCCCGGAACTCGTGGTCACCGAGATCCCCGCGCCGGGCCAGCTCGCGCCGCACTCCGTCGCGCTGGCGGCCGACGTGCGTCCGACACGGCACGGAAGCGACTCCGACTTGGGCACCGGCCGGTTCATCCTGCTCTACGACGAGGACGAGCCAGAGGCGTGGGGCGGCCCGTTCCGCATCGTCTGCTTCGCGCAGGCGCCATTGGAGACCGACATCGGTCTCGACCCGTTCCTGGCCGACGTCGCCTGGTCGTGGCTGGTGGATGCACTGGATGCGCGGCACGCGAAGTACACGGCGGCCAGCGGCACCGCCACCAAGATCATCTCCACCGGGTTCGGCGAGCTCGCCGCTCAGGGCGACGGTTCGCAGATCGAGCTGCGCGCATCCTGGAGCCCGCTGGAGAGCGACATCACCGCGCACGTCGAGGGCTGGGGCGAGTTGCTGTGCATGCTCGCCGGGCTGCCACCGACCGGAGAGGGCGTCAGCCTGCTGACGAGACGGGAGCCGCGTGGCTGACCATCACGTCATCGCGACCAGAGACGAGTACCTGGAGGCCGTCGAGGCGATCGCGGCGGGGAACGGCCCGGTGGCCGTGGACGCCGAGCGCGCGAGCGGCTTCCGGTACTCTCAGCGGGCGTACCTCATCCAGGTGTTCCGGCGCGGGTCGGGCACGTTCCTGTTCGACCCTCCGCCGATCGGGCGCTTCGACGAACTGAACGCCGCCATCGCAGAAGAGGAGTGGGTGCTGCACGCAGCCACTCAGGACCTCACCTGCCTGCGCGAGGTCGGGCTCGACCCGAAGCACGTCTTCGACACCGAGCTCGCCGCCCGGCTGCTCGGGATGCCGAGGGTCGGCCTCGGCACCGTGGTGGAGGAGCTGCTCGGCATTCACCTGGCCAAGGAGCACTCGGCCGCCGACTGGTCCACCAGGCCGCTGCCGGAGCCCTGGCTCGTTTACGCAGCGCTCGACGTCGAGCTGCTGCCGGACCTCAGAGACGCCATCGCTGCACTGCTGGAGGAGCAGGGCAAGACGGGGATCGCCCAGCAGGAGTTCGCCGACGAGCTCGCCCGTGACCTCAAGGTGGTCCGCAGCGAGCCGTGGCGCCGCCTGTCCGGCATCCACTCGATCAGGGGCATCCGCAATCTCGCCGTCGCCCGCGAGCTCTGGCTGAGCCGCGACGAGCTCGCCCGCACCACGGACATCGCGCCGGGCCGCCTGGTCCCGGATGCGTCGCTCACCGCCGCGGCGAAGGCCATGCCGGAGACCAAGCGCGGTCTCGCGGCGCTCCGCGAGTTCAACGGCAGAGCGAGCAGGACGGAGCTCGACCGCTGGTGGGAGGCCATCGAGGCCGGACGCACCACGGAAGACCTCCCCGTTATGCGCGGAAACGGAGACACCCTTCCTCCGCCCCGCGCGTGGGCGGACAGGAACCCGGATGCGGACGCCAGGCTCAAGGCGGCCCGCGCCGCCGTCACCGCGCTCTCCGAGGAGCTGTCGATCCCGATCGAGAACCTGCTCACGCCGGAGACGCTGCGCCGCGTCGCGTGGGCCCCGCCCGCCGAGATCGACGCCGCATCCATCGCCGCCGCCCTCGCCGAATGGGGTGCCCGGCCCTGGCAGATTGAGGCAACCTCACAGTCGATCGCCCAGGCGTTTGTGGAAGCCAACCAAAACGGCCCGGAGACCGCCGAAGCGGATTCGTAGAAAGAATCAAACGATTCTTCCCCGTTCCGCCGCATCCCTAGGATCGAATTCGACCTGATTTGGGAGGCATTGTGGCCGATAGAGCTGATGTCGTCTTCGTCGACGGAGTTCGCACTCCGTTCGGGCGAGCCGGCGAAAAAGGGCAGTACTGGAACACGCGAGCGGACGATCTGGTGGTCAAGGCCATGATCGAGCTGCTGGAGCGCAACCCGAACGTGCCCAAAGACAGGATCGACGACGTGGCCATCGCCGCCACGACGCAGCAGGGCGACCAGGGCCTCACCCTCGGCCGCACCGCCGCTCTGCTCGCCGGTCTGCCGAAGTCCGTGCCAGGCTTCGCCATCGATCGGATGTGCGCCGGCGCGATGACCAGCGTCACCACCCTCGGCTCCGGGATCGCGTTCGGCGCGTACGATCTGGCCATCGCCGGCGGCGTCGAGCACATGGGACGCCACCCGATGGGCTTCGGCGCAGACCCGAACCCGCGTTTCCTCTCCGAGCGCCTGGTCGGCGAGGACGCCCTCAACATGGGCATGACCGCCGAGCGCATCCACGACAGGTTCCCCGCGCTCACCAAGGAGCGTTCCGACCGCTTCGCGATGCGCAGCCAGCAGAAGACCGCGGCGGCGTACGCGGCGGGCAAGCTGCAGCCCGACCTGGTGCCCGTCGCCATCCGCTCCGAGAGCGGCTGGGGCCTCGCCACCCAGGACGAGGGGATGCGGCCGGAGACGAACATGGAGTCGCTCGCCACCCTGCGCACCCCGTTCCGTCCGCACGGCCGGGTCTCCGCAGGGAACTCGTCTCCGCTCACAGACGGCGCCACAGCGAGCCTGCTCGCGTCCGGCGACGCGGTCAAGGAGTTCGGCCTGCAGCCGAAGATGCGCATGGTCAGCTTCGCCTTCGCGGGAGTCGAGCCGGAGATCATGGGCATCGGCCCTGTGCCGTCGACGGAGAAGGCGCTCCGCAAGGCGGGGCTCAGCATCGACGACATCGGCCTGTTCGAGCTGAACGAGGCGTTCGCCATCCAGGTGCTCTCGCTGCTCGACCACTTCGGCATCGACGACGAGGACCCCCGCGTCAACCAGTGGGGCGGCGCCATCGCCGTCGGCCACCCGCTCGCCGCCAGCGGCGTGCGCCTCATGATCCAGCTCGCCCGCCAGTTCGAGGAGCACCCGGAGGTCCGCTACGGCCTCACCGCGATGTGCGTCGGACTCGGCCAGGGCGGGTCCGTCATCTGGGAGAATCCCCACTACAACAAGCGCGCGCGGAAGGCTTAACACGTGACCGACTACAGCAAGATCGACTTCTCCCCGCTCGTCGACCTCACCTCAGACGAGGTCGTGACCCACTCGTTCGTCAAAGACATCCCGTTGCCGAGCGGCAAGACGCTCGCCCTGGTGACCCTCGACAACGGCCGCGATCACACGCGACCGAACACGATGGGCCCCGCGACTCTTCTCGAGCTCGGGAAGACCTTCGACGAGCTCACGGAGCGCGCTGGCCGCGGCGAGATCGACGCGGTCGCCGTCACAGGCAAGCCGTTCATCCTCGCTGCAGGCGCCGACCTCAGCCGCGTGGGAGACATCCCGAGCGTCGAGGTCGCGAAGCTGCTCCCCCAGCTCGGTCACTACGTGCTCGGCAAGCAGGCCACCTTCGGCGTCCCGTCGTTCGTGTTCACCAACGGCCTCGCGCTCGGCGGCGGTGTGGAGATCGGCCTGAACGCCGACTACCGCACCATCGACCGCTCTGCCGCGGCCTTCGCCCTCCCAGAGGTGTTCCTCGGCCTCATCCCCGGCTGGGGCGGCGCGTACATCCTGCCGAACCTGATCGGCATCGAGAACGCCCTCAAGGTGATCGTCGAGAACCCGCTCAAGCAGAACAGGATGCTCAAGCCGCAGGACGTCTTCGACCTCGGCATCGCGGACGCGATCTTCGACTCCGCCAACTTCCTCGAGGACTCGCTGCGCTGGGCCGACAGGGTCCTCACCGGCGAGCTCACCGTGAAGCGGCCGAACGTGCCCGGCAAGGTCGAGCGCATGGTCAAGTGGGATGCGGCCATCGGCATCGCCCGCAAGATGCTGGAGAGCCGCATCGGCACCGTGCCGAAGTCGCCGTACGCCGCACTCGACCTGCTCAAGGCGGCCAAGTCCGGTACCAAGGAGGAGGGCTTCGAGCGCGAGGACGACGTGCTCGCCGAGCTCATCTCCGGCGACCAGTTCCAGGCCAGCATCTACGCCTTCAACCTGGTGCAGAAGCGGGCCAAGCGCCCGGCAGGTGCGCCGGACAAGAAGCTCGCCAAGAAGGTCACCAAGGTCGGCGTGATCGGCGCAGGCTACATGGCCAGCCAGTTCGCTCTGTTGTTCGTGCGCCGTCTGCGGGTGCCCGTGGTCATCACCGACCTCGACCAGGCGCACGTCGACAAGGGTGTCGCGTACATCCACGACGAGATCGGCAAGCTGCAGGAGAAGGGCCGCATCTCGCCGGATGAAGGCAACCGCCTGCGCGCGCTGGTCACCGGCACGACCGACAAGTCCCTCTTCGCCGACGCGGACTGGGTGATCGAGGCCGTGTTCGAGGAGCTGTCGGTCAAGCAGGACGTGTTCGCCGAGATCGAGCAGTACATCTCGGACGACGCCGTGCTCGCCACCAACACCTCGTCGCTGTCGGTCGAGCAGATCGGGGCGAAGCTGAAGCACCCGGAGCGCCTGGTCGGCTTCCACTTCTTCACCCCGGTCGCCGTCATGCCGCTGATCGAGGTGGTGAACACGCCGAACACCGACGAGGCGACTCTGTCGACGGCGATGGTCACGGCGGCGACGCTCAAGAAGAACGCGGTCATCACCGCGGACACCCCCGGCTTCGTGGTCAACCGCGTGCTGGCGAAGGTGCTCGGCGAGGCGATGCACGCCGTCGACGACGGCACCCCGTTCGAGACGGTCGACGAGGCGTTCGCGCCGCTCGGCCTGCCGATGCCGCCGTCCGCGCTGCTCGACCTGGTCGGGCTGAAGGTCGGAGCGCACGTCCTGGACACGCACCACGCCGCGTTCCCCGACCGGTTCTACCGCAGCGAGAACCTGCACAAGCTGGCCGAGCACGGGACGCTGCTGGAGAAGGACTCCAAGGGCAGGGTCAAGGGCATCGACAAGCAGGCGGCGAAGATCGTCTCCGGCGGCAAGAACCCGTGGACCAAGGAGCAGATCCTCCGCGGCCTCGAGGACGGCCTCGCCGACGAGATCCACCGGATGCTCGTGGACGACCACGTCGTGGCGGCGCCGGAGGACATCGACCTGTGCATGATCCTCGGCGCGGGCTTCCCGTTCCAGATGGGCGGCATCACGCCGTACCTCGACCGCGTCGGAGCGTCGGAGCGGGTGTTCGGAGACACGTTCCAGCACCCGCCAGTGAAGGGCGTGCTCTAACCGCTCACAGCGTGAAAAGCCGGTGACCGCATCCACGTCGGATGCGGTCACCGGCTTTTGTTACGCGCGCTGGCTCACGCGGTCTGGGGCGAGAGGAGCACCAGGTCCAGGTATGCGCGGAGGGTGGCGGCCGCGTCGATCCGGTCGGGCGTGTACAGCCACTGGAGCTGAATGCCCTCCCAGAGCGCGATCACGGTCGCGGCCGCGAGCGCAGGGTCGACGCCGTCGCGCAGGCGGCCCTGGTCGCGGAGCGCGGCGAACTCCGCCTCGTACTCGGAGCGGAGGGTGTCGTAGCGGCCGAGGAAGTATTCGCGTCCTGGATGGTCGTCCGTCACGGCCTCGGCGGAGAGCACACTGTAGAGCGCGATGACCCCGGGGATGCGCTCGTTGGCCGCCGCCTGCGCCACGATGTGGCGCTCGAACGGCTCGTCGTCCTCCGGGGCGTCGACGCCGGCGCCGAGTTCGTCGCGGAGTTCGAGGACGGCGAGCAGCACGTCCTCCTTGCCGGTGAAGTAGTGCTGCAGGTTGGACAGGCTGATGCCGGCCGCAGCCGCGATCTCGCGCAGCGAGCTGCCGTGATACCCGCGCGTGGCGAACACGCGGTACGCCTCTTCGACGATCTGACGGCGACGGGCTGCGCTCTTGGCGTACGGTCCGCGGCGGCGGGGACCGGCGATCTCGGTGTCCACGAAACCAAATTAGGTCACCCGCGCTAGTTTTGTATAGGGTCGCAGTACTCGTATTCCCACTCACGACGAAGTGAAGGACATGGCGCAACTCACACGACGAAGTCTCCTCGGCCTGGGAGCAGCGGCGGGGGTCACCGCGCTGCTCGCCGGGTGCAGCACCCCCGGCACCACCTCCGTCAACAGCAGGCCGCTCATCCAGCCGGCCGCGAGCGGCGAGAAGATCACCCTCACGTACTGGGCCTGGCTGAAAGACCTGCAGAAGGTCGCGGATGTGTGGAACGCCACGCATCCGAACGTGCAGGTCGAGGCCGTCTGGATCCCCGGCGGCAACAGCGGCGGATACCAGAAGCTGTACTCGGCCCTCGCGGCGGGCGGCGGCCCGGACCTCGCCCAGGTCGAGCTGCGCTCCGTGCCGGAGTTCATGCTCGTGAACGGCCTGGTCGACCTGGCCCGCTACGGCGCGAACGACTACGCCGACCGCTACGACCCCACGCTCTGGAAGCAGGTCAGCTACGTCGACGGCGTGTACGCCATCCCGCAGGACTCCGGCCCGATGGCGTTCTACCACCGGCCGGACCTGTTCGAGAAGGTCGGCGCCTCCGCCCCCACCACCTGGGACGAGTGGATGAGCACCGGCGCCGAACTGCGCACGGCCGGTTCCTGGATCGACACCTTCAACTACGCCGATCCGTCCTGGTTCGCCGCGGTCGCAGGGCAGGCGGGCGCATCCTGGTTCGCGGTCGACGGCGACCGCTGGACCGTGAACATGACCGACGACGCGACGCTCACCGCCGCCCGGTTCTTCGACAAGGCGATCGACGACGGCGTGATCCAGACCGCGTACGGCGCGTACACGACGCCGTGGTTCGCCGCTGCCGCGTCGAACAAGATCGCCGGTCTCACCAGCGCGAGCTGGGGGGATGCGCTGCTCGAGGGTGTCTCGGGAGGCGAAGGCAAGTGGCGGGTCGCTCCGATGGCCCGCTGGGGCTCCGACGGCACGACCGGATACGGCTCCAGCTACCTCGGCGGCTCCACGGCTGCGGTGCTCGCCAACAGCAAGCACCCGAAGGAGGCGCTGGAGTTCGCGGTCTGGATGACCACCAGTCACGCGGGCATCGACGCAATGATCGAGAACAGCGGCATCGGCTGGTCGCCCTCCGCCGACTTCATCGGCACCTCCCGGCAGAAGCCGTCGAAGTTCTTCGGCGGCCAGAACTACAACGAGGAGATCTTCCTCCCCGCATCGCGCCAGCAGAATCAGGACTGGTCGTGGTGGCCGCTGACGCAGCAGTCGTTCAACATCCTCGCCGACGGGTTCCGCAAGAAGTCCTCCGGCCTCACCCTCGTGGATGCGATCGCGCAGAGCGAGAAGAACATCGTCACCGCGTTCCGCGACAAGGGACTCAGCATCGAGAAGGTGACCTCGTGAGGGGCGTGCGACGTTCCTGGGCGCCGTGGGTGCTGCTCGGGCCGTTCCTCGCCCTCTTCCTGCTCACGTTCATCCTGCCGATCATCGTGGCGGTCGGCAGCAGCTTCACCAAGGTCACCAGGCAGGGCGTGTTCGGCGAGAAGGGCGTGACGAGCGAGTTCGCCTGGTTCGCCAACTACGCCCAGGCGCTCTCGAACCCGAACTTCATCGCATCCATCGGCAGGATGCTGCTGTTCGGCGTGGTGCAGGTCACGCTGATGATCGCGCTGTGCACGGTGCTCGCGCTGCTGCTCGAGTCGGCGTCCGCGCGCTGGCCGGGGATGTTCAGGGCCGTGTACTTCCTGCCGTACGGCATCCCCGGTGTCGTGGCGACCATCCTGTGGTCGTTCCTCTACGTCCCAGGGCTCAGCCCGCTGATCGACCTCGCGAGCGCGTTCGGCCTGCAGGTCGACTTCCTCGGGCCGAACACGGTGCTGTGGTCGATCGCGAACATCGTCACCTGGACGTACACCGGCTACAACATGATGATCATCATCGCCCAGCTCAAGTCGATCCCGACCGAGGTGTACGAGGCGGCGAAGGTCGACGGCGCGAGCCCGTGGCGGGTGGCGACGAGCATCCAGTTGCCGCTGATCAAACCGGCGCTGATGCTCACCACCGTGTTCTCGATCATCGGCACCCTGCAGCTCTTCGCCGAGCCGCAGGTGCTGCAGACGGTCTCCCCCGCGATCGACAGCGAGTACACGCCCAACCTCAGCGCGTACACGACCGCGTTCGCCTACAACGACTACAACGTCGCAGCCGCGCAGGCTGTGCTCATCGCCCTGGTCGCGTTCCTGCTGTCGTTCGCGTTCCTGCGTCTGTCGAACAGGAGAGCGAAATGACCGCAACAGACACCCCGACAGGCAGCGTCGCAGCGCCAGGCACCTCCTCGGTCACCGCGCAGAAGGCGCGAGGCACCGGTCCTGACCGCTCGGCAGGGCGCAGGCCGGGGATGCGCATCCTGGTCACCGGCATCCTGGTCGTCGTCGCCGTCTACTTCCTGGTGCCGGTCTACTGGGTGATCGTCGCCGCCACGAAGACCACGCAGGATCTGTTCTCGACCAACGGCTTCTGGTTCGCGCCGACCTTCGCGCTCTGGCACAACCTCGGCGAGGTGCTGACCTACGACGGCGGCATCTTCGTGCGCTGGTTCGCCAACTCGGTGCTGTACGCCGGAGTCGGCGCGATCCTCGCGACCTACTTCGCCGCCGCAGGCGGGTACGCGCTGTCGAAGTACGCATTCCGCGGCCGTGGATTCATCTTCGGGCTGGTGCTCGGCGGCGTGCTCGTGCCCGGCACCGCGACGGCGCTGCCGCTGTTCCTGCTGTTCAGCCAGCTCGGGCTCGCGAACACCTACTGGTCGGTGCTGCTGCCGTCGCTGGTGTCACCGTTCGGGCTGTTCCTCTGCCGGATCTACGCGGATGCGACGGTCGACACCGCCCTGATCGAGGCCGCCAGGATCGACGGGGCAGGCGAGCTGAGGATCTTCCACACGGTGGGACTGCGGATCATGGTGCCCGCGCTGGTGACGGTGTTCCTGTTCCAGCTCGTCGGCATCTGGAACAACTACTTCCTGCCGCTCGTGATGCTGTCCGACAACACGCTGTACCCGATCACGCTCGGGCTCAACAACTGGCGCAGTCAGACCGACCGGCTGCCCGAGTTCTACGAGCTGACCACCGGCGGCGTGCTGCTGTCGATCATCCCCCTCGCCATCGCCATGATCGTGCTGCAGCGGTTCTGGCGCGGCGGTCTCACCGAAGGAGCCGTGAAGTAGTGCTGACGCCCCACGTCCTGTCCGACCCGTATCTGTCCGACACCGCGCCAGGCCGCGGTGCGCGTAGCGCGCCGCGGTCCTGGCTGCGCACCGATGCCCCCGCGCTCTGCCTCGACGGCGACTGGGCGTTCCGGCTCTCCCCCACCGCCGCCGTGTCCGAGGACATCGCAGCGGTCGACTTCGACGACTCCGGCTGGGACACCCTGCCGGTGCCGTCGCACTGGGTGCTGCACGGCGACGGCGCATACGGCAGGCCGATCTACACCAACGTGCAGTACCCGTTCCCGATCGACCCGCCGCACGTCCCCGACGAGAACCCCACCGGCGACCACCGCCGCCGCTTCACCCTGCCAGCCACGTTCGCCGACGCCGGCCGGGTGCTGCTGCGGTTCGACGGGGTCGAGTCGATGTACAAGGTGTGGGTCAACGGGGCAGAGGTCGGCGTCGGCACCGGGTCGCGGCTGGCACAGGAGTTCGACGTCACCGACCTCGTGCATCCCGGCGAGAACCTGATCGTGGTGCGGGTGCACCAGTGGTCCGCCGCGTCGTACCTGGAGGACCAGGACCAGTGGTGGCTGCCCGGCATCTTCCGCAGCGTCACCCTCCTCGCCCGCCCCACCGGCGGCATCGACGACGTCTGGCTGCGCACCGGCTACCGCGACGGCGCCGGGACGGTCGAGGTGGAGCTGACCGCTGACCCGTCGGCGTATCCGGTGACCCTGCGCATCCCCGAGCTGGGGATCGAGCAGAGCTGGCAGAGCGCCGCCGAGGTCGCGCCCCTTCCCGTGGATGCGGTGGAGCCGTGGTCGGCGGAGACCCCGCGGCTCTACGACGTGACCGTCTCGAACGCCGCAGAGACGATCAGCCTCCGCCTCGGATTCCGCACGGTGGAGATCGTCGGCGACCGGTTCCTCGTGAACGGCCGCCGCGTCGTCTTCCACGGCATGAACCGGCACGAAACGCACCCGGTGCGCGGCCGCGTCTTCGACGAGGAGCACGCCCGCGCCGACCTGGCCAGGATGAAGCGGTTCAACGTCAACGCCATCCGCACCAGCCACTACCCGCCCCATCCCCGCCTCCTCGACCTCGCCGACGAACTGGGCTTCTGGGTCATCGACGAGTGCGACCTCGAGACCCACGGCTTCGACAAGCTCGGCTGGGAGGGCAACCCGAGCGACGACCCGCGCTGGCGCGCTGCATACCTCGACCGCATCCAGCGCACCGTCGAGCGGGACAAGAACCACCCGAGCATCGTGATCTGGTCGCTCGGCAACGAGTCCGGCACCGGCGCCAACCTCGCCGCCAACGCCGCCTGGGTGCACGACCGCGACCCCGGCCGCCCCGTGCACTACGAGGGCGATTACACGGGCGAGTACACCGACGTGTACTCCCGGATGTACTCGTCGATCGCCGAGACCACCGCGATCGGCACCGACGGATCGCAGGCGCCGCTCCTGAACTGCACGCCGGGCGAGGGTGCGCGCCAGCGGACGAAGCCGTTCCTGCTCTGCGAGTACGCGCACGCGATGGGCAACGGCCCAGGCGCCCTCGACCAGTACGAAGCGCTCACCCGTGACTTCCCTCGCTTGCACGGCGGGTTCGTCTGGGAGTGGCGAGACCACGGCATCCTCACCACCACCGACGACGGCACCCCCTTCTACGCCTACGGCGGCGACTTCGGCGAGGTCATCCACGACGGCAACTTCGTCATGGACGGCATGATCCTCAGCGACGACACCCCCATGCCCAGCCTGCACGAGTTCGCCGCCGTGGTGAAGCCGATCCGCTTCGAGTTCGGAGACCGCACCGTGACCCTCACGAACCTGCGGCACACGGCCAACGCCTCCGATCTGGCCTTCCGCTGGCGCGTCGAGCACGACGGGCGGCGGGTGTCGCGCGGCGAGCTGGAGGTCGGCTCGCTGCCCGCGGGCGCAGCGGTCACGGTCGCCCTGCCGACCGCCGAGGTGGCGCAGGATGCGGAGACCTGGCTCACGATCGACGCCGTCCTGCAGTCCGCAACGGCGTGGGCGGAGGCCGGCCACGTGGTCGCCAGCGGGCAGGTGGACCTGAGCGCGCGCATCCCCTCGGCTGTTCCGCGCCCTGTGCCCGCGGCGCTCGTCGCCGGCGCACCGTCGCGGTCGACGCTCGGCCCCGCCGAGTTCGAAGACGGCGTGCTGGTGCGCCTCGGCGGTCGCGAGGTCGCAGGGCCGCGCCTGGAGCTGTGGCGCGCCCCGACCGACAACGACGAGGGCGCGTCCCGAGCGGAGCCCGGCGAGGACGACGCAAGCATCGCCGGCGTGTCGAGCGCCACCCTCTGGCGGGCGGCAGGACTCGACCGCCTGACCCACCGCGTCGTGTCGGTCGAGCACGCCGACCGGGCGCTGCGCGTGCGCACGCGGGTGTCGGCGGCGAACTCGTCCGCGGCTGTCTGGGTGGATGCGCTCTGGACGCTCGACGCAGACGGACGGCTCACCCTGCGCGCCGAGATCGCCCCGTCGACCGGCTGGGACACCGTCTGGCCGCGCATCGGCCTGCGCTTCGACCTGCCGGACGGCTCGAACGCCGTCGACAGGGCGGAGTGGTTCGGCCGCGGTCCGCTGGAGGCGTACCCGGACAGCATGACCGCCGCCCTGGTCGGTTCGTTCGGCGCGACGGTGGACGAGCTCAACGTCGTCTACGCGCGCCCGCAGGAGACGGGACACCGGGCCGACGTGCGCACGCTCACGCTCGGCACAGCGGACACCGACGCCCTGCGCCTCACCCTGGTCCAGGACACCGCCGGGCGCCGCCCAGGCTTCAGCCTGAGCAGGCACACCCCGCAGCAGGTCGCGGCGGCCGGGCACCCGCACGAGCTGCCGGACAGCACGACGACCTACCTGTTCGTCGACGCCGCCCAGCACGGCCTCGGATCGCGGGCGTGTGGCCCAGACGTCGCCGCGGAGCACGCGCTGCGGCCGGAGGCACGGACGATCACGATCCGCTTCGGCGACTGACGCGCTGCTGAGACACGAGAGGCCCCTGACCGCGCTGCGATCAGGGGCCTCTGCGCGCGTACGCGTCGGCGATTCAGCGATTCGGTGATTCAGCGGTTCAGCGGCGACATGTCCGCGTACCGGTCCCCCACCGCCGGGGCGACGCTGCCGAGGCGCTCGAGCTGCTCCGGCGACAGTTCCAGCTCGTCCGCCGCCACGTTCTGCTCCAGGTTCTCCACGCGGCGCGTTCCGGGGATGGGCGCGATGTCGTCCCCCTGCGCCAGAAGCCAGGCGAGCGCCACCTGGCCGGGGGTCGCCCCGGCTTCGCGGGCCACAGCATCCACCTGTTCGACGATGCGGATGTTGGCCTCCAGGTTGTCGCCCTCGAAGCGCGGGTTGAACCGGCGGAAGTCGTCGGGCGCCAGCTCGTCGAGCGAACGGATCGTGCCGGTGAGGAAGCCGCGGCCGAGCGGCGAGTACGGCACGAAGCCGATGCCGAGCTCACGCACGGTCGGCAGGATCTCGGCCTCAGGGTCGCGGCTCCAGAGCGAGTACTCGGTCTGGATCGCCGTCACCGGATGCACGGCGTTGGCGCGGCGGATGGTCTCCGGCGCCGCCTCCGACAGGCCGTAGTGACCGATCTTGCCCTCCTCGATCAGCTCGGCGAGTGCGCCGACCGTGTCCTCGATCGGTGTGCCGGGGTCCATCCTGTGCTGGTAGTAGAGGTCGATGTGGTCGGTCTGCAGGCGCCGCAGCGACCCCTCGACCGACAGTCGCACGTTCTCCGGCGAGCCGTCGAGGCCGCGTTCGTCCTTGCTCCTGTGCAGGATCGTGCCGAACTTGGTCGCGATGACCACCTGGTCGCGCTTTCCGGCGAACGCGCGGGCGAGCAGTTCCTCGTTGGCGTACGGGCCGTAGATCTCGGCGGTGTCGAAGAATGTCACCCCCAGGTCGATGGCGCGGTGGATGGTGCGGATCGAGCCGGCGTCGTCGTCGCCTGCGCCGGTGTAGAACGCGGACATTCCCATGCAGCCGAGGCCGAGGCGGGAGACCTCGAGCTTCTCCGTGCCGAGTGTGATCTTCTTCATGCGGTTACCTTCTCCTGATAGAGACCGATCTTGTGGTCGATGGCCGCCAGACTGGCCGTGACCTCCTCGAGCTGCCGCACCACGTTCATCCGGTGCACGAGCAGCAGTTCCAGCCGCTCCGCGGTGGTGTCGTCGCCGCGACGAGCGAGCTCGGTGTACTCGCGCATCCTGGCGATGGGCATGGCGGTGAGACGCAGCTTGGTGAGGAAGACGACCCAGTTCACGTCGGCGTCGGTGTAGCGACGGTGCGTGGAGGATGCGCGCCCGACAGGGGTGCGCATCAGCCCTTCTCGCTCGTAGTAGCGCAGGGTGTGGGTCGTGAGGCCCGTGCGCTCCGCGACCTCGGAGATCGAGAGCTCTGTCGCTGTATCGGTCATGGTTGCCACGATAGGACTTCGAGTGCACTCTAAGTCAATCCGGGACGGCGATCATGTCGGATGCTCCTGCTAACTTCACAGAATGGCTCTCACGAAGTACTACGTCGCGTCGTCCATCGACGGCTTCATCGCGGATGCGGACGACCGCATCGACTGGCTGCTGCAGTTCGGCTTCGAGGAGTTCGACGAGCACTATCAGCGCTTCCTCTCCGGCATCGGTGCCATCGTGATGGGCGCGGCCACCTACGAGTTCCTGCTCGCCGACGACACCACCGAGTGGCCGTATGCCGGCATCCCGACCTGGGTCGTCACCCACCGCGCCCTCCCCAGCATCCCAGGCGCAGACCTCACGTTCTTCGAGGGCGACCTGGGAGCGCTGGATGCCGAACTCCGCGAGGCCTCGGGCGACCGCGACGTGTGGGTGGTCGGCGGCGGGCAGATCGCGGCCCAGCTCGCGAACGCGGGGCTGCTCGACGAACTGCACATCACCTACGTGCCGGTGCTGGTCGGCTCCGGCAAGCGACTGCTCCCCGTCGCGCAGGCGAGCAGCCCGCTGACGCTCGTCGGTACCACCGCGTTCCCGAGCGGGTCCGTGGAGCACGTCTACCGCATCGGCTGACGCCGCTTACGCGGCTCTACTCACCCGACGCCGCTTACGCGTCGAGGTGCCGTTCGCTCAGCTCGTCGGCCGGGAGGGGGCGGGCGATCGGGATGCGGCTGCCGAGCACCTGTGCCACGAGGTCGCGGGCGATCTTCTGCGCTGTGAGCCCTGCGTCCTCGAGGATCTGCTCGCGCGTGGCGTGGTCGATGAACTCGTCCGGGAGTCCCAGCTCGTCCACCGCGGTGTCGATGCCTGCCTCGCGCAGGCTCTGCCGCACGCGCGTGCCGATACCGCCGACGCGGATGCCGTCTTCGATGGTCACCACGATCCGGTGTTCCGCCGCCAGCTCCAGGATGCTCGTGGCCACGGGGACCACCCAGCGCGGGTCGACCACGGTCGCCCCGATGCCCTGCGCCGCGAGGCCGTCCGCCACGGTGAGGCCCAGCTCAGCCATCGGCCCGACCGTCACGATCAGGACGTCTTTGCGGTCGGCCTCGCGCAGCACATCCACGCCGTCGTCCGTGCGGCGCACCGCGTCGATGTCGGCGCCGACCGAGCCCTTCGGGAACCGGAGCACCGTCGGGGCGTCGTCGACCGCGACCGCCTCCGCCAGCTCCTCACGGAACCGTGCGCCGTCACGCGGCGCGGCGAGCCGGATGCCGGGAACGACCTGCAGGATCGCGAGGTCCCAGATGCCGTGGTGACTCGGGCCGTCCGGGCCGGTCACCCCCGCACGGTCGAGCACGAACGTCACTCCGGCCTTGTGCAGGGCGACATCCATCAGCACCTGGTCGAACGCGCGGTTGATGAACGTGGCGTAGATCGCGACCACGGGATGCAGTCCCCCGAACGCGAGACCGGCTGCGCTCGTCGCCGCGTGCTGCTCGGCGATGCCGACATCGTGCACCCGCTCGGGGAAGCGTTCGGCGAACTTGTGGAGGCCGGTCGGGCGCAGCATCGCGGCGGTGATGCCGACGATCTTCTCGTCCTTCTCGGCGAGTGACACGATCTCGTCGGCGAACACGCTCGTCCAGGACGGCTTGCTCGAGCTCTCGATCGGCTCGCCCGTCTCCGGGTCGATCTTGTTGACGGAGTGGAACTGGTCCGCCGCATCCCGAAGCGCCGGCTCGTAGCCGCGGCCCTTCTGCGTGATGGCGTGCACGATCACCGGGGCGCCGTAGTTCTTGGCCTGCCGGAGCGCTTCCTCCATGGCCTCGATGTCGTGGCCGTGCACCGGCCCGATGTACTTGATGTCGAGGTTGGAGTACAGCGCCTCGTTGTTGGAGAAGCGGCTGAGGAAGCCGTGCAGGCCGCCGCGGATTCCTCGGTAGAACGACTGGCCCGGCCCGCCGAGGCGGTCGAACGCCTTGCGGCTCGACAGGTACAGGTTGCGGTAGCTGCGCCGGGTGCGCACCGTGTTGAGGAAACGCGCCATGCCGCCGATGGTCGGGGCGTACGAGCGGCCGTTGTCGTTGACGACGATGATGAGCTTGCGGGTGTTGTCGTCGCTGATGTTGTTCAGCGCCTCCCACGTCATGCCGCCGGTCAGCGCGCCGTCGCCGACCATGGCGATCACGTGCCGGTCGTCCTGCCCCGTCATGGCGAACGCGCGGGAGATGCCGTCCGCCCAGGACAGCGAGCTGGACGCGTGCGAGCTCTCCACGATGTCGTGCTCGGACTCCGACCGCTGCGGGTACCCGGCGAGGCCGCCGCGCTGCCGCAGCTGCGAGAAGTCCTGCCGCCCGGTGAGGAGTTTGTGCACGTACGACTGGTGCCCGGTGTCGAACACGATGGCGTCGCGCGGGGAGTCGAAGACCCTGTGGATGGCGATGGTCGACTCGACCACGCCGAGGTTGGGTCCGAGGTGACCCCCGGTCTTCGCGACATTCGCGACCAGGAACGCGCGGATCTCCCCCGCCAGCCGAACAAGCTCCTCTTCCGAGAGCGTGTCCAGATCGCGGGGACCGTGGATGGTCTCGAGGATGCTCATGCTTCGAGTCTAGGCGCGGACAAATCGAAGCTCGCTCCGAAACGGCAATTCCGGCTCATCATCACGCCCATCAGGCACACGAACGGAAGCGGCCGGCGACCATCAGGTCACCGGCCGCTCGTGTGTGTGCGCTAGACGAGGCTCCGCAGCACGTACTGCAGGATGCCGCCGTTGCGGTAGTAGTCCGCCTCACCAGGGGTGTCGATGCGGACGACCGCGTCGAACTCGATCGTCTGCTTTCCAGCAGGCGAGTCGCTGCTCGGCTCGGCGACCACGTGCACCGTCTTCGGCGTCGTGCCCTGGTTCAGCTCCTCGAGCCCGGAGATCGAGACGATCTCGGTGCCGTCGAGACCGAGCGAAGCCCAGCTCTCACCGGCGGGGAACTGCAGCGGGACGACGCCCATGCCGATCAGGTTCGACCGGTGGATGCGCTCGAAGCTCTCCGTGATGACCGCGCGGACGCCGAGGAGGCTCGTGCCCTTCGCCGCCCAGTCGCGGGACGAGCCGGAGCCGTACTCCTTGCCGCCGAAGATCACCAGCGGGGTGCCCTGCGCCTGGTAGTTCTGCGACGCATCGTAGATGAACGACTGCGGGCCGCCCTCCTGGGTGAAGTCGCGGGTGTAGCCACCCTCGACGCCGTCCAGGAGCTGGTTCTTCAGGCGGATGTTCGCGAACGTTCCGCGGATCATGACCTCGTGGTTGCCACGACGCGAGCCGTAGGAGTTGAAGTCCTTGCGCTCGATGCCGTGCTCGTCGAGGTAGCGGCCGGCTGGGCTGTCCGCCTTGATGTTTCCGGCGGGGCTGATGTGGTCGGTGGTGACCGAGTCGCCGAGCTTCGCGAGGACGCGAGCGCCCGCGATGTCCGTGACCGGGGTGGTCTCCAGCGTCATGCCGTCGAAGTACGGGGGCTTCCGCACGTACGTGGACTTCTCGTCCCACTCGAAAACGGACCCGGTCGGGGTCGGCAGCGACTTCCAGCGCTCGTCGCCCTCGAACACGCTCGCGTACTCGTGGGTGAACATGCCCTCGTTGATCGAGGAGTCGATGGTCTCCTGCACCTCGGCGGCGTCCGGCCAGATGTCCTTGAGGAACACGTCGTTGCCGTCTGCGTCCTTGCCGAGTGCGTCCACCTCGAAGTCGAAGTTCATCGAACCGGCGAGGGCGTATGCGATGACCAGGGGCGGGCTCGCCAGGTAGTTCATCTTCACGTCGGGGTTGATGCGACCCTCGAAGTTGCGGTTGCCGGAGAGGACAGCCGTGACCGCGAGGTCGTTCTGGTTGACCGCCTGCGAGATCTCGTCGATCAGCGGGCCGGAGTTTCCGATGCAGGTGGTGCAGCCGTAGCCGACCGTGTAGAAGCCGAGCTCTTCGAGGTAGCTGGTCAGACCGGCCTTCTCGTAGTAGTCGGTGACGACCTTGGAGCCGGGAGCAAGCGTGGTCTTGACCCACGGCTTGGCCTTGAGGCCCTTCTTCGCCGCGTTGCGGGCGAGGAGGCCGGCGGCGAGCATCACCGAGGGGTTCGACGTGTTCGTGCACGAGGTGATCGCCGCGATGGCGACCGCACCGTGGTCGATCGTGAACTCGGTGCCGGACTCGGCCAGGGTGACCGGCGTCGGGTTCGACGCCGTCTTGGGCGAGTGGCTGTGGTGGTGGTGCTCGTGCGTGCTGTGCGTGTCCTCCGGGCTCAGCTCGCCAGGGTCGGACGCGGGGAACGACTCCGAGATGGTCAGGTCGACGATGTCGTGCGAGATCTCCGCGTAGTCGACGAGGTCCTTCTCGAACTGCTCCTTGGCGCCGCTCAGCTCGATGCGGTCCTGCGGGCGCTTCGGCCCGGCGATCGACGGGACGACCGTCGACAGGTCGAGCTCGAGGTACTCGCTGAACACCGGCTCGACGGAGGCGTCGTGCCACAGGGTCTGCAGCTTCGAGTACTCCTCGACCAGCTTGATCTGCTCCTCGCTGCGGCCGGTGAGGCGGAGGTAGTCGAGGGTCACGTCGTCGATCGGGAACATGGCGGCCGTTGAGCCGAACTCCGGGCTCATGTTTCCGATGGTGGCGCGGTTGGCGAGCGGCACCTCGGCGACGCCTGCCCCGTAGAACTCGACGAACTTGCCGACGACGCCGTGCTTGCGCAGCATCTGCGTGATGGTGAGCACCACGTCCGTGGCGGTCACGCCGGTGGGGATGGCGCCGGTCAGCTTGAAGCCGACGACCTTCGGGATGAGCATGGAGACGGGCTGGCCGAGCATGGCCGCCTCTGCCTCGATGCCGCCGACGCCCCAGCCGAGCACGCCGAGGCCGTTGACCATCGTGGTGTGCGAGTCGGTGCCGACGCAGGTGTCAGGGTATGCGAGCAGCTCGCCGCCGACCTCGCGGGTCATGGTGACGCGGGCGAGGTACTCGATGTTGACCTGGTGCACGATGCCGGTTCCCGGCGGGACGACCTTGAAGTCGTCGAACGCGGTCTGGCCCCAGCGCAGGAACTGGTAACGCTCTCCGTTGCGCTCGTACTCGATGTCGGTGTTGCGCTCCAGCGCGTTCTCCGTGCCGAACAGGTCGGCGATCACCGAGTGGTCGATGACCATCTCGGCCGGCGCGAGCGGGTTGATCTTCTTGGGGTCGCCGCCCAGGGCGGAGACCGCCTCGCGCATGGTGGCGAGGTCCACGATGCATGGCACGCCGGTGAAGTCCTGCATGATCACGCGCGCCGGCGTGAACTGGATCTCCGTGTCCGGCTCCGCGGCCGGGTCCCAGCCCGCGAGGGCCTGGATGTGGTCGGCGGTGATGTTCGCGCCGTCCTCCGTGCGCAGCAGGTTCTCGAGCAGAACCTTGAGGCTGAACGGAAGTCTCTTGTATCCGTCGACCTTGTCGATCCGGAATACCTGGTAGTCGGTCGATCCGACCGTCAGGGTGTCTTTTGCACCGAAGCTGTTTACCGCAGACACGTTGCCCTCTCCTTCATCGGCAGGCCTGGTGACGCATGCCTTCGAATGTCCATCTTGGTTGTCCGTCGAACCGAGTTTCCAGCAAGGCAATCCTAAGTCCGCCGCTGGAAAAGATATCTTGACGTCAAGATAAATCTACCACGCGTCAGACGCGATCGAACACCAGGCCGCGCCGTCTGGCGAAGCGATAGAACAGTTCGATTCCCGCCGCTCCCACGGCTCCCACCGCGATGCCCCAGGCCAGCTCGGGCGACAGCGGCACGTGCATCTGGAAGAACTCCGCCGTGGCCGGGATCACGCACACCAGCACCATCGCCGCCGCGACGGACGCGAGCAGCGCGAGCCGCGGTCCGCTGAGCGGTCTGGTCAGCACGCACAGGATCCACAGCGAGACGCAGAACAGCGCGATCGTCGTCACGCTCCTCGCCTCCCGCAACGGGATGCTCCGATACAGCGGCAGGTAGGCGATCACCGCCGTCGCCCCCGCGATCAGTCCGGTCGGGATGGAGTACCGCAGCACTCGGCGAAGCACGCCTGGCGTGTAGATGCGGGCGTTGGGCGCGAGCGCAAGGAAGAACGACGGGATGCCGATGGCGAGCGTCGAGACGAGCGTCAGCTGCCGAGGCAGGAACGGGAACGGCAGCAGCAGTGCTGCACTGACGAGCGCGAGGACGATGCCGTACACGGTCTTCGCCAGGAAGATGTTGGAGACGCGCTCGACGTTCGCGATCACCCTGCGGCCGAAGGCGAGCACGTCCGGCAGCTTGTCGAAGCGGTCGTCGAGCAGCACCAGCCGACTGACCGCCTTGGTCGCCGCCGTCGCGCTGCCCATCGCGATGCCGAGGTTCGCATCCTTGATCGCCATCGCATCGTTCACGCCGTCGCCGGTCATAGCGACCGTCCTGCCCTGCTCCCGCAGCAGCCCGACCGCGGTGCGCTTCTGTTCGGGGCTCACCCTGCCGAAGATGTCGGCCGTGGCCAGTGCATCGGCGAGAGCTGCGTCGCTGTGGAGCGTGGACGCATCCACTGCCTCGCCGGGAAGGTCGAGGGTGCGGGCGATGGCGGCGACCGTGATCGGGTTGTCTCCGGACATGATGACGACGCGCACCGCCTGCTCGCCGAAGTACCCGAGCGTCTGCCTCGCTTCCGGCCGCACGGTCTCGCTCAGCACGATGAGCAGCGCCGGCAGCACCTCCCGGCCGTCGAGCGGCACGTGCGAGCCCGGCGGCAACTGCTCGACGGAGCGGGCGAGCGCGAGCGTGCGCTGGCCTGTGGCAGCGATGGCGTTCGCCCTGGCCAGCTCGTCCGGATGCGCGGCGAGCACCATCTCCGGCGCTCCGAGCAGCCAGGACGACTCCTCGCCGTCGACCGCCATCACGAGCCCGCTGTACTTGGTGGCCGAGGAGAACGGCACCCTCCGCAGCACGCGGAACCGGTCGGACGTGAACGCGCTCGACAGGATGCCGGACGTGGCGTTGCCAGCGTCGTCCGCGCCGAACGCCGCGAGCGCGATCCGCGCGAGTTCCTCGGGGACCGCGTCCCCCGCCGCCTCCGTCCTGTCGAACACCAGCTCGCCTGTGGTGAGCGTCCCCGTCTTGTCGAGGCAGAGCACGTCCACGCGAGCGAGCACCTCGACGGCGGCGAGCTCCTGCACGAGCACCTTCCTCGCGGCGAGCTGGATCGCAGCGACGCCGAACGCGAGGCTCGTCAGCAGCACGAGGCCCTCCGGGATCATCCCGACGACCGCGGCGACCGCATCCAGCAGCGCCCTCCGCCAGCGGGCATCCACGAACAGCTCGCTCCACCCGCCGTACGCGAGCACGCGACCGACCAGGGTGATCAGGATGACGGGGCCGAGAATCCAGGACAGGTACACCAGGATGCGGTTGGTCGCGTCGCGCAGCTCGGAGTGCACGAGCGTGTGGCGGCGGATCTCGCTCGTCAGCTTGCTCGCGTACGAATCGGCCCCGACCGCGGTGACGACCGCGTACCCGGTGCCGGAGGCGACGTGAGAACCGGAGAGCAGCGTTGCGTCGTCGTCCTTGAACACCGGGTCGGACTCCCCCGTGAGCATCGACTCGTCCAGCGACAGCCCTGTGCTCTCGACCACGCGCGCGTCGGCAGGCAGCTGATCGCCTGGTCGCAGCACGAGCAGGTCGTCGAGCACCACGCCCTCGACGGGTACGGTGACCACGGCGCCGTCGCGGCGCACCCTGCTCTCCGGCGCGGCGAGCAGGGCAGCGCGGTCCAGGACGATCTTCGCCCGCACCTCCTGCACGATGCCGATCAGCGCGTTCACCACGACGACGCCGTAGAAGAAACCGTCGCGCAGGTCGCCGAGCACGATCACCGCCACGAAGCAGACGGTCAGAATGCCGTTGAAGAGGGTGAAGATGTTCTCGCGGAGGATGTCGCCGATGGAGCGCGAACTCGGCTGACGCTGGGTGTTGCCGCGACCGTCCCTGTGACGCTCGGCGACCTGTGCGCTGGTCAGCCCCTCCCTGGTTCGCGCATCCAGCATGGCCTACCCCTCTGCTGGCTTCTTCTGCGGTGTCGGGAACTGGCCGCGCACGACGAACCAGGTGATCAGGAGCAGCGGCGCGTAGAGCGGGACGCCCATCAGCAGCTTGGTCAGCGCGAGAGCACTCGTCGCCGCGTCCGTGTGGGCGAGGTAGAGCGGGACCTGCACGAGCAGCCTGGCGGCGAACAGCAGGAACCAGAGGAAGGTGAGCGCCTGCATCACCCGGAATTTGCTGCGCACGCTGCGCCAAGCGAGGCCGTCGCCCATCAGGTATCCGGCGGCGAGACCGATGAGCGGCCAGCGCACCAGGATCGAGATCAGGAGCGCTGCGCCGTATGCGGCGTTCGTCCAGATGCCGAGGATGAAGTTGTCCTCGCCGCGCCCGGTGATGAGCGCGAGGATCGCGGAGATGCCGACGCCGAGCAGCCCGGCGATGGCCTGGGTCACCGGCGTCTTGCCGATGATCCGGATGGCGGTGAACACCACGGCGACCGCAACGGAGCAGCCGATCGACAGCGGGACGTTCTGCGTGAAGGTGAACAGGATCAGGAAGACGAGACCGGGGACGATCGTCTCGGCGAGACCACGGATGCCGCCGAGCGCGCCGAGCAGGGCGACGCCGGTCGGGGTGTCGCTGTCGGCGAGCTGGCCGAGGCCCGACTTCTGCGCGGCACGGGCGAGGGACTCGCCGATGGTCGCTGCGGCCTTCTCGTCTGGATCCAGCTGCTGCGGGTCGCTCTGCTGCGCATGCTCGGTCGAGCGCTCTGCGTCGTGCTCCCTGTCGGAGCGGTCGGTCACGGTGTCCTGCCTAGAGGGAGGTGTAGCTGTCAGGGCCGGCCTCCGGCGCCGTCGGCATCCGGAGCGGGATGAGGTCGCGCGGCGGCATCGGCGAGTTGCCCCTGACGACCACGATGCTGCGGAACAGGTCTTCGACGAGGGCCGCGGCCTCCGGCTTGATGGCCGCGTCGCCCGCGATCACGCCGCGGAGGAACCAGCGGGGGCCGTCGACGCCGACGAAGCGTGCCACGCGGGTCTCCCCTGGACCGCCTGCTGGGGCGGCGACGGGGATCTCGGCGACGAGCTCCGGTCCGAACACGCCGTCGCGCTCGGAGGTGCGACCGCCCTGACGGTTGACCTGCTCCGTGATCTGCTCGCGGATCTCGTGCCAGAGCCCGCTCGAGCGCGGTGCGGCGAACGGCTGGACCTGCAGCGTCGAGTTGGCGTAGTCCAGGCCGACGGCGACGACCCGCTGCGTCTCCTCCTCGACTTCGAGGCGGAGGTGCAGGCCTTCGCGCGGGAGGATCTTGACGCCGCCGAGGTCGACGTACGGACGCACAGGGTTGGCCTCGCTCTCGTCGAGCGGACCCTCCGTCTCGCGGTCCTCCGGCGCCGACTTCTCCCAGCTGTCGCTGCCGGTGTCGTTGCTGTCGCTCAAGCGTGTTCTCCTGACTGGGTGACTGTGTAGCCGGACGAACCGAAGCCCGCTGTTCCGCGGTGGCTGTCCTGCAGACGGTCGACGGGCACGAAGACGGCCCGCGTGACCGGCATGACGATCAACTGGGCGATCCTGTCGCCGACGGCGATATCGTACGGCATCGAACTGTCGGTGTTCAGAACGGTCACGCGGATCTCTCCGCGATATCCAGCATCCACGGTTCCCGGTGCGTTCACGATCGTGATGCCGTGCTTCGCCGCCAATCCGCTGCGAGGAACCACAAAGCCGGCGAAGCCGTCCGGGAGGGCGATAGACACACCGGTCGGCACCGTGTGGCGCTCTCCTGGGGCCAGAGTCACGGCCTCGGCAGCGCACAGATCGGCTCCGGCGTCGCCCGGGTGGGCGTAGACAGGGAGGGTGTTCGCGACGATCGGAACATCAACGGTATCGGTCACGTGTCGAGGGTAGTGCAGAAGTCTGATCGAATAGGAGCATGGACCTGTACCGTGAGCGCCTGTGGGCGGCCCCCTGGCTCTACATTTCGACCGCCCTCGTGATCCCCGCGACCATCCTCGTCTTCGCGCCGATCAACATGGTGGTCGGGATCGTTCTCGCCATCGTCTTCTACCTGGCGATCGTCGGGATGATCATGGCGTCGGCCGCACCTGTGCGCGTGACGAAGAGCGAACTGATCGCCGGGCGCGCGAGCATCCCGCTGGAGTTCGTCGGAGAGCCGACCGCGTACACGGGTGACGACGCATCCCTGCAGCGCGGCCGGCTGCTGGATGCGCGGGCCTGGCTGCTCATCCGCGGCTGGGTCAAGCCCGTCGTCAAGGTGCCGGTGCTCGACGCGAGCGACCCAGCGCCGTACTGGCTGATCTCAACAAGAAACCCGGACCAGCTGGTCCGGGTTCTCGATGAGGCTCGACTCGCGTCGTAACTGTTCGCCCTTAGGCGGCGCACTCCACACAGATCGGTCCGAGCTTGGTCTCGTGGTCGATCTGCGAACGGTGCTTCACCAGGAAGCAGTTCACACAGGTGAACTCATCCGCCTGCGGCGGGAGCACCACGACGTCGAGGTCGAGGTCCGACAGGTCGGCTCCCGGAAGCTCGTATCCACCCGGGTTGTCAGCGTCTTCGACGTCGACGACACCGGACATCTTGTCCGGAACTCGCTCCTTGAGGGCCTCGATCGACTCCGAGTCGTCTTCGGTCTTCCGCGGTGCGTCGTAATCCGTTGCCATGCCCATCCACTTCTCGTACTTAACGGCCGATTCTTCGCAATCGGCGGCCATAGTTTGCATCATCGGGGTGCGAATAGCAAACCACTCGGGTGCCTCTCGGCTATTGCTCGGTTTTCAACTTCCGGCACGCCACGGTTATTCCCCGGATTCCGCTCGTTTCCATGGCATCCTGGGCCGGTACGCACGCAGCTGGGAAGGCATCCACCATGCAGGATTTGAAGGTCATCGGGGTCGAGAACGGCGCTCTGCTCGCCGTCGGCGACGACGGTGAGCGGTTCCGCATCGCCGTCGACGATGTGCTGCAGTCGAAGATCCGCCAGGTCAGGCAGGAGACGTCGGCCACCGCCCCGAAGCTCTCGCCGCGCGAAGTGCAGGCGCACATCCGCTCCGGCATGTCCGCCGAGGACGTCGCAAGCGTCACCGGCGCTCCGCTCGACTACGTTCAGCGCTTCGAGGGACCGATCGTCGCCGAACGCGAACACATCGTCGCGAGCGCGCTGAGCGTGCCCGTGCACACCACCGTCGACGTCGATCCCCTCGGCGAGGGCAACACCTTCGGGACGGTCATCCGCGACAGGCTGGCGTCGCTCGGCGTCGCCGGAGAGCGCTGGGCGAGCTGGAAGGACAGCGAGGCAGGCTGGATCGTCAAGCTGGAGTTCACGGCCGACCAGATCGACCACGACGCCCGATGGGGCTACGACGCCCGCAAGCACGCCCTGGCCCCGCTCAACTCTGAGGCGACAACGCTCTCGCAGGCCGGCGAACTCAAGGGGGGCACCCTCATCCCTCGGCTGCGCGCCGTGATGCCGCACGAGGGCGAACCGGACGAGTCGCGTTTCGACAGCGGGGCCTTCACGTTCCCAGAGGCGCCCGACCTGCTCGGCCCGGAGATCACGCAGCCGCTCGAACCGCTGACGTACAGCCGCACGCCCAACGGCGCCAACAACTCGATCGCCGTCTCCGCCATCAAGCGCGCAGACGACGAGACCCCGCGCGACCTGCACCAGACCGCCGACCTGCTCGAAGCCCTGCGCCGCCGCCGCGGTGAGCGTGAGGCCGCTGTGTACGACGAGCCGGTGGATGTGCGCTCTGACACCCCCGAGCTCGGCGACGCGCCGTTCCGGGTCGTCGACGAGCCGATCGCGATCTTCGACACCCCCATCGACACCGCGCCGCCTGCGCCGGAGTCGCCGGCTCCCGCGCCGTCGTCCTCTGGGCCGTCGTCCTCAGCGCCGAATCCCTCAGCGCCGAATCCCTCAGCGCCGTCGTCCGACTCCTCGTCCGCGTCAGCGCGTGCGAGCAAGAAGGGCCGCGCATCCATGCCGAGCTGGGACGAGATCGTGTTCGGTGCGCGCACCGACGACGACCTCGCCTGAGAGCCGTGGCCGCCGCGTCCGTTCCTGTCCCGGCCGTCGCTTAGGATAATCGGATGCCATCCGCCCAGGCCTCATCGCGCTCCATCGCAGCCGGCCTGCGCGGTCACGACAATGCGCTGGGCCTCATCCGCCTGGTCCTCGCATTCTTCGTGCTCGTCGACCATACGTTCCCGCTCGGCGGGTACGGCCCCGACTTCGGTGGGCAGTACACGCACGAGCAGGCGAACCTCGGCGCCATCGCTGTCGGCGGGTTCTTCGCCATCAGCGGCTACCTCATCGCCAAGAGCGGCATGTCGACTGATCTGCTGCAGTTCCTCTGGCGCAGGGCGCTGCGCATCTTCCCTGGCTTTCTGACCGTTCTGCTGGTTGCCGCCTTCGTCGTCGGCCCTGTCATCTGGGTGCTGAACGGTCACACGCTCCTGTCGTACTTCTCGTTCGCCCCCGCGAGCCCGTGGCACTACCTGGCCTCCAACTGGACCCTCGCGATCGGCTCGTACGGCATCAGGGACATCTTCGCCGCCACCACGCCGTATGGCGTCCAGACGGGCGCCAGCGTGTTCAACGGCTCGCTGTGGTCCCTCACATACGAGTGGACCTGCTACCTCGTGATCGCCGTCCTCCTCGTGACGGCTGTGCTGCGCAAGGCGCGACCTGTCATCGCCGTGATCGTCGCCGCACTCTTCGTGGCGCAGATCGTGCAGGTCCTCCGGCCGCACGCCCTGGACGCCATCCTCCCCCTGCTGACGAACGAGTTGATGCTGCGCCTGAGCTACCCGTTCATGGTCGGAGCGCTCATCGCGGTGTACGCCCGTTCCATCCCCCTCGACCACAGGATCGGCGTCGCGAGCGGCGTCGTGGCGGTCGCGACGCTGTTCACCGGCGGTTATGCCGTCTTCGGCGTTCCCGCCGGCGTGTACTTCGTGTTGTGGCTCGGCGCGGTCCTCCCCGCGCCGCTGCGCCGCGTCGGCCGCACGAACGACTACTCGTACGGCGTCTACATCTACGGCTTCCTGGTGCAGCAGACCCTCGCGTACTTCGGGCTGTACAAACTCGGCTTCTTCCCGTTCCTGCTCGGCGCCACCATCGTCACCGCCGGATGCGCGTGGCTGTCCTGGCACATCGTGGAGAAGCGCGCGATGATGCTCAAGGACTGGGGTCCCGGACGCGGGATCGCTCACTGGTGGCAGTGGACCACCGCTGCCATGCGCATCCGCCCCCGGCAGTTGCCGCCGGCGCCGGTCGATCCGAACGAGGCGGAGCTTCCTCCGGTCAGCCCGCAGCCCCGAACCGGAGCAGAGGAACCCGCGTCTCGTCCGCAGTGAGCGAGCCGTGCTGGCCGATCATGCCGCGGCCCGAGTCCAGCGGGTCGCGGGAGTCGTAGTAGGCCACCCGCTTGCGCGCACCGACCAGCACATCGCCGATCCGCGGCGCCACCTTCGGATGCACGGACGGCCCGAACCAGCCGGCGTCGACCGCCTCCTGCCTGGTCGCGATCCACGCCCTGTCCCCCTCGACGGACCGCCAGCGCTCGGCGACCGCGGTGGCGTCCTCCGGACGATCGAGGTGCAGGTGCAGGAAGCGCGGCTCCCCCGCGATCAGCCGGACGCCGTCGATCAATTCTGGTGCGGTGTCGAAGAGGACGTGTCCGCTCACCGGCACGTCCACGACGCCGTGGTCGGCGGTGAGGAGCATCCCCTGCTTCGGGCCGAGCCGTCGCGCGAGCGAAGCGACCAGGCCGTCCAGGGCCTCCAGGGCGGCGGTCCACTCCGGCGACTCCCAACCCTTGGCGTGGGCGAGCTGGTCGAGCTCCGCGACGTAGAGGTAGGTGAGGCCGGGCCCCGGCGCCTGCAAGACCTCGGTGGCCGCCTCGAAGCGGTCGGCCATCGTCCGGCCGCCGACGAACTCGGCGCCCCGCAGCACGGCAGCCGTGAATCCGGAGTCGCTGTACTTCTGCAGGCCGATCGCGTGGGTGGCGACCCCCGCATCCCGAGCCTGCTCGAACACGGTGCGCGAGCGCTGCCAGGTGGCGGGGTCGAGACGGTCATCCCAGCCGCTGAGCTGGTTGACCACCCTGTCGTTGGCCGTGTCGAGCACCCGGTAGCCGACCAACCCGTGCTCGCCAGGCGTCGTTCCGGTGGCGAGCGTGGCGAGAGCGGACGCCGTCGTCGTCGGGAACCCGGCGTCGATCGTCGTCGCCTTGCCGAGGCGCGGGGCGAGTGTGCGGGCGTGACCGGAGCGGGCGCGCAACGACGACGCGCCGAGGCCGTCGACGACGAGAACCACCACGTGATCGAGGGCGGGCAGGTCGAGCGCATTCGCACCGCCGCTGAGCGCCGCCAGGGAACTTGGCAGAACAGCGGCAAGGCTCGCTCGCGTGGTGAAGGCGGCCGGTAGCATGGGGGGCATCCGGCCCAGTTTGTCACACCCGTGACCGCCTGCGGCCCCTCTCTCCCCTCCCGAGATTGCACGAATGACACCAGCAGACGACCAGGCCGCCGCGGGCACCACTGAACGCATCGAAGACGTCGACGTCACGACCGAGATGCAGGGCTCCTTCCTCGAGTACGCGTACTCCGTCATCTATTCGCGAGCACTCCCGGATGCGCGCGACGGCCTGAAGCCCGTGCAGCGGCGCATCCTGTACCAGATGACCGAGATGGGCCTGCGCCCCGACCGCGGGCACGTCAAGTCCGCGCGCGTCACCGGCGAGGTGATGGGAAAGCTGCACCCGCACGGCGACAGCGCCATCTACGACGCCCTCGTGCGCATGGCGCAGGACTTCACCCTGCGCGTGCCGCTGATCGACGGGCACGGCAACTTCGGCTCCCTGGACGACGGTCCCGCGGCACCCCGCTACACGGAGGCGCGCCTCGCCGCCGCGGCTCTCGCGCTCGCGGAGGACCTGGACGAGGACGTCGTCGACTTCGTCCCCAACTACGACAACCAGCTCATGCAGCCGGATGTGCTCCCCGCCGCCTTCCCGAACCTCCTGGTCAACGGCGCGAGCGGCATCGCGGTCGGCATGGCGACCAACATGGCGCCGCACAACCTCATCGAGGTGGTCGGTGCGGCCCGTCATCTGCTCGCGCATCCGGATGCGACGCTCGACGACCTGATGGAGTACGTGCCAGGCCCCGACCTGCCGACCGGCGGAACGATCGTCGGCCTCTCCGGCGTCAGGGATGCGTACGCCACCGGCCGCGGCAGCTTCAAGACCCGCGCCAAGGTCGCCGTGGAGTCGATCACCGCGCGCAAGAGCGGCCTGGTCGTCACCGAGCTGCCGTATCTGATCGGCCCGGAGAAGGTGATCGAGAAGATCAAGGACGGCGTCAACTCCAAGAAGCTTTCCGGCATCTCCGACGTCACCGACCTCAGCGACAGGCAGCACGGCCTGCGGCTCGTGATCGGCATCAAGACCGGATTCAGCCCTGAGGCGGTGCTCGAACAGCTCTACCGGCACACGCCGCTCGAAGACGGCTTCTCGATCAACAACGTCGCGCTCGTCGAGGGCGGCCCGCAGACCCTCGGACTGCGCGAGCTGCTGTCGGTGTACCTCGGCCACCGCATCCAAGTGGTCACGCGCCGCTCGCAGTTCCGGCTCGCCAGGCGCAAGGAACGCCTGCACCTGGTCGAGGGCCTGCTGATCGCCATCGTCGACATCGACGAGGTCATCCAGGTCATCCGCACCAGCGACGACACCGAACAGGCGCGCACCAGGCTGATGGACGTGTTCGACCTCAGCACCCTGCAGGCCGACTACATCCTCGAACTACGCCTGCGCCGCCTGACCAAGTTCTCCCGTATCGAGCTCGAGACGGAGAAGGCTCAGCTCGAAGCAGAGATCGCCGAGCTCGAAGAGCTGCTGTCCAGCCGCGACCGCATCAACGCCCTCGTCTCCGACGAGCTGGAACAGGTTGCCGTGAAGTTCGGCACGCCGCGTCGCACCCTGCTCACGGAGGCGCGTCCGTCCATCGCGACGGCGTCGGCGCGCGGCAAGCAGCAGGTCGTGCTCGAAGTGGCCGACGTGCCGTGCCGGGTGCTGCTGTCGACCACCGGCCGCATCCTGAGGGTGGACCAGCAGCCGGGAGACGATGGCGGTCTCGACCGCATCGCCGCTCCCGCCAGGCGCAGCAAGCACGACGCGATCCTGTCGCAGCTCGACACCACGACGCGCACCGAGATCGGCGCGGTCACGAACCGCGGCAGGCTCATCCGGTTCTCCCCGGTCGACCTGCCCGCCGCTCCCGTCAACTCGATCCAGCTCGGCGCCGGCGTGAAGATCGGCGACTACCTCGCGCTCGCCGACCGCAAGGAGCGCATCCTGGCCGTCGTGTCCCTCGATGCCCCGCGGGCGATCGCGCTCGGCACGAAGCAGGGTGTTGTGAAGCGGGTCACCGCCGGCGACTGGGCCAACAAGCCGGAGTTCGAGATCATCGCGCTCAAGGCGGGCGACGAGGTGATCGGCGCTGTGCAGGGCGATGAGACGGACGAGCTCGTGTTCGTGGCGAGCGACAGTCAGCTGCTGCGTTTCTCCGCCTCCGCCGTGCGCCCGCAGGGACGCTCGGCCGGCGGCATGGCCGGCATCAACCTCGGTGCGGATGCGCGGGTCGTCTTCTTCGGAAGCGTTCCGGCCGACGAGAAGGATGAGACGGTCGTCGTCACCATCGCGGCGGGCGGAGACACGCTGCTCGGCGCAGACCCCGGCAGCGGCAAGCTCAGCGAGTTCGCCGAGTTCCCCGCCAAGGGCCGTGCGACCGGCGGGGTGCGCTCCCAGCGCTTCCTCAAGGGCGAGACCGAGCTCCAGCTCGCCTGGGTCGGTCGCGCGCCCGCGCTGGCCGTCGCCCCCGACGGGGCAGCCCGCACGCTCCCGGACACCCCCGTCCGCCGCGACGCCTCCGGCGCCCCCCTCGACATGGTCGTCGGCTCCATCGGCCGCCGCCTCGCCTGACCCCGCCCCAAGCAATCGAGCCGGGACTTGTGCACGTCCGACACGGCGTGTCGCGTGCATAAGTCCCGGCTCGATTTTCAGGGGGGGCGGGTCAGGCGTCGATGCGGGCCCGGGAGAGGTCGTCTGCTCCGGCGATGATGAACTCCTTGCGCGGGGCGACGTCGTTGCCCATCAGGAGCTCGAAGACGCGCGACGCCTGCTCGGCGTCGGGGACGCGCACGCGGCGCAGGGTGCGGTGGTGGCGGTCCATCGTCGTGGTCGCGAGCTGGTCCGCATCCATCTCGCCGAGTCCCTTGTAGCGCTGGATCGGCTCCTGGTAGCGCTTGTTGCGCTTCTTGAGATCGGCGAGCACCGCCTGCAGTTCGGCCTCCGAGTACGTGTAGATGGTCTCGTTCGGCTTCGAGCCAGGGTTGACCACGATCACGCGGTGCAGCGGAGGAACCGCGGCGAACACCCGCCCCTCCTCGATCATCGGCCGCATGTAGCGGAAGAACAGTGTCAGGAGCAGGGTCCGGATGTGCGCACCGTCCACATCCGCGTCGGACATGATGATGACCTTGCCGTAGCGGGCCGTCGCCAGGTCGAAGCTGCGGCCCGAGCCGGCCCCGATCACCTGGATGATCGCCGCGCACTCCGCGTTGGAGAGCATGTCGGAGACCGACGCCTTCTGCACGTTGAGGATCTTGCCCCGGATCGGCAGCAGCGCCTGGTACTCGCTGTCGCGTGCGCGCCGCGCCGTGCCGAGCGCAGAGTCGCCCTCCACGATGAACAGCTCGCTGTTGGCCACGTCGCTCGACCGGCAGTCCACCAGCTTCGCCGGTAGGGATGAGGTCTCCAGCGCGTTCTTGCGTCGCTGCGTCTCCTTGTGGGCGCGTGCGGAGATGCGGGACTTCATCTCGGCGACCACCTTGTCGAGCAGCAGTGCGGACTGCGCCTTGTCGTCGCGCTTGGACGAGCCGAATCGCTCCGCCATCGCCTTCTGAACCACCTGCGCGACGATCGCGCGCACGGCGGGGGTGCCGAGGATCTCCTTGGTCTGCCCCTCGAACTGCGGCTCGGGCAGACGCACCGTGAGCACGGCGGTGAGCCCGGCCATCACGTCGTCCTTGTCCAGCTTGTCGTTGCCGACCTTGAGCCTGCGCGCGTTCTGCTCGACCTGCGCACGGAGGAACTTGAGCATCCCCTGGTCGAAGCCGGTCTGGTGGCTGCCGCCCTTCGGAGTGGCGATGATGTTGACGAAGCTGCGCATCACCGTGTCGTAGCCGGTGCCCCAGCGCAGCGCGATGTCGACCTGGCAGTCGCGCGTGAGCTCGGTCGGCAGCATCGCCCCGCTGTCGGAGAGCACGGGGACCGTCTCGGTGAAGGTGCCGTTGCCCGTCAGGCGCCAGGTGTCGGTGATCGGGCTGTCCGGCGCGAGGAAGTCGACGAACTCGGAGATGCCACCCTGGTACTCGAAGGTGGTCTTCTCCCCCTCATCGCTGCGCTTGTCGTCGATGCTGATCGAGAGGCCAGGCACGAGGAACGCGGTCTGCCGCGCGCGGCCGATCAGGTCCTCCCCCTGGAAGTTCGCGCCCTTCGTGAAGATCTGCCGATCCGCCCAGTACCGGATGCGCGTCCCCGTCACGCCCTTGGCCGCCTTGCCGACCACCCGGAGTTCGCTGTTCTTCACGAACGGCGTGAACGGCGCATCGGGGCTCGGCTCGTTCTTCCCGTCGTCGAAGATGCCCGGCTCTCCGCGGTGGAACGACATCGCCCAGACCTTGCCGTCGCGGTCGACCTCGACGTCGAGTCGCTCCGACAGCGCGTTGACCACCGAAGCGCCCACGCCGTGCAGGCCGCCGGACGCCGCATACGAGCCGCTGCCGAACTTGCCGCCTGCGTGCAGCTTGGTGAAGACGACCTCGACGCCGGACAGCCCTGTCTTCGGTTCGATGTCGACGGGAATGCCGCGCGCCTTGTCGCGCACCTCGACGCTGTCGTCGCTGTGCAGGATGACGTCGATGCTCGTGCCGTGACCGGCCAGCGCCTCGTCGACGGAGTTGTCGATGATCTCCCACAGGCAGTGCATGAGACCGCGCGAATCGGTCGAGCCGATGTACATGCCTGGGCGCTTGCGCACCGCCTCCAGCCCCTCGAGGACCGAGAGGTGTCTGGCCGAATAGTCCGAGCTCGCCACGAGCGCTCCTTGCGATTCCGATGCGCCGGATGGGTGCCGGCGTCACACAACTTCCAGCCTACGTACTCCCGCATGCACGGCCCGCCACCGACACCCGGCTGAGTGTGTGCTACGCGTTCAGCGAAATAGCGGGCAAATCGCGCAGTGTTGCCCGCGGAACGTGGTTCTATAGAGATACCGAGTTCACGGTTGCGATCTGAAAGGAGCATCACATGTCGACGATCACCACGGAGAACGGTGCGGTTGACGAGCTCGCATCGGGGCCGCAACTGACGGCGGCCGACCGTTGCGACAGCTGCGGAGCCCAGGCATACATCCGCGTCGCCGTGAATAACGGCGAGCTCCTGTTCTGCGCCCACCACGGCAAGAAGCACCAGGAGAAGCTCTCGCAGATCGCGCACAGCTGGCACGACGAGACGGCACGTCTCTTCGAAGAGCAGCGCGCGTAACGCGTCCGGCGACGCTGCAGCGACCCAGACGATGAGTGGACGGCCGACCGGCGTGCGAAGGCGCGCCCACATCGACCTCGACTCCATCCTGGCCAACGCTGCAACAGCCGGTTCACCCACCGACCTCGCCGCCGACCTTCGCGCCGACGCGTACGGCCACGGGCTCATCCCCGTGGCACGTGCGCTGTCGGATGCGGGGGTCGACGGTTTTCTCGTCTCCCGGCTCGAAGACGCGGCCGCTCTGGCAGACGCCGGGCTCACCGGGGCGCGCGTCGCCGACCAGGATGCGCGGGGTGCCGCGCCCGGCGCGACCGTGCTCGGCCCCGAGCTGTTCGGTCTGACGGCGGGCGCGCATCCATCGGCCACCGCCATGCGATTGGTCGGCGAGATCATCGCAGTTAAGCGCGTGGCCGCCGACAGCGGCGTCTCATACGGCTACACCTATCGGACCCCGCACGAGACGACGCTCGCGCTTGTCGCCCTCGGCTTCGCCGACGGAATCCCGCGCGTCGCCACCAACAAGGCGCCCGTCCGCATCGGCGAGTACACCGGCCGGGTGACGGGCCGCATCGCGATGGACCAGTTCGTGGTCGACCTCGACGGCCGCAACGCCAGCCCTGGCGATCCTGCCGTGCTCTTCGGCGACGCCGCGCTCGGCGAGCCGACCGTGCTCGACTGGGCGGACGCCATCGGCATCGCCGCCCCCGTCATCACCTCGCGGCTCGGCCGACGCATCGAGAGGGTCTACAGCGCATGACCATCGTCGACGCCATCGCGGAACCGCTGCCGCGCGCGGTCATCGACCTCGCCGCTCTCCGCCACAACGTCTCCCGCCTGGCCGCGCTGATCGCGCCCTCCGAGTTCATGCTCGCCGTCAAAGCGGATGCGTACGGTCACGGCCTGCTGCCGGTCGCCGAGGCGGGCATCGCCTCCGGTGCTGCGTCGCTCGCGGTGCTCGAGATCCCCGCCGGTCTCGTGCTGCGTCACGCCGGGGTCACCGTTCCGCTGCTCGCCTGGCTGCACGGCCAGGACACCGACTGGCGCGCCGGCATCGAGGCTGACATCGAGCTCGGCATCTCCGCGCGCTGGCAGCTCGACGCCATCGCGGCAGCGGGAGCCGACCGCCCGGCCGTCGTTCACCTCAAGGTCGACACCGGGCTCAGCCGCAACGGCGCCACCCGCGAGGACTGGCCAGGCCTGGTGGATGCGGCTGTCGCTCTGCAAAAGCAGGGCATCGTGCGCATCCGGGCTGCCTGGTCGCATCTCGCCGACGCCTCGATCGAGGACGACGAGGCCGCGCTCGCCCAGTTCCGGGAGGCGGTCACCGTCGCCGAGGAGCACGGTGCGACGTTCGAGATCCTGCACCTCGCGGCCAGCTCGGCCGGAATCCGGATGCCGGAGGCGCGCTTCGACCTGGTGCGCGTCGGCATCGCCGCCTACGGCGTCTCCCCCTTCGACGACAGCACGGGAGCCGACCTGGGGCTCGTCCCGGCGATGCGCCTTGAAGCGCCGGTCACCCACATCCACGTCGGCGGCACGACGCACGCGCGCATCGGCATCGGCTACGCGGACGGTGTGCCGACCCTCGGCATCGCCAAGGCGCACGTCGCCATCGGCGGCCTGCCGTGCCAGGTGCTCGCGGTCGACGCGGACTCGATGCTCGTCGACGTCGGCGCGAGCCGCGTGGACGTCGGAGACACGGCCATCCTGTTCGGCCCGGGAGTGAACGGCGAGGTCATCGCCGAGAAGTGGGCGGACTGGGCGGAGACCATCGCCGACGAAATGCTCACCGGCGTCGCTGCGCGCGTCCCCCGCGTCTACGTCGGCTGACGCGCGCACGCCTGCGCACCCCATCCGTATTCTCCTTCCCGACGGAGAACCCGTCGCAAACGAGGCAGAACTCCGTCTGAACGGAGAACCCGACCGCGCGTCGCGCCGGATCTCCTGCGTTACGCAAAACAGGAGCACTTGGCCGACACGCCGTCCACATCTCCGTCCGAACGGAGATACGCGCGGGGATGCCGCAGAACTCCGTCCGAACGGACTGGCACGCGCGAACGCAGCTGGGCGCTGGTGAGGATGCGCGGGCTAGAGCTTGACGCCGAGACGCTCGGCGATCGCGCGGCGCGCGTTGGCCGCGTAGCGGTCGACGCTCTCGGTCTGCGGCACCGGAGGGACCTCCCCGCGCAGCGCGGTGGCGAGCAGCCGGTCGGCGAGCGACGGGTTCATGGGCAGCAACGGACCGTGCAGGTGCGTGCCGATGGATGCGGCCAGCACGACGCCCTCGGTCTGGCCGCCGTCGTTGCCCGTTCCGCTGACGATCTGGCCGAACGGCTCCGCGCCCTCCAGCGTGGTCACCGCAGAGTGGTTCTCGAATCCGGCGACCGTGCCCTGTGCCGTGCGCACGACGATCTCGCCGACGTGCCGGACCGCTCCGAGCTGCGCGCGCGTTGGGAAGACACCTGCGCCGGCGAGGCGTTCGCCGTCCGCCGTGACCAGTTCGCTGCCGAGGAGCTGCCAGCCGCCGGCGATCGCCAGGATCGGGATGCCGCCATCCCGCCACGCACGAAGAGCAGGCGCGATGCGCTGCACGTCCTCCAGCACGGCGCGCTGCGACGACAGCGGACCGCTGCCGATGTGCACGATGTCCGCCGCGTCGGGAAGCACGGCTCCGACCTGGTGCCGCACGACCTCGGTCTCGATTCCGCGCCATCCGGCGCGCTCGACCAGTGCGGTCACATTCCCGGCGTCGCCGTTGATCCCGAGCTCGCCGGGGTACAGGTGCAGGATGCGCAGCACGCTCATCGTTCGCCGCCCTCCAGGTCGAGGAACCCGAGCTGCTTGCGGATCAGCATCATCTGCTCGTAGTTGACGATCATGGTCTTGGTGCCCGTCGCGGGTTTGGGGAGCGCGAGGAACGCGGTGAGCGCCGGCTTCAGCTCCGGCACCACCTGGTCGACCGGGATGCCCGCGTACGCGAAGCGCGTGGCGAACTGCCACGCCTTGGTGCCGGACACCACATCCACGTGCTCGATCGAGGAGAGGTCGATGTCGTAGATCCAGGACGGGTCCGGCGTCCCCTCGTCGACGGCCACGAAGACCTGCTCGGGCGGCGCGCTCAGGTAGTCGAGGTTGAGCTGCAGGCTCGGCGGGTTCTTCATCATGATGATCTCGATGTCCTCGTCGCCGACCCGCAGGGTCTCGCCACGTCCGTACACGGTGCGCAGCGACGCCATCGCGGCGACCACCGCCTCCGGGCGGAACCGCTCTCCGAGCACGCGACGGGCCATCGCCGTCGCCCCCGCCGCATCCACCGCGTAGTGCAGCCCGCGGGCGGGAAGCGCGACCTGCACGTTCTCGCCGCCGAACGCGAGACGGGCGCTGCGCGCGTCCAGCTCGCTGACGAACACCGCGGGTACGGGAAGCGCACCGGCAGGGACTCCGGAGACGTCCTTGACGTTGGCCAGGCCGTTCGGGGAGGCATCGATGATCGACGGCGCCACCGCGAAGGTCGAGACGTCACGCCCCTCGGCGAGCAGTTCTGCTCCGACGCGGGCGAGACTGTCGTCGTCAGCGTTGACCACGACGAACTCGGAGGAGGACGCGCCGATCGACCGCAGCATCCCGACCACCCTGGTCGGCTCGAAGAACCGGTTGAGCTGGTCGATCTGCACGTTGAGCAGCAGAGAGCCGCGCGGCTTGAGGATGGTCGCCAGGTCGACGCCGTACGCCTCGTCCACCTCGATCACGCCGACGTCCGCGCGCACGCGCCCGTCGAGCGGAACCGTCGCGAGCAGCGCGGACGCGATGCCCTGCGGCAGGTTCCCGCCGGACGGATTGGTGAACACGGTCAGCCCGTGCTCGCGCAGGATGCCGGTGAGCATGTTCGTCGTGGTCGACTTGCCGTTCGATCCGGAGACGAACACGACGCCGAGCGGAAGCTCGGCGACGGCGCGTTCGAGGAACTTCGGCGCGATCGCGAGGGCGACCCGTCCCGGCACGGCAGAGCCGCCGCCGCGCAGGCGCAGCAGCCAGCGGGCGAGACGACCGGCGACGACCGCTAGCCTGTAGCGCACTCCCCCGGCCTACTCGAGGTAGTCGCGAAGCGACTGCGACCGGGACGGGTGGCGCAGCTTCGCCATCGTCTTCGACTCGATCTGACGGATGCGCTCACGCGTCACCCCGAACGTGTCGCCGATCTGGTCGAGCGTCTTCGGCATACCGTCGCCGAGCCCGAACCGCATCCGGATCACACCGGCCTCGCGCTCGGACAGCGAGTCGAGCAGGCTCTCGAGCTGCTTCTGCAGCATCGTGAAGCCGACAGCGTCCGCGGGGACGACGGCCTCGGTGTCCTCGATCAGGTCGCCGAACTCGCTGTCGCCGTCCTCACCGAGCGGGGTGTGCAGGGAGATCGGCTCTCGACCGTACTTCTGCACCTCGATGACCTTCTCCGGCGTCATGTCGAGCTCGCGGCTCAGCTCTTCCGGCGTCGGCTCGCGGCCCAGGTCCTGCAGCATCTGCCGCTGGACGCGGGCGAGCTTGTTGATGACCTCGACCATGTGCACCGGGATGCGGATGGTGCGGGCCTGGTCGGCCATCGCGCGGGTGATCGCCTGACGGATCCACCAGGTGGCGTACGTGGAGAACTTGAAGCCCTTGGTGTAGTCGAACTTCTCGACGGCACGGATGAGGCCCAGGTTTCCTTCCTGGATGAGGTCGAGGAACTGCATCCCGCGCCCGGTGTAGCGCTTGGCGAGGGAGACCACGAGTCGCAGGTTGGCACCGAGCAGGTGGCTCTTCGCCCTCTGGCCGTCGCGGGCGACCCACCTGAGCTCGCGCTCGAGCTCCTTGGTCATGTTCGGCGTGTTCGCGAGCTTGTCCTCGGCGAACAGGCCGGCCTCGATGCGCATCGCGAGCTCGACCTCCTCCGCCGCGTTCAGCAGGGCGACCTTACCGATCTGCTTGAGGTAGTCCTTGACAGGGTCGGCCGTCGCGCCGGTGATCGTGGTGGAGTAGACGGGGATGTCGTCGTCCTCGTCGACCGCGCGCAGCACGAGCGCACCCGTCGGGAGGGGCTCTTCGACAACGGCGGGCTTCGCGTCGTCGTCGTCCGACTTCTCGTCGGCGTCGTCGCTGTCGTCTGCGACAGCCTCGACCTCGACCTCAGCCGTCTCTTCCTCGTCGATCTCGACGGCGTCGTCGTCGCCGATCTCGTCGCCCTTGGCCTTGGTCGCGCCCTTCTTGGCGGGAGCCTTCTTGGCCGGAGTCTTCTTCGCGGGAGCCTTCGCCGCCGTCTTCTTCGCTGCTGTCTTCGTCGCGGTCTTCGCCGCTGCCGTCTCGGTGACCTCGGCCTCGGTCACCTCGGCCTCTGGAGCTTTCGTTGCTGCACGGGTTGCCATGTGAACACCTTTCATACCAAGCGGAGGGGCCGAGAATCCGAAGCGCCTTGGCCTGGCTCAGGTTGCGTGCGGACATTACTAAGACCCATGTCAAGTCCTGGGTGTGTGCGCCGAGCATTCAGAATGCTCCGAGCCCCTGGATATGAACGGGTCCGATCAACAATTATTGCACGTTTCATGGGCACCCCCGACCAAACGTGCGCCATCCGCCCTGCGCTGCCGTCCTGCCGGTCCGTCAGCCTGCCGCCCCTCGTCCGCGCCTCTTCCACGCGTCGGAGAGTAGAACCCACAACGGGGCCACTTCTATTCCCTCATCCTCGGAGAGCAGGCGGCGCGTGCGGCGCCTGGCGTGGATGAGGAAGCCCACGCCGATGCCGACGATCAGGTACTGGATGGCGAACGCCCAGCGGAACGAATCGAGAGCGTAGAGGTCGGCCGCGCCTCCCGCCGCGATGTGCGCCGTGTTCTGCGCATCGAGGGCGACGCCGATCAGGAACATCATCACGAAGCTGGCCAGAAAACCGCCGACGTTGACGATGCCGTTCGCAGAGCCGAGGCTGTGCAGCGGGTTGGAGGTGCGCGCGAAGTCGAAGCCGATCAGCGAGCCTGGGCCGCCGATCCCGATGGCGACCAGCAGCACGATCAGCAGCCAGAGCGGCGGAGTCCCCGGCCAGAGCAGCACGACGGCCCAGACCACGCCCATCATCGCCACGATCGCGAGCACGAGGTTGCTGCGGCGCAGCGGATACCGCGCCGTCAGCACGCCGAGGATCGGACCGGAGATGAGTCCGGCGACGACGGCGACGATCAGCAGTCCCGAGGCCTCCGCAGGGTCCATGCCGAGCGCGAACACCATGAAGGGCAGCCCCCACATCAGGCTGAACACGGTCCCGGAGGACTGGGTGACGAAGTGCGACCAGAAGCCGAGCTGCGTGCCGGGTCTGGCGAGGCTGATCCGCAACTGGCGAAGCGACTCACCCCAGCTCGCGGGGCGCGGTCCCTCCGTCGAGCCGACCGGGCGGTCGGAGATCGCGACGACGATCCCGATCAGCGCGATGACCGACAGCGAGGCGGCGCTGAGAAAAGCGGTCGTCCAGCCGGCCTGGTGCAGGATGAGCGCGAACGGGATCGCGGACAGCACCTGACCGAGCTGGCCGATGTTGCCGATCCACTGGGACAGCTGAGGCACGAGCCTCCCCCTGAACCACGAGTTGATCAGCCGCATGAGCGAGGTGAAGACCGTCGCATCCCCTGCCCCGACCAGGATGCGCCCGATGATCGCGACCCCGATGGTCGGCGCGAACGCCACGGTCACCTGACCGACGATCATGAGTGCGGTGCCCACCGCCATCAGGGTGCGGGAGCCGACCCTGTCGATGAGCACGCCGACCGGGATCTGCATGGCGGCGTAGACGATGAGCTGCACGACGGCGAGCGTCGACAGCACGGACGCCGTGCTGTGGAAGCGCTCCGTGGCGGAGACCCCGGCGACGCCGATGCTGGTGCGCTGCATGACAGCGACGAGGTACGCGAAGACGCCGACCCCGAAGATGAGCCAGGAGCGCCGCGAATTCACCTCACCAGCGTATTACCGCCTGGGTGCCTCAGGATGCGGTCGGGCCGTTCTCCTCGTCGCCGTGGCGACGGAAGGCGAGGAAGTTCTCCAGCTCGGCGGCGATCTCGTCCGCGCTCGGCAGCTCGCCGTCGCGGTCGGTCAGCGGCGACCGGAGCTGGTTGTCCTCCATATAGCTGTCGTGCCGCTCCTCGAGAGTGCCGACCAGGCGGCCGAGCTCCGCGTTCTGGTCGACCTGCTCGTCGATGTTCGCGACGAACTCCCTGTCTTCCTGACGCAGCCGGTCGGTGGGGAAGATCAGCCCTGTCGCGGCGCTGATGCTGTCGAGCGCCGCGATCGCCGCCGCAGGGTATTCGGTGTCGGCCAGGTAGTGCGGGATGAGCAGGATGAACCCTGCGATCGGATACGAGAGCTGCTGCAGCCGGAACTCCAGCAGGTGCAGGGCGTTCGCCGGCACCTGGGTGTGCGGCTTCCAGATGGACATGGAGTCGATGAGGTCGGTGCGGTTGCCGCTGACCGTGACGCCGATGGGACGGGTGTGCGGCACGGGCATCGGGATGGAGTGCACCCAGGTGACCGACTTGACCTTGAGCCTGTCGATGAGGTCGAGGACGGCCTGCGTGAAGCGCTCCCACTGGAAGTCCGGCTCGAACCCGGAGAGGAGGAGGAACGGCTGGCGGAGCTCGTCGTACGCGAGGTAGAGCTTGAGCGACGCCGGCTGGTAGTCGGTGAGGTGGTCCTGGTCGAAGTAGATGATCGGCCTGCGGGCGCGGTAGTCGAGCAGGATGTCCGTGTCGAACGTGGCCACGACCTCGTTGTCGAGGGTGCCGAGCAGATAGGTGCCGAGCTGGGTGACGCCGGAACCGGCGTCGGCGAAGCCGGTCAGACCGGCGACCAGGTTGAGCCCTTCCGGCACCTCGGAGAGGGGCTCGTTCAGGTCGTACAGCTCGGCCGGATCATGCATATTTCAACTCTAGGCCGACCGTTCCGGCCCGACGCTGCGAACGGGCTTCGAAGTCGCACGCCCACAGCGAACACGCACCCCCGACCCCCACCGCACTGGCGCACCGGGGCCGAACGGCTAGATTCGAAGCATGACCGTCCCCTCTCTTTCGCTCTCGTCCTCCTCCGTCGTCTCCCCGGCAGGCGACGTGCTCCTGATCGGCGCGCGCGCATCCGGCGGCTCGATCGTCGTGACGGCCGCCTCGGCCGTCGAAGACGTCGTGCGCGCGGCTGGCGATGTCGCAGCGCAGCTCCAGGCCGTCGGCTTCGGCGGCGGCAAGGACGAGCTGGTGCGGCTGCCTGGCAGCGGGACGGGCCCATCGCTCGCGGTGATCGGACTGCCGGAGCCGGTGGATGCGGACGCGCTGCGGTACGCCGCTGGCAGCGGAATCCGCCAGCTGGCCGGCACGGCCGCGGTGACGGTCGCCCTGCCGACGGACGGCGACGAGCAGCTCGCGGCCGCGCTGGAGGGCGCGGCGATCGGCTCGTACGCCTTCACGGAGTACCGCGAGGCGTCGAAGGCGTCGGTGAAGGCGCCTGTCGCATCCATCGACGTCGTCGGGATGCCTGCCGGCGCATCCGGCGACGACGCATCCGGGGCTGACGCTCTCGTCGCCCGCGCTGTCGCGTCCGCAGAGGCCGTCGCGCTCGTCAAGGACCTCGTCAACGCGCCGCCGCTCGACCTCTACCCGGCGACCCTCGCCGACGCCGCAGAGCGCGCCGCCGCCGGGCTGCCGGTCGAGGTGCGGGTGTGGGACGAGACGCAGCTCGAAGCAGGCGGCTTCGGCGGCATCCTCGGGGTCGGCCAGGGCTCCGCCAGGCCGCCGCGACTGGTCAAGGTCACCTACGCGCCCGCGGGAGCCGGGAAGCATCTCGCGCTGGTCGGCAAGGGCATCACGTTCGACACCGGCGGGCTCTCGCTCAAGCCGCCGACCGGGATGGTCGGAATGAAGTACGACATGACCGGCGCCGCCACGGTGCTGGCCGTCGTGCTCGCCGCCGCCAGGCTCGCCCTCCCCGTGAAGGTGACGGCCTGGCTCTGCATCGCGGAGAACATGCCGTCCGGCTCGGCGATTCGGCCGAACGACGTGCTGCGCATCCGCGGGGGCAGGACCGTCGAGGTGCTGAACACGGATGCGGAAGGCCGTCTGGTGATGGCGGACGGACTGGTCGCGGCGAGCGAGGAGCAGCCGGACGCGATCGTGGACGTCGCGACGCTCACCGGCGCTGCCATGGTCGCGCTCGGCACCCGCTACGCCGCCGTCATGGGAGACGACGCCCTGGTCGGCGAGGTGGTCGAGGCCGCGAAGGCGTCCGGTGAACTGCTCTGGCCGATGCCGCTGCCCGGCGAGCTGCGCGCGACCATCAACTCCGAAGTCGCCGACATCGCCAACGCGAACCCTGGCAACACCGCAGGCGGGATGCTGCTCGCAGCCGTCTTCCTGCAGGAGTTCGTCGGACGCACAGGAGATGCTGAGGATTCGCCGCGCATCCCGTGGGCCCACCTCGACATCGCCGGGCCGGCCAAGGGACCTGCCTCGCCATACGGTTTCACCGGCAAGGGACCGACCGCCGTCACGGTGCGAGCGCTCATCCGGTTGGCCGAGGACTTTTCCCGGAAGTAGTAGGGTCGTATGGGCAAGAAAAATTCTTGCCGCATTCAAACGCCTGCCCACGAGTGACCCCTCGGGGCAGGGTCGTGTCACGAATCTTGATGCGCGAGGGAGTAGCTGGGTGTCTGAGCAGAACTTTGACATTGTGGTACTCGGCGGTGGGAGTGGAGGCTACGCAGCAGCGCTGCGTGCGGCCGAGCTCGGTTTCACCGTTGGGATGATCGAGAAAGACAAGGTCGGAGGCACCTGCCTGCACCGGGGATGCATCCCCACCAAGGCGCTGCTGCACGCGGCCGAGGTGGCGGACTACTCGCGCGAGTCGTCGAAGTACGGCATCGTCACCGAGTTCCAGGGCATCGACATCAACGGTGTGACGGAGTACCGCCAGGGCATCGTCGCCAAGAAGTACAAGGGACTGCAGGGCCTGGTCAAGGCTCGCAAGATCACGGTCATCGAGGGTGAGGGTCGTCTCACCTCCCCCACCACCGTGCAGGTCGGCGAGGACACCATCGTCGGCAAGAACGTCATCCTCGCGACGGGCTCGTACTCGCGCTCGCTCCCCGGTCTGGAGATCGGCGGCCGCGTCATCACGAGCGAGCAGGCCCTCGAGCTGGACTTCGTCCCGAAGAAGGTCGCCGTGCTCGGCGGCGGAGTCATCGGCGTCGAGTTCGCCAGCGTCTGGAAGTCCTTCGGCGCTGACGTCACCATCATCGAGGCGCTCCCGCACCTCGTCCCCAACGAGGACGAGACCATCAGCAAGTCGCTGGAGCGCGCGTTCCGCCGCCGCGGCATCGACTACCGTCTCGGCGTCCGGTTCTCCGGCGTCACCCAGAACGACGACGGCGTCGTCGTCACGCTCGAGAACGGCGACACCGTCGACGCCGAGCTGCTGCTCGTCGCCGTCGGCCGTGGCCCGTCGACGGCCAACCTCGGCTACGAGGAGGCAGGCGTCACCCTCGACCGCGGCTTCGTGATCACCGACGAGCGTCTGCAGACCAGCGTTCCCGGCGTCTACGCGGTCGGCGACATCGTCCCCGGCCTGCAGCTCGCCCACCGCGGCTTCCAGCAGGGCATTTTCGTCGCGGAGGAGATCGCGGGCCTGAACCCGATCATCGTCCCGGATGTCAACATCCCGAAGGTCACGTACTGCGACCCCGAGGTCGCCTCTGTCGGCCTCTCGGAGGCCAAGGCCGTCGAGCAGTACGGCGCTGACAAGGTGTCGAGCTACGACTACAGCCTGGCCGGCAACGGCAAGAGCGAGATCATCGGCACCAACGGTTCGGTGAAGGTCGTCCGCGTGATCGACGGCCCCGTGGTCGGCGTCCACATGATCGGCGCCCGCGTCGGCGAGCTCATCGGCGAGGCACAGCTCGCGGTGAACTGGGAGGCGTACCCGGAGGACATCGCCCCGCTCATCCACGCGCACCCCACGCAGAACGAGTCGCTGGGCGAGGCGTTCCTGTACCTGGCAGGCAAGCCGCTGCACACCCTTTAGTCCGCCGCCGGTCGGCGCGACTGCAATAAACTACTGAACGAATTGGTTTGAAGGAGACAAGCTCATGAGCGAATCCGTCAGCCTCCCGGCACTCGGCGAGAGTGTCACGGAAGGCACGGTCACCCGCTGGCTGAAGAACGTTGGCGACCGTGTCGAGGTGGACGAGCCCCTGCTCGAAGTCTCGACCGACAAGGTCGACACCGAGATCCCCTCCCCCATCGCGGGCGTCATCGAGGCGATCCTGGTGCAGGAGGACGAGACCGTCGAGGTGGGCACTGCGCTCGTGACGATCGGCGACGGCTCCGGCGGAGGCGAGGCTCCGGCCGCTCCCGCCGCCGCGGCCGCACCCGCCGAGGCTGAGGCCGCACCGGCTGAGGCCGCGCCCGCTGAAGCCGCTCCGGCCGAGGCCGCGCCCGCTGAGGCGGCAGCGGAGGCTGCACCTGCGCCCGCCGCAGAGGCTGCTCCCGCACCGGCTGCTGAGGCCGCACCGGCCGCGCCCGTCGCTGCTGCTCCCGCACCGGCTGCGGAAGCTGCACCGGCACCCGCCGCCGCACCGGCTGCCGCACCCGCACCGGCACCCGCCGCCGCACCCGCGCCCGCCGCCGCACCGGCACCCGCCGCCGCACCCGCGCCCGCCGCTGCTCCGGCTCCTGCCGCGGCTCCGGCTCCTGCCGCGGCTCCGGCTCCTGCCGCAGCTCCCGCATCCTCGGGTGGCGCGCACGCCGGCAACGCAGGGTATGTCACCCCGATCGTCCGCAAGCTCGCGAACGAGCAGGGCATCGACCTGTCGACCGTGACCGGAACCGGTGTCGGCGGACGCATCCGCAAGGAGGACATCCTCTCCGCGGCTGCCGCTCCCGCTGCTTCTGCTGCCCCGTCGACCGCTGCTGCTGCACCGGCGCCCGAGGTGTCGCCGCTGCGCGGCACGACGCAGCCGATGTCGCGTCTGCGCAAGGTCGTGGCCGAGCGCGCCGTCGTCTCGATGCAGTCGTCCGCTCAGCTCACCTCGGTGGTCGAGGTCGACGTGACCAAGGTCGCCGTGTTCCGCGACAAGGTCAAGGCCGACTTCCAGACCAAGACCGGCGTCAAGCTGTCCTTCCTCCCGTTCTTCGCTCTGGCCGCCGCCGAGGCGCTGAAGACGTACCCCGTCATCAACGCGACCATCGACGGCGACTCGATCGTCTACCCGGACCACGAGAACATGTCGATCGCCGTCGACACCGAGCGCGGCCTGCTCACCCCCGTGGTGCGCAACGCCTCGGAGCTCGACCTCGCCGGTCTCGCCAAGGAGATCGCGGACCTCGCAGAGCGCACCCGTGAGAACCGTCTGAAGCCCGACGAGCTCGCGGGCGGCACGTTCACGCTGACCAACACCGGTTCGCGTGGCGCGCTGTTCGACACTCCCGTCGTGTTCCTCCCCCAGGTGGCCATCCTCGGCACCGGCATCGTCACGAAGCGCCCCGTCGTCATCTCGGCAGACGGAACCGACTCGATCGCGATCCGTTCCACCGTCTACCTGGCCCTCTCGTACGACCACCGGATCGTCGACGGCGCCGACGCGTCCCGCTTCCTCGTCGCGGTGAAGAACCGTCTCGAGGGCGGCAACTTCGAGGCGAACCTCGGCATCTGATCACGGGAACACCTCCCGCAGTCGCCAGCCGGCCTCGCTCCTGACCATCAGGAGCGAGGCCGGTTCGCTTTTCGGCGTGCGAGCCCTGTCCGGTGCCACAGACACCAGCGCGGCGTCGCCCCAGCGCTGCATGAGCTCCACGGCGGCACCGGCGTAGTCGAACTCCTCTGCGAGGACGGCACCGTCGAGCGCGGCGCGATCCGACTCCGCGAGCGGCGACCCCGCCTGCACGATGTCGTTCAGGCAGGCCGCCTCTCGCGCCTTCGCCGCGAAGCACGCATAGCGGGCACGCAGCAGCACGGGAGCGGCCTCCACGGGCTCCCCGTCCACGGGCGCACCTGCGGCGCCTGGCACCCCGGGCGGTGAGGATGAGGGCGGGGACGACGGCGGGGCCGGCGACGGCGGAGAGGATGACGGTGAGGACGTGCGTTGATCCTCCGGCGCCGGCCCAGACCGCCCCGATCCCGTCCTCGCTGCCGGCGCACCCGAGCGTGTCCCGCTCGCTCCACCCGCTCCCACGCCATCGCTGCCCGCTCCCGCACCGTCCGCATCGGCCGGGCCGGGGAGGAGCACGAGGACGGCGCCGATGGCGACGACAGGAGCGACCGCAACGGCCACGAGCTTCTTGCGCACTGCCAGCCAGGCGCGCAGTCGGCCTGTGACGTGTGCGACCGGCTGTCCGTCGAGGAGGACGTCGGTGACCGCCGCGACCGGTTCGTATGCCGATAAGGGGGAGAGCGCGGAGGCGGCTGAGCGGTGCGGCAGCGCCTCCGCACCTCCCCGGTCGGTCTCCGGCCGACGCTGCTGATCACGTCGCACCGCCGAGCGCCGGGCATGATCGGCGGCGACGCGCAGCCCCGCAGCGACGAGCTCGCCGTGCGTCCGCCGAGGTGTCCGGCTGCCCTCCCCACCGGCGCCCAGGCCGACGACCGGTGCGGACCCTGCGTGCGACTCGACAGTCGCACCCGCCCCGTGAGCTCCGACCTCCCTGGCAGCACCGCCCATCGCACGCATCCCTGCCGCCCCGATCCCTGCCGCACTCGCTCCTGCCGCGTCCACGTCCTCCCCCAGGCGCACGATGCCGGGTTCGACCACCGCGAGCACGCCGGAGATCGCCCGTTCCCACGGGCCGGCGTTAGATCCGGCGTGCGCCACAGGGACCGAGAGCGCAGCATCCACCGCGTCGAGCAAGCGCCAGCCGCCCGGTGAGGGAACGAGCGTGCACAGCTGCTCAGCGATGGCGCGATACGCGCGGCGGTCCGACAGAGCGTCGGCGTCCGTGAGTGGTCGCGCATCCCGGAGCCCGTCGACGGCTGGGCAGCCGTCCGGCCGGAACGCGATGCCGTCGGCGGTGAGTCCGCCCACCGCCCACCCCGCCTCGTGCAGGGCGCCGAGACCGGAGGCGGTGCCGATCAGGATGGTCACTGCCTCGTCCGCTCTCACCATCCGGCGGCGATCGAGCAGCGCGGACAGCGTTCCGCCCTGAGCGTGTTCCAGCATCAGGAACTCGACAGTGCCTGACCGATCCGTCTCCACGCTTCCGTCGGGCGGCAGCCCCGCCAGCACCCCGACGACGTGCTCCGACCTCGCCTCCCTGCGCGCCGCCGCCTCCCACGCGGAGCCTGGCGCGGCGGCGGCGCGCACCCGCGCGCACAGCACTACGGGATGCGGGCGCTCCGGAAGCATCACCACCTGGCGGAGCTCCCGCGCATCCACTGACAGGGTCGTGAGCGTCCGCCACCCCCGCTCCCTGGCGCGGGCGGCGGCGAGGCGAGCGAGGTCGGGGGTTCGAGACAGGGTGGCGCGTGCGCGGTGGACGGCGTTCAGTTCGTTCGGCATGACGCCATTTCAGAGCATCCGGGAGCGCATCGGAGCTCGCGCAGCGAATCCGTGGACAACGCGCACCGCCCCCGAGTTGTGGAGAACCGGTGACCACATAGACTGGCTGCGTGGTCGACTACGTCGTCACGGGGCTAAGCGCCAACTCCGTGCCGTATTCCGAGGCCCTTCAGCAGCAGCGTGCCATGCACGCTGATGTCGTTGCAGGCCGGGCGCCAGATACTGTCATCCTCCTCGAGCATCCCTCGGTGTACACCGCGGGCAAACGCACGGAGCCCGACGAAAGGCCGACAGACGGGACTCCCGTCATCGACGTCGACCGCGGAGGGAAGATCACCTGGCACGGGCCAGGGCAGCTCGTTGGATACCCGATTCTCCATCTCTCCGAGCCCATCGACGTCGTCGGCTATGTCCGGCGACTCGAGAGCATCCTGATCGACGTGCTCGCCGAACTCGGCGTCACGGGCGAGCGGGTGGACGGCAGATCGGGGGTGTGGATCCGCGGCGTCCAGCGCGACGAGAAGATCGCCGCCATCGGTATCCGCGTCGCAGAGGGCGTCACCATGCACGGCTTCGCGCTCAACTGCTCGAACACCTTCGAGGCGTACGACGCCATCGTCGCGTGCGGCATCCGGGATGCGGGGATCACCTCGATCAGCCGCGTGCTCGGCCGCACGGTCACCCCGGAAGACGTCGTGCCCCTCATCGTGGCCCGCTTCGACAGAGAATTCGACACCGAACGGGAGACCGCCGCGTGAGCGCAGTGCCAGAGGGGCGCAAGATGCTGCGCCTCGAGATCCGCAACGCCCAGACCCCCATCGAGCGCAAGCCGGAGTGGATCAAGACCAAGGCCAGGATGGGGCCCGAGTACCAGCAGTTGCAGAGCCTTGTGAAGAGCGAGGAACTGCACACGGTGTGCCAGGAGGCCGGCTGCCCCAACATCTACGAGTGCTGGGAGGACAGGGAGGCGACCTTCCTGATCGGGGGCGCCCAGTGCACCCGCAGGTGCGACTTCTGCCAGATCGACACAGGCAAGCCCGCGGACTACGACACAGACGAACCGCGTCGCGTCGCCGAGTCCGTGGCGAAGATGGACCTGCGCTACGCCACCGTCACCGGCGTCGCCCGCGACGACCTCGACGACGAAGGCTCCTGGCTGTACGCCGAGACGATCCGCGAGATCCACCGGCAGAGCCCTGGCACCGGCGTCGAGATCCTGGTGCCGGACTTCTCCGGCAACCCCGACTACCTCGGCGAGGTCTTCTCAGCCCAACCCGAGGTGTTCGCGCACAACGTCGAGACGGTCCCGCGCATCTTCAAGCGCATCCGGCCGGCGTTCCGCTACGAACGGTCGCTCGACGTCATCACGCAGGGACGCGCCGCCGGGCTCATCACCAAGTCCAACCTCATCCTCGGGATGGGCGAGGAACGCGAGGAGATCAGCCAGGCTCTGCGCGACCTGCACGATGCAGGCACCGACATCATCACGATCACCCAGTATCTGCGGCCGAGCCCTCGGCATCTGCCGGTGGCCAGGTGGGTGCATCCAGACGAGTTCGTGGAGCTGAAGGAGGAGGCGGAGGCCATCGGCTTCCTCGGCGTGCTGGCCGGTCCGCTCGTGCGTTCCTCGTACAGGGCAGGCCGGTTGTGGGCGCAGTCGATGGAGGCGAAAGGCCGCGACGTGCCGGAACAGCTCCGTCATCTGGCGGATGCGTCGCTCGGCTTCGCGCAGGCCGTCTCCTGACCGCGAACAACGTCACTGCGCGGGCAGCCGAGCCGGTATCCTTGTGACTATGGCACGCAAGGACAAGTCCACCAAGGAGCCCGGTCGGCTCAAGCAGATGTGGCAGGTCTTCCAGATGACCCGCCGCTACGACAACCGGGCGGTGTTGTACATCGTGGGCGGCATCGTGCTGCCGATCATCGTCGGCGTGCTGCTCGCGATCTTCCTCTCGGACGGCAACGGCTTCACGATGGCGATGTGGATCCTCGCCGGTGTGCTCGCCGGTGTGCTGGTGGGCCTCATCATCCTCGGTCGCCGCGCCGAGCGTGCCGCGTACTCGCAGATCGAGGGCCAGCCCGGAGCGGTCGGCGCCGTGCTGCGCAGCTCGCTCAAGCGCAGCTGGCGCGGTTCGGAGATGCCGGTCGCCGTCAACGGCAAGACCCAGGATGCGATCTACCGTGCCACTGGCCGCGGCGGCGTCGTCCTCATCAGCGAGGGTCCGAAGACCCGCACCCAGCGGATGATCGACGAGGAGCGCCGCAAGGTCACCCGTGTGCTTCCGAACGTGCCCGTCACGACGATCAGCGTCGGGCCGGATGCGGACGCCACTCCCCTTCACAAGATCCCGCGCGTGCTCGCCAAGATCAAGCCGACGCTGACCAAGGCCGAGGTGATGGCCATCAGCAACCGTCTGCAGTCGCTCGAGAACGCCATGCCGATCCCGAAGGGCATCGACCCGATGAAGGTCCGCGCCCAGCGCGCACGCTGACCCTCGCGTCCCCAGCGATCGAGCCGGGACTTATGCACTATCGCGACCGGCGAGTCGCGTGCATAAGTCCCGGCTCGATTCTTGCTGTCGAGGGTGGGGGCGGCAGGGTCAGGCTCGGATGAGGACGGTGCCGGCGATCTTGTCGTGGAAGCCGCGCTGGTCGGAGTCCCAGACGAGCGCGGGGATCACGACCGCGAGCAGCAGCGATCGGACGACGGGGCGCCACAGGCCGACCCAGCCTCCGCGGATGGCGACCACGCGCATCCCGAGCACCCGGTGGCCGATGCCGCCGCCGATGGTCGGGATGAAGACGATCTGCATGAGCACGAAGATGCCCGTCGTGGCCCAGCCGTTCGCGATTCCGTCGACCCGGAAGAACGCGAACGAAATAAGATAGGCGATCGCCCAGTCGATCACGATGGCGCCGATCCGGCGCCCTACGCGGCCGACGGACCCCCTGCCGGACTCCGGGAGTCCCAGTCGTTCACCGGGATAGCGACTCGGAGCGATGTTGCCGTTGCTGGACGATTGCGGGTTCTGGGGCACTGGACGAGTTTACCGGCCACGGGTATGCGTAACACGCCGGAAACATTTGCGTCACCCCGGGGAAACTCCGTCCCCCTACGTTGGGTCTTGGGCTGCAGGTGCAGTCCACCACCTCAATCCATTTTTGGGAGTCCTCCGCATGTTCCGTGATTCTTCCGAGGTGCTCAAGTTCATCAAGGACACCGACGTCAAGTTCCTTGATATCCGCTTCACCGATCTGCCCGGTGTGCAGCAGCACTTCAACATCCCCGCGTCGACCGTCGATGAGGAGTTCTTCTCCGTCGGCCAGCTCTTCGACGGATCGTCCATCCGCGGCTTCGCGTCCATCCACGAATCGGACATGCAGCTCATCCCCGACGTCTCGACGGCGTACGTGGACCCCTTCCGTGCCGAGCGCACGCTCATCATGGTCTTCGACATCTACAACCCGCGCAACGGCGAGATCTACTCGAAGGACCCGCGCCAGGTCGCCAAGAAGGCGGAGAAGTACCTCGCATCCACCGGCATCGCCGACACCGCGTTCTTCGCTCCGGAGGCCGAGTTCTACATCTTCGACGACGTCCGCTACGAGGTGAACCAGCACTCCAGCTTCTACTCGGTGGACTCCGAGGAGGGCGCCTGGAACACCGGTCGCGTCGAGGAAGGCGGAAACCTCGCCAACAAGACCCCGTACAAGGGCGGATACTTCCCGGTGTCTCCCGTCGACAAGCAGGCCGACCTGCGCGACGACATCTCGCTGAAGCTGATCGACGCCGGCCTCATCCTGGAGCGCGCACACCACGAGGTGGGCACCGGCGGCCAGGCCGAGATCAACTACCGCTTCGACACCATGGTGCACGCGGCGGACGACATTCTGAAGTTCAAGTACATCGTGAAGAACACGGCTGAGCTGTGGGGCAAGGTCGCGACCTTCATGCCGAAGCCGCTGTTCGGCGACAACGGCTCGGGGATGCACACCCACCAGTCGCTGTGGAACGACGGCAAGCCGCTGTTCTATGACGAGGCGGGCTACGGCGGCCTCTCCGACATCGCCCGCTGGTACATCGGCGGCCTGCTCAAGCACGCCCCGGCCGTCCTGGCGTTCACCAACCCGACCGTGAACTCGTTCCACCGTCTGGTCCCCGGCTTCGAGGCCCCGGTCAACCTGGTCTACTCGGCCGGAAACCGCTCGGCGTCCATCCGCATCCCGATCACGGGCACCAACCCGAAGGCGAAGCGCATCGAGTTCCGCGCCCCTGACGCGTCCGGCAACCCGTACCTCGCGTTCGCCGCCCAGCTCATGGCCGGCCTCGACGGCATCAAGAACCGCATCGAGCCGCACGAGCCTGTCGACAAGGACCTCTACGAGCTCCCGCCCGAGGAGGCCAAGAACATTCCCCAGGTCCCCGGCACCCTCGCCGAGGTTCTGGATGCGCTCGAGGCCGACCACGAGTTCCTGCTCGCAGGCGGCGTGTTCACCCCGGAGCTCATCGAGACCTGGATCGACTACAAGCGCGAGAAGGAGATCAAGCCCCTCGCGCAGCGTCCGCACCCGTTCGAGTACGAGCTGTACTTCGGCGTGTAGCCGGCGTCCCGCGTCAGCTCGCGGGAGTCACGACGTCGCGGGCGCGCTGCCCGCACAGAGTCCGCACGAGTTGCAGGACCGGCCGCGAAAGCGACCGGCACCGCAGCTCGTGCGGACTCGTCTGTTTCCAGACCGCGCGTACCCGGGCGGTCGTGTGGTCGCTACCCTCCCGACGGGTTCTCCACCGGCGTCCCGTCGGGATCGGTGCCGTGCTCCGGATCGACGCCGTCCGGGTGGCTGGTCGTCTCCGGCCGCTGCTTATCGGTCATCCGCGCCACCACCAGAAGCGGTGTCCTTGCCGTCGTCCGGCGACTCGGCGTCTGTGCCTGAGCCATCGGGCAGGTCGTCCGGGTCCGGATGCGTGGTGTCGCGCTCAACCATGTCGGTCATCTCCTCGTTCGTTTCCTCGTCCGCTTAGGAGTCGGACTGTACGCCGCAGGCTCCGGGATGCTACCCCCGGCCCCGTGGCTGTCGGGCTGGCGGCACCGGCGCCGGCATCGGCGCCGGCGCCGGCGCCGGGTGCGTGCTCAGACCGAGGGTGTCGGCCTGTCGGGCTGGCCGTAGAACGAGCGCTCGAAGACCGCGCGGGCGCGGCGGGTGACGGCGAGGTAGTCCTCTTCGAGGCGGCTGGCCGAGCCCGGCGGGTACTCCATCAGGCGGGCGACGCCGTCGAGGGCGACGCGATCCGAAGGGAGGACGTCGGCCGTCTTGTTGGTCCAGAGTGTCATCGCCGACCTGGCGCGGGAGGCGAACACCCAGGCGTCGCGGAGCTTCGCGGCGTCCTCCGCTGTCACGTACCCGGTCTCGGCGGCGACGCGGAGCGCATCCAGGGTGGATGTGGTCTGCAGATCGGGCACAGCGGCTGCATGCTGCAACTGGATGAGCTGCACGAACCACTCCACGTCGCTCAGCGAGCCGCGGCCGAGCTTGAGGTGCCTGGCCGGGTCTGCGCCCTGCGGGAGGCGCTCGCTCTCGACGCGGGCCTTGATGCGCTTGACCTCGCGGACGGCCTGCTCGGCGATCGCCGCCGGGTAGCGCACGTCGTCTGCCACGCGCTCGAAGTCGTCGAGGAGGCCGGCGTCGCCCGCCACCCCCCGTGCGCGCAGCAGTGCCTGGGCCTCCCAGGTGAGCGACCAGCGCTGGTAGTACGCGCGATACGAGTCGAGAGATCGGACAGGGGTGCCGTTCTTGCCCTCCGGCCGCAGGCCGATGTCCAGGTCGAGCGGGAGGACGTTGTCCTCGGTGAGCCTGCCCAGGTCGGAGACCACCTGCAGGGCCGCGCGGTGCGCAGCATCCTGGTCGTCGCCGAGAGCGCGGAACACGTACATCACGTCGGCGTCGGACCCGAAACCGAGCTCGCGGCCGCCGAACCTGCCCATCCCGATCACCGCGAACTCGAACAGGTCCCGGTCGTCGCGGCTCTCCCTGATCGCCTCCAGCACACCGGCGATCACGTTCTCCGTGACCGCGGTGAGCCCCTGCGCCAGCTCCTCGATCGTGCTGAACCCGAGGATGCCGGAGAACGCCAGGCGCAGCACCTCGCGCCTCCTGGCGGCGCGCAGCGCGGACGCAGCGGACTCCGCTGAGGCGTGACGGCCGAGGATCGCCTTCGTCTCCTCGCGCAACAGCGCGGCCGACCGTGGTCGCAGGTCCTCCTCCGACTCCAGCCACGCCACCGATTCCGGGATGCGCCCCAGCAACTCCCCGGCGAACCGCGACCCGGACAGCACCCTGGTCAGCCGCTCTGCCGCCCCGGAAGAGTCGCGCAGCATCCGGAGATACCAGTGGGTGGAGCCGAGGTCCTCGCTGAGGCGGCGGAAGGTGAGCAGACCGTAGTCGGGATCGGCGCCGGCGGCGAACCACTGCAGCATCACGGGGAGCAGATGCCGCTGGATGGTCGCGCGCCTGGACACCCCGCCGGTGAGCGCACCGATGTGGGCGAGCGCACCACGCGCATCCCGGAAGCCGATGGCGGCGAGGCGGGCCTCTGCCTGCGCGCTCGTCAGTCCAGCCTGGCCGGTGAGGTTCGTGTCTTCGCTGGGGGTGGAGGCGACGGCGCTCAGCAGTGGCCGGTAGAACAGCCGCTCGTGCAGCCCGCGCACCCGGTGCTTGATCGCGTTCCAGCGCTCGAAGAGCTGCTCGGCGCCGGGTGCGAGCCCCGTGGCCCGCGCGAGCACCCGCTGGTCGCTCTCGTCGCGCGGCATCAAGTGTGTGCGGGACAGGTGGCGCAGCTGCAGTCTGTGCTCCATCAGGCGCAGCGTGCGGTAGTCGCGCGAGAAGTCGGCGGACTCCTCGCGGCCGATGTAGCCCTGCGCGGCCAGCGCGGCGAGGGCGGAGAGGGTGTCGCGCTGCCGCACCAGGTCGTCCGTCTGCCCGTGCACGAGCTGGAGCAGCTGCACCGTGAACTCCACGTCGCGCAAGCCGCCGGGGCCGAGCTTCAGCTGGTAGTGCACCTCATCGTCCGGGATGTTGTCGGTGACCCGCTCGCGCATCCGCTGCACGGACTCCACGAAGTTCTCCCTGGACGCGCTGCTCCACACCTTGGGGGCGAGTGCGGTGACGTAGCGCTCCCCCAGGTCGAGATCCCCGGCGAGCGGGCGCGCCTTCAGCAGCGCCTGGAACTCCCAGCCCTTCGCCCACCTGTCGTAGTAGGCGATGTGCGATTCGAGAGTGCGCACCAGAGCGCCGTCCTTGCCCTCTGGACGCAGGTTCGGGTCGACCTCCCAGAGGCCGGGCTCGATGGCAGGATCGTGGATGCCCCGCATGGTCAGCATCGCGAGCCGCGTGGCGATGTCGACGGCGCGGCCGGAGGAGACGCCTTCCTCCTCATCGCCCTCCGCGACGTAGATCACATCCACGTCGCTGACGTAGTTGAGCTCGCGGGCGCCCGCCTTGCCCATGCCGATGATCGCGATGCGCGTCGCGCGCACCTCCGCCTCCGGGAACCGGCCGGGGCCTGTTCCGCTGGTCTGCCGCCTGGCGATCGCCAGCGACGCCTCGAGCGCCGCGCCCGCCAGGTCGGAGATGGTGGCGGCGACCGCGTCGAAGCCGTCGACGGGATCCGCCTGCTCCAGGTCGAAGCTCGCCACCTGCACCAGGCGCCTGCGATACCGGATGCGCAGAGCGGTCCAGGCCTCCTCCTCTGTGACAGAGGCGAAGCCGTCGACCGCGCCGACCGCATCCAGCAGGTCGTCGCGCAGCTCGGCGGCCGACGGGAGGCGCGTGACGGGCTCGCTCAGCGCATCCAGCTGGTCCGGCTGCCGCAGGAAGAACTCGCCGATCCCTTCGGACGCGCCGATCACCTTCAGGATGCGCTTGGCCGCGTCCTGCCTGCGCAGGTACGGGGCTGCGCGGTCGGGAGCACGGCGCACCAGGGCGAGCGTGCAGCCGAGTGCCGTGTCAGGGTCGGCGGCCACCGAGAACGCGGGAAGCGCGTCCTCGACCGTCACCCCGGTGAGCGCTGCCAGCTCGTCGAGCTGAGCACGCACCGAGCTCAGGCCGACGAAGCCCGACCGCGCGAGAGTGGTCAGTGAGAGCTGGTCGCGCGGCACGGCGCCTAAAGGATCTCGAGGTTGGTGCGCAGCTCGTACGGCGTGACCTGGGCGCGGTAGGCCGACCACTCCTGCCGCTTGTTCAGCAGCACGTAGTTGAAGACCTGCTCGCCGAGGGTCTCCGCCACCAGCTCCGACTCCTCCATCAGCGAGATGGCGTGGTCGAGGCTCGCGGGGAGCTGGTTGTATCCGAGGGCACGGCGCTCAGCGTCGCTGAGGGCCCAGACGTTGTTCTCGGCCTCCGGCGGCAGCTCGTACTGCTCCTCGATGCCCTTGAGGCCGGCGGCCAGCATGAGCGAGAACGAGAGGTACGGGTTGGCCGCGGAATCGATGGCGCGGTACTCGACGCGCGAGCTCTGGCCCTTGTTGGGCTTGTAGAGCGGGACGCGGACGAGCGCCGACCGGTTGTTGTGTCCCCAGCAGACGAAGCTCGGCGCCTCATCGCCGCCCCAGAGGCGCTTGTACGAGTTGACGAACTGGTTGGTCACGGCGGTGATCTCCGGCGCGTGGCGCAGCAGGCCGGCGATGAAGTGACGGCCGACCTTGGAGAGCTGGTACTCGGCGCCTGCCTCGAAGAACGCGTTGGTGTCGCCCTCGAACAGCGACATGTGGGTGTGCATCCCCGAGCCGGGGTGGCCGGAGAGCGGCTTCGGCATGAACGTGGCGTACACGCCCTGCTCGATGGCGACCTCTTTGATCACCGTGCGGAAGGTCATGATGTTGTCGGCCGTGGTGAGGGCGTCCGCGTAGCGCAGGTCGATCTCGTTCTGACCCGGCCCCGCCTCGTGGTGGCTGAACTCGACGGAGATGCCGAGGTCTTCGAGCATCCTGACCGACCGGCGACGGAAGTCGTGGGCTGTGCCGCCAGGCACGTTGTCGAAGTAGCCTGCCGAGTCGACGGGCTCCGGGCCGTTCTCGTCGAACGCCGAAGACTTGAGCAGGTAGAACTCGATCTCGGGATGCGTGTAGAACGTGAACCCGCGGTCGGCCGCCTTCTCCAGCGTGCGCTTGAGGACGTTGCGAGGGTCGGACACCGACGGCTGCCCGTCCGGGGTGGTGATGTCGCAGAACATGCGCGCTGTCGGGTCGATCTCGCCGCGCCACGGGAGGATCTGGAACGTGGTGGGGTCCGGATGCGCGAGCAGGTCGGACTCGTAAGCGCGGGTCAGGCCTTCGATGGCGGAGCCGTCGAAGCCGAGCCCCTCGCTGAACGCGCCCTCCACCTCGGCGGGCGCGATGGCGACGGATTTGAGTGTGCCGACGACGTCGGTGAACCACAGCCTCACGAACTTGATGCCACGTTCCTCGATCGTGCGAAGAACGAAGTCGCGCTGCTTGTCCATCCTGCCCCTTTCGTCAGCCTTCCCAGACTAGTGGTTTCGAGGGCTCGATTCAGGCGCCGGGCTCGTCCGTTTCCGAGTCTGAACGCGTCATTAGACTGAGGCCATGTCAGAGCAGTCTCCTATGCCGTCCGCCCACCCGACGACGTCGTCGATGCAGTCGCTCAAGCGCGTCCGCACCAGGCACTTCCAGGCCGCGAAGGAGGAGGGCGCCAAGTTCACCGGCCTCACCAGCTACGACCAGCTCACCGCGCAGATCTTCGACGCGGCAGGCATCGACTTCCTGCTGGTCGGCGACTCGGCGGGCAACAACGTGCTCGGCTACGAGACGACCCTCCCGGTCACGGTCGACGAGCTGATCCCGCTCACCCGCGCGGTGGCCGGTGCTGTCAAGCGCGCGTTCGTCGTGGCGGACATGCCGTTCGGCTCATACGAGACGGGGCCGCTGGAGGCGCTGCACACAGCGGTGCGGTTCATGAAGGAGACGGGAGCCCACGCGGTCAAGCTGGAGGGCGGCGTTCGCAGCGCGGAGCAGATCCGCCGGATCGTGGATGCAGGCATCCCCGTCATGGCGCACATCGGCTTCACGCCGCAGAGCGAGCACGGGCTCGGAGGCCACATCATCCAGGGTCGCGGCGAAGGCGCTGAGCAGCTGCTCGCCGACGCGCACGCTGTCGAGGACGCCGGCGCGTTCGCGGTGGTCATGGAGATGGTGCCTGCTGAGGTGGCGGCGCGGGTCACGGCCGAGCTGCGCATCCCGACCATCGGCGTCGGCGCCGGCCCGGATGTGGACGGGCAGCTGCTCGTCTGGACGGACTGGGCAGGCTTCACCACCGGCCGCATCCCGCGCTTCGTGAAGCAGTACGCCGATCTGCAGGGGGTCCTGACCCAGGCGGCGACCGCGTACAAGGCGGACGTGCAGGACGGGACGTTCCCCGCCCCCGAGCACAGCTTCTAGCGGTTCTCCGCCGCGTCGTCCTCAGCCCACTTGGCGCTGTTCTCGCGCAGCTTCTCGAGGGCGTTCTCCGCCTCGGCGTGCGTGTCGAACGGGCCGACGCGGTCGGGGGCAGGCGACAGGAAACCCTGTTCGACCTGGCCGGTCTTCATGTTGTACCAGAACTTGTGTTCGGCGTCCTGGGTGATTCCGTGGTCATTCTCGCCGGTCATAAGCTTGATCCTATGCCCAAGGATTCCGCCGGTCACCTGATTCCGGGACGCGTCAGTCCCCTGCGCTCCGTCCCCGCCGAGATCGCCAGGCCGGAGTACGTCGGCAAGAAGGAGCCGTCTCCGTACACCGGATCGGACGTGTACACCCCGGACGAGATCGAGCTGATCCGCGAGTCCGGCCGGATCGCCGCCCGGGCCATCGCGCTCGTCGGCGAGAACGTGCGGCCCGGCGTCACAACGGAAGAGCTCGACGTGATCGGGCACGAGTTCCTGATCGCGAACGGGGCGTACCCGTCCACGCTCGGGTACCGCGGCTTCCCGAAGTCGATCTGCAGCTCGGTCAACGAGGTGATCTGCCACGGGATCCCAGACGACACCGTGATCGAGGACGGCGACATCGTCAACATCGACATCACCGCGTACAAGAACGGCTTCCACGGGGACAGCAACCAGACCTTCACCGCCGGGACGGCCACCGAGGAGGTCGCGCTGCTCGTCGAGCGCACCCGCGAGGCGCTGAACCGCGGGATCAAGGCCGTGGCGCCCGGCAGGCAGGTCAACGTGATCGGCCGCGCCATCGAGTCGTACGCCAAACGGTTCGGCTACGGCGTCGTGCGCGACTTCACCGGCCACGGCGTCGGCGCGGCCTTCCACTCCGGCCTGATCATCCCGCACTACGACTCCGCTCCACTGCACGACGATGTGATGGAGGTCGGCATGGTGTTCACCATCGAGCCGATGCTCACCCTCGGCACGCACGAGTGGGACATGTGGGAGGACGACTGGACGGTCGTCACCCGCGACAAGAGCATCACGGCGCAGTTCGAGCACACGCTCGTCGTCACCGAACGCGGCGCGGAGGTGCTCACGCTTCCCTGAGCGCCGGCGGGCTCGCGGCAGGGCTCGCACGCCGCGCATCCACTGCGGGGTAGATTCGTGCCATGAGTTCGAAGAACCAGGCAATCGGAATCGACATCGGAGGAACCGGGATCAAGGGAGGTCTCGTGGACCTCGACACCGGAGAACTCATCAGCGACAGGGTCAAGCTGCCGACGCCGGAGGGCGGCAAGCCGGACGACATCGTCGAGACCACCAAGGAGATCGTCGAGAAGCTGGCCGCCGAAGACCCGGATGCTCCTGTCGGCGTCTGCTTCCCCGCCATCGTCAGCCACGGGGTCACCCTGTCGGCGGCGAACGTGTCGAAGAAGTGGATCGACCTGCGCGCGGAGGACCTCTTCGAGAAGGGGCTGAAGCGCGACATCCACTTCGTCAACGACGCCGACGCCGCCGGGTACGCGGAGACCAGGTTCGGCGCGGCGAAGGACAAGGACGGCCTCGTCATCATGACGACGCTCGGCACCGGCATCGGCTCCGCCCTCATCTACAACGGCGTCCTCATCCCGAATGCCGAGCTCGGCCACCTGGAGATCGACGGCCACGACGCGGAGTCGAAGGCGGCGTACTCGGCGAAGGAGCGCGAGGACCTCAGCTGGGAGAAGTGGGCGAAGCGCCTGCAGACCTACTACTCGACCCTCGAGTTCCTGTTCACACCCGACCTCTTCATCGTCGGAGGCGGCGTCTCCAAGAACTACAAGGACTTCCTTCCCCTGCTCGACCTGAAGACGGAGATCGTCCCCGCCGTGCACCGCAACAACGCGGGCATCCTGGGCGCGGCCGCCCTCGCTGTCCGGTCCTGACGCCGCCTCATCGCGTCGCTCGTTAGGGGCGCGTATGGCTTCGGCCGGCGGGCGTTAGGGATGCGTTAGGACCGGCTCCCGGCGCCCGCCCAGGGTGTGGACTCTCACCGTCGCGTCGATCGGCGCGGCATCCTCACGGATGGAGAGAGTCTTGCTGGACGTCGTCTACCTCCTCGGAATCGTCGTGCTCGCGCTTGTCGTCGGGCTCGTCGGCCGGGGGGTCGAGAAGCTGTGATCGTCATCAATGTGATCAGCGCCCTGCTCGCGGTGGCCGCGATCGCCTACCTGGTGGTCGCCCTGGTGAAGCCGGAGCGCTTCTAGTGGTGCTCTGGCTGTTCGTCGCCCAGTTGGCGACGCTCGCGCTGATCCTCGCCATCGCGTACCGCCCGCTCGGCGACTACATGGCGCGTGTCTTCACCTCGCCGAAAGACCTGAGGGTCGAACGCGGCGTCTACCGGATGATCGGGGTCGACTCCTCCGCGGAGCAGTCCTGGCCCGCCTACCTCAGGGGCGTGCTCGCGTTTTCGGTGGTCGGCATCCTGATCGTCTACGGTCTGCAGCGGCTGCAGGAGTTCCTGCCGTACGCGCTCGGCCTGCCCGCCGTGCCGGAGGGACTCGCCTTCAACACTGCGATCTCGTTCGTCACCAACACGAACTGGCAGTCGTACTCGCCGGAGGCGACCATGGGCTACACCGTCCAGATCGCCGGGCTCGCGGTGCAGAACTTCGTGTCGGCCGCTGTCGGCATCGCCGTGGCCGTCGCGCTGGTGCGCGGGTTCGCCCGCCGGTCGAGCGGCACCATCGGCAACTTCTGGGTGGACATGCTGCGGGCGACCGTGCGCATCCTGCTGCCGCTCGCCGTCGTCGCCGCGATCGTGCTGATCGCCGGGGGCGCGATCCAGAACTTCGCCGGCTTCCAGCACATCACGACGCTCACCGGGGCGACTCAGAGCATACCTGGAGGGCCTGTCGCCTCGCAGGAGGCGATCAAGCTGCTCGGCACGAACGGCGGCGGGTTCTTCAATGCGAACTCGGCGCATCCGTTCGAGAACCCGGCCGCGTGGACGAACCTGGTCGAGATCGTGCTGATGCTCATTATCCCGTTCTCGCTCCCCCGCACCTTCGGCACGATGGTCGGCGATCGCCGCCAGGGCTACGCGATCCTCGCGACGATGGGCGTGCTGTTCCTCGCCTCGCTCGGCGCGATGACCGCGTTCGAACTGTCGAGCGGGTCGCTGGAGGGCAAGGAGCAGGTGTTCGGCATCCTGGGCTCCACCCTGTTCAACACCACGAGCACCACCACCTCCACCGGCGCCGTGAACTCGATGCTCGACAGCTACAGTCCGCTCGGCGGCATGATGGCGATGGTCAACATGATGCTCGGCGAGGTCGCCCCTGGCGGCGTCGGCGCCGGGCTGTACGGGATCCTCGTGGTCGCCGTGATCGCGGTGTTCATCGCCGGGCTCATGGTCGGGCGCACCCCGGAGTATCTCGGCAAGAAGCTCGGGCCGCGCGAGATCAAGCTCGCGAGCCTCTACATCCTGACCACGCCGACCCTGGTGCTCGTCGGCACCGGCCTGAGCTTCGCCGTCCCGGCGATCAGAGCCGACGTGGAGAAGACGTCGATCTTCAACCCGGGACTGCACGGCTTCAGCGAGGTGCTGTACGCATTCACCTCCGCCGCGAACAACAACGGCTCGGCGTTCGGCGGGCTCACCGCGAACACCCCGTGGCTGAACGCTGCGCTCGGCACCGCGATGTTCCTCGGGCGCTTCCTCCCGATCGTGTTCGTCCTCGCCCTGGCCGGCTCGCTCGCCGGACAGGCGAAGATCCCGGCGACAGCCGGCACCCTTCCGACCCACCGGCCGCAGTTCGTCGGCCTGCTCGTCGGAACCGTGCTGCTCGTGTCCGCCCTCACCTATTTCCCCGTTCTCGCGCTGGGTCCCCTGGCGGAAGGGCTGCAGTAGACCATGACCACCATCACACCAACGCAACACCCCGCTCCTCACCAGGAGCCTGGGTCGGACGAGAAGCGCCGCACACCCGCCGGCGCGTTCTCCATCGCTCAGCTCGTGGCGGCGCTCCCCGGGGCGCTACGCAAGCTCGACCCGCGGTTCATGTGGCGCAACCCCGTCATGTTCATCGTCGAGGTTGGCGCCGTGCTCACCACCGTGCTCGCGGTCGCGCAGCCTTTCCTCGGCAGCGACGGCACCGGTTCGGGAGCGAGCGGCGGCCAGCAGAACCTCGCGTTCACCTGGGGCATCGCTGTCTGGCTCTGGCTCACCGTCGTCTTTGCCAACCTCGCGGAGTCTGTCGCGGAGGGCCGTGGCAAGGCGCAGGCCGCCAGCCTGAGGGCGACCCGCTCGACCACGGTCGCCAACCGCGTCGCCGGGTACGACGAGTCCATCGATCCGGATGCGGTCCGCTCCGACATCGAGCAGGTCGCGTCGAGCGAACTGCGGCTGGGCGACCTCGTCGTGGTCACGGCGGGCGAACTCATCCCGGGAGACGGCGACATCGTGCGGGGCATCGCCTCCGTTGACGAGTCGGCCATCACGGGCGAGTCCGCCCCTGTGGTCCGCGAGTCCGGCGGTGACAGGAGCGCGGTGACGGGAGGCACCCGCGTGCTCTCCGACCGCATCCTGGTGCGGATCACCAGCAAGCCCGGCGAGACGTTCGTCGACCGGATGATCAAGCTCGTAGAAGGTGCGTCCAGGCAGAAGACGCCGAACGAGATCGCGCTGAACATCCTGCTGGCGAGCCTGTCGATCATCTTCGTGGTGGTCGTGCTGACGCTCGCTCCTGCCGCAGGCTACTCGAACGCTGCCCCGACGGTCCCCGTGCTGATCGCCCTGCTGGTGTGCCTCATCCCGACCACCATCGGCGCACTCATCTCGGCCATCGGCATCGCCGGCATGGACAGGCTGGTGCAGCGCAACGTGCTCGCGATGTCCGGCCGCGCTGTCGAGGCGGCGGGAGACGTGACGACGCTGCTGCTCGACAAGACGGGCACGATCACCTACGGCAACCGGCGCGCTGCCGAGTTCACCCCGGTCGGCGGCGCCGACAGCATGGAGCTCATCCGCGCAGCGGCGCTCTCCTCACTGAGCGACCCGACCCCGGAGGGCGTCTCGGTGGTGGCCCTCGCCGAACAGCTGGGCTACAGCCACCAGGGCGACATCCACGGCGAGATCGTCCCGTTCACGGCACAGACCAGGATGAGCGGCCTCGACCTGCCGGACGGCACCAGCGTGCGCAAGGGCGCGGCGAGCGCCGTCGTCGACTGGGTGCGCGAGTCCGGGCCTGCGGCGAGCTCCGTTCTGCACGACCTCGACGAGGAAGTGGAGCGCATCTCCCTGGTGGGCGGCACCCCGCTGGCCGTTGCGACCAGGGATGCGAGTGGCACCGCCAGCCTGCTCGGCGTGATCTACCTGAAGGACGTCGTGAAGGACGGCCTGGCTGAGCGGTTCGCCGATCTGCGCAGAATGGGCATCCGCACGGTCATGGTCACCGGCGACAACCCGCTCACCGCGAAGGCGATCGCTGCCGAGGCGGGGGTCGACGACTTCCTCGCAGAGGCGAAGCCGGAGGACAAGCTGGCCCTGATCCGCCGCGAGCAGGAGGGCGGCAACCTGGTCGCGATGACGGGCGACGGCACGAACGACGCGCCTGCCCTCGCGCAGGCGGACGTCGGCGTGGCGATGAACACCGGCACGTCGGCGGCGAAGGAGGCCGGCAACATGGTCGACCTCGACTCCGACCCGACCAAGCTCATCGACATCGTGCGCATCGGCAAGCAGCTCCTGATCACCCGCGGAGCGCTGACCACGTTCTCGATCGCGAACGACGTGGCGAAGTACTTCGCGATCATCCCCGCGATGTTCGTCGGGGCGTTCCCAGGGCTCGCGGCGCTGAACATCATGGGGCTGCACTCCCCCGCCTCCGCGATCCTGTCTGCGGTGATCTTCAACGCGATCGTCATCGTGCTGCTGATCCCGCTGGCGCTGCGCGGCGTGACGTACCGGCCGTCGAAGGCGTCCGCCCTGCTCGGCCGCAACCTGCTGATCTACGGCATCGGCGGCATCATCGCCCCGTTCATCGGCATCAAACTGATCGACCTTCTGGTCGCGCTCATCCCCGGATTCTAGGAAGAGGGAACACCAATCATGAACGGACTCCGTGGCGCGTGGCGTCACTACTGGGTCGCCATCCGGGCGATGATCGTGCTGACCATCGCGCTCGGCATCGTCTACCCGCTAGTCCTGACCGGCGTCGGACAGCTCGCCTTCCCAGCGCAGGCGAACGGCTCGCTCGTCAGCTCGGACGGAAAAACGGTCGGCTCGGCTCTCATCGGGCAGGGCTTCACCGATGCGAAGGGCAACGCGCTCGCCCAGTGGTTCCAGTCGCGGCCGTCCGCCGCGGGCGACGGCTACGACGGCGCTGCGTCGTCCGGCAGCAACCTCGGCCCGAACAACCCCGACCTGGTGAAGGCGATCAAGGAGCGCACGGCCGCCGTGGCGAAGGACGACGGGATCGCGGTCGCCGACGTCCCCGTGGATGCGGTGACCGCATCCGGCTCCGGGCTCGACCCGCACATCTCCCCCGCGTACGCCCGCGACCAGGTGCAGCGCGTCGCAGACGCCCGCGGCCTGCCGGTCGCCGCCGTGCGGAAGCTGGTCGAGTCTAAGATTCAGGGACGGGACCTCGGCTACCTGGGCGAGCCCACCGTGAACGTGCTCCAGCTGAACATCGCACTGGCGAAGATGGACGAGTAGACATGCCACGTGGCCACCTGCGGGTGATGCTCGGCGCCGCGCCGGGCGTCGGCAAGACGTACGCCATGCTCGAAGAGGGCAAACGCCTGCAGGCGCTCGGCAAGGATGTGGTGGTGGCGGTCGTGGAAACCCACGGCCGCTCCGCCACGTCCGCCATGCTCGACGGACTGGAAGTCGTGCCCCGCAAGACCGTCGAGCACCGCGGCATCGAACTGACGGAGCTCGACCTGGATGCGGTCTTGGCCCGCGCACCCCAACTCGCCCTCGTCGACGAGCTCGCGCACACCAACGCCCCTGGCTCCGAGCACGAGAAGCGCTGGCAGGACGTGGATGCGCTCCTCGCCGCCGGCATCGACGTGATGTCGACCGTGAACATCCAGCACATCGAATCGCTGAACGACGTGGTCGAGCAGATCACCGGCGCCCAGCAGCGCGAGACGATCCCGGATGCCGTGCTCCGCCGCGCGGATCAGATCGAGGTCGTCGACCTGGCGCCGCAGGCGCTGCGCGACCGGCTCGCCGACGGCAACGTCTACCCGGCGGCGCGCATCGACGCCGCCCTCTCCAACTACTTCAGGCTCGGGAACCTGACTGCTCTGCGCGAGCTCGCGCTGCTCTGGCTGGCCGACGAGGTCGACAGCTCCCTGCAGCGCTATCGCGCCGAGCACGGGATCTCCGGCACCTGGGAGGCGCGCGAGCGCGTCGTCGTCGCCCTCACAGGAGGACCGGAGGGAGACACCCTGCTGCGCAGGGGCGCGCGGATCGCTGCGCGCTCGGCCGGAGGTGAACTGCTCGCTCTGCACGTGACCAGCCAGGACGGACTCCGCGATGCGACGCCCGGCGCCCTTGCCGCGCAGCGCGCCCTGGTGGAACAGCTCGGCGGCAGCTATCACCAGGTGGTCGGCAGCGACATCCCGCGCGCGCTCGTCGAGTTCGCCAGGGGCGAGAACGCCACCCAGCTCGTCATCGGCGTCAGTCGCCGCAGCCGCCTCGCCGCCCTGCTCACCGGGCCGGGCATCGGGGCGACGGTGATCAGGGAGTCCGGCGACATCGACGTGCACATCGTGTCGCACTCCAAGGCCGGAGGCCGGTTCTCGCTCCCGCGCATCAGGGGCGGCCTCACCACCAGGCGCAAGGTTTACGGGTTCGCGCTCGCGATCGTCGGAGGACCGCTGCTCACCTGGCTGCTCACCAGCGTCCGCTCCCCAGACTCGATGACCAGCGACGTGCTGTCGTACCAGCTGCTCGTGGTGGTGGTCGCGCTGGTCGGCGGGATCTGGCCCGCCCTGTTCGCCGCGCTGCTGTCCGGCATCACGCTGGACTACTTCTTCGTCGATCCGCTGTACACGATCACGATCAGCGAGCCGCTGCACCTGCTTGCCCTCGTGCTCTACCTGGTGATCGCCGCCCTGGTGAGCCTGGTGGTCGACCAGGCGGCGCGGAGGAGCAGGGCGGCGAAGCGTGCGGCTGCGGAGGCCGAACTGCTCGCGACGGTCGCCGGCGGCGTCATCCGCGGAGAGAACGCGCTGCAGGCGCTTGTCACACGCACCAGGGAGGCGTTCGCGCTCACCGGCGTGCGCCTGCTCGACGGCGCCGACGTGGTGTCCACGGACGGCGAGCCGGCCGACGACGCGCACACCCAGAGCATTCCGGTCGGTACCAGGGGCACGCTCGAACTCTCCGGACGCACACTGGAGGCAGGTGACCGTCGCCTACTCGCCGCGATCGTGGCCCAGCTCGACGCCGCCCTCGAGCACCGCGACCTGCAGGCCACCGCAAGCGAGCTCGCCCCGCTCGCGCAGGCCGACCGGGTGCGCAGCGCCCTGCTGGCAGCGGTCGGCCACGACCTGCGCCGCCCGCTCGCCGCGGCGACCGCCGCCGTCACCACGCTCCGTCAGACCGACATCAGGCTGGCCAAGACCGACAGGGATGCGCTGCTCGAGACGGCGGAAGACAGCCTCGGCAACCTCGCCCAGCTCGTCACCAACCTGCTCGACGTGAGCAGGGTGCAGGCGGGGGTGCTCGCCGTCTCGCTGGCGCCGACCGACATCGACGACGTGGTCCCCGCAGTACTCGACGAGCTCGGCGTCGGCCCGGCAGAGGTCGAACTCGACCTGCCGGACGCGCTCCCGCCCGTCGCCGCAGACGGGGTGCTGCTGCAACGCGTGCTGGTCAACCTGCTCGGCAACGCCCTCCGGTTCAGCCCGGCCGATTCTCCCCCGGTGATCGCCGCCAGCGAGTTCGGCGGTTCGGTGCAGGTGCGGGTGATCGACCACGGACCCGGCATCCCCGACGAGCGCCGCGACGCGGTGTTCGTGCCGTTCCAGCGGCTCGACGACACGGACAACGACACGGGGATCGGGCTGGGGCTCGCGCTCTCCAAGGGCTTCGTCGAGGGGATGGACGGCACGCTCGAGGCGGAGGACACCCCCGGAGGCGGACTGACGATGGTGGTGGCGCTGCCTGTCGCGGCGACCGCCGGACCACAGGAAGGAGAGTCCGCGTGAGAATCCTGATCGCCGACGACGACCAGCAGATCCTCCGGGCGCTGCGCATCCTGCTGACCGCACGCGGCTACGAGGTCAGCATCGCCAGGAACGGGGCGGAAGCGCTCAGCCAGGCCGTCGAGCACCACCCCGATCTCGTGATGCTCGACCTGGGGATGCCGGAGCTCAACGGCATCGAGGTGATCGAGGGCCTGCGCGGCTGGACGTCCGTGCCGATCCTGGTCGTCTCCGGCCGCACCGACTCCGGCGACAAAGTGGATGCGCTGGACGCAGGCGCAGACGACTACGTCACCAAACCCTTCGCCGCCGACGAACTGCTCGCCCGCATCAGGGCGCTGACCAGGCGGCAGACTCCGTCGGCGGACGAGCCGGTCGTGACCTTCGGCGACATTGCCGTCGACCTGGCAGCGCACCAGGTGACCAGGCGGACGGCGGACGGCGACGAGTCCGTGCGCCTGACGCCGACCGAGTGGGCGATCCTCGAGGTGCTGGTGCGCAATCCGCGGCGACTGGTCACCAGGCAGGCGCTGCTCACCCAGGTGTGGGGACCCCAGTACACCAGCGACACCGGCTACCTGCGGCTCTACCTCGCGCAGCTGCGCAAGAAGCTCGAACCGGAGCCGTCGCACCCGCGGTACCTGCTCACCGAACCGGGGATGGGTTATCGCTTCTCGCCGGATGCCGAGCTCGACGCCACTCCCGGCGCCACTCCCGATCCCGTCTGACGGGGCCGGTTGAGGTCGAGGCGCGCCACGGTGGTCGCAGGGTCGCTCTCGTCCACCCTGTCGACGATCAGCGCATCCGGTGCGCACTGCCAGAGCGTCGACATCGCCCGCACCCCGAGCACGGTGATCAGCAGTGCGAGGCCCAGGGTCACGGTGAAGGCCGCCACCCAGTACGCCAGGTTGCCGACGGCGCTCTGGAAGAGATCTGCTCTGGAGGTGAACTCCACGGAGTCGACCGGCGGCGTCACGAACCGCGGCATCGTGAAGAAGAACCAGACGCAGAACCAGTAGCCGAGCGCGACGAGCACGATGACCAGCGCGGTCAGGGCGCTCGCGATCTCCGCGATCCGCCGCAGGTTCGCCTGCTTCGCCTTCACCCCTGCCTCGATCCGTCCCCTCGAGCATCCACCGCGGCTCCTGCGCCCCGGTGAGGAATGGGCCGGCTGCTACGCCGGGTTCTGTCCAGGTGCGTGAGCACCGTCGACGGCCATCTATCTCGGGACGGCGTTGCCGCCGCCCTCCAGCGGTCTACCCGGAAACTCAGCGAGCAGCCTCAACGTTTCCTGTCTGACCTTGCTCCGGGCGAGGTTTACCGAGCCGACCGGGTCACCCCGGTCGCTGGTGGGCTCTTACCCCACCGTTTCACCCTTACCCCGTGCCGATCCGAGGATCGGCGCGGGGCGGTCTGTTCTCTGTGGCACTGTCTCGCGGGTTGCCCCGGGTGGGTGTTACCCACCGCCCTGCTCTGTGGAGCCCGGACGTTCCTCGGCGGCCTGCCGAAGCAGACCGACGCGACCGTCTTGCCGGCCCATTCGCTCCCACACTATCGCAGCAGCGGATGCGGTCCCCGCACCCACAGGATGCTCGGAGCAGGCCGCCGCCGGCCGGCGCGATGAGCGGCCCTAGAGCCCCGACTCCTCGTTCCTGATCAGGATCGCTCCGCTGTCCGGGCAGAGCACCACGTCGTCGTCGGCCGCGCGGCGGATGACGGACAGATCGGACTCGGTGAGCTTCACGTTGCTGCCCATCGAGACGCCGCGCACGAGCAGGGCGGCGCCGATGCCGTAGCGGGCGCGCTGCTTCTCGTACAGCTCGATCAGGTCGGCGGGGATGCCGGAGACGATCGCAGTCCGGTCCTTCGCGAGAGCGGTGCGCTGCGCGTCCAGCTTCGCCAGCTCCTCCGCCTTGGCGGTCTCCAGCGCCTGCACCCGGCCGTCGAGCTCCGCCCGCTCGGCCTCGACGGCGGCGAGCGCGCTCTCCTGCTCCTCGACCCGCTCCATCACGGTGAGCTCGATCTCTTCGAGATCGTCGCGGCGCTTGCTCAAGGCGGTCAGCTCCGCTTCGAGCGCCTGGACGTCCTTGGTCGACGAGGTGTGCTGCAGGCGACCGCTGTCGCGTTCCATGCGGGCTTCGACGACGGCGACGTCGGACTCGACGCGCTTCAGCTCGGCCCGCGAGTCCTCGAGCTCGCCTGTGCGGGCGATCCAGCGGGTGCGGAGCGCATCCACCTCCGGCTGCAGGGCCGCCAGCTGGGCGAGCTGCGGCAGTGTCTTGGCCGCGTGGTCGAGCTGGGTCAGGCGGGTGTCCGCCGTCTGGAGGCGAAGGAGCTCGTTCTGGTCGGTGGGGCTGGCTTTCACGGTGGTCCGCTCTCTCGGTGCTGCTGGTGCTCGGTGGTCTGGATGGCTGGGGCGATCACTGCAGGATCGCGAAGTCCCACGGATCGGTTCGCAGGTCGCTGACCTCGATGACGATGCCGGGGAGCTCGGCCCTGAGCTGTTCGGCGGCGGTGTCGAGCCACAGCCACTCGCTGGCCCAGTGGGAGACGTCGAGGAGGGCTGGCCCTCCCCCGATGGCGGCCTGTTCGCGCGCCTCGGAGGCCGGGTGGTGGCGGAGGTCGGCGGTGATGTAGACGTCCGCGCCGCGGACGGCGTCAGAGCCGAGCAGCGAGTCGCCTGCTCCGCCGCACACGGCGACGGTGCTGACCGGCTGCTGGTAGTCGCCTGCCGCGCGGATGCCGCCGGCGGTGGCAGGCAGGATCTCGGCGAGGCGGCGTGCGAGAGCGCCGAGGGTGGTGGGCTCCGCGAGCGTTCCGACGCGGCCGATGCCCGTGACGCCGTCCGGCGACGGCGCGATCGGCGTGGTGCCGGTGACCCCGAGGAGGCGCGCGAGGACGGCGGAGGTGCCGTCCGCGACGACGTCGGCATTGGTGTGCGCGGCGATGAGCGCGCAGTCCGCCTTGATGAGACGGGCGAGGATCGCGCCCTTGTACCTGTCCTCCGCCACGCTGGTCACGCCGCGCAGGAGCAGGGGGTGGTGCGTCAGCAGCAGGTCGGCCCCGGCGTCGACGGCTTCCTCGACGGTCGCGGAGACCGCATCCACGGCCAGCAGGATGCGCTCGACCTGCGCGCCGGGATCGCCCGCCACGAGGCCGGGTGCGTCCCACGCCTCTGCGCCGGAGAGCGGCCAGAGTCGCTCGACGGTCTCACGGACGGAAGCAAGCGTGTACGGCACGGGATAGAGCCTACTTGCCGAGGGACAGCGCCGCGGTGTCGATCGCCTCCTCCTGTCGGCGCAGCGCAGGCACCCCGGCGACGATCGGCGTCAGGATGCCGATGCCGAGCGCGACGACGACGCCGATATCGGTCATGCCGATGTCACTGTCGGGCGCTATGCCGACCAGCCGGAACAGGTAGCCTTCCCAGCTCAGCCACGGCAGGTCGGACGAGATGAGCCCGAGGCCCACCGCCGAGGCGGCCACGAGCATCCACAGGTTGGTCCAGCGCCAGTCCGGGTATGCACCGCCGCTGTGCAGGAGGGACGGCTGGTGGAACCGTCTGGTGCGCAGCATCATCTCGGCGATGAACAACCCCGCCCAGGCCGCGACGGGCACGGCGAGGGTGGTCGGCAGGCTCCGCACGACGCTCGACAGGTCGCTCACCGTCGCCGCGAGCACGAACCCGGCGAGGGCGATCGCCCCGCCGACCGCCACGGTGCTCCAGCGCCTGCCGAGACGCGCGCCGAGCGCCTCCAGCGTGAACCCGCCAGAGTAGATGTTGAGCACCAGCCCGGAGATCAGGCTGAGCGTCACGGCCAGCAGCAGCGGCACGGGATACCAGGCAGGGAGCCCGAGCTGGGAGAAGGCGCTCACCGGGTTGGCCGCGAAGTCGTCGGCGAGCGCCGTGTCAGAAGCGGCGAGCATCCCACCGTACGAGATGAGGATGAACGGAGGAAGGGCTGCGCCGAAGGTGGCCCAGAGCATCCCGGTCGCCCCGGACGATGTCGGCCGCTGGTAGCGGGCGACCTCGGCGCTGCTGTTCGCCCAGGCCAGCCCGAGATAGCTGAAGACGAGCACGGCGCCGGTGATGACGCGCAGCCAGATCGCGTCCGGCGCTGCCAGCGCTGTCGGCAGGTCGACGTACCGCCAGGTCGCCGCGATCATCACCACGATCAAGGCAGCGGATGCGATGGTCAGCACGAGCTGCACCCGCGCCACCAGCGCGTAGCCGAAGTACGCGACGGCGAGCGCGATGCCGATGGCGACGACGAGGCCGACGGTGGTCGGAATCAGCGGCTCGGCTGCCCAGCCCTCCGACGTGAACAGCGCGCCCACCGCCGCCCCGGCGAGCCAGAGCAGCACGGCGCCCCAGAAGATCCTGGTCAGCAGAGCGAGAGCGGCGGGCACGACGTTGCCGCGCAGGCCGAAGGTCGCACGCGACACCACCATGGTCGGCTGCCCGCTCCACTTCCCGGCGAGCGTGCCGAGCCCGAGCGGCAGGAACGACAGCGCGACGCCGATCAGCGTCGCGACCAGCATCTGCCGCAGGCTGAGGCCGAGCGTGAACAGAGTCGCGCCGACGCCGACGCTGATCAGCGACGACGTGCCGGCGAACCACAGCCAGAACAACCGGGATGCGCGCCCGACCCTGCGCTCGACCGGCGTCGGCCGCAGGTCGGCGTCCTCCACCTCGAACAGCGGCGCAGGCACGGGCTCGTCGCCGAACAGGATGCGCTCGTCCGACGCGACTCGCTGACTCGCGACGGGAGCGGCGAGCGAGCCCGTCGGCAGCACGACGTCGTCTGCGTCGTCTGCGAGGTCGGCGTCGATCGCATCCGCCACCGGCCCCGCCGCCCCGAGGTCGTGTCCGGCCAGGGCATCGGCCTGCAGCACGGGCAGCGGCACGGAGTCGAGACTCGGCGCATCCGGGTGCTCCACCGGCAACGGGAGGAGCGGGAGCAGCGGCACGATCGGCACAGGCTCCGAGTCGCGAGGGGCCACCTCCTCCGGCACGAAGTCCAACGGCTCAGGCCGCTGCACCCGCGGTCCCGGATGCGCGGCGGCGGCGGGCGCGATCCACGCGCTGAACGTCGGCTGCGGGCCTGAGGTGCGGCGAGGGACGGGGAGGTCGTCGAAGCTGATGAGCTGGGTCGGGGTGCCGTCGGTGTCGGAGTCGGAGTCCGGCTCCGGCTCCGGCTCTGGCTCTGTATTCGGCGAAGTGCCTGCATCCGGCGCAGTTCCGGCATCCCGCGCGCGCTGGATCGGGATCGCCGCCGTCGCGCGGGCCTCCAGCACGCTCTCCAGGTGCTCGATCGCCGCCAGGGTGTCGTGCGCCGCCAGGTCGTGGCCGACGAGCTCCTTCACCTCGTCGTCGGTGAGGGAGGCCGGGTCCGGCTCGACCTCGTCGCCTTCCATGGGGCAAGACTAGCGACGAGTCGCGTCACGAAGCCGGTTCGCGCCCGCCGATTCGACCGATCGGCGTTACGATCGACTCGATGAGCGAGACGATCGAGACCCCGTACGAAGACCTGCTCCGCGACGTGCTCGCGAACGGAGCGCACAAATCCGATCGCACGGGCACGGGGACGCGCAGCGTGTTCGGCCGGCAGTTGCGGTTCGACCTCGCCGACGGCTTCCCGCTCATCACCACCAAGCGCGTGCACTTCAAGTCGATCGCCTACGAACTGCTCTGGTTCCTTCGCGGCGACAGCAACGTCGGCTGGCTGCGTGAGAACGGCGTCACCATCTGGGACGAGTGGGCGGACGAGAACGGCGAGCTCGGCCCGGTCTACGGCGTGCAGTGGCGCTCCTGGCCAGCGCCGGACGGCACGCACATCGACCAGATCAGCCAGGTGATCGACACCCTGCGCAGCGACCCGGACTCGCGCCGCATCATCGTCTCGGCGTGGAATGTCGCCGACATCCCGCAGATGGCCCTCGCTCCCTGCCACGCGTTCTTCCAGTTCTACGTCGCAGACGGCAAGCTCTCCTGCCAGCTCTACCAGCGCAGCGCAGACATGTTCCTCGGCGTCCCGTTCAACATCGCCAGCTACGCGCTGCTCACGATGATGGTCGCCCAGCAGGTCGGCCTCGAGCCGGGCGAGTTCGTCTGGACGGGCGGAGACGTGCACATCTACGACAACCACGTCGAGCAGGTCACCGAGCAGCTGTCCCGCGATCCGTATCCCGCGCCGACGTTGCGGTTCGCCCGCACGCCGGAGAGCATCTTCGACTACCGCTTCGACGACTTCGTGATCGAGGGCTACCAGCACCACCCGGCCATCCGGGCGCTGGTCGCCGTATGAGCCTCGCGCTCATCTGGGCGGAGGCGCACGACGGCGTCATCGGCGCGGGCGGCACCATGCCGTGGCATCTGCCGGAGGACCTGAAGCACTTCCGCGAACTCACCGGAGACGACACGGTGGTCATGGGCCGACGCACCTGGGAGTCGCTGCCCGACCGCTTCCGGCCGCTTCCCGGCCGCAGGAACATCGTGGTCACCAGGCGGGCCGACTGGCAGGCGCCCGGCGCTGTCGTCGCCCACAGCATCCAGGATGCGCTGGCCGCCTCCACCTCGCAGACCACCTGGGTGATCGGCGGAGCAGAGCTCTACCGGCTCGCCCTCCCGTCCGCCGACCGCGTCGAGCTCACCGAGATCGACCTCGCCGTCGACGGCGACACCCACGCCCCCGCCATCGACGCCTCCTGGACCAGCGATCCCGGCCCCTGGCTCACCGCCGCCTCCGGGCTCCGCTACCGCTTCACCCGCCTCACCAGATGATCGAGTCCGAAGTTGATCACCCGTCGCCCCGGCGTGTCGGCTGAACAACTGCAGACTCGATGATCAGGTGAGTCCGGCGACGAGGTTGACGGTGGTGGCGAGGATGACCGAGCCGAACAGGTACGACAGCAGTGTGTGCCGCAGAATGGCACGCCGGATGTGCGGGTTGCCGATGTTCGTGTCGCTCACCTGGAACGTCATCCCGAGCGTGAAAGCCACGTAGGCGAAGTCGCTGTAGCGTGGCGGCTCGTCCTGGTTGAAGTCGATGCCGCCCTCTGGCTGGTGATAGTACATCCGGGCGTACCGCAGGGTGTAGATCGTGTGCACGAGCGTCCAGGACAGGGCGACCGACGCGATGGCGAGCAGCGCCAGCCACGCCTGCGGGGCGCCGTGGACCTGCCGCGCGGCGACGAGCACGAACACGATCGCGACCACCCCGGCAAGGCTCGCGATCAGCAGCAGCAGGTCGGAGGCGGTCGTGCCGGGATCCTCCCTCGTCGCGTGCGACCTGGTCTCGTCGGCGTCCATCCGCCAGACGATGGACCACACCCACACGATGTACACGACGCACGCGCCTGCCCACCCGGTGATGAGCGCGAACTGCCACTCTCCGAGCAGGCCGGTGATCATTGCGACGATGAAGCCGAACAGGAACGCAGCGATCATCCGCAGCCGGGAACGGCCGCGAACGGTCTTCAATTGGTCTGACACATCTGTGATGTTCGCACAGCCTGCCCTGAGGCGGCCCGCGCCACTGCGGGCGCGGCTACGATCGGATCGTGACTTCCGCGCCATCGCCCCTCGCCGATCTGTCCCCCGACGCGCTCCGCACTGCGCACGCCGAGTTCTCTGCGGCATACGAAACGCTGCGCTCCTCCGGTCTGAAGCTCGATCTCACTCGCGGCAAGCCGTCCGCCGAGCAGCTCGATCTGTCGAACGACCTGCTGCACCTGCCGGACGGCGCATACCGGGATGCGGCGGGCACCGACCTCCGCAACTACGGAGGAGCGACCGGCCTGCCAGAGTTGCGCGCCATCTTCTCCGACGCCGTGCAGGTGCCCACCGCCCAGCTCCTCGCGCTCGGCAACGCCAGCCTGACCGTGATGCACGACGTCATCGTGCAGGCGCTGCTGCACGGCGTCCCCGGCGGAGAGCGCCCGTGGGGTGCGCAGCCGATCAGCTTCCTGGCTCCCGTGCCCGGATACGACAGGCACTTCACGATCTGCGAGCGCTACGGCATCCGCCTCATCCCCGTGCCGCTGAACGACGACGGACCGGACGTGGATGCGGTCGCCGCCCTGCTCGCGGCAGACGACAGCATCAAGGGCATGTGGTGCGTCCCCGTCTACTCCAACCCCAGCGGCGCGGTGTACTCGGAGGAGGTCGTCCGCGCGCTCGTCTCGCTGCCCGCCGCGCCCGACTTCCGCCTGTTCTGGGACAACGCGTACGCGGTGCACCACCTCACCGACGAGCGACCTGCACCGTTCGACGTGCTGACGCTGGCCGCCGAGGCAGGCAACCCCGACCGGCCGCTGGTGTTCGCCTCCACCTCCAAGGTCACCTTCCCCGGCGCAGGCGTCGCGTTCGTCGGCGGCTCGCCGGCCAACGTCGAGTGGATGCTGCACAACCTCTCGGCGCAGAGCATCGGCCCCGACAAGCTCAACCAGCTCCGCCACGCGCAGTTCCTCCGCGACGCGGACGGCCTCTCCGCCCACATGGAGAAGCACCGCGCCATCCTGGAGCCGAAGTTCGACGCGGTCTCCCGCATCTTCGAGAAGCGCCTGGCACCATACGGCGCCGGCGCCTGGACGGCTCCGAAGGGCGGGTACTTCGTCAGCCTGGACGTGCTCGACGGCTGCGCGAAGCGTGCGGTGCAGCTCGCGGCGGAGGCCGGCATCGCCGTGACCCCGGCCGGTGCCACCTTCCCGTACGGCGACGACCCTCGGGATGCGAACATCCGCATCGCGCCGACCTTCCCGCCGCTCGCCGAGCTCGAGACAGCGCTCGACGGCCTGTGCACGGCGATCCTGCTGGCCGAGGCAGAGCTGCTGCTGGCGAACGGCCTCGCCGACGAGGCATGACCAGCTGGAGGGTGCGCGAGAGCGTCGAGGACGACTGGCAGGCATACCGCGCCATCCGCCTCGAAATGCTCGAGGACACGCCCATCGCGTTCCTGGACACGCTGGAGCACGCCAGAGCGCTCCCGGACGAGCACTGGCGCAACCGGGCAGCCAATGCGTCGTCGTCGAGCCGCCTGTTCGCGGCGGTCGACGACGACGGACGCTGGCTCGGCACGATGGGCGGTTTCCAGGCCATCGGAGCGCCGAACCCGCACCTCGTCGGTGTCTACATCACGCCCGGTTTCCGCGGTCGGGCGCACGGTATGGCCGATGCCCTTCTGGATGCGGTGATCGCCTGGTCACGCCCGCGCGGCACCCGACTGCTCCTGCAGGTGCATGAGCACAACCCTGCGGCGATCCGCTTCTACACCCGCCGCGGCTTCGCCCTCACCGGCGCCACAGAGCCGTACCCCCTGAACCCCGCCGCCCGCGAGCTGGAGATGGCTCTCCCCCTCTCCCGCCCCTGACCGTCGAGTCCGACGTCGTTCAGGCGACACGCGGAGGCGGGACGTGAACGACGTCGGGCTCGATCGCTGTGGACGGGGCGGCGTCACGCCTCCCCGAAGCCGGTCTCGACCAGGGCGGCCAGGGCATCCACTGCGGGCACGCCTCCGTCATCGGACGACGCGATCTCGGCTGTGGTCCCCGCGGTCAGTCCGAGCGACATGATGCCGAGGAGGCTCTTGGCGTCCTTGCCGTTGACGGTGACGGACGCGCCGAACGTGTTGGCGAGCTTGACGAACTCGGCGGCAGGCCTGGCGTGAAGACCGTCCTTGTTGCGCAGGACGACCTCACGGACGTACCGGCCGGTCGGCGCCGCTGGTGCCGCGGCTGCCGCCGTGGCGGCGGGAGCGGATGCAGCTGCGTCGGCCCACGCAGTCCGCGCACCCTCCGCAGCTGCGACGACCTCGGCGAGACCGGCGCCGCTCTCCGCGGCCACCGCCGCGGCGACACCGCCTTCCACGAACGGCACGTCGATGACGGCCACCGCCGCCCGCTGCTCGTCCGACAGGAATTCGAGCACGGTCTCGGCCGTCAGAAGCGCTGAGCCGAGGTCGCTGATGACAACGACCCCCGCCCCGCCGTCCGCCTCGCCGACAGCGGCGTTGACCTTGGCGAAGCTCGTCCCGATCCCGTCGTCGTCCGTTCCACCGGCGGCGAGCAGCCGCACGGACGGCGCCATCTGCCCCGCAAGGGCGACAGCACCGTCCGCCAGCTGCACGCTGTGCGACACGAAGACGATCCCGACCCGCCGCTCAGTCATCGGCCGCCGCCTCTGCCGCTGCACGGAGCAAGAGCGCGGTCGACTGCGCACCGGGGTCCCTGTGACCGGCCGACCGTTCGCCCAGGTAGCTCGCGCGCCCCTTGCGGGCCACGAGCGGCTCCGTTGCGACGGCCCCCGCCTCTGCGGCGTCGGCTGCTTCGCGCAGCACGTCGGCCGGCGTCCCGCCGTCCTCCGCTGCGGTCGATGCCGCCGTCACGGCAGGGGTCCAGGCGTCGATCATGGTCTTGTCCCCGACCTCCGCCTTGCCGCGGGAGACGATCCCGTCGCGGGCGGCGGCGAGGACGGCGACCAGCGTGTCCGCGTCGATCTGCGTGGCGTCGCCGATCGGGTCGCCCGCCTTCAGGAACGCTGTCCCGTAGAGCGGGCCCGACGCGCCGCCGACCGTGGAGATGAGGGTCATGGCGATCGACCGGAACGCGGCGTTCGGCGTCGCGTCCTCCGGCAGCTTTCCGAGCGCATCCACCACGGCGCGCATCCCGCGGTCCATGTTCTCGCCGTGGTCGCCGTCGCCGATCTCGCGGTCGAGCGTGTTCAGCTCGTGCTTGTGCTCGGCGATGACGGCAGCGGCGGCCGTCATCCAGGACTTCACCCAGTTCGTGTCGAGCGCCATGAGCGCCTCCTCTCGCACGGTTCTCAGAGTCCCCAGCGGAGTGCGGCGGTGTGCACCGGCGCATCCCAGAGGGCGGTCAGTTCGTCGTCCAGCTTCAGCACCGAGATGGATGCTCCCTGCATCTCGAGGGAGGTCACCAGGCTGCCGACCAGGGAACGGCCGAGGGTGATGCCGCGCTCGTCCAGGATCTGAGCCGCGCGCCGGAACACGATGTACAGCTCGGACAGCGGAGTGCCTCCCATCCCGTTGACGAACAGCAGCACCGAGTCCCCGGATGCGAACGGGAGGTCGTCGAGGATCGCGGCCATCATGCGGTCCACCAGCGCGTCGGCCGGCTGCACCTTGACCCGCTCCCTGCCGGGCTCGCCGTGGATGCCGACACCGAACTCGATCTCGTCGTCCGCCAGGTCGAAGCCGGGCTCCCCCGCGTGCGGGACCGTTCCGGCCGACAACGCGAGGCCGATCGACCTGACGTTGGCGTTGACCCTCTCCGCGATGGCGGTGACCCCGTCGAGGTCGTCTCCACGATCGGCTGCCGCCCCGGCGATCTTCTCGACGAGCACCGTGCCCGCGACGCCGCGACGCCCAGCGGTGTACAGCGAGTCCTGCACAGCCACGTCGTCGTTGGTGACGACCGCCCTGACCGTGATGCCCTCCGCCGCGACCAGATCGGCGGCCGTCTCGAAGTTCAGCACGTCTCCGGTGTAGTTCTTCACGATGTGCAGTACGCCGGCGCCGCCGTCCGCCGCTTTCGTCGCTTCGACGATCGGCATGGGCGTCGGAGAGGTGAACACCTCGCCTGGGACGGCGGCATCGAGCATCCCTTTGCCGACGAAACCGGCGTGCAGGGGTTCGTGACCGCTTCCGCCGCCGCTGATCAGGCCGACCTTGCCCTGCACAGGACCGTCGGTCCTGGACACGAAGCGCGGGTCGTGGGACACCTTCACGATGTCCGAGTGAGCTCGGGCGAATCCGTCGAGGGATTCGTCCACGACGTCGGGTACGCCGTTGATGAGCTTCTTCATCGAAACCCTTTCCACTGCTGTCAGTGCGTCGCCGCTATCCATTCCTCGAGCTTCGCGGCCGCAGCCCCGGAGTCGATCGCTTCGGCGGCGATCGCCATTTGCGAACGGAACCGATCCAGGATGGCTTCCTGAACCCTCGACGGGTCGGACGCGAGCTCGTATGCCACGAGCCCTGCCGCCGCGTTGAGCAACACGATGTCGCGCACGGGGCCTGTTTCGCCCGCGAGCACGGCACGTACGACGCCGGCGTTGTACGCGGCGTCCTTTCCGAGCAGATCGTCCATCTTCGCGCGGGGGACGCCCAGGTCGCGCGGGTCGATGTCGTGCTCGGTGACGAGGCCTCTGGAGACCTCCCAGACGTGGCTGTGGCCGGTGGTCGACAGCTCGTCGAGACCGTCGTCTCCGCGGAAGACCAGCGCGGTCGCGCCGCGGGTCTGGAAGACGCCGACGAACAGGGGCACGCGGTCGAGCGATGCGACGCCGACGGCGGAGGCCTCCGGCCTGGCCGGGTTGCACAGCGGGCCGAGGTAGTTGAACACGGTCGGGACGCCGAGCTGGGCGCGGACGGGGCCCGCGTTCGCGAATCCGGGGTGGAAGGCGCTCGCGAACGCGAAGGTGATCCCGGCCTTCTCCAACACCTCCGCCACCTTCTCGGCGGGAAGCGTGAGGTCGATCCCGAGCGCCGCGAGCACGTCAGATGAGCCGGACGAGGAGCTCGCCGCCCTGTTGCCGTGCTTGATCACGGGCACTCCGGCCGCCGCGGCGACGATGGATGCGGTGGTCGACACGTTAACGGTGCCGAACCTGTCGCCTCCCGTGCCCACGATGTCGAGCGCCATCGGGTTCACAGGGAGCGGAACGGCGTGGTCGAGGATCGCGTCGCGGAAGCCGACGATCTCGTCGACCGTCTCCCCCTTCGCACGCAGCGCGATGAGGAATCCTGCGACCTGCGCCTCCGTTGCTTCGCCGGTCATCACCTGGTCCATCGCCCACGCCGCGTCCGCCACGCTGAGGTCTTCGCCCCCGAGAAGGGTGGTGAGCACGGACGACCAGGACTGCATTTCCGACATGTACCGATCCTACTGAGCGCGCGCCCCGGTGCGGCAACCCGCGTGGAACAGGCGAATTTAGGGCATCCTAACCAGATTTAACCGCGATTCCGGCCTGTCGGATGAGAAAACCACGGCTTCTTTTCAGCCATAATGGTTACCGTGACGAGCACCTCAATATCTCCTACGGCGAGTGCGCCTACGATCAACCGGCCCAATGTCGTGGCCGTCGGCACCATTGTCTGGCTGGGCAGTGAGGTCATGTTCTTCGCGGGCCTGTTCGCGATCTACTTCACCCTCAAGTCCACGTCCCCCGACCTGTGGGCGGCCGAGACGGCGCACTTGAACATCCCGTACTCGCTGACGAACACGATCATCCTGGTCGCCAGTTCGTTCACCTGCCAGTTCGGTGTGTTCGCCGCGGAGCGCCTGCAGCCGCGCGCAACGGGCTGGAGCCCGCTCAAGTGGGGCATGGTCGAGTGGTTCACGGTCTCGTACGCACTCGGCGCCATCTTCGTCTCCGGGCAGATCCTCGAGTACGCAACGCTCGTCTCCGAGGGCATCTCCCTCAGCTCCAACGCATACGGCTCGGCGTTCTACCTGACCACCGGCTTCCACGGCCTCCACGTCACGGGCGGCCTCATCGCGTTCCTCCTCGTCATCGGCCGCGCGTTCGCGGTCAAGACCTTCGGCCACAAGGAGGCGACGAGCGCCATCGTCGTCTCGTACTACTGGCACTTCGTCGACGTCGTGTGGATCGGACTGTTCGCGGTCATCTACATCATCAGATAGAACAACAGGAGCTGACCTACCCACCATGCGTCCGAAAAACCGCACCAAGACGAAGACCGTCCGCAAGGGCGGCCGCCGTCATCCCCTCGCCACCGTCGCGCTGATCGCGATCGGCCTCGGCCTCACCGGAGGCGCGTACGCGGCGTTCAACACGACCACCGCGTCCGCTGAGACCCAGCAGGTCCAGGCCGCGTCGCAAGACACGGTCGACCAGGGCAAGAAGCTGTTCCAGTCGAACTGCGCCACCTGCCACGGCCTCGACGCCCAGGGAACCGTCAACGCACCGAGCCTCATCGGCGTCGGCGCCGCCTCCGTCGACTTCCAGGTCGGCACGGGCCGCATGCCGATGCAGATGCAGGGCCCGCAGGCCCCGGAGAAGCCGGTCCAGTTCACCGACGAGCAGGTCAAGCAGCTCGCAGCGTACGTCGCATCGCTGGCTCCTGGCCCCTCGATCCCCGAGCAGAAGTACCTCGACGGCAAGGGCGACGCCGCCAACGGTGCAGAGCTCTTCCGCATCAACTGCGCGATGTGCCACAACGTCGCTGGCGCCGGTGGCGCACTGACGGAGGGCAAGTACGCTCCCCCGCTCACTGGCGTGAGCGCCCAGCACATCTACGAGGCCATGGTCACGGGCCCGCAGAACATGCCCGTGTTCAACGACCTGAACATCACGCCGCAGGGCAAGGCAGACATCATCACGTACCTCAAGTACATCCAGAACAACCCGTCCCCCGGCGGCTTCGAGCTCGGTTCGCTCGGCCCGGTCGCGGAGGGTCTCTTCCTCTGGATCTTCGGACTCGGCGCCATCGTCGCGCTGACCGTCTGGATCACGGCGAAGTCGAACTAGCCGGTACTCGGGACATGTCACAGCTTAAGAAGGAGAACAATGGCACACGACGATAACAGCGGTCACGAGCTGACCTCTGCCAGTTCGTCAGCCGTCGACGTGCACAGGACGGGCGACCCGGGAACGGCGCTGATCATCCGCGACGAGCTGGAGAACCCCGGCTTCCCGCCGCACCGCCCCCGCGTCACCGACCTCGACCCCAAGAAGGAACGTCGGGCGGAGCGCACCGTATACACGCTCTTCTACCTGTCGATCGTCGGCAGCGTCTGGGCCGTCGCGGCGTACATGGCGTTCCCGATCAACGACAGCGACCCAGGCTCCGTCCGCCTGAACAACCTGTTCATCGGCATCGGCATCGCCCTCGCACTCCTCGCCATCGGCATCGGCGCTGTGCACTGGGGCAAGGCCCTCATGCACGAGAAGGAGGGCGTCGACCTCCGTCACCCCGTCCGCGGGGCCGAGTCGACCACCGAGCGTGCAGCTGAGATCTTCAAGCAGGCAGACGAGGAGTCCGGTTTCAGCCGTCGCGTGCTCGTGCGCAACAGCTTGATCGGCGCCCTCATCGCCTTCCCGCTGCCCGCTGTCGTCCTCTTCCGCGGGCTCGCTCCGCAGAACGAGGACCCGGTGGAGCTGCTCTCGCAGACCATGTGGGCCAAGGGCATCCGCCTCACCCGCGACCCGTCCGGCACGCCGATCAAGGCGTCCGACGTCACACTCGGCAGCGCCTTCCACGTCATCCCGGAAGGGTTGAACGAGAAGGAGAACCGTCTCGAGGAGAAGGCCAAGGCGGCCGTCCTCCTCATGCGCCTCAAGCCCGAAGACCTCCACGTCTCCAAGGGCCGTGAGAACTGGAACTACGACGGAATCGTCGCATACTCCAAAATCTGCACGCACGTCGGATGCCCCGTCGCACTCTACGAGCAGCAGACCCACCACCTTCTGTGCCCGTGCCACCAGTCGCAGTTCGACATCACGCACGAGGCAGAGGTGATCTTCGGCCCGGCCAAGCGTCCGCTTCCGCAGCTGCCGATCACCGTGGACGCCGACGGCTACTTGGTCGCGCGCAGCGACTTCACCGAGCCTGTCGGCCCGAGCTTCTGGGAGCGTCATTGAGCACCACGACCGCCGCACCTGCCGCGGCACAAGCACCGGCCAAGAAGGGTGGGTTCACGGCAGCAGCCGCGAACTACCTGGAAGACCGCACCAGCATCTCGGGCGCCGTCAAGGAGTTCGGCCGGAAGATCTTCCCCGACCACTGGTCCTTCCTCCTCGGTGAGGTCGCCCTCTACTCGTTCATCGTCATCCTGCTGTCCGGAACGTTCCTCACGTTCTTCTTCCAGGCATCGATGGCCGAGGTGGTCTACCACGGCTCGTACGTCCCGCTGAAGGGCGTCGAGATGTCGGCCGCGATGTCGAGCACGCTCAACATCTCGTTCGAGATCCGCGGTGGGCTGCTCATGCGTCAGATCCACCACTGGGCGGCTCTGCTGTTCGTGGCGGCCATCGGCCTGCACATGCTCCGCATCTTCTTCACGGGCGCGTTCCGCAAGCCGCGCGAGCTCAACTGGGTGATCGGCTTCGTGCTCTTCATCCTCGCGATGGCAGAAGGCTTCACCGGCTACTCGCTCCCCGACGACCTGCTGTCCGGCAACGGCCTCCGCATCATCGACGGTCTGATCAAGGGTCTCCCCGTCGTCGGCACCTGGATCTCGTTCCTGCTCTTCGGCGGCGAGTTCCCCGGCACCGCGATCGTCGGACGACTGTATACGCTGCACATCCTGCTGCTCCCGGCACTCGTGCTCGCGTTCATCGCACTGCACCTGATGTTCGTGGTCATCCACAAGCACACCCAGTACGCGGCCCCCGGCCGCACGCAGGGCAACGTGGTCGGCTACCCGGTGCTCCCGGTTTACGCGGCGAAGGCCGGCGGCTTCTTCTTCATCGTGTTCGGTGTCGTCGCGCTCATGGCGTCCTTCTTCACCATCAACCCGATCTGGAACTACGGCCCGTACGACCCGTCGCCGGTGTCCGCCGGTACCCAGCCCGACTGGTACATCGGCTTCGCCGACGGCGCCCTGCGTCTGGTTCCGCCGGGCTGGGAGTTCGTCTGGCTGGACCGCACCTGGTCGTTCAACATCATCGTGCCTGTCGTGATCCTCGGTGTGTTCATCGTCACCGTGCTGATCTACCCCTTCATCGAGGCGTGGATCACCGGAGACAAGCGTGAGCACCACATCCTGGACCGCCCGCGCAACGCGGCTACCCGCACCGCCATCGGCGCGGCCGGTGTCACGTTCTACGCGGTCTTCTGGGCGGCGGCGAGCTCTGACATCATCGCGACGCACTTCAAGCTCACGATGGAGGGCGTCATCCACGCCCTGCAGGCTCTGCTCATCCTCGGCCCGATCATCGCCTACTTCGTCACCAAGCGCGTCTGCATCGCGCTGCAGAAGAAGGACCGCTCGATCGCGCTGCACGGCTATGAGTCCGGCCGTATCGTCAAGCTCCCTGGTGGCGAGTTCATCGAGGTGCACGAGCAGCTCGACGAGTACGAGCGCTGGCGCCTTGTCAGCTTCGAGAGCTACGAGCCGCTGATGATCCGTCCGAACAGCAAGGGCAAGATCACGGTCGGCAACAGGATGCGCGCGAGCATGTCCCGCTGGTTCTTCGAGGACCGCATCGTGCCACCCACCAAGGGCGAGCTCGAGTCGGGCCACGGCCACCACTGAGCCGCACCTGCTCCACCGACGTGAAAGCGCCGGCCGCGATCTTCGCGCCGGCGCTTTCGCGCATCCAGCTGCCGATTCCTTCCCCGTTGAGAGGCGACCCATGAGTCCGTCCGATGCCGACCGGCTGTCCGGTCTGGCGGAGTGGCTGCGCTGCCCCGTCTGCGGAGAGCCCCTGGAGCCCGCTGGACGCCTCAGGCTCGCCTGCGCTCGTGCACATAGCTTCGACGTGAACAAACGCGGCTACGTGACGCTCCTGGCCGCTGGGACGAAGTTCCAGGGGGACAGCGCAGCTATGCTCGACGCCCGCGATGCGGTGCTCGAGAGCGGCGCATACGCGCCCATCGCCGCCGCGGTCGCCCGCGCGGCGACCGGCACGCGCATACTCGACGCCGGAGCCGGCACCGGCTACTACCTGCGCGCTGCCCTGGCCGAGCATCCGGATGCGCACGGTCTGGCCATGGACCTCTCCCCCGCCGCCGTCGGCCGCGCAGCCCGCAGCTCCGACCGCATCCACGGGCTCGTAGCGGACACCTGGCAGCCTCTGCCGGTGCGCACGGCTGCAGCAGACAGCGTCATCGACGTGTTCGCCCCGCGCAACCTGCCGGAGTTCCACCGGGTGCTCCGTCCGGGCGGAACGCTCGTCGTGGTGGTCCCCCGCGCCGACCACCTGGCCGAGCTGCGCGCCACCGGAGCCATGCTCGACGTTCCCGCAGACAAGGCGGATGAGCTGATCACCACCGCAGAGCCGCTGTTCGCCCTCCAGACGCGCGAACACATCACGAAGGCTCTCGCACTCGACCCCGAACTCCTGGCCGCGCTGGTGGGCATGGGGCCGTCCGCACACCACGCACGGTCCACCCCGCCCGACGATGTCCTCACCGCGACCGTCTCCGTGGACGTCCTCCGGTTCACCCGCTAGCAAGCGAGCCTGCTCAGTTCGAGATGCGCACCCGGTAGCGCAGGTGCAGCACTCCGCTGCCCTGAACCACGGCCTCTGGACCGTCCAACAGGTGCTGTACATCGAGCGCGCCGAAGTAGCGCTTGCCCGACCCGAACACGACGGGCACCACGTCCATCCGCACCTCGTCGACCAGCCCGGCCGCGAACACCTGGCCACCCACATCGCCTGCGGCGACCTCGACGATGCGGTCACCGGCGAGCTCCTGCGCCGCGGTCACGGCCGCCTCGACGCCGTCGACGAAGACGAACGGCGCTGCCGGATCCCAGCCCTCCGGCTCCGGCCGGTGCGTCACGACCACCACGTGGTCCACACCGCTCGGAGGCTGTCCGTCCCAGCCGTCCGTGAGGTCGAAGACATGACGGCCCACGATCGTCACCGCGATCGCGTCCCAGTATGGCCGCGTGTAGTCGAATGACGTCTGCGACACCGTCAGAGCGCCGCTCTCGTCCAGGGGGACATCGCCACTGACCAACCAGTCGAACAGCGGTCCCGGCTGGTCGTCCTCGCCCGCGATGAAGCCGTCGACCGACACCGAGCTGTACATCACTACCGTTCCCACGGGATTCTCCTTTGCGTGTGGCTGCCCATCGTAGCGAGCGGCCGTCGCCGGAGGGGAACGCAGAAGCGCCGCACCCCGGAGGGATGCGGCGCTTCGAGCGAGTGCGATCAGCGGGCGAAGTAGCCGCGGTAGTACTCGTAGGTCCAGCCGATGATGCAGACGAGCGCGAACGCCACGCCGATGAAGCAGATCCAGAAGCCGACCGCGAGGCCGAGCATCACCAGACCGGCGCCGAAGGCGAGAGCCACCGGCCACCAGCTCCACGGGCTGAAGTGGCCCAGCTCCGGGTCGCCGTCGTCGATGTTGGCGTCAAGGCGGTCCTCCGGAAGCTCGCCGCCCTGGGAGGCGTGCGAGCGTCCGACGTAGAACGCGATGAAGGCGGCGAGGATCGCGCTCAGCGTGAGCGCGACCGTTCCGACCCACTCGACCTTCAGGTGCATCGGGTCGAGCAGGCTCCACACCGTGTAGACGATCGCCGAGAGGAAGAAGAAGATCGCGAGGATCCAGAAGAGGATGGCATTGGCTCTCATGGGTTACTTCACCTCGTTGTTCGCGACGTCGAGCACGGGGGCGTCCGGGGCGTCCTTGGCTCCGCCGACACCGATCGGGATGCCCGCCTCCGGGTGGTTCAGGTCGAACGCGGGAGACTCCGAACGGATGCGCGGGATCGACGTGAAGTTGTGGCGAGGCGGCGGGCAGCTGGTCGCCCATTCGAGCGAACGGCCGTAGCCCCACGGGTCGTTGACGGTGACCTTCGGGGCATTGCGCGCCGTGAGGTACACGTTCACGAAGAACGGGATCATCGAGATGGCGAGGATGCCTGCACCGATCGACGAGAGCTGGTTCATCCAGGTGAAGCCGTCGGACGGAAGGTAGGTCGCGTACCGACGCGGCATACCGACGACACCCAGCCAGTGCTGCACGAGGAAGGTGGTGTGGAAGCCGATGAACAGCAGCCAGAAGTGCCACTTGCCGAGCCGGTCGTTGAGCATCTTGCCCGTCCACTTCGGCCACCAGAAGTAGAAGCCGGCGAACATCGCGAAGACGACGGTTCCGAAGACGACGTAGTGGAAGTGGGCGACGACGAAGTACGTGTCGGACACGTGGAAGTCGAGCGGGGGCGACGCCAGGATGACACCCGTCAGACCACCGAAAGTGAACGTGATCAGGAAGCCGATCGACCACAGCATCGGCGACTCGAACGTCAGCGAGCCACGCCACATCGTGCCGATCCAGTTGAAGATCTTCACACCGGTCGGCACCGCGATGAGCATCGTCATCAGCGAGAACCACGGCAGCAGCACAGAGCCGGTCACGTACATGTGGTGAGCCCACACGGTGACGGACAGGGCAGCGATCGCGATCGTCGCGTAGATCAGGGTCTTGTAGCCGAAGATCGGCTTGCGGCTGAACACCGGGAAGATCTCCGACACGATGCCGAAGAACGGCAGCGCGATGATGTAGACCTCCGGGTGCCCGAAGAACCAGAACAAGTGCTGCCAGAGCAGGGCTCCGCCGTTGGCGGCGTCGTAGATGTGGGCGTCGAAGACACGGTCGGCCGCGAGGGCGAACATGGCGGCGGCGAGCACCGGGAAGGCCATCAGAACGAGGATCGAGGTGACGAGCGTGTTCCAGGTGAAGATCGGCATGCGGAACATCGTCATGCCAGGAGCGCGCATCGTGATGATCGTGGTGATGAAGTTCACCGCACCGAGGATGGTTCCGAATCCGGACAGACCGAGGCCGACCACCCAGAGATTGCCTCCCACCCCTGGTGAGAACGTCGTACTCGATAGTGGCGCGTACGCGAACCAGCCGAACGACGCTGCACCCTGCGGGGTGAGGAATCCGGCGACCGCGATCAGCGAGCCGAACGAGTAGAACCAGTACGCCAGAGCGTTCAGTCGCGGGAACGCGACGTCAGGCGCACCGATCTGCAGCGGCATGAGCACATTGGCGAAGCCGGCGAACAGCGGCGTCGCGAACATCAGCAGCATGATCGTGCCGTGCATGGTGAAGAGCTGGTTGTACTGCTCCTTGGTCTGCACGACCTCCAGTCCGGGCTCGAACAGCTGAGCACGGATGATGAGCGCCATCACTCCACCGATGAGGAAGTAGATGAACGACGAGATCAGGTACATGTACCCGATCGTCTTGTGGTCGGTCGACGTGATGTAGTTCACGAGGATGTTGCCCTTGCGCTCCACCTGGTTCGCGCCGAGGGCCGGATTGGCTTTCGGTGCGGGCGCCGTGGTCGCCGCTGGGGCCGGTGCTGTCGTCGTCATTCGTGGATGCCCTACTCGTTACCCTTGGGAGCGCCCGTTCCGGGCAGGTTCTGATTACGGTCGTACTCGGAGCCCAGCTGGCCCTCGAAGCCCTTGTCGCGCAGGCTCTGGATGTGGGCGTCGTACACATCCTGCGGAACGATCTTCACGTTGAAGAGCATCGCAGAGTGGTACTCGCCGCAGAGCTCGGCGCACTTTCCGACGAACGTGCCTGTGCGGCCCGTGGTCTCGAAGTACATGTAGTTGGTCTTGCCGGGGATGATGTCCTTCTTGTAGAGCATCGCCGGCACCCAGAAGGAGTGGATCACGTCGCGCGAGTCGAGCTGGATCGTGATCTTCTTACCCTCCGGCAGGTACAGGGTGGGGATCTCGCCCTCCTGCACGGAACCGGGGGTGGCGCTCGCGTCGTCCGGCTGCACCTGGATGCCCGGGTCGTACACGTTGTCCGTCACGTAGTTGAAGTCCCACGCCCACTGCTTCGCGTACACCTGGATCTTGAGGTCCGGCTTCGCGTACGGCTGCTCGATGGCGTTCTGGTCGCGCGCCGTGAAAGCGAAGAAGCCGAGCACGAGGATGAGCGGAACGATCGTGTAGAAGATCTCGATCGGCATGTTGTACCGCATCTGGACCGGCAGGCCGGTCTGTCCCTTGCGGCGGCGGTACACGATGACCGCCCAGACGATGAGACCCCAGACGATCACACCCACGATGAGGAGGACGATCCAGCTCGTCACCCACAGGCCGCTGATGCGCTCCGTGTGGTTGGTGACGGGCTCTTCACCCTCGACGAATCCGGGGAGGAATCCGTTCAGCTGTGCCTGCGTGCATCCCGCGAGAACGACGGCGAGCGTCGCTGCGATCGGGATGGCAGCCCATCGGAGACGGCGATTGTGACGCACCGGTGACCTTTCGAGTGACTCATGGACAGTTCACACGTAACTGTATTTGGCTGTATCCACCCTACTCCGCCGCACGCGCCGATTTGAACAGAAAGGGCCGCCCCGATGGGGCGGCCCTCAACCTTTTCGTGTGCTATAGGAACTCAGTGGAACGAGTCTCCGCAGGCGCAGGAACCGGATGCGTTGGGGTTGTCGATGGTGAAACCCTGCTTCTGAATGGTGTCCTCGAAGTCGATGGACGCGCCATCGAGGTACGGGACGCTCATCTTGTCGACGATGACCTCGACGCCGTCGAAGTCGACCGTGGCGTCTCCGTCGAGCATCCGCTCGTCGAAGTAGAGCTGGTAGATCAGGCCGGAGCATCCACCAGGCTGCACGGCGACGCGCAGGCGCAGGTCGTCGCGGCCTTCCTGCTCGAGCAGGCTCCTGACCTTGCTCGCCGCGGCGTCGGACAGCCCGACGCCGTGCGCCTTCGTCTCTGTCAGCATTGTGTCTGTCATGGGACTCCTTTTACGGGTCTTGTTCGGACTTCTGGAAAATCTGGGACGATTCTACGTCGGAAAACCGGGAAATCACCCCGGGCATTCCGTGACGCCGGTGTCAGCCCTCCGTGCGCGCGTCCAGGCGGGCGAGCAACAGGGCCTCCGCGAGGATCGCCCGCTTGAAGACCCCGAGGTGCAGCGACTCGTTCGGGCTGTGCGCGCGCGAGTCGGGGTCCTCCACACCGGTGACCAGGATCTGCGCCTCCGGGAACTCGCGCACCAGGTCGGCGATGAACGGGATGGAGCCTCCGACGCCGGTCTCGACGGCCTCCTTGCCCCACGCATCCGTCATCGCCCGCTTCGCCTCCGTGGCCGCCCAGCCGTTCGTGTCGACCAGGAACGCCTCGCCTGTGTCGACGTCGTCGATGGCGATGTGCGCCCCGAACGGCGCGTTGGCGCGCAGGTGGCGCTCCAGCGCCGCGTACGCGTCCGCCGCAGGCTGCCCTGGCGCGACGCGCGCGCTGATCCGCACGGCGACGCTCGGCAGCAGCGTGTTGGATGCGTTGGCGACGCTCGGCGCGTCGATGCCGGTGACCGTGACGGTCGGCTGCGACCACATCCTGGACAGGATGGGACCGGTGCCGATGGGCGTCACGCCGTCGAGTAGCGCCGCCTCCTCGCGGAACTGCTCCTCGGTGACGACGGGCGGTTCGGCGGCGTCCGTGCGACCGGTGAAGCCGTCGACGGCGACAGAGCCGTTCTCGTCGTGCAGGGTGGCGAGCAGCTTGACCATGGCGAGCATCGCGTCCGGCGCCGCACCGCCGAACATCCCAGAGTGCGACGCGTGCTCCAGGGTCGACACGGTGAGGCGGAAGGTCACGTTGCCACGCAGCGACACCGTGAGCGCCGGCGTATCGATGTCCACGTTGTCGGAGTCGGCGACCACGATCACGTCCGCTTCGAGCGCGTCCTTGTTCTGCTGCAGGAAGTTGGCGAAGGAACGGGAGCCGAACTCCTCCTCCCCTTCGATGAACACGGCGAGGCCGAGGTCGAAGTCGTCGCCGAGCGCATCCACGATGGCCCGGACGCTGGCGACGTGCGCCATCACCCCTGCCTTGTCGTCCGCGGCTCCGCGGCCGTACATCCGGTCTCCGCGGACGGTCGGCTCGAACGGCGGGGTGTTCCAGTCCTCGTCCTTGCCCTGGGGCTGCACGTCGTGGTGGGCGTAGAGCAGCACGGTCGGACGGCCGTTCTTCGCGGCGCGCGTGGCGAGCACGGCCGGCTGGCCGTCCTCAGCCCCCTCGCCGATCGGAGCGCGCTTGATCTGGACGCTCTCGAACGCGCCGGTGTCCTCCAGGAGCTTCGCGACGGCGGCGGCGCTTGCGGCGACGTTCGCAGGGTCGAACGCCGACCAGGACACCGACGGGATGCGCACGAGCGACGCGAGATCGGCGACGGTCGACGGCATCGCCGCCTCCACGCTGGCGCGCACGGCCTGCTCTGCTGCTGTGGGTTCGGTGGGCGGGGTCTGCTGTCCGTTCGTCATGACGGTAATCTTAAGCGGACCCCACGAACCGAAGGCTTGACGTTGGCAAAACGAGAGAACCCGCAGGCGACCAAGGCGGAGACGCCGGTCACCGAGACCGCAGAAGAGACGGCTGAGCGTCTGAGGCAGGGCAAGGGCGCCCCGACCCCGACCCGCCGTGAGCAGGAGGCCGCCCGCAAGCGCCCCCTGGTGCCGGAGGACCGCAAGGAGGCGGCACGTCAGGCACGCGCCAAGACGTCGGAGGCCCGCGAGAAGGCGCGCCTCGGCATGGCAGCCGGGGACGACCGCTACCTCACGGCCCGCGACCGCGGTCCGCAGCGCCGCTATGTCCGCGACTACGTGGATGCGCGCTTCAGCATCGGCGAGTACCTCATCCCCGTCATGCTGCTGGTGATCGTGCTCTCCTTCCTGCCCGGATACTTCCAGGTGTATGGACTGCTCGCCCTGTGGGCGTTCTTCGCCATCGCCGTCATCGACTGCTTCGTCCTCGGCCTCTTGGTGCGCAAACGCCTGCGCGAGAAGTTCGGCGAGAGCAAGGTCGAGCGCGGCGTCCGCTGGTACGCGGCCATGCGTGCTCTGCAGCTGCGCGTGATGCGCCTGCCGAAGCCGCAGGTCAAGCGCGGCCAGTTCCCCAGCTGACCGTGACGATCGTCGCAGCAGCGGACGGCTCCGCACTGGGCAATCCTGGTCCTGCCGGGTGGGCGTGGTACGTCGACGACACCACCTGGGCAGCCGGCGGGTGGCCGCACGGCACCAACAACCAGGGCGAGCTGATGGCCGTGATCGACCTGCTCGACTCCACGGCTCACCTCGACGACGACCTGCGCATTCTGTGCGACAGCCAGTACGTCATCAACGCCGTCACCAAGTGGATGCCGGGCTGGAAGCGCAAGGGCTGGCGGAAGGCAGACGGCTCCCCCGTGCTCAACCGCGAGCTGCTGGAGCGGCTGGACCGCGCCGTACAGGGCCGCACGTACACCTTCGAGTGGGTCAAGGGCCACGCCGGTCACGAACTCAACGAGGCGGCCGACGTGCGCGCCCGAGCCGTGGCGACGGCGTATCAGAAGGGTGAGCCCATCCCGATCGGACCGGGCTGGCCCGGCCGTGCCCGTGCCGATGAGGCGACGGGCGAGGTGATCGAGGGGACGGCCCCTGCCGCTGCCGGTGTCGGCGCCGCGCAGGAGAGCGTCGAGCTCGACCTGTTCGGCGACCTCGAAGCAGAAGAACTGAGCGCAGCAGAGACCGACGCGGAGGCCGTCGTGCGCCTGGAGCGCGAACTGCTCGACCCAGCGGTGCGCGCGGACGCCTCCAGGGTCGCGGCACTGCTGCACCCCGATTTCGAGGAGATCGGGCGCTCAGGGCGACTCTGGGGACGCGACGCCATCGTGCAGGAGATCGCCGCGGACGACGGTGCTGCCGCCGCCGGTCTGGACGTGCTCGGCACCGAAGCGCTCTCCCCCGGGATCATCCTGCTCACCTCCCGCACTGTGGATGCGCGTGGCAGCTCCCTGCGCAGCTCGCTCTGGCTGCGGGTCGACGGCCGCTGGCGGCTACGCTTCCACCAGGGGACGCCGGAGGCGGAGTAGTCCGCGGTTGATCTGCCTGGCCCACAGCGGGCCGAGGTAGAGGAACGCGGTGTATCCCTGCACCAGGGTGGCCCCCGCATCCAATCGCGCCCGCACATCGGCGGCCGTCTCGACACCGCCGACCGAGATGACGCAGAGGTCGGCCGGGACGTTCGCGCGGATCAATTTCAGCACGGCGAGCGACCTGTCGGCCAGCGGAGCGCCGGACAGGCCGCCGGCTCCCGCCGCCTCGACCACGGCGGAGTCTGTGCGCAGGCCGTCGCGGCTGATGGTCGTATTCGTGGCGATGATGCCGGCGAGACCGAGGTCGACCACGAGCTCGGCGATCTTCGCGACCTGATCGTCGGTGAGGTCGGGCGCGATCTTGACCAGGAGCGGCTTCTCCCCCGCGACCTCTTTCACGGCGCTGAGCAGCGGGGCGAGGAGGTCGAGCTCCTGCAGGCCGCGCAGGCCGGGAGTGTTCGGCGAGCTGACGTTCACGACGAGATAGTCGGCGACCGGCGCGAGGGCGCGGGCGCTGGTGAGGTAGTCGGCCGTCGCGTCCTCGACGGCGACGACGCGGCTCTTGCCGATGTTGACGCCGAGCACAGGGCGGCTCCGCCTGCGCACGACGCCGAGCAGCCGGTTGGCCGCGGCCCCAGCGCCCTGGTTGTTGAACCCCATCCTGTTGATGACCGCGCGGTCGGGGATGAGACGGAACAGGCGCGGCTTGTCGTTGCCCGGCTGCGCTATGGCGGTGATGGTGCCCACCTCGACGTGACCGAAACCGAGTGCGCCGAGACCGAGCACGGCCTCGCCGTTCTTGTCGAACCCGGCCGCGACGCCGAACGGCGAGTCGAACCGCAGGCCGAGGGCCTCGACGGCGAGGGACGCATCCGGGGCGGTGAACCGGCGTACGAGACGGCCGAGCCCCAGCATGGGGAGGGCGCGGATCACCAGGAACGCCAGGTGGTGCGCGCGCTCAGGATCGAGCTTCGACAGGACGAGGGAGAAGAGTGTGCGATACATGCCTGTACGAGGATACCGGGCGCGCGGCGCGGCGGCGTGTCAGGCGGCGATCCCGCCGGAGGTCGAGCGACCGTCAGACGGTGCCAGTCTGCGCATCCACCGGGTCGCCGTGGTGCTCGATGCGGAGCTGCTGGATGGCGTCGTCGAAGTCGTCGAGGGAGTCGAAGCCCTGGTAGACGCTCGCGAATCGCAGATAGGCGACCTCGTCGAGTTCGCGCAGCGGCGGCAGGATGGCGAGGCCGATGTCGTTGGCCTCGATCTGCGATGCGCCGGTGGAGCGGATGGTCTCCTCCACCTTCTGCGCCAGCACGGCGAGGTCCGAGTCCGTCACAGGACGACCCTGGCAGGCCTTGCGGACGCCGAGCACGATCTTCTCGCGGCTGAACGGTTCGGCCACTCCGCTGCGCTTGATGACGCTCAGGCTCGCCGTCTCCGTGGTGGAGAACCGGCGACCGCACTCCGGGCACTGCCGACGGCGACGGATCGACAGCCCGTCGTCGCTCGTGCGGGAGTCGATGACACGGGAATCCGGGTGGCGGCAGAAAGGGCAGAACATGGTGAGACGATTCTACCGTTCGACAGACCCCATCCTGGGGACGTGCGGCGCTCTACGGGAAACGCGCGGTCACGGCCTCGCCGTGCGCCGGCAGATCCTCAGCACTGGAGAGCGCGACGATGCGATCCGCCACCTGCTGCAGCGCAGGACGGTCGTACCGGATGACCTGTTGTGGGCGCAGGAACGAGTACGCGCCGAGTCCGGAAGAGAACCGCGCCTGACCGCCGGTGGGCAGCACGTGGTTGGAGCCGGCGAGGTAGTCGCCGAGGCTCACCGGCGAGTGGGCGCCGAGGAAGATGGCGCCGGCGCTGTCGATGGTGGCGAGGACCGCATCCGGGTCGGCGGTCTGGATCTCCAGGTGCTCGGGACCGTATGCGTTGCTGAACGCGGCGGCCGCGGCCACGTCGTCGACGAGCACGATGGCAGACTGCTGACCGGAGAGCGCGGTCCGAACGCGCTCCGCGTGCTTGGTGGCAGAAGCGATGGACTCCAGCTCCGCCACGACGCGCTCGGCGAAGGCCGGACTGTCGGTGACGAGCAGGGAGGCGGCCGCCTCGTCGTGTTCCGCCTGGCTGACCAGGTCGGCGGCGACGAACCGCGCATCCGCAGTGTCGTCGGCGATCACCAGGATCTCCGTGGTGCCCGCCTCCGCATCGATGCCGGTCTGCCCGCGCACGACACGCTTCGCTGCGGCGACGTAGATGTTGCCTGGGCCGGTGATGACCTGCACAGGCTCGAGCCCGATCTCTTCGACGCCCCAGGCGAGCGCGCCGATCGCACCGGCGCCGCCCATCGCGTACACCTCGTCGATGCCGAGCAGTCCGGCAGCGCCGAGGATGGCGGGGTGCACCGCTCCCCCGAACTCGCGCTGCGGCGGGCTGACGAGAGCGATGGATGCGACGCCTGCGACCTGCGCAGGCACCGCGTTCATGACGACGCTCGACGGGTAGGCGGCCTTGCCGCCAGGAACGTAGAGTCCTGCTCGCTCGACCGGCTGCCAGCGCTGCACGACGGTCGCGCCTGGACCGATGCGGGTCTCCGCCGGCGGAGGCACCTGGGCTGCTGTCGCCTCGCGCACGCGGGCGATGGCCTCCTCGAGTGCCGAGCGGACCTCCGCCGGCAGGTTCTCGACCGCGCGGTCGATGTCCTCCTGCGGCACCCGCACCGAGGCGGGGGCGCCACCGTCGAACCTCTCCGCCTGCGCGGCAAGAGCCGCTGCGCCATGCGTCTTCACATCCTCGATCAGCTCGGACGCCACCGTGAGCGCGACCGACACGTCCACGACGGGACGGGGGACGACGCGCTGGAAGGCGGCGCGGGTAGGCTGGATTCCGCGGAGATCAATGGTCTGCATCATGACCAGACAAGACTATCCGCAACTCGGAATACCCAGGAGCCCGACCGCGCTGATGCATACGTATGAATAGTTCGCCCGCACCCCAGAACCCGCAGAGCTCGGACAACGCCCAGGGCCGGCCACAGCTGCCCGCCGACCGCGTCGAGCCGGACGTGACACCGGACCTGACCGCCTTCCGCCAGTCGTTCCGGCGTCATGCGGCAGGGGTCGCCATCATCACGGCGCTCTCCCCCGACGGCACGCCGGTCGGCTTCACCGCGACCTCGCTCGCCTCGCTGGCCGCCGTGCCCCCGCTGGCGACGTTCAACATCGCCCGCTCCGCGTCGAGCTGGCCGGCCATCTCCGAGACCGACCGCGTGGTCATCCACATGCTCGGCGTTCGCAATCGCGCCGTCGCGGAGAAGCTGGCGGGCGACAACGCGCTGCGCTTCGACGGAGACCACTGGTATCCAGGGCCGCACGGCCTCCCCGTCATCAAGGACGTGACCAGCTGGATGGTCGGCCGCATCGTGGAGCGGGTCTCCGTGCACAACAACGCGGTCGTGGTCGTCCAGATCGAGGACGGCGAGGTCGGCGACGACGACGCCGCACTCTTGTACCACGAGCGCCGCTACCTCACCCCAGGCGACCCCGCCTGACCCACACCATCGAGCCGGGACTCGTGCACGCCTGACCACGGCGTGTCGCGTGCAGAAGTCCCGGCTGGATGATGTGGCTAGACGAGGCAGTTGGGGCCGAGGAGGCCCTTGAGCTCGCCGTAGAGGTCGGCGCTGATCGCGACAGGCTTGGGAACCTCGAAGACGCGGGCGACCTGGCCCTTCACGAGGCGCAGGCGCACCTCGTTGTCTCCTGGATGGCGGGCGAGCACCTCCGCCAGCGTGGTGACTGTGTCCGTGGTCGCGCGCTGGTCCGGCATCGTGATCATCAGCGGGCCGGTGCCGACGCTCTGGCCGAGGTCGGGCGTCATCAGGCTGAACGCGTGCAGGTTCATCCCGTCGTCGCGCAGGCTGACCCTGCCGCGGACGACCACGATCGCATCGCCCTGCAGCATCGGCGAGAACTCCTGGTACGCCTTGCCCATGAACATCACGGTCATCTCGCCGCCGAAGTCCTCGACCTGGATCATCCCGTACTGATTGCCCGACGCCTTCGCCACGCGATGCTGCACGCTGGTGACGAGACCGGCGATCGTGACCGTCTCGCCGTCCTGGATGTTGTCGGAGCCGACAAGGTCGGCGATCGACGTGCTCGCGAGCTTGGCCAGCTGCAGCTCCAGCCCGGCCAGAGGATGGTCGGAGACGTACAGCCCGAGCATGTCACGCTCGAACGCCAGCTTGTCGCGCTTGCCCCACTCCGGCCGGTCCGGGATGTGGTGCTGCGACGCCGTCTGCTCGTCCTCGCCCCAGAGGCTGTCGAAGTCGAATCCGACGTCGCCGTTGGCCTCGTTGCGCTTGATCTTGACCGCAGACTCGACGGCGTCCTCGTGCACCTCGACCAGGGCGCGCCTGGTGTGTCCGAGCGAGTCGAACGCGCCCGCCTTGATGAGGGACTCCACCGTGCGCTTGTTCGCGGCGTGGATCGGCACTTTGGTGAGGAAGTCGTGGAACGAGTCGAACCGGCCTTTGGCCTCGCGCGCCTCTCGCACCCCCTCGACGACGTTCGCTCCGACGTTGCGCACGGCGCCCATCCCGAAGCGGATGTCGGTGCCGACTGCCGCGAAGTAGAGGTTGGACTCGTTGACGTCCGGTGGAAGCACCTTGATGCCCATGCGGCGGCACTCGTTGAGGTAGAGCGCCATCTTGTCTTTGGAGTCGCCGACGCTCGTCAGCAGCGCCGCCATGTACTCGGCCGGATAGTGCGCCTTGAGGTAGGCGGTCCAGTACGAGATGACGCCGTACGCGGCGGAGTGCGCTTTGTTGAACGCGTAGTCGGAGAACGGGAGCAGGATCTCCCAGAGCTTGTTGACCGCCTCCATCGAGAACCCGTTGGCCTGCATGCCGCCTGCGAAGCCCTCGAACTGCTTGTCCAGCTCCGACTTCTTCTTCTTGCCCATCGCGCGGCGCAGGATGTCCGCCTGGCCGAGTGAGAAGCCCGCGACCTTCTGCGCGATCGCCATCACCTGCTCCTGGTAGATGATGAGGCCGTAGCTGGTGGACAGGATCTCCGCCAGCGGCTCGGCCAGCTCGGGGTGGATCGGGGTGATCTCCTGCAGGCCGTTCTTGCGCAGCGCGTAGTTGGTGTGCGAGTTGGCGCCCATCGGGCCGGGCCGGTACAGCGCGATGAGCGCCGAGATGTCCTCGAAGTTGTCCGGCTTCATCAGGCGCAGCAGGGAGCGCATCGGGCCGCCGTCGAGCTGGAACACGCCGAGCGTGTCTCCGCGGGACAGCAGGTCGTACGCGCCGCGGTCGTCGAGCTCGAGGTCTTCGAGGACGAGCTTCTCGCCGCGGTTGGCCTCGATGTTGTCGAGCGCGTCGTTGATGATCGTGAGGTTGCGCAGCCCCAGGAAGTCCATCTTGATCAGGCCGAGCGACTCGCAGGCCGGGTAGTCGAACTGCGTGACGATCTGGCCGTCCTGCTCGCGCTTCATGATCGGGATGATGTCGATCAGCGGGTCGGAGGACATGATGACGCCTGCGGCGTGCACGCCCCACTGGCGCTTCAGGTTCTCCAGGCCGAGCGCGGTGTCGAACACCGTCTTGGCCTCCGGGTCGCTCTCGACGACCGCCCGGATGTCCACCGCCTCTTTGTAGCGCGGGTGGTTCTTGTCGAAGATCCCGGTGAGCGGGATGTCCTTGCCCATCACGGGCGGCGGCATCGCCTTGGTGAGCTTGTCGCCCATCCCGAACGGGAAGCCGAGGACGCGCGAGGAGTCCTTGAGCGCCTGCTTGGCCTTGATCGTGCCGTACGTGACGATCTGCGCCACGCGCTCCTCGCCGTACTTCTCGGTCACGTACTTGATGACTTCGCCACGGCGACGGTCGTCGAAGTCGACGTCGAAGTCGGGCATGGAGACGCGGTCAGGGTTGAGGAAGCGCTCGAAGATGAGGCCGTGGCGAAGGGGGTCGAGGTCGGTGATGCGCATGGCGTACGCGGCCATCGAACCCGCACCGGAGCCGCGGCCGGGGCCGACGCGGATGCCGTTGCGCTTGGACCAGTTGATGAAGTCGGCGACCACGAGGAAGTAGCCGGGGAAGCCCATCTGGGAGATCACGCCGATCTCGTAGTCCGCCTGCTTGCGCACCTCTTCCGTGATGCCGTCCGGGTAGCGCTCGTTCAGGCCCTTCTCGACCTCTTTCACGAACCAGCTCTGCTCCGTCTCCTCCTCAGGGACGGGGAAGCGCGGCATGTAGTTGGCCGAGGTGTCGAACTTCACGTCGCACCGCTCCGCGATGGCGAGCGTGTTGTCGCAGGCCTCCGGGTGGTCGCGGAAGAGCTGCCGCATCTCCTCGGCCGACTTGAGGTAGAACTCGTCGGCGTCGAACTTGAACCGGTTGGGGTCGTCGAGCGTCGAACCGGACTGCACGCAGAGCAGAGCTGCGTGGCTCTTGGCGTCGGCGGCGTGCGTGTAGTGCAGATCGTTGGTGGCGACGAGCGGGATGTCCAGCTCCTTCGCCAGCCGGATGAGGTCGGCCATGATGCGGCGCTCGATGCCGAGCCCGTGGTCCATGATCTCGGCGAAGAAGTTCTCCTTGCCGAAGATGTCGCGGAACTCGGCCGCTGCCTTCTTAGCCTCGTCGTACTGGCCGAGCCTGAGCCTGGTCTGCACCTCGCCGGACGGGCAGCCCGTGGTGGCGATGATGCCCTTCGAGTACCGGTTGAGCAGCTCCCTGTCCATGCGCGGCTTGAAGTAGTAGCCCTCTGTGGAGGCGAGCGACGACATCCGGAAGAGGTTGTGCATCCCCTCGGTGGTGGCGGCGAACATCGTCATGTGCGTGTACGCGCCGGAGCCGGAGACGTCGTCTCCCCCTCCGTCGCCCCAGCGGATCCTGGTGCGGTCGGTGCGGTGCGTGCCAGGCGTGAGGTAGGCCTCGGTGCCGATGATCGGCTTGATGCCGGCATCCGTCGCCGTTCGCCAGAAGTCGAACGCGCCGAACATGTTGCCGTGGTCGGTGACCGCGACGGCCGGCATGCCCTGCTCGACCGCGGCGTCGACCAGGGGTTTGATGCGCGCGGCACCGTCGAGCATCGAGTACTCGCTGTGGACGTGGAGATGTACGAAGGAGTCTGTCGGCACTATTGCTCCGGGTCGAGGTGAGGGCTTAAGACTACGTCGTGCCTACGACGCACGGAGCACGTCGAGAGCGTGTTGCAGATCCTCCGGGTATGTCGTGGTGAAGGTCACCCACTCGCCCGATCCGGGATGCTCGAACGCGAGCTGCACGGCGTGCAGCCACTGCCTGGTGAGGCCGAGCCTGGCCGACAGCGTGGGGTCCGCTCCGTACATCGCGTCTCCCACGCACGGGTGCCGCTGCGCAGCCATGTGCACGCGGATCTGGTGGGTGCGCCCGGTCTCCAGGTGAACCTCGAGCAGGCTGGCGGCCGGGAACGCCTCGATGGTCTCGTAGTGCGTCACGGAGGGCTTGCCGCCTGCGACGACCGCGAACTTCCAGTCGGACTTCGGGTGGCGGCCGATCGGCGCGTCCACCGTGCCGACGAGGGGGTCTGGGTGACCCTGGACGACCGCGTGGTAGATCTTCTCGACCGTGCGGTCGTGGAACGCCCGCTTGAGGTGGGTGTACGCGCGCTCCGATTTCGCGACCACCATCAGGCCGCTGGTGCCTGCGTCGAGCCGGTGGACGATGCCCGCGCGCTCCGCGGCACCGGAGGTGGAGATGCGGAAGCCGGCCGCGGCGAGGGCGCCGAGGACAGTCGGACCCTCCCAGCCGGCTGCGGGATGCGCGGCAACGCCCACCGGCTTGTCGATCACGACGATGTCGTCGTCGTCGTGCACGATCGTCAGCTCCGGCACGGCGATCGGCACGATCTGCACCTCGGTCTTCGGCTGCCAGCTCACCTCGAGCCAGCTTCCCGCCGAGAGCCTGTCGGACTTGCCGACGTCACGCCCGTCGACGGTCACCCCACCCGCCTCGGCGATCTCAGCGGCGAAGCTGCGCGAGAAGCCGAGGAGTTTGGCGAGGCCCGCATCCACCCTGCTGCCTTCGAGGCCGTCAGGGATGGGGAAGCTCCGGGATTCCATGACTAGGTGCTTGGCTTGTCGTGCTGCTCGGCGCGCGCCTGCGCGTCGTCCTGCTGCTCGCCATGCTCGTGCGGCAGGTTGTGCGGGTCTGGCTCAGCCTCGGCGGCGACCGCCTCGGCCTCCGCCTCATCCTCGTCGTCCGTGCGCTTGCCGTCGAGGCCGATGCCGCGGATCGTGAGGATGAGGAACAGCACCATGCTCGACACGATGGCCACATCGGCCAGGTTGAAGATGGCGGGAAGGAGCGGTATCTGCAGGAAGTCGACCACGTGGCCGACGCCGAAGCCCGGCTCCCGGAACAGCCTGTCGGTCAGATTGCCGAGCAGGCCGCCGAGCAGCAGCCCGAAGAGGACGGCCCAGGCAGCAGACCGGATGCGCGGGGCGTACCAGATCACGAAGCCGAGGACGCCGACCCCCACGATCGAGAAGATCCAGGTGGAGCCGCTCCCGATCGAGAACGCGGCGCCCGCGTTCTTGACGAAGTTGAACTGCAGGAGCTGGCCGAGGACCTCGACCCGCTGTCCCTCGTACAGGTTCTGCACCACCAGGACCTTGGCGATCTGGTCGATGAGGTACACGACGAGCGCGACCGCACCGAGGATCACCAAGGCCCGGGTGCTGACCTTGGCGCGGGAGGTACTAGCCTCCAAAGCCGGGGAAGACCGGGGGCTGCTGGCCCTGGTCCTGGCCGTTGGCGGCGTTGTCGCCTGCGCTGGCGGACACCGGGGTGGGGACCGCCCCGGAGTTGACGTTGCCCGTCGCGTCCTGCGTGGAGCGCTGCGCGGCGTAGCTGCCGGTGCCGGAGCCGGAGACCGACGAGCTCTCGAGGTCGCGGAGCTGGCCCTCGATGTAGCCCTTCAGCTTCTCGCGGTACTCGCGCTCGAACGAGCGGAGGCCGTCGATGCGGCTCTCCAGCGACGTGCGCTCCTGGTCGAGGGCGCTGATCTGAGCGCGCTGCTTCGACTCGGCCTCTGCGACGATGCGTGCCGCGGTGGCGTGTCCTTCGGCGATGAGAGCGTCGCGCTTCTCGATGCCCTCTCGCACGTGCTCCTCGTGCAGGCGGCGGGCCAGCTGCAGGAGGTTGTTCGTGCTGTTGGGGTCGGATGCGCTCGCGTCAGGAGCCGTGTACGCGGCCGTGGCTGCGCCGGCTGCCGCTGCCGCGACAGGAGCCGCTGCCTGGGCAGGGGCGGCCTGCGCTGCCTGCTGAGCGGCGGCGAGGCGCTGCTTGAGCTCCTCGTTCTCCTGCTGCAGGCGGGTGACCTCGCCGTTGTCGGCCGCTGGGGCCGCAGCGACGGGGGCGGGGGCTGCGCCGCCCTGGCCTCCACTGCGCTGCAGTTCGGCGATGCGGGAGTCGCTCGCCACGAGGCGCTGCTTGAGCTCCTCGTTCTCCTGGTTCAGACGACGCAGCTCGACGACGACCTCGTCGAGGAAGTCATCGACCTCGTCCTGGTCATAGCCCTCACGGAACTTCGTCGGTTGGAACCGCTTGTTGACTACATCTTCCGGAGTCAGCGCCATGGCAAGCCACCTTAGATCTTGGGGTACGAACAAAAAATGCGTTCAGCCAACGCTAGCAAAGTGCGCTGGGGGTGCGCACTCCGCCCGCACTCATCCGGCGTCGGCTCGTCAACACTACATCCCGAGCCGCGCCTGGCCGCGGATCGACTCTCAGGTAAGACCGAGTGTCACGTACAGGCCGATGATGACGACCAGCATCGTGAGGCTCCAGCCGAAATCGATGGCGATCGGGCCCATCGACAGCGGAGGGATGATCCTGCGGAAGAACTTGATCGGCGGATCGGTCACCACGTACGCGGATTCCGCGAGCACCAGGCCGAAGCCGCGAGGCCGCCATCCCCTGCTGAAGGTGCGGACCAGGTCGAGCACGAAGCGCGCCCAGAGCACGAAGAAATAGATCAGGAGGAGGTAGTACGCCACAGTGGCGACGATGGAGAGGACGAACACGAGTCTCAGTATGGTCGAAAGCGCGCCGCCCAAGCTGGGAACGGCGCGCTCTCGGAGTGTCGGTGATTTCGCCCGTGGCGAAGTGGGGTCAGCCCTGGGCGAAGAAGGACGCGTCGACCTCTGCGTCCTGGCCGCCGTGCTCGCCGGAGACGACGACGTGCGACGGGGAGAGCAGGAAGACCTTCGGCGTGACGCGCTCGATCTTGCCGTACAGCCCCTGCGAGAGGCCGCTGGCGAAGTCGATCAGGCGACGGGCGTCCCCTTCGCTCATCTGTGACAGGTTGATGATCACCGGAATGCCTTCGCGGAAGGACTCGGCGATCGCCTGGGCGTCGCGGTACTGGCGGGGGTGGACCGTGAGGATCTCGTTCATTTCCTGTACCGAAACATTCCGTGCGGTGGACGATTTGCGCAGCGGGGTCACCGGGGCGCGACCGGCCACGGGGGCGACCGGTGCTGGATGGGGGACGGGTGCGACGGGCGCCTGGTGCTGCTGCGGCGCCTGCTGACGCTGCGGCTGCTCCTGAGCCTGCTCGTCGTACTCGAGCTCTTCGTCGGCGAGGCCGAGGTAGACCATCGTCTTCTTCAGCGGGTTGGACATGCGATCCTCCGTGTACCTGTGCGCCGTCGCTTTCCACGCACGACGAACCTTCTCTTCGAGATTAACCGGGCTGCGGTCGATTCCCGGTAATGGCCGTGCCAATGCGAAGGTGTGTCGCTCCCTCGGCGATGGCGTCTGCGTAGTCCTGGGACATGCCGGCGGAGATGCGCGTGGCGTCCGGGGCGATGCGGCGGACGCGCTCGCTCGCGAGCCTGACGCGCTCGAAGGCGCGGCGGGGCTCCTCGCCGATCGGCGCGACCGCCATCACGCCGAGCAGTCGAAGGCCTGGCGTGTCGACGATGTGATCGACGAGCGGTTCGAGGTCGCGGTCGGCGACGCCGCCACGGGCAGGGTCGTCTGTGAGGTTGAGCTGCACGAAGCAGTCGATGTCCCACTCGTCCGAGCGGAGCGCATCCACCAGTGACACGCGGTCGACGGAGTGGATGACGGACGCATACGCGCGCGCCTGCCTCGCCTTCTTGCTCTGGAGCTGCCCGACGAAGTGCCAGCGCAGGTCGAGATCGGAGAGTTCCGCCGCCTTGGCCTGCGCCTCCTGGTGGCGGTTCTCCCCCACGTCGGCGACGCCGAGCGACGCCAGCTCGCGCACGAGCGACGCAGGATGGAACTTGGTGACGACGATGGTCGTCAGCTCCTCCGGCGAACGCCCGGCGGCGCGGGCGGCATCGGCGATGCCGGCCCGCACGGCGCCGAGCCGCTCCGCGAGCGGACTACTTGAGGAAGTCTGGGATGTCGAGGTCGTCATTCTCATCGTCGAAGGCAGGGTCCTTGGGCGCGGCTTCTGACACGGGGCTCTCCCCCGCCGACCAGGCGTCCGTGGATGGCGACGGGATGTCTTCGGCGTCGAGCGCTGCGGTGCTCGCCAGCCCGTCGTCGTCACCGGCCTCGACGAAGGTGGTGCGGCGCGCCTCGGCGAGCTGTGCCTTGACGGCGTTGGGCTCTCCGCCGTCGAACCCGGCAGCGATGACCGTCACGCGCACCTCGTCGCCCAGGGTGTCGTCGATGACGGCGCCGAAGATGATGTTGGCCTCCGGGTGCACGGCCTCCTGGACCAGGCGCGCGGCGTCGTTGATCTCGAAGATGCCGAGGTTCGACCCGCCCTGGATGGACAGCAGCACGCCGTGCGCTCCGTCGATGCTCGCCTCGAGCAGCGGGGACGCGACGGCGAGCTCTGCCGCCTTGATGGCACGGTCCGCTCCGCGGGAGGAGCCGATTCCCATCAGGGCGGACCCTGCACCCTGCATGACCGACTTGACGTCGGCGAAGTCGAGGTTGATGAGGCCGGGGGTGGTGATGAGGTCGGTGATGCCCTGGACACCCGCGAGGAGCACCTGGTCGGCGGTGGAGAACGCCTCCAGCATGCTGATGCCGCGGTCGCTGATCTCCAGCAGCCTGTCGTTCGGCACCACGATGAGGGTGTCGACCTCTTCCTTCAGGCGCTGCACACCTGCTTCCGCCTGCTCGGAGCGGCGCTTGCCCTCGAAGCCGAACGGCTTGGTGACGACACCGATGGTGAGCGCGCCGATCGACTTGGCGATGCGCGCGACGACCGGAGCGCCTCCCGTGCCCGTTCCACCGCCCTCGCCGGCGGTGACGAAGACCATGTCTGCGCCCGCGAGCGCTTCCTCGATCTCCTCCGCGTGGTCCTCCGCTGCGCGGCGACCGACCTCGGGGTCTGCTCCCGCTCCGAGGCCGCGAGTGATCTCACGGCCGACGTCGAGCTTGACGTCGGCGTCGCTCATCAGGAGCGCTTGCGCATCCGTGTTGATGGCGATGAACTCGACGCCGCGAAGCCCGAGTTCGATCATCCGGTTGACGGCGTTGACGCCGCCACCGCCGATGCCGACGACTTTGATCACGGCGAGGTAGTTCTGGTTTGATGTCACGTCCGGCCTCCACTGGGAACCTTCAACCTCAAGTCGAGGCTTAAAGTTATGCTCAGTATGCAATTCTTGATTCGACGTTAGGTGCGCACGGCCTCTGCCGGCGTAGCGCGCGGGGCGTGTCGGAAAAGTCGGCGCCCAACCCGGCCATTCTGCCTCGTCAACCCGTCGTCACGCTGTGTGGCGACGAGACGTCGAAGACGCTGGCGGTGGATGCGCTCTTCAGCAGAGCGGACAGGTCGGCGACCTTCAGCGACGAGTCGTCCGCGCTCCCCCAGACCACCTTCGCCCCGCTGTCGCGGAGCGTGAAGCTCACGTCGTCCGCTGTCGTCGCCGAGATCGTGTCGACGCGGGCGAGCAGGTCGGCCGGCAGGGCGCCGAGCACCTCCGCCGCAGCGGCGAATCCCGACTTGGCGTCCGTCTCCGCCGCTGCACCGGATGCAGTGATCAGCGGGTAGCCGTCCTGCCGCTTGTCGGCCGTCGCGATCGAGACCTTCGCCGCATCCACCAGGGTGAAGCTGGAGCCGCTCTGCAGCACGCCGATCGGCTGGCGTTCCACGATCCGCACCACGATGGTGTTCGGCGGGTGGCTCTCGACGCTGTAGCTCCTGATCAGCGGGAAGGCGGCGAGGTCGCCCCTGATCGCGCCCTGGTCGACCAGGGGAAGCGGCCGGCCGAGCTGATCGGAGAGCGCCTTCTTCACCGCGGCGACGTCGAGGCGGGAGGTGCCGGTGACGTCGATGGTGCGCAGTGCCATCAGCGGGGAGAACGCCGTCAGGGTCACGCCGAGGACCAGCGCGACCACGACGCCGAGCGCGGAGAACCAGGCGATCTTCCTGCGCCGGGAGCGCTTGGTGAAGCGACGCACCTCGCCGCGCTCGACCTTGGCGCGCTCCTTCTTGGCCCTGCGCAGGTCGCGGCTGATCTCCCGGTTGGACGGAAGGTGGTCGTACGGCTCGGCCGGCTTGCGCTCGGCCGTAGCGGACGTGGACGCCGAGGTCGGCGCCGACGCCCCGCCGGAAGCGCTGACGGAACCGTGCGCAGCAGCCGGGGGCGCCGCATCCACCCGGCTCGCCCTGACGATCGGGATGGGCTCCGTCGTCGCCTCCCTGCGGCTCGGCGGTGCGACGGTCGGCTGCTGCTGCTGCTGCGGCGGCTGCTGCGGCTGAGCGCTGCCGGCCGACCGGTCGAAACCCTGGGGACGCTTCACGACGGGACGGCTATCCTCGCGCGCGGCGGAGCGAGTCGAGCAGCTGCGGCACGATGCGGTAGACGTCACCGCAGCCGAGCGTGATCACGAAGTCGCCGTCGCGGGCGATCTCGGCCGTGTGATCGGCGGCGGCCTGCCAGTCGGCGATGAACGCGACGTGCTCCGGATGCGCGAACCGGTCCGCGACCAGTGCTCCGGTCACCCCTGGCTCCGGGTCTTCGCGGGCGCCGTACACGTCGAGCACGACGGTCTCGTCCGCGTATGTCTCCAGCGTCTCGGCGAACTCCTTCGCGAACAGGCGCGTGCGACTGTAGAGGTGGGGCTGGTGAACGGCGATGATCCTGCCGTTGCCGACGACCGTGCGCGCTGCGGAGAGCGCGGCGGCCACCTCGGTCGGGTGGTGCGCGTAGTCGTCGTAGACGCTGACGCCGCCGACCGTGCCGTGCAGTTCGAAGCGGCGCTCCGTTCCACCGAACTCGGCGATGGCGGCCAGGGATGCGGCAGGGTCGAAGCCGAGGCCGGTGAGCACGGCGAAAGCGCCGGCGGCGTTGATCGCATTGTGGCGGCCAGGCACACGGAGCTGGGCTGAGTACTCTGCGCCGTCGTATGACAGCGTGAAGGCCACAGGACCGTCGGTCACGATGGAGTGCACGCGCACCTGCGCGTCCTCCGCCTCTCCGAAGGTCACGATGCGCTTGTCCGGCGCCTCCGCGCGGAGCTTGCCTGTGACGTGCACCGCGCCGGCGTCGTCGGAGGAGACGACGACGAACTCGCTGGCCTCGCGAGCGAAGGTGACGAACGCGTCCTCGAACGCTTCGAGCGAGCCGTAGTGGTCGAGGTGGTCAGGGTCGACGTTGGTGATGAGGGCGACAGCGGTGTCGTAGAGCAGGAACGAGCCGTCCGACTCGTCGGCCTCGACGACGAACAGCTCCCCCGTGCCGGTCTGCGAGCTCTTGCCGAGCGACTCGATGACGCCGCCGTTGACGAAGCTCGGGTCCTCCCCGATTCCGAGGAGGCCGGTGACGACCATCCCTGTCGACGTCGTCTTGCCGTGCGCACCGGCGACGGAGACGAGACGCTTCCTGCTGATCAGCCAGGCGAGCGCCTGCGACCTGTGCAACACGGGAAGGCCCTTCGCCAGCGCGAGCTGGTACTCCGGGTTGTCCTGCCAGAGCGCACCGGTGACGACGAGCGTGTCCGCATCCCCCACGTTCTCGGCGGCGTGGCCGACGGCGATGGTCGCGCCGAGCTCGCGCAGGGCGAGCACGTTGGCGGACTCGCGCACGTCGGAACCGGTCACCGTGTACCCGGCCTCGAGGAACAGGCGGGCGATGCCGCTCATGCCCGAGCCGCCGATGCCCACGAAGTGGAGGGCGCCGAGCTCCTCGGGGAGCGTCATGGTGAGGTCGGGTTTGATCACGAGCACTGCTTTCGGTCGGGACGGAATCGCACCATCAAGTATGACGGTACGCGCTCTGGAGCGAGCTTCGGATGAGCGACACCATGCGGTCGGAACCGTCGCGGACCCCCGCCGTCGCCGCGCGGGCGCCCATCTCGGCCACGGCGCGGCCGTCGCCGTCCGCGAGCAACGGCAGCAGCGTCGCATCCACCCACGGCGGAAGGAACGCAGCGTCGTCGACGAGGATTCCCCCTCCGGCCTGCACGACGCCGGCCGCGTTGAAGCGCTGCTCGCCGTTGCCGACGGGGAACGGCACGTAGACGGCCGGGATGCCGAGGGCGGCGAACTCGGAGACGGTGGCCGCTCCGGCGCGCGCGACGGCGACGTCGGTGATCGCGAAGGCGAGATCCATCCTGTCGCAGTAGTCGAGCAGCCGGTAGTGCTCGATGCCTGGGTCGGCCAGTTCGCCGCGGCCACCCTGGATGTGCAGGATCTGGTACCCGGCGGCGATGATGGCCCGCGCGCGGTCGGCGATGGTCTGGTTGATCCGCCGTGCGCCGAGCGAGCCCCCGGTGACGAGCAGCGTCGGTCGCGCAGCGTCGAGGCCGAACTCGGCGGCGGCGAGCGGCCGGGATGCTGTGCGGTCCAGTTCCTCGATCTCGACGCGCAGGGGCATCCCGACGAAGGTCGCGTGCGGGAGCTTCGTGCCGTCGAAGGCGACGCCCACGTACGGTGTGTACCTGGCGCCCAGCCGGTTCGCGAGGCCGGGCCTGGCGTTGGCTTCGTGCAGCACAAGCGGGACTCCGGCCTTGCGCGCCGCGGAGTACGCTGGCGCGGAGGCGTAGCCGCCGAAACCGACGACGGCGTCGATGCCACGATCCCGGATGAGGGAGGTCACCGTGCGGATCGTGCGCCGGTACTCTCCGGGGAAGCGCAGGGCCGCGGCGTTCGGCCGGCGAGGGAATGGCAGCTTCGGGATGGTCGCCAGCTCGTAGCCGCGGGCGGGGACGAGTCTGGCTTCCAGCCCCTCCGCCGTGCCGAGCACCAGCACATCGGCCGCAGGATCGTCGCGGCGGAGCCGGTCGGCGACGGCGAGCAACGGGTTCACGTGACCGGCGGTTCCCCCGCCGGCCAGAAGGTAGCGGGTCACTCCGCCGAGCCGTTCGCGACGCGCTCGCGGCGCGCTTCACGGCCGGTCTCCCGGGCGAAGGACAGGACGATGCCGATTGCGATCATGGAACTAATCATCGCAGTGCCTCCCGCAGAGATCAGTGGGAGCGGCACGCCGAGCACGGGTATCACGCCGAGCACCACGGCGATGTTGACGAAGGCCTGGCCGATCAGCCACACCATGATCGCCGCCGTCGTGACGCGCGCGAACGAGTCGGTGGATGCGTGGATGATGCGCAGGAAAACGATCGCCAGCAGCACGAACAGGATGAGCACCACCACGGCGCCGATCAGGCCGAGTTCCTCGCCGATGATCGCGAAGATGAAGTCGGTGTCCGCGGCGGGCAGCCAGGACCATTTGGAGTGTGAGTTGCCGAGTCCGACACCGAACACGCCGCCGGAGGCGAGCGCGTAGAAGCCGTTGTCGATCTGCCAGTTCACATCCGGGTTGGCGGCGGACGAACCGCCGAAGAGCGCGGCGATGCGCCCGAGCCTCGACTCGCTGGAGATGGCGACGAGGAAGGCGAGGATGCCGATGGCCAGCGTGCCGACGGCCAGGTGCCGCAGTCGCACCCCCGCGAAGAACAGCGCGCCGAGCAGGATGGCCGCCATGATCATCGTGGTTCCGAGGTCACCGCCGAGCGTCACGAGCAGGATCGCGCCCCCGCCGATCGGCACGATGGGCACGGCGACGTGCTTCCACTGCCAGAGCATGTCCTTCTTGCGGGCGAGCACGACCCCGAGCCAGACGACGAGCGCGACCTTGATCGCCTCCGACGGTTGCAGCGTCTGCGAGCCGACCTTGAGCCAGTTGCGGTTGCCGCCGATCTCCATCCCGAGCGGGGTGAAGAGCACGAGTAGCTGCAGGAAGCACGCGAACGCGAGGAAGAACCAGATGGTCTTCTTCCAGAACCGGGAGGGCAGACGCGAGACGAGGAACATCAGCGGCAGGCCGATCAGCGCGTATGCACCTTGCGACCAGAAGCGGGCGAAGAAGTTGTCGGTGTCATTGTGCGACTCGACCGACGACGACGACAGCACCATCACGAGTCCGAAGACGACCATGAACAGCGTGATGCCGAGCAGCAGGAAGTAGTTCGCGGACTCTGCCTGCACCGCCTTGCCGAGCGAGATCCGCGCGGTCAGACCGGCGAGCTTCGACGAGGTGGCGCCGGATTTCTCCAGGTCAGACCTGTCCAGGGTGCGAGGCGGACTGGTCATCCGCCTCACCTCCAAAGAACTCGTTGACAGCCGCCTGGAAGAGGCGGCCACGCTCTGCGTAGTCGGAGAACTGGTCCATCGACGCCGCTGCAGGAGCGAGGAGCACGGTGTCTCCCGACTGCGCGACGCCACCGGCCAGCCTGACCGCCAACGGCATCACATTCTCAGTCTCGTCGGCGTCCACCTCGTAGACCGGAAGCTCGGGGGCGTGTCGCGCGAATGCGGAGCGCAGCGCCTCCCTGTCGACGCCGATCAGTACGACGGCCCGCAGCCTGCCGATGTGCGTGCGCACCAGCTCGTCGATGTCGACGCCCTTGAGCAGACCGCCGGCGATCCACACGACGGACTCGTATGCGCGCAGCGACGCGGATGCGGCGTGCGGGTTGGTGGCCTTGGAGTCGTCCACCCAGTTCACGCCGGCCTCGATCCGCACCAGCTCGATGCGGTGTGCGTCCAGCCGGAACGCAGCAAGCACATCCCTTATCGCGATGGGCTCGACCCCGTACGACCTGGCGAGCGCGCTGGCGGCGAGGATGTTGGCGACGACGTGCGGTGCGGCCAGACCGGCCTCGCGCAGCTCGTCGAGCGTCGTCAGCTCGATCGCCGTGGTGAACCGGTCTTCGAGGAACGCGCGGTCGCAGAGGATGCCGTCGACGATGCCGAAGTCGCTCGGGCCTGGCACGTCGAGGCCGAAGCCGATGGCGCGGGCGCCGTCGACGACCTCCGCCTCCTCGACCATCTCGCGGGTCGCGCTGTCCGCCTTGTTGTAGACGCATGCGACCTGCGCGTTCTGGTAGACCTTGGCCTTGGCGGCCTTGTACGCGTCGAGCGAGCCGTGCCAGTCGAGGTGGTCGTCCGCGATGTTCAGGCAGGCGGCGGAGTACGGGGAGAGCTCGCCTCCCGCGTTCCTGTTCACCCAGTGCAGCTGGTAGCTCGACAGCTCCACCACGAGCACGTCGAAGCCCTGCGGGTCGCGGATGGCGTCCAGCACGGGGATGCCGATGTTGCCGCACGGCGCTGCACGGTATCCGCCTGCGACGAGCATCGTCGCTGTGAGCTGCACGGTGGTGGTCTTGCCGTTGGTGCCGGTGACGGCGATCCAGTCGGCCGGTGCGCCGACCTTGTCCCTCAGCCGCCAGGCGAGCTCGATGTCTCCCCAGATCTGCGTGCCGCGGCCAGCGGCCCAGTTCAGCAGCGGATGGTCGTGGTGGAAGCCGGGGGATGCGATCACCAGCTCAGGGTCGAACTCGACCAGCCGCGTGGGAGGCGCGCTCAGGTCGGCCTCTTCCAGCAGCTCGGCGCCGATGACCTCGAGCAGCATCGCGCGCTCGTCGTCGGCCTTGGCCGTGACGACGAGCACCTCGGCGCCCAGCTCGGCGAGGGTGTCCGCCACGGAGAACCCGGTGACGCCGAGGCCGTAGACGGCCACGCGCAGGCCACGCCAGTCGGCGTGCCAGCTGGTCAGCGCTGCCAGGCGATCGTCGAGCTCTGTCACGTTGCGAGCCATTCGAGGTAGAAGCTGCCGACGCCGGCGGCGACCAGCAGTCCGCCGATGATCCAGAACCGCACGACGACCGTGACCTCCGCCCAGCCCTTCAATTCGAAGTGGTGGTGGATCGGGCTCATCAGGAAGATGCGTTTGCCTCTGGTGAGTTTGAAGTACGCGCGCTGCACGATCACCGAGCCGGCCTCGATCACGAACAGGCCGCCGATGAGGACGAGCAGCAGCTCGGTGCGGCTGAGGATCGCGAGGGCGGCGACCGCGCCGCCGAGGGCGAGCGAGCCGGTGTCGCCGAGGAAGATCTGCGCAGGCGACGTGTTCCACCAGAGGAAGCCGACGACGGCGCCGACGATGGCCGTCGCCACGATCGCCAGGTCGAACGGGTCGCGCACGTCGTAGCACTTGGCCACGTTCGCCGGGTCGAGCTTGATGTTCGAGCAGGACTGGATGGACTGCCAGAAGCCGATGATGATGTATGCGCCGATGGCGAGGATGGATGCGCCGGAAGCCAGGCCGTCGAGGCCGTCCGTGACGTTCACGCCGTTCGACGTGGCGGCCACGATGAAGTTGATCCAGATCAGGTACAGCCCGTAGCCGACGATCACGCCGATGGCGCCGAACTTGGTGATCGACATGAAGTCGATCGGCAGGTCGCGGATGAGCGAGACGCTCATGGTCGCTGGCGTGTCGCCGTTGCCGTTCGGGAACATGATCGCCAGGAACGCCCAGACCGTCGCGACGACGACCTGCCCGGCCACCTTCGCCCAGCCGGTGAGGCCGAGGCTGCGCTCCCTCCTGGTCTTGAGGAAGTCGTCGATGAAGCCCACGACGCCGAGGCCGACCATGAGGAACAGCACCAGCAGCGCGGAGACGCTGGTCTCGTCACCGGTCAGCAGCAGGGCGACGAAGTAGCCGAAGAGCGTGCCGAGGATGACGACGATCCCGCCCATCGTGGCCGTGCCGCGCTTGGCGTGGTGGCTCTGCGGGCCGTCGTCGCGGATGAACTGTCCCCACTGCAGACGACGGAACAACCGGATGAACACGGGGGTGAGGAACAGGGTGAACGCCATCGACAGCGCACCGGACGTCAGCAGAGCTCTCACGAGAACAATTCTCCCAGTCGATCGCCCAGAAACCGGAGACCGGCGGAGTTGGAGGACTTCACCAGGACGGTGTCCCCCTCGTTCAGGGACTCCTGCAGGTGCGCGAACGCGTCGTCCGGCGTGTCGAAGTACTTCGACTCGCCGTCCCACGACCCCTCGTTGATGGTCGAGATGTGCATCCGTCGTGCCGCAGGGCCGACGACGATGAGCTGGTCGATGTTGAGGCGCACGGCTAGCAGGCCGATGCGGTCGTGCTCCTCGCCGGAGAACTCGCCGAGCTCGCTCATCTCGCCGAGGACGGCGACGGTGCGCCCTCCCGGCTCCGCGATCTGCGCGAGCGTCTTGAGCGCCGCCGCCATCGAGTCTGGGCTGGCGTTGTACGCGTCGTTGATCACGGTGACGCCACGGGCGCCGCCCATGACCTCCATCCGCCAGCGCTCCGCCCTGGTGACGCTCTGCAGGCCGTCGACGATCCGGTCGATGCCGACGTCCAGCGTGTGTGCTGCGGCAGCGGCGGCCAGCGCGTTCATCACGTGGTGCTCGCCGAGCACCCGGAACTGCACGGCGCGGGACTCCCCGTTCGGCAGGTGCAGCACGAACGACGTGCCGCGGGCGCTGGAGACGATGTCCGTCGCCCGCACCTCCGCACGGTCGTCGAGCCCGAACCACAGGATGCGCGCGACGGTCTTGTCCGCCATCGACGCGACCCGCGGGTCGTCCAGGTTGAGGATCGCGACGTCGGAGTCGAGCAGGTCGCTGACCATCTCGGTCTTCGCGGCCAGCGTCGCCTCGATGCCGCCGAACTCGCCGGCGTGGGCGAGGCCGACCTTGAGGACGATGCCGATGTCCGGCCGCGCCATCCGCACGAGGCGCGCGATCTCGCCGATGCCGCTCGCGCCCATCTCGGCCACGAGGAACTCGGTGTCCTCCGTGACTTCGAGCATGGTGACCGGAGCGCCGACCTCGTTGTTGAACGACGCCCGGGGGGCGATGGTCGGCCCGACCTGCTCGAGGATCTCGCGCAGAAGGTTCTTGGTGGTGGTCTTTCCGTTCGAGCCTGTGACGCCGACGATCTTCAGCAGACCGGCAGAGCGCACACGGGCGATGACCTCGGTGGCGAGGTCGCCGAGCGCGACGACGGTGTCCTCGACCACGAGCTGCGGGACGGGACGGGACCAGCCGGACGTGTCGAGGGCGTGGTCGACCACGACGAGGGAGGCACCCGCATCCACTGCCTGCGGCACGAACAGGTGGCCGTCGGTGAACTCGCCGTGCTTGGCGAAGAACAGCGTGCCGTCCACGACCTCACGGGAGTCGGTGGTGGAGAGGCCGTCCACGACCGTCTGCTCTGTCGCTCCCGTGCCGTCGAGCACGAGGGAGCCACGGGTGGCGGATGCGATCTCCGCCAGCGTCAGGCCGATCATCAGAGCCACCCGGCCTCTCGCAGCGCCAGCTTGGCGTCGTCGCGGGCGGAATATGGGATGCGCTCCCCCGCGACTTCCTGGTAGTCCTCGTGCCCTGGGCCGGCGTAGAGCACCACGTCGCCCTCGCCCGCAAGCGAGAGCGCCGTGCGGAACGCCGCCCGCGGGTCGGCCACCTCGTACAGCTCCAGGTCGGGAACGGCGCCGCGCGCTCCGTCGAGGAGCGTGGCACGGATGGCGGCCGGGTCCTCCCAGCGCGGGTGGAAGTCGGTGATGACCACCGCATCCGACCCGCGGGCCGCGATGGCGCCCATGTCGGTGCGCTTGGTGGTGTCGCGGTCGCCGTCGGCGCCGAAGACCATGACGATCTTGCCGTCGCTGACCTTGCGAAGTGCGCTCAGAGTGGAGAGGAACGCGTCTGGGCTGTGGCCGTAGTCGATGAAGACCACAGGGCCGCGGTCGCCGGAGATGCGCTCGGCGCGACCGGGGATGTACGCGTCGATGCCGCCGTCGCGGTCGAGTGCAGCTCCGATGGCGTGCAGGTCGTAACCGGACTCGACGAGCATGATGATCGCGAGCGCGGCGTTGGCGGCCATGTACGAGCCGAGCAGCGGAACGCGCGTCTCGATCCGGCTGCCCTCCGGGCCCTCCAGCACGAACGCGGTGTGCTCCAGCGTCTCGTCGGTGACCGTCATGGTCCACTCCGCTTCCCCGCCGGGAGACGTCGACAGCGTGGTGACCGGGATGCGGGACTGCTCGACCAGGGCGCGGCCCCAGTCGGAGTCGACCGTGATGACGCCGCGGCGGGCGCGGTCGGGCTGGAACAGCTCCAGCTTCGCCGCGAAGTAGTCGTCCATCGCGTCGTAGTCGTCGAGGTGGTCGTGGCTGAGGTTCGTGAAGCCGACGACGTCGAACACGATGCCGTCGACGCGGTGGCGGCTGAGCGCCTGAGCGGAGACCTCGATGGCGACGGCACGGACGGCCTCCTCGCGCATCCTGGCCAGCAGGGCGTGCAGCTCGCTCGCCTCCGGCGTGGTCAGCTTGCTCGTGATCGCGGTGCTGCCGATGCGGCGCTCAGCGGTGGAGCTGAGGCCGGAGACGACGCCGAGCTGCCCGAGGATCGCGTTCAGCAGGTACACGACGCTGGTCTTGCCGTTCGTGCCGGTGACGCCGAAGAGCGTCGCCGCGTTCTCGTCCGTGCGGTAGATCCACGCGGCGACCGCGCCGAGGGCCGCACGCGCATCCTGGGTGACGATGACGGGGAGGCCGCTGTCGGCGGCGAGCTCCGCGCCATCCTCATCGGTCAGGATCGCGACGGCGCCGGCCTCTGCGGCCTTCGCCGCATAGCTCGCACCGTGGGCGTTCCTGCCGGGGACGCCGACGTAGAGGTCGCCGGGCTCGACAGCGGTGGTCGCGAGTGCGACACCGGTGACCTCGACTGCATCGAGATCGCCGCGCCATTCCAGCCCGAACTCCCTGGCCAGCTGTGCGAGCGGTCGGGCGACGGGATGTTCGGGGCGCAGGGACGTAGGCGCCGGTCCTGTCACGGGGCTCACTTTCAGTAGACGATATTCATCAGTAGTAGGGCGGGTAGTCGGCCGGGGTGGACGTAGACGGCTTCACCCGGTAGGTCTTCAGCACCTGGCTCATGATCGTGTGGAACAGCGGAGCGGCGGCTGCCGACGAAGTAATGGTAGTCGGGTATCCGAGGTTGACCGAAACGACGTACTGCGGATCGTCGACAGGGGCGACGCCCATGACCGATACGTAGTACGACGGCAGGTAGCCTCCGTTACCGTCCGGCTGCTGCGCCGTTCCGGTCTTCGCGGCGACCCGGTAGCCGGGGATCTGGAGCTGTTTGGCGAGCTCGCCCTGGGTGACGACGCTCTCCATCATCCCGAGGGTGGTGTTGGCGGCACCGGCGGAGACGACCTGGGTGGCCTTGGGCTTCGGGACGTCGACGACGGTGCCGTCCGACTTCGTGCATCCCTCGACCAGCGACAGCGGGATGCGCGTGCCGCCGTTAGCGAGCGCCTGGTACGCGCTGACCATCTGGATTTGGGTGGCGGAGACGCCCTGGCCGAACATGGTGGCGTACTTGGTCTGGTCGTCCCAGTCGGCGACCGGGTTCAGAATGCCGTCCGACTGGCCGGGGTACGGCAGCCCGGAGGCGTCTCCGATCCCGAACTTCTTGAGGTAGTCGTAGCGCGTCTGGTCGGTGAGCGCCTTGCCGAGGATCGACATCCCGACGTTGGACGAGTTCATGAGCACGCCGGTGAGGGTCAGCCGCTCGGGGTCGTGATAGCCCGAGTCGTGCAGATCCGCGCCCTGACCGGAGACGAAGCGGTACGGTGCGAGCACCTCGCTGGTCGGGCTCGCCTTGCCCTGGTCGATGAGCATCGCGGCGGTGAGCGCCTTGAAGGTCGAGCCGGGCTCGTACGGCGTCGTGAACGGCAGGAGGCCCCAGTACTGCGGGTCCGTGGCGTCGATGTTGTTCGGGTCGAGGGCCGGCCACTGGGCGATCGCCTTGATCTTGCCGGTCTTGGCGTCGGCGACGGTCACGAAGCCGAACTTGGACCCTGTCGCTGCGACCTGCTGTGCGAGGGTCTGCTCACTGAACCACTGCAGATCGCGGTCGATCGTGAGTTTGAGGGTGCCGCCGTCCTTCGCGTCCTTCTGCGTGACCGTGCTGCCGGGGATGGCGACGCCATCCGCTCCGCGCTGGTACGTCTGCGATCCGTTCTCACCGGCGAGGCATGCGTTCTCGCTGTCCTCCAGGCCGCCGAGGCCGCCGGCGGAGACATACCCGAGCAGATTTCCCGCGACGGCACCGTTCGGATACGTGCGCGCCGGCACCTTGGTGAACGTGAGCCACGGGTACGGAAGCTTGTCGAGCTTGGTGAACGCGCCGACGTCGAGCCCCGTCTTCACGAGCGCGTACTGCGACTTCGGGTTGGCTGCGAGGGCGTCCTCGATGATCTTCTGAACCGCTGGGCCGCCCTGACCGGTGATGGCGCCGATCTTGGCTGCAGCCTCGATCATGTTGGCTTTGCCGTCCTTGCCCGCCACCGCATCCTTCGGGGAGACGGCGGCGGTGTACTTGTATACGGTGTCGGCGAGGACGGTGCCGCTGTCGTCGACGATGCTGCCGCGAGCGCCGAGCAGGGTCGTCTCGACCTCCTTGGCGTTGACCGACTTCTTCTGCAGCTCTGCGGCGTTGACCACCTGGATGTCGACCAGCTTCGCGCCCAGAATGCCGACGGTCGCCGCGACAGCGACGACCGTGATGGCGGTCCTGCGCCGCATCATCTTTCTCGTAAGCACGTTCGGAACTCGTCCCCGCGTCAGTGCGTCACCGGGGTCGGCAACGCTCCGTCCAACGGTACGGTCGGCGGTGTCGCCTGCGTGTCCGGCGCGCTCGTGCTGCCGGAATTCTCAGCTTGCGCGCCCGTCGCGGTCGACCCGGCAGCAGCGCCTGTCGTCGCGCCCGCCTTCGAGCCTGCGGTCGATCCCGCTGGCGTACCGGTGAGCGGGGTCGCCGTCGCGTTCGCCGCCGGGGTCTTCGCCGCTGCGAGCGGGACGCCGGCGAGCAGGGAGTTCGGGACCAGGTTGCCCTGTCCACCCGTGACGGTGCCCGCCGCGCCGTTCGCAGGGAGGGGAGCGCCGAGCACCGCGCCGTCCGACAGGCGCAGGTAGACAGGGTTGCTGTTGGTGACCATCCCGAGCGCGTTGGCGTTCGCAGCCAGGTTCTGCGGAGAGGAGAGCCGGTTCAGGTCCTCCGACGCCGCCTGGTACGAGCGCTGCAGCTCGGTCTGCTTGTCCTGCAGCGAGTTGAGCTGGTACGCGCCCTGCGAGACGGCGATGCTCATCAGCAACTGGGCGACGACCACGCCGAACAGCACACCGACGGCGATGATCGCGTAGACGGTGCGCGGGCGCGCCCTGCGCTGCGAGCGAGTGGTGACGACCTCGAGGTGACTGGGGCGCTCCTCGACCTCCGGCCGCGGTGCTGTGCGTCCGATCCACCCGATGGATGGGCGCTTCTCGGCCAGATTGGTGCTCACGAGCCCCTCCTCACGCGTTCGGCCGCACGCAGGCGAACAGGCGTCGCTCGCGGGTTGGCCGCCTTCTCTTCGTCATTCGCCAGCTCGGCACCACGGATCAGCAGCTTCAGCTCCGGCCGGTGTTCCGGCAGTTCCACCGGAAGTCCGGCCGGTGCGCTGGAGGTGGACCGTGTCTGCAGTTCGCGCTTCACGATCCGGTCTTCGAGCGACTGGTACGCCTCGACGACGATGCGTCCGCCGATCGCGAGAGCGTCGATGGCCGCGGGAATGGCCCGCTCCAGCACCGACAGCTCCTGGTTCACCTCGATCCGCAGCGCCTGGAACACGCGCTTGGCCGGGTGTCCCTGTCGCTGCACGGCCACCGGGGTGGCCTTGGTGATCACGTCCACCAACTGCGCGGAGCGAACGAACGGCTCGACCTCGCGGGCGGCGACGATCTTCTGCGCGTAGCGGGCGGCGAGCTTCTCCTCGCCGTACTCGCGGAAGATGCGGCGCAGGTCCGCCTCGCTGTACTCGGCGAGGATCGTGGCGGCGGTCAGCTCGCTGGTGCCGTCCATCCGCATGTCGAGCGGTGCGTCCTTCGAGTACGAGAATCCGCGCTCCACCCTGTCGAGCTGCAGCGACGAGACGCCGAGGTCGAACAGGATGCCGTGCACCTCGTCGATGCCGAGGCCGTCGAGCGCATCCAGGATGCCGTCGTAGACGGTGTGCACCAGGTGCACGCGGTCGCCGAACCTGGCCAGACGCTCCCCCGCGATGGCGAGCGCGTCCGGGTCGCGGTCGAGACCGACCAGGGTGACGTCGGGGAAGCGCTCGAGGATGCCGGCCGAGTGCCCTCCCATGCCGAGGGTCGCGTCGACGAAGACGGCTCCCGGGGTGTCGAGGGCGGGGGCCAGCAGCTCGATGCAGCGCTCGAGGAGTACCGGGGTGTGAATCTGATCGTCGGTCATGATGCGAGAGGACCGGCTCCTGAATCCTGATCCCCATCCATTCGGTACCTGGCGCCGGGGAAGTGCGTCAGGGCGATGAATGGCTGGGAGTCAGGCGTCAGGGGCTAGAAGAGTCCCGGAATCACCTCCTCTGTGGTGTTGGCGAATGTTGCTTCCTGCTCGGCCAGGTAGGTCTCCCATGCCTGTGCGTCCCAGATCTCCGCGCGGCTTCCCGCGCCGATCACGACCAGGTCGCGATCGAGTCCCGCGTACGAGCGGAGGGTCTGCGGCACCGTCACGCGGTGCTGCTTGTCCGGAACCTCCGAGCTCGCTCCGGAGAGGAAGACGCGGAGGTAGTCGCGGGCCTGCTTGCTCGTCACCGGCGCCTGGCGGATCTTCTCGTGCAGCGCTTCGAACTCGCGCTGACTGAAGACGTAGACGCAGTGCTCCTGGCCGCGAGTGAGGACGATTCCGGACGCGAGCTCATCCCGGAATTTGGCCGGCAGGATGATGCGTCCTTTTTCGTCGAGCTTGGGGGCGTACGTACCGAGAAACATCGGTGACTCCCCCCACTCTTCCGGCCAAGGTTGCGGTGTGGCTCCACTTTACTCCACATCCATCCACAATTTCAGCAGTTTCGGGAATATTGCCCCGATAAGGGGCCAGTAGGCCGCAGAAAATCAACGAATTCTTTGGTGGAGGGAAGTGGATGGGTTTGGATCAGCCGGGTGCCAAAAGGGCATGAAAAAAGGGCCGATCCGAAGATCGGCCCGAAGGAGGGGTGGGGGTGGAGCCCGGTGGAGGGAGGCGGTCAGCCCTGCCCGTCCTGACGCTTGTCCCAGCGGTCGTTGAGCTTGTTCATGAAGCCGGCCTGGGCTGCCTTGCCCTGCTTGGCGCCACGAGTGGAGGACGACGGCGTCGCATCCGGGTCTGGCGCGATGCGCTTGCCGGGGGCGATGGCCACGAGGACACCGGCAAACATCACGACGAAGCCGAGGATGCCGACCAGCGGCTGCTGAACGAACACCCCGGTGACGAGGACGGCGATACCGACCACGGCGATGAGGATGCCGAGCACGATGGAGCGGTACGCGGGTCGAGCGCGCGTGCCTCCGACCTTCGCGACGAAATCTGCGTCGTTCTGATAGAGACTGCGCTCCATCTCTTCGAGGAGGCGCTGCTCATGTTCCGAAAGCGGCATCCGTTTCCCCCTCTTTCCCGGGTTCGTGGCGTTGTGAGCCTGATTCTAGTCCCGCCGTGATGGCTAGGCTAGGCGTGTGTCAGAAAGCATTCGGTTCGTCGACCTCATCCAGTCCAGAATCGATGGATTCCTCGATGCACGCGCGTCCATTCTCGTCTCCATAGCGGACGAACTCTCCCCGATAGCGGCGTACTCCCGGGATTTTCTCAGCGGCGGCAAGCGATTCCGCGCACTGTTCTGTTTCTGGGGGTGGCAGGCCGTCCGTTCGGCGGGGAACGAGGACCTCGAGACCATCACCCCTGGCGGTCCGCTCGACGCCGTGGTGTCCGCCGCGAGCGCCCTCGAAGTGTTCCACGCGGCAGCGCTGGTGCACGACGACATCATCGACAACTCGGACACCAGACGTGGTGCTCCGGCGGCGCATCGGCGGTTCGAGTCCCTGCACGCGGAGAACCGCTGGCAGGGCTCTGGCGCGACGTTCGGAACGGGGGCGGCGACCCTGCTCGGCGATCTGCTCCTGATTCTCAGCGACGAGCTGTTCGACGAGGGGCTCACCGAGGTGGTCAGCCCGTCCGCCAGGCGAGCGGCACGCGCGGAGTTCAACCGGATGCGCATCGACGTGATGGCCGGGCAGTACCTCGACATCTTCGAGGAGATCGGCTGGAGCAGCCAGCCGGACGCCGACCAGCTCGAACGCGCGGAGCGGGTGATCGTCTACAAATCGGCCAAGTACAGCATCGAGGCGCCGCTCCTGATCGGCGCGAGCCTGGCGGGGGCCACGCTGGGCCAGCTCGATGCACTGCGCGGCTTCGGACTCCCGCTCGGCATCGCCTACCAGCTGCGCGACGACCTGCTCGGGGTCTTCGGAGACGCCTCCGTCACGGGCAAGCCGAGCGGCGACGACCTCCGAGAGGGCAAGCGCACGGTGCTGATCGCTCTGACCAGGGAGGCGATCCCGAGCGGCGCGCGCTCCACGCTCGACGAACTGCTCGGCGACCCGGCGCTCACCGCGCAGCAGATCGAGACGATGCAGATGACGATCCGCGCCTCAGGAGCCGTCGACAGGGTCGAGAAGCTGATCGCCGCCAACGTGGCGCGAGCGATCGAGGCGCTCGACGCCGCCCCGCTCGGCCCCCAGGCCAAGGCGCAGCTGCGCGAGCTTGCCGTGACGGTCACCCGCAGGAACTACTGAGCCACGGCGCGGAGTCCGCGTCCGAGCCGTGCCGCGGAGGCGGTCAGGCGAGCGCCTGGGCCACCCTGCGAACCTCGGCCTTGCGTCCGGCGCGCAGCGCGTCGATGGGCGCGGTGCCGAGCACCTCGTCCTCCTGGATGAGCCAGTCGACGGCCTCCTCATCGTCGAACCCCGCGTCGCCGAGGACGATCAGCGTGCCGCGGAGCTCGCCGAGCGGCTGGCCGTCTTTGAGGAAGTCGGACGGGACTTTGAGGACGCCGTCGATGCGCTTGGCCGCCAGGTGGCGGTCGTCGATCAGGCGGCGGACCCGGCTGACACCGAGTCCGAGAGAGTCGACGAGGTCGGGGATGGTCAGCCACTCGCGGGCTGGGGCTTGCTCAGTCACCCCTCAAGAGTGCCACGGCCTTGGCCTCGGCGTGAGCGCATCCAATTGTTACGATCATGTAAACTCAAATCACATCAGTCACACTAATTGACTCCTTATTCATTGTGTGTCAGCGTGGAGACTCGCAACACGGCACGAAGGTGGGAGTTCTATGTCGATGATCGACAGTGAGACCAACTCAGCAACGGACACTCCGACGCGCGCGCAGCGCAGGACGACGCGCGGGCTCTTCGGAACCGTGCCGATCGCCATCGCCAGTTCCGTCGCCGTCACCCTCGGACTCGTTACACCCGCCCACGCAGCCGCTCCCAGCGGTGAGACGGAGCGCTCCAAGGAGAAGGCACCGCAGAAGCAGGGCGACACGGGCTCCACCGTGAGCACCATCGGCGGCGCCCAGACCGCGTCCACCGGCGCCACCGCGATCGCTGCCGCCCCGGCGAGCTACCGCGTGCAGAACGGCGACACGGTGTCCGGCATCGCCGGACGCTTCGGCCTGTCCACGGCGAGCGTGCTCGCCCTCAACGGACTCAGCTGGAAGAGCCTCATCTTCCCCGGCCAGGTGCTGGCCCTCGGCGGAGGCACCGTCGCCACACCCGTCACCGCCCCGTCCCCCGTTCCGGCGGCGAGCAAGTACAAGGTGGCCTCCGGCGACACGATCAGCGGCATCGCCGCGCGGTTCGGCGTCGCGACCAGCGCCGTCCTGAGCGCCAACGGGCTCAGCAGCTCCAGCCTGATCTTCCCCGGCCAACTCGTGACCATTCCTGGGATGGCGACGGCCGCTGTGAACACCCCGCACGCCGCCGCACCGGCACCGGCGCCAGCACCGGCTCCCGCCCCCGTTGCGCCGGCCCCCATCCCCGCGCCCGCCACCGGGGCCGTCGTCGCGCTCACAGACGAGATGCGCGCGAACGCCGCCGTCATCGTGCAGGTCGGACGCCAGGAGGGCGTCAGCGACCAGGGCATCGTGATCGCCCTCGCCGCGGCAGCCCAGGAATCCGGGATGCGCAACGTGCGCTACGGCGACCGCGACTCGCTCGGCCTGTTCCAGCAGCGCCAGAGCACCGGATGGGGAACCCCGGCCCAGATCCTCGACCCGCACTTCGCGGCGATGGCGTTCTACGGCGGGAAGAACAATCCGAACCCCGGTCGCACCCGCGGACTGCTCGACATCCCCGGCTGGACCTCGATGAGCGTCACCCAGGCAGCACAGGCCGTGCAGATCTCCGCGTACCCGGACGCGTACGCGAAATGGGAGGCGTCGGCGCGGGCCTGGCTCGCCCAACTCGGGTGATCGGGCCCCGGATGGTCACAACGCGATCACGGCCCGGCCGTTCACGGTGTTTTGCAGGCTTCGCGCAGACCCCTTTCCCTAAACTCGACTCGTGACCACGAGCCAGACCGATCCCATGATCGGCCGTCTTATCGACGGCCGCTATCAGGTGCGCTCGCGGATCGCCAGAGGTGGCATGGCCACCGTGTACCTCGCCACCGATCTGCGCCTCGAGCGCAGGGTCGCGATCAAGATCATGCACGGCCACCTCGCCGACGACAGCACGTTCAAGAGCCGCTTCGTGCAGGAGGCGCGCTCCGCCGCCAGGCTCGCGCATCCGAACGTCGTCAACGTCTTCGACCAGGGCCAGGACTCCGACATGGCGTACCTGGTGATGGAGTATCTGCCCGGCATCACCCTGCGCGATCTGCTCAAGGACTACGGCAAGCTCACCCCGGAGCAGACCATCGACATCATGGAGGCGGTGCTCTCCGGGCTGGCCGCCGCGCACAAGGCCGGGATCGTGCACCGCGACCTCAAGCCGGAGAACGTGCTGCTGGCCGACGACGGCCGCATCAAGATCGGCGACTTCGGTCTTGCACGTGCTGCAAGCGCCAACACGGCGACCGGCCAGGCGCTCCTCGGCACCATCGCATACCTCTCCCCCGAACTCGTCACCCGAGGGGTGGCGGATGCGCGCAGCGACATCTACGCGCTCGGCATCATGATGTTCGAGATGCTCACCGGCGAGCAGCCGTTCAAGGGCGAGCAGCCGATGCAGATCGCGTACCAGCACGCCAACGATTCCGTGCCGTCGCCGAGCAGCAAGAATCCCTCCGTGCCGGCCGAGCTCGACGACCTCGTGCTCTGGGCGACGGCCAAAGACCCCGACCAGCGCCCGAAGGACGCGAGGGAGATGCTCGACCGCCTGGTCGAGGCCGAGAAAGCGATCAGGGGCGAGACCTCCGCCTTCCAGCCGACGATGGTGATGCCTCCGGCCTTCGGCCCCGGCATCGACGACGGCGACACGCAGATCATCAATCCGGCCATCCGGCAGCAGGTCGCCTCCACCACGCCGAGCACCATCGACACCCTCACCGCCACGGCCAAGCGCAGGCGCGGCAAGGGCTGGTGGCTGTTCGCGCTCGTCATCCTGCTCGCCGGCGTCGCCGGTGGCACCGGCTGGTACTTCGGCTCCGGTCCTGGCTCGCTGGTGCAGATCCCGAACGTGGCGAGCAAGACTCCGGATGCGGCAGCCGCCCAGCTGAAGGCGCTCGGCTTCGAGACCAAGCTCGGCCAGGAGTACAGCACCACGATCGGCACCGGACTCGTCTCCAACACGGATCCAGAGCCCGGCGCGTCCGCGAACCGAGGCAGCGTCGTCACCATCAAGGTGTCGCAGGGGCCGAAGCCGGTCGACATCCCGGCGCTCGCGGGGCAGACGCTCGAGAAGGCCACGTCCCTGATCACCGGGGTCGGCGCACAGCTCGGACCGGTCGCCCAGCAGTTCGACGCCAAGATCCCCAAGGACACCGTGATCTCGGCAGCGACGGCCGATGGCACGGACCTCTCCGGCGGCGGCAAGTACTTCGAGGGCGCGAAGGTGAGCCTGGTGGTGTCGGTCGGCGCCATCCCGAGCGTCGCAGGCAAGTCCGTCGCCGACGCGACCGCAACCCTCAAAGACGTCGGTCTGTTCGCCGAGCAAGGTCCGCAGAGCTACAGCGACACGGTGCCGGAGGGCGACGTGATCCAGGCGCAGGCACAGAGCGACGGGCCGGTGAAGCCCAACGACACCCTGCTGCTGGAGACCTCGAAGGGCCCGGAGCCCGTCCCCGTGCCCGACGTCGCGGGCAAGACCTGGATCGACGCCAAGAAGGCCCTCCAGGATGCGGGTTTCCAGCTCGACTACGACAAGACGGCGGACATCCTGCCCGGCGTCGCCATCGTCGCGAGCACCAACCCAGCCGCCGGCACGGACGCTAAAAAAGGCTCGACCGTCAAGGTCACCTTCAAGCCCATCTTCGGCTGACCCCCTCACTCCCCCCGCAAAACAATCGAGTCCGGACTTGTTCATGCGACACGCCGTGTCGTGGTGTGAACAAGTCCGGACTCGATTGTTTGGGAGCCGGGGCCGGGGAGGCGGGCTAGCGGGCGGCGAGCTCCTCGGCGACGAGGAACGCGAGCTCCAGCGACTGCATGTGGTTGAGGCGCGGGTCGCACAGTGACTCGTAGCGGGTCGCCAGCGTCTCCTCGTCGATGTGCTCCGAGCCACCGAGGCACTCGGTGACGTCGTCGCCCGTCAGTTCCACGTGGATGCCGCCCGGGTGCGTTCCCGCGGCGCGGTGCGCCTCGAAGAAGCCCTTGACCTCGTCCACCACGTCGTCGAAGCGGCGTGTCTTGTAGCCGTTCGGCGTCGTGAGGCCGTTCCCGTGCATCGGATCGGTGACCCAGAGCGGCTTCGCGTCCGACGCCTTGATGGCCTCGAGCAGCGGGGGAAGCGCATCCCGGATCTTGCCTGCGCCCATGCGCGTGATGAACGTCAGGCGCCCGGGCTCGCGGTTCGGGTCGAGCTTCTCGATCAGCTCCAGCATCGTCTCCGGCGTGGTCGACGGGCCGAGCTTGACGCCGATCGGGTTGCGCACCCTGGACAGGAAGTCGACGTGCGCCCCATCGAGGTCGCGCGTGCGCTCCCCGATCCAGATGAAGTGCGCCGACGTGTTGTACGGGGTACCCGTGCGCGAGTCGATGCGCGTCATCGGACGCTCGTAGTCCATCAGCAGGCCCTCGTGGCTGGAGTAGAACTCGACGCGCTTGAGCTCGTCGAAGTCTGCTCCCGCCGCCTCCATGAACTTGATCGCGCGGTCGATCTCCTTGGCCAGGCCTTCGTAGCGCTGGTTGGCCGGGTTGGCGGCGAAGCCTCTGTTCCAGCTGTGCACCTGGCGCAGGTCGGCGAATCCACCCTGCGTGAACGCCCGGATCAGGTTCAGCGTGGATGCGGCGGTGTGGTAGCCCTTGACCAGCCTGCGCGGGTCGGCCTGGCGCGACTCCGGCGTGAAATCGTAGCCGTTCACGATGTCGCCGCGGTATGCCGGCAGCGTGACGCCGCCCCGCGTCTCCGTGTCGCTGGAGCGCGGCTTGGCGAACTGCCCGGCCATGCGCCCCATCTTGATGACAGGCATGGATGCGCCGTAGGTGAGCACGACGGCCATCTGCAGCACGGTCTTCACCCTGTTGCGGATCTGGTCGGCGGTCGCCCCGGCGAACGTCTCGGCACAGTCGCCTCCCTGCAGCAGGAACGCCTTGCCGTCAGCGGCGCGGCCCAGACGGTCGCGGAGCTGGTCCACCTCACCGGCGAAGACCAGCGGCGGCAGCGTAGCGATCTCCGCGGAGGCGGCTGCGGCCGCATCCTGATCGGGCCAGGTGGGCTGCTGCTTGATCTCGAGCGTGCGCCAATAGTCCAGGCCCTCGATCACAGACTCGTCAGCCAAAACGACGGGATCGGAGGTGTCTAGCACTGGTCTTCCGCTCAGTTCAGGGCGTGCCACGAAATCGGCACGCCGATGGGTGTTTTCGGCGCACGGGTCGGCGCCGGGTACTTGAGCCTACCGTGAAAGGGACGCGCGCTTTTCCTTCACGCTACTGGCGTAGACGTCCACGTACTCCTGCTCGCTGAGCGCGTGCAGCCGGTACATGATCTCGTCCGTGACGGAGCGGAGGATGAAGCGGTCGCCCTCCATGCCCTCGAAGCGGGAGAAGTCGATCGGCTCGCCGATCACGATCCCGATGCGGCCGATCTTCGGCAGGCGCGTTCCGATCGGCATGATCTTCTCCGTGTCGACCATCGCGACGGGGACGACGGGCACTTCGCCCTCCAGGATCATCCTGGCGACGCCGGTGCGGCCGCGGTACAGCTTGCCGTCCGGGCTGCGTGTCCCCTCCGGGTAGATGCCGAGGATCTCACCGCGAGAGAGAACAGCGAGACCGGTGTTGAGGGAGTCCTCCGACGCCTTGCCGCCCGAGCGGTCGATCGGGATCTGGCCGGTCGCCATCATGAACGACTTGGTCGCCCAGCCTTTGAAGCCTGTGCGGGTGAAATAGTCGCTCTTGGCGAGGAAGGACACGTGCCTGTCGACGACGAGCGGCAGGAAGATCGAATCGATGAACGACAGGTGGTTGCTGGCGAGGATCACGGCGCCGTTCGCCGGGACGTTCTCGAGCCCCACGACCCACGGACGGAAGATCCCCTTCAGCAGGGGGCCCGCGATCAGGTGCTTCATCAGCCAGTAGAACACCGGCTCAGCCTAACGCGCGGTGGCGTGCAACCGCGCGAGGTCGGCGGCGCCGACGACGCCGGCGTCGTTCACCAACTCCGCGATGCGGAACTCCGGCTCCGGGTGGAAGCCGCGGGCAGGCAGGTTCTCCAGGTAGGCGAGCCTGATCGGCTCGAGCAGCAGCTCGCCGGCCTGGGCGACGCCGCCGCCGAACACGAACAACTGGGGGTCGAGCACGGCGCCGAGGCTCGCGCAGGCCTGACCGAGCCAGTCGCCGAGCTGCCGTAGCGCCGCTAGTGCGCCAGGGTCGCCGGCCATGATGAGTTCGCTGATGTCCGTACCGCTCAGAGAGCCATTGCGCGAACGGACGTCGGCGAGCGTCTGCCCGATGCCGCCCGCATCCGCCAGCTCGTTCGCCATGCGCTGCAGCGCGCGACCGGAGCCGTACTGCTCGATGCAGCCGTGGGCGCCGCAGCCGCACGGCAGGCCGCCTGGCACGACGCGCATGTGGCCGACCTCGGCGCCTGCGCCGAAGCCGCCGCGGAACAGGCGGTCGCCGCTGACGATCGCGCCTCCGACGCCCGTGCCGATGGTGAGGATGACCATGTCACTGACCAGGCGGCCAGCGCCGTAGCGGAACTCCGCCCAGCCCGCGGCGTTCGCGTCGTTCTCGATCAGGATCGGCAGGTCGAGGCGCTTCTCGAGCTTCTCCCTGAACGGCTCGTTGCGCCAGTTGATGTTGGGGGCGTAGTAGACCGTCGACTGCGCGGCGTCGATGAATCCGGCGGCGGCGACACCGGCGCCGGCGATCTCCTCGTCTCCGTCGGAGAGCCGCTCGATCATCTCGACGACGGCGTTCTCGATCTCGTGCGGCTGGGCTGCGTCGGTGGGCACCCTGTCCTCGCGGACGATGGTGCCGAGCTCGTCGACCACTGCGCCTGCGATCTTCGTTCCGCCGATGTCGATCCCGATCGCGTGCACAGACACAGCCTTTCCTTGAGTTGCGGGTATGGCGCGGGAGTCGGCGAGCGCCAGAAGACTCACATCCGCACCATCTAGAGTGTAGTTACCCAGTGTGGCTGAAGCCATCTGGCCCGTCTGACGCCCGCCCCGGTACCGAGGGAGTTACCGTGAAACAGTTCGATTCACCCGCCATCGTTCCCGCCGACCCTGAGGCGAACGCGACCGACCTGCTGGTCGACCGCGTCGCCGCCACTCCGGATGCGCCCCTGTTCAGCATCCCGGACGGCGACGCCTGGAAGGACGTGACCGCCGCGGAGTTCCTGCGCCAGGTCGTCGCCCTCTCCAAGGGATTCGTGCAGGCCGGCATCCAGCCGGGCGACAAGATCGGCCTGATGTGCAAGACCCGCTACGAGTGGTCGCTGATCGACTTCGCCGCCTGGTTCGCCGGCGCCGTGCTGGTGCCGATCTACGAGACGTCCTCCCCCGCCCAGGTGCAGTGGAACATGAGCGACTCCGGCGCGATCGCCGTCATCCTGGAGAACGCGGAGATGTTTTCCCGGTTCGACGAGGTGCACCCCGACCTCCCGCTCATCCAGAACGTCTGGCAGCTCCACCTCGGCGACCTCGACAAGCTCGCCGCGTCCGGCACGGGCATCCCGGACGGTGAGATCGAGCGCCGAAGGAACCTGGCGCGCGGCGAGGACATCGGCACGCTGATCTACACCTCCGGCTCCACAGGGAAGCCCAAGGGATGCGTTCTCACGCACGCGAATTTCGTCGAGCTCTCGCGCAACTCGGCGGAGGCGCTGAAAGAGGTCGTGATGCAGCCGGGTGGCGCATCCACTCTGCTGTTCATCACCACAGCCCACGTCTTCGCGCGCTTCATCGCCGTGCTCTGCGTGACGGCGGGCGTGAAGGTGGGCCACCAGGCAGACACCAAGCAGCTCCTGCCGGCGCTCGCCAGCTTCAAGCCGACGTTCCTCCTCGCGGTTCCCCGCGTGTTCGAGAAGGTCTACAACTCGGCGGAGCAGAAGGCAGAGTCCGGCGGCCGAGGCAAGATCTTCCGCAAGGCGGCCGCCGTGGCCGTCGAGCACTCGAAGGCCGTCGAGGCGGGGAGCGTGCCGTTCGGCCTGCGCGTCCGCTTCGCGATCTTCGACCGCCTGGTCTACAGCAAGCTGCGCGCAGCGATGGGCGGACGCGTGAAGTACGCGGTCTCCGGCTCCGCGCCGCTCGGCTCGCACCTGGGGCACTTCTTCCACAGCCTCGGCATCAAGATCCTGGAGGGCTACGGCCTCACCGAGACCACCGCTCCCGCGACCGTGAACCGTCCTGACACGTTCCGGATCGGCACGGTCGGCCCCGCGCTCCCCGGTGTCTCGCTGCGTCTCGCCGACGACAACGAGATCGAGGTCAAGGGCATCAACGTCTTCAAGGAGTACTGGAAGAACCCGGAAGCGACGGAGGCCGCGTTCGACGATGGCTGGTTCCGCACGGGCGATCTCGGCTCCTTCGACGACGACGGCTTCCTGACCATCACCGGGCGCAAGAAGGAGATCATCGTGACCGCGGGCGGCAAGAACGTCTCCCCCGCCGCCCTCGAAGACCCTGTGCGGGCGAACCCGCTGGTGAGCCAGGTGATCGTCGTCGGCGACCAGAAGCCGTTCATCGCAGCGCTCGTCACCCTCGACACCGAGATGCTGCCGACCTGGCTCGCCAACAACGGCGAGGACAAGGACATGACACTCGCGGAGGCGTCGGTCAACCCGGCCGTCTACGCCGAGATCGAGCGCGCCATCGAGACGGCCAACGCCGGGGTGTCGCGGGCGGAGTCCATCCGCAAGTTCGTGATCCTCTCCACCGACCTCACCGAGGCCAGCGGCCACCTGACGCCGAAGCTCAGCATCAAGCGCAACGTGATCCTGACGGACTTCGCCGACGTGATCGAGGGCATCTACAGCGGCGCTCCCGCCACGCAGGGCATCTCACTGGCGCACTAGCGCCCTCGTGACCGTCGCTCAGACCTCGTCCCGCCAGGAGTGCTTCGGCTCGTAGCCGAGCACCTGGCGGGCCTTGGCTATCGACAGCAGGGTGTCGTTGACGCCCAGCTCGCCCTTCAGCGGAACCCCGGGGAACACCTCGGCGACCAGTTCGTCGTTCGGGCGGGACATCACGGTGTCGGCGGCGGCGATGATGAAGCGGTCGAACCCCGTGGTGTCCCACTCGAGGGCGCGCAGGATGGCCTGGGCTCCGTCGCGGCCGTCGATGTAGCCCCAGAGGTTCCACTTGCGTGCCAGCGCGTCCGCGTCGAATCCTGGGAACGCGGCGTAGTCCTCCGGGTTCATCACGTTCGAGAACCGCAGGGCGACGATCTTGAGCGCCGGGTCCCAGCGCACCAGCTCGATCGCGAGCTGCTCTTCGAGGTGCTTGACGAGGGAGTACGTGCTCTCGGGACGGGCAGGGTAGTCCTCATCCACCGGGATGTACGGCGGAGGCACGTCGAACGGCAGGCCGAGCACGGTCTCGCTCGACGCGTAGACGATGTTCCGGATGCCCGCCCTGCGCGCCGCCTGGAACACGTTGTACGTGACCCTGATGTTGTTGTGGAAGGTGGCGACGTCGCTCAGGATGCCTGGGGCAGGGATCGCGGCCAGGTGCACGATCGCGTCGAAGCCGTCGTGCTGGTCATTGACGCCGAGGATGGCGTCGATCGTCTGCCCGTAGTCGGTGAGGTCGACCCGGACGAACCCTGGACCACGCTCCCCCGTCGCATCCAGATTGACGACGGTGTTGCCCGCAGCCCTCAGCTCGCGGACGACGGTGCGCCCGAGTTTTCCTGATCCACCGGTGACCGCGATACGCATGACGCCAGTCTAGGTGCCCGACGACCGGCGGCGAGAGCCAGGAACCGGTCGAGAGCCCCGCGACCTGTCGAGAGTCCTAGAACCAGTCGGACTCGCGGACCTGCTTCATCGCCTCGCGCCTGCTGTCCTTGTCGAGCCGGTCGAGGTAGAGCTTGCCGTCGAGATGGTCGGTCTCGTGCTGCAGCGCCTGCGCCATCACTCCGGTGCCTGACACCTCGATCTCATTGCCGTCGAGGTCGATGCCGCGCACGGTGGCGAACGGGTAGCGAGCGGTCTTGAACCAGAGCCCCGGTACGGACAGACAGCCCTCATCCACCAGCTCCGGCTCGCCGGAGACCTCGACGAGCACCGGGTTGATGATGTAGCCGACCTCGCCGTCGACGTTGTAGCTGAACGCGCGCAGGTTGACGCCGATCTGCGGTGCGGCGACGCCTGCGCGGCCGGGCGGCAGCACGCTGTCCACCAGGTCCTCCACCAGTCCGCGCACGCCGTCGTCGATGTCGCCGATCGGCTCGGACACGGTCTTGAGGACGGGGTCGCCGAACAGGCGGATCTGACGTTCGGTCACAGCTGTCTCCTAGGCACGAGGGAACGGGATGCGCGGCTCAGCCGCGTGAGGTGGGCAGGCCCTCGACCACCAGGGCGGCGAGAGTGCGCGCCGACTGCTTGGTCAGGGGCTTCAGGTCTTTGTACGACACGACGGAGCCTGCGGCGAGCTGCGGGTCGTACGGGATGCGCACGACGTCGCGCACGCGCGACAGGAAGTGCGATTCGATCTCCTCGAGCTTCACCAGGTTGGTGCCCTGGGTGGCCGTGTTGAGGGCGACGACCGCGTTCCGCACCAGGTCGCCATAGCCGTTGGCCTCCAGCCAGGTCAGCGTCTCGGACGCCAGGCGCGCCTCGTCGACGCTTCCGCCGGAGACGATGACGACCGAGTCTGCACGCTGCAGCGTGGCGCGCATGACCGAGTGGACGATGCCGGTGCCGCAGTCGGTGAGCACGATCGAGTAGAACCGCGCGGACAGGTCGGCGACGACGTTGTAGTCGTTCTCGTCGAACGCCTCGGAGAGCAGAGGGTCGGTGTCGGAGGCGAGGATGTCGAGCCGGGTCTCGTCGCGCGAGACGAGGGCCGAGAAGTCGGTGAAGCCGCCGATGGTCGCGGCCTTGTGGACCACATCCCGCACGGTCGCACGGGTCTGCTTCGGCACGCGCTCCGACAGGGTGCCGCGGTCGGGATTCGCGTCGATCGCGATGATGCGGTCCTCGCGGGCATCGGCCAGCGCCATCCCGAGCAGGGTGGTGACGGTGGTCTTTCCCACGCCGCCCTTGCGGGTGAGCACGGGAACGAAGCGCGTTCCGCCCTCGAACTGCTTCTGGATGCGGTGGTCGAGCTCCTTGCGGGCGCGCGCCTTGGCGGAGTCGCCGAGGTTCACCATGCGGAAGGTGACGTTGTAGACGAAGCGCTGCCAGCCGCCCTCCGGACCAGGCCGGGTGTTGCGGTTGACCTCGAGCAGACGATCGGCGGTGAGCATCGCCGCCGGCTCCGGCTGCTGCGAGTGCTCGCCGCGCAGGCGTCCGCGACGGGACTGCGAGAACGGGTCGCCCGCTGGGAGTTCGTGGGCCTCGCGCGCGGCGTCGCCCTGCCCGTCGGCGGCTGGAATCGTACCGGTCGGACCGGTGGCGAGCCGCGAAGCGACGATGGCGACGGACATGGTCGTCGGCTCGGCGGGAGAAGCGACGAACCCGGGATTGACGGGGACCTCGTCGATCGCGACGGCCGCTTCGTCCTCCGGCACCTCGGGTGCAGGGGCGGGCGGCAGGTCGACGGCGATGCTGAGGTTCTCTGGAACCGCGATGGTCAGATCGTCGTCAGGCGACACGAGCGAACCCGGTTCCGGGCGCTCGGGCTTGAGGTTGTCTGGCACGGATCACATCTCTTTCTGTCGCAGCGAGCGACGGACACAGTTTAGCTGGCCGTCGCACGCAGCAAACGAGTCCGAACCTATTCACGCGCCACGCCGGGCGCGGACGTGAATAAGTTCGGACTCGATTATGAGGGGGGGTGGGTCAGGCGGGGGCGACCACGACGAGGAGGTCGCCGGCGTCGACCTGCTGGGTCTTCGGGATGGCGAGCCGCTCGATCGTGCCGGCGATGGGGGCGGTGATGGCCGCCTCCATCTTCATGGCCTCGATGGACGCGACCGACTGGCCGGCCGCCACCGTGTCGCCGACGGCGACCTGCAGCGTGACGACACCGGAGAACGGAGCCGCGACCTGGCCGGGCTTCGCCGTGTCCGCCTTCTCGGCCGCCTTCGCCTCCACGACGATGCCGCGGTCGCGCACGAACACCGGCCGGAGCTGGCCGTTGAGCGTGGTCATGACCGTGCGCATCCCCTTGTCGTCCGCTTCGCCGATGGCTTCGAGGCCGATGTAGAGGCGAACGCCCTTGTCGATCTCGATGACGTGCTCGTTGCCCTGCTTGAGGCCGTAGAGGTAGTCGAGCGAGTCGACGACGGACAGGTCGCCGAACAGCTCACGCATCTGCTCGTAGATACGCGTCGGAGCGGGGAACAGCAGGCGGTTGAGCGTGGAGCGGCGCTCCTGGCTGGAGCCTTCGAGGGCCTTCGCGTCTGCCGGGGAGAGATCCTCGACCCCGATCTTGACGGTCTTGCCCGCGAGCACCTTGGTGCGGAACGGCTCCGGCCAGCCGCCAGGCAGCTCGCCGAGCTCCCCGGCCATGAAGCCGACCACTGAGTCGGGGATGTCGTAGTTCTGCGGGTTCTCTGCGAAGTCGGCCGGGTCGGCGTGCACGGCCGCGAGGTGCAGCGCGAGGTCGCCGACGACCTTCGACGACGGCGTCACCTTGGGGATGCGCCCGAGGATCTGGTTGGCGGCCGCGTACATGTCCTCGACGAGCTCGAAGTCCTCCGCGAGGCCGAGCGCCTTCGCCTGCTGACGCAGGTTGGAGAGCTGGCCGCCGGGGATCTCGTGCTTGTAGACGCGACCTGTCGGGCCCGGCAGGCCGGACTCGAACGGACGGTAGACCTGGCGGACGGCCTCCCAGTACGGCTCGAGCGCGTTCACGGACGCGAGCGAGATGCCCGTGTCGCGTTCGGTGTGCGCGAGCGCGGCGACGAGAGCGGATGCGCTCGGCTGGCTGGTGGTGCCGGACATCGGCGCGCTGGCGACGTCGACCGCGTCCGCTCCCGCGCGGCTGGCCGCGAGCAGGGTGGCGAGCTGGCCGCCTGGCGTGTCGTGCGTGTGCACGTGCACCGGCAGGTCGAAGCGCTCCCGGAAGGCCGAGACGAGCTTCTCAGCCGCGGACGGACGCAGCAGGCCGGCCATGTCCTTGATGGCGAGGATGTGCGCGCCGGACTCCACGATCTGCTCGGCGAGACGCAGGTAGTAGTCGAGCGTGTACAGGTCTTCCGCAGGGTCGAGCAGGTCGCCGGTGTAGCAGACCGCGACCTCGGCCACGGCGGTTCCCGTCGCCAGCACCGACTCGATGGCCGGGCGCATCTGAGACACGTCGTTGAGGGCGTCGAAGATGCGGAAGATGTCGACACCGGTGGCAGCGGCCTCCCGGACGAACGCATCCGTCACCTGGGTGGGATACGGGGTGTACCCGACCGTGTTGCGACCGCGCAGCAGCATCTGGATGTTGACGTTCGGCAGCGCATCGCGGAGTGCGGCCAGGCGCTCCCACGGGTCCTCGCCGAGGAAGCGCAGCGCGACGTCGTATGTCGCTCCACCCCAGGCCTCCACGGAGAGCAGCTCCGGCGTCATTCTGGCGACGTACGGGGCGACCGCGAGCAGGTCGCGGGTGCGGACGCGGGTCGCGAGCAGCGACTGGTGCGCATCCCGGAACGTCGTCTCCGTCACCGCGAGGGCGGTCTGCGCACGCAGCGCCTTCGCGAACCCGGCGGGGCCGAGCTCGAGCAGCTTCTGCCGCGAGCCGGAGGGCGCCGGAGCGGACAGGTCGATCTTCGGCAGCTTGTCGACGGGCGCGTGCGTCTCCGGACGGGCGCCGTTCGGCTGGTTGACCGTGACGTCGGCGAGCCAGTTGAGCACCTTGGTGCCGCGGTCCTTGGACGCGCGGCCCTTGAACAGCTCAGGGCGCTCCTCGATGAACGAGGTGCTGACGTTGCCAGCGATGAAGTCCGGGTCGTCCAGGACGGCCTGCAGGAACGGGATGTTCGTGGAGACGCCGCGGATGCGGAACTCTGCCAGACCGCGGCGTGCGCGGCTCACCGCTGCGGCGAAGTCGCGGCCGCGGCAGGTCATCTTGGCGAGCATCGAGTCGAAGTGCGGGCTGATCTGCGCGCCGGGGTTGATCGTTCCGCCGTCGAGGCGGATGCCGCCGCCGCCCGGCGAGCGGTACGTGGTGATCTTGCCGGTGTCCGGCCGGAAGCCGGCCGTCGGGTCCTCCGTGGTGATGCGGCACTGGAGGGCCGCCCCGCGGATGTGCACGGTCTCCTGGCTGAGGCCGAGGTCGGCGAGCGACTCCCCCGCAGCGATGCGCATCTGCGACTGCACCAGGTCGACGTCGGTGATCTCCTCGGTGACCGTGTGCTCAACCTGGATGCGCGGGTTCATCTCGATGAAGACGTGCTCGCCCGCGCGCTCCCCCGCCGTGTCGAGCAGGAACTCGACGGTTCCCGCGTTCTCGTAGCCGATCGACTTGGCGAACGCGATCGCGTCGGCGTAGAGCGCCTGGCGGGTCTCCTCGTCGAGGTTCGGGGCCGGAGCGATCTCGATGACTTTCTGGTGGCGGCGCTGCACGGAGCAGTCGCGCTCGAACAGGTGCATGGTGGCGCCGTGCGAGTCTGCGAGGATCTGCACCTCGATGTGGCGCGGGCGCAGAACGGCCTGCTCCAAGAACATGGTCGGGTCGCCGAAGGCGCTGTCCGCCTCGCGCATCGCCTCTTCGAGGGCCCCGCGGAGTTCGTCCTTGGTGTTGACGCGGCGCATCCCTCGGCCGCCGCCGCCCGCGACGGCCTTGGCGAAGATCGGGAAGCCGATCTCGTCGGCCTGCGAGATGAGGAGGTCGATGTCCTTCGACGGAGGGGTCGACTTGAGCACGGGCACGCCTGCAGCGATGGCGTGCTCCTTGGCGGTGACCTTGTTGCCCGCCATCTCCAGCACGCGCGACGGCGGGCCGATGAACGTGATGCCGGCCTCGCGGGCGGCCTCTGCCAGCTCCGGGTTCTCGGAGAGGAAGCCGTAGCCGGGGTAGATGGCGTCTGCGCCGCACTCCTTGGCGACGCGGATGATCTCCGCGACGTCGAGGTACGCGCGCACCGGGTGGCCGGGCTCGCCGATCTGGTACGCCTCATCCGCCTTGAGGCGGTGCATGGAATTGCGGTCCTCATACGGGAACACCGCCACGGTTTGAGCGCCGAGCTCGTAAGCGGCCCGGAAGGCCCGGATGGCGATTTCACCGCGATTGGCAACGAGGATCTTACGGAACATGGGGACCTTTCGAGCAGGGGGCGACGCCACACAGCAAACGGTTAGGTTCTCTAAGACTAGTGAAGGTAACGTGGCTTCTTGTGCACGTACTCAGCGTTAGTTCCCTCAAGGGCGGTGTCGGCAAGACCACAGTGACGCTTGGACTGGCCTCCGCGGCGTTCGCCAAGGGGCTCCGAACGCTCGTGGTCGATCTCGACCCGCAATCGGACGTGTCCACGGGCATGGACATTCAGGTGGCAGGCCACCTCAACGTGGCCGACGTGCTCGCCTCGCCGAAGGAGAAGATCGTCCGCGCGGCCATCGCCCCCTCCGGCTGGACAAAGGGCCGCACAGGCAAGATCGACGTGATGATCGGCAGCCCGTCCGCCATCAACTTCGACGGACCGCACCCGAGCATCCGCGACATCTGGAAGCTCGAAGAGGCGCTGGCGAACGTCGAGCACGACTACGAGCTGGTGCTGATCGACTGCGCCCCATCGCTCAACGCTCTGACCCGCACAGCGTGGGCCGCGAGCGACCGCGTTGCCGTCGTCACGGAGCCCGGCCTGTTCTCCGTCGCTGCGGCCGACCGCGCGCTGCGCGCGATCGAGGAGATCCGGCGCGGGCTCTCCCCCCGCCTCCAGCCGCTCGGCATCATCGTGAACCGCGCCCGCGTGCAGTCGCTGGAGCACCAGTTCCGCATCAAGGAGCTGCGCGACATGTTCGGGCCGCTCGTGCTCTCCCCTCAGCTTCCGGAGCGCACATCGCTGCAGCAGGCGCAGGGCGCGGCGAAGCCGCTGCACGTCTGGCCCGGCGAGAGCGCGCAGGAGATGGCGCACAACTTCGACATGCTGCTGGAGCGCGTGCTGCGCACCGCCCGCATCGGCGAGTACGCGGTCGCACCGTAACAGCCGTTCCGCTGCGCCAGCTCAGCAGGAACGTTCGGGCGACGCGCAGCCGAGAACTCCGTTCGGACGGAGAGCGCAGCGGATCTGAGAGCGGCTCAGGAGGCCTTGGTGGCGCGACGAGCGGCGAGCTCGTCCATGGCGTCGGTCTGGGTGTCGAGCTCGACGAGGCTCGACTCGACCTCGCGGAGGACCTTGCCGACGGCGATGCCGAAGACGCCCTGGCCGCGGCTGACGAGGTCGATGACCTCGTCGTTGGAGGTGCAGAGGTAGACGCTCGCGCCGTCGCTCATCAGCGTGGTCTGGGCGAGGTCGTTGACCCCGGACTCGCGGAGCTGGTTGACCGCCGTGCGGATCTGCTGCAGCGAGATGCCGGTGTCGAGAAGGCGCTTGACGAGCTTGAGGACGAGGATGTCGCGGAAGCCGTAGAGGCGCTGCGATCCCGATCCTGCGGCACCGCGGACGGTCGGCTCGACCAGTCCCGTGCGCGCCCAGTAGTCGAGCTGACGGTACGAGATGCCGGCAGCGCGGGCTGCGACAGCACCGCGATAGCCGTTGGCGTCGTCCATCTCTGGGAGGCCGTCGGTGAACAGCAGCCCCAGATCGTACCGGGCCGCGTCGTTGTCACGACTCAGTTCACTCATGGGTTCGCCTCTCGCCCGATCTTGGGATGCGCATGTTCGACAGGCGCATCATCCACGGTACCCATGGTCAGGGTCGCGGGCAACGACATTCGCAGTTTGACTATCGGCGTGTCGAGGCGATCCGTCAGTGCCGTGCGCGCTGTCATGGCTGGATGCGCGAGAGAGCCGACCGGATGATGCTCCCGCGCACCACGTCCAGCTGTCCGGCGATCTCGCGCGCGAGCTCTGCGGTCTGCGCCCTGCTCGACACGTCGTTGCGCCTGGCGATCGGCACCAGGGCCGTCTCGATGAGGCCGAGTTCGCGCTGCGCCGCCGCGCGGAAACCGCGCAGGTGGCGCGGTTCGATGCCGTGCCGCTGGAGTTCGACCAGTGCACGCAGCACCGCCAGCGTCTCCTCGCCGTAGACCTCGGCCGGCGCGATGACGGATGCGCTGATCGCGTCCTGCAGGAGCTCCTGGCTCGCCTGCGCCTCGCGCAGCAGCTCGCCGCGCTTGAACCGGCGGCCGGTGGGCAGCATGGACGGACCGGCCGTGGGAGCCGCGCCAGGCAGTTGCGGGTCGAGACCCGCATCCAGTTCGGCGAGGTAGGCCTTGATGACCTTGAGCGGCAGGTAGTGGTCGCGCTGCATCCCCAGCACGATGCGCAGTCGCTCCACGTCGTCCGGGGAGAACTTGCGGTAGCCGGACGCGGTGCGCGCCGGGGACACCAGCCCGCGTTCCTCGAGGAAGCGCAGCTTCGACGACGAGAGGTCTGGGAACTCCGGCGTGAGGCGCGCGAGCACCTGGCCGATGCTGAGCAGCGCAGGCGAGCCGGCGCGAGCGCTCGCTGCTTGCCGTGCCACTAGCTGTGCGCCACTAGCTCTGGGCCGACGCTGCGAGGTCGAGACGCGAGGCGTAGAACGTGAGCCGGAACTTGCCGATCTGCACTTCGGCGGAGTCGGAGAGCAGGGCGCTCTCGATGCGGACCCCGTCGTAGTACGTGCCGTTCAGCGATCCGAGGTCGCGGACCTCGAACGCCGTTCCGCGGCGGGTGAACTCCGCGTGACGACGCGACACGGTCACGTCGTCGAGAAAGATGTCGGCGTTGGGGTGGCGTCCGGCGCTCGTCACATCGGCGTCGAGCAGGAAGCGCGCACCGGTGTTCGGACCACGGCGGACGATCAGCAGAGCCGACCCGGACGGCAGAGCGGCGATGGCCTCCTGCTCCTCCGGGGAGATCTCCCCATCCATCGGGTACATCTTCGACACGAACTCCTCGCCGAAGCGTGCGGTCGTGTCTTCGTTCCCCGCGGCTGAATTACGCAGGGGGTTGTTCTCGGCGTCGTCCGCCGGCCCATTCGGGTATGTCTCGTCAGGCACGTCAACCTCCTCTTATTCCAGCGTATCGGATCGGTCGGCCCCGTCGTCGGCCGGAAGGCGGATTACCCGAGCCGTTTCTCCGATATACACGAATCCGGCCCACCAGTAGAGGAAGGCTCCCCAGAGCGCGAACGCCCAGCCGAGCGGCAGAGAGAACGGCGCGAGAGCGTCGAATGCCTCGCCGAGCATGAGCAGCGGGAGCGCCCAGAACAGACAGAACGTGGCGACTTTGCCCAGGTGATGCACGGGAAGCGGGCCGTAGCCGTGGTTCGCGAGGATGACGCCGAGCACCGCGAGCATGACGTCCCTGGCCACGATGATCGCCACCAGCCACCACGGGATGACCTCGCGCCAGGCCAGCCCGATCAGGGCGGCGAAGATGTACAGCCGGTCGGCGGCCGGATCGAGCAGCTGTCCGAGTCGCGACACCTGGTTGAGGCGCCTGGCGAGGAAACCGTCGAGGAAGTCCGTGATGCTCGACACGACGAGCACGAGCAGCGCCAGCGCATCCTGACCGACGATCACGAACGCCAGGAACACCGGCACGAGGGCGAGCCGGAAGAAGCTCAGGATGTTCGGGATCGTCAGAACCCGCGAACTCACCTCGCGCGCACCGACACCATCCACGAGGTACGAGTCTAGTGATCCAGCCGCCCGCGCCGGGAAGCTCCGCGGCGCGGGACGAATGCGTGCATAAGATGTGGGCGTGGAGCCTTTCATCGTCAGTCTGTGGGTCCTGGTCGGCGTCTGCGTCGTCACCTGGGTGCTTTCGCTCGTCACGGGCGAGCACTCCTGGGTCGATCGCATCTGGTCGGTGGTGCCCGTCGCGTACGTCTGGATCTACGCGGGCTTCGCCGGGCTGCAGGATGCGCGGCTGAACCTGATGGCGGTCCTCGTCACCCTCTGGGGCATCAGGCTCACCTTCAACTTCGCGCGCAAGGGCGGATACGCGCCGGGCGGAGAGGACTACCGCTGGGCCGTGCTGCGCGGCAGGATGCCCGCCTGGCAGTTCTGGCTGTTCAACCTGTTCTTCATCGTGATCTACCAGAACGTGCTGCTCTTCCTCATCACGCTTCCCGCCTGGACCGCCTACCTGCACCAGACCCCGCTCGGCGTGCTCGACGTCGTCTGCGCCGTCGGCTTCCTCGCGTTCCTCGTCGGCGAGACCGTGGCCGACCAGCAGCAGTGGAACTTCCACCGGTGGAAGAACGCGGAGAAGGCGGCAGGGCGAGAGCCGCAGCCGCGCTTCCTGCAGTCCGGCCTGTTCCGCGTCTCGCGGCACCCCAACTTCTTCTTCGAGCAGGCGCAGTGGTGGGTCGTCTTCCTGTTCGGCTGCGTCGCCGCCGGGTCGATCCTGCAGTGGACGGTCATCGGCCCCCTGCTGCTGACCGGGCTGTTCATCGGCTCGACGGTGTTCACCGAGAGCATCTCGCTGTCGCGCTACCCGGAGTACGCGCAGTACCAGCGGCGCACGTCGCCGATCGTGCCGTGGCCGCCGCGGAGCCGCGGCGAGGAGCCCGTCACGCCGTAGCCGGCTCCTGCCCGCCTGCCTTGCCAGGCTTGGGGAATGCGGCGCGCATGTGGTCGGAGTCGAGATAGTCCGCCACGCCGATCAGGATGAGGCTGAACAGGATCTGCTCCGTCACCATCCAGAGCGGGTACAGCCCGGGGATCGCGGCGATCACGAGGGTGACGACCGGGAAGATCTTCGAGAACAGCCTCAGCCGCGAGTACGCCCAGTAGTAGCCCTTCTGCGCGCGCCAGGCGAAGTAGAACAGCGTCACCGTCATGCCGAGCACCACGACGCTGCGCATCCACACGGCCCACGGGATGCTCTCGCCGCCGACGGCCAGGACCACCGCGATCACGACGGCGGCGACACCCACCACGAACTCGGCGACCAGCAGCCAGGTGATCACCACGAACGCACGGCGGGTCCTCGGATCGCGCAGGTTCTCATCCGGAATCGTGTAGTCGGCGTGCCGCCCTCCCGCGATGCGGTCGAGCGTCCTCAGCAGAGATTCCATGCTTTTACGGTAACCCTGCGCGACGCGCGCCCGCTTCCACATTTCGATGGATCGAGCGCGTACCGTTGGAGGATGTCGTGCATTCGGTTCAACACCCCGGCCCAGCGTCAGGCGATGCGTGAGCAGCGGCCTGCGATGCTCACCGCGGAGGAGGCGGCGGCCCTGCACCCGGCTCCCCCTGTCACCGAGAGCAAGATCCGTCGCCTGCGTCTGCTGGCCACCGACCCGAATCCCAAGATCAGGGAGAGCGTCGCGAGCAGCTACAACACGCCGGAGGACCTCTTCCTCACTCTCGCGAAAGACAAGGACGCCGGTGTGCGCGGGTGCGTCGCCAAGAACGAGGCGACGCCGTGCGACATCCTCCGGATGCTCGCCGACGACCGCTCGGAGGTCGTGCGCGGCTGGGTGGCCGTCAACTACTTCGTGCCCGCGGACGTGATGGACAAGCTCGCAAACGACAAGAGCAAGACCGTCCGCAGCCTCGTGAAGTGGAAGAGCCAGCTGGCCGAAGCGGTCTGATCGTGGCTGAACCTGCGAGCGTCCGCGTCGACTCCTGGGCGTGGGCGGTGCGGCTGTACAAGACCCGCTCCGCCGCATCCACGGCGTGCAAGGCCGGTCACCTGCGGGTGAACGGAGAGAAGGCCAAGCCGGCGACTCCGGTGAAGATCGGCGACGAGGTGCGGGCGCGGGTCGGCGAGACGGAGCGCATCCTGATCGCTAAGCGGCTGATCGTGAAGCGGGTGGGCGCTGCCGTCGCCGCCGAGTGCGTCGACGAACTGACTCCCCCTCCGCCGCCGAAGGCCGAGGCGCCGTCCGCGATCGTGCGCGAGCGCGGGGCTGGGCGTCCGACGAAACGCGACAGGCGCATCCTGGACCAATTGCGGGGGCGCTGATGGCCGTCGCCCGCATCGGCATCTCCGGATGGACGTATGCTCCGTGGCGCGGAGTCTTCTACCCGAAGGGTCTCCCCCACCGCGCGGAGCTCGCATACGCGGCGGAGCGACTGGACTCGATCGAGATCAACGGAAGCTTCTACGCGCTGCAGAAACCGGCGAGCTACCGCCGCTGGGCAGAGGAGACGGACGACGACTTCGTCTTCTCGGTCAAAGGCGGCAGGTACATCACGCACATCCTGCGCTTGAAGAACGCGCGGGAGGCGGTGGCGAACTTCTGCGCATCCGGAGTGCTCGCGCTCGGCCAGAAGCTCGGGCCGATGCTGTGGCAGCTGCCGCCGAACCTGCCGTTCGATCCGGAGGCGGTCGCCGCGTTCCTGGCCACGCTGCCGCGAACGACCACGGCGGCCGCGGCCCTCGGCGCCGAGTCGACCCTGGACGAGGACCGCACCTTCCTCTCGCCAGGCCTCGAGCTCCCGCTTCGGCACGCGGTGGAGGTGCGCAATGCGACCTTCGACGTGCCGGAGTTCACAGCAATGGCACGGGATGCGGCAGTCGCCATCGTCGTTGCGGACACGGCAGGCCGCTACCCCGTCATCCGGGAAACCACAGCGGACTTCCAGTACCTGCGGCTGCACGGCGACGAGGAGTTGTACGCGAGCGGATACACCCCGGAGGCGCTCGACCGCTGGGCGGAGGACATCCGGCGCTGGCTGGACGCCGGTCAGGATGTGTACGCGTACTTCGACAACGACCTGAAGGTGCGTTCGCCGGTGGATGCGATGGCCCTGCGGGAGCGGCTGGGGCTGCCGGCCGAGGCGACCGACGCATGAGCGCGACCACGCCGGATGCCGTCGCACGCCGGCGGGCCGTCCCGTTCCGCTTCGTGGGCGTGACGGCCCTGATCTCGTCGATCATCGCCGCGGCGTGCGGCCCTGGCGTACTCGGCCTCGCGGCCCTCCTCTACGCGCCGATCGCGCGGGCGACCACGATCTCGGCGTGCGAGGGGCCGTCGCTCACCCCTGCACAGGAGCACGTGTCGCAGCTCGTGCTCGACCTCAAAGGGTGGGCCGTCGTCGGCGCGCTGGCATTCGGCGCCCTCGCCGTTCTCGTCGGCTACGTCGCCGTCGTGCTGAACCTCGGGCGCGCACTCGGCGTCGTCGCGTTGGCGATCGTGCTGCTCTCCGCCGTGACCGTGTGGCTGGTGTGGGCGTTCGGCTTCCCGATGGACCCTGCCGTCTGGCACCTGCCCTGCGGCGGGGGCTAGTCCTCCGACGACACGCAGCCCCGCTAGTTCTCCAGCACGGAGACGACGTTGCCCGCCGGGTCGAGGAACCAGGCGATGTTCGGCCCGCGATCGACGTCCTTGCCGCGCAGGACGCCTTTGGCGTCCGTCGGGAGGTTCGGGTCGTCGTAGATGTCGGTCTTGACGCCCTTGGCGTTGAGCTCGTCGACCGCGTCGTCGATGTTCTCGACGACCAGGTTGAGGATGGTGAAAGTCGCCGGGGTGTGGTCGTCCTTCGGGTAGATGAAGACGTGACTCCCGGACGGCAGCGCGAGATCGAGGTTGCCCATCGGGCCGTCGGTCACCTGCAGTCCGAGCGTGTCGGCGTAGAACGCCTTGGCCGCCGGGATGTCGTTGACGCTGAAGCCGCTGAAGATGTCGAGTGCTTTGACCATGTGCCCACTCTGCTCCTCCGGCAGGCTTCGCGTCTACACGAACCGGATGCTCTCCTGCAGCCTGGTGCGCAGTTCGAACGCCCTGTCAACACTCTCCCTGCCAGCGGCGTTGGCGCCGTTGCGGAGGACGAGCGGGAGCAGCGAGCGGCGCACGAGGAGCGACCCGGCCAGCTTCCCGCGCTCGATGCGGTCGTACGGCACGGCGAGCGCGTCGTCGGGGACCACGATGATCAGGCCGGTGAAGCGCACCCCCACCTGGCGCGAGAACGTCTTGGCGTCGCGCAGCAGATCGTGGAAGGGCTGCTCGTCGCGGTCGACGGTCTGGCCGACGACGTCGCCCTTGGAGAGCTTGACCTCTCCTCCCCAGTCGGCCGACCGGATGGCGAAGAGCCCGGCAGGGCCGAGCACCACGTGATCGAGCTTCGCGTCGGAACGGGGATGCACCGAGACGTCGTTCCAGATGGTGAAGCCGATCCCGAGGCCGGTGACGGCGCGCGCCGTCGCCTCCTCTGCGAGCGCGGCGGCGAGGAGCTGGCGGATCTCGCGCGGGGCGGAGCGGACGAGCCCTGGATCGTACGGGTCGTCGAGTTCCGTTCCCCTGCCCATCCACTCGCGCATCAGGTGGAGGTAGCGTTCGCGCGCCTGTCCGCCTGGATGCCCGTAGCTGCGAGCTCGCACCGTCGCGCCCTGCGACTGGGAACGGGTGGCGTGGAAGGTGGCGCTGAACCCGCCTCCGGTGGAGCCCTCCGCGGTGACGTCGGACGGGTATGCGGCCTCGCCGCGATCGTAACGGGCGCGGTCGTCCGGCTCGCCGATGAGCTCCCAGGCTTCCTGGACCGCTTGGAAGCGCGCCGCCGTGCCGCCCGTGTCCGGGTGGGTCTCCCTGAGCAGCCGCCGATACGCGCGGCGGAGGTCGTCGTGGCTGACCGTGGAGGCGACGCCGAGCACCTCGTATGGGGTGGGCGAAGCCGGGCTGTCGCTCATCGCTCGTTCGTCTTTCTCGGCCGTCCTGATGCGGAGGGTGTCCGCGTTGCCTTCCGACGATACCGTTCCTGCGCTGTGAGCTTCCTCCCCACTGGCAGGGAGTGAGATGTTTTCCACAGATTTTCATTGCGGCCGGAAGATGACCGCAATCGTCTTTACGCTGGAATCAACGAACGGACAACGAAGAGAAAAGGCTCAGCTCATGGCCATCACCGACTGGCGCATCGAACTCATCATCATCCCCGTCACCGACGTGGATCGCGCGAAGGCGTTCTACGTGGACCAGGTCGGCTTCATCGCCGACCACGACCAGCGCGTCTCGGAGACGCTGCGCTTCGTGCAGCTCACTCCTCCCGGCTCCGCGTGCTCGATCGCGTTCGGCGAAGGCCTGACGGACATGGAGCCCGGCTCGCAGCGCGGCCTGCAGATCGTGGTGCAGAACGCGGACGACGCGCTCGCTCACCTGCAGGAGAACGGTGTGGCGGCCGAGGGCGTGGCCGACCTGGCCTGGGGCCGCTTCGTGACCTTCTCCGACCCGGACGGCAACGCCTGGTCGCTGCAGGAGCTGCCGAAGCGCGACTGAGCGCATCCGAGCGCGACCGCCCGGCCGGGATGCGCGGACCCTCTTGACAGGGGCCGCGCATCCACTATTGTTACCTCATCGGTTATAGAACCGTTTGGTTATGGATGGGGTGACGTCGATGGATGCGCAGGGCACAGACCAGCTCAGTGCGGTGTTCGCCGCCCTGGCCGATCCCACCCGGCGGGAGATCCTGCTGCGTCTCCAGAACGGCGACGCCTCGGTGAGCGAGCTCGCCGAACCGTTCGCCATGAGCCAGCCGGCGATCTCCAAGCACCTCAAAGTGCTCGAGAGCGCCGGGCTGGTCTCCCGCAGCCGTGTCGCCACGACTCGGCTCAGCCATCTCGAGGCCGAGCCGCTCAGGGAGGCAACCGAGTGGATGCAGCGGTACAAGCGGTTCTGGAACGCGAGCTTCGACCGCCTCGATGCGGCCATCGCCGCCTTCCAGGAGAACGAACGCCGGCACGAACCAGGTTCGGAGACCGGACGCGAGCCAGAAGAGGAAGAAGAGACAGCATGAGTGACAGCAGCCGACCGACAGGGATCGCCGACACCGACGTCTACATCACCAGGGCGTTCGACGCTCCGCGCGCGCTGGTGTGGAAGTTCTTCATGCAGCCCGACCTGCTCGCGTCCTGGTTCGCACCGACAGCGCATTCGGCGCCGGAGGACTCGATCGTGGTCGAGCCGCGGGTCGGCGGGAGATGGGAGCTCGCGATGGTGAGCGACGCCACAGGCGACAGCTTCCCGATGCGCGGCACCATCGTCGAACTGGTCGAGCCGGAACTGCTCGTCCTCGACGTCTCCGCCGTGGCCGAGCTGGGCACGTTCGACAACCTCTTCCTGCGCATCCAGTTCCACGATCACGGAGACCGCACCAGGATCACTCTGCACCAAGGCCCGTTCGACCGGGACGCCCAGCACGACACCGAGATCGGCTGGGGCGAGTCGTTCGTCAAGCTCGACGCGCAGCTTGCGACAGCGAAGGGATAGCAGCATGACCGATGAGACCGCATCCACCGTCGCCCCGGCCGTCGGCGCGGTGAGTTCCGCCGACGGCACGAGCATCGCGTACGAGCGATCCGGCACGGGGCCGGCGCTCGTCCTGGTCGACGGCGCGCTCTGCACCAGGGCGTTCGGGCCGGCGAGGCCGCTCGCCGCGCTGCTCGCCGACCGCTTCACCGTGTATGCATACGACAGGCGCGGCCGCGGGGAAAGCGGCGACCGCCAGCCGTACGCGGTGCAGCACGAGGTCGACGACCTGCGCGCCGTGATCGCCAAGGCGGCGGTGGACACCGGCGGGGAGGTGAACGTGTACGGCAGCTCGTCCGGCGCCGGCGTCGCCCTCGAGGCCGCCGCCGCTGGCATCCCGATGCGCCGGCTCGTCACCTACGAGGCGCCGTACATCGCCGACGGCTGGAAGGACACGAGCGTCGATCACCTCGCCGCCGTGCAGGCGCTGCTCGCCCAGGGCAAGAACGGTGCAGCCGTCGGCTACTTCCTCACGAAGATGGTCGGCGCTCCCGCGTTCATGCCCGCCATGATGCGGCTGATGCCGAAGGTCTGGAAACAACTCACGACTGTCGCCCCAACACTGCCGAACGACATCCGGGTGATGGACGGGTTCCGCCTGCCCACCGAGCGGCTGGCGACCATCGCCGTGCCGACCCTGGTGCTGGTCGGATCGAAGGCCGCCGCCCCGATGCGCGAGGCCCAGGAGGCGCTGGCCGCGACCATCCCCGGGGCGCGATCCGACGTGCTCGCCGGGCAGACCCACCAGGTCTCGGAGAAGGCGGTCGGGCCGGAGATCGCTGCGTTCAGCGCGTGATCGCCGCGTACAGGATGAGCAGCATGGTCACGAGGAAACCACAGGCGTAGTTGATCCAGAGGAACCGCCTCCAGCCGCGGTTGGCGGAGGCGGAGTCCTCGTCGGTCACCCTCCAGAACGGCGCGGCCGCCACGATGTACGGCACAGCGAGCACCGCGGCGAGCGGTCCTGGCCACGCGGTGAACAGCATCGCGACTCCGGCGAGCGCCCAGGCGGCGATCGCGAACCTGGTCGTCGCCCTCGCGCCGAGCGCTGTCGCGATCGAGGCGATGCCACCCTCCCTGTCCGGCACCACATCCTGCACGGCGCCGAAGGCGTGACTGCCGATCCCCCACAGGAAGAAGGCCACGAGCACTGCGGCGAGCTGCGGTGTCAACACCGCCCCGGCGAGCACCAGCCCGTACAGGCCAGGACTCACGAAGTGGGTGCTGGAGGTCACGGAGTCGAGGAACGGGATCTCCTTGAACCGCAGCCCCTTCACCGAGTACGCGAGCACGGCGAACACGCTCACCGCGAGCACGAGCCAGGACAGCGGAGAGCCGACCGCGACGAGGTAGATCAGGAACGGGATGTTCGTGACGGCCGCCGCGATCAGGGTGCGCCGGTGCATCCCGCGGTCGAGCATCGCGCCCTCCGCCCCGCCCTTGCGCGGATTGCGGAGGTCGGACTCGTAGTCGAACACGTCGTTGATGCCGTACATGGCGAGGTTGTACGGGACGAGGAAGTAGATCGTGCCGACGACGAGGGTGAGGTCGACCTGCCGCGTGGTCAGCAGGTACGCGGCGGCGAAGGGGAACGCGGTGTTGATCCAGCTCAGCGGGCGGGAAGCGAGCACGAGCTGGCGGAACGGGGAGGTGGAGCGCGTCATCGTCATTCCCGGCGTCGCCTCCGCAGCAGCAGCCACAGTGCCGGCAGGAGCAGGAGGCCGGCGAGCGGGTATGCGAAGTCCTCGACGGGGACCAGGCCGATCCGTGCTCCGCTGATGTGCGATTCTCCGTAGGTCATCAGGCCGGAGGCGATCATCGCGTTGTCGAACACGGCGGTGAGCACGGCGAGCATGACCCCGGCGATCAGGACGGGGAGCCACCAGCGGCGGACGATGGCTGCGCGGTCCCGCGCACCGACGAGTGCGACGACGAGCACCACGACCGCGACGGCCAGGAACCCGAGGCTGAGGAGCAGGTAGGTCATGCGTCGTCCCGCATCCGCGCGCCGTCGCGGACCCCATCGTCCCGCGCCCTGCCAGCGGCGCGGCGTCCGAGCAGCAGCCAGGCGCCCGTCACCAGCACCATCGTGAGGTAACAGAGGAAGGTGAGGAAGAAGACCTCCTCCAGCGGGAGTTCCGGCGCGATCACGATGCCGGTCATGAACCGGGACCCGCCGCGGGCGAAGACGTGCAGCCCGATGCCGGCGAGGTCCCAGGCGAGGAAGAACGCCACACCGACGACCAGCACGATCGTGGCGCGGCGCGCATCCCGCCAGAAGAACAGGCGGAAGCGGCGGTCGAGCAGCACCATCGAGCCGATGGCGACCAGCACGGTCAGCAGATAGAGGACGCTCACCCGACCGGCTCCTGCCTGGACTCTGCCGCGGTCTCCGCGGCGCGGGGCTCCGGCAGGGGTCCGGTGCTCGTGTCGCCGCGGAGACGCTTGAGGACGAGTTCGGCGCTGATCAGGCACATCGGCAGCCCGATGCCCGGGATGGTCGAGCCCCCGGCGTAGAGGAGGCCGTCAACCTTCGCCGAGGCGTTGCGGCCGCGGAAGAACGCGCTCTGCCGCAGGGTGTGCGCGGGTCCGAGGGCTCCCCCGCGCCAGGCGTTCAGGTCGGTGGCGAAGTCGTCGGGGCCGACCGTTCGCCGCACGACCACGCGCTCAGCGAGGTCGGGGATGCCCGCCCAGGCAGCGACCTGCGCGATCGCGGCGTCCGCGGTGCGCTCCACCACCCTGTCCCCAGCGCCGTCGACACCGCCGGAGCCGATGGACACGTCGGCGGGCACAGGCACGAGGACGAACAGGTTCTCGCAGCCATCGGGCGCGACGCCGGGGTCGGTGGCGCTCGGCTTGCAGACGTAGAGCGACGCCGGGTCGGGGATGGACGGGTCGGCGCCGTAGATGCGCTCGAAGTTGTCGTCCCAGTCGGTGGTGAAGAACAGATTGTGATGGGTCAGCTCGGGGAGTTCGCCGCGCACGCCGAGCATCACGAGCACCGCGCCGGGGCCAGGGTCGCGGCGGTCCCAGTACGGCTCAGGGTATGTGCGAAGCTGCTCCGGCAGCAGGCGCGTCTCCGTGAAGTGCAGGTCGGCGGCCGACACCACGATGTCGGCGGGGACGAAGTGCAGGCCGCCCACCGCATCCCGATACTCGACGCCGGTGACTCTGGCGCGTGCTGCGCCTGGCTCGGTGCGGATGGCGGTGACCCTGGCGCCGGTGCGGAGGTCGGCGCCGTCCGAGCGGGCGATCGCCGCGATGCTGTCGACGATCGTGCCGAAGCCGCCTTGCGGGTAGCGGACGCCGTCCTCCAGGTCGAGGTGACTCATCAGGTGGTACATGCTCGGCGCCCGGCCGGGAGACGTGCCGAGGAACACCGCCGGATAGCCGAGGATCTGCCGCAGCCTGGTGTCGTTCACCGTTCGCGCGGCGAGCCTGCCGAGCGATTCGAGCAGGAGGCGGGCCAGACGGCCGATGCTGGTCACCAGGTCGCGCGCGAACAGCGGCCGGAAGGACGCGAACGTTCCGTAGAGGAAGCGGTCGACCGCCATCCGGTAGGTCTCCCGCGCACTGTCCAGATAGCGGTCCAGTTTCGCGCCGGAGCCAGGCTCGACCGCCTCGAAGAGCGCGCGGTTGGCTGCGTAGTCCGCCCTGACGTCGAGCGGCGCCTCCCCCGACTCGGCGAACACCCGGTAGCCGGGGTCGAGCGTGACGAGGTCGAGCTGCTCCGCCGATGTGGTGCCGAGCAGCCGGAAGAAGTGGTCGAAGACCTCCGGCATCAGGTACCAGGACGGTCCGGTGTCGAACCGGAACCCGTCCGCCGACCAGGTGCCGGCCCGGCCGCCCAGGGTCTCGTGCTGTTCGAGCAGCGTCACCCGGTAGCCGTCGTCGGCCAGCAGGGCCGCGGTCGCCACTCCGGCGATCCCGCCGCCGATCACCACCACGGAGGCCGGCCGCGTCATCGGGAGGACCCCGCCCCCCAGCCGGCGGTCGCACGCACCAGGATCGCCAGCTTCGTGCGGGTCGGCACGCTCACGCGCGTGGACAGCAGCCGCGACGCCGGGGTCGACCGGATGCGGTCCGTCAGTTCCGCGAACAGTGCGTGCGCCGCCACGATGGCGCGGCGGCAATTGTCCGGCAGCTCGGGGATGGCGTCCTGCGCCGCCCCCAGGTCGCGCTCGATGTCCACCACGAGTTCCAGCTTCTGCCGTTCGGTCAGCCTGCCGGGGTCGATGCCTGGGAAATAGCTGCGGCCGAGCTCTGTCCAGTCCACGGCCAGGTCGCGGAGGAAGTTGATCTTCTGGAAGGCGGAGCCGAGCCGTCTGGCACCGCGCTCCAATCGCATCCTGCGCTCTGTGGCGACCTGCTCGTGCGAGAGGAATGCCCGCAGACACATCAGGCCGATCACCTCGGCGGAACCGTAGATGTATGCGCCGAGCTCGTCGGAACTGAAATCCACTGGGCTGAGGTCGCGCCGCATCGACGAGAAGAACGGCGCGGTCAGCGTCGCGTCGATGCCGACGGATCGCGCCGTGCAGGCGAACGAGTGCACCACGACGTTGGCGCTGTATCCCGTGCGCATCGCCCGCTCGGTGTCCGCTTCGAGCGCGTCGAGGAGCGCGCGCTGGTCGTCCACGGCGAGACCGGCCTCTGCGGCCGCCCCGTCGACGATCTCGTCGGCGATCCTGACCAGGGCGTAGATGTCTTCTACCTGCGGCCGCACCTCGGGCGACAGGAGCCTGGTCGCCCTCCCGAACGACGTCGAGTACTCGTGGATGATCGTGGCCGAGCTGGTGTGCGCCGCCCTGGTGTAGAGCGACAGGTCGGTGGGGTTCGCCGGGTGCGCGCTGCCCGGCGTGGTCAGCTCGGCTTCGCGGGTCATGCGATCCTCCCCACACAGGAGCGCGCCACGGCCTGGAGCTCGTCGCTCAGCGCGGCGGGCAGGCCGGGAGCGGCCAGTGCCGCGACCGCGGCGTCGGCGTACTCGGTCACCAGGCCCTCGACGAACGCGCGTGCGCCGCACGCTTCGAGCTCCGCCGCGAGGCGCCGCCCCGCTTCGTGGTCGAGGTCTGAGCGGCCGAAGTGCTGCTGGATGCGCGGCCAGGCCGACGTCGCGCGCGCGTACGCGATCAGTGAGGTCTCTTTGCCCTCCCGGAGATCGCTCACGATGCTCTTGCCCGTCGCGTCCTCTCGCCCGAATACGCCGAGGAGGTCGTCGCCGAGCTGGAAGGCGATGCCGAGCAGCCTTCCGTATTCACCGAGCGCTGCCAGCACGTCTCCGCTCGCTCCGGCCAGGATGGCTCCGGCGGCGAGCGGCCCAGCGAAGGAGTATGCCGCCGTCTTGCGCTCTGTCATGGCGAGGACGTCCGGCAGGCGCGCCTCGTCGAGCCGCACGCTGAACGATACGTCGGAGAGCTCGCCGGCCGCGGTGACGAAGATGCTGTGGTCGAGCAGGTCGAGCAGTGCCGTGCGGGCCGCCGACGGGATGTCGAGGCGCGCGACCAGCGATGCAGCCGCGTGCAGCAGGAGGTCGCCGGCCAGGATGGCCGCCGTCTCTCCCCACAGCGCAGCGCGCTCCGGCTGCACGCCGCGGGAGACCGCATCCCTGGCGAACTCGCCGGACACGTTGGGTCTGCCGCGCCGCACCGTGTCGCCGTCGATCACGTCGTCGTGCAGCAGGAAGGCGGTGTGCAGCAGTTCGAAGGCCACAGCGGTGTCGATCGCGTCCGCGGTCGTCGCGATGCCAGGCCCTGGGCCACCGATGGCGTCGAATGCGCTCAGCACGAAGCCGGGGCGGATGCGCTTGCCTCCGTCGCTCGCGCTCTTCGCGCTCGTCCAGAGTCGCTGGTACTCGCTGCCGTAGCGCGTGGCCTGCTCTGTGCGCTCGGCGAAGAACAAGGCGAGCCTGGCATCGACCTCTGGCAGACCGATACGCGGTGGTGTTCCCTGATGGACCTGGGTCATCTCCGCTCCCCTTTGTCTAGCCAAGTAAGTAAATAACCTAGCACGATTCTTACACCCTGGCCTAGGATGTGGGAATGGGTTCCAAGGAGGACGCGCGCCGCGTATCAGGGTCGCTGCTCGACCCCCGCGTCATAGATCCCCGGCAGGAACTCGTCCGCCACGACGACCTCAGCGACGATGACCTCGCGCAGGTCGTCCAGGTGCTCACGGCCATCAGAGACTGGCGGGAAGCCGAGCAGAGACTGAGCTTCGAGTCGCGCAGCACGATGAAGCTGAACGACACCGACATGAAGGCGCTGCGGTACATCATCGCGTCGGTCAACGCCGGCGTCGCCGTGACGGCGGGAGCCCTCTCCGAGCACCTCCACATCTCCACCGCATCCACCACCAAGCTCTTGGACAGGCTGGAGCGCGCCGGGCACATCGAGCGCAGACCGCATCCGACCGACCGCCGAGCGGTGACCGTCGCCATCACGGAAGAGACGCACCAGCAGGTGCGCCGCCTGATGGGCAAGCAGCACGCGCAGCGCTTCGAGGTCGCCAGGGCGATGTCACCCGCGGAGCGCGAGGTGATCATCCGGTTCCTCACCGAGCTCACCGCGGTGGCGACACCGGTGCAGGTGACGGAGTAGCGGAGCCGTCGTCCGCGGCAGCCGCCGCGACGATCCTGTTGGCCATCCCGTTGAAGATCACGCCGTGGAACGGCAGGATCGCGAACCAGTAGAGCCGGCCGGCCAACCCTTTCGGGAAGAAGATCGCGCGCTGACGATAGTGCGAGCCCTCCCCCTCCTGGTCGACGCGCATCTCGAGCCACGCCCGCCCTGGCACCAGCATCTCCGCCCGCAGTCGCAGCTCCCGGCCCCTGTCGATACGCTCGACCCTCCACCAGTCGAGGGCATCCCCGGTCTGCAGGCGGTCGGCGTCGCGGCGGCCTCTGCGCAGCCCGACCCCTCCGACGATCTTGTCCATCCACCCGCGCAGCGCCCAGGCCAGCGGAAACGAGTACCAGCCGCGTTCGCCGCCGATCCCCTCGACCACCCGCCAGAGCCGGTCGGGGGATGCGCTGCTCTCCCGCTCCCGCACGTCCGTGTACACGGTGTGCCCTGCCCAGTCGGGGTCGCTCGGCAGTGGGTCGCTCGGGGCGTTCCCGATCGACGAGTTGCGCCAGCTCGTCTCCACGTCGCCGTCGCGCACCCTGGCGAGGGCGAGCCGCACGGCAGTGCGGTACCCGGTGAGGCCGCCCTCCGGCGGAGGGATGACCCCGTCGATGTCGTGCTCGCGCACCACGCAGTCGTACTGCAGCGATTCGATGATCGGCACGGCGAGGCTGCGCGGGATGGGCGTGACGAGGTTCACCCACTGCGAGGCGAGCCACGGCGTGAACACCGGCAGCGATGCGATCGGGCGCTGCCGCAGCCCGGCCTCCAGCGCGAACCCGTTCATCATCTGGCCGTAACGCAGGATGTCGGGACCACCGATGTCGTACGCCCGGTTGATCTCGGGCGGCAGATCGGCGGCGGCGACCAGATAGCGGAGCACATCCCGGATCGCGATCGGCTGGATGCGGTTGCGCACCCAGCGCGGAGCCGGCATGTACGGCAGCACCTCGGTCAGGTGACGGATCATCTCGAACGACGCCGAACCGGAGCCGATGACGACCCCGGCCTGCAGCACGACGGTCGGCACGCCGGAATCGAGCAGGATGCGTCCGACCGCGACCCGCGACCGCAGGTGCCGCGACAGCTCCCCCTCCGGATGCAGCGCGCCGAGGTAGACGATGCGGCCGACCCCGGCAGCAGCCGCCTCCTCCGCCACCGCGCGGGCGGCGTCCGCCTCCTCGTCGTCGAAGTCGCCGGAGGCGCGCATCGAGTGCACGAGGTAATACACGACGTCGGCGTCGCGCATGGCGGAGGCCACCGCATCCCGGTCGTGCAGGTCGCCCTCCGCGATCTCGACCTGCGGCGCCCACGGCACGTCGGTGAGTTTCTGCGGCGAGCGCGCCAGCACCCGCACCGTGAAGCCCTCGGCGAGGAGCCGGGGCACCAGGCGTCCGCCGATGTAGCCGGTCGCCCCGGTGACCAGGGCTCGGCGACCGCCCGTTCCCGCTGGTGTCTCGTGGTCGGGTCGCACTGCTGAATCGGTCATGCCGTGACCATACGCTCGGCGCTTCGCGCGCGAAGCCCCTCCTCGTCCTGTAACTTCAAGCCATGGGCAAGCTTGTATACGCGGGGACCACCGAGATCGGCTTCGAGGACAGAGTCCTCGCACACCTGCAGATCGTGGTGGGTCTGAAACTGCGCCGCAAGGAGGGGTTCTTCATGTCCTGGCGCGATGAGCAGGGCGTCGGCGACGGCAGGAGCGCGATCTGGGTCGACCCGTCCATCCCGCTGCTGTTCCGCTACAGCGGCGGACGGCAGCCGTCGATCAACAAGGCCTGGCTGGAAGCCCTCACACTGTCGTCCAACAGCGCGCAGGGCCTCCAGCTCACGGAGGAGATCGGCGCGATCGGCGCCGACGAGGTGAACGCCGACTCCGCTCCTGGCCGCTGATTCTGCAACCGGCGCCGGCCCGCTGATCAGCGCAGGTACTCGAGCAGTTCCGGGGAGCGGAGGCGCTTCAGGCTGCGGGTCTCCAGCTGGCGCACGCGCTCACGGGTGATGCCGTATACCTCGCCGACCTCGTCCAGCGTCATCGGCTTCTGTCCATCGAGGCCGAAGCGCATCCGGACCACCTTCGCGTCGCGCGGCGGCAGGTCCTTGAGGCGCTCCTCCAGGTCGCGGTGGCGGAAGCCGACCTCCACAGCCTCTGCGGGGGTCGGGAAGTCGTCGTCCTCGATCAGGTCGCCGAGCTCCGCTCCCTCGTTCTCGCCGACGGGGACCGCGAGCGAGACCGTCTCCGAGTCGCTCATCTGCAGCTTGTGCACCTCGGCAGGGGTCAGGTTCGACGCCTCAGCCATCTCTTCGAGCGTCGGGGTTCGTCCGAGTTCGCCGCCGAGGTCGCGGCGGATTCGGTCCAGCTTGTCGATCTTCTCGACGGTGTGCACCGGGATGCGGATGAGCCTGGCCGTGTCCGCGATGCCGCGGAGGATCGACTGGCGGATCCACCAGGTGGCGTAGGTGGAGAACTTGTTGCCTGTTCCGTAGTCGAACTTCTCGACGGCGCGGACGAGGCCGAGGTTGCCCTCCTGGATGAGGTCCATCACCGGCAGGCCGCGGCCGGCGTAGCGCTTGGCGATGCTGACGACGAGGCGCAGGTTCGCCTCGATGAAGCGCTCGAACGCGCGCTTGCCGTCGTCGGCCAGCCACTGGAGTTCACGGCGCTCCATGCCGGTGAGGCCCTGACGTTTGCTGAGGCGTTCGCCGGCCAGCACGCCGATCTCGATGCGCTTGGCCAGAGCGACTTCCTCTTCTGCCGTGAGGAGGCGCGTACGCCCGATTGAGTTCAGGTAGTCGCGCACCGGATCGTTGGTCACTTCGAGGACTGTCATGTCTTCTTTCCCATCACTCGTGTTCAATTGGTGCGCTCTGCATCCCTGCTGTGCGCGATCCCGCGGTCGGGCGGGGAATCTGTCCTCAGGCTCTCAGCGCGGCTTGTCCCCCAACAAGGGGTTGACAGCGGGGGTATGAGGACGCTAGGCGCGTCGAACTTCTCCACCGGCATCCTGTTCTGTCAAGCCCCTGCTGGGATCGGGGTCTGCGACGTACCGTGCGCTCCGTGAGTGCGCACACATCGAATTCCCAGGCACCGTCGCTGAAGACGATCGAAACGACCATTCCCGCCAGGATGGACAGACTCCCTTGGTCGAAATTCCACTGGCTCGTTGTCATCGGCCTCGGCACGGTGTGGATCCTCGACGGGCTCGAAGTCACCATCGTCGGTGCGATCGGCAGCAGGCTCACCGAGCCGTCCAGCGGCCTCGGGCTGTCCACCGCCGACGTCGGTCTCGCCGCCGCGATCTACGTGACCGGCGCGTGCGTAGGCTCCCTCGTCTTCGGATATCTCACCGACCGCTTCGGTCGCAAGAAGCTGTTCATCGTCACGCTCGGCCTCTACCTGGTGGCGACCGTCCTCACCGCGTTCTCGTTCGCCCCCTGGATGTTCTTCCTCTTCCGGTTCTTCACCGGAGCTGGCATCGGCGGGGAGTACGCCGCCATCAACTCGGCCATCGACGAGCTGATCCCCGCCCGCCGCCGCGGTCTGGTCGACCTGGCGATCAACGGCTCGTACTGGCTCGGGACCGCCTTCGGCGCCGTGCTCACGGTCTTCCTGCTCAACACGGACATCTTCGCCGCCGACATCGGCTGGCGCATCGCGTTCGGCCTCGGCGCCGTGCTCGGTCTCGTCATCCTGCTCGTCCGGCGCAACGTGCCTGAGTCCCCGCGCTGGATGTTCATCCACGGCAGGGACGAGGCGGCGGAGAAGCTCGTCGGCGAGATCGAGGAGGACGTCGAGAAGGACACGGGGAAGCAGCTCGACGCTGTCCCGGCCGACAAGGCGATCCGCATCAAGCAGCGGCGCTCGACCGGCTTCGGCGAGATCGCCCGCGTCGCCGTGACCCGCTATCCGAAGCGTTTCGTCCTCGGCCTGTCGCTGTTCACCGGCCAGGCGTTCCTCTACAACGCGGTGTTCTTCACGTACTCGCTGGTGCTGACCAAGCTCCTCGGCGTTCCGGACGATCTCGCTCCGTGGGCGCTCGTTCCGATCGCGATCGGCAACTTCCTCGGCCCTGCTCTGCTCGGCCACCTGTTCGACTCGGTCGGACGGCGCTTCATGATCACCCTCTCCTACGTCGGCAGCGGTGTGCTGCTGGTCGGCACAGCGGTGATGTTCGACGCCAAGATCCTGGATGCGTTCTGGCTCACCGCGTGCTGGATGATCGTGTTCTTCTTCGCCTCCGCCGGCGCGAGCAGCGCATACCTGACGGTCTCCGAGATCTTCCCGATGGAGACGCGCGCCATGGCGATCGCGTTCTTCTACGCGATCGGCACCGGCCTGGGCGGCATCATCGGGCCGATCCTGTTCGGAAACCTGATCGAGAGCGGCATCCACGCGGTCGCCATCGGCTATTACATCGGCGCCGGGCTGATGATCGCCGCCGGCCTGGTCGAGCTCTTCCTCGGCGTGGATGCGGAGGGCAAGTCCCTCGAGGAGATCGCGGCACCGCTGTCGAGCGAGGGCCTTTCTGCGGAGGATGCGCCGGCAGGGAAGTGAGGACCGGAGTCGCGACTACCCCAGCAGTTCCAGCAGCGCGGGCTCTGGCGCTCGACCGCCGTGCAGGTCGATGACCTCGCCCTGCCGGTAGCGGTCGAAGATGCGCGGGTCGATGTAGCTGTTGCGGGCGATGGCCGGGGTGTTCCCGAGCGCGTCCGCTGCGGCGGCGACCGCGGCGGTGACCCGTTTCGTGCGCTCGCGCTCCGTGCCTCCCGTGCCAAGGTCGGCGAGCGCCGCTGCCGCGGTGATCGTGCCGTGCAGGGTGCGGAAGTCCTTCGCGGTGAACTCACCACGGGTCTGGCGGCGGATGTACTCGTTGAGCGACGCCGGCCGGATCGTGTGCCAGGTGCCGTCCTTCCAGGACAGCAGCCGGGAGCGCTGCCCGCGCGCCGCGACGATCTCGGACAGCAGGGACGCCACATCCGGATCGGTGACGGTGCTCGTCCACTTCTGCGCGCTCTTCGCAGGGAAGGTCAGGGTGACATCGTCGCCGTCGATGGCCACGTGACGGCAGAGCAGCGTGGTGAGGCCTCTGCTGCCGTTGGCGTGCAGGTATTCCTCGCTGCCGATCCTGAGTGAGCCGAGGTCGATGATCCGGAGTGCTGCTGCCAGGATGCGGTCGCGGCCGAAGCCCTCCTCCCGCAGGTCCATCGTGACGCGCCTGCGGGCCGCCGGCAGCGTCTCGGCCAGCTGCGCCGCCCTCTCGAATTTGAGGCGGTCCTGATGCAGCCGCCACGACTCGTGGTACAGGTACTGCTTGCGTCCGGCCTGGTCGATGCCGACCGCCTGGATGTGCCCTCGGGCGTCCGGCGAGATCCACACGTCCTGCCAGGCCGGAGGGATCACCAGCGACCGGATGCGCTCCAGCTCCCGTTCGTCGACGATCGGGTTGCCTGCCTCATCCTGATAGCTCGGCGCCTTCTTCGTGCTGATCCTGCGGTAGCCGGGTCCGGACGGGTCGCTGCGGCGAAGCCGGGTCACGCCGGCTTCTTCGCCGCGGTCTTCGCCGCGGGCTTCTTGGCGGCCGACTTCGCGGTGCCGGACTTCGCGGTGCCGGACTTCGAAGTGCCGGACTTCGCCGACTTCGCGCCCGACTTCCTCGCTGCGGGCTTCTCGTCGTCTGCGTCCTCCTTCGCACTGCTCCTGCCTCCCGAGCCGCGGCTGCGCTCGACGCTGCGCTGCAGCGCCTCCATCAGGTCGATCACCTCTCCGCCGCCCTTCGCCTTCTCCTCCTGCTCTCCGAAGGTCTCCGCCGTGTCGATGGTGTCGCCCTGTTCGAGTTTCGCGTCGATCAGCTTGCGCAGCTCGTCCTGGTACTCGTCGCTGAACTTCTCCGGCTGGAAGTCGCCGGCGAAGCTCTCCATCAGCGCGGAGGAGAGGTCGAGCTCTCGCTGGGTGATCCGCGGGGTGTCCGCCAGGGACGGGAAGCTCGCCTCCCGCACCTCATCGTTCCAGAGCAGTGTCTGCAGCACGAGCACGTCGCCGCGCACCCGGAGGGCGCCGAGCCTGGTCTTCTGGCGAAGGGCGAAGTTGACGATGGCCGTGCGCTCGGAGTCCTCCAGGGTGCGCCGCAGCAGCGCGTACGCCTTCAACGACTTCGAGTCGGGCTCCAGGTAGTAGCTGCGGTCGAACATCAGCGGGTCGAGCTGGTCGTTCGGCACGAACTCGACCACGTCGATCTCCCTGCTGCGCTCGGCAGGCAGGGAAGCCAGGTCCTCCGGGGTGAGCACCACCGTGCGCTCCCCGTCGTCGTACGCCTTGGCGATGTGCTCGTACGGGATGATCTTGCCGTCGATCTCGCACCGCCGCTGGTACCGGATGCGCCCACCGTCAGCGTCGTGCACCTGGTGCAGCGCCACGTCGTGATCCTCCGTCGCGCTGTATACCTTCACTGGTACGTTGACCAGCCCGAAAGTGATCGCACCCGTCCATATGGCCCTCATGAGCCCATCGTGACCGTGGATGCGCGGATTTTCAACCAGTGATCGAGGTTTACTCGCCGTTTCGGAAGTCGGCGGGGATGCTCGTGCTGTAGCCGATCGCGTCGAATTCGGCCACGCAGGTGTCGCCGAGCGGCGCCTGCGCCATGAAGCCGACGTTCACCTGCCCGGCCCAGTCGAGCCGGAAGACCCGGACGAAGTCCCAGGCGCGGCCGTCCGCGGAGGAATGGAACGCCCATCCCCTGCCGGACCGTGTCACGCGGAGGAACACGTGGTCGTCGGTCACGACGGTGGAGTTGCAGTCGTCGGAGTACTGGTTCGTCACGACGGAGACGACCATCGCCTGTCCATGCGGAGAGAACTCGAAGCAGAGCTTGGCCCAGTGGTCCCTGTCGCCCCAGATCGCGAGCACGCCGGCGTCGAACGTGCTGCGCTCGCCGACCACGCGCACGCGGGCGCTGAGGCTGAAATCCTCGGTGGGCACGAAGCCGAGCGAGGTCGCCGCGTGCTGCTGCTCGCCGCCGAACGCATCGTTGGTCCAGTCGGTTCCCGCCGCTGCGGTCAGGACCAGGCGCCCTGGCGCCGGCTGCTCCGCCGCTCCGGTCCCGTTGCTCCAGGCGAGGGGAGGAAGATTTTCGATCACAATGGTCATCTGTTCAGGCTAGGGGTTCGGCGTACGATCTGGCCATGGCCTCCACGGACACCGAAGTCGTCGAGCTCGACGGCCACCGGCTGAAGCTGACGAACCTGGACAAGGTGCTATACCCGGAAACCGGCACGACCAAGGCCGACGTGATCGGCTACTACAACGCCATCGCAGAGGTCATGCTCCCCCACATCCGGGATCGCATCGCGACGCGCAAACGGTGGGTGCACGGCGTCGGCACGCCGGACGAACCGGGCGAAGTGTTCTTCCAGAAGAACCTCGACGCCTCGTCGACGCCGAGCTGGGTGAAGCGGCGCACGATCAAGCACAAGAGCCACAGCAACGACTACCCGCTGGTCAACGACAGGGCCACCCTGATCTGGCTGGCGCAGATCGCCGCACTGGAGATCCACGTTCCGCAGTGGCGGGTGTCGAGGAACGGGACGCAGAAGAACCCGGACAGACTGGTGCTCGACCTCGACCCCGGCGATGGCGTGACGCTCGCCGACTGCGCGGAGGTCGCCGTGCTCGCCCGCAGAATCCTCATCGACATGGGACTCGACCCGATGCCGGTGACCAGCGGGTCGAAGGGCATCCACCTGTATGCGGCGCTCGACGGCAGTCAGACCAGCGATCAGGTGTCCGCCGTGGCCCACGAGCTCGCCCGCGTGCTGGAGGCAGACCACCCCGACCTGGTCGTGAGCGACATGAAGAAGGCGCTGCGCGTCGGCAAGGTGCTCGTGGACTGGAGTCAGAACAACGGCGCCAAGACCACGATCGCTCCGTACTCGCTGCGCGGTCGGTTCCACCCGATGGTCGCGGCCCCCCGCACCTGGCGCGAACTGGCGCGGAAAGACCTGGCGCAGCTCGACTACACCGAGGTGCTCGCGCGGGTGAAGCGCAGGGGCGACCCGCTCTCCGACCTCTCCGCCGGCCACCTCGACGAAGAGGTGCACGGCGCCGCTGAGGACCGGCTCACCGTCTACCGCAGCAAGCGCGACGCCGCCAAGACGCCGGAGCCCGTGCCGGACAAGCTGGAGCACTCGACCAGCGGACGCACGTTCGTGATCCAGGAGCATCACGCCAGGCGGCTGCACTGGGACTTCCGGCTCGAGCACGACGGCGTCCTGGTGAGCTGGGCGCTGCCGAAGGGTCCTCCGACCGACCCCGGCCAGAACCATCTCGCCGTGCACGTCGAGGACCACCCGCTCGAATACGGGGCGTTCGAGGGCGACATCCCGCACGGCGAGTACGGAGCAGGGCACGTGACGATCTGGGATGCGGGCGACTACGACCTGGAGAAGTGGCGGGACGACGAGGTGATCGTCACCCTGCGCGGCACGAAGGGCGGCGGGCTCGGCGGGGACAGGAGGTTCGCCCTCATCCACACCGGCGGCGAAGGCAAGGCGGAGCAGAACTGGCTGATCCACCTGATGAAGGACGACGCGGCGAAGGGGAAAGCGAAGGCGCAGCCGGAAACGCAGCATAAGTCGCAGCCGAAGGCGGGGGCCGCCGCGAAGGCCACGACCGCATCCACATCGGCAGAACGCGTCGCACCGTCCACGCTGTCCGCAAAGCCCATCTCCCCCATGCTCGCCACGCTCGGCTCGGAGAAGGACGTGCACGACGAGGACGAGTGGGCGTTCGAGATGAAGTGGGACGGCATCCGCGCCATCGCGGAGGTGCGCGGAGACGCGCTGCGGCTGAGCACGCGCAACGGCAACGACGTCACCGTCGCATACCCGGAGCTGGCGACGCTCACCGCTCTCGCAGACGGCCACGAGCTCGTCCTCGACGGCGAGATCGTCGCCCTCGACCCGACAGGACGCCCCGACTTCGGTCTCCTGCAGACCAGGATGGGCCTCACCAGGCCGGGGGACGTGGAGGCGGCGGTCTCGCGCGCGCCCGTGCACTACCTGGTCTTCGACATCCTCGAACTCGACGGCCACGACCAGCGGAAGAACACATACGACGAGCGCCGCGCCACTCTTGAGGACGTGCTCCGGCCGCCGAAGAAGGACCCCGTGCAGGTGCCCCCGGCGTTCGACGGCGACCTGCGCCACGCCGTCGACGCGAGCAGGGACCTGAACCTGGAGGGTGTCATGGCCAAGCAGCGCGACGGCACGTACGCCACAGGGCGGCGCTCGCGCACCTGGATCAAGATCAAGCACCACCGGATGGAGGAGGTCGTGATCGCCGGCTGGACCCCGGGCAACGGCCGCCGCGCCAACGGGGTCGGCGCCCTGCTGCTCGGCATCCCGGACGGCGACGGCCTCCGCTACGTCGGCAAGGTGGGCACCGGGTTCACCGACGCGATGCTCGACGACCTCGCCACCCGGCTCGCCGCGCATCCCAGGAAGACGAGCCCGCTCACCGACATCCCCTCCGCCGACGCCAGGGATGCGCACTGGGTGCGTCCAGAGCTGGTCGGCGAGGTGGAGTTCGCCGAGTGGACGCCGACCAAGCGGTTGCGTCAGCCGTCGTGGCGCGGGCTCCGGCTGGACAAGGCGGTCGCGGACATCAACGTGGAGTGAGCGAGCTCACTTCCCGCGCTGCGCCGGCGAATACACGCGCAGGCCGCCGGGCACCAGGGTGACGTTCAGGCGTTTGGCGCCGTCGTCGTCCGTGCCGCCAGGGGTCTCCGTCGACGCCTCGCCGTCGTGGGCGTATCCGGGGTCGTCGGCGCGCGAGCGGATCGTGAGCCCTGTCCCCGTGAACGCGTCGAGCACCGGAGGCCCCTGCAGGAACGGCAGGCGGGCGGCCAGCGCATCCATGCGGCCGCCGAGCGCGAGAGCGACCGCACCGCGAGTCTTTGGCTTGCCGCCGGCGAAGAGCACGCGCACGTCCAGCACGCCGTCGTCGAGCCTCCTCCGCTCGATCGGCGCCGCCGTGACGGGGTAGTAGCGGCCGACGCCGACGAAGACCGACCAGATCGTGCGGCGGCCACCCTCGATCTCGACCCGGAGCGGGCTGCTGCCGCGCAGGACGCGGACGGCGGCGATCAGGGCGGCGATCGGCTTGCCCAGCCGCTTCTCGTGCTTCTCCCTCTCCTCCACGAAGGACGGATAGATGCCGACAGACACCGTGTTCAGCACCGTGATGGGGTCACCGGTGGCGAAACGCAGGTCGGCGACGTCGACAGCGCGCCCCTCGCCCTTCTGCGCGGCGTCGATGGCGACGTCCACACTGTCGAGCATCGCGGCTTTGGCGAAGTGGTTGAAGGTGCCGCCAGGGAAGACCAGCAGCGGCAGGTCGTGCTTGCGCGCGATGGTGGCCATCGCGCCGACGGAGCCGTCGCCGCCGTGGATGCCGATGACGCGCGGCGGATGCGGGGACGCGAGGGCATCATCCACCAGCTGCGCGAAGTCGTCGCCACTGGACAGCTCGTGCACCACGGCCTTCGGCAGGCGCTTCGCGATCACGGGCCGCGGGTCCGGTCGTCCCAGCCCGCGGCCGGAGCCGGGGTTGACCACGATGAACGCGCCGTCGCCGTCGACGAGCGCCGGCAGCTCGATAGTCTCCGCCGTCGGCGGCGCCTCGTTCAGCAGGGCGGACGGCTTCGGCACGGGCACAGCGGCCTTGAGGGCGAGCGCGACGCCGGCGCCGATGGCCGCTCCGCCCGCCACATCCGAGAACCAGTGCGCCCCGGTGTGCAGTCGCGAGTACGCGACCCCGGCCGCCAACGGCGCAAGCGCCGCTCCGGATGCCGGAGACTCCAGGGCCGCGCCGGTCGCGAACGCGACGGCGCTTGCCGTGTGGCCGGACGGGAACGACGGCGAGGTGGGCGTGCGCTGCAGCCGTCTGCTGATCGGGATGGAGGTGAGCGCCGGCCGCTCCCCTCCGATGAGCCGCTTGCCGATCAGGTTCGCCACCAGGCTCGCGACGCCGAGCGACGCGAGTCCTCGTGCGGCAGCGCGCGGCTTGCCGAGCAGCATGAGCACAGCGGCGGCGGCGAACCAGAGCTTGCCGTGGTTGGCCGTGCTGGACACCAGACGCCAGAATCGGTCGACTCCCTGCCCCGTCCGCCGCGCGTTCACGCGCCTGGCCACCTTCTCGTCCACCTGTCGCATCCGCACTCGCCACATGCCTTCACCATATCCCCGGCCACTCGCGTCCTCTTTCGAGCGGTCACCACAGCCGCGCCGTTTTTCTGACTGGCGGGGGTGCGGCGCTAGGATCGTGGACGTGAGCACACACGTTGAAGAACCCCGCACCGCCGATGTCGACGACGAGCACGGCAGCCTCGTCCGCAGCCTGAGCGCCGTTCTGCCCGGTCCGCTCGGCAAGCTCCTCGCGACCATCGTCGTGCTGGTCTCCGCGGTCTTCTTCGTGATCAGCCTCGTCTTCACCTGGAGCGGCGACCCAGGAGCCTTCCTCCCGCTCTTCCAGGTCTTCGTGGCCGGCACCGTCGTGTCGCTCAACGCGCTGTACGCGAGCAAGACGTTCAGCTACGTCATCACGCTCATCGGCGCCGTGCTCTGGCTCTGGGTGTCCGTCACCCCGTTCGAGCCGTTCTGGCAGACGCTGCTGCAGGGCGTCACGGTCACGATCATGCTCGCCGGCGTCGTCTTCTCCACCGCAGCTGTCGCACTGAGCAAGAAGCCCCGGTTCTGAGCGGCGAGCCGACCGGCTCCCGCACCGAATCGAACGGCGCTGACGCGCGCGACCCACAGGAGCCAGACGATACGACGCTCGCGCGTCGCCGTCACTTCGTCGACCTCACCCCGCTGAGGGAATCTCCCGCGTTCGCCAGGCTCTGGCTGGGCGGCTCGATCGCGGGCATCGGCGGTCAGATGACCGTCGTCGCCGTCGGCCTGCACATCTACGACCTCACGCATTCGACCCTCGCGGTCTCGGCCGTCGCGCTGTTCGCGCTGCTGCCGATGGTGGTATTCGGCCTCTACGGCGGCGTGCTGGCGGATGCGTTCGACCGCCGCCTGGTCGCCCTCGTCACCGCCATCGTGGCGTGGGTGTCGACCGCCGGCATCGCCACCTTCGCCTGGCTGGACATCCAGGTGGTGTGGCCGCTCTACATCCTCACCACCATCAACGCCGTCGCCACCATCGTCATCGGAGGCACCAGGCAGGCCATCACGCCGCGATTGCTCCCCGCCAGGCTGCTGCCCGCGGCGAGCGCGCTCGGCGGCATCGGCTTCGGCGTGCAGGTGACCATCGGCCCCGCTCTCGCCGGACTCCTGGTCGCGAGCGTCGGCATCAGCTGGACGTACACGGTCGACGTGCTGCTGTTCACGGCGGCGTTCCTCGGCATCTTCACGCTGCCGAAGATCGTCCCGGAGGGCGAGCGGCAGCGGGCGGGCTTCGCCGGAGTGCTCGACGGGCTGCGATTCCTCAAGACGGCGCCGAACCTGTCCATGACATTCGTGCTCGACCTGATCGCGATGACCTTCGGCCAGCCGCGCGCCCTGTTCCCCGCCGTCGGCGCCCTGCTGATCGGCGGCGGCCCGGTGACGGTCGGCATCCTCACGGCCGCCGGCGCGGTCGGAACCCTGCTGTCGAGCGTGTTCTCCGGGCGGCTCGGCCACGTGCGCTGGCAGGGGCGGGCAGTGGGGAGGGCGATCGTCGTCTACGGTGCATGCATCCTGGGGTTCGGCATCGTGCTGGCGGTGATCGCGTTCTCCGGCCTCGCCAGCAGCGGTCAGAACTTCGCAGACGCGAACCTGCCCGCCCTCATCATCGCCGCTCTGCTCCTGGCGGGCTCCGGCGCCGCGGACAACATCAGCTCGATCTTCCGCATGACCATCCTGCAGGCGTCCGCCCCCGATGCGATGCGCGGCAGGCTGCAGGGCGTCTTCACCGTCGTCGTCACCGGCGGCCCGCGCCTCGGCGACCTGTACATCGGCCTGCTCGCGCTCACCGGTGCCCTGTGGTTCCCTCCCCTGCTCGGCGGCCTCATCATCATGGTGCTGGTCGCCACGGTGGTGCGCGTGCAGGGCGCGTTCCGGAAGTACGACGCACTGGCGCCGACGCCGTAGCAGTCGGGCTCTCGCTCTGGCCGCGTGGCTAGCCCCGCGTGCGGATGCGGCGGGCGAGCTGCGGGTAGTCGATGACCACGCCGTCCTGATCCACTGTGACGTCGCCGGTGAAGTCCCTGCTCCCGCTGCTGTAGCGGACGACAGCGTGCCCGGCCTCTGGATCGTACGGACCGGAGCTGTACAGCTGCTCGCTGCGGACCACCGCGAGCGACGGCAGCGCCACCCACGCCATCACGAACGCGGTCTCCTGCACGGCGCGCTGGTGGGCGCCGAGCCGCAGGATGGGCATGGTGTTCGTGACGGGGCAAAGTGCGAGATCGCAGTCGTCAGCGCCGTCGAGGGCGCCGGACGCCGCATCCGCGTAAGAGATGCCTGGGTCGGGAAGCTCCTCGTCGTGGAAACGGCGCGTGCCGTTCTGGGCGACGTCGCTCGTCCACCGGCCGCGCGCATCCCGTGCCAGAGCCAGGCGGCGGGTGAAACCACGGCCAAACACGGCGACGTCCAGTCTGCTCGTCACCCAGCCCTGTCCCGTCTCGAGCGACCAGCTCGTGACGTAGTCCGCTGTGCGCGACGTGCCGAGCGCATCCAGCCGGTCGCCCGCGATGGTGATCGTGGCCGCCTCCAGCCGCTCCGGGTCGTCGTCGCCGACCCACTCGACCTGTCTGACCGCTCCGCGCATCCCGACCACCTCCCCTCCAGGATGAACCTTCCGCGCGCTACCCTCAAGGCATGACGGACCCCTTCCTCGCGATCGTCGTCGGCATCGCCGCCCTCACAACCGCGGCAGCGGGCGGTGTCTACCTCGGCTTCTCCACGATGGTGATGCCCGCTCTGCGCGGCGCCGATCCCAGGGACGCCACCGGCACGATGAACCGCATCAATGTGTTCGCGGTGCGCTCGGCGTTCATGGTGGTGTTCCTCGGCTCAGCGCTCGCCTCGGTGGTCGCTGTGTTCGCCGCGTTCCCCGGCCTTCCGTCCACGGAGGCGGTGCTCGCGATCGTCGGCGGCGTGCTCGGCGTCGCGGCATTCCTGGTGACGGCGGCGGTCAACGTGCCGCTCAACAACCGGTTGGCGGCCGACAGGGACGGAGCGGGTTACGCGGCCTTCGAACGACGCTGGAGCCGCGCGAACACGGCTCGCGGCACCCTGTCGCTGCTCGGCGCCGTGTCGTTCATCGGCGCTCTGGTGGCGTGACAGCGGCGCGCGCCGGCTGATCTCCCTGGACGCGCGCCGGCAGCGGCTGCGGTGCCGGCGGCCCGACGTAGCGCGACGACGGCCGCACGATCTTGCCGTCCGCCGCCTGCTCCAGGATGTGGGCGGTCCAGCCGACCACGCGCGCTGCGGCGAACGTCGGCGTGAACATCGACCGAGGGATGCCGCACGCCTCCATCACGATCGCGGCGTAGAACTCGACGTTGGTGTGCAGCTCCCTGCCCGGCTTCAGCTCCGCCAGCAGCTCCTGCACGCGGCGCTCCACCTGCACGGCGAACTCCACGCGCGCCCCGCCGAACCCCTCCGCGATGCCGCGGAGCATCCTGGACCGCGGGTCCTCCGTGCGATACACGGCGTGCCCGAAGCCCATGATGCGGCCTCCACGCAGCACGGTGGCCGTCACCCACTCGTCGATCCGGTCAGGGGTCGCGATCTCGTCGAGCGTGTCCAGCGCTCTGCTCGGGGCGCCGCCGTGCAGTGGCCCGGAGAGCGAGCCGAGTGCGCCCGTCACCGCGGCGGCGAGGTCGGCGCCGGTGGAGGCGATCACCCGCGCCGTGAACGTCGACGCGTTGAAGCCGTGGTCGATCGCCGCGGTCATGTACGCGCTCACCGCGTGCTCGCTGCGCGCATCCGGAGCCTCGCCTGTCACCTGGTAGAGGTAGTTCGCGACGTGCCCGAGGTCGTCCCGGCTGCGCAGCGGGACGCGGCCGGTGGCGAGCGCGTGCAGGCCGGCGAGCAGCACGGGGGTGACGGCGCTGACCCGGATGGCGTCGGCGACCCTCGCGTCCGCGTCCTCGTCGTAGAGCGGGCGGCTGCGGTCGGCGGCGGCGACGGCCGCGAGCGCCATGCGCACCCCGGCGAGCGCATCCGGTGCGTCTGCGGTGAGACGGGCGATGGCGGGGAGCAGCTCCGCGACCTCTTCGGGGATGGCGCGGGCCAGCGCGATCCGCTCCCGGAAGGCGACCAGCTCTGCCGCGTCGGGCAGCGTGCCGAACAGCAGCAGATGCCAGGCCTCCTCGAAGCTCCGCTCGCTCGCCAGCTCGACCGCCGAGTACTGGCGGTAGTGGTAGAAGCCCTCGTGACCGCGCACGTCGCCGAGCGCCGTCTCCGCTGCGACCACGTTGGTGAGGCCGCGTGGCACGTCGATGAGGGTGTCGTTCATCCGGTCGTTCTGCATAGTATGAGCATGAGCATGGATCTTCCGTGCGTCAACGTTGATCACGTCAATGTGGAGGTGGCCGTGCAGCGGGTCGTGCCAGAGGATGCCCCACGGGATGCGGAGGCCAGGGCACTCCCCCGGCTCACCGCCGAGCAGACGGCCGAGCGCCTCGGGGTCAAGGTCGAGACGCTGTACGCCTATGTGGCCCGCGGGAGGCTGGACCGCATCCGCACCCCGGAGGGCTCGAGGTTCGACCCCCTGGAGGTGGAGCGTTTCGCCGGTGACCGGCGCAGGCGACCCACCTCCGGCCCGCACGGGCACTCGGACGGCCGCCCGCTGATGGTGGTCGAGACCTCGTTCGCGCTGATCGAGGACGGCGAGCTGTTCTATCGCGGACGGAACGTCGCCTCGCTGACCGGCGAACCGTTCGAGACCGTGGCCCACTGGGCGCTGACCGGCGACTGGGATGCTGACGCGGCCTTCGCTGCCGGGCCAGGGCTCGACGCCGCGCGGCGGGTGGGCGACGCGCTGCCTGCGGCGGCGACGACGCGCGACAGACAGCAGGTGGCCGTGACGGCCCTGGCGGCCGCTGACCCGCTCCGCTATTCGCTCGACCGCGCCGCCGTGGTGGGAGCGGCGGAGGGGCTGGTGGCGGGGATGGTGGACGCTCTGCCGGTGCGGAGCACCTCGGACACAGCAGCACGGAGTCAGCCACGTCCGCCCGGTCCGCCGCCTTCCCTGGCCGCCCGGCTCTGGGCAGCGCTGACCGACGCAGAGCCCACCGCGCTCTCCGCCCTCAACGCGGCGCTCGTGCTCCTCCTCGACCACGACCTCGCCGTGTCCACGCTCGCGGCGCGCGCTGCCGCATCCGCCCGCGCCAACCCGTACGCGGTGGTCACGGCCGGACTCGGCGCCCTCGACTCGCCCCTGCACGGCAACGCCAGCAGAGCGGCCCACCGGATGCTCGCCCGCGTCGTCGCCGGGGAACCGGCCGAGCGCGTCGTGGCCGACACGGTCGTCGCCGGACGCGGCCCCGTGCCCGGCTTCGGCCACGCGCTATACCCGGACGGCGATCCGCGGGCGCGGGCGCTGCTCGGGATGCTCGGGAGGCTCGGAAGGCTCGGGAGGCTCGGGGAGCCGGCGGCCGCATCCACCGCTGTGCCGTTTCCCACCGCCAGCGCGCCGCACGCCGCCGCCCCACCGACCGCCGCCGCTCTCGACGCTGCGGCCGACGTCGCCACCATCGTCCGCCGCCGCACCGGCCTGCGCCCCAACATCGACCTGGCCCTCGGCGCGCTCTCGCTCGCGGCGGGCATGGCCGACGATGCGGGCGAGGTCGTCTTCGCCACGGCGCGCAGCATCGGCTGGGTCGTGCACGCCATCGACGAGTACGAGCAGCCGCCGCTGCGCCTGCGTCCCGTCGGCCGCTATGTCGGCTGACGCACGCTCACGACAGTGCCGGCGTCAGCGGCGCAACGCCTTCCGCGCCAGCCAGTTGCCGAGGAACTGGGCGGCCTGCACCAGGATCACGATCGTGATCACCGCGATCCAGGTCACCGCCCAGTTGTAGCGCTGATACCCGTACGAGATCGCGAAGTCGCCCAGCCCTCCGCCGCCGATGCTGCCCGCGATGGCCGACAGGTCCACGATCGCCACGAACACGAACGTGTATCCCAGGATCAGCGGCCCGAGGGCCTCCGGGATGAGCAGGGTGGTGATGATCCGCCACGGGCTCGACCCCATCGCGCGGGCCGCCTCGATCACGCCGGGGTCGATCGTGATCAGGTTCTGCTCCACGATGCGGGAGATGCCGAACGTCGCCGCGATCGTCATGGGGAAGATCGCCGCCGGCGTGCCGAGGAACGTGCCGAGCACGAGCTGCGTCAGCGGGGCGACCGCGGTCATGAAGATGATGAACGGGATCGGGCGGATGAAGTTGACCAGCACATTCAGCACCGCCGAGAGCGCGCGGTTCTCCAGCAGCCCGCCCCGCCTCGTCGTGTAGAGCAGCACGCCGAGCGCCAGCCCGAGGATGCCGCCGAGTACCAGGGTCGCCACGACCATCCACAGGGTCTGCCCGATGGACTGCACGAACACCGGCCAGAGCGTGTTCCAGTCGTTCATGCCGCCACCTCCTCGACCTCGGTGACCTGGCGGAGGTCTGCGATCAGCGCATCCACCCCTGCATCGTCGCCGATCAGTTCGAGGGTGAGGCTGCCGAAGGAGCGGCCCTGCAGCGCGGAGATGCCGCCGTAGACGATCTCGAAGCGCACGTTGTGCCTGCCGACCGCATCCGACAGCACCGCGCCGAGGCGGCCGTCGTCGTGGATGCGCGCGGAGACGATGCGCCCGGCGTGCTTGCCGCGCAGGCGCTCCACCTCCGTCTCGTCCGGCGTGTTCTTGAGGACCGTGCCGACGAAGCGCTGCGCGGTGCCGGTCTGCGGCGACGAGAACACCTCGAACACGCTGCCGGTCTCGATGACTCTGCCCGCGTCGAGCACGGCCACGCGGTCAGCGATCGACCGCACGACCTCCATCTCGTGCGTGATGACGACGATGGTGACGCCGAGCTCGTCGTTGACGCGCTTGAGGAGCCGCAGCACATCCGCGGTCGTCTCCGGGTCGAGCGCCGACGTCGACTCGTCGGCGAGCAGGATCGCCGGGTTCGTCGCGAGCGCACGGGCGATGCCGACGCGCTGCTTCTGCCCTCCGGAGAGCTGGTCGGGGTAGACCCAGGCCTTGTCGGTGAGACCGACGAACGCCAGCAGCTCTGCGACGCGCTGCGAGCGCTTGTCCTTCGGCCAGCCGGCCACCTTGAGCGGGTATGCGACGTTGCCGAACACGGTGCGCGAGCGGAACAGGTTGAATTGCTGGAAGATCATCCCGATGCCGGCCCGGACAGCACGCAGCTTCGATTCTGGAAGCTGCGTGATGTCCTGGCCGTCGATCAGGATGCTGCCGGAGGTCGCCCGCTCGAGCGCGTTGATGAGGCGGACGAGCGTGCTCTTCCCAGCCCCCGAGTATCCGATGATGCCGAAGATCTCACCGCGCTCGATCGCGAGGCTGACCCCGTCGACCGCCGTGATGGTCGCGTCGCCGGAGCGGAACGCCTTCGAGACGTCGCGGAACTCGATGATGGGACTCATCCGCGCTACTTCGCCGCCTTGATGGTCGTCTTCAGCTTGTCCAGGATGGAGATCAGGTCGGCCTGCGGACGGTCGACGATCACCGCGGTGTTCTTGGACTCGGCCAGCACCGCGTCGGTGACCGGCTTGGTGTGGTAGAGCTCTGCGACCTTGAGGTAGGTCTTGTTGTCCTTGTCGGCGGCGCGGGCGACGAACGCGTTGATGTACGGCTCGGCGGTGTCGCTCTTCGGGTCGTCCTGGAACAGCGCCGACTTCGGGTCGATTCCCGCGGTGAGGGCGAAGTTGTTGTTGATGATCGCGCCGTCCGCCGAGTCGAGCGCAGGGGCGGTCTGGGCCGCATCCACCGGGATGACGGAGACCTTCGAGTCGGACGCCACGATGTCGGCGGGGGTCGCCAGCGTGTTGCCGCCGTTGGCGAGCTTCAGCAGCCCGGCCTTCTGCAGCACGAGGAGCGCGCGGGCCTGGTTGGTGGCGTCGTTCGGGATGGCGATCTTCGCGCCCTGCGGGATCTCGTCCAGCTTGGTGTACTTCTTCGAGTACAGCGGGAGCGGCACAACCTGCGTGGAGGAGATCGGGACCAGGTTCTGGTTGGCGTTCACGTCGTAGTTCGCGAGGAACTGCAGGTGCTGGAACAGGTTCAGGTCGATCTGCTTGTCCGCGAGGGCAGGGTTGGCCTGGGTGTAGTCGCGGAAGCCGACGACCTGGATGTCGATGCCCTCCTTCGCCGCCGCCTTATTGAGGATGGTCCAGTACGGCGCAGCCTGCTCCGTGGTGCCGATCTTCACAGTGACGCGCTTCTCTGCGCCGTTCGAGGCGGGCGCGGTCACGTTCACGATGATGAGCACGACGGCGACGATGACCGCGATGACCGCGATCCCGATTCCGACGATCCAGCCGGTCTTCGACTTCGGCTTCTCCGGAAGGGACGGGGTGGGCGGGGTGGCCTCGGACATGGCTGTGCCTCTCTTGTGAAGGGGTGGGGGTGTGCCGGCGAACGGTTGGCGGCTATCCGAGCCTGCCTGCTGCGCTCCGGATGCCCAAACCGTGTTCCGAAATGTGACACAGCGGCAACGCGCACGAGTCGTGCGAAAGGTGCGGTGCCCGCCGCGGCGAGCGCACCTTTCGCACGACTCGTGCGTGCGGTCTACGCGTTCTGGGGCTGCAGTGCGGTCTGGATGCGCACCATGTTGCCTGACGGGTCGCGGAACGCGCAGTCGCGGGGTCCCCACGGCTGGTCGATCGGCTCCTGCAGCACCTCGGCTCCCGAGGCGCGGACCCGCTCGAACGCGGCGTCGATGTCGTCGGTGCGGAAGACGATGTTCTGCAGCACGCCTTTGGTGAGGAGTTCGAGGATGGTGTCGCCATCGGCCTGCGAGCGGCCGCCGTACGGGTCGGAGAGCACGATCTCGAGCCCCGGCTGGTCGGCGCTGCCGAGGGTGATCCAGTGGTGCCCGCCGGATTCGACGTCGCGCACGACGTCGAGCCCGAGCGCGTCACGGTAGAAGCTGAGCGACTCCACGGGGTCGCTGACGGTGATCTGGTAGTACTGCAGTGAAACGGTCATGTCACCACTGTATGAATCCGGCCGTGGCAGCACTTCTCCAAAACTGCTCGATCGGCGATGGATGGGCGGACTGCGGTCGGCGGGCAGCGGGCTGCGGTCGGCGGGCGATCGGTCAGGCGGACGTGGACCGCACCGGCCGGGTGCGCTGCTTGGCGACGCACGACGGCATCGCCTCGACCGCCCTGTGTTCGCGCGCCCGGTACTCGGTCGGGCTCATGCCGACGATCTCGCTGAACTTCGAGCTGAACGAGCCGAGCGAGGTACAGCCGACGGTCATGCACGCGTCGGTCACGCTCATCCCGGCGCGGAGCAGCGCCATGGCGCGTTCGATGCGGCGCGTCATCAGGTAGCTGTACGGGGTTTCGCCGTACGCCGCGCGGAACTGGCGGGAGAAGTGCGCAGGCGACATGAGCGCCTTGCTCGCGATCGTCGGCACGTCGAGCGGCCGCGCGTATTCGCGATCGATCAGGTCGCGCGCCCTGCGCAGGTGCGTGAGTGTTTCCAGTTCCTCCGGTGACACGCCACGAGCGTAGCACCGCGCCCTCACGAGACTCAGGCGTCCTGTTCGACCAGGCGGATGAAGGCGCTCAGCTCGGTGAGCCCTGTCGGCGTGTTCGGCAGGTACTCGGTGAGCTCCGGCGAGTGCACCAGGTACGCCGCCCACTTCGCGCGCGACACGGCGACGTTGAGTCGGTTCTTCATCAGCAGGAACGACATGCCGCGCGGAACGTCGGCCGACGACGACGCGGCGAGGCTGACGATGGCGATCGCGGCCTCCTGCCCTTGGAATTTGTCGACCGTCCCGACCCGCACGCGCGGGAGTCCTGACTCGTCGAGGGCAGCACGGACGGCCGCGAGCTGCGCGTTGTACGGCGTGACCACGATCACGTCCTCCTCGCGCAGCGCGTCGCGCGCGCGGCCGTCGCTGGGATCGGTCCACGCACGTCCGAGCACGTCCAGCACGATGGCGACCACCGCGGCCGCCTCCTCCGGCGACTCGGTGGAGTTGCCGACGTGCTCGACAGGGACGGGATGCACCCCGGCCGCCACACCGTCCAGCGCGCGCTTCTCCGCCTCAGGGTGCGCGTGCAGCTTGCCCTCGTACGACAGCGCGGACACCGCATTCGCCAGCGCGGGATGCATCCGCCTGCTCTCGGCGAGGAAGTACCCGAACTCGGGCGGCAGCACATCGTGCCCGTCGCTCACCCAGCCGAGCGCCGACCCGTCGATGGGCTCCGGATGCCGCCCCTGGCTGACCTGCGGGAGCTGCTGGGGGTCGCCGAGCAGCAGCAGATTGCGAGCCGATACCCCCGCTGCGATAGTGGACGCGAGCGAGAACTGACCCGCCTCGTCCACGACGAGCAGATCCAGGCTGTCGCGCGGGATGCGCGCGGCGTTCGCGAAGTCCCACGCGGTTCCGCCGACCACGTACCCGCTCGCCTCGTTGTCGAGGGCGAACAGGAGCTGGCCGTCGTGTTCGAGCGGGGTGAAGGCGTGCGCGGCCTGGTCGCTGTCGGCGCCGGGGACCTTGCCGACGAGCCGCGCATCCAACCCGGCAGCGACGACCCTGTCGAGCAGGTTCTCCACCACGGCGTGCGACTGGGCCACCACGCCGATCCGCCAGCCGTGCCGCTGCACGAGACCGGCGATGACGTGCGCGCCGAGGTAGGACTTACCTGTTCCCGGAGGCCCCTGCACCGCGAGGTATGAGCGATCGAGGTCGAGGAGGCTGGCGACGACGGCGTCGATGCGGCCGCTGCCGTCCACCGGTCCTTCCAGCGCGAGCGAGCCCGACCGCGTGCGCGGAGGCGTGCGGCGCAGGAGGTCGACCATGCCGTCGCGCGGCCAGCCCCCGCCGCGCCGCGCCTCCAGCAGCTCGCTCCCCCACTCGCGGATCGCCTCGGCCAGGCGACGCGCATCCGGCGGCCCGGCAGGGGTGAGGGCACTCGGCAGGTCGTCGTACGGCGGCACGTCTCTCGGCAGGGTCTCGCGCACGACCACGGCGCCGTCGTCCGTCGCCTCGATCACCGCCACCGATCGCGCCGCTCGCGCCCCCGGCTGTGAGCGCGGGGGCCGGAACGGCCCTGGGTACTCGTAGAGCAGGAACGGCCCCGTCCGCTCGCTCACGCGGATCGCGCTTCCCGGCCCCCACCGTCCGCTGAGCAGCAGCTCGCGGCGCTCGACGCGCTGCCCGTCGTCCTGGTACCAGTCGCGCAGCACGCGCACGTCCTCCACGACCAGCACATCCCTGTTGTCCGCCCACTCCTCGACCGGCTGGATGAGCCGGGCGAAGTGCGACTGCCAGAAGCTCTTCTGCTCCCGGCGGTGGAAGTCGATGGCCGCTGCGGCGAGCGCCATCGCCTCCCTGTCCGGGGTGCGATGCGGGTCGAGAGGGTCGCCGGCGAACGCGAGCAGTCCTGCGCGCAGCGGCGACTCCTCCGGGACGATCTCGACATCGTCGACCGGCGCCTGCCCGATCGGCACGCCGTTCTCCTGCGCCCGCGCGATCAGCCAGTCCCGGAGCCGCAGGGTGGAGACGCAGTCGTAGCGGTTGTAGTCGCCGATCGCGTCCAGAATCGGCCGCGCCTCGTCGTCGCGGCCGACCGCGATGAGGTCGCGCGCGTTGGCGTACTGCGTGATCGAGTCCGCACCGTTCGTCACGTCGCTCTCGCGCAGCTCGTCTCCCATGTAGAGCGGTTCGAGCTTCTTGATCGAGTACGACCGCGAGCCGACCCGCACCGCCTTGCGCACCAGCGGATAGAGGTCGACCATCACGCTGTCGCGCAGCAGCGCGTCCACCTCCTCCTCGCCGACCCCGTGGCGGGCGGCGAGCGCCAGCAGGTGCGTCTGCTCGTAGGCGGCGTAGTGATAGATGTGCATGTTCGGGTAGCGTTCGCGCCTGTCGCGCACATACGAGAGGAACGCTTCGAGCGCCACCCGCTCGGCGGCGAAGTCGTGCGCCCAGAACGCGGTGAACTCGGCATTCTTGTCGACGAGGCCGAACAGGTAGTCGAGGTTCCAGCGCTCCCCGGAGCCTTCTGTGTAGAGCGGGTCGCCCTCGAAGTCGAAGAAGATGTCGCCGGAGTCCGGATGCGGAAGCACCGCGAGGACAGGGGCGTTGAAGACTCGGATCGGCGGCGGCGCGCCCTCCACCGCATCCCGTTGCAGCCGCGCCTGCTCGCGCAGCCCGTCGAGCGTCCCGTCCGGCACGCCGTCGATCGGCCCGGTGGACGCGGCGAGCTGGTCGATCGTGAACACACCGGCCTCGAACAGCCTGGCCCGCTGGGTGACCCGCATCCCCGCCACCAGCAGCACGTCCCTGGTCGCCTGGATCTCCGCGTCGCAGGTGTCGCAGCGCCCGCACACGGTGAATCGGGGGTCGCCCCACGCGACGGGTCCCTCTTCTGCGAGGTGCTGCTCGATGATCCAGAGCAGCCTGGCACGGCGCTTGCGGTAGACGGGCTCGATCTCGGACACCCTGTGCTCGCTCACCGAGCCGTCGCCGAGCAGCAGCTCGACCGTGTCCTCCACCTCGACGCCGATGCGCCGGAGCTGACCTGCGTACGCGGCGAGCTGCAGCAGAGCGGTGACGCGTGCGCTGCGGGCGAGCTTGGAATCCTGCACCCGGTAGCGGCCGTCAGGGCGGCGCACGATGAAGTCGGCGAAGCCGACGAACGATCCGTCGAAGAAGGTCGCCTGGAAGACCACCTCCGACGAGCGCGCGAAGGCGTCCGCCGTCGCCGCGACCGCCGCGGCCAGACTGTCGGCGTCGAGCTTCTCCGGCCGCTCGATCTCGGCCACCCCCGCACCGAATCGCTCGCGGTAGCGCTCCAGGATGTGGTGCTCGTGCTCGTCGCCCAGCCGGGACGACCGCACGTACATCGGGTCTTCGATCTCTTCGGTCTTCTCGAGCCGCCCGAGCTTCACATCGAGCGCACGCAGAAACGCGAACTCGCACTTCGACGCCTCTGTCAGGTCACTGGCACTCGTGACGATGACGCCGTCCAGAAGGAACACGTTCGCTCCCTCCGGCGACTCGGACGACCCCAGCGGCCGCCGCTGCCAGCGAGCCTATCCGGAACCACCGACGCCGCCGCGTCAGGCGGTGATCGTCATCCGCTCGATGCCGCCGTGCCCCACCAGGAAGGTGAACGTCGACGGCCCGTTGAACCCTGAGCCTCCGACCAGCGCCGTCACGGCCACGCCGTCCGGCACGGCACTGAACTGCAGGTCGTCGAGCGAGACGGCCGAGCCGATGAACTCGCCGTCGCTCCACCCTCTGATCGCCTCGCGGCCGGTGAACACGCGGCCCCAGTCGTCGACGCTCCCCGTCGGCGCGAAGGTGTCGAGGAAGCGCTCCGTGTCGTGAGCGTTGGCCGCGTCGATCGCCGTGGCGACGACGGGCGGGATGCCATCGCGGCTCTCGTCGGTCATCGCCCCAGTGTGGACCGCATCCGGTGCCGGGCGCCAGTGCCTGAATCCACACCGCGCATGGGACGGAGGCCGCGCACCGTCACGCCTTCTTCGCCGCCGCCTTCGCCGCGCGCTTGAACTCGCGCACCTTCGTCAGCGACTCCGGGCTCACGATGTCCGCCACCGAGCGGAACGACCCCTCCGTGCCGTAGTCGCCCGCCGCCTCACGCCAGCCGGGAGCCGTCAGCCCACGCTGCTTGCCGAGCAGCGCGAGGAAGATCTTCGCCTTCTGCTCTCCGAAGCCTGGCAGCGCCTTGAGCCTGCGCAGGATCTCCTGGCCATCCGGGTCGCCCTGCGTCCAGATCGCCTCGGTGTCGTCGCCCCAGTCGTTCACGATCGCCGCGGCGAGCGCCTGCACCCGCCCGGCCATGGAACCGGGGAACCGGTGGACGGCCGGCGTCTGCTTCATCACCTCGACCAGCTTCTCGGGATCGGTGGATGCGACGGTCGCCGGATCGAGCGAACCGAGCCTGTCCTTCAGCTTGGCCGGGCCGGAGAACGCGGTCTCCATCGGGATCTGCTGGTCGAGCAGCATCCCGAGGATGAGCGCGAAAGCGGACTGGTCGAGGACGGCGTCAGCCTCTGGGTCGCCGGTGATGTTCACAGCCATGTGTTCATGGTGCCATCCGGTCAGGCGACCAGCAACAGCACCCCCGCCACGAGCGAGGCGAGCGCGAGCAGCAGCGCGACCCCGAGCAGCACGCCGTGCACGATGAGGAACGGGGTCGGCTTGCCCGCCGCATCCCGCGCCCTGGTGTCTTTGGCGACTCTGGCGAAGAACCGCGGCCAGGCGAAGACGTTGAAGACGGCGTTGAGGAACAGGACGATGGCGGCGAAGACGGTCATGGTGCCTCCAGCCTAAAGCCGGGCGGCTCAGTCGAGCCTGTGCCGCGGCCGCACCACCTCCGACAGGGACGGCCGGTCCGTCCAGCGCAGTTCGACGATCTGGTTCGCCTGCGACGTGTAGAACACGTGCTGCGTCGACGTCGCGTGGTCGGCGAAGGCCGACGGCGTCGACTCGGCTCCGGGGTCGTCGGCGTTCGTGAGCGGGTTCTCGTGCCAGCCTGTCGGGTCCTTCCACAGCTCGTGGATGCGGTGGTCGCCTCCGGCATACACGACGTGCTGGGTGGCGACCGGCACGGCAGCCGTCGCCTCGAACGCGTACGCGGACACGCTCGTGCCTGCCAGCACACGCTCCGCCCCGCGCGGCGCCGTCAGGTTCTCGACCGACCAGGTCCCGTCGAAGCTGTACTCCCAGACGTCTCCCGAAGTGTCGACCACATCCACGTGGCGCGTGCCGTCCGCGGTGAACCCGTACCCGCGGTATGCGTCGTCGGCGAAGCCGTCCGGCCCGTCGAGCCCAGCGCCGATGTCGACGGGCTCGCCCCAGGTCAGATTCGAGGTGCCTGTGTATTCGTAGATGCGGCCGTCGTCGCCGAGGTAGTCGACGTGCATCGTGCCGCCGGCGGAGAACGCGTACCCGCCGGGCGCCCTCGCGCACAGCGGACCGCCGTGATCCCAGGTGAGGTCTTTGTGCACCCAGGTGGGGTCTCCGTCGTCCTTGGATTTCCGCGTGAGCACGTGGACGTGCCTGTCGATGCCCTGGAACACGACCACCTGCGCCCGCCCTGCCGAATATTCGAACCCCTGCGCGGCCTTCTGTGCCGCCTGCGCTCCCGAGTCGGCGGTGAGGTCGTTGGCGTGCCAGCCGTCGTCCTGGTACAGCTCGCGCAGATGCCCGTCCGCCGTCGTGCCGAGGTAGAGGACGTGCTGCGTACCCTCCAGCACGAACAGGTACGCCTTCGGAGGCGACGACGAGTGCGGGGCGCCGCTCTCGTCCATCAGGTCCTTCTCGTGCCAGACGTCGTCCGACCCGCAGTACAGCTCGTGCAGCATCCCGGTGTTGTCGGAGACGCCCGACCCGCCCAGGTAGATGACGTGCCGGGTTCTGTCGTCGGGGAAGTCGTATGCGGCGGGCGCGAAGACACCCGTCGGGAAGTGGAACGTGTCTGTCAGGTTCCGTACTGTCCAGCCCATGATCTGCTCCGATCGGGAGAATGCGGCGTCAGACGGGGACAGAGTACGCCTGGGACCCTGTCCGTGGAAAGGGCGAGCCTGCCGCTCACTCCTCCACGGACTGTGCCAGCGGTCCGAAACGCTCGCCGAGCAGTTCGAGCATGGCCGCCGCCGCCGCGCTCGGCCGCGTGCGCGACACAGCGCTGAGAACCCAGTCGATGCGCTCCACCAGCGGCACGACCACGGCACCGGCGGCGGGAAGCACGGTGAGCTGCGGCATCACCGCCACCCCGAGCCGCGCGGCGACGAACCGCGGGATCTCCCCCAGATCGGACAGCTCGGTCGACACCCGCCTGGCGACCCCGAGCGTGTCCAGGGCGCGGTCGAGGGTGACCCGGTTGCCGAAGCCCTCACGCGCATCCACCCAGCGGTCTGCGGCGAGGTCGGTCACCGACACGGCGTCGGCGCCGGCCAGTGGATGCGCTTCCGGCAGCACAGCGACGAACGGCGAGATCGCGAGATCCCGGTAGAGCAGGTCGGGCACCCTGCCAGGCAGGCCGAGGAAGGCCACGTCGATCCTGCCGAGCCGCACATCCCGCGCCAGCCCCGTCGATCCGCTCGGCGACGGCCCGAGGCGCAGGTCGACCAGCGGGTGGCGGGCGTGGAACTCGCCCATGATCCCCGGCAGGTCGATAGTGGTGAGGTTGGTGAAGATCCCGACGCGCACCTCGCCGCGGAGACCGCCTGAGCTGTCGGCGAGGAGGCGCATCCGCTCGGTGGCTTCGAGAGTGGTGCGTGCCGCATCCAGCACCTGACGGCCGAGCGAGGTCAGCCGCACCCGGTGCCTGTCGCGCTCGAACAGCGCTCCGCCGAGCTCGCGCTCCAGCGACCTGACACCGGCGGACACGGTGGACTGGGCCGCGAAGACCCGGTCGGCCGCGCGGGTGAAGTTGAGTTCGTCGGCGACGGCGACGAAGTATTCGAGCTGACGGGTATCCACGTGGTTATCGTAGCCACCGATCACGATTATCAGTGATATCCGTTGGACACGATCACCGTGCGAGAGCACGATGTGCGTATGGCACTCACGACCTCCCCCGCCCGCCCAGCCGCATCCTCCCGCTCGTGGCGTCTCCGTCACGGCGCGGGGTTCTGGGTCATCGCCGCCGCCTTCCTCGCGGTGATGGCGTTCTCCACGCTGCCGACCCCGCAATACGCCCTCTATCAGCAGCGCGACGGCTTCCCCACCTGGGTGGTCACGGTCATCTTCGCCGCGTACGCGATCGGCGTGCTCGCGAGCCTGTTCCTCATCGGCCACATCAGCGACTGGGCAGGACGGCGCCGGATGGTCCTGGTGGCTATCGCGCTGGAGATCGTGGCTGCCGTGCTCTTCCTGTTCTGGAACGACGTTCCCGGCCTGCTGGTCGCCCGCGTCATCTCCGGCGTCGGCGTCGGCGCGCTCACCGCGAGCGCGACGGCCCACCTCAGCGAACTGCGCTCGACGGCACGGCCGGAGGAAAGCCCGCGCATCGCCGGAACCGTCTCCACGGTCGTCAACACCGGCGGCCTGGCTCTCGGCCCGCTGATCGCCGGGGCGCTCGCGCAGTTCCTGCCGGCGCCGCTGATCCTCCCGTACGCCGTGTTCCTCGTGGTGCTCGCGGTCGCTGTGGTCGCTGTCGCCCTGGTGCCGGAGACGGTCGAGCGCGCGGAAGAGCGGCCGGCATACCGGCCACAGCGCATCTCCCTCCCCCGGGATGCGCGGAGCACGTTCTCCGCGGCGGCCATCGCCGCGTTCGCCGGGTTCGCGGTGTTCGGACTGTTCACGTCGCTCGCGCCGACGGTGCTGTCCGGCGTGCTGCACGAGTCGTCGCGCCTCCTCGCCGGGGCCGTGCCGTTCTCGGTGTTCGCTGCGTCTGCCGTGTCTCAGATCGTGTTCGCCCGACTCTCCGGCCGTGCGCAGCTCGTGCTCGCCATCCCGCTGGTGGTCGTCGGTCTGGCCGGCCTCGCCGTCGGCGTGCTGTCGGCAGGACTCGCGCTGTTCGTCGCGAGCGGCGTGGTCGCCGGGGCGGGGGTCGGGCTGCTGTTCCGCTCGGCGATCGCGGTCGCCGCATCGCTGGCGGCCCCCGACCGCCGCGGCGAGGTGCTCGCGGCGATCTTCCTCATCGCATACGTCGGCCTCGCGGTGCCCGTGCTCCTGGTCGGCGTTGCGCTGATCGTGTGGCCGGTGGTGCCGGTGCTGGTGGTGTTCGTGGTGGTGGTCGCGGCGCTGTCGCTGGCCGCAGGGTTCCGGATGCTGCGCCGCTGAGCGGTCGGACTCGGGCCCGGACGCGCGTCAGTCCGCGGCGCGGAGCTGCACGCGCAGCGAGTCGACACGCGTCGCGATCACATCGTCGGCGGCCCAGCGCTGCGCGAGTCGGCCGAGCACCGCATCCAGCTCATCCCTGGTGAGGCCCCCGGCGAGGGTCAGCCGCACCACCAGTTCCTCGCCGGCGAGCCTGGCCCCAGGGTCGCCGGCGACCAGTTCGATGTCGTGCACGCCGAGCTCGGAACCGATGGAGGCGGTGAACGCCGCGAACACCTCAGGGTCCCTGTCGCTCGGCAGCCAAGCGCGGCTCTGCGCGATCGCCCACAGCGCAGGGCGCCGCAGCACGAACTCGGTCTCCGAGGTCGGGTCGAGCACGACCAGCTCGGTGTCTTCCGCCGCTGCCGCCAGCGCAACGCGCATCCCGTCCGCCGGCACGGGGCGGGCATCCCGATTCCAGGTCTGCATCGCGGTCACCGACGAGAACACCGGCAGTACGGTGCGCCCGTCCGGTCCGGCGACGGTCACGATCGCGAGCTCCTGGGTCTTGTCGATCAGCAGCCCGTCGTCGGTGGTGTCACTCTCGCCGAGCCGCGCCATCAGCGGGATCAGCAACCGGGATGCTCGCACAGCGTCGACCACGGCCTCCGCGCCTACCTCGCCGGCCCGGAACGCCGCCAGCGCGCCGAGCAGCGCGGGCGGCGCGCTCCCGTCGTCGTCGCCGAAGGCGTTCTCGTCGAACTCGCGCCCTTCCCAGGGCTGACCGGCCGAGTCGGCCAGCCGTGCAGCGTCGGCCGCGAGCTGCGCGGCGAACCCGCTCAGCCGCGCCGCCCCTTTCGCGCTGGGTCCTGTGGATGCGTCGCGCGCGTCACCACTCGGCGTCACGCCGCCGTTCGCGCCTTTCGCGTCGCCCGCACCACTCGCACCACCCGCACCACCACCACGCCCACCGCTCGCACCGCCGCCGCTCTCAGCGTCAGCGCCGCGCATCCGGTCGTCGCCTGGCTCAGTGCCCTGCGACATCCAGCGCCTCTGGCAGCGTGAACGCGCCGGCGTAGAGCGCCTTGCCGACGATCGCGCCTTCCAGGCCGTGCGAAACCAGTTCGCGGAGCGCCGCGATGTCGTCGAGGTTGGAGATGCCGCCGGACGCGACCACGGGTCGCGGCGTGCGGTCCATGACCTCGCGGAGGAGGTCCAGGTTCGGCCCGCGGAGGGTGCCGTCCTTGGTGACGTCCGTGACGACGTAGCGTGCGCATCCGGCGTCTTCGAGGCGGTCGAGGACCTGCCACAGGTCGCCGCCCTCCCTGGTCCAGCCGCGCGCTGCGAGGGTCGTTCCCCGCACGTCGAGACCGACCGCGATCGCCTCGCCGTACTGGCCGATCACGTTGGCCGCCCACTCGGGGTTCTCGAGTGCCGCCGTTCCGAGGTTGATGCGCTTCGCGCCGATCTCGAGCGCCGACTCGAGGGAGGCATCGTCGCGGATGCCGCCGGAGAGTTCCACGTTGACGCCGCGGACCTGCTTGATGACCTTCTTGAGGATCGCGTGGTTGTTCCCGCGCCCGAACGCCGCGTCGAGGTCGACGAGGTGGATCCACTCCGCGCCCTGGCTGGCCCACTCGGCCGCAGCGTCGACAGGGTCGCCGTAGCTCGTCTCCGAGCCGGCTTCCCCCTGGGTCAGGCGGACGGCCTTGCCGTCTGCCACGTCGACCGCCGGCAGCAGGACGAGCCGGGGGGTGTTGTTGAATTCGCTCATGATCTTCCTCGGTTGGGCCCGCGCGGTGGCGGCGGGCTCGGGGTGGGCATGGAGGCTACAGGGTGCCGATCCAGTTGCGGAGGAGCTGGATGCCCGCGCGCCCGGACTTCTCCGGGTGGAACTGGGTCGCGCTGAGCGGCCCGTTCTCGACGGCGGCGATGAAGCGGGTGCCGTGCTCCGCCCAGGTGACGCGCGGCTTCGGGAACGGAGGGACGACGTCCAGGGTCCAGTCCTGCGCCGCGTAGGAGTGCACGAAGTAGAACCGCTCGTCGCGGAGACCGTCGAACAGGGCGGAGCCCTCCGGCGCTTCGACTGTGTTCCAGCCCATGTGCGGAACGACGTCCGCCTTCAGCACGTCGACGGTGCCCGGCCATTCGCCGAGGCCTTCGCTTTCGAGGCCGTGTTCGACGCCGCGCTCGAACAGCACCTGCATCCCGACGCAGATGCCGAGCACCGGCCGTCCCCCGGCGAGGCGCCTGTCGATCACCTCGTCGCCGTGGGATGCGCGCAGCGCGTCGATGACAGCGGCGAACGCGCCGACGCCGGGAACGAGCAACCCGTCCGCCTCTTGAGCACGGCGGCGGTTGCCGGTCAGTTCGACGTTCGCGCCCGCTTCTTCGAGTGCTTTGACCGCGGAGTGGACGTTACCCGTTCCGTAGTCGAAGACGACGACATCGGGTGCGGTCACAGCGCCCCCTTGGTGGATGGAATGCCCGTGATCAGCGGGTCGAGAGCCTTCGCCTGACGGAACGCGCGGGCGAACGCCTTGAACTCGGACTCGGCGATGTGGTGCGGGTCGCGCCCGCCGACGACGGTGATGTGCGTGGTGATGGCCGCGTTGAACGAGATCGCCTCGAAGACGTGACGCACCATCGACCCGGTGAAGTGCCCGCCGATCAGGTGGAACTCGAACCCGGCCGGCTCGCCGGTGTGCACGAGGTACGGACGCCCGGAGATGTCGACGACGGCCTGGACGAGCGCCTCGTCGAGGGGCACCAGGGCATCGCCGTAGCGGGAGATGCCGCGCTTGTCGCCGAGCGCGATCTTGATCGCCTGGCCGAGGACGATGCCGATGTCTTCGACGGTGTGGTGCACGTCGATATCGGTGTCGCCGTCGGCGCGCACGCGCAGGTCGGTGAGCGAGTGCTTCGCGAACGCCGTGAGCAGGTGGTCGTAGAACGGCACGGACGTCTCGATGTCCGTGGCGCCCGTGCCGTCGAGGTCGATGCTCAGCTCGATGCTGGACTCGCTGGTCTCGCGCTGCAGAGTGGCGATGCGATTCGTCATGACTGCGAGTTTACCGGGGCGTCCGGACGCCCGAGCGCCGCCAGAGCGTCGAGGAACGCGCTGGTCTCCGCCTCGGTGCCCGCGGTGACGCGCAGGTGGTGCGGGATGCCGACGTCGCGGATGAGGACGCCGCGGGCGAGCAGCGCCTCGAACGTCGCCTGCGGGTCTGCGACGCCGCCGAACAGCACGAAGTTGCTTCCGCTGCGGTGCGGCTGGTAGCCGAGCCTGGCCAGTTCGGTGACCAGCCGGTCGCGCTGGATGCGGATCTCCCCGACCATCGCGAGCATCTCGCCGGAGTGGGCGAGCGCAGCGGTGGCGGCGGCCTGCGTGAGCGCGGACAGGTGGTACGGCAGCCGCACGAGGCGGAGTGCATCCACGACGGCCGGGTCTGCGGCGAGGTAGCCGACGCGCGCTCCGGCGAACGCGAACGCTTTGCTCATGGTGCGCGAGATCAGCAGGCGAGGACGGCCGGGCAGCAGGCCGAGGGCGGTCTGCTCGCCGTCCGGCAGGAACTCGGCGTACGCCTCGTCGACGATCACGATGCCGCGGGCGGCCTCGTATGCTGCTTCGATGGTCGCGAGAGAGAGCGGCGTGCCCGTCGGGTTGTTCGGCGAGCACAGAATGACGATGTCCGGGTCTTCGCGCCGGATCTGCTCCGCCGCTGTCTCGGCGGACAGTTCGAACTCTCCGTCGCGCTGCGCGGCGATCCAGCTGGTGCCGGTCCCTGACGCGAGCAGCGGATACATGGAATAGGTCGGGCTGAACCCGAGCAGGCTGCGCCCCGGTCCTCCGAACGCCTGCAGGATGTGCTGCAGCACCTCGTTGGATCCGTTGGCCGCCCAGATGTTCTCCGCCGTGAGCCCGTGCCCCAGATACCGTGCGAAGGCCTCCCGCAGCTCGGTGAACTCCCGGTCAGGGTAGCGGTTGACTCCCCCGATCGCCGCCGAGATGCGCGCGACGATGTCCGCCGCCACATCCGCGGGTACCGGATGCGTGTTCTCGTTCACGTTCAGCGCCACCGGAACAACCTTCTGCGGCGCTCCGTACGGGGTCTTCCCCCGCAAGTCATCACGAATCGGCAAATCGGAAAGAGAAGTCACCCATCAATGCTAGTCACGCCGCGCACCGTGTGACGCCGGGTGGCGTGGACGACGGCTGCGGGCGCCTGGGGCCGCTGGCGCTGACGGCGCTCCGTACACACGGAGAACGGAGCCCCATCGCCGCGCATCTCCTTCCGAACGGAGCACCCACGCGCTGGCGCACCGGGCATACAGAAAGGGCGCACCCTCCCAGGCACGCCCTTCCCGAATTCTTCCCCGGAACCTTCCGAAGAACCGGTCCCTCAGGAGCCGGCCCGCATCCCTACCGCGCGTACTGCGTCGGGATAGCCAGCTGCTGCCCGGGCGACACCACGGCGGTGTCGAGCTGGTTCAGCGAGACGATGTCGGCGATCACATCGCGCGGGTCGGCGCTCGGCGCGACCTTCTCCGCGATGCTCCAGAGGGACTGGCCGGACTCGACCGTCACGTAGTGGAACTGCACGTGTGCCTGGTCGCCCGAGGCCGCTGCGCCCCCGCCGTTGAGCGCGAAGACGAGGGCTCCGACGATGAGCGGCACAGAGGCCAGCATGGTGAGGACGACGCGTCCGCGTCGCGTGAGACGAAGGCGCGTGCGCGCGCCCACGGGCGTCGGGAACTGCGACGACGACATCGTGATCGTTGCTGTGCTCATGCTGCTGACCTCCTAAGATTCCGCACCCGGTGCTTGGCCGGCAGGCCGGATGCGAAGCTGTGTTCCGAATATATCTTCGAATGTTCGAAACCACAAGCACGATACAACGACGAAAAACACCAGTGATTTCGAGACACGCTCGAACACATGTTTGTTTTACCCCTGCATCGTGGATACAGTTTCGATTGTCTGGACTTCACTCAACCAGGCACCACCGACATTCGGGCCGGCCGGATGCGCAGACGGGTCACGAAAGGGACGACCGTGGCGAACGACAACCAGGGAGCACGCGAGCGCGGGGGCACGCGCAGACGTAAGAACCTGAGCGAGAAGCAGCTGGCCATCCTCGACGTCATCCAGCGATCGGTGAGCCAGCGCGGCTATCCGCCGAGCATGCGCGAGATCGGCGACGCCGTCGGCCTCTCGTCGCTGTCGAGCGTCACGCACCAGCTCAACCAGCTCGAGCTGAGCGGCTACCTGCGCCGCGACCCGAACCGCCCGCGCGCGCTGGAGATCCTGATCGACCTGCCGTCGAACTCCTCGGAGTCCGTCGACTACGAGAACCAGACCCCCGTCGGCGACGCCGCGATGGTCCCGCTCGTCGGCCGCATCGCCGCCGGCGTGCCGATCACCGCAGAGCAGCAGGTGGAGGAAGTCTTCCCCCTCCCCAGGCAGCTCGTCGGGAACGGTGAGCTCTTCATGCTGAAGGTCGTGGGCGAGTCGATGATCGACGCCGCCATCTGCGACGGCGACTGGGTCGTCGTCCGCACGCAGAAGACCGCGGAGAACGGCGACATCGTCGCGGCCATGCTCGACGACGAAGCCACGGTCAAGGTGTTCCGCCAGCGCGACGGCCACACCTGGCTGCTCCCCCGCAACTCCAACTTCGAGCCCATCCTCGGCGACTACGCCGAAGTCCTCGGCAAGGTCGTCGCGGTCCTCCGCGCCGTCTGACCCACACCATCGAGTCCGGAGTTGTTCACGTGACCCGCCGTGTCCGGCCGTAAACAACTCCGGACTCGATTGTCTGCGGGGCGGGTCAGGCCCAGCCGAGCTCCTGCAGGCGGGCGTCGGTGAGGCCGAAGTAGTGACCGATCTCGTGCACCAGGGTCACCCTGACGCGCGCGCGCAGCGCATCCAGATCGGCCGCGCCGGCCGCGAGGTTGTTGCGGTACAGGGTGATCCGGTCCGGCAGCTCGCCGAATCCGTAGACGCCGCGCCTGGTCAGTGGATGCCCGCTGTACAGCCCGTACAACCGCGGCCTGGCTCCCTGCGGCTGGTCCTCGATCAGGATCGCCACGTTCTCCAGGGGCGCGACCATGTCCGGGGGCAGCGCGTCGAACACCTCGCCGACCATCGCCTCGAATTCGTCAGCACCGATGTCCACCATTCCCCCATCCTCACCCCGATCCCACCCGAACGCGATCGAGCCCAGGGTTTTCGCCGCATCCTGCAGGAATACGGGGAAAGACCCTGGGCTCGCTTGCCGGGGAGTTCGCGTTACGCGGTGACCGGAGCTGCGGCGCGCACGGCCCGCGTCGCCTCGATGATGTTGCGCAGCGACGCCACCGTCTCGTCGTAGCCGCGCGTCTTCAGTCCGCAGTCCGGGTTCACCCAGAGCTGGCGGCCGGGGATCGCCCCGAGCGCCGTCTCGAGCAGCTCGGTCACCTCGGCGACCGACGGCACGCGCGGCGAGTGGATGTCGTACACGCCGGGGCCGATGCCGTGCTCGAACCCGGAGCTCTGGATGTCGTGGACGACCTCCATGCGCGACCTGGCCGCCTCGATGCTGGTGACGTCCGCATCCAGGTTGCGGATCGCGTCGATGACCACGCCGAACTCCGAGTAGCAGAGGTGCGTGTGGATCTGCGTCTCGTCGCGCACTCCGGACGTCGCGAGCCGGAACGACCCGACCGACCAGTCCAGGTACGACGCGTGGTCCGCCTTCTTGAGCGGCAGCAGTTCGCGCAACGCTGGCTCGTCGACCTGCACCACCCGGATGCCTGCCGACTCCAGGTCGGCGATCTCGTCGCGCAGTGCGAGCGCCACCTGACGCGCGGTCTCGCCGAGCGGCTGGTCGTCGCGCACGAACGACCACGCCAGGATCGTCACCGGCCCTGTCAGCATCCCCTTGACCGGCTTCGGCGTGAGGCTCTGCGTGTACGTCGACCACTCGACCGTGATCGGCTTCGGCCGCGACACGTCGCCCCACAGGATGGACGGACGGGTACAGCGGGAGCCGTACGACTGCACCCAGCCGTTCTGGGTCACTGCGAACCCGTCGAGGTTCTCGGCGAAGTACTGCACCATGTCGTTGCGCTCCGGCTCGCCGTGCACGATGACGTCGATGCCGATCTCCTCCTGCAGGTCGACGACGCGCTTGATCTCGTCGCGCATCCTGCTCAGGTACTCGGCCTCTGTGATCAGCCCCTTGGCGAACTGGGCGCGGGAGCGGCGGATGTCGCCGGTCTGCGGGAACGACCCGATCGTGGTGGTCGGCAGGAACGGCAGCCCGAGCGCCGCATCCTGAGCCTCCAGCCGGTCGGCGTACTCTCCGCGCGCGAAGTCGGCCTCGGTCAGCGCCTCCTCGCGTGCCCGCACGGCGGGAACCCGCACGCCGGGCGCAGCCGCACGGTCCGCCAGGGCGGTGGATGCGGCACTCAGCTCATCCTGGATGGCCTCGTGGCCGTCGACCAGCCCGCGCGCCAGCGTCGCGACCTGCCCGACCTTCTGGTCGGCGAACGCCAGCCAGCTCTTCAGCTGGTCGGACAGCTCCGGCTCGTCGTCGACGTCGTGCGGCACGTGCTGCAGCGAGGTGGAGGTCGCCACGGCAACGTCCGGGCTGAGCGAGAGCAGCTCGGTGAGGGTGCCGAAGGCGGCTTCGAGGTCGCCGCGCCAGATGTTGTGGCCGTCGACCACACCGCCGACGACGGTCTTGCCCGCCAGTCCGGATGCGGTCGCGGCGTCGAGCCCGCGCGGAACGGTGCCGCGCACCAGGTCGAGCGAGATCGCCTCCACCGGGGACGCCGCGATCACCGGGAGGGCGTCGTCGAGGCTGCCGTACGGGGCGGCCACGAACAGGGCCGGTCGCGCGGGGACGGCGCCGAGAGTGTCGTACGCCGTCGCGAGGGCGGCGAGCACCGCATCCCGCGGCTCGTCGATGGACTCGCTGACGAGCGCCGGCTCGTCGAGCTGCACCCAGGGAGCGCCGGCCGCCCCGAGGCGCGACAGCAGTTCGGCGTAGACCGGCAGCAGGTCGCCGAGGCGCGACAGCGGGCTGAAGCCGTCCGGCGCCTCGTCGCTCGGCTTGCTGAGCAAGAGGAAGGTGACAGGACCGACGATCACGGGACGCGTGACGAACCCGGCCGCCTTCGCCTCCTCGAACTCGCGCACGATGCGGTCGGACGCGAGCCGGAACGCGGTCTCCGGCCCGATCTCCGGCACCAGGTAGTGATAGTTGGAGTCGAACCACTTGGTCATCTCCAGCGGAGCGTTCTCCCCTTCGCCTCGGGCGATGGTGAAGTAGCCTGCCAGGTCGACGGCGCCGTCCGCGTCCGCGAGGGAGGCGAACCGCGACGGGATCGCGCCGACCGTGACCGCCGCATCCAGCACCTGGTCGTAGTAGCTGAAGCTCTCCGGAATCGAGGCGTCGTCCCGGCCGAGGCCCAGCGCCGCGAGACGGTCGCGCGTGACGGAGCGCAGCTCGGCGGCGGTCGCCTCGAGCTCGTCGGCGGTGATGTTCCCCGCCCAGAAGCTCTCCACGGCCTTCTTCAGCTCGCGCCTGCGCCCGATGCGCGGGTAGCCGATGATCGTTCCCGTCGGGAACGGGATGCTGGGGGTGGTGTCGGTCATGCTGGTTCCCTTTCGGTGGTGCTGGGGTCGGTCGGTCTGGTGCTGGTCGTGGAGGAGGCGTTCGCGTCGAGGAGCCCGATCCTGCTGAGCACCGCGAGCACCGCCTCGTGCTGGTTGAACGTGTACAGGTGGATGCCGGGGGCGCCGCCGTCGAGCAGCCTGCGCGCGAAGCCGGCCGCCCAGGCGATGCCGATCTCGCGCTGGCCTTCCTCGGTCGGCTCGATCTCGAGCTGGATGGCGAGCTCGCTCGGCAGGTCCTCCCCGCTCAATTCGAGCATCCGCTTGAGCCTCGCAGGACTGGTCACGGGCATGATGCCGGGCAGGATCGGGAAGAGGACGCCGGCATCCCGTGCCTTCTGGGCGAAGCTGAGGTAGTCCTCCGGGTGGAAGAACAGCTGGGTGATGCCGAGGTTCGCCCCTGCGGCCTGCTTGGCGAGCAGGGTGTCGATGTCCTGGCTGACGCCGTGCGACGTCGGGTGCCCGTTGGGGAACGCGGCCACCGCGATCTGCACGTGCTCGCGGTGCGACAGCACGGTGCTGGCAGGCAGCCCCGGGACGGCGAGCTCGCCGTACGGGACGCGCTCGGCCTGCACCCGGTGGATGAGCTGCACCAGCTCGGCGGAGCTGTGCAGGTCGCCGAGGCCGGTCTCCCCCGGCGCCAGGCCGGCGGGTGGGTCGCCACGCACGGCCAGGAACCGCCGGATACCCGCATCCAGGAACTCCCGGATGAGCTGCCCGGCCTCCGCGTGCGACGAGCCGACGCAGGTGAGGTGCGCCATCGGGCTGACATCGGTGTTGTCGAGGATGTAGCGCAGTACCTCGAGCGACGACGACCTGGACGACCCGTTGGCGCCGTAGGTGACAGAGATGAACTCCGGATGCGCGGCCGCGAGCTTCTGGATCGTCGCGGGCAGCGCCTCGGCGGCGCGCGCGTTCCGCGGCGGGTACAGCTCGAAGGAGAACCGCGCGTCGGTACAGCTCATGGCGTCCTCTGGTGTCGGTGGCGTGACGCGTCGCCCCGCCCGGGGCCGCGCCCGCCTCGGTCAAGGTGGGGCCCCGCCGGGCGGCCGTGGCCGTTCGGTGAGGGTTTTCGCGGGCGGGTGCCGGGCTCGGCTGTCGCACCACCGAGCGGGTCGCCCGCTGCGGTTGAATGGCAATCTAGCAACGGTTGCTGTGCGACGGAATCCCTGTGTCACCGTGTGACGCCGGAAGACGGAAAAGCGGGCGCGGACGATTCGTCCGTGCCCGCTCTTTCGTACTGTGCGGCGTGTCGTGCCTGTCGTGCGGCGTGCGCTACGCGGTCGGTTCCACCGCGAACGCCTCGAACACCGACAGGTACTCCGGCATCACCCGCGCCCGCACCCTCGTGCCATCCTCGACGTACTCGGTCGAGACGACGCGCCCGCGCTCGTGCAGAGCCGAGATGAGGTCGCCGCGGTCGTATGGGACGACCAGGTCGACCTCCACCGAGTTGTCGGGCAGCAGCCGCGCGATGGCCGCGAGGATCTCGTCGATCCCCTCGCCCGTGCGCGCAGAGGCGAAGATCGCCCCCGGCTCCAGCCCGCGAAGGACCAGCCGGTCGTCCGGCGTGATCAGGTCGGACTTGTTGAAGACCACGATCTCCGGCAGTTCGCGCGCACCGACCTCGCCGATCACATCCCGCACCGTCGCCAGCTGACTGGCGGGGTCTGGATGCGAACCGTCGACCACGTGGACGATCACGTCCGACTCCGCCACCTCTTCGAGCGTGGAGCGGAACGCCTCGACCAGCTGATGCGGCAGGTTGCGCACGAATCCGACGGTGTCGGCCAGCGTGTACAGGCGGCCGTCCGCGGTCACCGACTTGCGGACGGTCGCATCCAGGGTCGCGAACAGCGCGTTCTCGACGAGCACGCCCGCCTTGGTGATGCGGTTGAGCAGACTCGACTTGCCCGCGTTGGTGTACCCGGCGATGGCGACGGACGGCACGGCGTTGCGGTTGCGGTTCGCCCGCTTCGCCTCGCGCGCCGGTTTGAACCCGGCGATCTGCTTGCGCAGTTTGGCCATCCTGGTGTGGATGCGGCGACGGTCCAGCTCGATCTTCGTCTCACCAGGACCACGCGAACCCATACCGGCGCCCGCGCCGCCGACCTGGCCACCTGCCTGCCTGGACATCGACTCGCCCCAGCCGCGCAGACGCGGCAGCAGGTATTCGAGCTGCGCGAGCTCGACCTGCGCCTTGCCCTCCCGGCTCTTGGCGTGCTGGCTGAAGATGTCGAGGATCACGGCCGTGCGGTCGATCACCTTCACCTTCACCACGTCTTCGAGCGCGCGCCGTTGGCTCGGCGCCAGCTCGGTGTCGGCGATCACGGTGTCCGCTCCGAGAGCGGCGACCACCCCTGCGAGCTCCTGCGCCTTGCCCTTGCCGAGGTAGGTGCTCGGGTCGGGGTGCGGTCGTCGCTGGAGCAGACCGTCGAGCACCACGGCGCCAGCGGTCTCCGCCAGCGCGGCGAGCTCGCGGATGGAGTTCTCCGCATCCTGCAGCGAACCCTGCGAGTAGACGCCGATGAGTACGACGTTCTCGAGGCGCAGCTGCCGGTACTCGACCTCCGTGACGTCTTCGAGCTCGGTGGAGAGCCCGGAGACGCGCCGGAGCGCTGCGCGTTCCTCGCGTTCGAACTGCTCGCCATCGTGACCGGCGTCGTCGGTGTGCTCGGTCTGCAGCGCCTGAGCGCCGCCACCGAACAAGGTCATGCCGGCGCGGCTCTCCGCGGCGGCGAGCACGCGGGCAACGACGTCGGCGTCGCGGCTGGTGTCCGTCGGCTGGTCGGCCGTCGGCGTTTCTTCTGTGCTCACATGTTCATTCATCTGAAAATCCTGCATCTGGGTTAACCCTAGTTTGTTAGCGTCCTGTACGGTCCTCTTATGGCCAGCGGAGATCACTACTTTTCCCCGGCGCCCGAGAGCGAACTGAAGCTCCGTCCGTTCACCGTCCGACTCGCCGGACAGACCTACGAGTTGACGACGGCGAACGGAATCTTCAGCCCCGAGCGCGTTGACACGGGTACGCGAGTGCTCCTCGACCATGTCCCCTCAGCACCGCCGGGAGGTCACCTCTTGGACCTCGGATGCGGCTGGGGGCCTGTGGCTCTCACACTTGCTCTCGAATCCCCTCACGCGACCGTCTGGGCCGTCGACGTCAATACCCGAGCGTTGGACGTGGTGCGCAGGAACGCGCAGAAGCTCGGTCTCACCAATGTAAACACATCCACGCCCGATGATGTTCCCGATGATGTATTTTTTACGACGATCTGGTCGAATCCGCCCATCCGGGTGGGAAAGAACGAGCTGCACAATCTGCTGGAGCGCTGGCTGCCGCGTCTCGAACCCGGCTCGGACGCTTGGCTGGTCGTCCAGCGCAACCTCGGCTCCGACTCGCTGCACCGCTGGATGCAGGCCACTTTCCCCGACCTGACCACCACCCGCGCCGCCACCTCCAAGGGCTACCGCGTCCTCCGCGCCCGCCGCGCCCCCTGACGGGGTCGGGTGGGGTCAGGCGAGGTCGATGGTGCCGGTGTATACGAGCTCGGCGGGCCCGGAGAGTGCGACGTGCTCGCCGTCCTCCGTCGCGAACATCCGTACGCCGACCGTGCCGCCCGGCACATCCACTCGCCACTGGTTCGGGGCTCCCTGGCCTGCCCAATAGCGGACCGCGAGGGCCGCGGCGGCTGCGCCGGTGCCGCACGACAGCGTCTCGCCGCTTCCGCGCTCGTGCACGCGCATCCTGATGCGTCCGACGCCGTCGACGATCAGCGGCTCGTGCGGCACGACGAACTCCACGTTCGCCCCGTCGACAGGCTCCGGCTCGATGTGCGGGATGTAGCTGAGGTCGGCGGCTTCGAGCTCCGACTCGTCGGCGACGGCGACCACGACGTGCGGGTTGCCCATGTCGATGCCGAGCCCTGGCCGTGCCACGGGAAGCTCCTTGGCGCGCACCAGCGGTTCGCCGCCGTCGAGCGCCCACCGTCCGAGGTCCACCTGGAACCCGGTGAGGTTGCGCTGCACATCGCGCACGCCGGAGCGGGTGCCGATGGCGAGGGTGTCGCCGTCCGCGAGTTCGGCCAGGCCGGACTCGAGCAGGTAGCGCACGTACACCCGGATGCCGTTGCCGCACATCTCCGCCGGTGACCCGTCCGCGTTGTAGTAGTCCATGAACCACTCGGCGGCGTCGTCCTCCGCCAGCGCCTCAGCGCCCTCCGGCAGGTGCTTCGACCGCACGGCGCGGATGATGCCGTCCGCGCCGATCCCGAAGTGCCTGTCGCAGAGCTCCGCGATCTGCGTCGCACTGAGGTTCACCTGGCCGTCCGGGTCGGAGAACAGCACGAAGTCGTTTCCCGTGCCCTGACCTTTGGTGAAGTGGATGGTTGTCGCCATCCTCACAGCCTACCGAGCGCCGAGGCCGTCAGATTCTCGTCGTCGTAGTCCAGCCAGTGGATGCGCGGGTACCGCTTGAACCAGCTCACCTGCCTCCGCGCATACCGCCTGGTCAGCTGCTGGGTCTGCGCGATGGCCTCTGCGCGGCTGAGCCCTCCGCGCAGTTCGGCGAGGGCCTGCGCGTAGCCGATGGCGCGGCTGGCCGTCACGCCGCGCTCAAGGCCGAGCGGGATGAGCCGCTCGACCTCATCGAGGAGCCCCGCGTCCCACATCCGTTCGACGCGTGCATCCAGGCGGGCGGTCAGCTGGTCGCGCGGGGCGGCGAGACCGATGATGGTGGCCGGCCGCCAGGGGACGGGCTCGTCCGGCAGGGATGCGCTGACCGGCTCGCCTGTGATGGCGACCACCTCGAGCGCCCGCACCAGCCGACGCCCGTTGCTCGGCCCGATGTTCGCCGCGGCGGCCGGGTCGACGTCGAGGAGCCGCCGGTACAGCAGCCCTGGACCGTGCGCGGTGAGCTCCGCTTCGAGTTCGGCGCGGAGGGCCTGGACTGTGCCAGGAAAGCGGAAGTCGTAGATGACGCTCGACACGTACAGCCCCGAGCCGCCGACGAGGATGGGCACGCTGCCGCGATCGAGGATGTCGCTGACCGCGGCACGCGCCTCAGGCTGGTAGCGAGCGACCGTGGCTTCGTCGGTGACGTCGAGCACGTCGAACAAGTGGTGCGGGACGCCACGCCACTCGTGCTGACCGATCTTCGCGGTGCCGATGTCCATCCCGCGGTAGAGCTGCATGGCGTCGGCGTTGACGATCTCCGCGCCTCGCCCGTCCGCGCGCAGCCGCTCGGCGAGGTCGAGCGACAGGTCGGTCTTGCCCGTGCCGGTCGGGCCGACGATGGCCACGACGGGAGTGGTGGAGGCGCCGCGTTCGAGGTCGTGTTCGAGGTCGAGGTCGGTGGCGCCGGCGGGCTGGGCGTGGCCGTCGTCGGCCGGGCGCACGGCGTCGCGTTCGGAAGCGGGCACGACCCCGTCGCCACGCGTAGCGGAGTGACGGTCGCCGTCCGGGGTGGCCTGCGCGGTCAGCGCTGGCCGTCCGTCGGGTCGTAGATCGGCATCGTGCCGACGCCGGGCGAGGTGAGCGGCTCTCCGATGCGCAGGGTCGGCAGGCCGAGCGACACGCGGCCCTTTCCGCCGGACGCGACGCCGTCGCCGTGCGTCGGTACGGCGCAGGACTCAGCCTCCGCCCTATCCCACGCGTCGCCGGCGCGGGTGCGGCGGATCGCGAGCGGCGCCCCGTCTGCCGAGTCGGCGATCAGGTAGAACGGCGCGGCCTGGGTGACCGTCACCGTGACGACGTCTCCTGGGCGCGGCACAGGCGACCCGGCCGGAACCTCGAAGTGGACCAGTCGGCTGTCATGGGCGCGGCCGCTGAGGCGGTGCGTGTCGGCGTCCTTTCGGCCCTCGCCGTTGGCGACGAGGAGTTCGACCTGGCGTCCGACGACCTTCTCGTTCTCTTCGAGCGAGATGCGCTCCTGCAGGGCGATGAGGCGCTCGTACCTGTCCTGCACGACCGCCTTCGGGACCTGCTCGTCCATCGTCGCGGCCGGGGTGCCAGGCCGGATCGAGTACTGGAACGTGAACGCGGAGGCGAAGCGCGCAGCTTCGACGACGCGCATCGTCTCGAGGAAGTCCTCTTCCGTCTCGCCGGGGAAGCCGACGATGATGTCGGTGCTGATCGCCGCATCCGGCAGCTTCGCGCGCACGCGGTCGAGGATGCCGAGGAACTTCTCGGAGCGGTAAGAGCGACGCATCGCCTTCAGGATGCGGTCGGAACCGGACTGCAAAGGCATGTGCAGCTGGGGCATGACCGACTCCGTCTCCGCCATGGCGTCGATCACGTCGTCGGTGAAGGCGGCGGGGTGCGGGCTGGTGAACCGGATGCGCTCGAGCCCGTCGATCTCGCCCGCCGCGCGAAGCAGCTTGGAGAACGCCTGACGGTCGCCGAACTCGACGCCGTACGAGTTGACGTTCTGGCCGAGCAGGGTGACCTCGATGGCGCCGTCGTCGACGAGTGCCTGGATCTCGGCCAGGATGTCGCCTGGTCGGCGGTCCTTCTCCTTACCGCGCAGGGAGGGGACGATGCAGAAGGTGCACGTGTTGTTGCAGCCGACCGAGATGGACACCCACCCGCTGTAGCTGGAGTCGCGCTTGGTGGGCAGCGTCGACGGGAACGTTTCGAGCGCTTCGAGGATCTCGATCTCGGCGGCGTCGTTGTGGCGCGCCCGTTCGAGCAGACTCGGCAGGGAGCCCATGTTGTGGGTGCCGAACACGACGTCGACCCAGGGCGCCTTCTCCAGGATGACGTTCTTGTCCTTCTGGGCGAGGCAGCCGCCGACGGCGATCTGCATCCCGTCGTGGCGCTTCTTGACGGCGGCGAGGTGACCGAGGTTGCCGTACAGCTTGTTGTCCGCGTTCTCACGGACCGCACAGGTGTTGATGACGACGATGTCGGCCTCTTCGCCGTCTGCGGCCACATAGCCCGCCGCTTCCAGCGAGCCGCTGAGGCGTTCCGAGTCGTGCACGTTCATCTGGCAGCCGAACGTGCGGACCTCATAGGTGCGCGCGCGCCCGTCCGGACGCACAGCTGCGTCCGACCGCGTGATGGTGCTGCGCTCTTCGGTGATGCTCATAGTGCGACAAGTTTACGTTCGCCCGGCTGAAGATCCGAACTGCGCCTACTCGAAGCGCACTCCGCTGCGACGGCCCCTGGTGGCGAGGGCCGCATCCATCGCCTGCCGCACGACGGACGAGCTGTATCCCTTGCGCGCGAGGAACCCGTGGAGACGGCGCTTCGCCGTTTCGTCGTCGTAGCTGGACAGCTGGCCGACGCGTTTCATCGCCAGCTCCGTGGCGCGTTCGAGTTCGTCGTCGTCGGCGATCTCCGCGAGTGCTTCCTCGATGAGCTCCGGCGCGATGTGGCGCCTGTTCAGCTCCTGGGCGATCGCCGAGCGTCCGAGACCTTTACGGGTGTGCTGCGTGTAGACGAGCGTGACAGCGAGGGCCGCATCGTCGAGCAGGCCGACACTCTCCAGCCGATCGAGCTCCGCCTGGGCGACGGCCGGCTCGATCTCACGCTTGGCGAGCACCTGCTCCAACTCCCAGCGCGACATGCCGCGCCGCGCGAGCTGGTGGATCGACACGGACGACGCGCGCTTCACCTGCCTCTCGCCGCCGCCGTCCGACCGTTCAAACGTGTCGGCCGCCGCTGCAGAGTCTTTCCGGCCGGCCTCGGCTCCCGACTCTTCGAGGAACGCCTTCGACCACCGTGCCGTGGTTCGCTTGCGCTCCGCGAGAGCGTCGTCGGCGTCGCCGGCATCGCCAGCATCGTCGCCGATGCTCGCTCCGCCGTCCGCCGTGCGAGTGAAGGGGAAGGCGACGACCGGCCGCACGGACGCCGTGTCTGCTCCGCTCGATTCCGCCTCACTCCCCCGCCGCGACGGATGGTCCGCTCCACGAGACCGCGGCAAGAACGTCACAGGAGCGAGCCGCTCCGCAGGATCGGCTCGGTCGACGGCGCCTTGACCGACGATGCCGTCGCCCACCAGACCATCGCCGGCACCGCCGTCACCGGCCTCACGGCCCGCGCCGGACTCCGACTCAGAGGGAAATCGCACGACCACGGGTCACTCCTCGTTCTTCTCGCCTAGACCGAACTGGATCGGCGGCACCTGCTCAGCACCGCCTGCTCAGCACCACCCGTACGTCGCAACCTCTACAGCGGAACCCGCCCAGCGAACGAACGCCGCGCATCGCTGTCACCAGCCGCACCGAGCGAGCAGGACGCTACGCGCCCTTCTTCGCCTGCAGCTTCGCCTCCAGCGATCCGACGTTGTCGGGCGCCTCGGCGACCGCGTTCGGGTCGGCGACGATTCCGAGCTTGATCTTGATCTTGTTCTCGATATCGAGCGCGATGTCGGGGTTGTTGATCAGGAAGTTGCGCGAGTTCTCTTTGCCCTGGCCGAGCTGGTCGCCCTCGTAGGTGTACCAGGCGCCCGACTTCTTGACGATGGCGTGCTCGACGCCGAAGTCGATCAGGCTGCCCTCGCGGGAGATGCCGACGCCGTAGAGGATGTCGAACTCCGCCTGCTTGAACGGCGGAGCCATCTTGTTCTTGACGACCTTGACGCGGGTGCGGTTACCGACGGCTTCCGCTCCGTCCTTCAGCGTCTCGATGCGGCGGATATCGAGTCGAACCGACGCGTAGAACTTGAGCGCCTTGCCACCGGCCGTCGTCTCGGGGCTTCCGAAGAAGACACCGATCTTCTCGCGGAGCTGGTTGATGAAGATCATCGTGGTGTTGGTCTGGTTGAGACCACCGGTGAGCTTGCGAAGCGCCTGCGACATGAGTCGCGCCTGGAGGCCGACGTGGGAGTCGCCCATCTCGCCCTCGATCTCGGCACGGGGCACGAGCGCCGCCACGGAGTCGATGACGATGAGGTCGATCGAACCGCTTCGCACCAGCATGTCAGCGATCTCGAGCGCCTGCTCACCAGTGTCCGGCTGAGACACGAGGAGGGCGTCGATGTCCACGCCGAGCTTGCGGGCGTACTCGGGGTCGAGCGCGTGCTCGGCGTCGATGAAGGCGGCGATGCCGCCGGCGCGCTGCGCATTCGCGATGGCGTGCAGGGTCAGAGTGGTCTTACCCGACGACTCCGGACCATAGATCTCGACGATGCGGCCGCGCGGGAGTCCTCCGATGCCGAGCGCCACATCCAGTGCGATGGAGCCGGTGGGGACGACCTCGACGGGAGCGCGCTCGTCGCTGCCCAGTCGCATGACCGAGCCTTTTCCGAACTGGCGGTCGATCTGCGCAAGCGCGGTCTCGAGCGCCTTTTCGCGGTCTGCGGGTGATGGCATGTGCGGTTCTCCTTCTCGGCTTCGCTAACGAGATCGACTGTACGGGGGACGTCCGACACTCGGCGTTGACCACGCGAAATTGTGGACAACCCGTCTTCGATTGCCGTTGTGGAGAAGTCTAACGACATCCGAACATATCTTCGAGACTTTCGAACGCGGCGTGTCGCGTCAGCGCTTCGGAGCCGGTTTGCCCGCGCCGTACCAGTGCGACTGCGGAACGCCTGTCTCGCGGCAGAGCGCGATCCACACCTCGCGAGGCGCGATGCCCGCCGCCAGCGCCTGCTGCGCCGTGCGGTTGCCGAGCTCGCCGAGCACGAGGTCCGTGGTGAGCGCCTGTCCGTACGTCGAGCCGAACTCGTCGAGGATCGCGCGCTGGAACTCACTCAACTTCATGAAACCACCCTACGGGTCAGCACCGGCACCGGTCGCCGGGGGAAACGAAGAACGCCCCGGTCTCCCGGGGCGTTCTCTGGTGCGTCTGTGTCAGCGTGCGACCAGATCCGCGTCCATCGCCGAGACGAACTCGTCGGGGACGGTGTCGGGGATGATGGGCTCGATCCCCTCCAGCACGGCGAGACGGTCACCGACCTCGCGCATGATGACCGAGATCGGGGTGTCAAGCGCTTCTGCGACCGAGGCGAGAATCTCGGACGAAGCTTCCTTCTGACCTCGCTCCACCTCGCTGAGGTAGCCGAGGGCGACACTCGCCTTGCTGGCCACCTGTCGGAGCGTACGGCCCTTTTGCAGGCGGAAGTCCCTGAGCACGTCGCCGATTTCCTGACGTACAAGAATCATTCGGAGCCTCCTTCTTCTACCCTGCCGACGAATCGGACCTTAAACGGATGCCAACACTAGCGCATCTTATGAGGCTCAACGATATCGGCGACGACTGGGCTTTTCTTGTGAATGCAGCAGGTGTAACGAGACCGTAACAGCAGGTATTCCCGGCCGTCATGCGCGGTCGAGACCGACCTCGGCCGCCAGCTCGGCGAGCACGCGTTCGACCACCTGCCGGCGGATTTCGGCGCGCGTTCCGGAGAGCGCGAGTTCGACGGCCCGCGTGCCTGCCGGTGTCGATATCCCGACGAACACGGTCCCCACCGGCCGGCCGCCCTGCTGGTCCGGTCCGGCGACCCCGGTGGTGGCGAGACCGATGTCTGCTGCCCGCCCGGAGACGGCAAGCGCATCCCGCACCCCGGAGGCCAGCTGCCTGGCGACCTCGGGATGCACGGGGCCTTCGGCGGCGAGCAGGTCCGCATCCACCCCGACGATGGTGTGCTTCAGCTCCGTGGCGTACACGACGACGCCGCCGAGCACGACGGCGGACGCCCCTCCGACGCGCGTCAGCTCGGCGGTGAGTTCACCGCCGGTCAACGATTCTGCCGCGGCGACGGTCAGCCCGCGCTCTGCCAGGAACGGGATGAGGCGCGCGCTGAGGTCGTCAGGAGACGGCACGCTTGGCCCTCCGCCCCTTCCACGCCTGCCAGAGGTAGTCGACACCGGTCACGACCGTGAGAATCACCGCGGCCGTCATCACGATGCCGTTGACCCAGTACACCCAGTCGCCGAACAGGGTCCAGAGCGGGAAGAGGGCGAGGCTGATGGCGACCGACTGCACGATGGTCTTGATCTTGCCGCCGCGCGACGCCGCGATCACGCCCTGCCTGATGACGACGAAGCGGTACACGGTGATGCCGATCTCGCGCACGAGGATCACGATGGTGACCCACCATGGCAGTTCACCCAGGATCGACAGGGCGACGAGCGCTCCCCCGGTGAGCACCTTGTCGGCGATCGGGTCGAGCAGTTTGCCCAGCTCGGTGACGAGGTTGTTGCGCCTGGCGATGGCACCGTCGACGCCGTCCGTCGCGATGGCGATCACGAAGAGCACGGCGGCCGCCCAGCGAAGCCAGCCGTCGTCGCCCGCGTCGGCGAGCAGCATCCACACGAACAGCGGCGCCAGCAGGATGCGCACCACCGTGATGATGTTGGGCACGTTCCAGTTGCTCGCGCGTTGGGGCGTGCCCTTCGCCGAGGCCGGCGGAGGGGTGTCATGCACCGACATGTGGTCTACTCCCTGTCGGTCAGCTGCCAGGCGTCCTCGTCCGAGTCGCCGTCCACCTCAGGATAACCCTCGGTCATCCGCGCGACAGGGTCGCCTCCGTACGGGTCGTCGTCCTCGGCTGCGGCAGCTCCGGCGGCGACGGTGGATGCGCCCCCGGCGCCTGCCGCGCTTGAACCGGCACCGCCACCGGCGGGACCGGCGCCTCCGGCAGGCGAATCCTCGCCGCGCAGCGTCGCGAGCACGGCGGGCAGCTGCTCGACCGTGGCGAGCACATCCCTGGCCTTCGACCCTTCGGACGGGCCGACGATCTCGCGCGACTCGAGCAGGTCCATCAGGCGACCTGCCTTGGCGAACCCGACGCGCAGTTTGCGCTGAAGCATCGATGTCGAACCGAACTGCGTCGACACGACCAGTTCGGCCGCGGCGAGCAGGAGTTCGAGATCGTCGCCGATGTCGGAGTCGATCTGCTTCTTCTCCGCCGCTGCCGCGACGTCCTGACGGTACTCCGGCCGCGCCTGGCGCGTGACGTGCTCGACGACCTTCTGGATCTCCGCCTCGTTCACCCAGGCGCCTTGCACCCTGATCGCCTTGGAGGCGCCCATCGGCAGGAACAGGGCGTCGCCCTGGCCGATGAGCTTGTCGGCACCCGGCTGGTCGAGGATGACGCGGGAGTCGGTGACGCTCGTGACAGCGAAGGCGAGTCGCGACGGAACGTTCGCCTTGATGAGGCCGGTGACCACATCCACGGATGGACGCTGCGTCGCGAGCACGAGGTGGATTCCGGATGCGCGGGCGAGCTGCGTGATGCGGACGATCGAGTCCTCGACGTCGCGCGGGGCGACCATCATCAGGTCGGCGAGCTCGTCCACGACCACCAGGAGGTACGGGTACGGCTTGAGCGTGCGCTCACTGCCGGCGGGGAGCACGATCTCGTTGTTGACGACGGCCTTGTTGAAGTCGTCGATGTGGCGGAAGCCGAAGCTGGCCAGATCGTCGTAGCGCATGTCCATCTCTTTGACCACCCACTGCAGCGCTTCCGCCGCCTTCTTGGGGTTCGTGATGATGGGCGTGATGAGGTGCGGGACGCCGCCGTAGATGGTGAGCTCGACGCGCTTCGGGTCGATCAGCACCATGCGCACGTCGGACGGCTTGGCCCGCATCAGCAGGCTGGTGATCATCGAGTTGACGAAGCTGGACTTTCCCGACCCTGTGGAGCCGGCGACCAGGAGGTGGGGCATCTTGGCCAGGTTGGCGACGACGTAGCCGCCGCCGACGTCCTTGCCGACGCCGATCGTCATCGGATGCGTGCTCTTGGTCGCCGCCCCGGAGCGCAGCACGTCGCCCAGGGAGACGATCTCGCGGTCCGAGTTGGGGATCTCGATGCCGATCGCACTCTTGCCGGGGATCGGCGAGAGGATGCGCACCTCGTTGCTCGCGACGGCGTACGACAGGTTCTTGCTGAGGGCCGTGACGCGCTCGACCTTCACGCCGGGACCGAGCTCGATCTCGTACTGCGTGACGGTCGGCCCTCGCGAGTATCCGGTGACCTTCGCATCCACGCCGAACTGGGTGAGCACCTCGGTGATCGCGGCGACGATATCGTCGTTGGCGCTCGACCTGGTCTTGGCCGGGGTGCCGGCGGACAGCATTCCGGCGGACGGCAGGTGGTAAGGCGCTGCCGGCTCGGAGACGGACGGGATGGCAACTGTCTCGTCGAAGTCGTCCGCGCCGGCTCCGTGGGCGTCCGGGACGAATCCGGGGAGGACGGCGGGCACGGCGGGAGCGGCAGGCACTCCGGGAATCCCCGCGGCCGGCGGGATCTCCCCCGTGAACCGCTTGACGGCATCCTCCGCGAGCGCGAGCTCGCTGAGGACCTCAGTGTTGTAGTGGTCGCTCGCCGGATCGGGCTCCAGCGCCGTGGCGAACTCGCCCTTGCCCTTCTTCGACCTGTCGCCGAACACCTCTGTGATGCTGTCGTCGACGACGGGGGTGTCGAACGCCGGGTCCTCCTCGCGGCCGGACTTGTTCCTGCGCCACCAGGGCAGGTTTGCTTCCGGCTCGGCCTCGTCGTCCACGCCGTCGAGTTCGACCTGCTGGGTTTTCGCCTCCTTGGCGGCCTGCCGTTCCTCCTCGGTGGGGAGCTGCGCACCGAAAAGATAGGCGTAGAGCTCGCGGACCCGGACGCCCACCTTGTTCGGCGGCGTCTTGGTGATGATGAAGATGCTGAGGATGAGCAGCACGATGATCACGGCGGCGGCGCCGTACGGGGTGATCAGGGCGGCGAGCGGCGCGGCGAGCAACCAGCCGAGCACACCGCCGGCCCCTGCGAGCTTCGCCATGCCGTCGCTCGGCTGCGGGTGCGAACTGAACAGGTGGCACAGCCCAGAGATGGTGAGCAGCAGAATGCTCAGGCCGATGCCGATGCGCGTGTTGTCGTGGACGGAGCTCGGGTGCCGGAACAGCCACGCGGCGAACAGGACCATGATGACCGGGAGCGCGAACGCCACACGGCCGAACAGCCCACCGAAGGTCCACGCATCCAGAGTGCGGGCGACATCGTCGTTGATCAGGAACCACTCGACCACGGCGCCGGCGACAGCGAGCAGCACGAGGAAGAACGGGAACCCGTCGCGGCGCTCCTCCTTGGCGAGCTTCTCCGGCCCGAGAGCACGGAAGGCGGCGCCGGTGAGGTGGGCCAGGCCCATCCAGGCGCGGACCAGCGGGTTCGGCCCCGCGTCGGCGGTCGGGTATGCGACCGTCTTCTGGGCCGCGGTCTTCGCCGCCGGCTTGCGCGCGGTCGAGCCGCCGCGGCCGGAGGAGTTCCGCGCGCGCGATGTCGACTTGGTGCTCGTAGCCATAGGGTCCACGGTACTTCGCACCCGTGTCATCGGCCGGTTACCGCGCGCGGATTGTGGAAAATCCGTTACACGGCCGCGCTGTGAAGAAATCGCGAGAACGGGGTCAATGCACCGCCCGCACCATGGTGTCCGAGTCTGCGCCGGACTCGACGGTGATGTACCCCTCGCTGACGTAGAGGCGCTGGGCGAAGTTCGCGCGCTCCACACTCAGGCTGAGCCGGTTGTGCCCGGCGGCGCCCGCCTGCTTGGCGACCGCCTGCAGCAGAGCCCTCCCGACGCCGCGGGCGCGCCACTGGGTGTTCACGCCGAGAGTGAGCTCGGGCACACCGACCGCGACGAACCCGTACCCCGGCGCGTTCGCGGGGAACAGCCTGCCCCAGCACGCACCGACGGGAACGTCGCGGGTATCGACGGCGACGGAGCCGAAGTCGCCAGGGCGCATCCACCCGCTGACGTACCTGGACACCTTCGGGTCTTCCAGCACGGCGACCCGTGGACGCGCACGGACGGGATTCCAGTTGGACGCCTCGACGAGCATGTCCGCGAGGAAGCGCGCGTCATCGCCGGTCGCCGCCCTGATCCGGAATGCTGTCATGCACGAACGCTACCCGGAGACGTGTAACGGCGAGGTTACGAAACCGAGGTCGCGGCGACCGATGCTCAGTACCGGATGGCGTCGATGACCTTGACCCGCACGGCGACGAGCGCGGGAAGCAGCCCGGCGAGCGCTCCGACAGCGGTCGCGGCGACCATACCGATCACGGCGGCCTCGACCGGGAACGGCGGGAAGTCAGACACCATGCCCTGACCGATCAGCTGCTCCAGCCACGGGCTCTTCACGATCAGGATCGACAGCCCCACCCCCGCCGCGCCGGCGACGACCGTCGCGACAACGCTCTCCATCATCACCGCGAAGAACACGCGGCCGGCTGTCGCACCGAAGCTCCGGCGCACCCCGATCTCCCGGATGCGATGACGCACCGTGACCAGGGCGATATTGACCAGTCCGAGCGCACCGAGCAGCAGCACGAGCACCGCGATTCCGCCGACGACCAGCTTGAAGAACGCGAGGGGGTCGTCGCCGGCTGCGAGGTAGTCCTGTCGATTGACGCTCGTGGCCCCTGCTCCGAGCGCCTGATCGAGCTCCGCGCGGATCGTTGCGGTGAGCGGGTCGGCCAGCTCGGGCGGTACCCACGCCTCGAGGTTCGCGGGTGCACCTCCCGAATAGTCGATCGACATCAGCTGGGGCGCGGCGGAGCTGAGGACGAACGCGGTCGGCGCCATGTCGTCGTATCCCGACGTGCGGAGCACACCGACGACGACCGCCGTGACCTCACCATCGCCGCTGGTCACCCGTGCGGTGGGATGCGAGGCGAGCGACGGAGAGCCGAGCTTGCGCCAGAAGTCGCCGTTGACCACGATGGCCGGTGCGAGCCGGTCGGCGTCCTCCTTGGTGAACCACGAGCCATGCGCGACGCGGATGCGGTGCATCGCCGCATACGGCTGATCGACGGCGGTCGTGCTGACCTCGGCGACCCCGCCGCGGAACTGCACGCGCATCCCGCCCTGTCGCACCGACGACGTGTATTCGATCTTGTGGCGCTCGACCACGCCGGCCCACGCTTCCGGGAGTCCGCCCGCCGGCATCGGCGTGCCGTCAGGAGCGTACGACGCCGTCACCGAGAGCAACGCCGGCCTGCCGCCGTAGCGCTCGTTGGACTCGGTCATCCCCTGCTGCGCGATGTTGGCCAGCCCGACCACGGAGCTGAGCGCGCACACCGCGACCGCGACGCCGATGAGCGAGAGGAGAACGCGCACCCGGTGGATGCGCACCTCCTGCCAGGCCTCGACGATCGCACCCCAGACCGACTCGACCGCCCTCATGCCGCGACGTCCTGTGCGGAGCCGAGGGGATGCAGTCTGCCGCCGTCCAGCCGATGGCGTTCGTCCGCGAGGGCGGCGATGGCCGGATCGTGCGTGATGGTGACGAGCGCAGCTCCGTAGTCGGTCGCAACACTGTCGAGCAGGCCCATCACCGAGGTGCCTGTCTCCACGTCCAGCGCGCCGGTCGGCTCGTCGGCGAGGATGAGCCGCGGCTCTCGGACGAGCGCCCTGGCGATGGCGACGCGTTGTTGCTCCCCACCGGACAGCTTCTCCGGCATGGTGTCCATACGGTGCCCGAGCCCGACCTTGTCGAGGATCTCGGCGGCGATCGCCCGCCGCCGCCAGAACCGGCGTCCGCTCGCGTAGAGCAGAGGAGTCATCACGTTCTCCAGAGCCGTGCGCCCGGAGAGCAGATTGAACTGCTGGAAGATGAAGCCGACGTCAGCACCACGCTGCCGGTCGCGGGCTCCGGAGCGGAGCCGAGCGACGGGTCGGCCGTCGAACTCGAAGACCCCGGAGGTCGGGGCGTCGAGCAGGCCGAGGATGTTGAGCAGCGTGGACTTGCCCGAGCCGGATCGTCCGACGATGGAGGCGCGCTCGCCGTGCTCGACCACGAGGTCGACGCCGTCCAGGATGGTCAGCGGGTCCGCATCCGGAATGTCGACGGTCTTGGTCACACCCTCGAGCCGCAGCAGGCTCACGAGCCGACCGACGCGCAGGACATCGAGCCGTCCGGCCCTGTGATGCAGCCGTTCTCATCCGGCATCGGTGCGCCTGGGACGAATTCGAGGATGGTGTCCCCCTCCTTCACCCCTCCACGTACCTCGACGGTCTTGCCGTCGGTGAGCCCGAGGGTCACGGCGACCTCCTTGGGATCGCCGCCCTTCGGGTCCGGCAGGTAGACGATGCCCTTCTCCGCCGTGCCCTTGATCGCCGTGGTCGGCACGGTCAGCACCCCTTCGGCACGACCGCCGGACATGGTGAGGTCGGCGGCCAGACCCGCGAAGACGGTGACCCCGGCTGGGATGGCGCAGCGGACGGTCGTGGTCGACCCGGCGGAAGCTCCCCCGCCCTGCTGATCTCCGCCGGAGGACGGAGCCTGCGGCGCATCCGCCGTGGCCGCCGGCGTCGTGATGCTGAGTCCGGTGCAGGTGAACGGCGCCGGACCGTTCTTGATCGTGACGACGGCCTCCGTCGGCCGGTTGAGGAGGCGGTACTGCTGCGCAGAGGGCAGCGACGCAGACGCAGAGAACGTCGGAGGCGCGATACCGCCCGTCGCCTCGCCCACCGCGACGGACTGGCCGGGGATGACCGGAAGGGCGGAGACGATGCCGCCGATCGGCGCGGTGACCTCGACATAGCTCACGGCGGGTTTCGGCTGCGTGACGACCGGCAGGCCGTCCGGTCCGGTCGTCTCGACCGGGTCGCGCGGCGTCTCCACCTTGATGTCGTAGAGCGTCGCTCCCGCCTCGACCGCGGCGCCGACGGCGACCTGGACCTCGTCGACGACGCCCGCCGCCGTTGCCCGGACGGGCGCAGCGGGGTCGGCGACGATGGAGCCGCTCACGGTCACGTCGTTGACGATCGTTCCGGTCTGCACCGCGACCGTCGGATCGCTGAGCTCAGCGGTCGGCTGGAGCGGATCGGACGTCGACGGACCGTCGCCGAAGAACGCCAGTTTGACGAGCGCCGCCGCCACGACGGCGACCAGAACCAGACGGATGATGGGAAAGACCCATCGTCGCGTTACCCCCACTGTTCCTGCTTTCTGCTGAATCCGGCCCGTCCGCAGCGCGGACGAGGCAAACCGGCCCCCCGGTATGTCCTCGGCTAGTGTGTCATGCCTCGATGACGAGCGGAACGATCATCGGACGACGACGATAGCTCGTGTTCACCCAGCGGCCGACCGTGCGTCGCACGACCTGCGACAGCGCGTGCGAGTCGCGGACGCCGTTGTGGGCGGCCTCGGCGAGCGCGGAGGCGATCTTCGGCTTGACCGCGTCGAACACCGCGTCGTCCTCGGCGAAACCGCGGGCGTGGATTTCCGGCCCGGTGACGATGCGTCCGGTCGCCGCCTCGACGACGACGATGATCGAGATGAAGCCTTCTTCACCGAGGATGCGGCGGTCCTTGAGGTCCGCATCCGTGATCTCGCCGACGCTCGAGCCGTCCACGTAGACGAAGCCGAGGTCGAGCTGACCGACGATGCGCGCGACGCCGTCGCGGAGATCGATGACCGTGCCGTCCTCGGCGAGGATGGTGTTCTGCTCCGGCACACCGGTGTCCATCGCGAGACGCGCGTTGGCGACCAGGTGCCGGTACTCGCCGTGAACGGGCATGACGTTCTTCGGCTTCAGGATGTTGTAGCAGTAGAGCAGTTCGCCCGCCGCTGCGTGGCCGGAGACGTGCACCTTGGCGTTGCCCTTGTGCACGACGTTGGCACCGAGCTTGGTGAGGCCGTCGATCACGCGGTAGACGGCGTTCTCGTTGCCGGGGATGAGGCTGGACGCCAGGATGACCGTGTCTCCCTGCCCGACCTCGATCTGGTGGTCGAGGTTGGCCATGCGCGCGAGCACCGCCATCGGCTCGCCCTGCGATCCCGTGGACATGTAGACGATCTCGTCGTCCGGGAGGTCTGCCGCCTTCTTGTAGTCGATCAGAACGCCGTCCGGCACCTTGAGGTATCCGAGGTCGGCGGCGATGCCCATGTTGCGCACCATCGAGCGGCCGAGGAGCGCGACGCGGCGCCCGTTGGCCGCGGCGGCGTCGAGCACCTGCTGCACGCGGTGGACGTGACTGGAGAAGCTGGCCACGATCACGCGGCGGGGCGCCCGGGCGATGACATTGTCGAGCACGGGGCCGATGGAGCGCTCGAGCGGCGTGAAGCCGGGGACGTCCGCGTTCGTGGAGTCGGCGAGGAACAGGTCGACGCCCTTCTCACCGAGCCTGGCGAACGCGCGCAGGTCGGTGAGGCGGTCGTCCAGCGGGAGCTGGTCCATCTTGAAGTCGCCCGTGTGCAGCACGACCCCGGCCGGGGTGGTGATGGCGACGGCAAGCGCATCCGGGATCGAGTGGTTGACGGCGACGAACTCCAGCGAGAACGGGCCGAGCTGCTCGACCTGCCCCTCCTTGACAGTGAGGCTGTACGGCTGGATGCGGTGCTCTTTGAGCTTCGCCTCGACCAGCGCGAGCGTGAGTCCCGAGCCGATCAGCGGGATGTCCCTGCGCAGCTTCAAGAGATACGGCACGGCGCCGATGTGGTCTTCGTGCCCGTGGGTGAGGACGACGCCGACGATGTCGTCGAGACGGTCGCGGACCGGCTGGAAGTCGGGCAGGATCAGGTCGACCCCCGGCTGGTTCTCTTCGGGGAAGAGCACGCCGCAGTCGACGATGAGGAGCTTGCCCTCGTATTCGAAGACGGTCATGTTGCGGCCGATCTCCCCCAGGCCGCCGGTGGGGATGATCCTGAGGGTGCCCGGTTCGAGCGCGGGCGGGTCGGAGACGAGGTTGGGCATATGCCCTCCTAAACAGATACTGGCGCTGGGCGCCTGTGGTGGTTCGAGCCGTACAGTGGCACGGCCTAGCGAGTTGTTCCGGCGATTCGGGGCAGAGCACCGCCTGCTGCGGCGTTGCGATCCGGCCGGAAGTTGGAGAAGTCGACACCGGGGATGTCTTTGACGAGGTCGAGCTCGTCTTCGATCTGGGCGGCCTCCCACTCCTCCGGACCGACGAGCGGCAGGCGCACGCGCGGACTGGAGATGCGGCCGAGGCCGTGCAGGATGTACTTGGCCGCCACCGTGCCTGGCACGTGCGTCATGACGGCACGGACGAGAGGTTCGAGCTTCTGGTGCGCGGCGGTCGCCGTGGCGAGGTCGCCCGCGTTGACCGCATCCACGATCTGGCGGTACGGCCGAGCGGCGATGTTGGCCGTGACGCCGATGAGCCCCGTGGCGCCGATCGCCAGGTGCGGGAGCACGTTGGCGTCGTCGCCGGAGAAGTAGAGCAGATCGGTCTGGTTGAGCACACGGCTCACCTCGCTGAAGTCGCCCTTCGCGTCTTTGATGGCGCGCACGTTGGGATGCTTGGCGATGCGGAGGATGGTCTCGTACTTGATCGGGACGCCGGTGCGACCGGGGATGTCGTAGAGGATCACCGGAAGATCGGTGGAGTCCGCGATCAGCCGGAAGTGGGTGAGGATGCCCGCCTGCGTCGGCTTGTTGTAATAAGGCGTGACGATCATCACACCGTCCGCCCCGGCCTTCTCGCTCTGCTGGTAGAGCTGGATGGCGTGCGCCGTCTCGTTCGAGCCACCGCCCGTGATGATCTTGGCGCGGCCCGCCGCGACGTCTTTGCCGACCTCGACCAGCCGCAGCTTCTCGTGGTCGGTGAGCGTGGAGGTCTCCCCCGTCGTTCCCGTGACGACGATGCCGTCTGCACCCGCCGTGATCACGTCGTCGATGTGCTTCTCCACGCCGGCCCAGTCGACTTCGCCATCGGCGGTGAACGGGGTGACCAGGGCGACCAGCACCTGACCGAACGGATTGGAGGAGTTCGACATGGCTCAAGGTTATCGGGTCGGTCGCTCCGGGCGCTCTCCCCCTCTGCGGATCTGTGGACAGTTCGCGTTCTGCACAGGCCGGCGCGTCATCTGTCGTCACACACCGCATCCCGTGCCGCAGCGGGCGTAACGTCGGCGACCATGAACGCCTTGGCTGCGGCATCCGTCATCGTCGCGCTCGTCGCGGTCGCGACGGCGGCCGGCATCGTCTGGCGCCGGACGACCGGCCGCGTGCGCTCGGCAGGGCGCTCGCGCGACGCAGAGGTCGTCACGCCGGCCGAGGTCGGCGCCCCGGCGTTCGGCAGCACCGTCACGCTCCTCCAGTTCTCCACCGAGTACTGCGCCCCGTGCCGCTCGACCGCGCGCATCCTCGGTGGCATCGCCGACGAACGACCCGGCGTGGCGCACGTGGATGTGGACCTCACCCACCGGCCCGACCTCGCCAAACGCTTCGGCGTGCTGCAGACCCCCACAACGCTCGTGCTCGACCCGTCCGGCACGATCCGCGCACGCATCGGCGGCGTCGCCCGCGCCGACGAGGTGCGCTCGACCATCGACACCATCGCAGGGAGCGACCATGTCTCAGCCTGATGCCACACCCGCCACCACCGGCACGTCCTCCCGCGCCGGGATCGACCCGCGCTCTCCGCGCTTCGGGGCCGGCATCACCGCCGTCCTGCTGCTGATCGACGTCTTCCTCGGTCTCGTCGGCGCGACGACGGCGGCGTTCTGGCTCCTCCTGGTGATCGCGCTGCTCTTCGCCTGGGGCGCGTTCGCGGGAATCAAGCGCCACCCGTACGGCGCACTGTTCCGCGCGTTGGTGCGTCCGAGGCTCGCCCCTCCGGCCGAACTGGAGGATGCCGCTCCCCCGACCTTCGCCCAGGGCGTCGGGCTCTTCGTGACCGGGCTCGGCCTGCTCCTGCACCTCGTCGGTGTGCCGTATGTGCTCCCGATCGCCGCTGGTCTCGCGTTCGTCGCCGCGTTCCTCAACTCGGTGTTCGGCTACTGCCTCGGCTGCCAGATCTACCTGCTCCTGGTGCGTGCCGGGCTGATCAGGAGGAGCGCGGCGGCAGCCGCCTGAACGAAGAGCCGTGACCGCCTGAGCGCATACCAGGGAATCCGCCGTACGCTCCTCCGCGGTGTCGGACCGCCCTATTAGGCTGGTCGAACCGCCCGCGGAACGTGCGGGGGGAACGACGAGGAGGACCACCATGGCAGTCACGAGCGAATCGACAACGGTCTGGACAGGCGACCTCAAATCCGGCTCGGGCGAGGTCACCCTCGACTCGTCCCACTCCGCGCAGTTCCCCGTCACCTGGGCCGCCCGCTCGCAGGGCTCCCGTGAGGTCACCACGCCGGAGGAGCTGCTCGGAGCCGCGCACTCCGCGTGCTTCTCCATGGCGTTCTCGAACGCGCTCAGCGGCTTCGGCACCACGCCAGAGCGCATCGAGGTCACCGCGCACGTGACCTTCGACCCTGCAGAAGGCATCACCGGCAGCCACCTGGTCGTCCAGGCGACGGTGCCAGGTCTCTCGCAGGAGGACTTCGCCCGCCTCGCGGACGAGGCGAAGAGCGGCTGCCCCGTCTCTCGCGCGCTGGTCGGCATCCCGATCACCATCGAAGCCACCCTGGCCTAGCGCATGAAGGTGCTCATCGCGGGCGCCTCCGGCATGATCGGCACCGAGGTCGCCTCGCAGTTGACGGCGGGCGGCCATGAGGTGCTGAGACTCGTCCGTGGCACGCCGAAAGCCGCGAACGAATACAACTGGGCACCGTCCGCCCGCATCATCGACTTCACGCTGATGGACCGGGTGGATGCTGTCGTCAACCTGTCCGGCGCCTCCCTCAGCCGTCTGCCGTGGACACCGGGGTGGAAGCGCACCATCCTGGCCTCGCGCCTGGAGGCGACGCACACGCTGACCGACGCGATGCGGATGGCTGCGTCTCCGCCCGCCGTGTTCCTGAGCGGATCGGCGGTCGGGTTCTACGGCGACAGGCCCGGGCAGAAGCTCACCGAGACGGCGATCAGGGGAACGGGGTTCCTGCCGGACGTCGTCGAGGCGTGGGAGTCCGCAGCGCACCTGGCCCCGGAGAAGACCCGTGTGGTCACGCTGCGGACGGGCGTGGTCATCGGGCGCGGTGGCGCGATGAAACCGCTTTTACCGGCGGGGAAGCTCGGGCTGCTCGGCCCGATCGCGGGCGGCGGCCAGCACTGGCCGTGGGTGAGCCTGCACGACGAGGCAGCGGCGATCGTGCACCTGCTCGGCTCCACGCTGCGTGGACCGGTGAACGTCGCAGGACCAACCCCCGCGACGGCCGACACGGTGCTCCGCTCGCTCGCGGCGGCCCTGCGCCGACCGTACGGATTCCCGCTGCCGGAGAAGGCGATCACGCTCGCGCTCGGCGACGCGGGGCGCGAACTGCTTCTGGCCAGCCAGAAGGTGGTTCCGCAGAAGCTGCTCGACGACGGCTTCGTGTTCTCCACGCCGACCGTGCGGGATGCGATGGACCGGCTGGTCGCGAGGCGCTAGCTACGCCGCCGCGCGCTGCTGCGTGCGGTACAGGCGGATCGACTCGCGCAGCGCAGAGCGCGCCCGCCTGCGGTCGCCGGAGGCGTCGTACGCGAGGCCCAGCCGGAACCAGGCGCGCCAGCTCTCCGGCTCCGCCTCGACCTCGGCCTTGTAGCGCGGGAACTCCTCGTCGGCCGCGTCACGGAGGGGACGGCCGCTGGCGCGCACGGGGAGGTCTTCGACGGGAAGCCCGCCCTCCGCATCCAGGATCTTCACCAGCTTCTCGGTGCGCGCGCCGAACAGCAGCTCGCGGCCGATCGCCCACGCGGCCACCAGCGGCAGGGCGAGCAGGGCGATCCCCATTGCGATGGCGATGCCTTCGCCCGTCGCGATTAGCATGATCGCGCGCTGGAAGACCAGGACCAGGTAGATGACCAGGATCGCGGCCATCACGATCGCGGCGATACGGTTCCGCACGGCGGCTACGCCGTCTCGCGCACGGTCGGCCGCGGCGGCTCTCCGTCGGGTTCTGCGATGCCGAGGTCGACCAGCTTGTCGAGGCCGACCGTCACCCCCGTTGCCGACGCCGCCGCACGGATCGCGAGGAGGATGCCCGCCTCGTACGACTCGGAGCCGATCGTGTCGTGCCGGATCGTGAGGGTCTCCCCCGCGCCTCCGAAGATCACCTGCTGCTGTGCGACGACCCCGCGCATCCGGAGACTGTGGATGGGGACGCTCGCCACCTGCTGGCCGCGGGCGCGCTGGTCGGTGTGCGGCGCATCCACTGGCCCTCTCTCCGCGCGGGCGGCGCCGATCAGCTCCGCGGTGCGCACAGCCGTGCCGGACGGCGAGTCGACCTTGCCTGCACCGTGGGCCTCGATGATCTCGATGGAGTCGAAGAAGCGCGCGGCGACGGTCGCGAACGCCGTGCCGAGCGCGGAGCCCAGCGAGAAGTTGGGGATGACCACGGCGCCCGTTCCCTCGTGCGCTGCGACGCGACGCTCCAGGTCCAGGATGCGGTCGGCCGACCATCCCGACGTCCCGACGAGGACGTGCAGCCCGTTGTCGACCGCGAACGCGACGATGCCGGGGCTCACTGCCGGCAGGGTCATGTCGACGAGCACGTCTGCGACGAGCATGTCCTCCAGCGGAGAACGCGAGTCGAGGCGAGCGACGAGCTCGAGGTCGTCCGCCTGCTCGATCAGCCGCACGGCGACGCTGCCCAGTTTTCCGGTCGCCCCAGCGACGGCTACGCGAATAGTCACCCGACCAATCTACCCGCCGCGCAGCCGGGAGAACTCCGGGATGCGCGGGGGCGAACTACGCTGGGTCGATGGTGTCTTTTGCTGATGTCGCCGTCACGGACGCGACCGCCCACCGGATGCTGAGCGACTACTTCGCGGAGCGGGCGGCCTCGTTCCCCGCGTCGCAGGGCGCATACCGCACCACCTTCCCCGATCCCAGCCAGTTCGTGGCTCCGGCGGGGGTGTTCCTGCTGGCGTACGACGAGGACGGCGAAGCCGGCTGCGGCGGCATCCGGGAGCTGCGCGTCCCCCTCGCCGACGTCGATCCGGAATTGCCGGTGGTGCGCTACGAGATCAAGCACCTGTGGGTGTCGCCCACGCATCGCGGGCGCGGGCTGGGGCGGGCGATCCTGTCCGAGCTGGAGCATCGGGCGCGCGGCTTCGGAGCGACGGAGGTCGTGCTCGACACCAACGCGAGCTTGGAGGCGGCCGGCGGCCTGTACCGCTCGCACGGCTACGACAACATCCAGCCGTACAACGACAACCCGAACGCGACCGACTGGTTCCGCAAGCTGCTCTGACCGGGCGCGCGGCCGCTAGACCGGCTGCAGCTCTGGCAGGCCGGTGCGCAGCTCGACGGGGAGGTGCCCGAGGTCGTTGTGGACGACGAGCACCGGTGGCTTGGCGGAGCGCACCCGGATGATCGTGAGACCGCAGTTGGCCTGGTTGAGTCCCAGCCAGCGCCACGACGGAGCGTCGAAGACGTGCCGCACGAACCAGCCGATCACGAAGTTGTGCGTGACGAGCAGGTCGTGCCTATCGCCGATGGCCGGGGTGAGGAACTCGCCGACCGCGTCGTCCATCTGCGCGCGTCCCGCCTCGATCTCCGCGTCCGTGACGTTGCCGAAGAACGACTCGAACGCCCTCGGCATGTCCGGCGTCGGCCCGGACGGGATGCAGTCGAACAGCAGGCTCGACGGCTCCGGCGTCAGCGCCGGCATCCGCTCGGCCATGATCGCCGCGGTCTCCGCCGCACGGTTCAGCGGCGAGTGGTACATGCCCGTGAACGGCACCCCGCTCAGCCGTTCCGCGACGAGCTGCGCTTGACGTTTGCCGCGCGGGGAGAGGGGTCCGTCTGGCAGACCGTGTTCTGCATCCTGCTGCTCGCCGTGGCGGACGAGGTAAAGATAGTGGGGCACCGTGATGGCCTTTCAGGTGTGACGGGCGAAGCTGGGTCAGGGGGCGAGTCCGGCGAACATGTCGTCGGTCACGCTCCCCACCGCGGAGACGGAGACCGGTCTGCTCGCCAGATCGGTGGCGAGGCTCTGCACATCGTCGGCGGTGACGAGGTGCAAGCGCCGGAGACTCTCGTCGAGGTCGGAGAACTCCCCCAGGCTGATCTCGGCTCGACCGAGCCTGGACATCCTGGTGTCGGAGTCCTCGAGCGCGAGGGCCGCGCCGCCGGAGAGCTGGCCGACAGCGCGGCGCATCTCGTCCGGGGTGACGCCGCCGTCAGCGAGGCGGTGCAGCTCGCCGAGCATCAGCTCGGCGACCTGCGTGGCCTTGGCGGGAGCGCATCCCGCGTAGAGGCCGAAGATCCCGGCGTCGGAGTACGCGCCGGAGAACGAGTAGACGGCGTATGCCAGGCCGCGCTTCTCGCGCACCTCCTGGAACAGCCTGGACGACATCCCGCCGCCGAGGATCGAGTTCAGCACGCCCATCGTGGTGCGGCGTTCGTCGGTGGCGACGATGCCAGGCACGCCGATCAGCAGGTTGGCCTGCTCCGTCGGCCGCTGGACGGTGACGACCGAGGCCCCGCGCTCGATGGCGACAGCCGTGGATGCGCGCCGCGGCACCGGGGGCGCCTCGACGCTCAGATCCCAGCCGGCCGCAACGAGGGCCCGCTCGACACCGGAGACGAGGAGGTCGTGGTCGACGGCGCCTGCGGCGGTGATGACCAGGTCTTGCGGGCGGTAGTTGGCCCGGTAGTGGGCGAGCACCGCATCCCTGGTCGCCTCGCGGATGGTCTGCGGGCTTCCGCCGATGGGACGACCGAGTGGATGCGCGCCGAGCACGGCCTCGAAGAACCGCTCGTTGGCGACGTCGGCCGGGTCGTCCTCGGCCATCGACAGCTCTTCGAGGATCACGCCGCGCTCGTTCTCGAACTCGACAGCGTCGAGCAGCGACGAGGTGAGCATGTCGGCGATGACCTCGACCGCCATCGGAAGATCGCGGTCCTGCACCTTGGCGTAGTAGCAGGTGTACTCCTTGGCCGTCATCGCGTTGTGCTCTCCGCCGACCGAGTCGAACGAGATGGCGATGTCCAGCGCGGTGCGCGTCGGGGTGCCCTTGAACAGGAGGTGTTCGAGGAAGTGGGTGGAACCGAAGCTGGACGGGACGGCGGGAGTCGCGGGAGCGGCGGGAACGCTTGCGCGCGCCGGGGTGGCAGGCTCGGCGGGGATCGCATCCGCTTCATCGCGGGAGCCGACGGCGACCCAGTAGCCGAGGGTGGCGCTGCGGGCGCCAGGAACCTGTTCGCTCAGGATGCGCACGCCGCTCGGAAGGACGGTCCGCCTGACCAGCGCGTCACCGGATGCGGCGAAAGAGAGGTCGGCCAGACCGAGCGGGAGGTCGACTGCGCTGTTCATCCCTTCCACCCTACGCCAGACCCTATGAAAACCCTGGGTGCGAAATGAGGACAAACAGACTGGTCTGTCTACTGCTATACTGGTCAAACCAACGCATCGGCGGGTCCCTACGCCGACGCGAAACCAAGAGGACGGACCCGACCGTCCCCTGCAGTGAAGGAGTCGTGCCGGATGGTCGTTAGTGCCCGAGCGACCATCCGGCCGCCCGCGCCGTCGAAGGTCAAGATCCTTGCGACGGCCGACGAGCTCTTCTATCAGGAAGGCATCCACACGGTGGGTGTCGACCGGATCATCGCGGGTGCGCGCGTCACGAAGGCGACGTTCTACAAGCACTACCGCTCGAAGGATCTCCTGATCATCGCCTACGTCGAGGGTCGCGACAAGCAGGTGCGCGACTGGTTCGACGACCAGGAACGCCAGGGCAACGACCCCAGGGCGATCGCCAAGGCACTTGTCGACTCGATCAACCTCGAAGCCGTGCGCCCCGGCTTCCACGGCGACCCGTTCATCAACGCAGCCGCCCAGTTCGCCGACGAGACGCACCCGGTGCGCGTCGCGGTGAGCACCCACCGCGACTGGTACGCCCGCCGCATCGAGGAGCTGTTCCGCGACATCGGCCACCCCCGGCCCGGCGACGCCGCCGACGACCTCATCCTGGCGCGCGACGGCGCCCTGGCGGGCGGCTACGTCGGCGACCCGATCGCCGCTGGCGCCGCGCTGCACCGCTCGCTCGACCGCATCCTCGCGGAGGCGTAGGGGCGTAGGGGCGGAGCGGCGGAGCGTCGGGGTCGCGGCGCCCTTTCCGAACGGAGAACGCGGCCGGCACACTCCGCCGGAAACTCCTGCCGAACGGAGAGTGCTCGCCGATCCGGCGGAGACTCCTGCCGGACGGAGGACGCTCGACGGCGCTACTCGGAGACGCGGTCGAGTTCGAGCATGTTTGCTCGGGTAAGGCGGATGCCCGCTGAGACCATCAGCGCATCCACCTGCTCGGGGCGGCTCGCGGACGCGACGGGAGCGACCACGTTGCGCTTGGCCTGCAGCCAAGCGATGGCGACGCTCGCCGGCGTGACCTCCTGCTCGGCTGCGATGCGGTCGAGGGCGGCGAGGACGCGCTGCCCCTTGCGGTTGACGTAGGCCGCGGCACGGATGCTGCGGGCGTCCGCGTTGAGGTCGCCCTTGCTGCGGTACTTGCCGGTGAGGAAGCCGTTCGCGAGCGCGTAGTACGGGATGACAGCGAGACCCTGCGCCGCCGCCACGATACGAAGGGCGCTCTCGAACTCCGTGCGGTGCATCAGGTTGTACTGGGTCTGCACGGCGATGAACTTGGGCAGACCGGTCGACGACAGGATGCGCGCCTCGATGAGCCTGTCCGCGCTGAAGTTGGAGGCGGCGAGGTAGCGGACCTTGCCGGTCTCGATCAGCCACTCGACGGTCGCCAGGCTGTCCTCCAGGGGGACCTCAGGGTCGTCGTCGTGGAAGTAGAGCAGGTCGATGTGGTCGGTCTGCAGTCGCTCCAGCGACGCCTCGACGGCGCGCACGATGCTGACGGAGCCGAGGCCCGGATTCTCGTGATGACGGCCCACCTTGGTGGCGACGACGACCTGGTCGCGGTTGCGGCGCTCGCGCATCCAGTTGCCGATGAGCACCTCACTTCGGCCGCCGACGTAGCTGTCCGCCGTGTCGATGAAGTTGCCGCCGAGGCGGGCGAAACGGTCCAGGATGCGCAGCGAAGTGTCGCCGTCCGCCGTCCAGCCGAAGACGCTCGCGCCCAGCGACAGCGGAAACACCGCGAGGTCGCTCTCGCCGATGCGACGGGGAGCGATGATCGAGAGCGGGCCGGTTCGTTCCAGCTCCGGGTCGAGAGCGGGCATCGCGGCGGTCTCGACACCGATCGACTCGGTGAGGACCTCCTCCGGCGTGCCCGGCTCGATGGCACCGGACTCGATGGCGCCGGACTCGGTCATTCCGGCCGCGACCGCGGCGCGAGCAGCGGAGCGTGCGTCAGCACCGCGCCCGATCGTTGCGGGACGCGCCACGGGCTCCGTGCCGTCCGCGCCACTGGGGTCTACCTGCGCGGCCGCGCGGCGCGCGACCGTATCACGCAGACGGAGAGGTAACAGCTGTGGCATGTGCTCTCCCCCTACTCCCGAGTGATTCGAATCGATTCGAGGACCCCAGTTCCCCGATACTTACTTGCAGCGTAAGGCATACGTCCGACAGGCCACGGCCAATCGCGGTGAACTGTTACACAATGCTTGGTCACAGTTTCATCACGAAGCGCAGAGGCCGATGGTTCACGCCGAAAACGTGCATTCCGACCTCCGACGCGCCCGGGTTGCAGCGGCCTGCGCCCTGCTCGCCGGCCGCGCTCAGCTCGCCGCGCGCGCCAGCACTGACCGCGCGTGCGCGATCACCGGGCCGTCCACCATCCTGCCGCGGTAGCGGAACACTCCCCCGGCGGCGGCTGCGGCGTCCAGCAGCTCGCGCGCATCGTGAACCTGGTCGTCGGTCGGCCGATACGCCGCCCTGATCGTCTCCACCTGTCCGGGGTGGATGCACGCGGTCGCCGCGAACCCGACCGCCGCCGCGTCCTCCGCCTCTTCCGAGAGGCCGGCGAGGTCGTCGATGTCGAGGTGCACCGTGTCCACCGCGGCGATCCCCGCCGCTCCGGCCGCGAGCAGCACCGCCGTGCGAGCGTGCGCTGCCACATCCCGATAGCGTCCGTCCGCGTGGCGGCTCGATGTTCCTCCGAGCGACGCCACCAAGTCCTCCGCGCCCCACATGAGCGCGATCACCTCGCCGGCCGACGCCAGCCGCGGCGCCGCGAGCACACCGGCAGCCGTCTCGCAGAGCGCGATCACCGCCAACCCTCCGAGGTCGCGCAGGTCGGCCACGGACTCCGCCTTCGGCAGCATCACCGTGCTGTACGGCGTCACGGCGAGCGCCGACAGGTCGGCGGCGTGGTCGTCGGTCCCCGCCGGGTTGACGCGGACGATCACCCGATCCGGGTCGAGATCCGAGGCGGCGAGCGCTTCTCTTGCGTCGGCCCGACGGGTGGGGTCGACGGCGTCTTCGAGATCGATGATCACCGCATCCGCCCGTTCGAGCGCCTTGGCGTAGCGTTCAGGGCGATCGGCGGGGCAGAACAGCAGCGCAGGGCCGAACGAGAAGGGCGCGCTCATTCCCCGCCTCCGCCTGCGGAGCCCACGTCGAGGTGCGCATCCATGCACCACATCATCACCTGGCGGGTGGCGGTCGCGACGATCACCCCGTCCTGGTTGCGGCCGGTGTGCGCGAGCGTCACGATGCCCTGGCCCGGCCGCGACGACGACAACCGCTTGGCCACCACCACCGTCTCCGAGTACAGCGTGTCTCCGTGGTGCAGTGGATGCGGGAACGTCACGTCGCTGAACCCCAGGTTCGCCACGATCGTGCCCTGCGTGAGCTGGGCGACCGAGGCGCCGACCAGGGTCGCCAGAGTGAACATCGAGTTGACCAGTCGCTCGCCGAACGGCTGCGTCGCCGACCAGGCTGCGTCGAGGTGCAGGGCCTGCGTGTTCATGGTGAGGGTGGTGAAGAACACGTTGTCGGCCTCTGTCACCGTCCGCCCTGGGCGGTGCAGGTAACGAGTGTCCTCCTCGAACTCCTCGAAGTAGAGGCCGCGCTGCTCGATCTCCCTCATGCTGCGCTCCCGTTCAGCTCCACGGTGAGGGGAGCGCCGGTGGCGGCCAGCACCTCGTCGACGGTGACTCCTGGCGCCGTCTCGCGGAGCACGAGCCGCGCCGGGGCGTCGTTCCCGCCGCCCCGCACCACGTCGATCACGGCCAGGTCGGTGATGATCCTGTCGACGCATCCGGTGCCGGTCAGCGGCAGCGAGCACTCGGCGACGATCTTCGGCCGCCCCTCCCTGTCGACGTGCTCCATCATGACGATGAGACGTTTGGCGCCGAACACGAGGTCCATCGCTCCGCCCATCCCCTTGACCATCTTTCCGGGGATCATCCAGTTGGCGAGGTCGCCGTTCTGCGACACCTCCATCGCGCCGAGCACGGCGACGTCGACGTGGCCGCCGCGCACCATCCCGAACGACAGGGCGGAGTCGAAGAACGCCGCGCCGCTGTTGACGGTGACCGTCTCCTTGCCCGCGTTGATCAGGTCGGGGTCCACCGCCGAATCCTCCGGGTACGGGCCGACGCCGAGCACGCCGTTCTCGGAGTGCAGGATGACCTCCACGTCGTCCGGGATGTAGTTCGGGATGAGAGTGGGCATCCCTATCCCGAGGTTCACGTACTGCCCGTTGCGCAGTTCACGCGCCACCCTGGCGGCCAGTTCGGCGCGGCTGAGACTCATCGGGCGCTCCCATCGTCGAGGCGGACGGTTCGGCGCTCGATGCGCTTCTCGACATTTGGCGCGTGCACGACTCGCTGGACGAAGATGCCGGGGATGTGCACGGTGCCTGGGTCGAGGTCGCCCGGCTCGACCAGCTCCTCCACCTCGGCGATGGTGACTCGGCCGGCCATTGCGGCGAGCGGGTTGAAGTTCATGGCCGCTGCGTGGAAGACGAGGTTGCCGTACCGGTCGCCCTTGGCCGCGTGGACGAGCGCGAAGTCGGGGGTCAGCGAGCGCTCCAGCACGTAGTCGGCGCCGTCGAAGGTGCGCACCTCCTTCGGCTCGGAGGCGACCGCGACCGACCCGTCCGCCGCATACCGGCGCGGCAGGCCGCCCTCGGCGATCTGCGTGCCAACCCCGGCCGGCGTGAAGAACGCCGGGATGCCCGCTCCGCCGGCCCGCAGCTTCTCGGCCAGGGTGCCCTGCGGGGTCAGCTCCACCTCCAGCTCTCCGGAGAGGAACTGCCGGGCGAACTCCTTGTTCTCTCCGACATACGAGCTGATCATCTTGCGGATGCGACCATCGGCCAGCAGGATACCGAGCCCCCAGTCGTCGACGCCGCAGTTGTTGCTGACGACCTCGAGGTCGGTCGTGCCGCGCTCGTGCAGCGCCTGGATGAGCGCGCTCGGGATGCCGCACAGGCCGAACCCGCCGACGGCGAGCGAACTGCCGTCCGCGACGTCCGCGACCGCCTCCGCGGCGCTCGCCACCACCTTGTCGATCACTGTCTTCCCTTCCTGACGATCGAGTCCGGAGTTGTGCACGCATCCACTCGGCGTGTCGTGTGAACAACTCCCGGCTCGATGGCTGCGTTACGCGTTGAAACCGAGGGCGCGCGAGATGACCATGAGCTGGACCTCCGTGGTGCCCTCGCCGATTTCGAGGATCTTGGAGTCGCGGTAGTGACGCGCGACCGGGTTCTCGTTGAGGAAGCCGTACCCGCCGAAGATCTGGGTGGCGTCGCGGGCGTTGTCCATCGCGGCCTCGCTGCAGGTGAGCTTGGCGATCGACGCCTCCATCTTGAACGGCTTGCCGGCCATCAGCTTGAAGCAGGCGTCGTAGTACGCGAGCCGCGCGGTGTGAACGCGGGCCTGCATCCTGGCGATCTTGAACGCGATGTACTGGTTGGCGCCGATCGGGCGGCCGAACACGTTGCGGCTCTTCGCGTACCGGATCGCCTCGTCGAGGCAGCCCTGCGCCGCTCCCGTGCAGAGCGCGGCGAACGCGACGCGCCCCTCGTCCAGCGTCTGCACGAAGTTCGCGTATCCGCGGCCGCGCTCGCCGAGCAGGTTCGCCTCCGGCACGTGCACATCCGTGAGGGTCAGTGGATGCGTGTCCGACGTGTGCCAGCCGACCTTGTCGTACGACGGCTCCTGCACGAACCCGGGCGTTCCCACGGGCACGAGGATCGCGGACAGCTCCTTCTTGAGCGACCCGTCCGCCCGCTCGTGCTCGCCGGTCACCGCGGTGATCGTGACGAGCTTGGTGATCTCGCTGCCGGAGTTGGTGATGAACTGCTTCGAGCCGTTGATGACCCACTCGCCGTCGCGCAGCTCGGCCGTCGTCTTGGTGCCCGCAGCGTCGGAGCCCGCGTCCGCCTCGGTGAGACCGAACCCGGCGAGCGCCTCGCCGCGGGCGAGCATGGGCAGCCATTCCTGCTTCTGCTCCTCTGTGCCGTTGCGGAAGATCGGCATGGCGCCGAGCCCGATGCCGGCCTCCAGAGTCACGCCGATCGACTGGTCGACCCTGCCGAGCTGCTCGACGGCGAGGCACAGCGACAGGTAGTCCTTGCCTTGTCCGCCGTACTCGACGGGGAACGGCAGCCCGAACAGGCCCATCCGTCCCATCTCGGCGATGATGTCGTACGGCAGACTGCGGCGGGTGTCGTAGTCGTACGCCGCAGGGGCGACGACGGTGTCTGCGAAGTCGCGCACCTGGTCGCGCAGTCGGATGTGCTCCGCCGTGAGCTCGAAGCCGGCGACGTCGGTGTCCGCTGCTTCCGTTCGAGTCATCTGCATGGTCATGAGGTTCCCTGTCTCGTGGTGGACCGTCGTGGTGCGACGGTCATGGGGTTGCGGCCGATGGTGTCGGCCCTGTGGATGCGCGCGCATCGCCGGTCGGCGGTGGCGGCGCGGTGGGTGAGTCCTGCAATTCGGGGACGGCGTCCGCCTCCACGCTCGCGACGAGCTGGTCGAGCTTCACGAGGTCGCCTGGCGCAACGCGCACGTGGACGGTCCCGGCGAGCGGCGCCACCAGACGGTGCTCCATCTTCATCGCCTCGACCGTGACCACGGTGTCGCCCGCCTCCACGCGGTCGCCGGTCGCGACAGCCACGGCGACGACCGTCCCCGGCATCGGCGTGCGCAGCTCAGGATCGACCGCCCCTGCCGCCCGTGCCAGCCCGGCGAGGTCGCGTGCGACCCGCTCGGCACGACCGAGCATCCGCAGCTCGCGCGCCGCTCCGCCCCGTGCAAGCCAGGTGGATGCGCCGTCGGCCGCGAAACGGAAGGACGTGACAACACCGTCGAGCGTGAGGAGCACTGTGCCCGGCTCCCCGTGATGGGTCGGGGGCAGCACGCGCAGGCCGGCGTCGCGCGTTACGGCGTCCGCACCACCCGCACCGTCCGCAACGTCCACGCTCACGCGCGCCGTGCCCGCGGCGAGCGCTGATGCGTCGCCCGCCACGCGCACGATCGCCGATCCCAGGTCGTACGCCGCCGCCCTGTGCTCGCCGAGCCGCCAGCCGGTCGGTGCCGCCCACAGCGGGCCTGCCGCATCCCGAGCCGCACGGAGACGGTCGTGGTGCGCGAGCAGCGTCGCGGCGATCAGTTCGCGCTCGTCCGGTTCTGTGGGCGCCTGCTCGGAGAACCGGCGGTCGATCAGGGTGGTGTCGAGCCGTCCGGCGCGCACGTCTTCGTCGGCGAGCAGGTCGCGCAGCCAGCGCACGTTGGTCACGGCGCCGAGGATGGCCGTGTCGGCGAGGGCGCGGTTGAGGCGGGCGAGCGCATCCACCCGGTCGGGGCCCCAGGCGATGACCTTTGCGAGCATCGGATCGTACTCGGTGACGATGGGCACCCCGGCGGCCAGGCCGCTGTCGACCCGCACGCCATCGCCGGACGCCTCGTGCAACGCCAGCACCCGCCCGTCGCTCGGCAGGAAGCCGCGCTCCGGGTTCTCGGCGTAGACACGCGCCTCGATGGCGTGCCCGCTGAGGCGCACGTCCTCCTGGGCGAAGCCGAGCGGCTCGCCCGCGGCGATGCGGAGCTGCCACTCCACCAGGTCGAGCCCGGTCACCAGCTCTGTCACGGGATGCTCGACCTGCAGTCTGGTGTTCATCTCCATGAAGAAGAACTCGTCAGGCGCCGCGTCGGAGACCAGGAACTCGACCGTCCCCGCCCCGACGTAGTCGACGCTCGCGGCGACGGCGCAGGCCGCTTCGCCGATCCGCGCCCGTGTCGCAGCGTCGAGCAGGGGCGACGGCGCCTCCTCGATCACCTTCTGGTGGCGGCGCTGCAGAGAGCACTCGCGCTCCCCCAGGTGCACGACCGCCCCGTGCCGATCGGCCAGCACCTGCACCTCGATGTGCCTGGGCGTGTCCACCAGACGCTCGAGGAACAGGGTGTCGTCGCCGAACGCGCTCGCCGCGACCCGCCTGGCTGCGGCGAGCGCATCCGGCAGTTCCGCTGCGGAGCGCACCGACTGCATCCCCTTGCCCCCTCCACCGGCGGACGGCTTCACAAGCACAGGGAAGCCGATGTCGGCGGCTGCGGCGATCAGGTCGTCGTCACTGAGGCCAGGACGTGCGATGCCGGGAATGGTCGGAACGCCGTGCTCCTCGACCTCCCGTTTCGCCGCGATCTTGTCGCCCATCACGTGCAGTGCGTGAACGCCTGGCCCGACGAAGACGATGCCGGCGTCCTCGCAGGCGGCCGCGAAGTCGGCGTTCTCGGAGAGGAAGCCGTAGCCGGGATGCACTGCCTGCGCTTCTGTGGCGCGTGCGGCGGCCACGATGGCTGCGATATCGAGGTAGCTGTGGGCGGCCGGGGCAGGGCCGATGCGCACGGCGACGTCCGCGAGGGCGACGTGCGGCGCATCCAGGTCGGCGTCGCTGAACACGGCCACCGAGCGGATGCCGAGGCGGCGCAGCGTGCGGATCACCCGGCAGGCGATCTCGCCGCGGTTGGCGACGAGCACGGTGTCGAACGGAGCAGCGGTCGTCTGCGACGATAAGGAGTGGGAGGACATCGCGATCACATCCGGAAGAGGCCGAAGGCCGTGTCGGGGAGGGGGGCGCGGGAGCAGACGTCAAGGGCGAGGCCGAGGATCGTGCGGGTGTCGGCAGGGTCGATGACTCCGTCGTCCCACAGCCGTGCGGTGGAATAGTACGGGCTGCCCTGCTGCTCGTATTGCTCCGCGATCGGGGCCTTGAACTCGGCCTCCGCTTCCGCCGACCACTCCTCGCCCCTGCCTTCGAGCTGCTCGCGCTTGACCGTCGCGAGCACCGAGGACGCCTGAGCGCCTCCCATCACCGAGATGCGCGCGGCCGGCCACATCCAGAGGAATCGCGGCGAGTACGCGCGGCCGCACATCGAGTAGTTGCCCGCGCCGAACGATCCGCCGATCACGACCGTGAGCTTCGGCACCCTGGCGGTGGCGACGGCAGTGACCATCTTGGCGCCGTTCTTCGCGATGCCGCCGGCCTCGTAGTCGCGGCCGACCATGAACCCGGAGATGTTCTGCAGGAACAGCAGCGGGATGCCGCGCTGGTCGCACAGCTCGATGAAGTGCGCGCCCTTCAGCGCGGACTCGCTGAACAGCACGCCGTTGTTCGCGACGATGCCCACCGGATGCCCGTGGATGCGCGCGAAGCCGGTGACCAGCGTCGTGCCGTACTCCTTCTTGAACTCGTGCAGCTCGCTGCCGTCCACCAGCCTGGCGATGACCTCGCGAACGTCGTACGGCGCCTGCACGTCGGTGGGGACGACGCCGTAGAGCTCTGCTGGGTCGGCGACGGGCTCGACGGTGGGATGCACCTCCCACACCGGCTGGGCTGCTTCCGGCAGCGTCGCGACGATGTCGCGCACGATCTGCAGGGCGTGCCTGTCGTCCTCCGCGAGGTGGTCGACGACGCCGGAGGTCTTCGCGTGCAGGTCGCCACCGCCGAGTTCCTCTGCCGTGACCACCTCCCCGATCGCCGCCTTCACCAGCGGAGGACCGCCGAGGAAGATCGTGCCCTGGTTGCGCACGATCACGGTCTCGTCGCTCATCGCCGGCACGTACGCGCCCCCGGCGGTGCAGGAGCCGAGCACCGCGGCGATCTGCGGCACCTTCGCCGCCGACAGCCTGGCCTGGTTGTAGAAGATGCGGCCGAAGTGGTCGCGGTCGGGGAAGACCTCGTCCTGCATCGGCAGATACGCGCCGCCGGAGTCGACCAGGTAGATGCACGGGAGCTTGTTCTCCAGCGCGATCTCCTGCGCCCTGAGGTGCTTCTTGACGGTCATCGGGTAGTAGGTGCCGCCCTTGACCGTTGCGTCGTTGGAGATGACGAGCACGTGGCGTCCGTGCACCAGGCCGATGCCGGCGATCACGCCGGCCGCCGGGGACTCGTCGTCGTACATCCCGGTCGCGGCGAGCGGTGCGATCTCCAGGAACGGGCTGCCGTCGTCGAGGAGGGCGTCGATGCGTTCGCGCGGGAGGAGCTTGCCGCGGGCGATGTGCCGCTGACGGGAGCGCTCCGGCCCTCCGGCGGCTGCGGTGGCGAGGCGCTGGCGGAGCTCGGACACGAGGGCGCGCTGGGCGGCCTCGTTCTGCTCGTACCCGGTGTCCGTCGCGCTGGTGGCGCTGGTCAGCGTTGGCATGTTCGCGTCTCGCTCTTCGTCGTCGTCGACAGTCGGTCTGGTGGACCATTCGGTTAGTGGTCACTAACTCGAATTTAGGTTAGTGTTCATTAACTCAAAAGTCCAGCACCCGGAAGAACGCCATGACCGAACTCGCAGCAAGCACCCAGGACGCTGGGCGACCCACCCAGCGCAGCCAGGCGAAAGCGGACAGGCGCGCCGCCCTGCTCGGCGCTGCGGCGACCCTGTTCTCCGAGCGCGGCTTCAACGGGGTCTCGATCGAAGACCTCGGCTCGGCAGCAGGAGTGAGCGGCCCGGCGGTGTACCGGCACTTCTCCTCCAAGCAGGCCGTGCTCGCCGCGCTCCTGGTCGGCGTCAGCGAGCGCCTGCTCGAGGGCGGCACGCGCGTCGAGGACGCGGCTGACGACCCGGCGAGCGCCCTGCGCGCCCTGATCGTCTTCCACGTCGACTTCGCCGTCTCCGAACCGGACACGATCCGCGTGCAGGACCGCGATCTCGACGCCCTTCCCGGCGACGAGCGCCGGGCGGTCCGCCGACTGCAACGCCAGTACATCGACCTGTGGATGCGCGTGCTCGGCCGCCTGCACCCCTCCCTCTCCCCCGACGAGCTCCGGATGCGCGTGCAAGCGGCGTTCGGACTCATCAACTCCACCCCGCACACGGCGCGCGTCGGCGGGGCGAGTGTGGACGCCGCGACCGTGCGGCCGGTGCTGGAGCGGATGGCCTGGGCGGGGCTCAACGCGCACTGACGATCGTCGCCCCCAGCATCCACAGCGGGACTTGTCCACAGTTCTCGCGCGGGCATTCTGGGCGTCACCGCCATGCGTTACAGTCGCAGGACACCAACCACCGGAAGGACTGGCGTGGGCGACGACACCCCCCGACTACGACGACACCATCGTGTGCTGCGGGTCATCGGCATCGTCGTCGCCGTGCTGCTCGTCCTGGTCGTGATCGCTGGCGGCCTCGGTGTCTGGACCGTGGTGCGGTCATTCCCGCAGACCTCCGGCACGATCGACGTGCCAGGGCTGTCGTCGGCCGTGACGGTGTACAGGGACGACGCGGGGGTTCCGCAGATCGAGGCGTCGACGGCCGACGACCTGTTCCGCGCGCAGGGTTACGTGCACGCGCAGGACCGCTTCTGGGAGATGGACTTCCGACGCCACGTCACGGCAGGGCGGCTCTCGGAGATGTTCGGAGCGAGCCAGGTGCCGACAGACACGTTCATCCGCACCCTCGGCTGGCGCACCGTCGCCGAGCAGGAGGTGAAGCTGCTCGACAAGACGCAGCTGCGCTACTACCAGGACTACGCGGACGGCGTGAACGCCTACCTCGCCAGGCACTCCGGAGCCGAGCTCTCGCTCGAATACGCGGTGCTCGGCCTGCAGAACCCCGGCTACAAACCGGAGAAGTGGACGCCGGCCGACTCGGTGGCCTGGCTCAAGGCGATGGCCTGGGACCTCCGTTCCAACCTCGAGGACGAGATCGACAGAGCGCTGCTCTCCACCACGCTCACCCCGCAGCAGATCGCCGAGCTGCATCCCGCGTATCCGTATTCGACGCACCCCACGATCACGGCGGAGGGCGACGGCGATCCTGCGCGCACGACGCCGGACGCCGCCGCGTCGGGGAGCGCGGATGGGCAGGGCGGGTCGAGTTCCAGCACGCCGTCCGCCGACGCCGCTGCGGCACCTGCCGCCGACACTGCTTCCCCGACTGCTGCCGACGATCCGGCGACGCCCGCCTCGTACGCCCCTGCGCTCGCCCAACTGGCGACGAGCCTGGATGCGCTGCCCACCCTCCTCGGCCCAGCGGGAAGCGACATCGGGTCCAACTCCTGGGTGGTGTCCGGGGCGCACACGGCGAGCGGCAAGCCCCTGCTGGCGAACGATCCGCACTTGGGAGCGGCGATGCCGTCCGTCTGGTATCAGATCGGGCTGCACTGCCGCACGGTCGGGCCTGACTGCCCGTTCGACGTCGCCGGGTTCAGCTTCTCCGGTCTCCCCGGCGTGGTGATCGGGCACAACGACCGCGTCGCGTGGGGGTTCACCAATCTGGGGCCGGACGTCGCGGACCTCTACGAGGAGAAGGTCACCGGCGACACCTACGAGTACGACGGCGCCCAGGTGCCGCTGACGATCAGGAAGGAGACGATCAAGGTCGCCGGTGGCAAAGACGTCCCGCTGACCGTGCGGTCGACCCGCCACGGTCCCATCGTCACCGACCTCACCGACGGGTTCGGGATCATCGCGAAAGACCAGGCGGGCAAGCTCGGCGTGCCGGCGCAGACCTTCCAGCTCTCGCTGCAGTGGTCGGCGCTCACCCCTGGGCCGACAGCCGGGGCGATCTTCGCGTTCGACACCGCCACCGACTGGGCGAGCTTCCGCGCGGCGGCCGCGAGCTTCCAGGTGCCGTCGCAGAACCTCATCTACGCGGACGTCGACGGCAACATCGGCTACCAGGCGCCCGGCAGCGTTCCGATCCGCGCCTCAGGAGACGGGACCATGCCGGTCCCCGGCTGGACCAGCAGGTACGGCTGGGTCGGCACCATCCCGTACGACGAGCTGCCGTCGGTGTACAACCCGCCGAGCGGCGTCATCGTCACCGCCAACAACGCCGCGGTCGGACCGGCCTTCCCGCAGCTCATCACCAAGGACTGGGAGTACGGCTTCCGGGCCAACCAGATTCAGGTGAGGCTCACGAAGCTGATCGCCGACGGCAGGAAGCTCACCGCCGCAGACTACGCGTCGATCCAGGCGGACAAGTACGACGCGAACGCCGCCACCCTCGTGCCGATCATCCGCGAGCTCGGGGCGAGCGCCGATCCTTCCTCCGGCGTCTACCGGGCAGCGCAGCTTCTGGCGGGGTGGAACTACCAGGACGACGCCGACAGCCCGGCCGCCGCGTACTTCAACGTGTTCTGGCGCACGCTGCTGCAGGAGGCGTTCGGCCGCAAGCTCCCCGCCTCAGCGCCGCCGGTGGGAGGCGACAGGTGGTTCGCGGTGGTGCAGAACCTCGTGAAAGACCAGAACTCGTCCTGGTGGGTGGACTCCAAGCTCGGTACAAGCGACAGGGACACGATGTTCGAGGTGGTCGCCGACAAGGCCTGGACAGAGGCGGGACGGCTCATGGGCGGCGACCAGACTACCTGGCGCTGGGACCGCATCCACACCATCGAGCTCACCAACGCGAGCTTCGGCGAGTCGGGGGTCGCCCCGATCGAGTGGCTGTTCAACCGCGGACCGTACCCGGTCGGCGGCAGCTCAAGCGTGGTGGATGCGGTGGGCTGGGACGCTTCCGTCGGCTATCAGGTGGACTGGGTGCCGTCCATGCGGCAAGTGATCGACCTGAGCGACTTCGACAAGAGCACCTGGATCAATCTCACCGGTGCCTCCGGTCACGCGTTCAGTCCGCACTACACGGACCAGACACCGCTCTGGCAGCACAATCAGACGCGTCCGTGGCCATTCTCGCGCACCGCCATCGCCGCAGCGGCCGACCAGACCCTCACCCTCCGCCCCGCGCACTAAGCGAGAGCGGCGGGAGCGACGGTCAGCGGCCGGTGGGCCAGCTGCGCTCGGCGGAACCCGTGTACAGCTGCTGCGGGCGGCCGATCTTCGTGGCTGGGTCGCTGTTCATCTCGCGCCAGTGGGCGATCCAGCCGGGAAGCCTGCCCATCGCGAACAGGACGGTGAACATCCTGGTCGGGAAGCCCATCGCCTTGTAGATGACGCCGGTGTAGAAGTCCACGTTCGGGTAGAGCTTGCGGTCGATGAAGTACTGGTCGGCGAGCGCGACCTCTTCCAGCTCCTTCGCGATGTCGAGCAGCGGGTCGTGGACGCCGAGGGCGGTGAGCACCTCGTCCGCCGACTCCTTGACCAGGCGGGCGCGCGGGTCGAAGTTCTTGTAGACGCGGTGCCCGAAGCCCATCAGCTTCACGCCCTCTTCTTTGTTCTTCACGCGCTCGACGAACTTCTGCACGCTCTCGCCGGAGTCGCGGATGCCCGCGAGCATGTCGAGGACGGCCTCGTTGGCGCCGCCGTGCAGCGGGCCGTACAGCGCGTTGATGCCCGCGGAGACAGACGCGAACAGGTTGGCCTGCGTCGAGCCGACCAGGCGGACCGTCGAGGTGGATGCGTTCTGCTCGTGGTCCTCGTGCAGGATCAGCAGACGCTCCAGCGCCTTCGACAGCACCGGGTTCACCTCGTACGGCTCCGCCATCGTGCCGAAGTTGAGGCGCAGGAAGTTGTCGACGAAGCTCAGCGAGTTGTCCGGGTAGAGGAACGCCTGGCCGAGGCTCTTCTTGTGCGCGTACGCCGCGATCACCGGCAGCTTGGCCAGCAGGCGGATGGTCGAGAGCTCGATCTGCTCAGGGTCGTGCACGCTGAGCGAGTCCTGGTAGAACGTGGACAGCGCCGAGACGGCGCTCGACAGCACGGACATCGGGTGCGCGTCGTGCGGGAGGGCGGAGAAGAAGCGGCGCAGGTCTTCGTGCAGCAGCGTGTGGCGGCGGATGCGCTCGTCGAACTCGGCCAGCTCGCTGGCGCTCGGAAGCTCGCCGTAGATGAGGAGCCAGGCGACCTCGAGGAATGTGGAGTTCTGCGCGACCTGCTCGATCGGATACCCGCGGTAGCGCAGGATGCCGGCGTCGCCGTCGATGTAGGTGATGGCCGACCGTGTGGCCGACGTGTTCACGAAGCCGTAGTCGAGGCTGGTGAGGCCGGTCTGCTTGGTCAGCGTGGAGAAGTCGATGCTCGACGCACCGGAGACGCTGGACAGGATCGGGAACTCGGCCGTGCCACCCGGGTAGCTCAGCGAAGCGGTCGCCGCTTCGGTGCGGGCGGGAACAGCGCTGCCCGCCTGTGCCTTATCGGTGCCGATTCCGCTCACAACGCCTCCAGGGATAATGGTTGGGTTCGCGCGCTGATCGTGGCAGCGCTGCAAAAGTCGTGCGGATACAGCCTAACGAACGGCAGCGACAACTGTCGCATCGTGCAAAAGCGGGCCGATCCTGTTAGAGAGTCTCTCCAACGGCGCGCAGGCGTTCCGCTGCGGCGGCGATCCGCTCGTCCGTCGCGGTCAGCGAAAGCCGCACGTGCTGCGGGGACGAGTCGCCGTAGAACACTCCCGGCCCGGCCAGGATGCCCAGGTCGGCCAGCCGCCCGATGGTCTCCCACGCGTCCCTGCCCTCTGTCGCCCACAGGTACAGCCCCGCCTCGCTGCGGTCGATGCGGAAGCCGGCGCCCTCGAGCGCCGGGCGGAGCAGGTCGCGCCGCGCCCGGTAGCGCTCGCGCTGCACGGACACGTGCTCGTCGTCGCCGAGTGCCGTCACCATCGCGGCCTGCAGTGGAGCAGGCAGCATGAGACCCGCGTGTTTGCGGACGGTCAGCAGACGCCCGACCACGGTCGCGCATCCCGCGATGAACGCGGCGCGGTAGCCCGCCAGGTTGGACTGCTTGCTCAGCGAGTAGACCGCGATCACGTTGCGCCGGGAGTCTCCGATGACGCGCTTGTCGAGCACGCTCGGGATGGGCGTCTCGTCCCAGGGAGCGTCCCAGCCGAGCTCGGCGTAGCACTCGTCGCTCGCGACGTATGCTCCCAGCTCGCGCGCACGCTCCACCGCCGCGCGCAGCTCCTCCACGGACAGCACGCGGCCGTCGGGGTTGCCAGGACTGTTCAGCCAGACCAGCTTGGTGTTCCGCGGCCACTCGGCGGGGTCGTCGCTCGCGAGCGCCTCTGCCCCTGCCATCGCCGCGCCGATCGCGTATGTCGGGTATGCGGCCCGTGGATGCACGACCACGTCGCCCTCCCCCAGGCCGAGCATGAAGGGGAGGAACGCGACGAGCTCCTTGGAGCCGATCGTGGGAAGGACGTTGTCGACCGTCAGGCCGGTGACGCCACGGCGGCGTGCGAACCAGGAGACGATCGCCTCGCGCAGGGCGGGCGTCCCGACCGTCTGCGGGTACGCGTGCGCGTCCGTCGCCTCTGCCAGCGCCCGGCGGATGAGGTCGGGAGTCGCATCCACCGGGGAGCCGATGGACAGGTCGACGATGCCGTCAGCGTGCTCCCTGGCGCGCACCGCGAACGGCGCCATCGCATCCCAGGGGTATTCGGGGAGTTCGGCGAGAGCCATCGGGGCGGGGCCGGAGCTCAGTGGGCCTGCGGAGGCAGGGCTGCGATGACCGGGTGGTCCTTGGCGATGACGCCGACCTTGGCCGCTCCACCAGGGGAGCCGATGTCGTCGAAGAACTCGACGTTTGCCTTGTAGTAGTCGGCCCACTGCTCCGGCAGGTCGTCCTCGTAGTAGATCGCCTCGACGGGGCAGACGGGCTCGCAGGCGCCGCAGTCGACGCACTCGTCCGGGTGGATGTAGAGCGACCGTTCGCCCTCGTAGATGCAATCGACAGGGCACTCGTCGATACAGGCCCGGTCTTTCACGTCGACGCAGGGGAGGGCGATGACGTAGGTCACAGTGCAGTATTTCCCTTCGCGAGTTGTACTCGTCTAGCTTATGCCGTTTCCACGCCGAGTCGTTTGCGCCTCAGGGCGTTTGCGGTTCAGCACGTTGCGGCTCAGGCGGTTTGCGGCCGTCGCGACTTCGACAGGTCCGGCCACGCCATCACGATGGCGGCGATCACGATCGGACCGGCGAGCCAGAGCTGGCCGAGCAGGTCGTTCTGGATCAGCACGGAACCCCCAGCGCTCTTCTGCGAGAACAGCAGTACGGCCAGGATCGCGCCGATAGCGGCCACCAGGGCCGGGATGCGGCTGGTGCCGAGCAGGCGGAGCCCGACGAGCATCGCGGTGTACGCCGTCAGCGACCCGATGAGGCCGAGCGGGATGCTCACTCCCCAGGTCACGGTGGTCGGATGCGCGACCGTGCCGACCGCACCGACGATCGCGCCCACCAGGAAGAGCAGCACGTAGTTGACGATCCGGCTGAGCATTCTCGAATCCTATCTGGACATGCTGGGCACGGTTGTCTAAGGTCGAAGGCGGTAAGGTTAGCCTTACCAACCTCCCCCGCCACTCCTTCCGAAAGTGCTCTGTGTTCGCGAACTATCTGATCGGCCTCCGCGAAGGTCTCGAAGCATCTCTCGTCGTCGGGATTCTGATCGCGTACGTGGTGAAGGTCGGACGCCGCGACGTGCTCTCCAAGCTCTGGGCCGGCATCGGGATCGCGGTCGTCGTGCCGCTCGGCCTCGGCGCTCTGCTCACCTGGGGGCCGTACGGCCTCAGCTTCCAGGCGCAGGAGATCCTCGGCGGCGGCCTCTCGCTCGTCGCCGTCGGCTTCGTCACCTGGATGACGTTCTGGATGGGCAAGACCGCCCGCAGCATGAAGACGACCCTGCAGTCGAAGCTCGACTCCGCGCTGGTCGGCGCCGGCTGGGGCGTCATCATCCTGGCCATGCTGAGCGTCGGGCGCGAAGGTATCGAGACGGCGCTGTTCGTCTGGGCCACGGTCGCCAGCGTCGGTGGCGGGTGGGAGCCGGTCGTCGGCGCGCTGCTCGGTATCCTCACGGCGGTCGTGATCGGCGCGCTCATCTACCGCGGCATGGTCAAGATCAACCTCGGGACCTTCTTCACCTGGACAGGGGCGTTCCTTATCCTGGTGGCCGGCGGCGTGCTCGCATACGGCATCGGCGACCTGCAGGAGGCCGGCGTGCTTCCCGGCGCGGGGGTCCACGCGTACGACATCAGCGGCATCATCCCCTCCTCCAGCTGGTACGGCACCTTCCTGACCGGCATCGTGAACTTCAACCCGTCGCCCACCTGGCTGCAGGTGTTCGGCTGGCTCGCATACGTCGTGATCGTGTCCGCGTTCTACCTGCGGCAGCACCGCGCGTCCGCGAAACCCGCGAAACCCGCGACGACGACACCGGATTCGGTGCAGCAGCACCAGGCGACCGCATCCAGCAGCAGCGCATCCAGCAGCGGCGCATCCAGCAGCAGCGCGTCGAGCAGCATGGCCGCGAGCAGCACCTCCCCTCTCCCCCGCACCACAGCATCCTGAACCGCGCCGCACTGACGCATCCTCCTGCACGAGAAAGCACCCCCATGCCACGATCCCGCACCTTCGGCGTCCTCGCCGGAACCATCGGCGCCGCCACCATCGCGATCGCCCTCACCGGCTGCGTGCCCAACAAGGCGTCTGCCGACGCCGAGGCGATCAGCGTCACGCTGAACGACGAGAAGTGCACCGTCTCCACCGCCACCGCTCCCAGCGGCGCCGTGACGTTCCAGGTCACCAACACCGGAACGGACGTCAACGAGTTCGAGGTGCTCGCGGACGACAAACTGCGCATCGCGGGCGAGAAGGAGAACGTCGGGCCAGGCACCACGGTCAACTACGTCGTCCAGCTCGCCGAGGGCAGCTACTACACCGCCTGCAAGAAGGGCATGGTCGGCAGCCCGACCTCGCTGACGAAGTTCAGCGTCACCAAGGGCAAGGACACCACCACCTCCGCCAGCGAGAGCAAGCAGGTCTCGCAGGCCGTCACCAACTACATCTCATACGTCAAGGACCAGAGCGGCCAGCTCCTCACCGCGACGCAGGCCTTCGCCAAGGCGTACGAGGCAGGGGACGACGCCGCCGCGCGCACCCAGTACCCTGCTGCGCGGGCGTTCTACGAGCGCATCGAGCCGACCGCCGAGCAGTTCGGAGACATCGACCCCGCCATCGACCTGCGCGAGGCCGACCTGGAGGCAGGGCAGAACTGGACGGGCTGGCACCGCATCGAGAAGGATCTCTGGGCTCCCGCCGGCTTCACGCCCTCCGACTCCGCCGGCCGGAAGGTGCTCGGCGACCAGCTCGTCGCCGACACGCAGAAGCTCTACGACCTGGTGTACGCGAAGAACTTCAGCCTCACCATCGACCAGATCTCCAACGGCGCCATCGGCCTGATGGAGGAGGTCTCCCGCAGCAAGATCACCGGCGAGGAGGAGACCTTCTCGCACACGGACCTGTGGGACTTCCAGGCCAACGTCGAAGGCGCGCAGGTCGCGTACGGCATCGTCCGCGACATCGCGGAGGGCAAGGGAGCGAACGGCAAGAAGGTCGTCGCCCAGCTCGACACCGAGTTCGCCGCGATCACCACGCTGCTCGACCAGTACAAGTCGGGCGACGGCTACGTGAGCTACGCCGAGCTGAGCACCTCCCAGGTGAAGGAGCTGTCCGACGAGGTCAACGCCCTCAGCGAGCCGCTTAGCCAGCTCACCTCGATCATCGTCAAGTAGGTCTGCGGGTGACTTCGGAGACCGGCAACGAGAACGCGCCAGCGGCGGGAGAGACCGGCAGCACGTCCGGCCTCTCCCGCCGCGGGCTTCTCGGCCTGGCCGGCGCTGCGGTCGGCGCCGGCGTGGTGGGCGTCGGAGCGGGAATCGCCGTCGACAGGACGGTGCTCGGCGCATCCACCGACTCGTCGGCGACATACCCGTTCTACGGAGAGCACCAGGCCGGGATCACGACGCCGGCGCAGGACAGGCTGCACTTCGCGACCTTCGACGTCGTCGACGGCCTCGACCGCGCCGGCCTCGTCGAACTCCTGCAGGACTGGACCACCGCCGGCGCGCGGATGACTCAGGGGCGACCGGCCGGGAAGTACGGACCGGCGAGCGGCCCCGTGGATGCGCCCCCGGACGACACCGGCGAAGCTCTCGACCTGCCTGCGGGCGGTCTCACTCTCACCTTCGGGTTCGGGCCGACCCTGTTCGAGACGGCGGACGGGCACGACCGGTTCGGGATCGCATCCCGTCGGCCTGCCGCGCTCGTCGACCTGCCGCACTTCCCCGGCGACGCCCTGCAGGACGCGCTCGTCGGAGGCGACCTCTGCGTGCAGGCGTGCAGCGACGACCCTCAGGTGGCGGTGCACGCGATCCGCAACCTGTCCCGGATCGCGTTCGGGCGCGCGACCATCCGCTGGTCGCAGCTCGGTTTCGGACGCACGTCGTCCACCTCGCGCAGCCAGACCACGCCGCGCAACCTGTTCGGGTTCAAGGACGGCACGGCGAACATCAAGTCGGAGGACACAGCGGTGGTCGCCGACCAGGTGTGGGCAGGCTCGGGCGGCGACGACCAGTGGATGCGCGGGGGCTCCTACCTGGTGGCGCGCAAGATCCGCATGGTCATCGAGACCTGGGACAGGCAACAGCTCGGCGAGCAGGAGCGCATCATCGGCCGTGACAAGGGCGAGGGCGCTCCGCTCTCCGGCGGCACCGAGTTCAGCGAACCGAACTTCATCGCACTCTCCCCCACCGGCGGCACCAAGATCGACCCGGACTCGCACGTCAGGCTCGCGCATCCGAAGACCAACAACGGCGCCCAGCTTCTGCGCCGCGGCTACAACTTCGTGGACGGGAACGACGAGCTCGGCCGGCTCAACGCCGGGCTGTTCTTCATCGCGTTCCAGAGCGACCCGCGGAAGCAGTTCATCCCGATCCAGATGCAGCTCGCGAAGAACGACGCCATGAACGAGTACGTCAAGCACGTCGGCTCCGGCATCTTCGCCGTGCCGCCCGGTGCCCGTTCCGGCTCCTACGTCGGCGCCACCCTCTTCGCCTGACCATCGAGCCGGGACTTCTGCACGCCTACACCCGGCGTGTCGCGTGCAGAAGTCCGGGCTCGATTGTTCAGGGGGTGGGGGCAGGGGTGGATGCGGGGGTGCGGGAGACGGAGTAGTTGGCGACCCAGCCGTTGATGCCGGCCGAGGTGACCACGACGAGCACGCCGTATGCGTCGCTCGCGAAGGTGCCTGTGCCACCGCCGTCCGGCGAGGTGGCGCCGAACTCGCCGGTGAAACCGGCGTCCGCGAGCTGCTTCTGGATGTCCTGGTACGCCTTCGCGTCCGGGAGCTTCACCGTGACGTTCCAGACTTCGGCGTCGCCGGAGCCGACGGAGGCGCCGAGCACCACGTCGCCGTCGTAGAGCGGGACAGCGGACGGGAAGTCGGCAGGGACCTTCTTTCCGCCGATGTCGACGTTGCCGCCCGTGGCGTCCTTGACGATGCCCTCGATGCCGCAGCCCGTCAGCGCCGGCGTGACGCCGAGGGCGAGCACGATCGCGAGCGGAACGCCCACGAGCATCCTGGATCGCTTCACGATCGCCCCTTCCTGACGGCCCGCCGTGCGAGCCGTCAGGTCAAGGGTACGTTCGATCAGGCGTTCTGGTCCTGCTTCTTCAGACGCGAGGTGGCGCGGGCACGCGCGTTCGAGTCGAGCTCGACCTTGCGGATGCGGACGGCCTCCGGGGTGACCTCGACGCACTCGTCCTCGCGGGCGAACTCGAGGCACTCCTCGAGCGTCAGCTGGCGCGACGGCGTCATCGACTCGAAGTTGTCCGCGGTCGACTGACGCATGTTGGTCAGCTTCTTCTCCTTGGTGATGTTCACGTCCATGTCGTCTGCACGCGAGTTCTCACCGATGACCATGCCCTCGTAGACCTCCTCCGTGGGGTTCACGAAGAACGTCATGCGCTCCTGCAGAGCGATGATGGCGAACGGGGTGACCACACCGGAGCGGTCGGCCACGATGGAACCGTTGCTGCGGGTGACGATCTGGCCGGCCCAGTCGTCGTAGCCGTGACCGATCGCGTTGGCGATGCCGGTTCCACGCGTGGTCGTGAGGAACTCGGTGCGGAAGCCGATCAGGCCGCGCGACGGGACGATGAACTCCATGCGGACCCAGCCGGTGCCGTGGTTCGCCATGTTCTCCATGCGGCCCTTGCGGGCGGCGAGGAGCTGCGTGATGGCGCCGAGGTACTCCTCCGGCGCGTCGATCGTGAGGTGCTCGAACGGCTCCTGCAGCTTGCCGTCGACGCGCTTGGTGACCACCTGCGGTTTGCCGACGGTGAGCTCGTAGCCCTCGCGGCGCATCTGCTCGACCAGGATGGCGAGCGCGAGCTCTCCACGGCCCTGGACCTCCCACGCGTCAGGACGCCCGATGTCGAGCACGCGGAGCGAGACGTTGCCGACCAGCTCGCGGTCGAGACGGTCCTTGACCATGCGCGCGGTGAGCTTGTGGCCCTTCACCTTGCCGACGAGCGGCGAGGTGTTCGTGCCGATCGTCATCGAGATGGCCGGCTCATCCACGTGGATGGCCGGAAGGGCGCGGATGTCCTCCGGGTCGGCGAGGGTGTCGCCGATCATGATGTCGGCGAAACCGGCGACGGCGACGATGTCGCCAGGGCCGGCGCTCTCGGCCGGGTAGCGGTCGAGGGCCTTCGTGATCATCAGCTCGGTCACGCGCACGTTGTGCACGTCGCCGTCGTGGCGCACCCAGGCGACGGTCTGGCCCTTCTTGAGGGTGCCGTTGAAGATGCGCAGCAGCGCGAGGCGGCCGAGGAACGGCGAGGCGTCGAGGTTGGTGACGTGTGCCTGCAGCGGAGCGCTCGGGTCGTAGGTGGGAGCGGGGATGTGCTCGAGGATGGCCTCGAACAGCGGCTCCAGGTCGTCGTTGTCCGGCAGCTCGCCGTTGGCGGGCTGGTTGCGGCTCGCAGCGCCCGCGCGGCCGGAGGCGTAGACGACGGGGACGTCGAGGATCGCATCCAGGTCGAGGTCCGGCACGTCGTCGGCCATGTCGCTGGCGAGGCCGAGCAGGAGGTCCTGGCTCTCGCTCACGACCTCCTCGATGCGGGCGTCTGCGCGGTCGGTCTTGTTGACGGCGAGGATGACGGGCAGCTTGGCCTCGAGCGCCTTGCGCAGCACGAAGCGGGTCTGCGGAAGCGGACCCTCCGACGCGTCGACGAGCAGCACGACGCCGTCGACCATCGACAGGCCGCGCTCGACCTCTCCACCGAAGTCGGCGTGGCCGGGGGTGTCGATCACGTTGATCGTGATGGGGCCGTTGGTGGCGTGCTTGCCCTTGTACGAGATCGCCGTGTTCTTGGCGAGGATCGTGATGCCCTTCTCGCGCTCGAGCTCGTTGGAGTCCATGGCACGCTCTTCGACGTGTTCGTGGTCGCCGAACGAATTCGTCTGCCGGAGCATGGCGTCGACCAGCGTGGTCTTGCCGTGGTCGACGTGGGCGACGATTGCGACATTGCGCAGATCATCGCGGTGGGCGACGGCGTTCTCGGACATGCGTGCAGACTCGACTCTCGTCAGAAGGATAAGTGGGGAACGGTCCATTCTATCAGGGGAACGACCAAGGGCCCGACGCACTCAGCGCCGGGCCCCTCTGGTGGATGCGGTGATCCGCCCTCGCTACAGTCCCTGCGCCACCGGGGGCTCAGGCTCCTGCAGCTCGACGGCGGGCACGACGGCCTCGTCGGAACCGGCGGCCAGCAGTTCCAGCCGCAGCGTGCGGCGGGCGCGCTGCTGGTCGGGGTCCGGCAGCGGCACCGCGGCGAGGAGGCGTTGCGTGTACGCCTCCTTCGGGTAGCGCAGGATCTCATTGCGCGTTCCGACCTCGACCAGGTTGCCGTGGTGCATCACCGCGATGCGGTCGGCGAGCACGTCGATGACGGCGAGGTCGTGCGTGATGAAGAGGCAGGCGAAGTTCATCTCGCGCTGCAGGTTCTGCATCAGATCGAGGACGCGGGCCTGAACGGAGACGTCGAGCGCGCTGGTCGGCTCGTCGGCGATCAGCACCTGCGGCTTCAGCGACAGTGCGCGGGCGATGCCGACGCGCTGCTTCTGGCCGCCGGAGAGCTCGTGCGGGAAGCGGCTGCGGTACGCGAGCGGCAGCTCGACGCTGTCGAGGAGGCGGTCGACCTCCTTCGCGAGCTCCTGGCCCTTCAGTCCCTTGGCGAGCCGCAGCGGCTCGCCGATCGAGTCGGAGATCTGCAGACGCGGGTTCAGCGACGACGACGGGTCCTGGAACACGATGCCGACGTTGCGGTGCAGCTTGCGGATCTCGTCGCGGTTCGCGTTGCTGATGTCCTGACCGGCGACGACCAGCTTGCCGGAGTGGATGGGCAGCAGCCCGATGGCCGAGCGGCCGAGCGTGGTCTTTCCTGAGCCGGACTCGCCGACCAGGCCGACGACCTCGCCCTCGTGGATCTGCAGGTCGATGTCGCTCGCCGCGCGGAACGCGGGAACGCGGCCGTGCTTCGGGTACTCGATGGCCACGTTCTGGAAGTCGACGACGACCTTGCGCTTGTCCATCTCGGACTTGGTGTGCTCCTCGGCGGCGATGCGCTCGTTCACCCGGATGCGCTCTGCGAACGCGGCGTCCGGGTTCTCCGTGCCTGCGGCGAGGGCCGCCGTGGTGTCGATCTCCTCGTCCTCGCGCTGACCGAGGTGGGGCACCGCCTCCAGCAGGGCGATGGTGTACGGGTGCTGCGGGTTAGCGAAGACCTCGGCGACGGTGCCGGACTCGACGATGTCGCCCTTGCGCATCACGACGATGTTGTCCGCCAGGTCGGCGACGACGCCCATGTCGTGGGTGATCAGCAGGATGGCGCTGTCGAGACGGTCGCGCAGCGAACGCAGCAGCTCCAGGATCTCGGCCTGGACCGTCACGTCGAGCGCGGTGGTCGGCTCGTCGGCGATGAGCAGCTTCGGGTCGCAGGAGATCGACTGCGCGATCATCGCGCGCTGACGCTGGCCGCCGGAGAGCTGGTGGGGGTACGAGTTGAACGCCTTCACCGGGTCGGGCAGCTCGACCATGCCGAGCAGCTCGAGCGCACGCTCCTTCGCCTCGTGCGGCGACATCCCGAAGTGGATGCGCAGGGTCTCCACGATCTGGAAGCCCACCGTGTATACGGGGTTCAGCGCCGTCATCGGCTCCTGGAAGATCACGGAAACCTGGCGTCCGCGCACGCGGCGCATCTGCTGCGGGTTGAGGCCGGTGAGCTCGCGCCCCTCCAGCTTGATGCTCCCCCGCACGCGCGAGTTCTCCGGCAGGAGGTCGAGGATCGCCATCGAGCTCGCACTCTTGCCAGAGCCGGACTCGCCGACGATCGCCAGCACCTCGCCCGCCCTGATCGAGTAGTTGAGCTTCTTGGCAGCCGGGACCCAGACGTTGTCGACGCCGAAGTCCACCGACAGGTCGGTGACCTGGAGAACGGCGGCGTCGCTCACGACGCCCGCCTGACCGTTGGTGTTGTCGGTCATGATGTGCTGTTCCTTTCGCGAGCGCCGGGGATCGCCCGGCGTCTCCGGTCGCCGTCCGAGGGCGCGAGGGGTGAGAGCATGGTCACATGCCTTACGCCTCCGCCGACGAACGCGAGGTGTTCGTCTCCCGGTTCAACCGGGTCGTTGCCGTCCTGATCTGGGCGGCCTGTGCCGCGCTGACCATCGGACTGCTGGTGAGCATCCACGATCAGCGGCTGCTGTACATCGCGCCGTGCGCCTTCTTCGCGCTGCTGGCGTGGGTGACGCTGTGGCGTCCCCTGTTCGTCGTCGCCCGCGACGGCCTGACGGTGGTCAACGTGACGAGCACCGTCCAGATCCCGTGGGAGGCGCTCATCAACGTCGACACGAAGTTCGCGCTGACGCTCTACACGCCCGGCCACAAGTACGCCGTCTGGTCGCTGCCTGCGCCTGGAACGTCCAGGACGCTCAGGGCGACCCGCAGCGAGACCAAGGGACGCGTCGGCAAGCCGAGCGTCGCCGACAGCGTGCGCCGGCCGGGCGATCTGCTGTCCACTCCGTCCGGCGCCGCCGCCGAGGTGGTGCGCCGCCAGTGGACGCAGCTCCGCGACAGCGGAGCGCTCGAGGCGGGGATCGCCGACGAGACGCCCGTGACGGTCCGCTGGCACCTGGTGAGCCTGTCGGCCCTGGTGCTGCTGCTCGCCGGCACGATCGCCGCCCTGCTCCTCGCCTGACCAGAGGGTCACGGCGGCGAGGGGCAGGGCGAGGACGGCGCTGGTCACAGCACGTCCTCCGCGATGGCCGCTCCGGTCTTCGGGGTTCCTGCGTCGCCCTCGCCCGGCTCCGGCTCCTCCTCGCGCATCTTGCGCAGGTTGAACCGGCGGTGGCGCGGGTCGAACGCATCCCGGAGACCGTCGCCGACGAAGTTGACGAGCAGGGCGAGGGTCACGATGAACGCGCCAGGCCACCAGAACAGCCACGGACGGGTCTGGAAGGCCGACTCGTTCGAGCTGATCAGGAGACCGAGCGACGCGTCCGGCGGGCGGATGCCGTAGCCGAGGAAGGACAGCGCCGTCTCGAGCAGGATGGCAGCGGCCATGATCAGCGTCGACGAAACGATCACGACGCCGATGGCGTTCGGCAGGATGTGCTTGAAGATGATCCGCATGTCGGAGGCACCGGCGACGCGCGCCGCCTCGACGAACTCACGCTCTCGGAGTGAGAGGAACTCGCCTCGGACCAGACGTGCGATGCCCATCCAGGAGAAGAAGCCGAGCATCAGGGCGAGGAACGGAGCGCCGAGGCCTCCGGTCCAGTGCCCGACGACCGAGCCGATCACGAGGGCGGGGATGACGATGAACACGTCGGTGATGCGCATCAGGATGGCATCGACGATGCCGCGGAAGTACCCCGCGACCGCGCCGACGAAGACGCCGAGCACACTCGCGATGACGCCGATGATGATCATCACCAGCACGGAGTTCTGGATGCCGCGCATGACGAGGGCGAAGTAGTCCTTGCCGATGCGGTCCTGTCCGAACGGGTGCTCGAGCGTCGGTGACCCCTGCTTGACCTGGTCGTTCAGCTCCTTGTAGTCGTACTTCCACCAGCCGTGGATGTTTCCGATGCCGATCGCGGAGATCGAGAACAGGATGATGACGATGAACAGGATCGCGCTGATGACGGCGACCTTGTTGGACAGGAACCGCTTCCAGATGAGCTTGCCCTGGCTGACCGGTGGTGCGGTCGGCGCCTGCAGCTCGTCGGCGATCATGGGTTCGGTGCTGGACATTATCGGACCCTCACTCTCGGGTCGAGTGCGGCATACGCGAGGTCCGCGAGGAAGTTGAACAGAATGGCCATGGCGGCGATCACGACGAAGTAGGCCATCACCGGGTTGAGGTCACCGCGCTGGAGTCCGGCGTTGAACAGCGAACCCATCCCGGGGATCGCGAACACGCGCTCCGTGATGATCGCGCCACCGAGCAGTGCGCCGACATCGAACGCCACCAGGGTGGTGATCGGGATCAGCATGTTGCGGAAGGCGTGACGGACGACGACGGTGCGCTCGGGCAGACCCTTGGCGCGCGCGGTGCGGATGAAGTCCTGGTTGAGGACTTCGAGCATCCCGGCGCGGGAGTACCTGGTGTACGACGCGAACGAGATCAGCAGCAGCGCGACGGTCGGCAGCGCCAGGTGGGTGAACGTGTCGAGCCCCGTCTCCCAGATGTCACCGGACAGCCCGGGCGTCGACGAACCGACGGTCGCGATCGGGCGGCCGTTGGTGTCCTGGAAGTACTGCGGCCACGCCTGCATGAAGCGGTCGAGCAGCACGAGGGCGCCGGACGCGATGGTGACGATGACGCCGACCCGCATGTTCTGACCGCGGTCGTAGCCTCCGACGAAGTAGCCGATGGCGAGGCTGACCACGATGGCGACGACGATCAGGATGATGATGGTCGCGACCGACGAGATGTCGAACAGCGGCTGCAGCGCGAAGTAGCAGACGATCGTGATCGCGCCGGTGATCGCGGCCGTGAGCAGCGCCCTGCGGTTCTGCAGGCCGGAGATCAGGGCGGTCGTGCCGAGGACGATGGCCGCCACGAGGATGATCATCACCACCGGGCCGAGGCCGGGCTTGAGGAACCAGTCCGTCGCGGACATCAGCAGCAGGATTCCGGCCGTCGCGACGCCGGAGATGAGGAACGTGGTCACACGCCGCCTCATGTCGCCGCCGATCAGCGACTGCCAGATGAGGCCGGCCACCAGTCCTATGAGGCCGGCGACCCACCATTGGATCGTCGGTTTCGCGAGGAAGTTGTTGAAGCCGATCGCGACGAACTCCTTGAGGAGCACGGCCACGAGGAACGCCGGGAGCGAGTACAGGAAGAAGCTGAGGAACGTGACGACGTTGTCGAGTCCGCTGTACTGGCGAAGGGCGGTGACGATACCGATGGTGACACCGAGCAGGATCGCGAGGATGAGCGCGACCGTGACGAGCTGGATGGTCGATGCGAGAGCCTGCGGCAGGATGTCGACGACCTGAGCGTTCGAGATCGTGGAGCCGAGGTCACACGCGTTCGCGAACGGGATGAGGCACTTGGCCGCACCTCCGAGCCACAGAAGCCAACGCAGCGGCGGGGGGACGTCGAGCTGCAGGAGTTGGATCCTGGCGTTGATGAGCTGAGTCTTGTTGGGGGAATTGCTGCTCCGCAGGTCCTGGAGCGGGTCTGCGCTGTACGCGACCAGCATGTACATCAGGAACGATGCGGCGATGATGATGAGCACCGAGACGAGAAGGCGTCTCAGGATGAAACTCGCCATAGGTTGAAAACCTCACTGACAGTGCGCGCCGGCTCGGGGGTGGCGGGCACTCGGCCCGCGTCGACGCGTATCGGAATGGATGAACGGGTCTCGTCCACCGACTACATGATACGGGGCGTCGACGGAACCGCCGACGCCCCGCGGCAGGAGAGTGCCCGGGGTTCACCCGGGCACTCTCACTGTTGGAGCTGGTTACTTCGCGGTGGAGGACTTGACCGACCACTCCCAGAAGTTCCAGAACGGACCGGACTGTCCGCCGTTGTACTTCACGCCTTCCACACGAGCGGTGGCGCCGAAGACACCGGGCAGCTGGAACAGCGGGAGGCCGTATCCGTCTGCGAAGGTCTTCGCGTCGATCTGCTGCTCGATCTTGGTCAGCTCGGACGGGTCAAGCGTCGTCTGCGACTTCACAGCGAGGTCGTTCGCCGCCGAGTAACGGTTGTAGTTACCGCCACCGTTGGTGGTGAACAGCTGCGGGATCTGCGACGTGCCTGCACCAGGGCTGATCCAGCCGAAGAGCGAAGCGTCGTAGTCGCCACCCGGGAGGAGCTTGCTCCAGTCGGGCGATCCAGCGTCGACGACCTTGAAGCCGGCCTTGGAGGCCGAGGCCGAGATGGCCTGGAACTCGTCGACACGGTTCGGGTTGTTCGTGTTGTAGAGGATCCTGACCGTCGGGGTGGCACCGGCGAGCAGCGCCTTGGCGCCGTCGATGTCGACCTTGGCGAACTTGTCAGAACCGTTCATCTTCACGGTGTCCGCGTACTGTTCCTGGTTGGGCAGGAAGATCTGCGAGTCGAGGACCTTGGCCTTCGAGTCGACAGGGGTGACGATCGAGTCGAGGATCTGCTGACGCGGGATCGTCTTCAGGAACGCCTCGCGCACCTTCGGGTCCGCGAACGTCTGCGAGCCGAAGTTGAGGTCGAGGTGGTCGTACGAGGCCTGAGCACCGGTGAGGACCTTGGCGCTGGTGTTCTTCAGCGCGGTGATCGTGTCGGCGGAGGCCTGCGGGTTGATGATGTCGACCTCACCGTTCTGGAGAGCGGTGACCTGTGCGTTCGCGTCAGGGATGATGCGGAAGACGATCTTGTCCACGTTCGGCTTGAGTCCACCGGCGTAGTACTTGTTCTTCACCATCGTGAGCGACTGACCGGGGGTCCAGCCGGAGACCACGAACGGTCCGGAGGAGACCAGGAGGTCCTTGTCGGTCGGGAACGCGGTCACGTCGTAGCCGGTGTTGACGAAGTCAGCAGCCTTCTTGAGCGTGGCGTCCGGAGCGGCAGGGTTGTCCTTGTCGCCCTTCTGCAGGCCCTTGAGCAGCTTCGTCAGGTCGGCGGCCGATGACAGGCCCGCCTTCTTGGCGACGATGTGCGCGGGCTGCGCGATCGGGTTGACGAGCTCCCAGTCGACGTACGGGGTGCCGTACTTCAGGGTGATCGACGTGTTGTTGTCGCCGACCGTCGGGAAGGCGGTCGTGTCGAGACCCGCCGTGGAACCAGCGATCGTGAAGTACTGGGTTCCCTTGGTGACGTTGCCCTGGTCGTCGGTGGTCGACGAGTCGTAGTAACCGGATGCGATCGCCCAGGCGAGCACCATGTCGTCAGCAGTGACGGGCTGGCCATCTGACCACTTGTCGGCCTTGTTCAACGTGTACTTGACCGTCAGCGGGTCGTCCGAGAGCTTCTCGAACTTGCCGAACTTGTCGTCGTGGACGATCTTGTAGTTGTTGTCGATGTACTGGAACCCGGTTCCGTACGAGCCGTCGAGGTAGCCGACCTGGCCGTTGGTGTCCAGGTTGCCCTGCGGCGTCTGCGAGTTGAACGACGTGAAGTCGTTCACGACAGCGACCGACACGGAGCCGCCCTGCGCAGCGGTGGATCCACCGGTGCTGCCGGACGTGGTGCAGGCTGACAGTGCAAGCGCTGCGACGCCGGCGACGGCGACCGCGCTGACCGCGTACCTGACCTTTCTTCCCTTGATGTGCAATGTTCCTCCTGTGCGAAGTGTGCGTCGGCCGCGGACATGCGAGTGCGTCCGGACCGCGCTGGATAAGAATGACCCTAGGTATCGCACGGTTTGAATGCAAAACGGGGCGGCAAAACGTTACACAGTGGTAACTCGGTTAGCGGAAAATTGCACGATGCACACAAGAACGGCGATTTTCGACCGCGTGGTGCAACGAATCGACCGCTTCCGCCCGTTCAGACAGGACAAAGCGCATCCAGGGGCCGTCGTCCAAGACCTGGCAGGATGCCTCTATGAGCCGTGAAACCCCCTGGTCCGCCGAGATTCCGCTCGAACGCGCACAGCGCCCGCGGCTGTGGTGGGAGATCGCGATCGTCCTCGGGCTGTCGCTCGGCGCATCCGCTGTCTACTCGATCGTCGAGATCGTCGCGCGGGCCACGGACACGACGCCGCTGGCTGACCAGACGGCGCAGGTCAACCCGTCGCAGAGCACCAGGGAGTGGCTGGACTTCACCTACCAGTTCCTCGGCAACCTCTTCCCGCTGTTCGCCGTCGCGCTGGTGATCTTCCTGCTCTGGCAGCGGGAGCGCAGCGGATTCCGACGGATCGGGTTCGATCTGACCAGGCCGCTTCCCGACCTCGGTGGCGGGATGCTCCTGTTCCTCGCGATCGGCATCCCCGGCATCCTGTTCTACGCCCTCGGCCGGGTGGTCGGGGTGACCGTGCAGGTGCAGGCGTCTCCGCTGGACACGCACTGGTGGACCGTTCCCATCCTGGTGTTCGCCGCGCTGCGCGCCGGCCTGCAGGAAGAGGTCATCATCGTCGGCTACCTGTTCACCCGGCTGCGGCAGCTCGGCTGGGGGAAGTGGACCATCATCGTCTCCGCCGCCCTGCTGCGCGGGAGCTACCACCTCTACCAGGGCTTCGGGCCGTTCGTCGGCAACGCGATCATGGGCGTCGTCTTCGGCTGGTGCTATACCCGCTGGGGCCGCGTGATGCCGCTCGTCGTCGCCCACGTCGTCATCGACATCGTCTCGTTCGTCGGCTACCCGCTCGCCGTCGCCCTCTGGCCGCACATCTTCGCTTAACCAGCAATCGAGTCCGAACTTATTCACGCGACACGCCGGGTGAGGGCGTGAATAAGTTCGGACTCGATGGTTTGGGCGACTAGGCGAAGGCCTCGGGAGGCGGGCAGGCGCAGAAGAGGTTGCGGTCGCCGTATGCCTGGTCGATGCGGCGGACGGGTGGCCAGTACTTGGAACGGACCAGGCCAGGAACCGGGTAGACGGCCTGCTCGCGGGAGTACGCGTGCGTCCACTCGCCGGAGATGACGGACTCCGCGGTGTGCGGGGCGCCGCGCAGCGGGTTGTCGTCGGCCGGCCAGTCCCCCGCGGCGACGGCGTCCGCCTCGGCGCGGATGGCGATCATCGCGGCGACGAACCTGTCGAGCTCGCCGAGGTCTTCGCTCTCCGTCGGCTCGACCATCAGCGTGCCCGCGACGGGGAAGCTCATCGTCGGGGCGTGGAAGCCGTAGTCGATGAGGCGCTTGGCCACGTCGTCGACGGTCACGCCGGTCTGCTCGGTCAGCGGCCGCAGGTCCAGGATGCACTCGTGCGCCACGAGGCCGTTGTCGCCCGCGTAGAGCACCGGGAAGGAGTCGCGGAGCTTGACGGCGACGTAGTTGGCCGCGAGGACGGCAGCACCCGTCGCATCCCGGAGGCCGGAGGCGCCCATCATCCGGACGTACGCCCAGCTGATCGGCAGGATGCTCGGACTCCCGTACGGCGCGCTCGACACCGGACCGCCCGCGTGCTCGACGCGCTCCCCTGCCGAACCGCTCGCCGACGACAGCGGGTGCGTCGCATCCTGAGCGAGCGGGTGGCCTGGCAGGAACGGCGCGAGGTGCGCCTTCGCCGCGACGGGGCCGACGCCCGGTCCGCCGCCGCCGTGCGGGATGCAGAACGTCTTGTGCAGGTTGAGGTGGCTGACGTCTCCGCCGAAGTCGCCGAAGCGGGCGTAGCCGAGGAGGGCGTTCAGGTTGGCGCCGTCGACGTAGACCTGGCCGCCCGCGTCGTGTACCGCCTGGGTGATCGCGACGACCTCGTGCTCGTACACGCCGTGCGTGGACGGGTACGTGATCATGAGCGCGGCGAGGGTGTCCGCGTGCTCGGCGATCTTCGCGCGGAGGTCGTCGAGGTCGACGTTGCCGAGCTCATCGCAGGCGACGACCACCACGGACATCCCGGCGAGGACCGCCGACGCCGCGTTGGTGCCGTGGGCGCTCTGCGGGATGAGGCAGACCGTGCGCGCGAGGTCGCCGCGCGAGCGGTGGTATCCGCGGATCGCGAGCAGTCCGGCGAGCTCGCCCTGGCTTCCTGCGTTCGGCTGCAGCGAGACGGAGTCGTAGCCCGTCACGTCGGCGAGCCAGGTCTCGAGCTGGTCGATGAGCGCGAGGGAGCCGCGAACGTCGTCAGCGGGCGCGTACGGGTGCAGCCCGGCGAACTCCGGCCAGGTGACGGCCTCCATCTCGGTGGCGGCGTTGAGCTTCATCGTGCATGAGCCGAGCGGGATCATGCCGCGGTCGAGCGCGTAGTCCTTGTCGGCGAGGTACTTGAGGTACCGCATCATGGCCGTCTCGGAGTGATGCGTGTTGAAGACGGGGTGGGTCAGGTAGGCGCTGGACCGGAGCAGGGTGTGGTCGAACGATGGGACGCCGTCGATCATCCTGACGTCGGAGCCGTCCGTGCCTGCTTCGTCTGCGGCGGCGTCCGCGCCGAACACGGAGAGCAGGTCCGCGAACAGCGTCGACCCCTCAGCGAGGTCGGCCGCGACCTCCTCGTCGAAGCTCAGGGAGACAGTGGATGCGTCTGCCGCGTGCAGCAGGATGCCGCGCTCGTGGGCGGCGGCGACCGTCGCGGCTGCGTCGGCGACCCGCACCTGGATGGTGTCGAAGAACGACTCGGAGATTACGTCGACGCCGCGCTCGCGGAGCACGGTCGCGGTGGTCGCCGCGGTGAGGTGCACCCGCCGGCCGATCGCCTTGAGCCCGCGCGGGCCGTGGTAGACCGCGTACATCGCGGCCATGACGGCGAGCAGCACCTGGGCGGTGCAGATGTTCGAGGTGGCCTTCTCGCGGCGGATGTGCTGCTCGCGGGTCTGCAGCGTGAGCCGGTACGCCGGCTTGCCCACCGCATCCTGGGACACGCCGACGAGGCGGCCGGGAAGCTGGCGCTCCAGGCCGGAGCGCACGGCCATGAAGCCGGCGTGCGGGCCGCCGAAGCCCATCGGCACACCGAGGCGCTGGCTGGTGCCGACAGCGACGTCTGCGCCGAGCTCGCCTGGCGAGCGGAGCTGGGTGAGCGCGAGCAGGTCGGCCGCGGCCACGACCACCGCTCCCCCTGCCTTGGCCGAGGCGATGACATCAGCCGGGTTCCAGACCCGGCCGGATGCGCCAGGGTACTGCACGAACAGCCCGAACGCGTCGGCCAGCTCGGCGGAGTCGGCCGGGGTGGCTGCCAGGTCGAGCACGACGAGCTCGATGCCGACCGCATCCGCCCGGTTGCGCAGCAGCGCGAGCGTCTGCGGGAAGGTGTCCGCGTCGACGACGAACCTCGCCGACTTCACCTTGGATGCGCGGCGGGCCAGCAGCATCCCCTCGACGACGGCTGTTCCCTCGTCCAGCATCGACGCGTTTGCGGTGTCGAGGCCGGTGAGGTCGGCGACCATCGTCTGGAAGTTGATCAGCGCTTCCAGGCGTCCCTGCGAGATCTCCGGCTGGTACGGCGTGTACGCCGTGTACCAGCTCGGGTTCTCCAGCACGTTGCGCTTGATCACGGCCGGCGTGATGGTGCCGTAGTACCCGAGGCCGATCAGCGACCGGTTGACGGTGTTCTGCGCCGCCAGGGCGCGCAGCTCGCGGAGCGCCGCGCGCTCGCTGGCCGCCGCGGGAAGCACGGACTCGTAGCCCGGGTCGACGCGGATCGTGTCCGGCACGGCGGCGGTGACCAGGTCGGCGACCGTCTCGTAGCCGATGGAGGACAGCATGGAGCGCTGCGCGTCGTCACCGGTGCCGATGTGACGCGTCTGGAAGAGTTCAGTCATGGAAGTGCTGATGCCTCACTCGCCCGTGAGGGCGGCGTATTCGTCGTAGCTGAGAAGAGTGGGGAGAGCGGTGAAGGCGATCTTGACGAGCCAGCCGTCACCGAACGGGTCGCTGTTGACGAGCTCCGGCGCATCCACGACGGCGTCGTTGATCTCGGTGACCGTGCCGTCGACAGGGGCGAACAGCTCGCCGACCGACTTGGTCGACTCGATCTCGCCGACGACCTTGCCCTCGGCCAGCTCGCTGCCGACCTCCGGCAGCTCGACGAACACCACGTCGCCCAGCTTCTCGGCCGCGTACGCGGTGATGCCGACCGTCGCGACGTCGCCGTCCACGAGGATCCACTCGTGCTCTGCGGTGTATTTGAGGTCCTGTTCTGCGGCCATGGCTAGCGCTTCTTTCTGCTGTAGAAGGGGAGGGCGGTGACGGTGTATCCGAGACGGTTGCCGCGGATGTCGACGTGCAGTTCTGTGCCTGGGCGGGCGTAGCGAGGGGCGACATACGCCATCGCGATCGGCACGCCGATGGTCGGGGAGAGTGCGCCGGAGGTGACCACACCGACGGATGCGTCTCCGCCGTCCGTCTCGCTCGTCGCGTACACCGGGTATCCGGCGCGGGCGGCGCGCTTGCCGTGGCCCATCAGGCCGACGAGCACGGGAGCCTCTGCGTCCGGGCCGTCCTCGCTGGCGGCACGCCCGACGAAGTCGGTGTCCTTCGCGAGGTTGACGACGCGGCCGAGTCCGGCCTGCGCAGGGTAGGTGTCGAGGCCGAGCTCGTGGCCGTACAGCGGCATCCCCGCTTCGAGGCGGAGGGTGTCGCGGCTGGCGAGCCCGGCCGGGACGAGGCCCTGCTCTGCTCCCGCCTCCAGCAGCGCGTCCCAGAGCTGGGGGGCGTTGTCCGGCGCGAGGTACAGCTCGAAGCCGTCCTCGCCCGTGTACCCGGTGCGCGCGATCAGCACGGGATGCGCTTCGTACAGCGCCGGGATGGACCAGTAGTACTTGAGGCCGTCGAGGCGGGCGGCCACGTCGTCGCCGTCGTACGAGCCGCCTTCGATGGCGAAGCCGGGAGTCGCGCTCAGGATGGACAGCGCGGCGGGACCCTGCACCGCGATCAGCGCGATGTCGTCGCTCTCGTCGAACACCTCGGCGTCGAACGGCGCCGTGCGCGCCCGCAGCTCCTCGACCACCTGGTAGCGGTTGGCCGCGTTGGCGACCACCATGTAGCGGTCCTCACCGGTGCGGTAGACGACCAGGTCGTCCACGATGCCGCCGGAGCGCGACAGCAGCAGGCTGTACTTGGCCTGGTCGATGCCGATGGCGGACAGCTTGCCGGCGAGCGCGTAGTCGAGCGCTGCTCCTGCCTCCGGGCCGAGGACGACGATCTCCGCCATGTGCGAGAGGTCGAAGAGTCCTGCGGCATCCCGGACAGCGTGGTGCTCCGCCAGGTCGCTGGAGTAGCGGACGGGCATCTGCCAGCCGGCGAAGTCCGTGAAGGATGCCCCGGCCGCCTGGTGGGCGTCGTGCAGCGGGGAGAGGCGGTCCGATTCGTGCGAGGTCATTGAGTTCTCCGATTCGCCGGCCGTCGCCGGGAGTTGGGCACAGACCGCGATGCGGCTGTGTGAGAACTCCCCCTCTGTCATCCGGCCTGAGAGTTTCACCGCGCTGACGCGCGGCTTTCACCGTGGGCGAGGACGGCGATCGTGTCGTCGTCCTGCTTTTCAGAGTGGCCAGTCCGATGCGGTACGCGTACCTGAGAGATTGTCGGGGAGGATTGCTCCTTCGGTGCCGGCTGTGCGCTCTCGCGCTCCCGGCTCTCCCGCATCGACCTCGATTGGCCCAGTATTCAGTTTCTGTGCTGCGCGCCCAGCATATCCGACGCGCCGCGCCTGCGCTGGATCGCCCCGGGTCAGGTGTCACGTCTGTATGCACAGGCGCCGAAGACACCGCACGCGGGCGTCTCGCGGGGGTTGTCAGGGGTTGTCAGGGCTTCTCCAACGCCCTCAACGACAGCGACAGCGTGGCCTGCTCGAGGTCGGCAGGCGACGGAGACGGGGTTGGAGACGGTGAGCGCGGATTCCGCAGCGACTTCTCACGCGCCCACGTGTCGATGGAGGGATCGGTAGAGCACTCCGACGAAACATCGATGGAGACGATCGTGCTGGTGACGCCAAGTCCGTAGAACACGCCGTCCGACCGCACGGCACGGATCGAGACATCCATTTTGCCGGAGGGCGAGGTCCAATCGACGGTGCGCGTCACCGTGAACCCTTCGCTCTCCCAATACGCGGTGAGCTTGTCCGCAATCGGATGCGGGTCCTCCTCGAACGCAGCATGCGTCACATTGTTGCTCACCTGGTGAGCCGTCTTTGACCCGACCGTCCCACACGGTGGCAGACTCACGTCTTCCGCGGCCGGATCCCACGGCCTCTGATCCTGGATCGGCCCGCGGAACCAGCCGTCCGTGACACCGGTCGCAGCGATCGCAGCGTCGGTGAGATTCGCCCACTGCGTCAACAACTCCGTGATCGTCTTCTGCGGCGCACCCGGAGTCTGCGGAACAGGATCACTCAAAACAGGAACAGACACACACCCTCCCAAAGCCGACACCACCACGGCTGCTGCGGCACACGCCCCCGCCAGTCGACCCATGACGGTCGCAACACTCTGTGACCCATGCCAGGTCGGGCCTGGCACGGTCCGTCGTAGCCGAGTCACATCCACGAGAACCACTCATCGGCGCCCGCTGCGGGGGCATCCGCCCCGGCAGCAGGCGACGGAGACGGCGTTGGAGACGGTGAGCGCGGATTCCGCAGCGACTTCTCACGCGCCCACGTGTCGATGGAGGGATCGGTAGAGCACTCCGACGAAACATCGATGGCCACTTGAGTGCTTGTAGCGGTGAGTCCGTAATACACCCCGTCCGATCGCACAGCACGGATCGAGACATCCATTTTGCCGGAGGGCGAGGTCCAATCGACGGTGCGCGTCACCGTGAACCCTTCGCTCTCCCAATACGCGGTGAGCTTGTCCGCAATCGGATGCGGGTCCTCCTCGAACGCAGCATGCATCACGTCGGCGTCGACCTGGTGAGCGGTCTTCGCCCCGACCGTCCCACACGGCGACAGGGCGACTTCCTCTGCGGCCGGATCCCAGGGCTTGCCGTCCAGGATCGCGCCACGGAACCAGCCCTCCGTGACACCGGTCGCAGCGATCGCAGCGTCGGTGAGATTCGCCCACTGCGTCAACAACTCCGTGATCGTCTTCTGCGGCGCACCCGGAGTCTGCGGAACAGGATCACTCAAAACAGGAACAGACACACACCCTCCCAAAACCGACATCACCACTGCTGCGGCAGCAGCCACGGCACACATCTTCTCGAAGCAAGCAACGAACTCTGCCGGCCTCCAACTCATCGGGTGGACCTCAAGCCACCGGCTACGTTGTCGGGCAGACCGATCGTTGTATAGCTCGCGTTCCGCAAGGCCTCCGTTCCCTTGTCGAAGTAGCCGGAGCCTTCCGGTGCGATCCCGTTGAGGGCGTTCGGCCCGTCCGTGTTCTCACCCAAGACGCCGTGGCCCTTGGTCTGCTTCAACACTTCACCGCTCGGCAGAACCGTCCCCTCGGACGAGAACGACTGCGCACCACTCATCGACTTCGGCATGGTCAACCCCGTCACCGGCATTGCGAAAAGCGTCCCCGGATTGGCAAGCGCCTCGGGGTTCGGTTCCGCACGCCCGCCCACCGCCGAACCGAACGGCGCGAGGAAGTCCAACTGAGCCGATGTGGTGTAGATCGCGGGCTGTTCGCCCGCCTGCTTCACCCGGAGATCCGACAAGGACGTGACCACCTGCGTGTCGATCCCCGCCGATCCCAGCATCGTGAACGAATCCACCGCGTGTGTGACCCGTGTCAACGCATCCGCGGCCATCGTCGTCCCGTACGAATGAGCCACCACCGACACACACGGGAACGACGCGGACGCAGACGCCGAACGGGTGGCGTGCGTCCCGTCCAGTTCGTTCGCGAACCGCCACGACCCGTCCTGCGCCGACGCCGGAGTGCTCACACTCACCAGATCCGGAGTGTCATACCCCAACCACCCCACCACAGCATGTGAACGAGCACCATCAAGATGCCTCTGTTCGCGGTTCAGGTTTCTCGCGGCGCGCGACCAGCCTTCGGTCGCATCCGCCGCGTCGGAGTTCATCCCGGGAGCCGCCCACGTCACCGTGTCCGCTGTGTCCAGGTCGCCGTACCCGACCGCGACCATCGGCACCGTCGCGTCCAGGTTGAGGGACACCAACGATGCTGACGGGTCGGCAAGGATCTTCTCAAGAGCGACCAGCACCTTCCGCTGCTCCGGAGTCAGGCTGATCGCGCGCAGCAGCGCCACTTCGTAGACGGCGCGATTGCAACGGTCGCGAACCCCGTACGGCAGCCCGGCCAGGTTGCCCAAGACGCCAGGCGCCGCCGTCTCGAACGCGTCCTTCGCCTCGTCCCCGAGGCTCGACCACCATTTCGCGACCTGGCCCGCGGACGGTGGATGCTCCCAGAACTGCTGGACGAGCTTCGGATTGGACGCCTCGAGCGCTGCCAACTCCTCGGGAGTCAAACGCTGCAACGTGGCCATCAGGGACGCGTTCACGCTCGCAGAGACGGAAATGTGCGAGAGCTTGCCGACGACCGACGCGAATGCCTGCAGCTCCGGCTGCTGAACAGGCGCCAACGCTCCATGCAACGCAGCGTCCAGAGCGTCAGCGAAGGTCTTCTCTGCCTCGCTGTACTCCCGCCTCGCCCGCTCGGCTCTCCGCTTGGCGTCATCCAGCCGCTCCTGCGCGTCTTCTACCGTGAAGCGCGCGCTCGCCAGCTTGTCGCTCGCGTCCTGCTCCCGCAGCCGGGCAGACGTCACCTCCCCATGCCCAGGAGCAGAGGACCCCGGCGCAGGCTTCTCGCGCGAGTTGTACGCCTTCTCCAGCGCCCGCAACGCCGCCGACAACGCAGCCTGCTCGGCGCCCAGCGCCGCCACCGACGCCTCGGCCGCTTCCAGATCTGCCAGCGCCTCCTCAGCGTCGCGCAACGCACGATCCGCGTCACCCTGCGCGAACATCATCGACGACGACCATCTGGTCGCCGCCTCGACGCCCTCGGTGTGCCGTGCAGCCGCCTGCGCCGCTGCAGCCTCCAGTGCGCGCAACCGAGCAGAGAACACGTCAGCGGCCAGCCCCGACCACGACGACGCCCCGAGGTTCGTGTCCAGCACCTGTCTCGCCACCACCGACTGACGCTCGAGCCTGCCCGACCAGGTGCGCAAGTGAACGACCAGGGCCTCCACCATGTCCTGATCACCCGGCGCCGGATCCGTGTCGAACCCGACCGGCGACCAGTCCGCCCATCTAGAACCCATGAAAGCCGCCCCGATCGCTCCGGAACGCGTGGGCATCCGCCGCATCCCGACGAAGATACGTATCCGCCGCCAGGTCAAGAGCGCCGCCGAGCCCTGCGACCAGCTCATCGATCGTCGACTGACCGCGGACCCAGTAGCCCTCGAACCTGCTCACAGCGCCCAAAGCGACCGATGCGCCGAACCCGTCGGACTCATCCGCCGACGGACGAGATCCGGTGACGGCGCCCTTCAGCGCTTTCGCGCCCGCCCTCAACTGATCCGCATCGACACCGACCGATCTGACCATCTGCCCTCCAAACATTTTCACACATTACTGCAGAGGAAGCATAGCGACAAATATGTGACATGGCTTGCGTCCATCCCAGAGGGTCGAACGTGGGGTTTGTGGTTCTGGTCGAGATGACACTAAGATGAGTGCACCTTAGGGTCACGGTGACTTTTAGTGAGGGAGGGGCCGCATGGCAGCGAACAGTGAGCGCGTCAGCGCGGTGCTCGCCGTGTCCACGGTGATCTTCTCGCTCCGCAACGACGACCAGACCGGCGACATCGCGAGCGTGTGGCTTCCGCTCGTCCGCCGCGTTCGCCAGCCGTTCGAGGGATGCTGGGCGCTGCCGGGCGGGCCGCTGCACGGCGAGGAGGATCTCGCCTTCGCCGCCGCCCGCACCCTCAACGACACCACCGGACTCACCCCGCGCTACCTGGAGCAGCTCTACGCGTTCGGCGACGCCTCCCGCTCGACGGGCGCTGAGCGCGTCGTCTCGATCGTCTACTGGGCGCTGGTCCGCAGCGAGGAGGCCGCGCTCGCGAGCGTCGGCGAGAACGTGCGCTGGTTCCCAGCGGACGACCTGCCGAGCCTCGCCTTCGACCACAAGCTCATCGTCGAGTACGCCCTCTGGCGGCTGCGCACGAAGATGGAGTACTCGCGCATCGCGCACGCCTTCCTCGGCGAGACGTTCACCCTCGCCCAGCTCCGCGAGGTGCACGAGGCCGTGCTCGGCCGGCCGCTCGACCCCGCCAACTTCCGGCGCACCATCGAGGGCTCCGGCGCCGTGGTCGCCACCGACCAGTACCTCACCGGCACCAGGCACCGGCCGCCGCGCCTCTACCGGTACAACGACTCCATCGACCTGGCCGACGCCGGCCCGCTCCCCCGCCAGCAGCATCCGTTCGCACCCCCAGCAGCCACATCCCCAGCACCAACATCCCCCGCAGCTTCGTCCCCCGCATCGACACCAGCAGCAGCACCCGTTCGAGAGTAGAGAAGAATGAGCACCATCGCCTCGGTCGACACCACCATCCAGCTCATCGCCACCGGCGAGCTGAACGGCGAGACCTGCACCCCCGACCTCGTCGACGCCCCGTGGACGTTCGACTCCCTGGCGCCCTCGTACGGCCCAGGCGCGTCGATGGCCGATCCCATCCCGGTGGATGCTCCCCGCCAGGGCGAGCTGCCCGACGAGTACCGCACCGCCTCCGCGGAGGAACTGCACGACCGCATCATGGCCGCGAAGGCCACCCTCGGCGACCGGGTGGTGACCCTCGGCCACTTCTACCAGCGCGACGAGGTGGTGCAGTACGCGGACTTCGTCGGCGACTCGTTCCAGCTCGCCAACGCTGCCAAGGCCAAGCCGGAGGCGGAGGCGATCGTCTTCTGCGGCGTGCACTTCATGGCGGAGACCGCCGACATCATCTCCCGGCCGGAGCAGGCGGTCATCCTGCCGAACCTCGCCGCCGGGTGCTCGATGGCCGACATGGCCGACATCGACTCGGTGACCGAGTGCTGGGAGCAGCTCGAGGAGCTGTACGGCACCGAGCCGGATGCGGACGGCCGCGTTCCCGTCATCCCTGTCACCTATATGAACTCCTCTGCGGCGCTCAAGGGCTTCTGCGGTGAGCACGGCGGCATCGTCTGCACCTCGTCCAACGCAGAGACCGTGCTGAAGTGGGCGTTCGAGCGCGGCCAGCGCGTCCTGTTCTTCCCCGACCAGCACCTCGGCCGCAACACGGCGAAGGCGATGGGCGTGCCCGTCGAGCAGATGCCGCTGTGGAACCCGCGCAAGCCGCTCGGCGGCAGCGACGAGGACACCCTGCAGGATGCACGGGTCATCCTCTGGCACGGCTTCTGCTCCGTGCACAAGCGCTTCACGGTCGGTCAGATCGAGCACGCCCGCGCCGAGTTCCCCGGCGTGCGCGTGATCGTGCACCCGGAGTGCCCGATGGCCGTCGTCGACGCCGCGGACGAGTACGGCTCGACCGACTACATCGTCAAGGCCATCGCGGCCGCCCCCGCAGGGTCGACGTTCGCGATCGGCACCGAGATCAACCTGGTGCAGCGGCTGGCGGCGCAGTTCCCGCAGCACACCATCTTCTGCCTCGACTCGGTGGTCTGCCCGTGCTCGACCATGTACCGCATCCACCCCGGCTACCTGGCCTGGGTGCTGGAGGGGCTGGTGCGCGGCGAGGTGCTGAACCGCATCCAGGTCGGACCTGAGGTGGCGGAGCCCGCGCGGGTCGCGCTGGAGCGCATGCTCGCCGCGCGGCCGGACACCACGATGGCGGCCTGATCATGTCGCGGATCGTGGTGGTCGGCAGCGGCATCGCCGGGCTCGTCGCCGCCGTGGAGGCGAGCAGGACGCACAGCGTCACGCTCGTGACGAAGGCCGAGCTCGCCGAGAGCAACACGGCGTACGCGCAGGGCGGGATCGCCGCGGCCTACTTCCCTGACGACAGCGTCGCGTCGCACGTGGACGACACGCTGCGCGCCGGGGCGGGCCTCAACGTGCGGGATGCGGTGGTCGCCCTCTGTGCGGAGGGCCCAGACCGCATCCGCGACCTCCTCGCGTTCGGAGTCGCGTTCGACCGCTCCGGCGGCGACCTGGCTCGCGGGCTGGAGGCGGCGCACTCGAACGCGCGCGTGCTGCACGCCGGCGGGGATGCGACCGGCGCCGAGATCGAGCGTGCGCTGGTGCGCGCTGTTCGCGCCTCCGGCGCGCGCATCGTGGAGCAGGCGTTCCTCTGCGACCTCGTCGTGGCGGACGGAGCCGTCACCGGCGTCGAACTGCTCCTGGCCGACGGGACGGCCGACGTGCTCGACGCCGACGCGGTGATCCTCGCCAGCGGCGGCGCAGGCCAGCTCTACGCGCACACCACCAATCCGGCGGTGACCACCGGGGACGGGGTCGCAGCCGCCTGGCGGGCCGGCGCGGCCGTCGCCGACCTGGAGTTCTACCAGTTCCACCCCACCGCGCTCGCGATCCCCGGCTCGTTCCTGGTGTCGGAGGCCGTGCGCGGCGAGGGCGCCGTGCTGCGCAACGCGCGCGGCGAGCGCTTCATGCTCGACGTGCATCCCGATGCGGAGCTCGCCCCGCGCGACGTGGTCGCCCGCGGCATCGCCGTGGAGATGGCAGCGCAGGGCGGCCGTCCCGTCGTGCTCGACGCGACCGCGCTCGGCGCGGAGTTCCTGGCCAGGCGCTTCCCCACCATCGACGCCGCCTGCCGCGCAGCCGGGATGGACTGGTCCCGCGAGCCGGTTCCCGTCACGCCGGCCGCCCACTACTGGATGGGCGGCGTCGCCACCGACACCAGCGGACGCACAACGCTCCCCGGCCTGTACGCGGTCGGAGAGGTGGCATGCACCGGAGCGCACGGGGCGAACAGGCTCGCATCGAACTCGCTGCTGGAGGGACTGGTGTTCGCGCACAGGGCCGTGGCGGCGATCGACGAGAGCGGGGCGTGGCCGAATGCGGTCGCTTGGCCGGAGGCACCGGCGTGGCTGGACGGCGCGCTCGTCGCCGCCACCCCCGGCGAGCACGTGGATGCGGTCCCCGTCGACCGGGCGCAGCTCCAGACGCTGCTCTGGGACACGGCAGGCGTGCACCGCGACCGGGAACGGCTCGAAGCCGCGGCCGGCGTGCTCGCCGGGTGGCGCGCATCCACGGCAGGCGGACGCACGCGCCGTGAGCGCGAGGACGCCAACCTGCTCGGCCTGGCCAGGCTCGTCGTCTCGTCCGCGCTCGGCCGCGAGGAGTCGCGCGGCGCGCATTTCCGCTCCGATTTCCCCTCCACGGCCGCCGAGGCGCGGCACACTGCGCGCACTGCAGACGCGGCCGACGCAGCCCTGTTGATCGACACCGAGGTGACCGTTTCATGCTGACCGACCAGATCATCCAGACCGTCGTGCGAGCGGCGCTCGTCGAGGACGCGCCGTGGGGCGACGTCACCTCGTCGCTGCTCATTCCGGAGACGGCATCCGCAACGGCTCGGCTGGCGGCGAGGGAGCCTGGCACGTTCTCCGGCGGCGCCGTGTTCGCCGCGGCCATGACCATCACCGACCCGAGCATCGTCGTGGACCTCGCCGTCGCGGACGGCGAAGCGTTCCAGGCCGGCGACACCCTCGCGACCGTGTCCGGGCCGGCACGTTCCGTGCTGCAGGCCGAGCGGGTCGCGCTCAACTTCGTGCAGCGGATGAGCGGCATCGCGACGCTCACGGCGTCGTACGTCGCCGAGGTCGCCCACACGAAAGCGCGGATCGTGGACACCAGGAAGACCACGCCGGGGCTGCGCGCCTTCGAGCGTCACGCCGTGCGCTCCGGCGGCGGGCACAACCACCGGTTCTCGCTGTCAGACGCCGTGATGGCGAAGGACAACCACCTCGCCGTGCTCACCGGGCAGTCAGGGCTGTCGGTGACGGATGCGCTGCTCGCCGTGCGCGCGCAGCTCTCGCACACGACGCATCTGGAGGTCGAGGTGGACAGGATCGACCAGATCGAGCCGGTCCTCGCCGCGGGGATCGACACGATCATGCTCGACAACTTCACGGTCGAGCAGCTCCGCGATGGCGTCGCGCTCGTGGCGGGGAGGGCACTGGTGGATGCGAGCGGCAACGTGAACCTGTCGACGGTGCGCGCCGTCGCGGAGACCGGCGTCGACGTCATCTCGGTCGGCGCGCTCACGCACAGCGTCCGCGCGCTCGATCTCGGGCTCGACGTGGTGGTCGCGACGCCATGATCTACCTCGACGCGGCGGCCACCTCGGCGGTGCGTCGCGAGGTGCTCGAGGCGATGTGGCCGTACCTGACCGGCGACTTCGGCAACCCGTCCAGCCACCACGGTGTCGGCGAGTCCGCTGCTCGGGCGCTGGCCGACGCGCGCGCGACGGTGGCGTCGTGGCTCGGCTGCCGCGCATCCGAAGTCGTGTTCACCTCCGGCGGCACGGAGGCGGACAACCTCGCGGTCAAGGGCATCGCCATCGCCTCCCCGCGCGGCCGTCACATCGTCACGACGCCGATCGAGCACGAGGCCGTGCTCGCCTCTGCGGACTACCTGGCGCGGCAGCACGGCTTCACCGTGGACGTCGCGCCTGTCGGCAGGGACGGACTGGTGGACGTCGACGCGTTCGCCGCGCTGCTGCGTCCGGACACGACGCTCGCGAGCGTGATGCTCGCCAACAACGAGGTCGGCACCGTGCAGCCGATCGCCGAACTGGCCGCCATGACGCGCGAGCTGCGCATCCCGTTCCACACCGACGCCGTGCAGGCGGCCGGCTGGCTGCCGCTCGACGTTGGAAGCCTCGGCGTGGATGCGCTCAGTATTTCCGGCCACAAGCTCGGCGCTCCGAAGGGCATCGGCGCGCTGTACGTGCGCGGGCGCATCCCCGTCGAGCCCGTGCTGCACGGCGGAGGGCAGGAACGCGGCCGCCGTTCTGGGACGGAGAACGTCGCCGGTGCTGTGGGGCTCGCCGCTGCCGTCTGGCTGGCGACCGAGCATCAGGCGGCCAACGCTCTGGCCGCGACGACAGCGCGGGATGCGTTCGTCGCCGCCGTGCTCGCCGAGGTTCCGGATGCGCGCCTCACCGGGCATCCGTCGTCCCGCCTTCCCGGCACAGCGTCGTTCGTGTTCCCCGGCAGCAACGGGGAGACCATCCTGCTCGAGCTGGAGCGCCGCGGCGTGGTCTCGTCGAGCGGGTCGGCGTGCGCGGCGGGAAGCGAGGACGCGTCGCACGTGCTGCTCGCCCTCGGCTACGACGAGGACGTGGCGCGCACAGCCGTGCGGTTCTCCTGGGGACCAGAGGTGGATGCGGCGACGCTCGCCTCCGTCGCCCCTGCGGTCCGCGACGCAGTGCGGGAAGTGGCCGGGCTTCGGCGCTGAGCCGGGCTGCGGCGCTGAGCCAGGCTGCGGCGCTGGGCCAGGCGTCCGCGGATGCGCACGCATGGATTACGCGCAGAGTGAACGCGGCGAACGTTAACGCTGCCGAAACCCGGCATGTCAGTGCTCTTCACTACGCTCGAATCCGTGACCGAGAACACCCCTCCTGCGCCCGAGGCGCTCGCCGACCCCGCCTTCGACGACCACGCGGCCGCCGAACGCGCCGCCGACAGCCGGGTGGGCGAAGCCGCACCGGTCGGAACCGTCGCTGCCCCCGATCACACCAAGCGCAACAACCGGGTGATCTGGCTGCTGCTGTCGGCCACCTTCGTCGTCATCCTCAACGAGACGATCATGTCGGTCGCCATCCCCAAGCTGATGGACGACCTCAGGGTCGACGCGCTCGCCGCCCAGTGGCTGTCCACGGCGTTCATGCTCACGATGGCGGTGGTCATCCCGATCACCGGGTTCCTGCTGCAGCGGTTCAGCACGCGCAGCATCTTCATCGCCGCGATGAGCCTGTTCTCGCTCGGAACGCTGTCCGCCGCGATCGCCCCCGGGTTCGGTCTGCTCGTCGTCGCCCGCGTGATCCAGGCGTCCGGCACCGCGATCATGATCCCCCTGCTGATGACGACGCTGATGACCCTGGTGCCGCCCGCGAAGCGCGGCCGCACGATGGGCAACGTCTCCATCGTCATCTCCGTCGCGCCCGCCATCGGCCCGACCATCTCCGGCTTCATCCTCAACTACCTCGACTGGCGCTGGATCTTCCTGATCGTGCTGCCGATCGCCGTGGTCATGCTGCTCATCGGCATCAGGTTCGTCGAGAACGTGACCGAGCCGCAGAAGGTCAAGATCGACGTGCTCTCGGTGATCCTCTCCGCGTTCGGTTTCGGCGGGCTGCTCTACGGCCTCACCCAGACCGCTGAGTCCGGCCCTGGCTCGTCCCCTGTGGTGATGTGGGTGTCGATCGTGGTCGGCGTCGTGGCTCTCGCCGCGTTCATCCTGCGTCAGCTGCTGCTGCAGCGACAGGACAGGGCGCTGCTCGACCTGCGCACCTTCCGGTCTCCCATCTTCACGGTGTCGATCGTGCTCATGGCGATCAGCACGGCGGCGATGTTCGGTGTGATCATCGTGCTCCCGCTCTACCTGCAGCACGTCCTGCACCTCGACACGCTCGCGACCGGGCTGCTGCTCCTGCCCGGCGGGCTGGTGATGGGGCTGATCGCGCCGTTCGTCGGACGCATCTACGACAGGTTCGGCCCGCGCGTGCTGGTGGTGCCCGGCGCGATCCTGGTCAGCCTGGTGCTGTGGGGGTTCACGCTCATCACCGAGCACACGTCGCAGTATCTGGTTCTCGCCGGACACGTCACGTTGAGCATCGGCCTGGCGCTGATGTTCACACCGCTGTTCACCGCCGGCCTCGGCGCCGTGCCGCCGAACCTGTACTCGCACGGCAGCGCGATCGTCGGCACGGTGCAGCAGGTTGCAGGAGCAGCGGGAACGGCGCTGCTCGTCGCGATCATGTCGGTTCACACGGCCACGCTGGTCGGTTCCGGCGTCAGCATCGACGCGGCGACCGCCGGCGGCATCAGGGCGGCGTTCCTGGCGGCGGCGATCATCTCGCTGTTCGGGGTGGTCGGTGCCTTCTTCATCCGCAAACCGGCCGATGTGATCGCGCCGGAAGGACACTTCGCGCACTGACATCGCGCGGGGGCGTCGCGGCAACCGGTCGGGAGGTCAGCATGGCACGTGGGGTCGAAGCGGACACGGTCGAGGAATACCTCGACAGGATCGGGGAGCCGTTCTCGGCAGCGCTGCGCACGGTCCGCGACCGCATCGTGGAACTCCTGCCGGAGGCCGAGCAGGTCATCAGCTACCGGGTGCCGGTGTTCCGCTATCACGGCAGGGGGCTGATCGGCCTCTCGGCCACGGCGAAGGAGTGCAGTCTGCTGCTGATGAGTCCCCCTGCCGCCGCCGCGCTGGATGGCGCGCTCGGCGAGGGCTCGTTCAGCGGCGCGACCCTGCACTTCCCGCCGGATGCGCCGCTCGGCGTCGACACGCTGCGCACGATCATCGCGTACCGCGTCGCAGAGGCGGCGCGCTAGACGGGGCGGGCCTCGGCGACCACGATCAGCTCGGTGGTGCTGTCGGTGACAGGGCCACGCGTCCAGTCGCCGTAGACGGAGCGCACCCCGAATCCAGCGCCGACGAGGGATGCACGCAGCTCCTCCTCCGTGCGGAAGCGCAGCGCGCCTTCGTCTGTGAGGTGTTCGCCGTCCGGCAGTACGTAGTGGCCGATGAGGCCGACCACCCCTGCGGACTCCCCCGCGACCTCGTTCCAGGCGATCACCTGCCCGGCGTCGGTCTCGATGACCTCGCGGCCGTCGTCCCAGCCCAGCCATGCCCGAGCGCGCGGGTCGCGGCTCTCGAACACGAGGAGTCCGCCTGGCTTCAGCGCACGGCGGGCCGCGGTGAGCGCATCCAGCCAGGCGTCGTCCGTGACGAACACCTGGGCGACGTGGCCCGTCATGATCGCCAGGTCGGCGTCGGCAGCGGGCAGGGCGCTCGCGTCGGCCGTCAGCCACTCGACCAGATCGCCGCCATCGCGGGCGCGGGCGATCTGGAGCATGGCGTCCGCCGGGTCGACCCCGAGCATCCGGTGGCCTCTGCGCGCCAGCTCGACGGTCAGCAGCCCCGTGCCGCATCCGATGTCCACGATGCGGGAGCCAGGATGCTCGTCGCCGAATGCCAGGTAGAACTCGGTGTCGGCCGCGTAGGGATTCATCCGGTCGTAGAAGGCGGCGAGACGGGGGTCACGGTAGCTGGCATCCTCGGTCACGGCTCAACGCTAGCGGGGACGCCGGCGCGGTGCGACCATGGGGAGGGGTCCTGCGACTCAGCGGAAAGCGAAGAAGGAGGACGATATGTCCATCATCTCGACGACAGCACCGGAGGACGCGGAGGGCGACGTCGCCGCGATCTACGCCAAAGACGAGCGCGACCTCGGCTACGTCGCTTCGCACACCCGAGCGATGGCCGTGAACCCTGAGGCGTACCTGGCCTGGGAGCAGCTCGTTCGAGCCCTCGTCTCCCAGCTCGGAATGCGCCGCTACGAGCTGGTCACGCTCGCCGCCGCCCAGGGCACCCACTCCGAGCACTGCCGGCTCGCGCACGGCCGCAAGACGCTTCCCCTGATCGAGGAGGACCAGCTGGAACGCGTGGCCCGCGACTACCACGACGCAGACCTGAGCGAGGCGGAGGTGGCGATGATGGAGTACGCGGAGCGCATCGGCCGCGACGCGTACGCGATGACGGATGCGGACAGCCTGCGGCTGCGCGAGCTGGGCTTCACCGACAGGGAGATCGTCGACATCACTCTCGCGGCCGCCGCCCGCAACTACTTCAGCAGGGCGATCCAGGCCCTCGCCGTCGACGTGGATGTGCCGCCAGGACTCAGCGACCGGCTGCGCGGCGCGCTGCTCGCTCCCCTCTGAGGCGCGCTGTTCGCTAGTGTCGGAGGCATGGAGCTGTCTGCTGAGAACCCTGTCGTCCGCGTCGTCGTCCAGGACGTGACGCTGCCGGAGCCGCGGCCGTTCGGTCGCATCCAGAGCCGTCGCATCACGATCGCGCCCGGCGCGGAGTCCGGGCTGCACGTCCACAACGGCCCCGTCATCGGGAGCATCGAGACCGGGACGGCGATCTACCAGATCGAGGGCGGCGAGGAGCGCGTGCTCATTGCGGGCGACCTGTTCTACGAGCCGGAGGGCGGCAGGATCGCGCGCTTCGACGCAGGCCCCCAGGGCGTGACCTTCCTCGGGCACTTCCCGGTCGGCGCCGACGAGGAGCCGTCGATCGAGTTCCCCTGAGTGCAACGACGGTTTTCGCACCGTTCCCGGCGGTTAGCCGGACGAAATGGATGGAAACTCGTCGGAATCGGTACGGAATCGGTCGTTCTGTGTCGGTGGGGACAGGCAGAATGTTCCAAACACCAGGCAGAGAGGCGCGTGACACCGTGGGCAGCACCGTATTCGAACGAAGCCGCCCGGACGCGTCCGTCGTGCGGCACGCTCTGGCGGACACGCGGCAGGCGGTGTTCTGGACCGAGGACGCGCCCGGAGAGGCGTACCCGACACTGACCGGGGACATCGGCTGCGATCTCGCGGTGGTCGGCGGCGGATACTCCGGCCTCTGGACGGCGCTCATCGCCAAGCAGGAGAACCCGGCAGCGAGGGTGGTCCTGCTCGAAGCGCGTCGCATCGGCTGGGCGGCGTCCGGGCGCAACGGCGGATTCTGCGAGGCCAGCCTCACCCACGGCGAGGACAACGGGCGCAGCCGGTTCCCCCAGGAGTTCGACCAGCTCCAGCGGCTCGGGATGCAGAACCTGGACGAGATCGAGTCCACGATCCTGCAGCTCGGGCTCGACGCCGACTTCGAACGCAACGGCGCCATCGACATCGCCACCGAACCGCACCAGGTGGAGTGGCTGCGCGAGGCTGTCGACGGCGACGACGCGGTGTTCCTCGACGCAGACGCCGTGCGCGCCGAAGTGCACTCCCCGACGTACCTCGGCGGCCTGCTCCGCACGCGCGACTCCTCGCTCGTGCACCCGGCCAAGCTCGCCAGGGCGCTCGCCAGCGCCTGCGCCGACGCCGGCGTCGAGATCTTCGAGAACAGTCCGGTGCAGAGCATCGGAGACGGCACCGTGCTCGAGACGCCCCGCGGCGTCGTCCGCGCGGAGCGCACAGCGCTCGCGACCAACGTGTTCCCGAGCCTGCTCAAGCGCAACAGGCTGGCGACCGTTCCGGTGTACGACTACGTGCTGATGACGGAGCCGCTGACGGACGCGCAGCTCGCATTCATCGGCTGGTCGGGCAGACAGGGCCTCGGCGACTCGGCCAACCAGTTCCACTACTACCGGCTCTCAGCGGACAACCGCATCCTGTTCGGCGGCTACGACGCGATCTACCACTACGGCGGGCGCGTGCGCGAGGAGTACGAGAACCGGCCGGAGACCTTCGAGCGGCTGGCCAGCCACTTCTTCACGACCTTCCCGCAACTGGAGGGCGTGCGGTTCAGCAACAAGTGGGCGGGCGCGATCGACACCTGCAGCCGGTTCTGCGCGTTCTTCGGTTCCGCCAGGGGAGGCCGCGTCGCCTACGCGACGGGATACACCGGGCTCGGCGTCGCGGCCACCCACTTCGGCGCGAAGGTGATGCTCGACCTGCTCGCAGGGCGCAGCACGGAGCGCACAGAGCTGGCGATGGTCAAGAGCAGGCCGCTCCCGTTCCCTCCGGAGCCCGCCGCATCCATCGGCATCAACCTGACCCGCGTATCGCTCGACCGCGCCGACCACAACGACGGCAAGCGCAATCTGTTCCTGAAGACCCTGGATGCGGTCGGTCTGGGCTTCGATAGCTGACCGCGCTTCCGAGCTCGCTCCCCCTTCCCCCCGCTCCCACCACGGCCCCCGACAGTACCGAGGAGAACATCAATGACGATCAGCCCACCCGAGACCGACGGCTCCGTGCAGTTGCGCGGCGTCACCAAACTGTTCGGCTCGCAGACGGCGGTCGATCACATCGACCTCGACGTGCACAGCGGCGAGTTCATCTCCCTCCTCGGGCCGTCCGGCTGCGGCAAGACGACGCTGCTGCGGATGATCGCCGGGTTCGAGCATCCGGATGCCGGCGACATCCTGGTCGGCGGGGCGAGTGTCCTGAACACGCCGCCGTTCAAGCGCCCCGTCAACACCGTGTTCCAGTCGTACGCGCTGTTCCCGCACATGACCGTGGCAGAGAACGTCGCATACGGCCTGCGGCAGAAGCGGGTGCCGCGCGCCGAGATCGCCGGCCGGGTGCGGGATGCGCTCGACATGGCACGGATGGGCGGGTTCGCAGACCGCAGCCCGCAGAAGCTCTCAGGCGGGCAGCAGCAGCGTGTCGCCCTGGCCCGCGCGCTCGTCAACCGGCCGCGCGTTCTCCTGCTCGACGAGCCGATGTCAGCCCTCGACCGCAAGCTGCGCGAGGAGATGCAGATCGAACTGAAGCTGCTGCAGCGCCAGCTCGGCATCACGTTCGTGTTCGTCACTCACGACCAGCAGGAGGCGCTCTCGATGAGCGACCGCATCGTGGTGATGCAGGGCGGCGCCGTGCAGCAGGTCGGATCGACGGAGTCGGTGTACCTGTCTCCCTCGAACGCCTTCGTGGCCGGGTTCATCGGCAAGCAGAACTTCCTCGACGCGACCGTGCAGCAGGACGGCGTGCTGCTCGCCGCAGACGGGCCGGTCGGCTCTGCGGCCGGACGACAGGATGCGCACGCAGGCGATCGCGTGCGGGTCGCCGTGCGCGCGGAGGCGGTCACCGTCGTCGCCGAACGTCCGGCGACGAACGCCGTGCGCGGCACGCTGGCCGGGATCTCGTTTCTCGGCGATGTGATCCAGTACGTGGTCGTCACGGCGGCGGGCGTCGAGCTCCTCTCGCGGCAGGCCCCCGGCCAGGCAGCCCACCTCAGCACCGGGCAGGACGTGTGGTGCGGCTGGGAGGAGACAGAGGTTCACGTGTTCCCTGCCGACGACGCGGGCACGTCTCCTTCCGCCTCCGGCACCGGCGCAGAGGCCGCCTGATGGCGGGTCTCGGAGACCGGCGAGCGGCCGACGTCGTCGCCCTCATCCCGAAGGCGGGTTCCGCACGGATCACCAGGCGCGCCCTGCTCAGCGGCTTCGCCGTGACGGCGGCCGGACTGGCGCTCAGCGCGTGCAGCAAGCAGACCGCGTTCGGCGCATCCATCGCTCCGGACGGAAAGCTGGAGAGCCAGCTCAACGTCTACAGCTGGGGCGACTACGACGACCCGGCCAACATCTCCGCGTTCCAGAAGAAGACCGGCGTGACCGTGCAGCTCGACAGCTACGGCTCCAACGAAGAGATGATCGCCAAACTCGGCGCCACCCGCGGCACGAGTGGATACGACATCGTCGTCCCGACAGGCAACTACGTGCCGATGATGGCCGCGAACGGTCTGCTGCAAAAGCTCGACCACTCCCGCCTGCGCAACTTCGGCAACCTCGACCCGCACTACACCGACCAGTCCTGGGACCGCGGCAACGTCTATACGGTCTGCAAGGACTGGGGAACCACCGGGTTCGCGTACGACACGAACGTCATCACGCGCCCGATGAGCTCGTGGGCCGACTTCCTCGACGCCGCCCAGAAGGAGGCGAGCAAGAACGTCGCCGTGCTCGAAGACCCGTGGGAGGTGACCAGCATGTACTTCGCCGCCAACGGCATCGACCCGAACACGACGAGGAAGGCCGACCTGGATGCGGCTGAGCAGTACCTGGTGAACACCCTCGCCCCGCACCTCAAGGCGTTCAACTCGACCGCGGTCACCAGCGGCATCCCAGAGGGCACCTTCGCGCTCATCCAGGCGTTCAACGGCGACGCAAGGCAGGGACTGCTCGCGACGGACACGGTCCCGAAGAACTGGAAGTTCGTCTATCCGACGCCCACCGCCAACCTCTGGATGGACACCTGGGCCATCGCGACGGGGGCTCAGCATCCGGATGCGGCGTACGCGTTCATCGACGCGATCCTGGAGCCGGACGCCTCCTACCGCGAGGTCGACTACATCGGGTACTCGACCGGCGTGAAGGGCCTCAAGGAGCGGGCGAAGAAGGAGGGGTTCGACCTTCCCGAGCTGGTGTTCCCCTCCGACGAGGTGATCGCGCGGCTCACCCCGGCCGAGCTCAACGACGCGGCCGAACGGCTGGTGTCGATTGTGAACCGCATGATGGCGAAGGCAGGCTCGTGATGACGACGACAGCGACCGCATCCTCCATCGGCGGCGAGCACCTCGATGGCGAAGACGTCGACGGCCGACGCGCTGCCCCTGGGAGCGCGCCCCGACAGCGCCGCCCGCTCCGCTCCCGGATCTCAGGCACGACCGTGGCCGGCTTCCCGACCTGGGCGTTCGTGCTGTTCTTCTTCATCGTGCCGCTGGCGCTCGTGCTCTGGTACAGCTTCGGCTACAAGCCCGACCTGTTCTCCGCGCACGCCAACGACAAGCTGTCCTTCGACCGCTACGCGGAGGCTCTGGACGCGACCTTCCTCGGCACGTTCCTGAACACCCTGCGGATCGGGCTGCTCGGCACGGCGATCTGCCTGGTGATCGCTGTGCCGTTCGCATACTGGCTGGCGGTGAAGCTGCGGCCGCAGTACCGCGCGCTCGCCCTGGCGCTCGTGCTCGTGCCGTTCTGGACCAACTTCCTGGTGCGCACGCTCGGCTGGCAGATCGTGCTCTCGCCGCAGGGCTTCCTCTCCGACGCGTTGCAGGGGCTCGGGATCATCCACGGCAACCTCGACGTGCTCTACACCCAGGCGGCGGTGCAGCTCGGCGTCGTCTACAACTACCTGCCGCTGATGATCCTGCCGCTCTACGTCGCCATGGACCGCGCCGGCCAGCCGTTGCGCGAGGCGAGCGCGGACCTCGGAGCCAACCGGGTGCGCACGTTCCTGCAGGTGACGCTTCCGCTCGCTGCTCCCGGGATCGCATCCGGATGCCTGCTGGTGTTCATCCCGCTGATGGGCGACTACGTCACGGCGTCCGTGCTCGGCGGCGCGCAGGGCAACATGGTCGGCCAACTCGTGGCCAGCCAGTTCAACACCGCGCAGAACTGGGCGCTCGGCTCGGCGATGGCCGTGCTGCTGATGCTGTTCATCGCCGCGGCCGTTGTCGTCGTCGGCGGCGCGACCCTGATCATCCGGTTCCTGGTCCGCCGCTCGCGACGGGTCGACCTCACGAAGGGAGCGGCGGCATGACGACGCAGACGGCGACAGAGGCGATGGCCGCGGTCCGCACCAGGGAGTCCGGCGACCGGCCGCGGAAGCGGCGGCGGCGCGACGGGGTGCACATCGGGCTGACGGTGTGGGGCATCCTGGTGTTCGCGTTCCTGTTCCTGCCCATCCTGGTGATGCTGGTGTACTCGTTCAACACCGGGCGGCTGCTGGCCACCTGGCAGGGCTTCGGGCTCGACGCGTACGTGAACGCGTGGGCGAACCCGGTGATCCGGTCGTCGGTGGTCACGTCGCTGGAGGCCGCGCTCGGCGCTGCGGTCCTCTCGACGATCCTCGGCACGCTCGGCGGGCTGGCGCTCGCGCGGTCCAAGGCGCGCACGTCGTGGGTGCTCTGGGCGACCCTGCTGCTGACGATCACCCTGTTCACGCCGGAGATCGTGGATGCGGTCTCGATGCTCCCCTGGTTCGTCAGTCTTGGCACGGACTTCGGCATCGGCGTGTTCAGCAACGGCCTGGTGCGCCTCGTCGTCGCCCACGCCGTGCTGTCCGTCGCTGTCGTGACGTTCATCGTGCGCGCCAGGATGCAGGGCATGGACGAAGCCCTCGAGGAGGCCGCCGCCGACCTGTACGCGCCACCGCTGAAGCGCTTCTGGCAGATCACGCTGCCCGTGGCGAGCCCGGCGATCTGGGCCGGCGCGCTGATGTCGTTCACCCTCAGCCTGGACAACACGATCGTCTCCAGCTTCGTCCAGGTCCCCGGCTCGACCCCGTGGCCCGTCTACATCTTCAGCTCCCTCCGCGTCGGCCTCCGGCCGGAGATCGCTGCGGTGTCCGCCGTGATGTTCGTGCTCACCCTGATCGCCCTCGCGGTCGTGGCGTTCGTGCTGCGCCGCAGTGGCGCATCCACGGAAGAGATGGCGAAGACCTTGGCGAGCGCGTGATGGGCGACGCGACGGCGGGTCTCACCGCCACGGGACGGGTGGATGCGCTCGCCACGCCGCTCGCGCACGAGCCGGTCCCCGAGGCGCAGCGGATCGCCGGCTCGCCGACGACCGGGCTGGTCTCGCTCGGCACGTTCGGCGACGTGGAGGTGGGCGTCTGGGAGATGACCCCCGGCACGTCGACCGACGTGGAGGACGACGAGCTGTTCGTGGTGATCGCCGGACGCGCGACCATCGCGTTCCCGGCGACCGGCGACGTGCTCGCGGTCGGGCCGGGCGACGTGGTGCGCCTGACCGCCGGTGACGCGACGGTGTGGACGGTGACGGAGACGCTGCGGAAGGTGTGGCTGGCCTAGGCCGGAGCGCCGTCAGCCGTTGTCGACCAGATCGCACCCCAGCGCCAGCTCCGCGTATGAGAGAACGTTCCGCCTGCTCTGCGCCCGGTCGAGGTCGACGCCGATCAGCGGATACAGGTCGTACGCATCCTCCAGCGCGACGAGGTTGCGGGCTATGACCGCTGCATCAGAGGCGAGTCGGAAGGTGCCGAGGCCGGCGCCGATTTCGATGGTGGTGCGGTAGAGCATCACCTGACGCTCGACGATCGAGCGGTGCAACGGCTTGAACTGCGGCTGCTCGCGCAGCAGAGGGATGCACTCGTACACGATGCGCAGGTCGTCGCTGATCACGTCGGGCACACCGGCCTCGACGAGGGCGACGATGCGGTCTCTGGGATCGTCGTGGCGCTCTGCGATGGTGCGGCGGCGCTCGTAGAACTCCTCGACCACGCCCTCGACCGCCGCGAACATCAGCTCGTCGAACGACGGGAAGTAGTAGAGCACCGCCCCGGCGCTCACCTCGGCCTCCGCCGCCACTGCGCGCACGTTCGTCGCTGCGATGCCCCGCTCGCGGGCCACCTTGCGGGTGGCGGTGACGAGCTCTTCGCGTCGCTTCGCCTGTCGTGTGGTCGTCGTCACCGTTCTCCTGTCACCAGCTGCGCATCCACGCCGGCTGCTGCATCCTCGTCCGCCGTCGCGATGTTCGTCAGCGCAGCGTAGCGCGCCGGGGAACGTCTGCGCATGACCAGCCCCACCACGATCCCCGCCACGAACAGGATCGGGGTCGGCAGCAGCAGGATCCAGTTGACCGCGCCCTCCATCCCTGTCACCACATCGAAGTTGAACACGATGAGGAGGAGGCCGGTGATCAGCCCGAGCGCGCCGAGCGCCGGAGCGATGAGCGCCCGGAAGACGCTGTGACCCCTGCGGTCGCGGGAGAAGAAGCCGACGACGGACACCGCGGCGACCGCCTGAGCGAACACCAGCCCTGCGACACCGGTGGCGTACGTCCAGATCGCGAGCTGCAGGAACGGGTCTGCCCCCGTCAGGATGCACACCACCACGGCGATCAGGCAGATGACCGACAGCAGCAGGCTCGCGCGATACGGCGACCGCGTCACCGGGTGCGTGCGGCCGAGCGACCTCGGCAGCAGTCCCTCGCGCCCCAGCGAGAACAGGTAGCGGGAGCAGGCGTTGTGGAACGCGAGGAGACACGCGAAGAAGCTGGTGACGATGAGGACGCGCATCGCGATGGTCGCCCACTCCCCCAGATAGCTCCCGGATGCGCTGAACACCATGTCCTGGAAGTCGTCTCCTCGCGCCATCGCGAGCACGCCCTGCGCCCCGAACGCAACCGTGAGGATCCAGAAGGTGAACGCGTAGAAGATCCCGAGGAAGGCGACGGCGATGTACGTGGCTGCCGGCACCGTCCGCTTCGGGTCTTTGGCCTCCTCCGCGTAGATGGCTGTGCCCTCGAAGCCCAGATACGCGCCGAAGCCGACGACGAAGAGGCTGCCAGCTCCCGCGGCGAAGAAGACGTTCGCCGGGTCGAACGAGGCGAACGAGATGGGCTCAGGGCCGCCCTGGATGAGCACGGCGACGGCGAGCACCAGCAGGATCGCGACCTCGAGGGTCAGCAGCACACCGAGCACCTTCGCGCCGACGTCGATGTGGCGGTAGCCGAGCAGCCCGACGATCACCAGCGCGACGAGCGAGTAGACGCCCCACGGCAGGTCGATGCCGAACAGGTCGTTGAAGGTCGACTGACCGAAGAAGCCGATGAAGCCGTAGAAGCAGACGCAGAGGAAGCCGTAGGCGAACACGGTCACGAACGCGATGCCGATCCCTGCCGGTTTACCGAGGCCGCGGGCGGCATAGATGTAGAACGCCCCGGTGTTGCGGACGTGCTTGGACATCGCGGTGAAACCCATCGAGAACAGGATCAGGATGAGCCCGCAGGTCAGCATCGCGCCCGGCGCTCCGATGCCGCCCATCCGCAGCGTGGTCGGCCCCGCGCTCACCACCACCGTCAGGGGTGCTGCGGCCGAGATCACGAAGAAGACGATGCCCCACACCCCTAGACGACCGGAAGCGAGGGCGCCGCGGTTCTCGGTCGACGGCGCCGATCGGCCTCCCTGCGCACCGGACCGGGCCGGCGCGGCCGGGCGGTCGCTCTGCTGATGCTGTGACATGGTGCTCCTCTGGTCGATGCGTCGTTGCACGGCGGGATGCGAGATGCTGTTGAACACGGATTAAACGCACACTGCGCATCCGTTGTCAATGAATCAAAGGTCTGTCGACCATTTTTCTGAACACGTGTTCAATTCAGTGTATGCTGTCCGCCATGACAGCCCCAGCCGGAACGCCCAGAGCCCGCGACCTCGGCGTGCCCTTCGACGGCACCCAGGGACCCGCGAACGCGATCACTGACGTCCCCGGCGTCGAGGTCGGCTACGTCACACTCTCCGACGGCCCCGTGCAGACCGGCGTCACCGCGATCCTGCCGCGTGGGCGCGACGGTGTCGGCACAGCCTGCGCCGCCGCGACCTTCTCGCTCAATGGCAACGGCGAGCTCACCGGACGCAGCTGGATCGACGAGTCCGGCTCCCTCGCCCTGCCCGTTCTGATCACCAACTCGCACGCGGTCGGAACAATCCATCGCGGCGTCGTCGACTGGGTCGCTCTGGAGCATCCTGCCGTCGCGGCCCAGTGGATGCTCCCCGTCGTCGGCGAGACCTGGGACGGCTACCTCAACGACATCAACGGCGCACATGTCCGCCAGGAGCACGCGGCGGAGGCGATCATGCTGGCACACGGCGGCCCGATCGCGGAGGGCTCGGTCGGCGGTGGCACCGGCATGAACTGCTACGCGTTCAAGGGCGGCTCCGGCACCGCATCCCGGGTCGTGGCGCACGGCGGGAGCAGCTACACGGTCGGCGTGTTCCTGCAAGCCAACTTCGGCAAGCGTTCCGAATTGCGGCTCGCCGGGGTGCCGCTCGGCCGCCGCTCCGCCGCGCCGAACCCGATGGAGGAGTCGGACTGGTTCTCCCGGGACGGCGTGCAGCAGGCATCGGTGGCCGGCGCTGGTTCCGTCATCGCGGTCGTCGCGACGGACGCTCCGCTGCTCCCCGGCCAGCTCGCAGCCATCGCCAGGCGCGTTCCGCTCGGTCTCGCCCGCACGGGCACGACCGGGAGTCACTTCTCCGGAGACATCTTCCTCGCGTTCTCGACGGCGAACGCCGGGGCGTTCGGCTCCAGGATGCCCGCCGGACCGGCGACGGACGCCGACCGCGACACCATCGCCGCTCTGCCGTGGGGCCACATCGACGCGTTCTTCGAAGCGACGGTGGAGGCCGTCGAGGAGGCGGTCGCCAACGCGCTCGTGGCAGCACGGGATGCGGTCGGCCGCGCCGGCCACGCCAGCTATGCCCTCCCCCACGCCGAACTCCGCGCCGCCTTCTCCCCCACCGCCTGATCGATCGAGTCAGGACTTGTGCACGCGCTCCCCCGGCGTGTCGCGTGCATAAGTCCCGCCTCGATTGCTTCGGCGGCGCGGGAGGGGCCGGGGGCGGGCGGTCAGGCGCGGGCGGAGCGGGCGAGGAGTGCCGCGTGCAGGGCGGAGAGGGTCTCGCCGTCGTCGAGGTCCATCGCGAGCAGGTCCTCGATGAGCGCGATGCGCTGGTAGAAGACCGAGCGGGAGAGGTGGCTCGCCGCAGCCGCCTTCGTGCGGTTGCCAGGGTGCGCCGCGTACGCGCGCAGCACGTCGAGCAGGTCTCCGCCGTTGGCGATGTCGTAATCGATCAGCGGCCGCAGCATCAGCTCGCTGTGCTCCTGCATCCGCGGATCGGCGCCGAGCGTGGTGACCAGGCGCAGGAGCGGGCGGTGCTCGGCGCGCAGGATCGTCGTGCCCCTGGAGCGCTTGCCATCCGCGCGGGCGATGAGCTGCCCTGCCTCGGCGATCGACGCCAGCAGACCGGGGATGCCGGGGGCCTGCGACCCGAGCGCGACGGTCACCGCCGCGGCTCCGAGACCCCCGGCACCCGGCGCGCCGGAAGCAGCAGCAGCACCGCCTGCTCCCGCCGCACCGCCCACGGCGCCGCCTGCGCCACCGGCACCGGCACCGGCCGCGCGCGCGACCGCCTGCGCCACCGCGGTCAGCGCCGCATCCGTCACCGGCCGCTCCGGGCGCGACGACACCGCGAGCACGAGCATCCCGGCGGCGCGCCCCGGATGCTGCGCCACGAGCACGTCGAGGCCCTGATCGCGGGCCTCGCGCGTCGCTGCGTCAGCGAGCGCCGCACTGTCGGCACCGGACGGGCGCGCCCCGATCACCGCGCCGCTCAGCACGCGGCCGGCCACGGGCAGGCCGGACGCCTCGAAACGGGCGACCAGTCCGCTCTCGCTCGCGAACCGACGCCCGAGGAGCGCGCCGAGGAGTCTGTCGTGGCTCTGCCTGGTCCACTCGTCCGCATCCCGGTCTGCCAGTCTGCTGAGCGCGAGGGCGACCGCCGCCTGCTCGAGGACGTTCGACCGGCCGGCGGGATGCGGGAGCCCGGAGAGCGCGATGAGGTGCCCCCAGCGCATCCCGCGCGCCTCGACAGGGGTGATCAGCCAGCGCTCGTCCCCCGTGCCGCGGTGCGCCTGCCGGGAGCGCTGCTCCCAGTCGACGATGGCGACCTCCGCTGCGTCGATGCCGGAGGCGGCGATGACCCGGTGGTTGAGGTCTTCGAGCACCACCGGCGCTGCGAGCGCCCGCGCGGCCTGCGCAACGATGAAGTCGGCAGGACTTCCGCGCAGGCTGAGCTCCGTGAACAGGGCGTGGATCTCGTCCCTGGCGCGCAGCGCGACCATCTGGTCCGCAATGATGCGCGAGTGCACCGCCTCGGTGATCGCGATGAAGCGCACCTCCCTGTGCAGGACAACGAACGGCATCCCGGAGGCGCGGAACCCTGCGACCAGGGATGCGGGCGGCTCCGGCATCCTGTCGCTCAGTTCGAGCACGAGACCAGCGATGCCTCCGGCCGCCAGCCCATCGGCCAGAGCGAGCAGGCCGGCGTCGTCCGTCGGCCAGCCGGCGCCGGTGGAGAGCAGCAGCTCGCCTCCGCTGACGAGCCGCGCGCTCTCCGCCGTCTCCGAGACGTGCACCCAGCGCACCGGGCGGTCGAGCTCGTCCTCCCCCGACAGCACCTCCGGGAGGGCGCGGGCGACCTCGTCGAAGCGCAGGACGTCCCTGATGGTCGGCAGCACAGCGGACGAGCCACCCTCCGGACGATCTGTATCGCCCGCCGTCAAGCCCCGACGATCTGGCATCGCTCGCCCGCCTCCTTCTCTGTAACCATTGGGATGCAAGCCTACTGTTTTCATCCGGGCAGTTCGTCCGGCACGCATCGAAGGAGAATGCCCGTGGCCCTCATCCGTCACCTGATCGACGGCACGGAGACCGGCGAGCCCGTCCGCACCGGTCCCGTCTTCAACCCGGCGACCGGGGCGCAGCAGCACGAGGTCGTGCTCGCGAGCGTCTTCGACGTCGAAGCCGCCATCGCCGCCGCGCGCGCAGCCCTGCCCGGCTGGCGCGCGACAAGCCTGACCAAGCGCGCCGACGTGCTGTTCAAGCTGCGTCACCTCCTCACCGAGCGCTCCGCGGAGCTCGCCGCCATCGTCACCAGCGAGCACGGCAAGGTGCTCTCCGACGCCGCAGGCGAGATCGGCCGCGGACTGGAGAACGTCGAGTTCGCCTCCGGCCTCATCAACCAGCTCAAGGGCGAGTACAGCGAACAGGTGTCCACCGGCATCGACGTGCACAGCGTCAAGCAGCCCGTCGGCGTCGTCGGCTGCATCACCCCGTTCAACTTCCCGGTGATGGTGCCGCTCTGGATGGTCGCGAGCGCCATCGCCTGCGGCAACACGGTCGTGCTCAAGCCGAGCGAGAAGGACCCGAGCGCGTCCGTCTTCCTGGCGAAACTGTTCCTCGAGGCCGGTCTCCCCGCCGGCGTCCTCAATGTGGTGCACGGAGACAAGGTCGCCGTCGACACCATCCTCGACAGCCCCCAGGTGGATGCGGTCAGCTTCGTCGGCTCCACCCCGATCGCCCGCTCGATCTACCAGCGGGCGAGCGCCAACGGCAAGCGCGTGCAGGCTCTCGGCGGCGCGAAGAACCACATGGTCGTCCTGGAGGACGCCGACATCGAGGCCGCGGCGGACGCCGCCGTGTCCGCCGCATACGGATCGGCGGGCGAGCGCTGCATGGCGGTGAGCGTGCTCGTGGCCGTCGGCGACGTCGGCGACCGGCTGGTCCCGGCGATCGAGCGCCGCCTCGGCGCGCTCGTGATCGGCGACGGCACGGACGCGGCGAGCGAGATGGGCCCACTGATCACGCGGGAGCACCGCGACAAGGTCGCCTCCTACGTCACGGGAGCCGCCGCAGAGGGCGCGACCGTGGTGGTCGACGGCACCGCCAAGCAGTTCGACGCGGACGGCTTCTTCATCGGTGTGAGCCTGATCGACGACGTCGGAACGGAGATGGCCGTCTACACCGACGAGATCTTCGGCCCTGTGCTCTCCGTGGTCAGGGTCGACACCTTCGAGGACGCCGTGGACCTCGTCAACAGCAACGTCTACGGCAACGGCGTCGCCCTGTTCACCCGCGACGGCGGCGCCGCCCGCCAGTTCGAGTTCGACATCGAGGTGGGCATGGTGGGCATCAACGTCCCCATCCCCGTGCCGATCGGCGCGTACTCGTTCGGCGGCTGGAAGAACTCGCTGTTCGGCGACTCGCACATCTACGGACCGGAGTCGTTCCACTTCTACACGCGCAGCAAGGTCGTCACCACGCGCTGGCCTGACCCGGTGCACTCGAAGATCGAGCTCGCCTTCCCCGGCAACTCCTGAGCAGGACAGGACGGACACCATGACCGACACCATCGCATCCACCACCGCTGCTCGCACCGGATACCAGGACAGGCGCGGCGTCACGCACGCCTTCGGCGACAGCGACGCGGAGACCCAGGTGCGCGCCGACGACCGCAGCCACGTTTTCCACTCCTGGAGCGCACAGGCGCAGATCGACCCGCTGCCCATCGCGGCCGGCGAAGGCTCGACGTTCTGGGACTACAAGGGCAACGCGTACCTCGACTTCAGCTCGCAGCTGGTGAACCTCAACCTCGGCCACCAGCACCCCGACCTGGTGCGCGCCATCCAGGAGCAGGCTGGACGCCTCGCGACCATCCAGCCGTCAATGGCGAACGATGTGCGCGGCGAGCTCGCCAGGCGGATCGCCCGCGTCGCCCCCGGCACCCTGAACCGGGTGTTCTTCACCAACGGGGGTGCGGATGCGAACGAGTACGCCGTGCGCATGGCCAGGCGCGTCACCGGCCGCCGCAAGGTGCTGTCGATGTACCGCTCGTACCACGGCGGCACCGGCGCGGCCATCTCCCTGACCGGCGACCCCCGGCGCTGGGCCAACGAGCCGAGCGACCCGTCCGTCGCCCACTTCTTCGGCCCGTACCTGTACCGCTCCGCCTTCCACGCGAGCACGCAGGAGGAGGAGACCCAGCGCGCGCTCGAGCACCTGGAGAGCGTGATCGTGCTGGAGGGCGCTGCCACGATCGCCGCGATCGTCCTCGAGACCATCGTCGGGACCAACGGCGTGCTCGTGCCGCCTCCCGGGTACCTGGCCGGGGTGCGTGCGCTCTGCGACCGCTACGGCATCGTCTACATCGCCGACGAGGTCATGGTCGGCTTCGGCCGCGTCGGCGAGTGGTTCGCCGTGGATGCGTTCGGTGTCGTCCCCGACCTGATCACCTTCGCCAAGGGGGTCAACTCCGGCTATGTTCCGCTCGGCGGCGTGGTGATCTCGGACAGGATCGCGGAGTTCTTCGACGATGTGTCGTTCCAGGGCGGACTCACGTATTCCGGGCATCCACTGGCCTGCGCGGCGGGGGTCGCGACGTTCGAGGTGTTCGAGCGCGACGGCATCCTGGAGCGCGTGCGCGACCTCGGAGAGCGGGTGGTCGAGCCGACGATCACCGGGTGGCTGGACACGCATCCATCGCTCGGCGAGGTGCGCGGCCGCGGACTGTTCTGGGCGCTCGAGCTCGTGCGCGACCGCGAGACCCGCGAGCCGCTCGTGCCGTTCAACGCCGCCGGCGCCGACGCCGCCCCGATGGCCGAGGTGGCTGCCGTGTGCAAGGCGGCCGGAGTGTGGCCGTTCACGCACTTCAACCGGATGCACATCGCGCCGCCGCTGGTGATCGAGGAGGACGAGCTGCGCCGCGGTCTCGCCGCGATCGACGCAGCGCTCAGCGTGGCCGACCGCCACACGCGCTGACCGGGAGCCCGCGCCCATCCGCAGCGCGGATCTCTCCACAGCGTGAATCCATCCACAGCGGGCTCCGGCAGGACGCCGGGGCCCCGTTGTGCGGTTAGGGTTGGGCCATGACCGAACCCGGAGACGGCCGCGTCGCCGTGTACATCGACTTCGACAACATCGTGATCTCGAGGTACGACCAAGTCCACGGCCGCGGCCAGTTCATGCGCGACAGACAGAAGGCGGCAGGCAAGACCGACCCGACCTTCACGGCGAAGCTCGCTGAGGCGACCGTGGACATCGGGGCCGTGATCGACTTCGCATCGTCGTTCGGCACGCTCGTGCTCACGCGTGCATACGCCGACTGGTCGGCCGCGGTCAACGCCGACTACCGCGGGCAGCTCGTCGGCCGCGCCGTCGACCTCGTGCAGCTCTTCCCCGCCGCCGCGTACGCCAAGAACGGCGCGGACATCCGGCTGGCCGTGGATGCGGTCGAAGACCTGTTCCGGCTGCCAGACCTCACCCACGTGGTGATCGTGGCGGGAGACTCCGACTACATCGCGCTCGCCCAGCGCTGCAAGCGGCTCGGACGCTACGTGATCGGGATCGGCGTCGCTGGGTCGACGAGCAAGTCGCTCGCAGCGGCGTGCGACGACTTCGTGACATACGACGACCTGCCCGGCGTTGCGCGCGCGGAGGACGACGACGCCGAAGAGGTCGCTGCGCCGATCGTGGCCCGCTCCCGCGCCGCTGCCAGGGGCACTGCCGCACGGGACACCGCCGCCGCCGAGCCGACCGCCGATGCTGCCGCCGAGCCGACCGCTGACGCTGCCGCACCAGCGGAGGCCGCCACCGAGACAGCCGCCGAGCCCGTTGCAGCGCCGAAGCGGCGCCGCTCGACCAAGGCAGCGGCAGCACAGGAACCCGTCGTGGAAGAACCGGCGGAGGAGCCAGGCGAAGACCCGCAAGTCGTCGCCACCCGCCTCCTCGCCCGCGCCATGCAGCTCGGGCACGAGAAAGACGACGCCGAGTGGCTGCACAGCTCAACGGTGAAGGGCCAGATGAAGCGCATGGACCCGTCGTTCAGCGAGAAGTCGCTCGGCTACCGGTCGTTCAGCGACTTCATCAAGTCGCGCAGCACGCTGGTCGAACTCGACGACAGCTCGACAGCGCAGATGCTGCGCCTCGCGCCGACCAGGGCGGCGCGACGTGCTCAGCATTCGGGCCGCGTGTCCTGAGCCGGTACACAGGTCGGGGGAATTGGATAGACGCATGGCACGACGATGGGTTGCGACACGCTGGGGTGGACTGGACGGTTGGGAGTTTCAGGAGGTCGACCTCCCGGAGCCAGGACCGGGCGAGGTGACCATCCACGTCACCGCCGCCGGGGTGAACCCGGCCGACTACAAGCACGTCTCCGCCCCGCGCGCCGGCGTCGAGCTGCCGGCGCCGATCGGCTACGAGGTGGCCGGGGTGCTGTCCGCGATCGGCCCTGATACCGAGATCGCCTCCGGAGGCGGAGCCGTCGGGGACGCGGTCGTCGCCTTCCGCATCTCCGGCGGATACGCGACGGAGGTGGTCGTGCCCGCCAAGGACGTGTTCGCGAAGCCGGCACGACTGGAGGACGCTGCGGCGGCGAACCTGCTGCTGGCCGGATCGACGGCGTCGCAGGCGCTGCACGTCGTCGGCGCGCGCGCAGGCGAGACGATCCTCGTGCACGGCGCATCCGGTGCTGTCGGGGTCAGCGTGCTGCAGCAGGCAGCCGAACTCGACGTGCACGTGATCGGGACGGCGAGCGAGGCGCGGTTCGCCGAGGTGCGCCGCTTCGGCGGGACGCCCATCGCCTACGGGCCAGGACTCCTGGACAGGGCTCGGGAGGCCGGCCACGGTCACATCCGGGCGGCCATCGACACCGTCGGCACGGACGAGGCCGTCGACGTGTCGCTCGAACTTGTCGCCGACCGCAGCCGCATCGTCACGATCGCCGCTGCGGGCCGCGCGACCCAGGACGGCTTCCAGGCGATCGGCGGCGGCCAGCCGGAGAGCGCTGCGTATCGTGACAGCGTCAGAGCCGATCTGCTGGCTCTCGCGGGCAGCGGGCGGCTGCAGGTGCCCGTCGCGCGCACGTACCCGCTCGCGGACGCGATCGAGGCGCTCACCTTCCTGCAGGAGGGGCATCCGGGCGGGAAGATCGCGTTGCTGCCGTGATCCGGTGACGCCTGGCCCCAAGCGCGCGCGTTCGACCCCGCCGGGGTCGTCGCAGCCCCGCGGCGTGCATCCCGTGGCTGTCAGCTCACCTGCAACTGCTGGGTCGACGGAGCAGGGCAGAGCAGGAACGTGTGACCGTGGTCCTGCTCCCGTCCGTGTTCGTCGATCCTTCTGCCGCACAGCGGGCAGACGCTCGCCTCAGCCGTCCTCGGGCTCTCGGGATCGTACGGGCCGATCGGGGGTGGTCCGAGGATCGGGAGGAGCCGGGCATCCAGCCACTCCGCCGCTCGTCCGGCGCGATCGCCGTGGCGGTTCTCCACTCGTATCATGGGCTGATCGTACGTCCGGAACAGTGGACGCCGGCCGTGAGTTCCCGAGACGCCTGCGGCGACCGAGGCGGCGCGTTCAGGCGGGCTTGTTCGCCTTACCGTCGAGCCACAGCGTCTCAGACTCGTCGCCGTGCGTGCCGTCGTCTCCGACGAACTTCGTGCTGATCCTCGGGCCCTTCGTGATCACGTGGACCAGCGCCATCCCGTGGCCGCGGCCCAGGTCGAAGTCGGTCTTCAGCCAGTCCAGGATGGGGCCGGCCTTCGTTCCTTCGCCGAACCCGCGCTCCTTCGCGAGCTCGATGAACTCGCGCGGCGTCTTGCCGGTCTTCTCCTCGATGTTGTCGAGATATGCCTGGAACGACATGTGCCGTTGTCCCCCCTCGTCGCGGACGCTTTCCGCAGAGTCTAGCGGGGGTCCCGCAGATGCGCCTCCGCCTGCTCCTCCGGCATGATCACCATGCCGCCTGTGCGCTGACTCGACTGGAGGAGCGCCTCCATCCACTGCTCGTTCAGCGTGGGCGGACGGCTGCCGGCGAACACGAACGCCATCGGCAGTTCGCGACTGATCCACAGGCTGATCCTGCCGCCGCCCTGCTCAGGCGGGATCTCCCAGTTGAGCAGGAAACTCTCGTGCCTGCGGAGCTTGGTGACGATGGCGATCTTGACGTGCGAGAGCACCCTGTCGTCGAAGTCGTACTCTTCTCCGTACCCGTAGATCAGCTTTCCCATCGGGTCACTCCGCCCGCTCAGCGCGCTTCGTCCGCGACGCCCGGTACGTGCCCTCCGGCACCTCCTCGCGGATCTCGGCCCTGAGCTCGTCCTCGAGCAGCAGTCCGGAGTTGCTGTTCGCGCGCTCGGTCAGCATGGTCAGCCATTCCCGGTTCAGCTCGGGGAGTCTCGCGTGCGTGAAGACGAACTGGATGCTGATCGACGGGTCGAGCCAGATCGACCGCAGCGTGCCCTCCGTGGCGCCGGATCTGTCGATCCAGAGCAGCAGGAACCCTTCCCTGCGGCGGAGCTTCGTCGCGATCACGGCCTGCAGGTGAGCGAGCACGCGATCGTCGAAGGTGAAGCCGTCCGTCCCGTCGTAGATCAGCGTTCCCATTCAGTTCCTCTCCGGGGTCCACTTTCGCCTGCACCGGTCGCCGCGTCAAGTCGGATTCCGGTTTCGGCACCGTGCGCGTTTCCTGCGCACGGCGGGGCGTATCCGGTCGTATGCTCCGCGGCATGGACGCTCTCACGCGAACCATCAAAGCGGCCCTCCTGTACGAGGACGGGGTGACGCTCGACAGCGTCGTCATCGTCCCCCTGATCGGCGGATGCCCACCGGGCGAGATCCGCGTCGCGACGACGTTCGGAGGCGCGCTCGCCTACGACGTCTACGAGCTGGACGACGACGAGGAGTTCTCGTCGATGCCCGCCTATCCGTACAAGGCCACCGTGCCGGTCACCACTGCCGACCTCGACGACTAGCGTCCGGCCGCGCGCTGCAGCAGCGCCCGTACATCGTCGTCGAACGGCGCAACGGGTCCATCCACCGGGATGCCTGGGGCGACGGCGACGATCGGCAGCGCGCTCACCACGGACGGCGCGACACCCCAGGATGCGCGCCAGCCGCCGATCTGCTCGGCGGACGCCGCGTAGACGATCCGGCCGAGCCCCACCCAGGCGTGCGCAGCCGAGCACATCGGGCAGTGCTCCCCCGATGTGTACACGACCGCGCTCGCGCGGGCGTCGAGGTCGAGGTTCCTGGCGGCCCAGCGCGCCAGCTCGAACTCGGGGTGCATCGTGTCGTCCCCGCTGCCGACGCGGTTGCGGTCCTCGGCGAGGACCGTTCCGTCGGCCGCGACCAGCACGGACCCGAACGGCTCGTCGCCCGCATCCAGTGCCTGGGCCGCGAGCTGCACGGCACGGGCGATGTGGCGGGTGTCGTCGTCGCTGATGGTCATGCCGCCACCATAGACCCCGTCTCGGTCGTCGTAGGCTGGACGCCGTGACCGATGCCAAGCGCCCGGGCGCCGCCGTCGCAGCGCTCAGCGTCGGGACGCTGCTCAACCCGCTGAACTCGTCGATGATCGCGGTCGCCCTGGTCTCGTTGCAGCACAGCTTCCGCGTGGACATCGCCACGGTCACCTGGGTCATCACCTCGTTCTACCTCGCCTCGGCGGCCGGGCAGCCGCTGATGGGGCGCTTCGCCGACCGGTTCGGCCCGCGCAGGCTGTTCCTGTTCGGGATGCTCGTGGTCGTGGTCGCCTGCGCCCTCACGCCGTTCGCGTCCTCCTTCTTCGCGGTGTGCGCCGGGCGGGTGGCTCTCGCCGTCGGCACGGCGACGGCCTTCCCGTCCGCCATCGCGATGCTGCGCTCGATCACGGCGGGGTCGGCAGCGGCAGGCTCCCGCACGGCGACGCCCAGGCTGCTTGGGCGCATCCAGATCGCCAACACGTCCGGGGCGGCGATCGGGCCCGTGCTCGGCGGGGTGCTGGTGACCTTCCTCGGCTGGCAGGCCATCTTCTGGGTGAACGTGCCGATCGCCATTCTCGCCTTCGCCGGGGTCTGGCTGTTCGCCCCGCGCGATCCGGAGCGGGTGCGGGCACCGCTGCGGCAGGTTGTCGCCGAGTCGGACATCCCCGGCATCGTGGCGTTCGTGACGGCGCTGGCGACGATGCTCGTCTTCCTGCTCGACCTGCGGCCGCAGCCGCTGTGGTGGCTGCTCCCGGTGAGCATCGCCGCCGCCGCGCTGTTCGTCTGGCGCGAGCTGCGCACCGCGCACCCGTTCCTCGACCTGCGGCTGCTCGCGGCGAACCGGCGCCTGCTGATGGTGTATCTGTGCTTCGCGATCTTCAACATCGTCTACTACTCGGCGTTCTTCGGGCTGCCGCAGTTCCTGCAGGAGCACGGAGGGTACTCGGCGGGGATCACCGGCCTGCTGATGTTCCCGCTCGCGGCGGTGACCATCGTGGCGACGCCGTTCGCCGCGCGGGCGATCGAGCGCGTCGGGGTGCGCGCCACGCTGCTCTGGGGCGCGTCGGCGCTGATCGTCGGCGCTGGGCTGCTGGCTGTCGGCGCCGCGACGACGGCCCCGGTGGTCGTGCTGGTGCTCACGGCCGTGCTCGGCGTGCCGTACTGCGTGGTCAGCATCGCGATGAACCAGGCGCTGTACGCGGCGGCCCGCCCCCAGGACGCCGGTGTCGCGGCGGGGATCTTCCAGACCGCGCGCTACGTCGGCGCGATCGTGGCGACCACGATGCTCGGCCTGCTGTTCACCGGCGGGACCACCGCATCCACCTGGCTGGCGGCGGTGAGCGTTGCGACGGCCCTCGCGGTGGTGCACCTGGCGCTGCTCGTCTTCGTGCGGCCGCGCCGAACGAAGGAGCTTCCGGGCGACACGCCGCCCGCGACTCCGTAGCGACGGATTCCGCGCCTCCCGGCCGCACGATCACCGTCGGGACGGAGTTCTCGGAGTTCTCGGAGTTCTCGGAGTCGACAGAGTCGCAGGCTGCGGGGGTCAGAGCTCGATGTCGGCAGCGAAGATCAGGCGCTGCTCCCAGACCCGGCCGTCCGGGTAGACGCGCTGGTCCTCCGGGGCCGGCGGATCGCCGGGGAACCGCTCCCACTCCTCCACGTGCACCCGCCAGGCGGGATTGTGACCTGGCCGGGTCAGCGGCACCACCTCGCCGGCGTCGAGCTCGCCGACCCAGGCGCCCTCGAACGCGTTCGCTCCCGTGCCGCGCAGCACCAGCTCCTCCGTCGCCACGGTGCGCCAGCCGAGGTCGCCGCCGATCGCAGGGTCGACGGTCTGGATGCTCGCCACCAGCAGCCGGTTCTCATCCACCGGCCGCGCGAACGCGCCCTCCAGCCCGAACCGGGGCGCCGTGGTGTCGCGGGTGAGACCGCGCGTGCCGCTGACCACCACCCTCACATGCGTGTCGTCGGTGCGGCTGACGCTCGCGATGCGCTCCGGCGTGAGCTGCACGAAGTCGCAGCGCACCGGAGACGACAGGTGCTCCCCCGCCACACTGTCCGGCTGATAGCGGGCGACGGCGAGCCGCACGAACGGCCAGAACGCAGTGCCCGGGTCGATCGCGATGTCCACATACCAGAGCTTCCGCTCCGCGCTGTACTGCGGCCGGTAGCCGACCGCGAGCACGTTCCTGTCCGCGACCCCTGCGGGGAGCGGGAGCGAGACAGCCGGGGTCACCGGCCGGCCTGGGCGGGGCTCGTCGTCGATGCCGGAGGAGTGCAGCAGGTCGTCGAGCTGCACCGTCTGCAGCGGCCGGGCGGCGACGGGGGCGCTCACCCAGAGCGGGTCGCCTCCCCACTGGCTCACGTACGGGAAACCGGTCCCAGGGTCGTCCGGCGGCTCGCCGAACACGTCGTTGCCGTTCGCCGCGAGCAGCACAGCGAGCAGTTCGCCGTCCCCGCTCGAATACCAGGGACGCTGCAGGTAGATGCGCACCCCGGCCTGCCTGGTGACCCTGCGCGCCATCGGCTGCTCCGGTTCCACACCCTCGTTCCAGCGGAACAGCGGCAGCACAGAGTGGATGACCGGCGCGGCGGGGCGCGCGCTCGACGGCACGGACACCTCCACCGTCTCCCCGATCACGCTCGCTCCGTCGTCGAGCGGGTTCGCGGGGTCGCCGCGCAGGAGCTCGGGGGCGAAGTACTCGCGGAAGCGGGTCGCCGCGCGGAAGAAGTACGACACCGTGCGGTGCTTGGTGTCGGCGAAGCGGTGCGTCGACTCGTGGGTGCGCAGCGGCCCGTAGCCCGGCAGTGTGATCAGCCCGTCGTGCCCGGCGAGCACGGCGATGTCCTCCTCGGGGAGGATCGGCGTGGTGAACGCGATGGCATCCGTGTGGGCCGTGGACGGCGCATCCTGGGTGATGTCGTCGACCGGCTCGTCCCACGACGCCTGCGCCGTGATGCTGTCCGTGCTCTGCCCGTCGACGTCGACGCCGCCGAACAGGAACGACGCGGTGTCCCCCGGCAGCCGCAGCGCGTGCAGCACGGTCGGCCGCGGCGCCTCCAGCGGCCGGGGAACGGCGTGCACGAAGGTCAGGTCCTCGAACGGCGTCAGCCCCCACAGCCACCCGTCGACTGCGGCCTCGCGCACCTCGGGCGTCTGCTGCAGCACCGTGGCGAAGCTGCGCCAGATCCCCAGCCAGTCGAGCCGGGCGCGCACCAGGCTGCTCGCCAGGCGCGCGCGCTGCACATCGCCGGGAGGCAGCACGAACCGGATGCTCCTGCCCGCCACCGCGGCGTCCAGCACGTCCCCGCCCTCCAGCGCCAGCAGGAACGGCTTCCTGTCCGGCCACTCGCCCTGGTATGCGGCCGTGAAGCCCTCTGTGCCGAACGGGAACCTGATGGTGCGGCCCGCCCCTGCCTCGGGGAAGACGAAGCTGACGCCGTCCGCGATCGGGTCAGGCAGATACGGCAGCTCCAGCTCGTCGACGTCGTGCACCACATACTGCCCTGGCGCCGGCGCGTCGCCCGGCCGGAGCCGCAGCGCTTCGACGGCGGGGTCGGGGTCCGGCAGCTCGCCCGACCGGAGCGGGAGCATCCTGAGCCCGTTGGCCGGGGACGGCACCGGCTGGCTGCCGTCCGGTTCGAGGGTCTGGCTGAGCAGCGCCATGCCCGGCTGCGGGATGCGCGCCCCCACGTTCGCGAGGTCGGCCACGTCGATGTCGAAGAAGCTGCCGTTCTCGCGCAGGATCGCTGCGAGCGCCGCGCGTTGCGACGCGGCCTGGTCGGAGCCGATGGCCGTGTCGAACTCGCCGTGCTCCTCTGCCTGGATCTGGCTGGTCTTCGGCGCGGTGAGGTGGCGTCCGGTGTCGGCGGCGTAGCCGAGCGACGCGGGGACGCCTGCGGCGTACGCGGCGGGGTCGGTGACCGTGATCGCGAGCGTGTCCGGGTCTTGCGTCACCCCGGAGCGGACAACGAGCACGCGCAGCGACTCCCCCTCCGTGTAGCGGCGCCGAGGCACGAGCGCCGGCGACGGGATGGGGTCCCAGCGCAGGAAGGGAACCAGCGGCGTGACCTTCTTCATCGCGGCGAGCACCGCCCCGGCGACCACCGCGGGATCGAGCGCCCCACCCGCGCGCTGGAACTCCGGCTGGCCGCGGAGCTGTGCTGCCGCGACGGCCGCGAGCCTCGCCGGATCGCGCGTGGACGTCGGCTGGGCGAACGGGATTGCGGGGTCGACGACGGCGGCGGCGAACGCCGCGTCCACCAGGCTGCGGCGGTCGGCGACCGCCGCGCTCGTGGCGATCGCGACGCGCGCGACCCCCGTCCCCTGCGCCCTGGCCCTCACCCGGCCGAGCAGACCGTCGATCACCGCGGCCGGCGGCGCTGCGGAAAAGACAGAGCGCAGCGTGCCGGCGGCATCCACCGCGTCCGCCCCGACCGCTGCACCCGCCGCGTCGGCCTGCCCACGGGTCGCCGGCGTCTCTGCGGCGACCCGTGCGGCGTCCTCCACAGCGATCCGCGCTTCGTGAAGCGCCGCCGTCCCGTCGCGCAGGCCGGAGAGCACCGGCCCGATCGTTGCCCCCGGTGCGTCGAACAGCGGCGGCGGCGCGGTCTGCAGGCCGGCCGCGATCGCCTCCGGCGGCGGTCCCGGGGGCAGCGGCTGCGGGTTCAGCTCGTCGGCGCGGGTGTTCCCAGCGAGGTCGACCTGCCAGGCGCGGAACGCGTACGAGCGCCCGAATCGCAGCCGCGGCAGCGTCCCAGGCGCCACCCGGTTGACGAACCGCAGGGGATGCGTCGGGTCCGGAACGTCGTCCGGCACGTCCTCGACCACTTCCACCGTCTGCTCGCGCCCGTCGACCACCTGCTGCTCGTTGCGCACGCGCTTGCCCGGTCGAGGGGCGGACAGGCTCCAGCCCTCCCAGCCGAACACGGCCTCGTGCACATTGACCGGGTTGGCGGGGTCTCCCGGCGTCTGGTTGGCAGCGGTCCCCTGGATGAAGCCCTGTTCCGCCAGGCCGGTGAAGACCGGCGTGTACGTGCCGTCGTCGTGCCGCGCGGCCACGTCGGCGATCCGCGCGTGCAGCGACGACCAGGTGCGCACGGTGTCGTCCCAGACCTCCACGCGCATCCCCCTGGTCACCTGCTCGGTGAACAGGTCGGGCACAGAGGTGGTCTCGAGCGCCGCCTGGTGGGCGAGCTGGTCCTTCGCGCTCTGTGCCTCCTCTGCGCGGGAGACGGTGAGGCCGCTCGCGCGCATCGCGGGCGTCGCCGCGTTGACGGGGTCGTCGTTGTCCTGCACGTGCAGCAGCCTCGGCAGAGTCCAGACGAATCGCTCCGTCTTCAGCGCCGTGCCGTCCGCATCCAGGTCGAGCACCGAGAACAGGCTGTCGTCGCCGAGGGCGAGCGAACCGTCCACCCAGTCCCCTGTCTGCGCGACCGTCACGAACGTCCCGTCGCCGAGCGCACGCACGAACACGTGCGTCGGGCGGCAGGCTGTCGTCTTCCCGTTCACAGCCACCACGGCGGTGAGCCAGCGCGACGTCAGCAGCCTGGACGGGTCGCTCACCTTCAGGTCGACGACCAGCCCCGTCTTCCGCAGCAGCGCTGCGTGGTCGCCGATCGTGCCGACCCGCTCGTGGAACTCCGGCCCCTGGCGCGGCAGGCCTGTCGGCTGCGTGTCCGGCACCTCCTGGTACGGCTGCTCCGACTCCGGTCGCTCGTAGTACCGCCTGGCGCGATGCAGCTCGCCGAGCGCGCGCAGGAACCAGTCCTCGTTCGCGGCGATCTTCCGCGAGACCTCCTGCGGCTCCGCATCCGTCTCGACGATCTCGTCGAGGAAGGCTGTCAGCCGCGCTTCGTCGAATTCGAGGTTGCGACGGTCGGGGGTGTCGTGCCTCGGCCAGCGCTGCGCCATGCCGAGCGCCTGCTCGGCAAGGGGATGCGCGGACGGTGCAGGCGGGCTCGTCGGGTCGGACAGCACGGTCGCAAGGTGCACCAGCTTGCCGATGTCGTGCACGGAGCGGGCGGAGAAACCACGCCACCTGTTCTGGTCGAGCCGGGGAACCGGGTTGCCGGACACCGGGGTGTCTGGAGGGAAGATCGTGTCCCAGACCGTCGCGTCCGGTGCCAGTTCCGCGGCGGTCGCCACCGTGGATGCGAGCGCTCCGTTGTCGTCGGCGAGCTCGATCGTCGCGCCGTCGAGCACGAGCGCTGCCCAGTGCGGGAACAGCGCGAATGTGTCGAGCCTGGCGGACGCCGCATCCGGTACCAGCTTCGGGCTGATGAAGACCGATACGTGCGCGTCGGCGTCCTGCCTCGTGGACCGCGGCAGCACGGTCGTCATGAACGTCTCGGTGCTCATGCCGGCACCCCTTCCGTTCCGAATGCTTCGCAATAGTCGGCCCACGCAGGCGAGGCGCCGTCCGGCTCGCACATCACCTCACGGAAGCTCGGGTCGCCGTTGGACCCGGCGAACTGGCGTTCGGCGCTGATCTGCACGGACGCGGAGAAGAACAGCACCTTCACCTGCACGGTGATGGTCGCCCTGCCGATCATCTTCCCGGTGTCGAACTGGTAGACGAGCTCCATGTAGAGCTCGATCGAGGCGGAGATGAGTCCGAGCACATCCACCTCGCCGCGCAGCCGGAAGTACCCGGTGAGCGAACCCTTGTCGGCTTCGAGCCGGATGTAGATGCCGATCATCGCCGAGATCGAACCGGAGGCGACCCCCAGGTCGACCGCGAGGCACGCGCCGGCTTCGAGTCCGATCTCCAGGATCTCCAGCTTCTTCGGCCCGATGCGCATCCCGAACCAGCCGCCGCCGCCGAGGAAGACGACGGCGAGGGTGAACGGCCGCTCCCTGGTGCAGAAGTTGAATCCGACCGTGACGGACTTGCCGAGGAACGGCACCTGCACGTCCGCGCCGAGCGACATGTTCGACAGGTTGAACACGCCGATGGCGACGTTCGGCAGCGCGAGGGTGAAACCCGCGCTCAGCCCGGACGGGGAGACGTCCAGGAAGGGCGGGTCGGAGAACCCGTCGAACGGGATCAGCTCCTTGATGACCTCCACGAACGAGAGCAGGCCGACGAACTTCAGGTCGCCGAGCACCACATCCACGTCGGTCTTGCCGTTGGAGCCGGCCTTGAACGACATGTGCTCGAACGGCACCCGGATGAGCGGCGCTCCAGGCAGCAGGTTGAGCTGGAAGTCGCGCAGCTCGGCCAGCACGTCGACGGTCATGTCCCCCGTCGCGCTCGCGCGGCCGTCGATGGCGATGACCAGGCTGTCCTTCTTCAGGCTCAGGATGGGGTCTGCTCCGGCGGGCCACGACTTCATCTCCGGCGTCCACTCGAACCGGAACCGCACCTGCGGGGTGTCCGAGGCGAGGCCGCGGAGGAAGTCGATGGCCTTGAGCGCCGCGTCCACATCGGCGACGACCGGGTCGATGGCCTTCTTCAGCGAGGTGAGCTGGTTGCGGGCGAAGGTGGGGAGGCCGTCGATGGCGAGCACGCCGTCGAGCGCGGTGCCGACCTGGCCGATCGTGCCCTGGAGCTGCGCGGTGCTGACGGTGGGCGGCGATGCGACGGCTCCGGCGAGCTGACCGGGGAAATCGGTGACGATGGCGACGATCGCGTCCTTCGCCGCAAGCACCTGGTCGCGGATGGCTGTGGCCTTGGCGACGGCGTCGTTCGACCGGTCTGCTGCCTTGTCGACGGCGAGCTGCGCATCCCGCACCGCCTGCTCGGCCGCATCCCGCAGCCGCTGCACGTCGTCGATGAAGCCCTCGATGAGCTGCACGGCCTGCGAGACGACCTTCGGGAGCTTGAGCGGTTCGCCGGTGATGGCTTCGATCACATCCACCAGGTCGACGAGGCCGAACAGTTTCGGCAGAGCGCCCTTGAGGTAGGCGACGGGGTCGAAGTCCTGGTGGATGGCGTTGTCGATGTCGCCGACGGGGCCGGAGAGCGCCGAGACGCCACGGATCGGCAGGTTCGGCGCGATGAACCCGCCGCCCTTGTCCGTTCCGCTGGTCGAGCCTGAGCCGCCGAACGACAGCGACGGCAGCGGGATGCCGTGGGCGGTGAGGTCGGGGAAGTCGGCGGCCGCGATGGTGCCGTCATCGGCCAGCACGTTCGCCCACACCTGGCCGGCGTTGCCTGCATCCAGCCCGGTGGAGAGGAACTGCTTGGCGTACGCGACCGGCAGGCTCGGCGTCGCTGACAGGTGCTGCACGGCAGGGAGCACGACGTCGGCCGAGCTCATCGTCGGGGTGGACGAGCCGACCACCGGGGTGCCGAGGAGCCGGATGGTCTGCGTCTCCGCCTGCGCATCCCCGGCGCCGGTGGCAGGGCGAGGCGCGAACGCGACCCGTTGACCGTGCGCCGGGACCTCGCGGTCGGGGTCGTCGTCGTACTTCGCGTGGATGACGGTGGCGAAGTCGGGCGGCTGCACCGACTCGCTCACCCACAGCATCGGGAAGCTCAGCCGGATCGGCTGCGCGTCACGGTCGACGGTGTTGACCACCCAGAGGAATCGCTTGCCCGCGATGGTCGGCCAGAACGACGAGTTCTCCGAGGCGCCGGGATCGTCGATCACCGGTGTCACAAACGGCTGCAGCTCGATGGAGGCGAACGGGAAGTCGCGCTGACCGTCATAGCTGCGCGAGCGCTCCAGCAGCACGATGAACTTCCGCTGGTAGAGCCCGGCGTACGATCCGCCCGTCGCGGCCTTCATCTTGCGCTCTGTCACCTTGATGAGCGCGGCCTTGTGACCGAGCGGGAACAGGTATCCCGGGTATGCGACGCGCACGTACTGGTCGCGGCCGAACGGCGCCTGGTGATCCCAGGCGAGCACGGAGGCGAGCCCGGCCAGCGAGTACGGCAGGGTCGGCCACGCCCCGTGCAGGTCGAGCGTCGCGCCGAGCCCGGACAGCCACAGCGCTTTCGCACCGACCGGGATCGGGTCGATGCGGCTGCGTCTGTTCTTGGCCAGCCACGACTCCGACGTCTGCCGCACCAGCCGATGCCGGTCCGCCGCGTTCAGCGACGCGCGGAACGGGGAGTCTCCGCCGACCGGAGGAACCGTGAATGCGCCGCCTGCCTGGTCGACGGCCGCGGACTGCCAGTCTGCGGCGGTGACGCTGTCGCGGTCGCGGGTCCAGATCGCGCGGATCACCCGGTGGTCGGCGTCGCGCTCGTCCGGCGCGGCCGGATCGTCGGAGGCGACCCCGAGCCTGGAGTGCCACAGCTCCACGAATCCTGGCGCTGTCGCGCTCGGCACGGGCGCGACCGCGTGCGCCCAGCGGCCGTCCGCTGTCGGCGAGATCATCAGCCGGAACGGTGCTTCGATGGCGGTCTGCCCAGAGTCTGGCTTGTCGCTGAGGATCGGGCGCGTGCGAGGGAGGTTGCCGACTCCGCCGATGGGGCCGCGACCGATGGGGCCGATCGGGATGGCGCCTGCCAGGCTCTCGTCGAGTCCGCCGAGCTTCACGCCGTCCGATACGACGGGCCGCACGGCCGCGATGGATGCGCGCACCTGACCGAGCACCTTCGCCGTCGACACGAGGTTGTCCAGGGTGACCGGCCCCGCGACCGTGCGCTGCTGGGCTGCGGTCGCGGCGTGCAGGACGACACCGCTGCCGGTGAGCGTGGCGATGATGCCCTTTCCGACGACCACGCGCTGGTGGAACCCGCCTGCTCCTGCGTTCCCCTGGTTCGCTGCTGCCGGGTTGTCGCCGGGGTTCCACGGTGCGGGCGCTGTGCCGGAGGGCGCGGCCAGGGGATGCAGCACGGGCGTCAGCCTGGTGATCGCCGCCAGGATCCCGGCGGAGGTGAACGGGATGCTCTCCCCCTGCGGCACGGAGAACACGAGCCGCGACCCGCGCGCCGGCCGGTGCCCGACGATCGGATGCACGGTGGCGCCGGCCGGGGAGGGCGTCGCCGTGTCCGGAATGGGCTTCCCCGTCACAGGGTCGACGATGAGCGCCGGCGGGCCGGTCGGCGCCTCGTACAGCGCCTCCTCGTGCAGGTGCTGGAACGCGAAGTCGACGGTCATGGTCGGCGCGGCGGCTTCGCCCGCGGCTGGTGCGGCGGCCGGCGCGTCAGGCGTCACGGTGGGGTTCGCGCTGTCGGTGAGCGTGCATCCCGTGAAGGTGACGGTGAGGGCGACCAGGTCGTCCGGCCGGATGATGTCGGCGACGATCGTTGCGCGCGCATCCGGGTCGTGCCGTGGGAGCCCAGGGTGCACGCCGCCGAAGGGTGGGGCGCCCGGGAAGCGCGGGATGCCGGGACCTGGGCTGGGGTCAGGGCCGCCGAAGGCGATGCCGGGGTGGCCGACGCGCCGCCAGGACGCCGCGAAGCGGAGACCAGTGGTGGCCGGGGGCGTCTCGGGTGCGGCTTTCGCCGACGCCCGCCGGCCGCGCGCGGCGCCGGCGTTCGCGGTCTCCTGGTCCTGGGCGGCCGATGCCGCTCTCCTGGACCCGGCCGCGGATTCCGGTGCGGCCCCTGCGCCGCCCGTCGCGCGTTGTCTGTCCTGTCGTTTTCTGTTGTTCTGCCCTGCAGCCATGGGCTTACCGTTCTCATCGAATGACTTCGAGAGCAGGGTGCCGGTTCCAGCGCTGTGGTCTGGATTCATGCCGCTGACGGGGAGATTATGCTCCGACTTCGGCTGGTGCGCCAGACTTCTGTGTGTCCGGCGTCGGACCCTGCTGTTGTGTGTCGCCGGCCAGCTGCGTGCCTGGACCGACCCCTCGACGACCGGCAGAAGGTCGTGACGCGGCCCATTGTGCTCTCTCCCACACACGACACGCCAGTTAAACGTGAGAGAAACTCTAAAAAAGGTGGACGGTATGGTCTGCCGCTGGCCGTCCCTCCCCGCGCGTCCAGCGCGAGCGGTAGCGTCGGTCCCATGTCCGCCACGCCTCACCCCCAAGCTTCCGAACCCGGCGCACCCGAACCCGGCGCACCCGAGCCAGGCGTCGCCGCACCCGCCGCCTCCGTCCTCCTCACCGTGGAGACGACGCTCGGCCCCGGCCGCCTCACCGTGGACGCCGCCACCGACCAGCGCGTGGTGCTCTGCCTCGGTCATGGAGCAGGTGGAGGCATCGGCGCGCCCGACCTGGCCGCTCTCGCAGCCGGTCTCCCTCGCCACGGCATCACCGTCATCCGCTACGAGCAGCCCTGGCGCGTCGCAGGCAAACGTGTCGCGTCGCGGCCCGCCGCCCTCGACACCGCCTGGCTCGAGACGGCCTCCCCCGTCGCCCGAATCGCCGACGGCCTGCCCCTGCTGGTGGGCGGCCGCAGCGCCGGCGCCCGCGTGGCGTGCCGCACGGCCGCATCCACGGGGGCCGCCGGCGTGGTGTGTCTGGCGTTCCCCCTGCATCCACCCGGCCGGACGGAGAAGAGCAGGCTGGACGAACTGCTGACGCCGGAGGTTCCCGTGCTCGTGCTGCAGGGCGACCGCGACACGTTCGGGACCGCGGCGACGGTGTCCGCCGAGGTCGCGGCGGCGTCGCGCCCGGGTCTTCGGGTGATCGCGGTTCCAGGAGCCGACCACGGGATGAAGGTGCTCGCGTCGTCGCCGTTCGGCGCTGCCGCCGTGCGGGAGCTGCTGGTGTCGTCGGTCGCGGCGTTCGTGACCGAGACCGTGTGACTCAGGAGGCGAACCGCCCGGGTGCCCACCGGCTCACGTCGATCCGGCTGCGTCCGTCAATCGCCAGCTCGGCCAGGATGCGGCCGACCACCGGAGCCATCTTGAAGCCGCGCCCGCAGAACGCCGCAGCGACGAGGATGCGGTCGCTCGCGCCGAGCCGCCCGATCAGGGGCTGACCATCCGGCGTGTACGCATCAAGATGGGTGCCCGTGCGGACCACCGACGGCACCAGGCCGGGAATCAGCTCGCCGACCAGCCGCTCGATCAGGTCGATCTCCGGCTGCGGGACGATCGCACGGTCGAGCTCGTCCGGGTCGGACAGCCGAGAGCGCGGTCCGGCGAAGCCGACGCGGGCCGTGCCAGACCAGAGGCTCGGCAGTCCGTACAGCGTGACGCCGTCCACCTCGCGGGTGAACGTCGGATAGTTTTCTGGAGAGAACGACGCGTCGTCCCTGGTCGGGAACCAGGTGAGCAGCAGCCGGCCGACGTCACCGCCCGGCACAGCATCCTGCGGGAGAAGGCGCCAGATCCACGGTCCGGCGGTCACGATCACCTGCCGGAGCGCCCAGACGCGGTCGGCTGAGCGGACGAGCACGTGATCGTCGTACGGCTCGATCGCCGTGATCGCACAGCCTTCGACCACCTCGGCACCCGCGGCGCGAGCCGTCGAGGCGGCGGCGGCGATCGACAGCTCCGGCCGGACGAAGCCGGTCCTGTCGTTCCAGAGCGCCACATCGTCGTCGCGGAGCACGTGCTGCGGGAAGCGCTCGTGCAGCTCCGCCCGGCCGACCGGCAGCGGGGACTCTCCGGCCGCGACCATCCGGCCGGTCAGCTCCCGGATGAGCGCGGAGTCGCGGCGTCCGATGGTCAGCCCGCCGGTCATGGTCAGCAGCGTCAGCCCGCTCTCGTCCTCAAGCAGACGGTACTCGCGCTCGGCGACCGCCATGATGTCCCGCACGTCTGGCTCGAGCAGGCTGTCCCGGAACTGGCGCGCCTCCCCGACACCAGCGCCCAGCTCGTGACCGACCCGGAACTGCTCGAAGCCGATCGCCGCCACGCCCCGGCGCGCCAGCTGCCAGAGCGCCATGCTTCCCATCGTCCCGACGCCGACGACGCCGACCTCCGCATCCAGGTGCACGGTCGCCTCCTCAGCCGGCCGCGGCCCGCGCGGCGATGACGGAGAAGTCGTCGTCGCCGTTGCCGGCATCCTGTGCCGTGGTCAGCGCCGCGTATGCGGTGACGAGTGCGGGAAGCGGACGGTCGGCCGAGGCGAGCATCAGCCCGATGTCCTTCACGATCAGGTCGGTGGAGAACTGCGTGTCGCCGAACGAGCGCGCCCGAATGGTCTGGCCTTTCATCCCAGCGATCACGCCGAGGCCGGTTCCGGTCAGGGTGGTCAGCACCTCCTCCGTGCTGAGGCCGGTGGCGTGCCCGAGGTCGATGGCCTCGACGAGGCCCTGCATCGAAATTGCGAGCGCGAGGTTGGCGACGAGCTTGCCGCCCGCCGCCTTCGACGGTGCGTCGAACTCCCACAGCCGCGCGGGGTCCGCCCAGAGCGACACGATCGGCAGGGCGACGGCTCGGTCCGCGGCGTCTCCCCCGACCAGTACGCCGAGTGATCGGTTGGCGGCAGGGGCGAGCGAGCCGATCACCGGAGAGTGCACGTAGCGGACGCCCGCCGAGCGCGCCCAGGATGCGAAGACGGTCGCGTCCTCCGGCGAGACCGTGGTCACGTCGACCCAGACCGTCGTGTCGGACAACGGGAGCTCGCCGTCGAGGACGGCTTCGCGAACGGCGGAAGGACCGAAGAAGGCCGTGACGACGAGGTCGGCGCCCGCCACGGCATCCGCAGGGGTCGCCGCGCGTCGTGCGCCCGCCGCGACCAGCGCGTCGGCCCGTGATGGCGTGCGGTTCCAGACCGTGACGTCGTGGCCGGCGTCGACGATGTGCTGGGCGAGGACGCGGCCCATCCGGCCGAGGCCGAGGAAGGAGATGTTCATGGGAGTCCGTTCGAGGAGGTGGATGGGTCAGTGCGCGACGGAGACAGGCGGCTGCTCGGCATCATCGGCGAACCGGCCGATTTCGGGGGTCTGGTGGTAGAACCGCTCCGGGCGGGCGGCGGCGAGTTCTGGCACGGTCTCGCCGTGCAGCAGCTCGCGAGCGGCGAGGTCGCCCCACACGGGCCCCCAGCCGATGCCGCCGTGCGACAGCACGTGGTACAGCCCCGGCGTCCACGGCAGCGCGCCGACCACAGGGCCGCCGGGAGGGATCGGGCGGATTCCGACGCTCGTGCGCGCGACTCTGGACGAGGCGAGCGCCGGCAGGCTCCGCGCCACGTCGGCCAGGATGCGCTCGGCCGACCACCCGTTCGCACCGTGCACGCTCGTCATGCCCTCTCCGCGCCAGTGGATCGCCACACCGCCGGAAGGGTCTGGACGGCTGAGCCAGGTCGGCGCGTCGATGACGCAGGAGGGGACGGTGGCCGGGTCGACCCTGTCCGTGTAGATCATCAGTCCGGGAACGAGGTCGAGCGGGATGGCCGCACCGCCGAGGGCCGCCAGATGGCTGCCCCAGCTTCCGGTGGCGTTCACGACCGCGTCCGCCTCGATCGTTCCTGCTCTGTCGGTCACCACGCCGCTGACGGCGTCGCCGGAGCGCAGCAGCGCGACCACCCGCGTGTCGCGCAGCAGGGTGCCGCCGAGGTCCTGGAAACGCGCGATCAGGCGCTCGATCAGCGCGGGAGCGTCGACCCAGCCACTGTCCTGCTCGAAGATGAACTCGCCGTCCGGCTCGACCAGCAGACCGCGCATCCGGCCCGTCGTCGTCGCTGCGTCGAGGATCGCGACGTCCACACCGCGTTCCCGGCAGACGAGCGCGGCGTCGTGCAGTGCTGCGCGTTCGGCCGGCGCGCCCCAGGTGAGGGTGCCGACCCAGTGCACCCAGTCACCGCCCAGCTCGTCGGCGAGTTCGTGGAAGCGCTGGTGCACGGTGCGCCGCAGCGCCGCGCGTCCGGCCTCCTCCGTCCAGCTCATCTGCGGAAACGACGACAGCCAGGCGAACGACGACGAACTGGTTCCCTGGGCGGGAGCTCCGGACTCGACCAGCACCACGTCAGCGCCGTGCTCGCGGAGCCGGTACGCGACGTGGGCGCCGATCGAGCCGGCCCCGACCACGACCACCCTCATCGCGCATTCCGGAACACGGCGGGAGACAGTTCGGCGACGCTGGAGACGCCGAGGTGTCCGAGCGTCGTCCAGAACTCCTGTTGCAACAGCTCCAGGGTGCGCAGGACGCCGCGCTCTCCGTCCGCGGCGAGGCCGATGGCGACCAGACGTCCGAGCGCGACAGCGTCGGCGCCCAGGGCGATGGCCGTCGCGATGTCGCTGCCCCTGCGGATGCCGGAGTCCAGGACGATCGGGATGTCCGGCCCCGCCGCAGCGCGGATCTCGGGCAGCAGATCGATGGTGGCGGCCGTGCGGTCGATCGTGCGGCCGCCGTAATTGGAGACGTACAGTCCCACCGCGCCGGCGTCGATGGATGCGCGCGCGTCGTCCGCCGACTGCACGCCCTTCACGATGCACGGCAGCGGTGAGCGCGCGATCGCCCGCTTCGCCTGTTCCCAGTTCCAGCGCGGCTGCGTGAACTCGAGCAGCTCTACGAGAGGCGCGGGGTCGGAGCGTCCTTGGCCGAAGTTCGACTCCGCCAGGTTGGTGCGCGGCGAGAAGCGATCCTCGAGCAGGCGCTCCCTCCACTGCCGGATCGGCGAGTACGTCACGCAGATGTGCCGGTAGCCGGCGTCCGCGGCGCGGTGCATCATCTCGACCACGTGGTCCTCCTCGCCGACGAACGTCAGCTGGAAGACCGAGGCGACCGAGGACGCCGCAGCGACGTCTTCGAGGGAGTACGAAGCGGCGACGGGGACCATCTGCTGGATGCCGGCCCGCTCTGCCGCGCGCCCGACGGCCAGGTGACCGTCAGGATGGAATGTCGCCTCCCCGCCGAACGGCGCGGTGAAGGCGGGGAAGCCGAGGTCGTAGCCGAGCACCGTCGTGCTGGTGTCCGGGTTGCTGATCCCGGCGAAGAGCGGGGTGGTGTACTGACGGCGGTCGAACGCGGCGGTGTTGTCATCCGCGGTGCGCTCGTCGCCTGTCCCCGTCCACAGGTAGTTCCACGCCGACGGCGAGAGCTGGCGCTCGGCCTCCGCACGGAGACCGCGGAGCGTCGTGAAGCGCTCGGCGGAGGCGAATCGGTCGTCGATGGCCGTGCCGACCTGTCCCGTCGGCGTGTCCGCCATCAGGCCGCCGCCTCTGAGCTGTCGGTCGCCGTGAACGCCGCAACGATCTGCTCCACCGTGCGCACACGCCCGATGTACGGGAACACGTTCGCCAGCGAGCCTTCGTGCATGGCGACAGAGCCTGTCCCCATCGCGTCTTCGGCGAACACGACGTCGAAGCCGTGGTTGTACGCGCTGCGCGCGGTGCCCTCGACGCCGAAGTTGGTGGAGATCCCCGCGATCACGATGGTGTCGATGCCGTGCCTGCGCAACTGCAGGTCGAGGTCGGAGCCGTAGAACGCGTCGAAGCTGCGCTTGACGATGACCGGTTCGGTGGGCAGCGGCTGCAGCTCCGGCACCAGCTCGTCCCACCCGGCAGGACGCACGGGCTTCGCCGGCCTGGCCACGTCCATCTTCGGGTGCAGCGCATCCGACTCGTCCGGCAGGAAGCTGGTGCGCACGTACACGACCAGTCCGCCGCCGGCGCGGGCCGCCTCGACCATGCTGCCCACGCGGGCGATCACGTCAGAGGCGGAGTTCGGCACCGAGTCGTGGCTCGCCACGCCCTTCTGCATGTCGATGGAGATGAAGGCGGTGCGCGCTGGGTCGAAGAGGCGGTCGGTCATGGTTCGGTGAGCTCCTTTGGTTGCGGTGATGATCGCCGGGCGGCGGCGTGCACAGTTCGCCGCCGCCCGGAGCGTTGCTACTTCTTGGTGATGTTGTACGTCCACTGCTCCGACGAGTACATGCCGTTGTACCCGCTGTACTCATACGGGGCGCGGATCGCCATCAGCGTGCTCGGCCAGTAGAGGTTGACGTTCGGGACGTCCTTCGCCACCGTCTGCAGGATCGACGTCATCAGGGTCTTGCGCTCCTCCGGGTCGGTGGATGCGAGCTCCTGGTCGATCATGGTGTCAACAGCGGGGTTCTTGTAGTTGGACAGGTTGTACTGGTTCGGCACAGCGTGGCTCGACGGGTACTGGCTGAGGATCAGGTCGCTCGGGTCCGGGTAGTCCGGGTTCCACTGGGCGATCTGGATCGTCAGGTTCTCGTGGCTGCCGCTGATCAGCGACACCCACTGCTGGTACGGGATCTCCTTGACGTTGAGCGTGATGCCGATCTTCTTCAGGTTCTCGGCGAGGACCTGGAGGGCCTGTCCGAGTTCCGGGCGTGCATCCGGGTAGCTGATCGACGTGGTGAAGCCGTCCGGCACGCTCGACTTGGCCAGCTCGGCCTTCGCCGTCTTCATGTCGAAGTCGATGGTCGGGATCGAGTCGTAGATCTTCGAGACCTCGTCCGCGTCGGCGAGGTTCGTCCAGAACCCTGGCGATGCGATCGCGTTGGCCGGCTTCGCGTAGCCGCCGAGCACGTTCTTGGTGAAGCTCTCCGCATCCCAGGCGGAAGCGATGGCCTTCCGCACGTGGATGTCGTCGAACGGCTTCGACTCGACGTCGAACATCAGGGAAGAAGTGGCGAGACCGTCACCCTGCTCGATGGTCACGCCCGAGACGTTCTTGAACTGCGACACCTTCGACAGGGCGATGCCGAAGTAGCCGTCGACATCGCCGGAGCGCAGCGCCAGGGAGAGCGCGCTCGGGTCCGCGATGTAGCTGAACGACACGGACGCCACGTCGGGCTTCTCGCCCCAGTACTTCTCGTTGCGCTCCAGCTTGATACCGCTCGAGGCATCGAACGACGCGACCGTGTACGGTCCGGAGCCGACCACGGTCGTCCCAGGGGCGCCGTACTGCGCTCCGGCCTTCTCCACGACGCTTTTCTCGACGATCGGCGCGAACAGCGGGTCGTAGATCCAGGTGGCGTCCGGCTGGGTGAGCTCGATGGTGACCTCGTGCTCGCCGGTCACCTTCGCCTCTTTCAGCGTCTTCAGGTGCGAAACGCTGGCCGAGGTGGAGCCGTCCGCGATGTGTCGGTTGAACGAGAACGCGACGTCGTCCGCCGTTACCGGCTTGCCGTCGGAGAATGTGGCGTCATCGCGCAGCGTGTAGACGTAGGTCGTCGGCGTCGTCGCCTCCCATTTGGTCGCAAGCGACGGCTCGAGCTTCAGGTTGTCGAGCTTCACGAGCGACTCATAGACGAGGCTGTCGACGATGTTCGCGTTGGAGCTGAAGTCCCCGTACATGTCGAGGGCACGCGGAGCGGAGGCGAGTGCCCACTTGAGCTGGATGTCGTCGGAGCCTGCTGCGGCGCCCTTCGATCCATTGCTCTGCGAACACGAGGTCAGCGCGAGAGCGGCCGTCACCGCGGCTGCTGCCGCGACGAGGATCGTCCTTCTGCGGGATGTGATCATGCGACGTTCACTTTCTCGAGGGTTGATGATGCGGGTTACGGCAGTGCGATCGCGTTCTGCGGCACAGAGGCCACGAGCGAACGGGTGTACTCCTCTCGTGGTTCGTCGAGCACGGAGCCGGTCGGCCCATGCTCGACCAGGCGACCGCGGTGGAGCACGTAGACGCGGTCGGTGATCTGGCGCACGACGGCGAGGTCGTGGGTGATGAACACATAGCCGACGCCGAGCTCGGCGCGCAGCCGGTTCAGCAGGTTCAGGATCTGCGCCTGCACGGAGACGTCGAGCGCAGAGACGATCTCGTCGCAGACGATCAGGCGCGGTTTGCGCGCGAGCGCGCGGGCCAGGGCGACGCGTTGGCGCTCCCCGCCCGACAGCGACGCCGGCTTGCGGCGCGCATACGACGCAGGGAGGCCGACGAGGCCGAGCAGCTCGGCGACATCCGCCGTCGAGGCGCGCGGGTCGTCGAGCCGCAGAGCCTCGCGCAGCACGGAGCCGATCGAGCGCGCCGGGCTGAGCGTGGAGAACGGGTCCTGGAACGCCATCTGCACGGCAGAGCGCAGCTGGGCGACCTGTCCGTGCCCGAGGGACTCGTAGTCGGAGGCGTCGACGCCGCCGATCCGGATGCTGCCGTCGCTCGGCGTCTCCAGGCCGACGATGCTCCTGCCGAGCGTGGTCTTTCCCGACCCGGACTCGCCGACGATGCCGACGCTCTCACCGGCAGCGACCTCGATGGATACACCGTCGAGGGCGACGACGGTCCGGCCGCCACGGGTGAACTCCTTGCGGAGGCCGACGACGGAGAGGAACGCGTCGGAGCCCTCTCCGTCCGTCCCCGCATCCACCGCTGTCGCCGTGCTGACGCTCGCCGGCGCGGACGCCGCAGCGACCTGCGGGCGGATCTCCTCGATCCGGATGCACGCCGAGAGCCGCCCGGTCTCCCCGCCGACCTCGCGCAGCGGCGTCGCGCCGGCACGGCAGTCGTCGGTCACCCACGCGCACCGGTCGGCGAACGGGCAGCGGTGCAGCACCGAAGCGGCCTGCGGGACCGACCCTGGCATCGAGTACAGCGACGCCGCCCGGTGGTCGAGCGGAGGGTCGGACTCGAGCAGGCCCCTGGTGTACGGGTGCAGCGGTTCGGCCAGCATCCGAGCGCTCGGCGCCTGCTCAAGCAGCTGGCCGGCGTACAGGACGTAGACGCGGTCGGCCATCGAGAACGCGACGCTGAGATCGTGCGTGATCAGGATCATGCCGACGTTCCTCGCGCGCTGGACGCTCCTGAGCAGCTGCAGGATCTCCGCCTGCGTCGTCACGTCGAGGGCGGTGGTGACCTCGTCGGCGATGAGCAGCGTGGGATTGGAGGCGAGCGTGGCGGCGATCCCGACGCGCTGCCGCATTCCGCCGGACAGCTCGAACGGGTAGCGGGTGGCCACGCTGGGATCGTGGATGCCCACCTCGGCGAGACGCTCGATCTCAACGGCACGCGCCGCGGCTCCGCGGAGCCGCCGACCCCGGCCGTCGCGGAGCGTCTCGCTGATGTGTCTGCCGCTCGGCAGCAACGGGTTCAGCATCGTGAAGGGGTCCTGGAAGATCATCGCGAAGTCGTCGTGCAGCCGGCGCCCTCTGCTGCCGGGCAGCAGCTCGTCTCCGCGGTAGCGCACGCTGCCGTCGACCGTGACGCCTGCGGGCAGCAGCCCCATCAGGGCGCGCGCCGTCATCGACTTGCCCGAGCCGGACTCGCCGACGATGGCGACCGTCTCGCCGGCGGACACGCTGAGGTCGACGCCGGCCACCAGGGGACGCAGCTCGCCGTCGACGGCGGCGGTGACCCGGAGGCCGGACACCGTCAGAAGCGGTTCGGTGGGGATGCTCATGCGCGTGCCTTCCCTCTGGCGCCCAGTCGCTCCAGCAGCCAGTCGCCGACGATGTTCATGCTCGCCGCGGTCAGGGCGATGGCGAGTCCCGGCCCGACCGCCGCCCACGGGTTCATCGCGACGAGGTCGCGGCCTTCGGCGAGCATCCTGCCCCAGTCGGCGGCACCAGGCGCGACGCCGAGGCCGAGGAAGGACAGCGAGGCGAGCGTGACGATGCTGGTCGCGAAATTGAGGAACGTCTGTGCGACCGTGAGCGGCATCAGGGTCGGCCAGACGTGGCCGACCAGGATGCGCCTCGACGGGACGCCGACGACCCGCAGCGCCTCCACATACGGAAGGTTGCGCTGCGCGACGGTCGCGCCGCGCAAGAGCCGGGTGTCCGCCGGAGCGGTGAGCACGATGAGGACGAGAACGGCCTCCCAGTACGTGCCCTGCAGCACGCCGACGACGACGATCGCGATCAGCAACTGCGGAACGGCGAACATCAGGTCCACCCAGCGCATCACCAGGGTCTGGTACCAGCCGCCCCGGTAGCCGGCGGTGAGACCGAGGAGCGTGCCGATCAGCATCGCGCCGATGGCGATCACCGTCGGGCCCATCAGAGCCGAGCGGGCGCCTACGATGATGCGGGAGAACACATCCCGGCCCAGGTCGTCTGTGCCGAGCAGGTGCGACAGCGACGGCCCGGCCAGCGTGTCCGTGAGGTTCTGAGCACCGGCCGGATACGGCGCGATGAACTGGCCGAACACCGCGCAGACCACGACGAGCCCGACGATGACCCAGGAGAACCCGACGAGCACCGAGCGCTTGCCTGTGCGCGTCCTGACCAGCGGCTCCGGCGTTGCGACGACGGCGCTCACGCGATCGCCCCCTTCATCCTGGTGCGCGGATCTATCACGAAGTAGCTGAGGTCGACGATGAGGTTGACCAGGACGACGAGGACCGCGATCAGCATGGTCGTGCCCTGCACCACGGGAATGTCCTTGTTGTTGATCGACGAGATGAGGAGTGAGCCGATGCCCTGCAGGCTGAAGGTCTGCTCTATGAGGACGGAGCCGGTCAGCGTCGTGGCGATCACGAGGCCGGCGGCGGTGACGATCGGGATGAGCGAGTTCCGCAGCCCGTACACGAACAGGATGCGCACCGCCCCGACTCCTCTGCTGCGCGCGAAGTTGATGTAGTCCTGCTCGAGGCTGTCGATCAGCGCCGCCCTCGTCATCTTCGTCATCAACGCGGTCCCCGTGATCCCGAGGGCGAGGGCGGGGAGGGTGAGGTGCCAGAACCGGTCGCCGAAGTCGGCGTCCCCCGCGCCGATCACGGGGAACCAGCCCAGCTGGATGGCGAACACCCACAGCAGGATGAGGCCGGTGGCGAAGGTCGGGGCGCTCACGCCGAAGATGGCGAGGCCGACGGCGCCGCGGTCGGTCGCGGTGCCGCGCTTGACGGCGGCGGCCGTGCCGAGCACCAGCCCGGCGACCGCGGCGACGAGGAAGCCGTAGACGGCAAGGAAGAGCGTGACGGACATCCGCGAGGCGATGGCGGTGGTCACCGGCTGGTTGAGCATGATCGACCGGCCGAAGTCGAAGTGAGAGGCGTTCCCGAGCCAGATCAGGTACTGGACGATGAACGGCTCGTCCAGGTGGTACTGCTGCCGGATCGCCGCGACGACCTCCGGCGACTTCTCACCGAGGCCGAGGAGGACGTCCACCAGGTTGCCCGGCGCCAGGTAGATCAGCGAGAAGACGAGCAACGAGATGATCAGCAGCAGCACGACCAGGCCGAGGAGTCTCCGCGCGATGAAGACGCCGAGGATGCGCAGGTCCATGCGTTTCGTCCTTCCGGAACCGGGGTGGAATGGCGGATGAGGTTGTATGGACAGTAACGGGATACACGATTGTGCGTCAATACTGGACACGCTTCTTTTACATGCCCGTAAAAATGGAACCTGACGCCCATGCTGTGCAGTATTGACGACGGGCAGTGTGCAGAATATGCTCATTCCGACAACGCGGCGATCCGATCGAATTCCGGTTGAATAGAGCCGTCCGCGACCCGCCGAAAGAAGGTGCCACCGTGACGACCGACGCCGCCACAGCGGTCTCCACCGCCGACTCCCACTTCGCGCTGTCCGCTGACGACGCCGCGGGAGACGACCGATTCGCGTCGTCGCTGGTCGCGGTCGGTGCGCGGTTGCGGGAATTCCGCCGCGAAGCCAAGTTCTCCCTGCGCGACCTGGCCGCCGCGTCCGGGCTGTCGCCGAGCTTCCTGTCCCTGGTCGAACGCGGCGAATGCTCGCTCTCCCTGACCTCGCTGTTCTCCATCGCGCACGCGCTGAAGATCGACCCGAGCGACGTGCTCAACGCCGGGGCCGCTCCTGTGCAGCCGAAAGCCGAGTACGGAGTGTGGCGCGGTCCGCAGCACGCGACGACGCGCACCGTCGTGGGCGAGCGCGAGTACTTCCCGTTCGCCGCCGACGTCGCCCACGGCGTCCTCAACCCGATGTTCTTCCGCGTGCAGCCCACGGCGACCATCGCGCCCCTCGCCGTGCACGACGGCGAGGAGGTGGCATACGTCGTCTCCGGGACGCTGTGGCTGCGTCTACGCGACGACGAGGTCGAACTGCAGCCGGGCGAAGCCATCCACTTCTCGTCGCAGACGCCTCACTCGATCGCCAATCGCACGGATCAGCCGGTCGAGGCACTGTGGCTCACCACCAACACGACGGCCACCGCCCAGCACCACGAATCCTGACCCACCGCTCGACACCGACGAGCATCCGACCCGCGCCCGACCATGCAGCCGGGTCGTCAACGCCCACGCGCCGTGACCCGGCGCAGGAACCGAGGGAGCACTATGCCAGCCACCACCGCCATCGTCATCGGAACCGGGATCGCCGGCGCGGCCACCGCGTTCTCCCTCGCCAGGCGTGGCGTGACGGTGACCATGGTCGAGGCGGGCTTCGACGGCCAGGCGACCGCCGCGGGTGCCGGGATCATCCAGCCGTGGAGCTCGGTCGTCACCGGCGAGTTCTACGACCTGTACGCGGCGGGCGCCGACCACTACGACGAGCTCATCGCGCAGCTCGCCGCCGTGGACGTGCACGACATCGGCTACCGCAGGGCGGGCGCGCTGGTGGTCAACCGCGAATCGGGGGTGCTGGACGAGGTGGAGGCGCGGATCACCGGCCGTCTCGGCGGTGCACGATCGGCCGGCCAGGTGTCGCGCATCCAGAACAGTCGCGCGCGCGAGCTGTTCCCGCCGCTCGGCGAGGGGTTCGACGCGCTGCACATCTCCGGCGGCGCCCGCGTCGACGGGCGCACCCTGCGGACCGCGCTGCTCGCCGGGGCGCGGACCCTGGGGGCGACCATCGTGGAGGGAATCGCCTCCATCGCCGCGGTGAACGGGGGCGGCTGGGCGGTCGAGACCGCCGGGAACACCCTCGAGGCCGACACGGTGGTGGTCGCGACCGGCGCGTGGACCAACCGCATGCTGGAACCGCTCGGCCGCCGCATCCCGGTGGAGCCGCAGCGCGGGCAGATCACGCACCTGCGCGTCGGCACGGCGGACACGCGCTTCTGGCCGTCGGTGCATCCCGTCTCCAGCCACTATCTGGTCGCGTTCGACGATTCCCGCGTGGTGGTCGGCGCGACTCGCGAGACCGGCTCCGGCTTCGACCCGCGGGTGACGGCGGACGGGCAGCGCCAGATTCTGGACAATGCGCTGTCGGTCGCCCCCGGCCTCGCGGACGCGACCCTCATCGAGACCCGCGTCGGCCTTCGCCCGCTCCCCGACGGCGAGCTGCCGACGGTCGGTGCACTGCACGGCCTGGACGGCGTATACGTGAACGCGGGGTTCGGCGCAGCCGGCCTGACGATGGGGCCGCTGGTGGGCGATCGTCTCGCCGCGGTGATCACCGGGGAGGCCGCGGCGCCGTCCGCCGGGTTCCTGTCAGACGTGGACGCGCGCGTCTGACGTCGGCGGAGACCGACTGAACCCGGCAGAGACGAGCTGGCGCCGGCCCGTGCCGGCGCCGCTCAGCCCAGCTCTCGCCGCATCACCCAGCGCTGCGTCGCGCCAGAGTGCGCATCCGTCGCCTGCACGCGGGCCAACCCGTGCTTCTCGAACAGGGCCACCGTTCCCACGTAGCCGCTGATCACATCCACCCGCTCTCCCCCGGTGTCCACCGGATACCCTTCCACCAGCGCGGCCCCGGATGCGCGCGCGTGTTCCACCGCGCCGTCCAGCAGGTCGTGCATCAGCCCGCGCTTGCGGAAGCCGCCACGCACCACGAAACACACGATCGACCACGGGTCGCGTTCCTCGTCGAGGTGCGGAATGGTCCGCGAGTTCATCAGCCGCCGGTACGTCGATTTCGGCGCCACGGAGCACCAGCCCGCCACCTCGCCATCGAGGTAGGCGAGCACACCGGGCCCAGGTTCCGCCGAGCACTCCGAGCGCATGTATTCGATGCGTTCCGGCATCCCGAGCCGCGCATCCCGGTACGACATGCACACGCACCCGCCGCCGCCCGGCTTGCGCGGCACCATGAAGGTGGCGAAATCGTCCCAGTGGCCGGTTGCGGGAAGCACATCGATGGACATGGGAAGACGCTACCGGCCACCACGGACATTCACGGCACGATCGGGCGGGTGAGCAGGCGCGCCGCCCTCTAGTACTCGCCCTTGATCACGAAGAACGACCCGCGGATCGTCCCCGCCAGCTTCGACTTCTGCCGCGCGAACTTGAACTTGTCGGCCAGCTCAGCAGGAATCTCCATCCCGTCCGACAGCTTGAGCCCGACCGCCCGCTTGCCGGCATCATCGATCGTGTACATCACGTTGATCGACAGCCCGGACTCGTAGAACACGTACGCCATCCGGATCCCCTCGACCTCGAACGCCGTCGCCTCCAACGCCCGCGATGCGATGACCAGGTCCCGCTCCTCCTTGAGGATGCGCGTGACCCACGCCAGCGCATCCGCCGCCTCCCCCGGCTCGTCCACAGAGCCGACCGTGAAATCGTGGTCGTACTTGTTGTGGAGGTAGCGCGCCTCGTTGGCCCGCAACCCGGCGAGCGCCTCGGCCACGGGCGACGACTCCAGCCCGGCAGTGGAGACAGTGACGAAGTCGACGGTGTACGGCATGGGCGGCCCTCCTGGGTTGGCTGATGGTGCGGGTGGTGCGGGTGGTGCGGTCGAATTCTGCCACAGCGCGTCTGGGGGCGCCGGAATGCGACGCGCGTCGACGGCTTGCGCAGACCGCGTTCACCCGGACGCTGAGTCCGCGTTCCCTGAGCGCTGCGGGGCCGGACCAGCGACTTCGGCGAGCGCCCTCAGGTATCGCGTACCGATCGACACAGCCGTGATGGCGCGAAGTCGGTACCCGAGCGGCTGCGCGTGCCACGTGGCGTCGCGGCGAACCTCCGTCAGCCACACCCGCTTGGACGCGATCCCGTCAACTTCGCCGATCCACATCGCCGATCGCTCGCGCTCCTTCTCGATGCCGATCAGAGACGATCGGGCGGAGAAGGCGCGAAGCACCTCGGCTGTACTGTCCGCCGGAAAGTCCTGATCGAGCACGCCGGGCCACTCCGGTCGGCTGCGCGAGAAGGTGGCATCGAAACCGCGAACCCGTTTCGCCCTCCTCACGCTGCGGGAAAGGACCGCGATGTAGCCGTCGAAGTATCCGCCGTCCTCCGTCCGCGCAAGGACGGTCCACTTCCTCCCGACCGCGACGACGAACCCGCATACAGGGTCGCTGTACCGGTGCGCGCTCCACGCGCACGAGGTCGGCCGATTGCTGGGCCGACCGGAGTCTGTCGATCGTCATTCTGACCATCCGCTCACGCTATCGAACGACGTCAGCTTCTCGATCTCTGGAGGTGCTTCCTACGGAGCTGCGTCCGTGCTGCGTGCGGGATACCGCGCGCACTCTCGCTCCCACTCGTCCGCTGCCAGGCCGATATCGGCGAGAGACATCTGCACCGTCACGACCCGAGCCTCCTCGCCGGCGCCACCGACTCCATCCTCTGGATGCGCCGCGCCCCCGGAGAACACGACGCGAATCACCGCATCATCGTCGCTCAGGAGCGCGCATTCGAAAGCCAGCTCTGGCTCGGTGAAATCGAGCGACGTGACGCTGCGGCGGTCGTCGCCCCGACCGCTCTGCGATATCACGCGCAGCCATCGCCCGAGCTCACCCGCCTCGAATGCGGTCAGGCACGGGTCGCGGAACTCCCCCGTGCGGCCATTCGAGTGGATCTTCCCTATGACGACGAGCCAGTCGGCGTCCCATTCCCCGGCGGGGTGAGGCGGGGTGAGGTCGGGGAACTGATATCCGGAGAGGAAGAGCGAAATGGATGCTTCTGCGAAGGCGAGTCTCATGGGATGTCCGCGGTGGGAACGCCCGACCTCGGCTCCGCTCGGCTGTTGTAGACGATTCGGCTCTGGTAGACGCGAACATTGTCGAGACGCTTCCCGCTCGCTTCTCGCGTCGGGTCGTTCGTCACCAAATCCACTCGTTGATTATGCACGCCCAGTGCCGCTTCTGGATCGTGGGGACAGCATCTCGGCGGCGCGCGACCCGTATGGTGCGCGGAATGCCACGGTGGTTCAACGAGCCTGGTCAGCCGAGCGAGAGGCTGAACCCTCCGGAGAATGCCACCGTCGCCAGGCCGACGACGGCCAGGGTCACCAGCACTGCATACGCGACCGTGACGACCCATGCGTTCCGAGGCCGATGGGCCGCTGGGACGAGCACGACCGTCAGCGGCAGGAGCAGGAGCGCTCCGGAGACGACGGCGGGCGCCACGCGGACGTCGGGTGCTGGACACGGGTACGCCAGAGCACACACTGTCGGGATGCCCTGCGCGAGCACCAGGAGGAGCCAACTGACGAGGACGATGCAGATGGCGGGCCATGCTCTACGGAGCGTTCTCGATAGGGTGACGTCGGTGTCCATCGGTCCATGGTGGCAGGAAGACCCCGCGGGCGCGTTCGGACCGCGGTGATCGAGGGTCCTTGAGGGGCTGCGAACATCGAATTCACGTCCGATCCATCCGAGCCGGCGGGGAGCGATGCGGTCTCGGTGCGAACGTCAAGACCAGGGATGGTGAACGGTGGTCAGCTTCCCCACTCGGCGGACCAGAGTTCTTCGGCCTCGAGGGTCAGATCGATCGTCTGACGCAGGAGACTCCCCATGGATGTCGACTGCAGCAGGGTGTACCTGTCGTACTCGCCCAGTGGGGCGATCGCTGCCAGTTGCCACACGGCCGCGACGGGATCGTCCGACAGTTCGGCGTCGGCATCCGGCTGCGGCTCCGCGACACGGGCGATCACCCGGCGGACAACCGCTTCGGCCTCGGCCCGCAGGGGTGCGAGCGCCTCGGACCACTCCAGCTCCGGCAGCATCGAGAGCTCGGCCCGAGGATACGGGTTCTCGTCGACCCAGCGATCGACCGTGAACCGCCTGGTCCCCACACCGACGATGAGCAGGTCGTCGGCGCCAGCGGCCGCGCTCACGAGACGCGCCATCGTTCCGACCGATGCACGCTGGTCGCCACCCCCGGCTTCGGGTCCGCGCTCGATGAGGACCACGCCGAACTCGAACCCCGGCTCGTCCTCGTCGAGCAATCGCCCGACCATGGTGAGATACCGCGGCTCGAACACCCGCAGGGGGATGGGCACGAATGGGAACAGCACTGATCCGAGCGGGAACATCGGTGACGGGGCCATACCCCAGTGAAGCACCGCTGACATAGAGTGAACAGGTGCCCCGGCCGCGCCCCGAGATCCCAGGAACCGGACAGGAGTCTGTGTGGGACTACCCGAGACCGCCACGCATCGAGCGCGTCGCCGCGCCTGTCACGATCCGTCTGGGCGGGCAGCTCATCGTTGAAACGCGAGACGTCGTCAGGGTGCTCGAGACCAGCCATCCGCCGGTCTACTACCTCCCGATAGCGGACTTCGCCACCGGTGCGCTGCTCGACGCCGACGGATCGTCGTTCTGCGAGTTCAAGGGCACCGCACGATATCTCGACGTGCGCGGCGGAGGCGAGGTCCGGTCCGCTTGCGCGTGGAACTACCCGCATCCGTCGCCCGGCTTCGAATCGCTCCGAGACCGCGTCGCCGTCTACCCGCAGCAGATGGACGAGTGCACCGTCGACGGCGAGGTCGTCACGCCGCAGCCCGGAGGCTTCTACGGCGGCTGGATCACGAGCGCCGTCGTCGGACCCTTCAAGGGGTCGCCCGGGTCACAGGGCTGGTGAACTCCGGGGATATCTAGACGTTGAAGCGGAACTCCACAACATCCCCGTCCTGCATCACGTAGTCCTTGCCCTCCATGCGCGCCTTCCCCCGAGACCGCGCCTCGGCCACCGAGCCCGCATCCACGAGGTCGTCGAACGAGATCACCTCGGCCTTGATGAAGCCCTTCTCGAAGTCGGTGTGGATCACGCCGGCCGCCTGGGGGGCCTTCCAGCCCTTGTGGATGGTCCAGGCGCGCGACTCTTTCGGGCCGGCCGTCAGGTAGGTCTGCAGGCCGAGGGTGTCGAAGCCGATGCGGGCGAGCTGGTCGAGGCCGCTCTCGGTCTGGCCGGTGGATGCGAGGAGTTCGGCCGCGTCGTCGGCGTCGAGGTCGATGAGCTCGGATTCGAGCTTCGCGTCGAGGAAGACCGCCTGGGCGGGAGCGACCAGGGCGGCGAGTTCGGCGCGGCGGGCGTCGTCGGTCAGCACGGACTCGTCCACGTTGAAGACGTAGATGAACGGTTTCGCGGTGAGCAGGCCGAGTTCGGCGATGGGCTCCAGGTCGATGGATGCGGCCGACAGCGGCTTGCCCTCGAACAGCACCGCGTGCGCCGCCTGAGCCGTTTCGAGCACGATCGGCTCCAGCTTGCGGCCCTTGACCTCCTTCTCGTACCGAGGGATCGCTTTGTCCAGCGCCTGCAGGTCGGCGAGGATCAGCTCGGTGTTGATGGTCTCCATGTCGCCGGCCGCATCCACCTTGCCAGCGACGTGGACCACATCCGGGTCGTCGAAGCCGCGGACCACCTGGGCGATCGCGTCGGCCTCGCGGATGTTGGCGAGGAACTTGTTGCCGAGACCTTCGCCCTCGCTCGCGCCCTTGACGATGCCCGCGATGTCGACGAACGACACCGGAGCAGGGAGGATGCGCTCACTGCCGAAGACCTCGGCGAGCTTGTCGAGCCGCGGGTCAGGCAGGTTCACCACGCCGACGTTCGGCTCGATCGTGGCGAACGGGTAGTTCGCCGCGAGCACGGTGTTCTTGGTCAGCGCGTTGAAGAGGGTGGACTTTCCCACGTTGGGGAGTCCGACGATTGCGATAGTGAGAGCCACGATCGACCATTCTACGGGCCGTGCGCCGCGCACCCCCGCGCTGCGCAAAGCACTCGTGCGAAACGTGCGGTGCGCGCGCTCCGCAGCGTGTGTTCGGCACGAATCGTGCGCCGCGTCAGCCCGGAAGCACGGTGCGGTAGCAGTGCGTGACGTACGGGAGCTCGAACGTGTCGCGGCCGGCCAGGTCGGGATGCTCGGCCGCGAGTCTGCGCAGCGATGCGATCACGGCGGCCTGGGTGTCGGCGTCCTTGGTGATGAAGTAGCTGCGCGAGCGGGCCAGGTCGAGCATCCCGTCGACGGTCAGCTGCTGCACCCAGCGCACCTCGTGCCGTTCCAGCGGGCCGAACGGCTCGCCGACCACGGGTTCGACCTCGTCGCTCGCGTACGCGGAGCCGGTGTCCATCAGCTCGCCGAGCCGCCGCACCCAGCCGACGGACTCGTCGCGGAAGTTCCACACCAGCCCGAGCGCCCCACCCGGGCGCAGCACGCGCGCCACCTCGGGAACCGCGACGGCGGGGTCCACCCAGTGCCACGCCTGCGCTGCCACCACCAAGCCGGCGGAGTGATCGTCGACCGGGATGCTCTCCCCCGTGCCGAGCCGCGCTGCCACCCCGGGGAGTCGCTCGCCCAGCACGCGCAGCATCTCCGGAGAGGGATCGACGGCGGTCACATCCAGCCCTCGCTGCACGAGGGCGGCGGTGAGCTTGCCCGTGCCTGCGCCGAGGTCTACGGCGGGGCCGGTGGCGTCGCCGATCAGCCAGGACACGGCCTCGGCCGGATAGCCGGGACGCGCGGCGTCGTACACGTCGGCAGCCTTGTCGAAGGAGCGGGCATGGGCGTCGTGGTCGTTCCGTTCGTACATGCTGCCGATGCTACGCGCGCACCCTGCGGCGGATGCGCGCTCGCCGGTGGATCCACACCCCGGCCCGGCGTGCGCCCGCGCGCGGATGTACGCCCCGCCCCCACGCATCCACGGCACACCGCCGCCCTAACCAGGCGGCGTCGGTGGGCCGTGCGAGCATGTTCCCGTGCCACTGGACTTCACCGCTATCGACTTCGAGACCGCGAACGGGAGTGCGGCGTCCGCGTGCTCGGTCGGGCTCATCAAGGTGCGGGACGGCAAGGTGGTCGACCGGGTCGGCTGGCTCATCCAGCCGCCCATCGGACACGACTTCTTCCAGGAGTGGAACACGCGCATCCACGGCATTCGCGCAGAGGACGTGGTGAACGCCGCCGGCTGGATCGACCAGCTTCCCGACCTGGTCCAGTTCGCGGAGGACGACTACCTCGTGGCGCACAACGCCGGGTTCGACATGGGCGTGATCCGCGCCGCGTGCCAGGCCACTGCCATCGCCTGCCCCGACTACAGCTACCTCTGCAGCCTGCAGGTCGCCAGGCGCACATACACGCTCGACTCGTACCGGCTGCCGGTCGCCGCGATGGCCGCGGGGTTCGAGGACTTCCACCACCACGACGCGCTGGCCGACGCCGAAGCCTGCGCCGCCATCATCGTGCACGCCGCCCGCCGCCACGGGGCGGCCAGCATCGACGAGCTCGCCGTGAGCACCGGCTCCCGGCTCGGCCGCATCGGCACCGCGCAGGCCGCGTAGCGCTCCCAGCCACTCCTACCCACGCCCACTCGCCGCGCCCACCCGCGCACCGGGGCGGACGGGTGCTAATGTCGGGACCACCCATTTGTCCTGACATGAACGAGGTATCGTGCCCCAGAGCGACGGCCCCCTCCCGCAGCACCTGTTCATGGACCTCGACCACTCCGGGCCGGTCCCCCTCTACTTCCAGGTGGCGACGCGGATCGAGAACGCGATCGTGGACGGCGAGCTGCCGCCTGGATCGCGGCTGGAGAACGAGATCGCACTCGGCGAACGCCTCGGCCTGTCCCGGCCGACCGTACGGCGCGCCATCCAGGAGCTGGTCGACAAGGGCCTCGTGGTGCGCCGTCGCGGGATCGGCACCCAGGTCGTCCACGGTCCCGTCACCAGGAAAGTCGAGCTGACCAGCCTCTACGACGACCTTGCGCGCGGCGGCAAGCATCCGGAGACCACCCTGCTGCTGCACGAGGTGATCCCGGCAGGACCCACGATCGGCGGGGTCCTCAACCTGGAGGCGTCGAGCCCCGTCCTGCACCTGCGGCGCCTGCGCAGCGCGGACGGCGTGCCGGTCGGCGTGCTGGAGAACTACCTGCCGTCCGACTTCACCGACATCACGGCGGCCGACCTCGGCGAGCACGGTCTCTACCAGCTGATGCGCGGACGCGGCACCACGATGCGGGTGGCGCGTCAGACGATCGGCGCGCGTCGCGCATCCGCCGAGGAGAGCACGCTGCTGGAGATCGACGGCGGCGGACCGGTGCTCACCATGGACCGCACCGCGTACGACAACTCCGGCAGAGCCGTCGAGTTCGGCCACCACTGCTACCGGCCCGACCTCTACTCCTTCGAGATCACCCTCGTCGACAAGTAGGCCACGCAGAGGTGCCGGCTGTCACGCGTAGAACGCGGGACGCTCCACATAGCTGACCTCGGTGCGGAGGCCGCTGGCCTGCGCACGCACGCCCGCCTCGCAGACCGCGGCGGCGAGGTAGCCGTCCCAGGCGCTCGGGCCGTCGATCGCACCGCGGCGCACTGCATCCACCCAGCGCTGCACCTCGGTGTCGTACGCCTTCGCGAACCGCGTCGTGTACGACAGGTGCTCGGCCTGCCGGAACGCGCCGTCCACATACCGGGCGATGCCCGACGTGCGCCCGATCTCGGCGACGCTCCGCTCGAACACGGCGTCCGTTGTCACCTGGTAGCCGAACTGGATGTTCACGCTGATCTCCACGTCCGCCAGCACACCGGATGCGGTCTCCAGCAGCACCAGCTGCGGCTCGCGCAGGCCCTCGGGGGCGAGCGAGTTGCGGCGCGGCTTGCGCACCTCGACGGCGGCGATCGGCTCGCCGACGAGCCACGGCACCACGTCGATCTCGTGCACCACGGAGTCGGTGATGAGCATCGACTCTGTGTAGCCGGGCGGGGTCGAAGGGTTGCGGTGCGCGCAATGCAGGGCGAGCAGGGCGCCGGCGTCGCCGGAGTCGATGAGCTCTTTGAGCTGCAGGTACTCGTCGTCGAAGCGTCGCATGAAGCCCACCTGGATGCGCGGACGCCCGGTCTTCTGCTCGGCCTCCAGGATGCGCAGCGACGACTCGGAGTCCGGCGTCAGCGGCTTCTCGCAGAGGATGTCCACCCCGGCGTCGAGCGACGGCAGCAGCACCGACTCGTGGAACGGGCCAGGGGTCGCGATGATGACCGCGTCGATGCTGTCGTGCTCCAGGGCGTCCTCGATGCGGCTGCGCGTCACGGCAGCAGGTGCGCCTGCAGCGGCAGCGGCGGCGCGGGCGGCGTCCGGTTCCACGACGGCCGCGACCTCGGCGCCTGCGATGTGCTTGGTGATCCTGGTGATGTGGTCGGAGCCCATGATCCCGGCGCCGACGACGGCGATGCGGAGGGGTTCGGTGGTCATGCTGGTCTTCTTTCGGTGGGGAGGGGTCGCCGGATCGGGAAGGGGGTCAGTCCTGGCGGGCGTGCCGCGTGCATCCGAAGATGTGCTCGCGGGTGCGCTTCGCGATCGGGAACGGACGCTCGATGTCCGTGCCGTACATGTCCTGCTCGACGATCGCGAAGATGTTCTGATCGATGGCGCTGACCGCCTCGATGATCGGCGCGAAGTCCGGCACTCCGGCCGGCGGCTCTGTCATGACACCGCGGGCGACGGCCGTCGCGAACGGCACGTCGTTCTTGAGCACGTCGGCGAGGATGTCGCGGTCGACCTGCTTGAGGTGCAGGTAGCCGATGCGCTCCGGATACGCCTGGATGAGCTTGAGGTTGTCGCCGAGGTAGTAGGAGAAGTGCCCGGTGTCGAGGCACAGGTTCGTGTAGGCGGCGTCCGTCTCTGTGAGGAACCGCTCGACCTCGCCGTACGTGCCCACGTGACTGTCGGCGTGCGAGTGGAACTGCTGGTGCATCCCGAACTCCTCGAGGAGCGCCTTGCCGAGCTTGTCGTGCCCGGCCGCGAGCTTCGCCCACTGCTCGTCGTCGAGGGTGCGGCTCTCCAGCACTTCCTCCGTGGCGTCGCTGCGCCACAGGTCAGGGATGACCACGAGGTGCTCCGCCCCGAGCGCTGTGGCGAGGCCGGCGACCTGCAGCGCCTGGTCCCATGCCCTCTGCCACTGGTCCTCTCCCTTGTGGAAGCCGGTGAACACCGTGCCGGCGGACAGCTTGAGGCCGCGGGAGCCGAGCTCGTCCTCGAGCTGGTGCGGGTCGGTCGGCAGGTAGCCGTACGGCCCCAGCTCGATCCAGGTGTAGCCGGAGGCGACCACCTCGTCGAGGAAGCGCTGCCACGGGATCTGCTTCGGGTCGTCGGCGAACCAGACTCCCCACGAGTCAGGGGCTGTGCCGATCCGCAGGGCGGGGGTGCTGTCTGTCATCGTTCTCCTCTGGATGCTCTGGATGCTCTGGATGCTCGTAATGCGCTGGATGCCGTCAGCCGACGTACGGCCGCTGGCGCGTCTTCTGCTTGTCGTATGCGGCCCTGGCGTCGCGGGTGCTGTCGAGTTCCGAGGTCTCCGCGACCGGCACGTCCCACCAGCCGTCGCCGTCCGGCGAGAACAGCAGCGGGTCGCTGTTGATGTGGATGAGGGTGGGTCCCGTCGCCGCCTTGGCCCGCGCGACGGCGGCCGTGAGGTCGGCGATCGCGTTCGGGGTCTGCTCGACCCTGATCACGTCGACGCCGAGGCTCGCCGCGTTGGCCGCGAGGTCCACCGGCAGAGCTGGGCCGTCGTCGAACGCGTTGGTCGCGTCGTCGCGGAACCGGTACTTGGTGCCGTAGCGCTGCGAGCCGACCGTGTCGCTCAGGTGCCCGATGGAGGCGTAGCCGTGGTTCTGGATGAGCACCACGATGATCTTCACGCCCTCCGCCACCGCGCTCACCAGCTCGGTGTGCATCATCAGGTATGAGCCGTCGCCGACCATCACGATCACGTCGCGGTCGTCAGCGCCGCGCTTGGCGCCCATCCCGCCGGCGATCTCGTAGCCCATGCAGGAGAAGGCGTATTCGACGTGGTAGCCCAGGTCGTCGCGCACCCGCCACAGCTTGTGCAGGTCGCCCGGCAGCGAGCCGGCGGCGCAGACCACCACATCCCGTGGGTCGCTCGCCGCGTTCACGGCGCCGATGATCTCCGACTGCGACGGACGGTCGAGCCCGCGATCGGCGAAGCTCGCGTCGACAGTGGCGTCCCACGAGCGCTTCTCGCTCGCGACCTCGTCGCGGTAGGCGGCCGGCGTTCCGAAGCCCGCCAGCGCGTCCCGCAGGGCGACGAGCGCCTCCCTGGCGTCGGCGATCACCGGCAGCGTCGAGCCGTGCTTGTACGCGTCGAAGGATGCGACGTTGACGTTGACGAACCGCACGCCGTCGCGCGCGAACGCCGTGCGGGATGCGGTGGTGAAGTCGCTGTAGCGCGTCCCGATCCCGATCACCAGGTCCGCCTGCGCGGCGAACCGGTTGGCGGCGGTCGTCCCCGTTGAGCCGATGCTGCCGAGCGACAGCGGGTGGTCCCACTCGATAGAGCCGCCGCCCGCCTGGGTGGTGCCGACCGGGATGCCGGTGGCCTCCACGAACGCGCGCAGCTCTGCCACGGCGTCGGAGTAGATCACACCGCCGCCCGCGACGATGATCGGACGTTCTGCCGCGGCGATCGCCCTGACCGCGCGGGCGAGCGCGTCGCGCTCCGGCACGGGACGGCGCACGTGCCACTCGCGGTCTGCGAGGAACTCCAGCGGCACGTCGACGGCTTCCGCCTGCACGTCCTCCGGCAGCGCGATGGTGACCGCTCCGGTCTCCACGGGGTCGGTCAGCACGCGCATCGCGCCGAGCGCGGCGGAGAAGAGCTGCTCGGGTCGCGTGATCCTGTCGAAGTAGCGCGACAGCGGCTTGAACGCGTCGTTGACGCTCATCGAGGCGTCGTGCGGCAGTTCGAGCTGCTGGAGCACGGGGTCGGCCACCCGCGTCGCGAACGTGTCGGACGGCAGCAGCAGCACGGGCAGCCGGTTGGTGGTGGCGAGGGCGGCTCCGGTGAGCATGTTGGTCGCGCCGGGGCCGACGGACGCTGCGCAGGCGAACGTCCCGCGGCGGCGGCGCAGCCGCGCGTACCCGACGGCCTCGTGCACCATCGCCTGCTCGTTGCGGGCCTGGTGGTACGGCATCATGGCGGGGTCCTGCACGGCGAACTGCTTGAGCGCCTGCCCGATGCCTGCCACGTTGCCGTGCCCGAAGATGCCGAACGTCCCGGCGATCGTGCGCTCGCGGTGGTCGCCGTCGACGGTCCACTGGTGGGCCAGGAACTCGACGAGAGCCTGGCTCACGGTCATGCGCTTGGTGCCGCTCACAGGGGTGCTCCTTCGGTGGATGCGGTGGTGTCGGTGGATGCGATGGTGTCGGTGGATGCGGTGGTGTCGGTGGATGCGGTGGATCCCGTGGATGCGGCGCTGTCGGTGGATGCGTACGGGAGCCGCGCATCCATCCCGTCCGCGTCCCAGGTCCGACGCACCCAGCCGTGGGCGGGGTCGTCGGTGATGAGCCAGGAGCGCTCGGCGTCCGGCCCGGCCATCACGTTGAGGTAGTAGAGGTCATAGCCCGGCGCTGCGACGGCCGGGCCGTGGTAGCCGTGCGGCACGAGTGCGATGTCGCCGCTGCCGACCCGCGCGTCGATGGCGATGGGGCGCTCGTCCGACGAGTACGTGGCGAACACGGCGAACGGCGCCGCCTCCGCCGGCGCGTCCGCTCCGCGCGTCACCGCCGTCTCGAAGTAGTAGATCTCCTCCAGCCTGGACTCGACGCCCGGCCGGTGCTCGTCGTGCTTGTGCGGCGGGTACGATGACCAGTTGCCGGCGGGCGTGATCACCTCGCAGGCGATCAGCTTCACCGCATCCAGCGCACCGGGCACGCCGAAGTTGTGCACCTGGCGGCTGGACTGGCCACCGCCGCGCAGCTCGACGGGCACCGCGGAGGACGGCAGGTAGGCGGCAGGGCGACGCTCGGCTGTCACGGCTTCCGTCACTGCGACGCGCCCGTGCCCGCCGATCGTCGCTGATGTCCCTGCGCCGAGGTAGAGCACGTCGGTCGGGCCGTCGAAGACGGACGCGCGCCCGGCGAGGACCTGCGAAGCGGTCGCAGCGCCCTGCTCGTCGTACTCGACGGTGAACGACCCGGCGAGCGGCACGATCATCCGCTCGACGTCGCCGGCGGCGAGCGCCACGGTGGCGCCACTGTCGGCAGAGCCGTCGAGCTCCGCCACCCGCAGGCCGGTGTGCTGCCAGCCAGGGATGCGCGCGTCCACCACAGACTCCCAGCCGTCCTCCGCCAGGTCGCCTGGGCCGTATACCCACTCACTGCCGTTGCGCATGACTGCTCCTACTTGGTCTGCGGGAATCCGAGGTTGATGCCGCCGTGGCTCGGGTCGAGCCACCGGCTGGTGACGGCCTTCTCGCGCGTGAAGAACTCGAAGCCGTGGACACCGTACGCTTTCGCGTCGCCGAACAGGGACTGCTTCCAGCCGCCGAACGAGTAGTACGCCACCGGCACGGGGATGGGGACGTTGATCCCGATCATGCCCACCTGCACCTCGTTCTGGAAGCGGCGCGCCGCTCCCCCGTCGTTGGTGAAGATCGCCGTGCCGTTGCCGAACGCGCCCGAGTTGATGAGCTCGACGCCCTCCTCGTACGTTGCCACGCGCACCACGGAGAGCACGGGTCCGAAGATCTCCTCCGTGTAGACCCTGGATGAGGTGCTCACCCGGTCGATCAGCGTCGGTCCCAGCCAGAAGCCGTCGGCAGCGCCGTCGACCTCGATGCCGCGGCCGTCGATGACCACATCCGCGCCGTCCGCGATGGCCACGTCGATGTACGACGCGACCTTGTCGCGGTGCTCGCGCGTGATCAGCGGGCCCATGTCGCAGTTGCGGCGGCCGTCGCCGATGCGCAGACCGGCGACGCGCTCCGTCACCTTGGCGATGAGCTCGTCGGCGACGGGCTCGACGGCGACGATGACGCTGATCGCCATGCAGCGCTCGCCCGCCGAGCCGAACCCGGCGTTGACCGCGGCGTCGGCGACCAGGTCGAGGTCCGCATCCGGGAGCACCAGCATGTGGTTCTTGGCCCCGCCGAGCGCCTGGACGCGCTTGCCGTTCTTCGCTGCGGTCTCGTAGATGTAGCGGGCGATCGGGGTGGAGCCGACGAAGGAGATGGCCTGCACCTCCGGGTGTTCCAGCAGCCCGTCGACGGCGACCTTGTCGCCCTGGAGCACGGTGAAGACACCGTCCGGCAGCCCGGCCTCCGTGAACAGCTCGGCGAGCCAGACCGCTGCGGACGGGTCCTTCTCGCTGGGCTTCAGCACCACGGCGTTGCCTGCCGCGATGGCGGCGGGAAGGAACCAGAGCGGCACCATCGCCGGGAAGTTGAACGGGCTCACGATGCCGACGACACCGAGCGGCTGCTTGAGCGAGTAGACGTCGACGCCGGTCGAGACGTTCTCGGAGTGCTCGCCCTTGATGAGGTGCGGGAATCCGGTGGCCAGCTCCACCACCTCGAGTCCGCGGGTGATCTCGCCGAGCGCGTCTGAGACGACCTTGCCGTGCTCGCTCGTCACGATCTCGGCCAGGTCGCCCTTGCGGGCGTTCAGCAGCTCCCTGAACGCGAACATCACCTGCTGGCGCTTGGCAATCGAGGTGTCGCGCCAGGCGGGGAACGCTGCGGCGGCCGAGTCGATCGCCGCGGCGACCTCCGCCTCGTCCGCCAGGCCGACGTTCGCGCTGGCCGTGCCGATGGCCGGGTCGTAGACCGGAGCGAGCCTGCCGCTGGTGCTGGGCGTGCGACGGCCGCCGATGTAGTGCGGGATGACGGGGAGGTCGGTGTCTGACATGGTGCTGATGCTCCTTCGCGGGCGGTGCTGGGCGGGTGACGCCGGTGGGGGTGAAGCGTGGGTGGGAGGCGTTGGTGGGTGGGTCGGTGGCCTGGTCAGTGGACGATGGATGCGGCCTGGTCAACCGCTGCCGCGACGTCGTTGTGCTCCGGGTAGAGCAGGGTGCGGCCGACGACGAGACCCTTCACGCCCGGCAGGCCGATGGCGCTCCCCCAGGCGTCGTACACCGCACCCGGCGCGGCGCCTGGCGCCGGATCGCCGCCGAGCAGCAGGGTCGGCAGGGTGGTCGCCGCCATCACCGCCGCCATGTCGTCGACGACCGGCAGCTTCAGCCAGCTGTACGCCGAGCTCACCCCGAGACCGGAGGCGACGGCCACCGAGGTGATCACCGCCTCCGTCGACAGGTCGTTGACGATCCGCTCGTCCTTCCACACGCTCATGAACGGCTCGATCATGATCGGCAGCCGGGCGGCGGCGGCGGCGGTGACCGCGTCGGCCGACGCTGCGAGGGTGGCCGCGGTGCCGTCGTCCGCGAGGTTGATCCGGACCAGGAGCTTGGCGAAGTCGAGGCGGGCGGCGACCAGCGCATCCACGTCGTATGCGGTGAACCTGTCGTCCATCTCGAAGGTGGCGCCGCGCAGCCCTCCGCGGTTCATCGAGCCGACGGCGATGCGGCCGTCCAGGAGGCCGAGCACGGCCAGGTCCTCGATGATGTCCGGGGTGCCGAGCACTCCATCCACGCCCGGCCGTTCGAGTGCCGCGGCGAGGCGCTGCAGCAGGTCGTAGCGGTCTGCCATCGCGAGCGGGTCGGAGCCGACGCCGAGAGCGCCGCGCGCCGGATGGTCGGCCGCGACGATGAAGAGCCGGTCGTCCCCGGTCAGCAGTTCACGCGTCTGACGAGTGGCGAGGGCGTCGGCGATCCGCTCAGGCTCCGCCGCGCGGATGCGGCGCAGCCTGTCGAAGTCGGCAGCTGAGATGGGGCCGTCAGCGAGCTGCACGGGATGCTCCATCCAGCAGCGCGTCGACCTCTGCGGTCGTCGGCATGGCGGTCGAGCACTCGCGGCGGCTGGCGACGATGGCGCCGGCCACGTTGGCGAAGCGGATCACCTGTTCGAGCGGCCAGCCTGCCAGCAGACCGTGGCAGAGGGCGCCGCCGAAGCCGTCGCCTGCGCCGAGGCCGTTGACCACCTGCACGGGGAACGGCTCGACCTCGACGGTCTCTGTCCTCGTCTTGGCGAGCACGCCGCGCGGGCCCTGCTTCACGACGGCGAGCTCCAGGCCGCGGTCGAGCAGCGCATCCGCCGCGCGGTGAGGGTCGGTCTCCCCGACGGCGATCTCGCACTCCTCGCGGTTGCCGACGGCGACGGTGACGTGTTCGAGCGCACGGGTCACCTCGGCGGTGGCCTCAGCAGGCGAGTTCCAGAACATCGGGCGGTAGTCGAGGTCGAGGACCGTCAGCGGGCGGCGGCCCCGAGCGTCCCAGGCGGCGTGGTGGGCGGTGCGGCTCGGCTCCTGCGAGAGGCCGGTGACGGTCGCCCAGAAGATGCGCGCACCCCGGATGGCGGCGAGGTCGAGCTCGGACGGCTCGATCACGAGGTCGGGCGCGATGGGCTCGCGGTAGAAGTAGAGCGGGAAGTCGTCAGGAGGGAAGATCTCGCACAGCGTGATGGGGGTATTGAGGCCGGGGACCGTGGAGACGAAACGGTTGTCGACGCCGAGCCGCGCGATCTCGGCGCTCACGTATCGGCCGAGCGGGTCAGCGCCCGTGCGCGTGACGATGGCCGCGCGGCGGCCGTGGCGGGCAGCGGCGACGGTGACGTTGGTGGCGCTCCCGCCGAGGTACTTGCCGAACGTGCTGACCTCTTCGAGGCCGACGCCGTCCTGCAGCGGGTAGAGGTCCACGCCTGACCTGCCGATGGCGATGAGGTCGAACGGCGCCTCTGATGCTCCCGCCGCCTGATCTGTGATCTGGGTCATCCCTCGGTGGCCGCCTTTCGCGCATGTCCTGACATAGTGACATGGAAAGCCTATTCGCGGCGTGCCCTGCGCGCAACCTCCCACTGTCGGAGGCCCCTGTCACACTCGAAGCATGGACCCCATCCTCTCCCTTCTCCTCGGACTCCTCGCCGGAATCGTGCTCGGAGCGGCGGCGGGCGGCTTCGCCGTCGCCACGCTCCTGCGTCGTCGCGCCGAGTCGGCGGCATCGGCCTCCCCGGCCGTTCCCGTGGAGGACCCGGCCGTCGTCGCGGCGCGCCACGCGGCAGAGCTGGCGGAGCTCCGCGCGGCGGAGGCGGCGGTGCAGGCCGAGATCCGGCAAGACCTCGCCGCCACGCAGGCCACGGCGGATGCACTCCGCGAGCAGGTCATCTCGCACCAGCTGCAGTACCGCGAGCTGGTCGAGCGCCACCGCGTCGAAGCGGAGGCCAGGGAGCAGAGGGAGCGGGCGGAGAGCAAGGTGCTGCAGGCGCTCGCCCCGGTGCGCGAGAGCCTGAGCGACATGCAGAAGAAGGTCACCGAGCTCGAGACGCAGCGCAACCAGCAGCACGGCGAGCTCGCGCAGCAGCTCAAGTCGGCCACGGAGTCGGAAGAGCGCCTGCGCAGCACGGCGGAGTCGCTGGCGTCTGCGCTGCGCTCCAACAGCACGCGCGGCGTGTGGGGCGAGACGCAGCTGCGCAGCGTGGTCGAGGCGGCCGGGCTGATCGAGCGCGTCGACTTCAGCGTGCAGTCGAGCATCCAGTCGGAATCCGGCGCTGGGCGTCCGGACATGATCGTGCACCTGCCGGGCGGCAAGAGCATCGCGCTCGACGCCAAGGTGCCGTTCAACGCCTATCTCGAGGCGAGCCAGATCCCCGCCACCGCCACCGGAGCGGACGGCGCCCAGCGGGATGCGCTGCTCAAGCAGCACGTCAAGGCGGTGCGCGACCACATCACGGCCCTCGGCAACAAGGCGTATTGGACGGGTCTCGACTCCTCCCCCGAGCTGGTGATCGCGTTCATCCCGAGCGAGTCGCTGGTGTCGTCGGCGATGGAGGCGGACCCGTCGATCATGGAGTTCGCCTTCAGCAAGCGGGTCGCCCTCGCCTCGCCCGTCACGCTGTGGTCGGTGCTGAAGACGGTGGCGTTCAGCTGGCAGCAGGATGTGCTCACCCAGGAGGCGAAGCAGCTCTTCGACCTGAGCCGCACCCTCTACACACGCCTGTCCACCACCGCCGGCCACATCGAGAAGCTCGGCCGCTCGCTGGAGCGCACGGTCAAGGACTACAACGGCTTCGTCGGCTCGTTCGAGCGCCAGGTCTTCCCGGCCGCCCGCAAGCTGAACGCCCTCGACGAGTCCAAGATGATCGGCGTCCTCGAAGGCATCGACGAGGCGCCGCGAGAACTCACCGCGTTCGAGCTCGTCGCCGAGCTCGACGACGAGCCCACCACCGCCCCTGCCGCTGCCCTCCCCGACCGCCGCTCCGCCTGACCCCAGCCGCCTGACCTGACCCCAGCCATCGAGTCCGGAGTTATTCAGGCGACGCGCCGGGCGCGGGCGTGAACAACTCCGGGCTCGATGGTGTGGGAACGGCTCAGAGCTGGTCGGCCTCGAGCCACTTGGCCGCGAGGTGGTCCGCGATCACACGGCGGATGGTGCCGGACTTGCTGCGCAGGACGATGCTCTCTGTGCGGATGATCGGGCCCTTGCGGCGCACACCCTCGACCAGGCCGCCGTCCGTGACGCCGGTCGCGACGAAGAACGTGTTGTCGCCCTGCACCAGGTCGTCAGCACCGTAGATGCGGTCCATGTCGAGACCGGCCGCGACGCCGCCGGCACGCTCCGCGTCGTCCTTCGGCGCCAGCTTGCCCTGCATGAACCCGCCGAGCGCCTTGATCGCGCACGCCGTCGTGATGCCCTCCGGGCTCCCGCCGATGCCGACGCACATGTCGATGCGCGACTCGTAGCGGGCGGCGTTGATGCCGCCGGCGACGTCGCCGTCGAGCATCAGCCTGGTCCCCGCTCCCGCGGCGCGGATCTCCTCGATCAGCCCCTCGTGACGCGGCCGGTCCAGGACGGCGACGCGGACCTCGCCCACCGGCTTGCCCTTCGCCTTCGCCAGCTCGCGGATGTTGTCCCCGATCGACTGCGAGAGGTCGACGACCCCGATGCCCTCCGGCCCCGTGACGATCTTGTCCATGTAGAACACGCTCGACGCATCCAGCATCGAACCTCGGTCGGACACCGCGATCACCGACAGCGCGTTCTGGCGGCCGGCGGCGGTCAGCGACGTGCCGTCGATCGGGTCGACGGCGATGTCCACCGCCGGTCCGCGACCGTTGCCGACGTGCTCGCCGTTGAACAGCATCGGGGCGTTGTCCTTCTCGCCCTCGCCGATGACGATCAGCCCGTCGAAGTTGACGGTGCCGAGGAACTTGCGCATCGCATCCACGGCTGCGCCGTCCGCCGCATTCTTGTCGCCCCTGCCGATGAACGGCGTCGCCCGGATCGCCGCGGCCTCTGTCGCTCTGACGAGCTCCATGGCCAGATTCCTGTCTGGATGCAGGTAGAGGGATGCGGTGTCAGTGCTGATCATGATGGGTCCTCCCGGACGGATTCGATGTCGTCGTCTTCGACGCTGCTGTATCGGCGATGCCAGTGTATCCGCGCGCCGCCGCGCGACGACGGAAAGCGCACGAACGTTCACCTGGCGTACGCGGCCGGCGCATCTATGCCCTCGAGCGGGGCTCCTCCCCCGCCAGCAGGAGCGCTCCCACCGGCTCGGTATGATGAGACCCGTTCGACACTTCGACTTCAAGGAGCTGCAATGCCCATCGCCACGCCGGACCAATATGCAGAAATGCTCGACAAGGCGAAGGCCGGTGGTTTCGCGTACCCCGCGTTCAACGTGTCGTCGTCGCAGACGATCAACTCGGTCCTCCAGGGCCTGACGGAGGCCGGCAGCGACGGCATCATCCAGGTGACCACCGGCGGCGCAGACTACTTCGCCGGTCAGACCGTCAAGAACCGCGCGGCGGGCGCCATCGCCTTCGCGAAGTTCGCCACCGAGGTCGCCAAGAACTACCCGATCACGGTCGCCCTGCACACCGACCACTGCCCCAAGGACGCGCTCGACAGCTTCGTGCTGCCGCTCATCGCCGCCTCAGAGGAGGAAGTCCGCGCTGGGCGCAACCCGATCTTCCAGTCCCACATGTGGGACGGCTCTGCTGTGCCGCTCGCGGAGAACCTCGAGATCGCGCAGGACATGATCAAGCGCACCAAGGCCATCAACGCCATCCTCGAGGTCGAGATCGGCGTCGTCGGCGGCGAAGAGGACGGCGTGCAGCACGAGGGCTCCAACGAGGCGCTCTACACGACCCTCGCGGACGTGGAGAAGGCCGTCGAGGCGCTCGGCCTCGGCGAGAACGGCCGCTACATGGCCGCCCTCACCTTCGGCAACGTGCACGGCGTGTACAAGCCGGGCAACGTCAAGCTGCGCCCCGAGCTGCTGAAGACGATCCAGGACGGCCTCGCCGCCAAGTATGGTCACGGCCCCAAGCCGCTCGACCTGGTGTTCCACGGCGGCTCCGGCTCCACCGACGCCGAGATCGCCGAAGCGGTCGCCAACGGCGTCATCAAGATGAACATCGACACGGACACGCAGTACGCGTTCACCCGCTCGATCGCCGACTACATGTTCAAGAACTACGACGGCGTCCTCAAGGTGGACGGCGAGGTCGGCAACAAGAAGCTGTACGACCCGCGCGCGTGGGGCAAGGTCGCGGAGACGGCGATGGCCGCCCGCGTGATCGAGGCCACCAAGCAGCTCGGCTCTGCCGGACACTCCGGCAAGTAGTACACCGCGGCGGTCGGGGCTCGCGCTCCGGCCGCCGCGTCATATCCAGGGAGGTTGGCCGCCATGGCCGACGAGGAACAGAAACCCGACCAGCGACCCCGCCCGAAGTACGGCGAGCTCGCGCCGGAGGGATGGGTGTGGCATCCACCGGCGGATGCGAACCGACTGGACACCTCGCATCCCACAGCAGAGCCCGACCGCTACGGCGAACACGGGGACGCGGCCCAGCAGGACGCCGCGCACCGCGACGCCGCCCAGCGCGCCGCGATCCCCGTCCACCGGGATGCGCGCGCCCCGTACGCGGACCGTCCGGGCTTCGCCAGCCAGCACCAGCAGAGCCCGTCGACGCAGCTGCGCTCCGACGCACCGCGCTGGAACATGATCGTCACCGTCGTGCTGATCGTCTTCGGCCTGTTCGGCGCCACCAACTCGATCAGCGGTCTGCTCTCGCTGCCCTCCGCGATGCAGCTGATGCACCTCAACCAGAACCTCGGCGACTACACGCCGGCGGCGTCGGTGCAAGGAACGCTGATCGCCGGCGCTGTCGTCATCGGGCTGCTCTGGGTGATCTCGACCGCCCTGTCCGTCTGGCTGCTGGTCAAGCGCAGGATGGCGTTCTACATCCCGCTCATCGCCGGCGTCGTCGCGCTGATCGCGCTACTCGGCTTCATGTCTGCGGTGCTGCTCACCGATCCCGTGCTGATCGACTTCTACAGCGGGATCACTCCTCCGCCGACGAGCACGCCCACCCCGTAGAACGTCCCGGCCGTCCGCACGACGAACGACGAACGGCCCGGCGCATCCCGCACCGGGCCGTTGCTGCGTTTCCTGCTCCTGCTCCGTCTCCGGATGCGGTTACGCAGCGGCCTCGCTGCGCGCCTCGCGCAGGCCGGCCGCGAGCGGCGTGGTCGGCCGTCCGATCAGCTCGCTGAGCGTCGGCGTCGCGTCGGCGAGCGCGCCGTCGCGGATGTTGCCGTCGAGCGCCACGACGAACCCTGCAGTGCCGTCGTCCAGCCCGGCACCGGTCAGGATACTCACGTGCTCCTCCGGGCTCACCGACCGGTATGCGACGGGCTGGCCCAGGATATCCGAGACCGTCTCGGCGAGGTCGGCGAACGTCCAGGCGACATCGCCGGAGAGCTCGTAGACCGCTCCGTCGTGGCCGGGAGTGCTGAGGACCACGGCTGCGGCGTCCGCGTAGTCGGCGCGCGATGCGCTCGCGACCCGGCCATCCGCGGCGCTCGACACGATCTCGCCCGTCGCCGCGGCGGTGTCGACCTGGCCGACGTAGTTCTCGGTGTACCAGTTGTTGCGGAGGATCGTCACCGGCAGACCGGACTCCGCGAGCAGCCTCTCGGTTGCGGTGTGCTCCGGAGCGAGGACGAGCGCGGTGTCGTCGGCGTGCGGCGCGCTGGTGTAGACGATCCGGCCGACCCCGGCGGCGACGGCCGCGTCGATCGCGTTGGCGTGCTGCTGCACGCGCTTGCCGACCTCGCTGCCGGAGACGAGCAGGAGCGCATCCGCCCCGGCGAACGCGGGCACCAGTGTGTCCGGCTTCTCGAAGTCGATGGCCGCGGTCTGCACGCCGAGCGCCGCGAGGGGCGCGAGCTTCTCCGCCGAGCGGCCGAGCGCGCGGATGTCGGTGGCGGGAACTCCGCGGGCGATGAGGGATTCGACGACGAGGCGTCCGAGGTTGCCGGTTGCTCCGGTGACGACGATGGTCATAGTGATGGTTCCTTTCGGTCGGTCATCGAGGCCAACAGAGACCCCCCGCCGATACTTCCCAATCGAAGGTACCCACTTTTTGGTAAGTTACTGACGTGGAGACCAGTAATCAGACGTTGAACGGCTTCGGCTTCACCGATGGCGTGCTCCCCTCGGCCTGCCCGACCCGTGTCGTCCTCAACCACGTCACCAGCACCTGGGGCGTGCTCGTGCTCGTGGCGCTCTCCCAGAGCGACCACCGCTGGGGCGAACTGCGCCGCACCGTGCAGGGCATCAGCGAGAAGATGCTCGCGCAGACCCTCCGCACCTTGGAGCACGACGGCTTCGTCCTCCGCACGGCCCAGCCGACCATCCCGCCCAGAGTCGACTACAGCCTCACGCAGCGCGGCCGCGACCTCACCCAGCATCTCCTGCCCCTGATGTCCTGGATCGCCGCCAACGCCGACGCCATCGTCGCGCCGGACTGAGAGTCAGCGACGGCCGCCGAGGGCGCGGGCGTCCTGGTTGCCCGCGAGGTCTTTGCGGAGCTCCTTGGGGAGCGAGAACATGAGGTCCTCTTCGGCCGTCTTGACTTCCTGCACGTCGCCGTAGCCTGCGCCGCGGAGGTCGTCCAGCACTTCCTGCACCAGCACCTCCGGCACGGATGCGCCGCTCGTCACGCCGACCGTCGCCACGCCGTCGAGCCACTCCTGCTTGACCTCGCTGGCGTAGTCGACCCGGTATGCGGCCTTCGCGCCGTACTCCAGCGCGACCTCGACCAGGCGCACGGAGTTGGACGAGTTGGCCGAGCCGACCACGATCACCAGGTCCGCCTGCTCGGCGACCTTCTTGATCGCGACCTGGCGGTTCTGGGTGGCGTAGCAGATGTCGTCGCTCGGCGGGTCCTGCAGGTTCGGGAAGCGCTCGCGGAGGCGGCGCACCGTCTCCATCGTCTCGTCGACGGACAGCGTGGTCTGCGAGAGCCAGACGACCTTGTCCGGATCCTTCACCGTGATCGTGTCCACGTCGTCCGGGCTGTTGACCAGGGTGACGCGGTCGGGCGCGTGGCCCGCTGTTCCCTCGACCTCTTCGTGCCCCTTGTGGCCGATCAGCAGGATCTCGAAATCGTCGCGGGCGAAGCGCACGGCCTCGCGGTGCACCTTGGTGACGAGCGGGCAGGTGGCGTCGATGGCCCGAAGCCCTCTGTCGGACGCCGCCTGCACGACGGCGGGAGAAACACCGTGGGCACTGAACACGACGTGCGCGCCCTCCGGCACCTCGCCGACCTCATCGACGAAGATCGCTCCCTGCCGCTCCAGCGTGGAGACGACGTGCACGTTGTGCACGATCTGCTTGCGCACGTAAACGGGCGCACCGTAGTGCTCGAGCGCCTTCTCGACGGCGATGACGGCCCTGTCCACACCCGCGCAGTATCCACGCGGTGCGGCCAGCAGGACCCTCTTGTGTCCGACGACCGGGGTATCCTGTAGCCGGCCTCGCGCACCGGGAATCCTCGGCATCGGAAGGCTGATGGTTGCGTCGCTCACCCTTCGATCCTAGGTGAGTGCGCTGAACACTGGTTGGGAGGCTCGGTGACGGAGACGACCCGCGCACCGTCGATGGAGGTCGGCCCGCCGACAGCGGACGCTCCGTGGCCGGTCGCCACGCTGGCCGGAAAGATCCGCGGCTGGATCGAACGCCTCGGCACCGCCTGGGTCGAGGGCGAGATCACCCAGTGGGGCGTCTCAGGCGGCAACGTCTACGGCAAGCTCAAAGACCTCAACGAGGATGCGACCGTCAGCTTCACGATCTGGTCCTCCGTCAAGGCGCGCATCCCTGCCGACCTGAAGCAGGGCGACCGCGTGATCGCCGCGATCAAGCCCAACTTCTGGGTCAAAGGCGGCTCGCTCACGATGCAGGTGTTCGACATGCGCCACGTCGGTCTCGGCGACCTGCTGGAGCGCCTCGAACGGCTGCGCCAGCAGCTCACCGCCGAGGGCCTGTTCGCGCCGGAGCGCAAGAAGCGCCTCCCGTTCCTCCCGCACACCATCGGGCTCGTCACCGGCAAGGACTCCGACGCGGAGAAGGACGTGCTCCGCAACGCTCAGCTGCGCTGGCCGCAGGTGCGTTTCCGCACGGTGTACGCCGCCGTCCAGGGCGACAGGACGGTCGCAGAGGTGACCGCCGCCATCCGGAAGCTCGACGCCGACCCGGAGGTCGAGGTCATCATCGTCGCCCGCGGAGGCGGCGATTTCCAGAACCTGCTCGGCTTCAGCGACGAAGTGCTCGTGCGGGCCGCCGCGGCCGCCGCGACCCCGATCGTCAGTGCCATCGGGCACGAGGCGGACCGGCCGCTGCTCGACGACGTCGCCGACCTGCGCGCATCCACACCGACGGATGCGGCCAAGCGCGTCGTCCCCGACGTCGCGGAAGAGCTCGCCAGGGTCCAGCAGGCGCGCGCCCGCATCGGGATGCGCGTGACGCACATGATCGCAGCAGAGATCGACCGCATCGGTCACCTCCGCACCCGCCCGTCCCTCGCATCGTCGAGCTGGATCGTCGACTCCCGCGCGGAGGAACTCACCCGCTTCGTCGCCCGCGGCGCCGAGCTGATCGAGCGCAGCGTCGACAGGGAGGCCAGGAGGGTGGCCGAGCTCCGCGGCCAGCTGCGCGCGCTGTCGCCGCAGGGCACGCTCGACCGCGGCTACGCGATCGTGCAGCTCGCGACCGGTCACGTCGTGACCTCCCCGGACGAGATGCCACCCGGCACCGACCTGCGCCTCACCGTCTCCGGCGGCGCCGTCGCCGCGACAGCGGGAGCCCCCATCCCGTCGCCGGCAGGGCACACAGAGTCCGCCGCCACGAAGACAGCACTCAGCTAGACAAATAGAATGGATGCCATGCCCCCCACCGAGTCGACTTCCAGCGACGACGCCCTCGGCAGCGATCCGCTCGCCTCGCTCAGCTACGAGGAGGCGCGCGACGAGCTGATCCGCGTCGTCGGTCAGCTGGAGCAGGGCTCGTCGACGCTGGAGGACTCCATCGCACTGTGGGAGCGCGGCGAAGCGCTCGCCCGGCACTGCGAGGAGTGGCTGATCGGGGCGAAGGCCCGGCTGGATGCGGCGCGCGCCGGTGCGGGTGCTTCGGCAGGCGTCGGCGCGGGAACCGCCGGATCGACGGACGCCGAATGAGCAATCGCACCAAGCCGCCGGCGGTGGTCGCCGAACTCGGACGCCCGGAGACGCCGGAGGAGACCGCAGCGCGCAAGGCCGTGAACTCGGCCAATCACCGCAACAGGCAGACCGTCAACAACCTCGTGTACTCGCTGATCGCCTGCGTCGCGCTCGTGGCCGTGATCGTGCTGTTCGTGCCCCGCGGCAACCCGACATCGTCGGCGCCGCCGGTGGACTACGCATCCATCGCCGCGCAGGCGCAGGGGTCGGAGCCGAACCGGCTCCTCGTGCCGGAGCTGCCGTCGGACTGGAAGTCCAACAACGCCGAGCTGCGCACCAAGACGCCGGACGGCGTCGACTCCTGGTACGTCGGGCTGATCACCCCGAAGGCCCAGTACATCGGCATCACCCAGGGCTTCGACGCGAACGACACCTGGACGGCCCAGCAGGTCAACAAGTCCATGATCAAGGGCACCCGCACCATCGACGGCGTGCGCTGGGACGTCTACGACAACCGCACGTCCAGCGACGACAACGGCAACGTGGAGTACGCGCTCGTCAGCTCGGCGGGCAAGAGCACGATCATCGTCTTCGGCACGGCCAGCGACGCCGAGTTCGGCACCGTCGCAGGTTCCCTCGCCGACCAGATTCGCCAACTCGGAGGTTCGTGATGGGTAAACCGAGGCCGTCCCGCGTCTGGGACGCCATGCTGCGTGGAAACGAGCGGTTCGTCTCCGGGGAGCCTGAGCATCCCCGCCAGGATGTCGAGCGCCGGGAGACCATCGCCACCGGGCAAGCGCCGCTGGCCGCGATCTTCGGATGCGCGGACTCCCGGCTCGCCGCCGAGATCATCTTCGACCTCGGGCTGGGCGACGCCTTCGTGGTCCGCAACGCCGGACAGGTCATCTCCGACTCCGTGCTCGGCTCCCTGGAGTACGCGGTCGGCGTGCTGGAGGTTCCGCTGATCCTGGTGCTCGGGCACGACGAGTGCGGCGCCGTGCGTGCCGCCATCGACTCCCAGGCGCAGGATGCGACCCCGCTGCCTCCGCACATCGCGCACCTCATCGCGCCGATCGTCCCCGCCGTGCATGCCATCGCCGGCGTTCCAGCCGGCCAGCCGGTCGATCCGGCAACGGTGGATGCGCTCGCGGTCGGCCGGGAGCACCTGCGGCACACCGTGGCCGAGCTGCTCGAAGGCTCCGAGATGATCAGCGCCGCCGTCGCGGACGGTTCGTTGGCTATCGTTGGTGCCAACTACCGGCTTCAGGAAGGTCGGGTCGTCCCCGACGTCGTCGTCGGATTGGCCGACCCGGTCACCGACTGAATCGCGGGAAGACCGGCGAATCCGCCGGCCCCGCACCAGAAAGGAAAACACACCGTGGTGGACACCCAGGCGGACGCCGACTACCGCATCGAACACGACACGATGGGCGAGGTCCGCGTTCCAGCGGCCGCGCTCTACGGCGCGCAGACGCAGCGCGCCGTCGAGAACTTCCCGATCTCCGGATCGGTGCTCGAGCCGACGCAGATCGCCGCGCTGGCCCGCATCAAGAAGTCGGCAGCTCTCGCCAACGCCCAGCTCGGCGTGCTCGACCAGTCGATCGCCGACGCCATCGCGGCCGCGGCCGACGAGGTCGTCAGCGGTGCGCACGACGGCGAGTTCCCGATCGACGTGTACCAGACGGGCTCCGGCACGTCGTCGAACATGAACATGAACGAGGTGCTCGCGACACTGGCGTCCCGCACCCTCGGTCAGCCCGTGCACCCGAACGACCACGTGAACGCCTCGCAGTCGTCCAACGACGTGTTCCCGACCTCCGTGCACATCGCTGTGACGGGCGCGCTCATCGACGACCTCATCCCCGCGCTCGACCACCTCGCGGTGTCGCTCGAGGAGAAGGCGGAGCTGTGGGCCACCGTCGTCAAGAGCGGCCGCACCCACCTGATGGATGCGACGCCCGTCACCCTCGGCCAGGAGTTCGGCGGATACGCCGCGCAGATCCGTCTCGGCATCGAGCGCGTGCAGGCGTCCCTGCACCGTGTTGCGGAGGTCCCGCTCGGCGGCACGGCCGTCGGCACCGGCATCAACACGCCCCTCGGCTTCCCGCAGCTCGTCATCGAGCTGCTCACGCAGGAGACCGAGCTGCCGATCACCGAGGCCCGGAATCACTTCGAGGCGCAGGCCAACCGGGATGCGCTGGTCGAGGCGTCCGGAGCCCTCCGCACCATCGCGGTCAGCCTCACCAAGATCTGCAACGACCTGCGCTGGATGGGCTCCGGCCCCAACACGGGCCTGGGCGAGCTGCACATCCCGGATCTGCAGCCCGGCTCGTCGATCATGCCTGGCAAGGTCAACCCGGTCATCCCGGAGGCCGTGCTGATGGTCGCCTCCCGCGTGATCGGCAACGACGCGACGATCGCCTGGAGCGGCGCGTCCGGCCTGTTCGAGCTGAACGTGGCGATCCCCGTCATGGGCACCGCCCTGCTGGAGTCGATCCGCCTGCTCACCCAGGGCTCGCGCGTCCTCGCCGACAAGACCATCGCCGGCCTGGAGGCCAACGTCGAGCGCGCCCGCGCATACGCGGAGTCGAGCCCGTCGATCGTGACGCCGCTCAACCGCGCGATCGGCTACGAGGCCGCAGCCAAGGTCGCCAAGCACTCCGTCGCCCAGGGCATGACCGTGCGCGAGGCCGTCATCGACCTCGGGTTCGTCGACCGCGGCGAGGTCACCCTCGAGCAGCTCGACAAGGCGCTCGACGTCCTCAGCATGACCCACCCGGGCTGACCCGGATCGCGTCACACCGACCATCGACACGAAGGGCGCTCTCCTCCGGGAGGGCGCCCTTCGGCGTTGAGTGTTCACAGCATCGCTCCGACCGCCCAGAACGCGCAGAGCAGGTACGGTCCGAGCGGCACCCCCTCCGCGGTGGGAGCGCCGCGCAGGATCCTGCCTGCCGCAGCGATGCCCGCCGCGCCGAACGCGACGGCGAGCCAACCCGGGATGGCGACCACCGCATCCACGTCGGTGTCCGCTGCCAGCTCGGCAAGCACGAGCGCGACGAGACCCGCGAGCTTGACGTCGCCCATCCCGAGCGCTCCCCCGGCCGCCGCACAGAGCAGGAACGCGAGCACGACAGCTGTCATGGTCACCGACCCGACGAGCGAGCCGACGCCCCCGCGCGCCAGCGCGCCCGAGACCGCGCCCACCGTCGCGAACGCGTAGCCGGGGAGCACCAGTGCGTTCGGCAGCCGCCGTTCGCGCAGGTCGGCGTCGCACAGCGGCAGCGCCACGGCCGCCAGATACGCCGTGCCCACCCACCGCGAAGCGGCCGCTGCCGAACCTTCCACCGCCGCCAGCGCACACGCCGCAAGCGCAACCACCACGACAGCCACCACCCACCAGGCAGCGCAGAGGCCGACCGGTGCACGCCCGGTCGGCCTCTGTAACGTTCGCCGCTGCTTCCCCACAGCGCGACGCTAACAACCCGTCGAACACCCCAGGACGTTATCCACATTCCAGGGCGTGGATGCGGTTGTTCACATCACTTCGTTCCCTTCCAGCATCTCCGTCACCAGCGCCGCGATCGCCGAGCGCTCGGAGCGGGTGAGGGTGATGTGCCCGAACAGCGGGTGGCCCTTCAGCGTCTCGATCACCGAGGCGACACCGTCGTGGCGGCCGACCCGGAGGTTGTCGCGCTGGGCGACGTCGTGCGTCAGCACCACCCGGGAGTTCTGCCCCACCCTGCTCAGCACCGTCAGCAGCACGTTGCGCTCCAGCGACTGGGCCTCGTCGACGATCACGAACGCGTCGTGCAGCGACCGGCCCCTGATGTGCGTGAGCGGCAGCACTTCGAGGATGCCGCGGTCCTGCACCTCGTCGAGCACGTTCTGCGAGACGAGGGCCCCGAGGGTGTCGAAGATCGCCTGGCCCCACGGGTTCATCTTCTCGCCCTGGTCGCCCGGCAGGTAGCCGAGCTCCTGGCCGCCCACCGCGTACAGCGGCCGGAACACCATGATCTTCTTGTGCTGCTGTCGTTCGAGCACCGCCTCCAGGCCGGCGCAGAGCGCGAGGGCCGACTTGCCGGTGCCCGCGCGTCCGCCGAGCGAGAGGATGCCGATCTCGGGGTCGAGCAGCATGTCGATGGCGAGACGCTGCTCGGCCGAGCGACCGTGCAGTCCGAACACATCCCTGTCGCCGCGGACGAGCTTGAACTCGCCGTCCCCGACCACGCGGCCGAGGGCCGAACCACGGTCGGAGTGGATGATGAGGCCCGTGTTGGCCGGCATCCCGTCGACCAGCTCTGTGCGCATCCACTCGTTCTCGTACAGGTCGCTCATCGCGTCGCTGCCGAGGGAGAGTTCCGCGAGCCCCGTCCAGCCGGAGTCGACGGCGAGTTCGTGCCGGTACTCCTCGGCCGCCAGGCCGATCGACGCCGCCTTGACGCGCAGCGGCAGGTCTTTGGAGACGACCGTGACGGCGAGCCCGTCGTTGGCGAGGTTGAGGGCGACCGCCAGGATGCGCGAGTCGTTGTCCCCGAGCTGCAATCCGCTCGGCAGCACGGACATGTTGGAGTGGTTGAGCTCCACCCTCAGCGATCCGCCGTCACCGACCGGGATGGGGAAGTCGAGCCGTTCGTGCTTGATCCTCAGTTCGTCAAGATTGCGCAGTGCTTGCCGCGCGAAGTAGCCGATCTCTGGATCGTTGCGTTTGCCCTCCAGTTCGCTCACGACGACGACGGGGATGACGACAGCGTGTTCGGCGAACCGGAAGATCGCCTGGGGGTCGGACAGCAGGACCGAGGTGTCGAGCACGTATGTGCGCTCCGCCTGGTTGGTTCCGCTGTCGGTCGACTCGAACTGTCGGGTACCTGATTCAGCCACGACCACTCCCACCCCGCTCGCTCTGGAGAGCTCGCGGATCTGTTTGGCGAGTCGGCCGGTGGGTGTCGAAACGAACTTACGTGGCCGTCTCGATCGGGCTCCGTGCCCGATAAGCCGAACCTACGCCGCACCTCCGACACGCTCGGCAGACACACCGCCGTGTCGCGTTTCCATCAGGTGAACTTTCGCCCCCACTTCGGGTGCGCCGCCCTCCCTGATGATCGAGTCCGAAGTTGTTCAGGCGTCGCGCGGCGTGTCGGGCGGAACAACTTCGGACTCGATGGCTGCGGGGGCGGGAGCGGGTCAGGAGAGGGAGGCGTAGGAGGTGAAAGCAGCGCGGAGCATGTCGAAGGTCTCGTCTGTGGTGCCCGCGTGCACCGAGATGCGCGCGTTCGTGGCGCGGATGGATGCGGTGATCCCGTGATTGAACAGGGACGCGCTCAGCGCGGTCAGCTGCTCCGGCAGCGGTTCGAGCACGACCATGCCGGCCCGCTCGGCGGCGTTGCGCGACGACGCGACCGGGATCGCGTACTCGTCAGCGAGGTCGAACACGCGCTCGACCCTGTCGCCGATCGCCGCGCTGACGGCGGGGACGCCCACCGCGGCGATGTCCTCGAGCGCCGCCGCGAACCTGGCCTGCGCGATCGGGTCCGGGTTCGAGATGCTGAACGCCCGCGTGCTGGAGCTCGGCTCTCCGACCTCGTCCCACGACCCGTCCAGGTCGGCGCCCGTCCAGCCGCTGAACACCGGCGTCAGGTGCTCGATCGCGCGCGCGCTCGCGACGAGGAACCCGGTCCCCCATCCGGCGCGCGCCCACTTCTGCCCTCCGGCCACCACGACGTCCGCCACCTCGTACGGCGCGTCGACGACGCCGAAGCCCTGGATCGCATCCACGATCAGCAGCCGGTCGCCGATCACCTGGCGGATGCCGTCGATGTCGGCGAGGTAGCCCGTGCGCGAGTCGACGAGACTCACCATCACGGCCGTCGTGTTCGACGTCAGCTGCTCCTTGATGCGCGCCGGCGTCACCCGCTGGTGGTCGGTCTCCAGCCAGGTCGGCGTGACGACGCGCATCGCCTGCGACGCCCGCACCGCCGCGTATGTGATGCTCGGGAACTCGGCGGCAGAGAGCAGCACCTCGCCCCCGGTGAGTCCGAACGCGGCGTGCATGAGCCCGATGGATGCGGTGGGCTGGAACGACACCTGGTCGGAGGGGAAGCGAGTGAGCGCCCCCACCGCATCCCGTACCCGCTGATCCTCGGCGCGCATCCGCTCGATGCTGCCGAACCGCGCCTTGGCGAGGATCTCGTACTGTCCGACCGCTTCGGCGAGCGCCGCCGCCGAGATCGGGCCGACCCTGCCGTAGTCGAGGTAGCCGGACTCCTCGGTGAACCCGGCGGCGAACTCGTCGATCGTCATCGTCGTCATGTGTGTTGTGACCTCCCGGAACATTCTGTCAGTCCGGGCGTGAGCGCATCACACCATGACGAGCGTCCACAGCGGCGGATCACACTGGGCGGATCACACTGGGCGGATCATACTGGGCGGATCATACTGGGCGGATCACACGGCCGCGCGTGCCCGCTCCTCCGCGTGCGCGTCCGAGCGACCCGCCGCTGCATCCGCGAGATAGCGAGACACCGGGGGCAGCCAGAGCGGCACCGCCGCCGCGAGCGCACAGACCGTCGCGACGAGGAGTCCGAGCTGCAAGCCGCCGCCGTCGCCACCGACCCCCAGCAGCGACGACTCGGTGGCGTCGCCGAGGAGGACCACCGCGACCGCGCTGACCACCAGCCGGGCGAGCGCCGATCCGCGCTGCACGAACAGCGTGGCGACGACCTGCACCGTCACCACGACAACGGTCACCCCGGCCTGCACGAGCGCCACGATCGCCGGGCCCCAGGCGTTCGGCACGATCAGTGCCTGCGCGACGGCGAGCACGCACGCCACGAACGCGACGAACGCGGCGGCGACCGAGAACCACAGGTATGGTCCTGCCGCCTGTGCGCTCCGACCCTGCTCGGAGTCCGGCGCAGCACGCAGCGCGGTCGGTCGCCGCGCCGTGAGCGCGAGAGCGCAGGCCACGAGCGTCAGCGCCGCGAAGCCCAGCCAGGTGAGTGACGTGGAGGTGAACAGGCTTCGCGGATCGAAGTGCGTCAGATAGGCGAGCTGCACCACCTGGACGACGACGAGCAGTCCGGCCAGCAGGATCGCCGCGATGAGCCAGCCGAACCCGGCGCCACGCGCTGCCCTGCGTGCGACGCCGAGCACCACGCACACCACGGTCAGCGCGAGCAGCAGTGCCCTGGTGCCGAACTCCGTGGCGAACAGAACGCCCTCGCTCATCCCGACGGTCCACAGCGCGTAAAGGCCGATCACCCGCAGCGCCGACCAGGCGAGGCCGATGCCGAGCAGCGCGGCGGCCGACGCCAGCCAGGCCGCGACGCGCATCCGGCCGTCGTCCGCGCGCCACGCCGTCAGAGCGAGCCGTCTCGCAGCACCCATCGCAACCCCCATCGGTCGAACCCCGTCGTCACGGTCCGCCCGGCACCCCCTGGCGGATTCCCTCGACCATAGCAGCGTCCGCGCGCTCAGCCGCCGAAGCGGCGCTGCCGCCGCGAGTAGTCGCGCACGGCGCGCAGGAAGTCGACCTCGCGCAGGTCGGGGCCGAGGGCTTCCACGAAGTAGAACTCGCTGTGGGCGCTCTGCCAGAGCATGAAGTCGCTGAGCCGCTGTTCGCCAGAGGTGCGGATGACGAGGTCGGGGTCGGGCTGCCCTCCGGTGTAGAGGTGCTCGCCGATCAGGTCGGGGGTGAGCAGGTCGGCGAGGGTCTCCAGGCTCCCGCCCTTGGCGTGGTGGGCGGCGACGATGTCGCGCATCGCATCCACGATCTCCTTGCGCCCTCCGTAGCCGACGGCGAGGTTCACGTGCAGGCCGGTGTTGTGGGCTGTGCGGTCCTCAGCGCCCGTCAGGGCCGCAATCAGCGGCTCCGGCAGCCCGGCCGCCGAGCCGACGTGCTGGACGCGCCAGTCGCGGTATCTGGACAGGTCGTCGGCGAGCTCGGCGATGATCTCGATGAGGTCGGAGAGCTCGCCGCTCTCCCGGTTGGTGAGGTTGTCGCTGGAGAGCAGGTAGAGCGTGACCACCGAGATCCCGAGGTCGTCGCACCACTCCAGGAACTCGCGCATCTTCGCGGCCCCTGCGCGGTGCCCGTGCGCGACCGTCGTCAGCCCGAGCTGGCGCGCCCAGCGCCGGTTGCCGTCGATGATCATGGCCACGTGGCGGGGCATCGACTCGGCGGGCAGGTTGCGCTTGAGCTTGTTCTGGTAGACCCCGTAGAGCAGCCCACGTCCGAGGGGGAAACTCCATCTGCTCACGGAAGTACGTTACCCCGACCGCAGCGTTGAACTCACAGCATGAGGTCACGCGACTCCCGTACCCTTGGGCCATGACACCGCACGACGCCCAGAAATCGGAAGACGTCGCCGAGTCCCTGAGCGGGCCGGCGGACGGTCTGGACTCCTCCGATGCGGCCGTGAAGGCGGATGAGGACCGCGGTCCAGACCTCCCCAACATCCCGCTGCTGGATGCGTCCCCCGCCAACCCCGCCGAGATCAAGCCCACCTGGCGCGGCTGGATCCACGCCGGCACCTTCCCCGTCACCATCGCGGCAGGGATCGTGCTCATCACGCTCGCGCACGGCGCCCCGGCGAAGTGGTCGTCCGCGGTGTTCGTGCTCACCTCGCTGCTGCTGTTCGGCAACTCGGCGCTCTACCACCGCTTCAACTGGAAGCCGAGGATGAAGGTCCTCCTCAAGCGGATCGACCACGCCAACATCTTCCTGCTGATCGCGGGGACATACACCCCGCTCGCCGTGCTCGCGCTGCCGCCGTCGAAGGGCATCCTGCTGCTGTCGCTGGTCTGGGCCGGGGCGCTGCTCGGCATCGCCTTCCGGGTGTTCTGGATCCACGCGCCGCGCTGGCTGTACGTCCCGCTCTACCTGGCGCTCGGCTGGGGCGCGCTGATGTACGTCGTCGACCTGCTCGACGCGAACGTCGCCATGATGGTGCTGGTGCTCGTCGGCGGGCTGTTCTACTCGATCGGAGCGGTCATCTACGGCATCAAGAAGCCGAACCCGGTGCCCGGCGTCTTCGGGTTCCACGAGATCTTCCACACGCTGACCGTCCTGGCGTTCCTCTGCCACTGGACGGCGGTGCTGCTGATCGCGCTGCACCCGGTCTACAACGCGGGCTGAGCGCGGGGCGACTCAGCGCCGGGCGACTCAGCGAGCGGTGTCGTCCTGGCCGTCCGGCCCCGCCTCGCCGCTCTGGCCAGCCTGCTCGGCGTCCAGCTTCTCCGCGATCTCGGCGCGGTAACGCACCCGCCGGATGCGCCTGGTCATGTCGAGCGCGAGGAGCACGGCCGCGACGGCCACCAGGAAGGTGACCACGAAGCCGACGACGCCCGGGGTGACCTGGTCGTCGCTCGGGCCGCCGGTCGGAGTGGGCGTCGGGGTCGCAGCGGTGACCCACACGGCCGCGCGCAGCAGCGCATCCTGGATCATCGCACTCCCTCGCGGTCGAGAACGATTCCTGCGCGCAGGGCGGTTACGGGCATCCGGGTCTCCACTTTCGAGCCGTGGACGAAGCGCAGGGTTTCACAGCTTCGTCTCCTAGTCTGGGTTCAAGCCTACCGTCGCCAGGACGGTGCACTTTCCACGGGAGAACGCTCAGTGCAGGGAGAAGCATGGCGGTGACCGAGACCATCGATCGCCGTTACGGTCGTACGCCCAATCGCAAACGCCGGGATCGCTGGTGGATCATCGGAGCGGCCATCGCGTTCGTCGCGATCTTCACCGCGTGGGTGTTCTGGGCCGGCTGGGACAACGACCAGGCCGACCTGGAGACCACGGACACGGCGTACACGATCACGGATGCGCATCACGTCTCGATCAGCTTCTCCGTGAACACGCCGCCCGGCACCCCGGTGACCTGCGCCATCCAGGCGCTGAACGAATCGTTCGCGGTCGTCGGCTGGCGCATCATCAGCATTCCGGCCTCCGAGAAACGTCTCACCGAATACACGGAGACGATCAGGACGACCGAACAAAGCAATACCGGTTTGATTTCCAGCTGCTGGCTGACCTAGGATTCTTCGATACGCCCCGACCTGATGTCGGGGCGTCGACTTTATCCAGCCGGTCCCCGGACCGGCCGATCTGCCCAGCCGGCCCCCGGACCGGCGGCGCAAAGGAGTTCATCATGTCTCAGGAGTCTCAGGTCAGCTTTCTGACCCAGGATGCGTACGACCGTCTCGCGGCCGAACTCGAGGAGCTCAGCGTCAACGGCCGAAACGAGATCGCGAAGCGCATCGAAGCGGCCCGCGAGGAGGGCGACCTCAAGGAGAACGGCGGATACCACGCCGCGAAGGACGAGCAGGGCAAGATCGAGGCCCGCATCGTGCAGCTCACCAACCTGCTGCGCAACTCGACGGTGAGCGAAGCCCCGCAGAGCCACGGTGTCGTGGAGCCGGGAACGGTCATCACCGCGACGATCGCGGGCGACGAGAGCACGTTCCTCATCGGCAACCGCGAGATCGCCGCAGGGACCGACCTCCAGGTCTACTCCGAGGGCAGCCCGCTGGGCGAGGCCATCCTCGGCCTCAAGGTCGACGAGTCGACCACGTACACGGCCCCGAACGGCAAGCAGATCGCCGTCACCATCCTGAAGGTCGAGACCTACACCGGCTGACCGCCGCTCGACTCGTACGAAAAGCGCGGTGCAGGAATCCTGCACCGCGCTTTTTGCACGACTCGTGCGGCCTACTCGTAGTCGAGGACGGGGTCGTAGCCCGCGGCGCGCAGCGCCTCGATGACGTGGTGGCGGTGATCGGTGCCGCGGGTCTCGACGCTGACGTCGAGCTCCACCTGACTGAGCTGCAGGCCACGGCCATGGCGGGTGTGCAGCACCTCGACCACGTTGGCGTTGACGCCAGCGAGGATCTCGGAGATGCGCGCGAGCTGACCGGGACGGTCGGGCAGCATGATCGTGAGCTTGAGGTAGCGGTCGGAGGCGGCGAGACCGTGGCTGATGATGCGCTGCATCAGCAGCGGGTCGATGTTGCCTCCGGAGAGGATCGCGACGGTCGGACCGAGCGCGGGGATCTTGCCGGCGAGGATCGCCGCGACTGCGGCGGCGCCCGCGGGCTCGACGACGAGCTTCGCCCGTTCGAGCAGCACGAGCAGCGCGCGGGCGATGTCGTCCTCCGACACGGTGACGATCTCGTCGACCACGTCGCGGATGATCTGGAAGTTGAGGGCGCCCGGCTTGCTCACGGCGATGCCGTCCGCGATGGTCGCGACGAGCGCGATCTCGGTCGGCTCGCCCGCGTCGAGCGACGGAGGGTACGCGGCGGCGTTCGCGGCCTGCACGCCGATCACGCGGATCTCGCGCCCCTCGGCCGCCGCACGCTGCTTGACGGCGCTGGCGACACCGGAGATGAGCCCGCCGCCGCCGATCGGCACGACGACGGTGGCCGCATCCGGAACGTCCTCGAGGATCTCGAGCCCGAGCGTGCCCTGGCCTGCGACCACGTCCGGGTGGTCGAACGGCGGGATGAGGACGGCGCCGGTCTCGGCGGCGAAGTCGGCGGCGGCGCGCAGCGTCTCGTCGACGATGCTGCCGCTGAGGACCACATCCGCCCCGTAGTCGCGGGTGGCCTGGAACTTGGGGATGGCGACGCCCACCGGCATGAAGATGGTGGCGTGGATGCCCAGCTCCCTGGCCGCGAACGCGACCCCCTGAGCATGGTTGCCCGCCGAGGCCGCGACGACGCCGCGCTCGCGTTCCTCCGCGGTCAGCTTGGCCATCCTGTTGTATGCACCGCGGATCTTGTACGACCCGGTGCGCTGCAGGTTCTCGCACTTGAGGAGCACCGGTGCGCCGAGCACATCGGCGAGGAACCGCGACGTCTCGACCGGTGTCGGCTCCGCGACCCTGGACACGATGGCACGCGCGGCCTCTATCTCGTCGAGGCTCGGCCCAGCGAAAGGAGTGCGCGTCGAATCAGTCAGCGTGGCCACGGGGGACAGCCTACTCGCGGACGTATTCCGCCAGCCGAATGTGACCCACGGGGACCGTTGTCGCCCGCATCCGGTGCGGCGCCGTCACCATCACGTGCGCGCCCTGCGCGGCTGCCGAGGCACTGTCTGCCAGAGCACGGTATCCGGCGCGGCGTACGGGCCGGCGGAGCCCTCGCGCCACGCTCCGCTCGACACATAGTGCACCATCACGTTGAGCACGGCCGCCACGGGCACCGCGAACAGCGCGCCGGGAATGCCTGCGAGGAGCGAACCGGCTGCGACGGCGAGCACGACAGCCAGCGGATGCACCTTGACCGCCGTCCCCATGATCAGCGGCTGCAGCACGTGACCCTCGATCTGCTGCACCAGGAGCACGACAGCGAGCATGATGACCGCGAACACCCAGCCTTTGAAGATCAGCGCGATGAAGATCGCCAGCGCGCCGGTGACCACGGCGCCCACCACGGGGATGAACGAGCCGAGGAAGACCAGCACGGCGATCGGGATCACCAGCGGCAGCCCCAGGAAGAACGCCCCGAGGCCGATGCCGAGCGCGTCGATGGACGCGACCAGGATCTGCACCTTCACGAAGTTGCGCAGCGTCACCCAGCCGGCCTGACCCGCGCCGTCGACCGCCCGGCGGGCGCGCTTCGGGAAGATGCGCACGATCCAGTTCCAGATCGAGCGGCCGTCGATGAGGATGAACAGCGTGCTGAACAGGGTGAGCAGCACCCCGGCGAGCACGTGGCCGAGCGTCGAGCCGATCGAGAGGGCGCCGGAGATGAAGATCTGGCTGTCCTGCTGGATGGATTTGGTGAGCGAGTCGAGCGCTCCGCTGATCTGGCTCTCACTGAGACCGAGCGGCCCGGAGGTGAGCCACGCGCGGAACTGATCGTACGCGGCCACCGACTGCGTCTGCAGCTCGTGGCTCTGCCGCGTGACCTGCCAGACCGCCAGGTAGAGCAGCCCGCCGATCACCACGATCACCGAGACCATCGCGGCCACGATCGCCGCCCAGCGCGGCCACCGGTGACGGTGCAGGAAGTCGACGAACGGCACGAGCAGCGCTGAGATGAGCACGGCGATCAGCAACGGGATGATGATGAGCCGCAACTGCACCACGAGGAAGATCGCGACGGCGATGACCGCGCCGATGACCAGCAGCCGCCACGACCAGGCGCCGGCCACGAGCATCCCGTGCGGCAGCGACTCTTCGATCGACGCGCCAGGCTCGCCCGGCTGCCCGGTGCGCGCCGGCTTGCCCTGCGCGGCCCCGCGGGCTTTGAGGAACCAGCCGCGCGCAGGCGCGCGGTTCTCGCCCGGCGTGACGGTGATCTGCTTCGGCGTCGCGTCGTTGTCTGACATGCTCGCCAGTCTAGGCTGGCCGTTCCTGGCGTCCACGGGGTTGACGCGGGCTGTGCGCAACGCACAGGAGGCGCACAGCTGTGGAGGGCAGGGCGGCTCCCGGCGGTGCCGCGACCGTCCTCAGTCCTGGGGAGCGGCTCCCACCGTCACCGGCGTCCCTGCCAGCGACAGGTGGATGCGCTCCCCCTGCGCAGGAGCGTTCCTTGTCTCGTGCTGCACGGCCAGTTCCGTGCCGTCGTCGAGGCGCACCCTGGTGCGGCGCAGCGCTCCGAGGAAGCTCGTCGTCAGCACAACACCGGACAGCGCGGAGACGCCGGTCCCTGTGCCCGCCTCGCCCGTGAACAGCACGTCCTCCGGGCGGAGGTACACCGTCACGGAGCCGTCCGCGGACGGGGACACCAGCGGCACGCGCATCCCGAACACGGTCAGCTCTCCCCCCGCGACGACGCCCGGCACGCGGTTGGTGAGACCGACGAACTCGGCGACGAACGCGGACACCGGCCTGCGGTACAGCTCCTCCGGCTCGCCGATCTGCTCGATGTCGCCGGCGCGCATCACGGCGACCCGGTCGGCGACGGCGAGCGCCTCCTCCTGGTCGTGCGTGACGAAGAAGGTGGTGATGCCGAGCTCGGTCTGGATGCGGCGGATCTCGTCGCGCAGCTGCACCCTGACCTTCGCATCCAGGGCGGACAGCGGCTCGTCGAGGAGCAGCACGCGCGGGCGGGTCACGAGCGCCCTGGCGAGGGCGACGCGCTGCTGCTGACCGCCGGACAGCTGGTGGGCGTAGCGGTCGGCGTGGTGGTCGAGCCCGACCAGTTCGAGGGCCTCTGCTGCTCGGCGGCGGCGGTCGGCGGTCGCGACCCTGCGCATCCGGAGACCGAATTCGACGTTCTGCCCTGCGGTGAGGTGCGGGAAGAGCGAGTACGACTGGAAGACCATGCCGAGGTCGCGGCGGTTGGTCGGCTGGTCGGTGACGTCCTCTCCGTCGATGAGGATGCTTCCCGCGTCCACCCGCTCCAGCCCGGCGAGCGCGCGGAGGGCCGTGGTCTTGCCGCAGCCGCTCGGGCCGAGCAGGGCGATCAGCTCGCCGGGGCGGGCGCTGAGGCTCAGCCCGGCGAGACCGGCGCCTCCACCGAAATCGCGGACCACGCCGCGGAGTTCGACGGTGCTGCCGAGCCCTGGCGCGGACGCGGATCCGGGGCGGACGGAGGTTTCGAGTGCGGACACAGGTCAGCCTTTCGCTGAGCGTCGACGGCCGGCCGTCACGAGACGGTCGACGACGAAGAGGAGGAGGAACGCGAACACCAGCGCGAGCAGCGCGAAGATGACCGCGACGAACGGGTCGGACTGCGAGACCAGCAGCAGAGCGGTCTGCAGGTTCACCCGGCTGAGGAGCGATGCGATGGTGAACTCGCCGAGCACCACGGCCACCGAGAGCACGCTCGCGGCCAGGATGCCGCGGCGCAGGTTCGGCACCAGGATGCGCAGCAGCACGCTCAGCCAGCCGGCGCCGAGAGAGCGGCCGGCCTCGCTGAGAGTGACGACGTCGATCGCCGCGATGTTGCTCTGGATCGCCCGGTATGCGTACGGCAGCACGAGGATGCCGTACGCGAAGGCGAGCGTCCAGGTGCCAGAGCCGAACAGGTCGGTGACCACCGCGTAGGTCGGGGCGAGCCCGACGACCATCACGATCGCGGGGATCACGATCGGCAGCAGGCACACCAGCTCCAGCACGCGCCGCAGTCTCGGGATGCGCACCTCGACCAGGATCATCGTCGGCAGCAGCACGAGCAGCACGATCGCGACGGTGACCACCGCGAGCACGAGCGAGTTGCCGAGCCCCTGGTAGATGCGGTCGTACCGGGTGGTCTCGCCGCTGAAGACGACCACCCACCTGTCGAAGCTGTAGACGCCGGGCTTCGCGGTGCGCAGCGTGAACTCCAGCATCGAGAACAGCGGGATGAGGAAGAAGAGGCCGAAGATCGTCCAGATGACCGTGCGCGCGACCGGCCCTGGGCCGAAGCGCAGCGCCTGCGCGTTGCGCCGGGCGCGTGTGCGCCGCTTGCTCTCCACCTGCGCGCCGCTCACCGCTGCCACCTGGCGGTGCGGGAGGCGAGCGCGGAGTAGCCGAGCATCACCACGACCATGACCACGAGCATCCCCAGCGACATGGCGCCGGCGAGGTTGGCGCGGCCGAGGACGGTCTCGGAGATGAGCGCCTGGCGGATCTGCAGGGAGACGATGTTGTTGGCCTGCCCGACCAGGGCCGCGGCGGTCGCGTACGACGAGAACGCGTTGGCGAACAGGAGCAGCAGGCTGCCCAGGAACGACGGAAGCAGCACGGGGATGCCCACCCGGAACCAGTAGGTCGCCCTACTGCCGCCGAGGGTGGCGTTCGCCTCCAGCCACTGCGGTTTCAGCCCCTCGAGCGCCGGCATGAAGGTGATGACCATGAGCGGGATCTGGAAGTAGAGGTACGGCAGGATGAGGCCGGGCACCGTGTAGAGCCAGACGCCGTTCTCGTAGATGTTGATGTGGAACTGGTTGCGCAGCAGCACGGTGACGAGCCCCTGCGCGCCGATGGTCGCGATGAACGCGAACGCGAGCATCACGCCGCCGAACTGGGCGAGGACGCTGCTGGCCGAGTCGACCAGCGAGCGGGTCACGCCTCCCGGACGCGAGCGCAGCATGGCGAAGCAGAGCGCGGCGCCGCCGACCGCGCCGACCACGGCGGTCACCGCGGAGAGGAAGAACGCGCCGACGAAGGAGCCGAAGATGGCGGGTTCCGCGAGGCCGGTGAGGTTCGCCCAGGTGAACCGGCCGTCCGCATCCACGAACCCGCTGCCGACCGCGATGATCGTGGGGATCGCGAGGAAGACGACGACGTAGAAGGCGAACGGGGTGAGGCCGAGGACGGCCGGGAGGCCGCGACGGCGACGCCGGGCCTGGGCAGGGCGCGAACCGGATCCGGAGCCCTGCTGCGCCCGCTCAGCCGGCGTGGCGCCGAACGGCGACCGGCGCCGGGTCTCCCCGGCGCCGTCGCTGTCCAGCGGCGGCGCAGCAGCGCCGACGGTGGTGTCTGTCATCAACCGACCGCGTTCGCCCATTTGGCGTTGAGCAGGGTTCCGGCGTCGGTGGCCTGCTTGTCCGTCATGACGGCGGTCTTGTCGAGCTTGCCGGGGAAGTCGGCCTTGTTCAGGGTGCCGGCCTTCTCCATCGCATCCACGCGGGCCGGGTATGCCCCGCCCTTGAGCCAGGCGTTCTGCGCTGCGTCGCTGTAGAGGTACTCCTCCCAGAGGCGTGCGGCGGCCGGGTGCGGCGCGTCCTTGTTGATGGCCTGGTTGTAGTAGCCGACGTACGCGGTGCCGGGGAGCACGGTGTACTTCCAGTTCACGCCGCCGCCCTTGATCGTGTCGGAGGTCGTGTAGCCCTTCTGGTTGAACGACCAGTCGAGCAGCACCGGGGTCTCGCCGGAGGCGATCGTGTTCGGCTTGCCGTCCGCCGCGTTCCAGTTGCCCGCCTTCTTGAGCTTGGCGAACCAGTCGATGCCGGGGGTGAGGTCGTCGAGGGTTCCGCCGGCCTGCAGGTCGGCGAACGCGACGGCGCCCGCCGCAGCGGCTGCCTGGGTCGGGTTGCCGTTCAGCGCGACGGCGCCCTTGTACTCGGAGCCGAGCAGGTCGTCGAGGCTCTTCGGGGCCGACTTGATCTTGTTGGCGTCGTAGCCGACCGCCATCACGCCGTAGTACCCGACCTTCCAGAGGCCGGTGCTCTCCTTCTCGTCGGCGGGGATGTCGTCCCAGCCGGTGGGCTTGTACGGCGCGAAGTACTCGGTGTTGGCGAGGGCGACGGACGAGCCGATGTCGAAGGTGTCGGGAGCGGTGTCCTGACCCTTGAGCTTCTTCGCGGCGTCGATCTCCTCCTGGCTGGATGCGCTGTCCTGGCTCGGGTTGATCGTGATCCCGTACTTCTTGGTGAAGCCGTCGAAGATCTCCTGGTAGTTCGCCCAGTCGCCGGGCGTCGCGATGATGTTGAGGGTGCCCTCCTTCTTCGCGGCGGCGATGAGCGCATCCATGCCGCCCGCTGCCTTCACATCGGCTGCCGATGCGATGTCCTTCGACGCGGTCGGGTCTGCTGCGTTCGCCCCGCCGGTGCAGGCGGCGAGCGAGAGTGCGACGACGGTGGCCGCGGCGGCAAGGCCGGCGACGCGTGCGCGCTTGAATGTCACGGTTCCTCCAGTGTGGGGTGCCCGGTTGGTCGCCCCGCGTTCGGTCGCGGGACACATGGATTCCCGTCCGGGCCGATGCAAACGTATGGCGGTCGTTCGACCGGCCGGGGTGGCGTCGATGGACGGCAGGTGAACGAGCGGAGAAGGACTGTCCGAGGTTCCCGCTATGGTCGACACCGTGGTAGAAAAGGTCTCCCCCGCGCTCGCACGCCGTATCGCCCTCGCCGCGCAGGGGTTCGGCCGCCCGCATCCCGAGTCGGTCGGCACCCGGCAGCTCAACGGGGTGATCGACCGCATCAACCTGCTGCAGATCGACTCGGTCAACGTGTTCGAGCGCAGCCACTATCTGCCGGTGTTCGCGCGGGTCGGCGCCTACGACAAAGAACTGCTCGACAGGCTGACCTTCGCCGCGAAGTCGCCGCACACGGAGTACTGGCCGCACGAGGCCGGGTTCATCCGGCGCGAGGACTGGCCGCTGTTCCAGTGGCGGATGGACAATTTCCGGGCGCGCTACGGCACGGACCCCGACGGGTGGTACCAGCGGAACGCATCCACGGTGGAGTGGCTGCGCGCCGAGCTCGCCGACCGCGGGCCGCTCGTCGCCGGCGAGATCGAGCACGACGCGAACAAGCGCAGCGGGCCGTGGTGGGGCTGGTCGGATGTGAAGCGGGCGCTGGAGTTCCTGTTCCTGTTCGGCGAGGTGGCGGTGGCGGGGCGCACGCGGTTCCAGCGCCGGTACGCTCTCGCGGAGGACGTGCTGCCCGCGTCGGTTCTCGAGACGACGGTGCCGACCGTGGATGCGGTGCGCGAGCTGATCCGCCGCTCCGCCGTCGCGCACGGGATCGGCACGGCAGCCGACCTGGGCGACTACTACCGCATCAAGCGCGCTCCGGCCGTCGCGGCCATCCAGGAGCTGGAAGACGCCGGCGAGCTCATCCCGGTGACGGTCGGCGGCTGGGAGCGCAGCGGCAGGCCGGAGAAGGCGTGGCTGCACCGGGATGCGCGACTCCCCCGGCGGGTGTCGGCCGCGGCCCTGCTCTCGCCGTTCGACCCGGTGGTCTGGTATCGCGACCGGGCGCTGCGGATGTTCGACTTCCACTACCGCATCGAGATCTACACCCCGGCCGAGAAGCGGATCTTCGGGTACTACACGCTGCCCATCCTGCTGGACGACCGCGTGGTGGGGCGCATCGACCTGAAGAGCGACAGGCAGGCGCGCGTGCTGCGGGTGCAGTCGGCGTGGTCGGAACCCGGAGCGCCCGCCGAAACCGTGGAGCGTCTGGTGCCGCTGCTGCGCAGCACCGCTGCCTGGCAGGGCCTCGACACGGTCTCCGTCACCACCCCGCACCGCGGCGACCTCGCCCCCCGCCTCGCCGCCGCCCTCTGATCCGCCCCGGTCCCCCTCCCCCGGTCCCCCTTCCGAAACCATCGAGTCCGAAGTTGTTCAGGCGACACGCCGAGCCGGGACAGGAACAACTTCAGACTCGATTGCTTGGGGCGGAGCGGCGGGCGGGCGTAGGGTGCGGGCATGAGTTCACCGCTGGAGTATCTGGACGCTGCCGGGGCCGATGAGGCCGACTTCGAATCGCCGATGCGCGAGCTCTACGCCTACCGCGACGGCGACACCTGGGTCGACGGGTTCGTCACCGGGGTCAAACGCGGGGGCGCGCAGGACGGCTCCACGCTGGTGCAGTTCGACGGACGCACCTGGGTGCCCGCCTCCGAGGTGCGGGCGTCCGACCACTACGTCGCTGTGCTCCTCAACCCGGACGACACCGTCTACGCGGAGGTCGTGCAGAGCTACATCGACGGCCGGCCCGCCGACCCGATCCGCGACGTCTCCACCGTCGACGGCCAGAACGTCGGCACGCTCTGGCACCCGGTGGATGCGCCGCGCACGTCGTCCACGCGCATCCCGTACCGCTACGCGGGAACCGCCGAACTCGACTGACGTCCCCGCCCGCAGCAATCGAGCCGGGAGTCATGCACGCTCCGCGCGGCGTGTTGCGTGCAGAACTCCCGGCTCGATTGCTTAGAAGGTGGAGCCCATCTTCTCGAGGCGCTCCACGCGCTCTGGGATGGGCGGATGCGTGCTGAACAGACGGCTCATCAGGCTCGGCTTGAGCGGGTTGGCGATCCAGAGGTGCGCCATCGACGAGTTCTGCTTCTGCATCGGCCGGCCGTATGCCTCCAGCTTGAGCAGGGCGCTCGCGAGCGCATCCGGGTGCCGGGTGGTCATGGCTCCCGTGGCGTCGGCGAGGTATTCGCGCTGGCGGGAGACCGCGAGCTGCACGAGGGTCGCGACGAGCGGGGCGATGATCGCGGCGATGAGGCCGAAGACGATGATGACCGGGTTGCCGCCGCCACCGCCACCGCCGTTGTTGTTGCGGTTGCCGCCCATGCCGCCGAAGAACGCCATGCGCAGGAAGATGTCCGCGATGAAGCCGATCGCCACCGTGAGGCCGAAGACGATCATCGACAGCCGGATGTCGTAATTGCGCACGTGACCGAGCTCGTGCGCCATGACGCCTTCGAGCTCGGCGTCGGTCATGATGTCGAGCAGTCCCGTGGTGGCCGCGACGGAGGCGTGCTGCGGGTCGCGCCCGGTGGCGAACGCGTTCGGCGCTGGGTCGTTGACCACGTAGACCGCCGGCATCGGCGTTCCCGTGGTGATCGACAGGTTCTCCACCACGTTCCACAGCCGCGGGTTGTCCGCCTTGGTGATGGGGACGGCGCCCGACATGCTCAGCGCCTGACTGCTGGCCAGGAAGTACTGCACCACCGCGTAGAGGGTGGCGCCGATGATCACGAACCAGAGGATCGTGTAGCTGTGGTAAATCAGGCTCGCCAGCCAGCCGAGCCCACCGATGATGATCAGGAACAGCAGGATCGTGAAGACCGTATTGCGCTTGTTCCTGGCTATCGCCCTATACATCGCCGCCCGCTAGAACTGGACGCGCGGGGGCTCGGCGATGGCCGCGAGGTCGCTGACCTCGAAGAAGTCGCGCTCGGTGAAGCCCATGCGCTTGGCGAAGATGTTGTTCGGGAAGACCTTGATCTTGGTGTTCAGCTCGCGGACGCCGCCGTTGTAGAACCGGCGCGACGCCTGGATCTTGTCCTCGGTGTCGACCAGATCGGCCTGCAGGCGCAGGAAGTTCTGGCTGGCCTGGAGCTGCGGGTACGCCTCAGCGACCGCGAAGATGCTCTTCAGCGCGCTCTGCATGTGGCCCTCGGCCACGGACGCTTCCGCCGGCCCCTGCGCGGACAGGGTCTCTGCACGCGCCTGCGTCACGGACTCGAAGACGCCCTTCTCGTGCGCCGCGTATCCCTTGACCGTCTCGATGAGGTTCGGGATGAGGTCGGCACGCCGCTTGAGCTGCACCGTGATGTCGCTCCACGCCTCGTCGACGCGGACCTTGAGAGTCACCAGCGAGTTGTAGGTGGCCCACAGGTAGATCCCGATGATCGCGACGATCACGACGACGATGATGACCGGGATGAGCCATTCCATTTTCGGGTACTCCTTGGTGTGCTGGCGCGTGAACGACGTGGCGCAGATCCCATCCTAACGGCGGGTCACGGCGCTCCCACCGCGTTCCCACCACTCTCAAAGCAAGCGTGGTGCCGTTCGGCAGGCGGCGCCCGCGCGGGTGCACAATGGGCAGGTGAGTGAGGTCGCCGAACGTCGCAGACGGGGCCGTCCGCGCAAGGAGCGCGACGGCGCATCCACCAAGTCCGCCATCCTCAAGGCGGCGACGGAGGAGTTCGCCGAGCACGGGTACGACGCGGCGTCGTTGCGGGCGATCGCGCGGAGGGCGGGCGTCGACTCTGCCCTCGTGCACCACTACTTCGACGACAAGGCCGAGCTGTTCACCGCGTCCCTGGATGCGCCCCTGCGCCCCGACCGCATCCTGGACGTCATCCTGGCCGGACCGCGGGAGGAGATCGGCGCCTCCGTGGTGCGCCTGCTGCTGCGGCAGCTCGACGACGCGAAGTCGCAGGCCCGCATCGTCGCGATCCTGCGCACGGCTCTCGGCAGCGGTCCCGGCAGCCGGATGCTGAAGGAGTTCCTGACCAGGGAGGTGTTCGTGCGGCTTGCCGCGCTCGCGGGAGGCCAGGACGCCGATCTGCGAGCGAATCTCGCCGCATCCCAGCTTGTCGGGCTGATGCTCGCCCGGTTCGTGCTCAAACTGGAGCCGATCGCGCACGCGTCCGCCGACGAGCTGGCGCGGCGGGTCGGGCCTGTGGTGCAGTGGCATCTGTTCGGGGACCCGTCCGCGGGGAGCCTGGACCGTCCTTGACGCGTCGCCGTGCCGGGCGAATAATTCATCACATGATGAATTCCTCGATGGGCACGGCGGTCTCCGTGGACGGTCTGACGGTGCGCCGCGGCCGCGCGACGATCCTCGACGGCCTGACCCTGCGCATCCCGCGCGGTGAAGTGGTCGGCCTGCTGGGGCCGAGCGGATGCGGGAAGACGACGCTCTTGCGCTCGATCGTCGGGGTGCAGCGCGTCGCTGGCGGGACCGTCGAGGTGCTCGGAGAACCGGCCGGCTCTGCCGGGCTGCGACACAGGGTGGGCTACGTCACCCAGGCGGCGAGCGTCTACGACGACCTCACGGTGCAGCAGAACCTCGCGTACTTCCGGCGCATCCTCGGGGCGGCGAAGGCCGACGTCGACCGCGCGATCGAGGCGACCGACCTCGGTGCGAACGCCGGGCAGCTCGTCTCCACGCTTTCCGGCGGGCAGCGCAGCCGCGTCTCCCTGGCCGCGGCCCTGCTCGGCTCCCCCGACCTGCTCGTGCTGGACGAGCCGACGGTCGGCCTCGACCCGCTCCTCCGGGTGGAGCTGTGGGAGCTGTTCCACCGCCTGGCCGATGCCGGCACGAGTCTGCTCATCTCGAGTCACGTGATGGACGAGGCCAGCCGCTGCGACCGGCTGCTGCTGATGCGCGACGGGGCGATCCTCGCGGATGAGACGCCCGCATCCCTGCTGGCCACGACGGGGGCCGCGGATGCGGAGGGTGCGTTCCTGGCGCTCATCCGCCGCCGCCATCCCAAGCACGCGCTGCCGGATGCGGACGGCGTTGACGGCACGGACGGCGCGGGCTCCGCACACTCCGACGAGGACGAGGACGAGGGCGGGGCAGCGCGATGAACGGCTCCCGCACCATCGCGACCGCCGGCAGGGTGCTCACGCAGATCCGGCACGACCCGCGCACGATCGGGCTGCTCGTCGTCGTGCCCAGCCTGCTGATCGGGCTGGTCGCGTGGATCTTCACGGACACTCCGGTGTTCTCCACGATCGGCCCGGCGATGCTCGCCCTGTTCCCGTTCATCGTGATGTTCCTGGTGACGAGCATCACCACGCTGCGCGAACGGCGCACGGGCACGCTGGAGCGCCTGTTGTCGATGCCCCTCGGCAAGGCGGATTTCATTCTGGGATACACGCTCGCGTTCGGGCTGCTGGCGATCGTCCAGACGCTCGTGGCGGTCGGCTACGCCGTGTGGGTGTGCGGGCTGGAGATCAAGGGCAGCGTGTGGCTGCTGATCGCGGTCGCGCTCGCCGACGCGATCCTGGGGACGACGCTCGGCCTGTTCGTGAGCGCGTTCGCCCGCACCGAGTTCCAGGTGGTGCAGTTCATGCCGGCCCTGGTGTTCCCGCAGATCCTGCTCGGCGGCATCTTCATCCCGCGCGAGCAGCTGCCGGATGCGCTGCACATCATCAGCGACTGGCTCCCGCTCTCGCACGCCATCGACGCGCTGAACGCGGTGGCGAACGACACGCACGACGCCGCATACGTCGGAGGCGAGCTCCTCATCATCGGAGCGTTCGCCCTTGCCGCGATCATGCTCGGCGCCCTCACCCTGCAGCGCCGCACCGCCTGATCCCATCCGCCCCGCCCCCTCCCGCGACCCGCCCCCTGATAATCGAGCCCGGAGTTGTGCACGCTTTCCACGGCGTGTCGCGTGAATAACTCCGGGCTCGATTATCAGGGGGCGCGGGTAGTGGGGAACGACGACGCGGCGCCGACGCTCCCAGGTGCCCGACACCGGGGGCGGCGACGCCGCGATCGTGTTCCGCTGGCGACACCCGTGGTCGGACGGATGCCGTCAGAGCTCGGCTAGGGACAACCCCAATATCCCGATGGGGTCAGCACGAGCGTTGCGCCGGGGCACGGACCGCACCCCGAATTGTCCGGGGGCACGGACGACACCCCCGGGGCGTAGTACGGCGCTGCCGCGGCGGGCGCGGCGGCCGACGTGTGCGATGGGGCGGCGGAGTCGGCGGCGCGGCTCCTCGCCTCCTGGTATTCGGCGGCGACGACGGCCGCCGCCCGCGCGGCGGCCTCTGCCGCGAAGCGCTGCAGTTCGGCCTGCTCGAAGGCGGCCACAGAGTCCGTCACAGCCTTCTCCGACTCCTTCAGCGTGACGACGGACGCGGTCACGGCGAACGCCGTCGCACCGGATGCGCGGCTCGCGACGGCGTCGATGGCGACGCTCAGTGCATCCCGGCCGGCTTCAGCGGCTTTGCCGGCGCTCGACGCGAGCACGTCGCGGGCGCGCACGAGCTCTGCGGCTGCCGCAGCGACGGCCGCAGAGCGGCGAGCGTCGGCGACCGCGACACGGACCGCGGCACCGGATGCGCGGTTCCCGCTGTCCATCCTGGCGACGGCGGCCGTGCGCGCGGTCTCCCGCGCCTCGACGATCGACTTGGAGACGGCGCCGCTGGTCGCGGTGACGACTCCGGCGCCGATGGCGAGCGCGGCGACGACGGCGATGCCGCGGCGGACCACGGCGCCGGCGGCGCTGGCAGAGCGGGTGGTGCGGTCGGACATCGGCTTGCTCCCTGAAGATGAATTATGCTCAATAACTCACAGGCGATTCACAGCTAGCACGGAGTGTTCCAGGGAAATGAGGACGTGTCAAGATTCTCGTTCGTCACACGAGTCACACCCGTTACATCCATCAACCCCGGCCGGGCCCGAAAACACGGGGATTTCCGCGAGAACACGCGGAATTCCGAGGCTTCCTCAGCCGGGCGTCCCCTGGGTGCGCGGCACCCGCTTTGGGGACACCGCGCATCCCGAGATCGACGAGCAGCGACGCGTCACTCCCCCAGCACGCGCCGCAGGTAGACGTTCTCGAATCGTCGCTCCGGGTCGAGACGGTCGCGCACCGCGAGGAAGTCGTCGAACCGGGGATACGTGCTCCGTAGAGACTCGGCGTGGCGTGTGTGCAGCTTGCCCCAGTGCGGCCGGCCGTCGTGGGCCATCATGATCTCCTCGACCGCCGCGAAGTACTCCGTCGAGTCCTCGCGGTAATAGCGATGCACGGCGATGTAGCCGGTATCGCGTCCGTACGCCGTGGAGAGCCAGTTGTCGTCCGCCGCCGCCGACCGCACCTCCACCGGGAACGAGATGCGCCAGCCGCGCTGCTCGATGAGCGCCTTGACCTCGGCGAGCGCGCCGGGAACCGCCTCCCGGGGGATGGCGTACTCCATCTCGCGGAAGCGCACGGTGCGATTGGTCACGAAGACGCGCGGAGACACGTCGGTGAAGTCGCGGTTGCCCGTCAGCTTCTGCGCCAGGCGGCTGAACGGGGGGATGATCGCGGGGGCGACCGTGCCGAGCGCGCAGACCCCGCGGTAGAGGCCGTTGGCGAGGAGTTCGTCGTCGACCCACCTGCCGAACGTCGGCAGCGGAGCGGACGGCGACGACAGCGGCAGGCGCGTGTTCGTCTTGGTCAGCGCCGTCTCGGTGTGCGGGAACCAGTAGAACTCGAAGTGGTCCTCGGACGCCGAGCGTTCGAGGAAGGTGTCGAGGGTGTGCTGCAGCGGCTCAGGGCGCTCCACCGCCTGCAGCAGGTAGGCCGGCACGCACTGGATGGTCAGGTCGACCAGTACGCCGAGCGCCCCGAGCCCGAGGCGCACGGCGGGCAGCAGCTCGGCGTTGGTGGTCTCGTCGACGGTCAGAAGGTCGCCCGTGCCGGTCACCAGGGTCGCGCCGACGATCTGCGTCGCGAGGCCGCCGAACCCTCCACCCGTGCCGTGCGTGCCCGTCGAGGTGGCCCCGGCGATCGTCTGCCGGTCGATGTCTCCCATGTTCTGCAGGGCGAGCCCGTGCTGACGCAGCAGCTTCGGAAGCTCGTGCAGGTGCGTCCCCGCCCCGAGCCGTACCCTGCCGCGCTCGACGTCCACGTCCACGATTCCGCTCAGGGCGCCGAGGTCGAGCTGGACGCCGGGGGCTACCGCGATGCCGGTGAAGCTGTGGCCGGCGCCGACCGCCTTCACGCGCATCCCCTGTCTGGCCGCTGCTGCGACAGCGCGCTGGACCGCCTCGGCGTCCGCGGGTCGTTCGACGCGGGTCGGGCGGACGTGCTCGGTGCGCGCCCAGTTGCGCCAGACGGCGCCGGTCGCCGTCACAGGAAGACCTGTCCGTCGCCGCGGTAGCTGGGCACCGTGCCCACCACGGTCGCCCGGCCGTCGACGGTGTCCACCAGGTGGAACTCGTTCACGTGCTCGCTCAGCTCGCCGGATTTCGTGTGCCGCAGCCACACCCTGTCGCCGACCCGCATCACCCCGGCGGCGGCGCCGGTGAGCGGCGTCTGCACCTCGCCGGCCATCTCGCGCGCCACCATCGATAGCCCGGTGGGCCAGACCACCTGCGGCATCCTGTCCGGTCCTGGGGGGCCGGATGCGATCCAGCCGCCGCCGAGCAGCGTCGCGATGTCTGGCCCTGGCCTGCGCACGACCGACAGCGCGAAGGAGGCGGCGGGCGCTGGACGGAACCCGGCGTACCCGTCGAACAGGTAGCCGCCGAACAGGCCGCTCCCCGCCGCGATCTCCGTCACGGACTCGTCCGAGGAGGTGAACTCGAGCGAGCCTGTCCCTCCTCCGTTCACGAATTCGAGGTCGGCGACCTCGCGCACCGCGCTCACCGCCTGCGCCCTCCGGTCGAGTAGTTCCGCGCCGGAGTTCTTCTGCATCCAGCGCACCGTCGCGCCCCACGCGGGCTTGCCTGCCGGTTTGTTCCCCTGCCCGGCGATCTGCGCCTCGTACGCCATCATGCCCACCAGGGTGAACCCCGGCCTGCGCACGATCGCCTCCGCGAGCTCCCGCACCGCTGTCGGCGCGTGCAGCGGCGAGCGGTAGACGCCGATGTGGCCGAGCACGGGACTCAGCCAGGACGCGTCCAGTTCGATGCACAACCGGATGCTCGCACGCTGCGAGGGCGGGACAACCGCGTCGATGAAGTCCAGGTGCGCGACGGAGTCGACCATCAGGGTCACCCGGGAGGCGAGCTCCGGCGCGAACGCCAGGCGCGCGATGGCGACACGGTCGGCGGTCGGATAGCCGACGACGACGTCGTCGATCGGCGGGTGCCCGTCCGTGCCCTCCGCGAGCCACAGCGCCTCCGGCAGCGTGTACGCGAGCACGCCCGCGTATCCGGGGAGCGCGAGCACCGCATCCAGGACCGACCGCACCCGCACCGACTTGGAGGCGACCCTGATCGGCTTGCCCGCCGCCCTCCGCAGCATGTCGTGGGTGTTGTGGCGGAGCGCTGGGACGTGCAGCACGGCGAGAGCAGGGTCGAGCCGGGCGGTCGCCGCCGAGAGCGACGGCCAGAATGCATCCGGAGTGGTCCAGGTGCGCTCGGACGGCGCCGGTTTCGTACTGAGGTCGAGGTCGTAGGTCATCAGCGCACCGCTTTCACTCGTGCGACCGCAAGAGCACCCGCGAACGCGAACAGACCGGAGAGGACGAACAGCCCGACGAACCCGCCGAGCGCTGCGACGATGCCCGCGCCGATCAGCGGGGCCATCGCCTGGGGGACGGCGGTCGCGATGTTCATGATGCCGAGGTCCTTTCCGCGGTTCTCCGGGTCGGGAAGCACCTGGGTGGCGAGCGCCTGGTCCACAGAGAGGAAGCAGCCGTAGCCGAGTCCGAGCAGACCGGCGGCGATCATCGCCACCGACAGTTCAGGGACGAACGCCAGCAGCAGTGCGGCGACCCCCTGGATGGCAGAAGAGAGGAACACGAACGCCTTGCGCCGCCCGATCCTGTCCGACCAGCGGCCCATCACCAGGGAGGCGACGATCACGAACACCATGTAGATGAGGATCAGGACCAGCAGGTCGTCGTCGGCGTTCTTGTCGTGCAGCCCGAACTCCAGGAAGTAAAGGAGCAGCGACGTTCCGAACGCGTTGCCGAAGTTGACCAGCACGCGGCTGAGGAGGGTCCAGCCGAAATCGGGATGCTCGCGCGGCGAGATCCACAGGCTCTCGATGATCCCCCGGAACGTCATCTTCTGCCGCAGGTGCGCAGGAAGCACGGCGTCCGGAAGGAAGAGGAACGGCAGGACCAGCACGAGCAGCAGCACCGCCATCGCGGTGTACCCGAACAGGGCGCCGACGAACACGTACGTCACCAGCGAGACGCCGAGGATGATCCCGATGGCCTGCGGTGCGCTGATCCAGCCGGAGACGTAGCCGCGCTGGCCGACGGGCACCTGGTCGCTGATCGTCGCGGTGAGGGCGGCGGTGAGGATGCAGAAACCGGTGAGCGCGAGCGACCAGAACACGCCGATGCCGACGATGCTGGTCTGCAGTCCGAGCAGGATGAGGGACACGGCGAACACGACGGCGCCGCCGGCGATCCACGGGCGTCTGCGGCCGAACCGGCTGGTCGTGCGGTCGGACAGGGCGCCGGTGAGCGGGTACGCGATGATCGCGCAGACGCCGGAGATCCCCGAGATGATGCCGAACACCACCACGTTGTCCACCCAGTACGTGGTGTCGAGCTGCTTCTGCACCTGATCGGGCAGCAGCTTCTGGATGGGGGCGAGTTGCGCCATCCAGACGCCGAGCCAGGCGATCGCGAAGAACGCGATCCAGCGGCCGGGCACCCGGCGGGTCGGCTCGGCGAAGACCGCCGGAGCTGAGGTTTCTGTCATCGGAGTCCTGCGTTCGGGTCGAGGGCGGAAGGAACAGGAACGGGTGTTGCCAGCGTCGCCACAGCGTCGGCGGCGAAGTCGATGGTCGCCTGGGCCGCCGCGTCGTCGCGGGTGACCAGCCAGGCGACGGTGAGGCCGTCGGTGAGGACGACGAGCAGGCGCGCGACCTCGTGCGTGGGAAGCGTCCACGTACATCCCGTGATGGCGGCCGCCTGCACGACGGCGTGCTCCGCGACGGCGAAGTAGCGTTCGTACTGGCGGCGGGCCAGGGGCGCGAAGCCCGGTTCGCGCAGCGCCCACTGGGTGAGCTCGAACATCGCCTTCTCGCGGTCGGGGTCGGCGCGGACGGCGGCGAAGTAGTGCTCGAGGCCCGCGCGCACCGCATCCCGCATGGTCGGCGCATCCGGCAGCGCGTCCGGAGCCTCGAACACGGGGGCGAATGCGGACTGCTCTCCGTCGACGACGGTGTTGACCAGCTCGGCCATCAGCTCGTCGCGCGAGGTGAACGCGTAGTGGAAGCTGGCGAGGGACATCCCGGCCTCCGCGACGATCCTGCGGGTGGTGGCAGCGGCGACCCCGTCGCGCGCGACGACCGAAAGAGCGGCCTGCACCAGAGCGGTGCGGCGTTCCACAGCGGGGATGCGTGTCACGGCGGACTCCTCGACGGCGGCTTCCCACGCATCCTCGCGCGAGAAGTGGGACGGTTGACCCAGTTGTTAGTATGCCGTAAATCGGGCCAGGGAGTTTGACAGGACGGGCCGCGCCACCTGAAATGGGGTGGAATGCGCGTGTTTTCGTCAGATGTTTCGCCACCAGTCCGGTCGAGGGGGTCGTCCGGACTGCTTCTGTCTGCCCTGATCCTGGTGGGCGTCGCGAGCGCAGCCACCCTCGGCGTGATCGGCACGGCGGCACCGGCGACGGCGGCCACCTCGACACCATCGGCGCCGTCCGATTCCTCGGCCCCCGACTCACAGCAGGCATCGCCCGATTCGCAGCAGCACCCGCAATCCGCCCTCCCTCAGGCCACACCGTCTTCGTCGCCCTCCGACACCACCACGCCGACCTCTCCTCCCCCGACGTCCGGGCCGCCGACGATCGACCAGCTCCCCTCCGGTCTCGTCACCAGGTTCCCGCTCGCCGTCTCCGGCTCCGGGACGGCCGGCGACCTCATCCACGTCTCGGCCGGCGCAGCCAGCACCGCCGGCGCCCGCTGCGACGCCCCCGTCAATGCGCAGGGCGACTGGACCTGCTCCATCTCCACGCCTCCGGACGGTCCTGGCGTCACCGTGCGCGCCGAGTCGCGGGACAGCGGCCTCAGCGCATCCAGCAGGGTGGATGTGCTCTCGCCGCCGGTCATCGCCTCCCAGAGCGGCACCCTCGTCTCCGGGGGCGGCGTGCACGGCACGGCGTATCCGGGGGCGACCGTGACGGTGCGCGCCGAGAACGGCTCCAGCTGCTCGTTCCCCGCCGACTCCGCAGGAACCTGGGGCTGCGTGCTGAGCAAACCGCTGCCGAGCGGCACGCACAGGATCACCGCAACACAGCGCGCCCCGTTCTCCAGCCAGTCCTCCGGCACGAGCGCCCCCGTGGCGATCACGGTCGACACCACGCCGCCGGCCGCACCGACCATCGGGTCGCCTGCTCCGGGCACCGAGGCGCCGGTCGGGGCGCCGCTCGCCTTCTCCGGCGCAGGAGAGAACGGCGCCAAGGTCACGGTCTACGGCAGCGACGACAACGGAAGCACGGTCGTCTGCTCCGCCGTCGTCCACGGCACGTCCTGGACCTGCAGCGGAAGGCTCGGCGCAGGACGCTTCACGGTCTCCGCCCTGCAACGGGATGCGGCCGGCAACGTCAGCGGCGGGTCGAACGCCGTCGCGATCACCGTCCTCACCGCTGCCCCCTCTCCGTCGACCTCGCCGGAGTCGCCGTCCGTGACGCCGTCGCCGCACAGCACTCCGAACCCTGCCGCACCCGTCGTTCCGCCGGGGACGACCCCCAGCCCGACCCCGTTCGACCCGTACAACGGCAACGGATCGCCGGGCGGCACGCCCGACTGGCTGGACACGCCGTTCACGAGCGCCACCGCGCCCGTCGTCTCGGTCGAGGCGTTCCCCGGCTGGCTGCGCTCCCTGCTGCTCGCGGCCGCCGCGCTGCTCCTGCTCGCCCTGCCGGCCCGGCTGCTCGCCGTCACGGTGGCGCGTGAACGCGACGGACGGGAGAAGCGGAGCCGAGCGAGCATCTTCGGACGCAACCGCAGCCGGGCAGAACTGCGGGATGCGGACGCGCAGTACGCGGGCGCCGCCGGGTCGGGGGCGCGAGGCGGCGGCGCGGCGGGCGGCGCATCCGGAGCACGGGGCGCATCCGGAACCGGCGCGACCGGCGCAGGCGCGGCTGGCGCCCTGGTCGCAGGAGAGATCGAGACGGCGGCCCCGCGCAGCCCCTGGTTGATCCCGACCGCGTTCGTCGCAGCGGCGGCACTGGTGACGCTGTCCAGCCCCGTCGACGATGCGGGAGCCTACCTGCGGGTGATCCTCGCCGTCGCTGTCGCGCTGGCCGCGGTGAACGCGGTCTGGGTCGCCGTCGCCCGCTGGGTCTCCCCGCACTTCGGTGGCGGTCGCGTCACGTTGACCTTCCGCCCGTGGATGCTCGTGGTCGTCGGAGTCGCCGCCATCGCATCCCGCCTGCTCGGGCTCCAGCCCGCCCTCCTCTTCGGGCTGATCCTCGGTGTGGCGTTCGCCGGCGCCGCCGGTCGGGTCGCCCGCGGACGCGTCGCCGCCGTGCAGGTCGCGGCCGTCGCCCTGCTCGGCGTGGTCGCCTGGCTGACGGTCGGCGCGCTTCCCCAGCCGACCGGCGTCTTCTCCGCGTTCCTCCGCGAGCTCGCCAACGCCGTCTCCCTGCTCGGCCTCGGCTCGGCGGCCATCGCCCTGCTGCCCATCGGCAGCCTCGCAGGGCGCGCCGTCTTCCAGTGGTCCCGCGGAATCTGGCTCGGCCTCGGGCTCGTGATCTACACGCTGCTGTTCGCGCTGCTCCTTCCTGTCGCGTCATTGGTCGAGACCGGGCAGGGAACGCTGGTCGTCGCGATCGCCGTGTTCGCGTTCGCCGCACTCAGCGTGTGCGTGTGGCTGTGGGAGAAGTACGTGGAGCCGGAGCGCTAGACCGCATCCAGGTAGAACCAGTCGGCGCCGTCACGCACGAACCGGGATGCCTCGTGCTGCACCCCTCGCTCGTCCCCTTTGTAGTACGCGGAGAACTCGACCACGCCATCCAGGTCGAACGGGCCGCCGCGCTCGGTGCGCTCGATGTCGAGCCGGTACCAGCGAAGCCCCGCGTCGAGTTCCAGCGTTTCCGGACGCGTCGACGCGTGCCAGCTGCGCAGCAGGTACGCCGCGTCGCCGAGTGCGAACGCGGAGAAGCGCGACCGCATCAGGCGTTCAGCGGTCGGGGCGTGCTGCTCGGCGCGGTGGAGCGGGCCGCAGCACTCGTCGTACGGCAGGCCGCTCAGGCAGGGGCACCGGGAGGAGGACACCGGACGAGCCTACCGGCGCTCCGGCCCGCACACAGAAGGACCCGGCCGTGACGGTTTCGGGGGAATCGAGGTCACGACCGGGTCGGAGACACCACACCAGTTCGGCGTCTGCATCCAGTGTGCAACCGCCAGGTGAGTGCGTCCTTTCCGCCCGCTGAAAGTCCTCACAGCGACGAGACACCAGTACCTGCGTCGGCGCGCGGCGTGTCGCCGGCAGTTACTGGCTTCTCGCCGCGTCGCCGGCGGCGACCACGCAGAACCGGTTGCCGTCCGGGTCGGAGAGCACGACGTAGTCGGCTCCGTCCTCGTAGTCCCAGTCGACCGTGGATGCGCCGAGCACGAGCAGGCGCTCGACCTCTGCATCCTGGTCGAAGGCGTACAGGTCGAGGTGGTGCCGCTGGTGGTGGGCGGACGGGCTGGTCACTTCTTTGATGGCGAGCTGCGGCCCGCGCCCCTCCTTCGGGACGAGGATCGCCCAGTCGACGTCCGGCTCCCGCAGCGGGCGGTAGTCGAGCGCCGCCGTCCAGAACTCGATGGCGCGCGGCACATCCCGCACACCCCACACGATCGAACCGATGCGCATCATGGCCTCAGTATCCGCCAGCCGCGGTGCGACCGCCAGCGTTCGACGGTGTACCGTAATCGCATGGCTGGTTTGCTCATCGGATTCATTTGGCTCGTCGTCATCGTCGGCGGAGGCCTGTCGCTGGCCGCCCTCGTGCAGATGGCGAAGTCGCCGTACCGCAACCGCTGATCCTGCGGTAGCGCCGCGCGGCGGCGCAGCCCCGGCGACGCGTCAGCGCAGCCCGGCGACGCGTCAGCGCAGCCCGGCGATGAAGAGGTTCAGCACCCGGCGCAGATCGTCGCGGGTGTACCCGCTCTTGTTGGCCGCCCAGGCGAGCGAGCTGGCGAACACGAACAGATCATCGGCGTTGACGTCGTCGCGCACCTCCCCGGCATCCTGAGCACGCTTCAGCAGCAGCGCCGTCGACCTCTTCATCGAGCTGCACGGCGCCGTCAGTGGCGATTCCGGATCGCAGACGGCCTCGGCCACCGAGTCGGGCAGCCCGTCGAAGCTGGAGAGGTGTCTGGCGAGCTCGATCAGCCACTCGTTCAGCGCCTCGCCCGCATCAGGCCTGGCCAGAAGCTCCGCGGCCTTCGCGTCGAGCCCCTGCCTGCTCTCGACGAGCGCGGCGGCGAGCAGGCACTCCCTGCTCGGGAAGTGCCGGTACAGCGTCCCCGCCCCGACGCCGGCCTTCTTGGCGATGTCGTCGAGCGAGGTCTGGACGCCGTGCTCGGCGAACGCTTCGCAGGCGACGCTGACGATCTTGTCGTAGTTGCGCTGCGCGTCGACGCGCAGCGGCTTGGGCTGGGTGATGGTGTCGCCGCCCACTCGAGCTCCTTTTCTGAACTGTTCACTCTGTCGCCATTGACAAAGCGGAGACTGTCTCCATATTGTTGATCACTCAAGAGGAGAGTCTCTCCGGATAGCAGTCTAAACCCCGCGGAACGGAACGCACCATATGTCGACCACCGAACTCAACGATCCACCCACTTCCCCGCTCCCCGCCGTCAGGTCCACCCCGGCCGCCGCATCCCGCGCGACAGGCGCACCCCGCGCATCCCTCGGATCCCGGTCGTCCCTGCGCGGCCCGGCGCTCGGCCTCGTCGTCGTCTTCATCACGCAGCTCATGCTCGTGGTCGACGCGAGCATCGTGAACGTCGCCCTCCCCGACATCCAGAACGAACTGCACTTCTCCCCCACGGACCTGTCCTGGGTGGTCACCGCCTATGCGCTCGCGTTCGGCGGCCTCATCCTGCTGAGCGGCAAGATCGGCTCGATCGTCGGCGCCCGGCTGGCGCTCATGGTCGGCGTCGGCCTGTTCATCGTCGCATCGGCGCTCGGCGGCTTCGCGCCCACGCCGGAGATCCTGGTCGCCGCCCGCATCCTGCAGGGCGTCGGTGCAGCCATCGCAGCACCGAGCACGCTCGTGCTGCTCGTCGCCAACACCACGGAGGGCGCCAACCGCGCCAGGGCGATGTCGCTGTTCGTCCTCGCCGCGGGCAGCGGCGGTGCGATCGGACTGATCCTCGGCGGCATCCTCACCACCAGCTTCGGCTGGGAGTGGGTCATGTTCGTGAACGTGCCGATCGGCATCCTGATCATCGTCGGAGCCGCCCTGTTCCTCACCGAGACCGAGCGCGTCCCCGCCAAGCTCGACCTGGGCGGCGCTGCCGTCTCCACGATCGGGATGGTCGCCCTCGTCTACGCGTTCACCCGCGCGGCGAGCCACGGCTGGTCGGACGCGCAGTCCATCGCCTCGTTCGTGATCGCGGCGGCATCCCTCGTCGGCCTGGTGTTCATCGAGCGCAGGCACTCGAGCCCGGTGGTGCAGCTGCACTTCTTCTCCCGGATGCGCACGGCCGCCCCGCTGCTCGGGATGCTCCTGGTCCCCGCAGGAATGTTCGGCTTCTTCTACTTCGTGACGCTGTTCACGCAGAAGGTCCTCGGCTTCGACCCGCTCGGCACCGGCCTCGCCCTGCTCCCGTTCGTGGGCGCGATGCTCATCACCAACGAGCTCGCACCCCGCTACCTGCTCCCGCGCGTCGGCGAGAAAGTGGTCGGCGTCATCGGCCTCAGCGGGATGGTCGTCGGACTGGTCTGGCTCGGCCAGATGAGTGCATCCAGCACGTTCCTCAGCGGCATCCTCGGGCCGGCGATCGTGCTCGGCATCAGCGGCGGCCTGACGTTCGCGCCGCTGACGTCGATCGCGATGGCGCAGGCTCCCTCGACAGAGGTGAGCGCCGCATCCAGCCTGGTGCAGGGGATGCAGCAGCTCGGCGGCAGCGTCGGCGTCGCGGTGCTGACCACGGTGTTCATCTCGGTCACGGCGACGTCCGGTGAAGCGCACGGGATCTCGACCTCGCTGCTGCTCGGCGCGGCCTTCCCCGCGGCTGCCCTGGTGCTGTTCGCGATCTGGGGGCGGCGCATCCCGGCGACGGACGGGGCGTCCTCCGGTGCGGCGGGGCCGGTCGGGATGCACTGAGTCGGGGTCCGCGCGCACCAGCGGCGTCCACGGGGTTCCGTGGGCGCCGCTGGTGCGCGCGGAGGCGGCAGTCCTGTGCTCGGACAGTCACGGTTCGGCGCTACGCCAGGCAGCCGGAGCCGAGCGCCAGGTGCGCGACGAGCATCCCGTCGGTCGCCCACCACGCCAGGAGCACACCAGCCGCCGTGATGACGATGGCGGAGACGAGCCCCCGCCACACCTTCCCTCCCCGCACGCCTGGCGCGAAACCGATCAACGCGGCCACAGCGCCGGCGGTGACGAGCAGGAGGGGCACGACGCCGAACGCGATCAGGAACGTCACCCCGCTCTGCCCGGCCGCTCGCGCCTTGCACTCGTCGCCCCAGGTGTCCTCGACGACGATCGCGAACCACATCCACGCGACGAGCCCGGCAACGGTCGACAGGACGATCGCGAGCGTGAACCGCGCCGTGGCAGCCCTGCGGTCGTGCCCCCCAGACCCCTCGTTCAGCTCCCCCTCGTGCCGCTCCCCCTCGCGTTCTGTGCCCACGCGCTCACTCTGCCCGCTCCCCCTCCGAGAACGCCGCAACCGCGCCGGTACGATGGATGCCGGGCCCCCATAGCCCAATCGGCAGAGGCAGGCGACTTAAAATCGCTTCAGTGTGGGTTCGAGTCCCACTGGGGGTACGCGATCGCGCGGGCCGTCTCCCACGCCGGACCAGGAGGCGCGGCCTCCCCGACTCCCGTCCCCCACCGGGTGTACCATCGGCGCTGTCGGGCAGCGTTCCCCGCTCGGCGGCCCGGCCGTCGTTTCGGGTACGGCGTCCGGGCCGTCCTCTCTTCCGCAACCTCGTCCCGCGCGGTGTCCGCGCATCCGAAGGGCCTCCATGTCTCGCGCGCTCGTCATCGTCGACATCCAGAACGACTACTTTCCTGGCGGCGCGTATCCGCTGGTCGGGTCGGTCGCCGCAGCGGAGCGTGCCGCGAGCGTGCTGGCCGCGTTCCGTGAGGCCGGCGATCCTGTGGTGCACATCCAGCACGTCTGGGATGCACCGGATGCGTCGTTCATGCGCCCGGGCAGCGCGGGGGTCGAGATCCATCCGCTGGTGGCGCCGGTCGGCGACGAGCCCGTGCTTCGCAAGGCGGAGCCGAACGCGTTCGTGGGGACGTTCCTCGAGGAGACGCTGCGCGGGATCGCGCCGGACCAGCTCGTGGTGCTCGGGATGATGTCGAGCATGTGCGTCGACTCCACCGTGCGCGCGGCGTCGGAGCTCGGCTTCGATGTGACCGTCGTGCACGACGCGTGCGCGGCGCCCGACCTCGAGTTCGGCGGGACGACGGTTCTTGGGGATGCTGTGCACGTCGCGTTCATGGCGGCGCTGTCGGACAGTTTCGCCACCCTGGTGAGCGCCGACGACCTCGCGGGAGCGCGGACGCAGTACTGACGGACGCAGTACTGACGGACGCAGTACTGACGGGCGCAGTACTGAACGGACCCGGCGCTCAGACCGCCGCGCCGGCCAGCTGTTCCACCACGGCCAGGGACCTGCGCGTCTCCACCGTCGGCTGGTACTCCATCCCGAAGCGTCCCCGGTAGCCGAGCTCCCGCAGCACGCGGAACTGGTGCGCCCAGTCCGCGACGCCCGTGCCCGGCTCGTGGCGGCCGGGAAGGTCGGCGACCTGCACGTGGCCGACCAGTGCGATGTCTGGGCCGACCGCGGCGGCGATGTCCTCGTCCATCATGAGCGCGTGGTACGCATCCAGCAGCAGCCGGAGGTGCAGCGAACCGACCTCGCGGACGATGTCGAGGCCGTCCCTGGTGGACGACAGGAACGCGCCGACGTGGTCGACACGGGTGTTCAGCGGCTCCAGCAGCAGGGTCACGTCCGTGCCGTCGAGCAGCGCTGCCCCCGCCGCGAGGGTCGACACCAGTGTCGTCCGCTGCTCCTCGCGCGGGACGCCCGGCCGGTCGTCGCCGCTCACCACCACGAGGTTGGGCGCGCGCAGCCGTTCGGCGACCACGAGCGAGTCGGCCACGGCCTGGAGGAAGGGGGCGCGCATCCCCTGGTCGGTGAGCGGGAGCTGCGGGTCGACGATGAGCGACAGCAGTTCGACGCCCGTCTCGGTGAGGGCGGCGTCGATGGCGGCGATGTCTTTGTCGCGCCAGCCCCAGATCTCGACCGCGGTCAGTCCGTGGGCCGCAGCAGCCCGGATGCGGTCGGCCGGGTCATCGCCCGCCTCGGTGAACAGCCATTCCAGGTTCGCGGCGATCGACGACATTCGACGACGATAGCGCGAAAGCCGCCCGCGCGCGGACTACACACTCGCCAGCGCTCGTACCGCGGCCGACACGGCCAATGCTCGCGGCCGGCGCGGCCGCCGTGGTCAGCGCGCAGTGACGACGCGCTTTTTCAGGAACAGGATCGGCAGCAGCCAGCCGCCGAGCGCCGTGACGATCCACACGACCAGCGTGGCCAGGATCCAGGCTGTCGCACCGTCGATCGTGATGCCGCCGGGGAACAGGCTCGCGACCAGCAGTGCGAGGAACGTGGACACCAGACCGATGCCGCCCAGCAGCGCCGACGCGTACTTGCGCGCGATGTTGAACACGAACGGCGACAGGATGCTCTGCGCGATGGCGAACACGATGGCGGCGACGAGGAACCCGCCCCACTCCAGCCGCACGCCCGGCACCAGCCATCCGGCGACGAGCAGCCCGACGGCCGCGGTCACCAGGAAGATCACGGCGCGGATGAGGAATCGGATCACAGCGGTCTCCCGTCGACGGTGCTCCCGAGGATAGCGGATGCGCGCTGATCCTTCCGAAGGAGAACCTGCGGCATGCGCGCCCGAAACTCCGTCCGGACGGAGGAATCAGCGGCGTGTCGCCCCGAGATCCCGTCTGGAAGGAGCAGCCGGCGCGGCGCTCACGCGGCGCTGCCTTTCGCCGCTGTGGTGGTCAGCGGGATGCGGCGGTCGAGGACCGTGATGACGAGCAACAGGACTCCGATGCCGCCGAGCACCCAGCCGAGGGTGTGCAGGCCGGCGTCGGTGGCCTGGCGACCGAAGGTGATGCCGATGAGGCTGGAGGAGAAGATCGCGCCCAGGTAGGCGAACGTCCGGTAGAGCCCGGAGGCCACCGCGATCTCCTCGGCCGGCGCCTGCACGTAGAGCGTCGCCTGGTTGGCGAACCCGGTGAACCCGTTGGCGCAGCCGAGCAGCAGGGACATCCCGATCAGCACCCAGAGGCTCGATCCGCCGTTCATGAACTGCATCACAACCGCGCTCAGCACCACCGACACGGCGCCGATGACGAGCGGCCAGCGCACCCAGCCGCGGGTGGAGGCGACCCGGGCGATCACGATGCTGAGGCCGGACAGCGGCAGCAGGATGAGGCCGACCGCTGTTGCGCTGTATCCGGCGGCCTGCTCCATCCACTGGCTCGTGCCGTAGAGCACCGAGTAGACGACGAGCGCGGAGAGGGTCTGGCGCAGGTAGGTGCGCTGCAGCGGCCGGTTGCGGGCGAGCATCCGCATGTCGATGAGCGGCTTGGCGACTCGCCGCTCCCACAGGATGAGGGCGGCGCCGAAGACCGCGACCACCGGGAGCAGCCACCAGAGCGGCGAAGCGAGTTCGGACAGGAACACCAGCAGGCTCACGATCGTGCCGGCGAACAGCGCGATGCCGGGGATGTCGATGGATGCGATGAGCGCCCGGCCGCCCTGCCGCTCGCGCGGCGAGTCCTTCTCCACGCCGAGCAGCGTGAACACGAATGTGACGATCGCCAGCGGGATGTTCACGAAGAACAGGGCGCGCCAGCCGAACGTCCCTGCGAGCACCCCGCCGAGCGGCAGCCCGAACACCGTGGTGATCTGGGCGGCGATGGAGAAGTTGCCGAGCACGCGGGCGGGAACGCCGATGCCGTTCTCGTCCGCCCTGCGGCGCACGAGGGCCATCGCGGTCGGGTACGCGGCGGAGGTGCCGATGCCGATCAGCGCTCTGGACACCAGCAGGAAGCCGAAGCCGGGCGCCGCCGCCCCGACCACACCGGCGACCAGCAGGATGATCGCCCCGGCCATGAACACGCGGCGCGGCCCGAACAGGGTGGCGAGCTTGCCCATCGTGGGCTGGCTGACCGCGCTGCAGAGGTAGAGGACCGAGATCAGGCTCGCGGTCTGGCCCGGGCCCAGGTGGAAGTCGAGGCCGATGCCGAGCAGGCCGGTCGCGATCATCGAGCTGTTGATCGGGTTGAGCGTCGACCCGAGCAGCAGGGGGGCGGTGAAACGCCACCCGAACGGTTTGTGCGCGCTCACGGTCTCCGTGCTCCTGGTGTCGGTGTCCGTCTCGTCCTCCTGGAATGCTTTACGCGTGTGAACTACTTCTTTAGGTATACTAATCAATCGTGGATGCACACGCAAGCGAGACCCTCCCCGCCGACCCTGGCTTCCCCGCCGACGCCGGCTTGCCCGCCGACGACGACCTCGGCGAACGCGTCACGCGCTCGGTGGCCAGGATCTACCGCCGCTTCCGCGCCGAACGCACCAACGGCGAACTCGGCGACGCGGCGATGAACGTGCTCGGGCACCTGCACCGCTACGGCCCTGCCACGCTCACGGCGCTCAGCGACCACGAACGCGTCACCGCGGCCTCGATGAGCCAGACGGTCAACCGTCTGGTGTCCCTCGGCTACGCGATCAGGGCGGCTGACCCGACGGACGGCCGCCGCGTGCTCTTCTCCCCGACCGCCGAAGGCCACCGGGTCGCAGGAGAGGCACGGGCACGGCGCCACGCGTGGCTGGACGCCCAGCTCGCCACGCGCACCCCGGAGGAGCGCGTCGCACTCGCCGAGGCGGCACGCGTGCTCTGGGAGATGGCGGAGGGATGAGCCCGTTCACCCTCCCCTCCCCCGTCACCGCGGAGGTCGAGGTGCGGCGCAGCCGCTTCATCGCGCTCGCGACGCCGGTCGCCGACCGCGATGCAGCGCTGGCCGAGGTCGCGCGGCTCCGCACCGAGCATCCGGGCGCGAACCACGTCTGCTGGGCGCTGCTCGCCGGAGGCCACTCCGGGATGTCCGACGACGGCGAGCCGTCCGGCACGGCGGGGCGCCCCATCCTGGAGGTGCTGCGGCACCACGACCTCGATGGCGTACTCGGCGCCGTGGTCCGCTACTTCGGCGGCGTGAAGCTGGGCGCCGGCGGACTGATGCGCGCGTACACCGACGCGATCGCAGCCGCCCTGCTGGATGCGCCCCTGATCGAGCGCGTGCCGGAAACCGTTCTCGCCGTGCTGGCCGACTACGCAGACGCCGAACGCATCCGCCGCTGGGCGGACGGCGAAGGACACGAGACGGGCGACGCGGAGTACGGCGGGGCGGTGCGGTTCACGCTGAGGCTGCCGACGATGCAGGCGGCCGCAGCACGGGATGCGGTCCGCGACCTCACGCAGGGACGCGCCGTCGTCGAGGGCTGACGGCACCGCATCCACGCAGCCCCCGCATCCCCGCCCAGGCACGCGAAAGGGCCCGGCGCGATTACTCGCACCGGGCCCTCCCGTTCACACTCTCGCGCTACTTGGCTGCGACCTCGACCGGCTCCTTCGGAGCGGCCTTCTTGGCCGGAGCCTTCTTCGGAGCCTCGACGGCCGGAGTCGCCTCGGCCGCCGGGGGCTTCGGACGGGCAGCGAACTCCTCGAAGACGGCACGCGGGTGCTGGGTGGCTGCGAGCGACACGATGTCGCGGCCGAGCCAGAAGTTGTTCCACCAGCCCCACAGCACGCGCCACTTGCGCTCCCAGCTCGGCATGGCCAGGCCGTGGTATCCGCGGTGCGCGAACCAGGCCGGGAGGCCCTTGATCGCGAGCTTGCCGGACTGGAACACACCGGTTCCGAGGCCGAGGCCCGCCACAGCGCCCATGTTTTTGTGGAAGTACTGGCGCGGGAGCTCGCCGCGGAGGTCCGCGATGATGTTCTTCGCGAGCAGCTTGCCCTGACGGACGGCGTGCTGCGCGTTCGGCACGCAGAATCCGCCGACGCCGCCACCGGTGAGGTCGGGCACGGCCGAGACGTCGCCTGCACCCCAGGCGTCCTTGATGATCTCGTCGTCTGAGCCGACGCGGAGGTCTGCGCGGACGCGGAGACGGCCGCGCTCCTCGATCGGGAGGTCGGTGTGACGCACGATCGTCGGGTTGGCCATGACACCGGCGGTCCAGACGATGAGGTCGGTCTCGAACTTCTCGCCGGTGGACAGCTCGATGACGCCGTCGACGGCGCTCGCGAGCTGCGTGTCCAGGTGGATCTCCGCACCGCGCTGGGCGAGGTTCTTGATGACCCAGTGGCTGGTCGGGAGCGACACCTCCGGCATGATCCTGCCCATGGCCTCGATCAGGTGGAAGTGCGTGTCCTCGAAGGCGATCTGCGGGTAGTTCTTGAGCAGCGCGCTCGCGAACGAACGCAGCTCGGCGAACACCTCGATGCCCGCGAACCCGCCGCCGACGACGACGAACGTCAGCAGACGGTCGCGCTCCGGGCCGGCAGGCAGGTTGGCCGCCTTGTCGAAGTTGGTGAGGACGCGGTCGCGGATCGCGACGGCCTCCTCGATGGTCTTGAGGCCGATCGCCTGGTCTGCGACGCCCGGGATCGGGAACGTGCGCGACACGGCGCCTGCGGTGACCACGACGATGTCGTACTCGAACTCGTACGCGTCGCCGATCGGCGGCTGGATGGTCGCCGTCTTCTTCGCGTGGTCGATGTACGTGACCTTGGCGGTAACGACGTTGGTCTTGGTGAGGTGGCGGCGGTGCGCGACCACGGCGTGACGAGGCTCGATGGAACCCGCGGCGACCTCAGGAAGGAAGGGCTGGTAGGTCATGTACGGCAGCGGGTCGACAATTGTGACCTCTGCCTCCCCCTTGCGCAGCTGCTTCTCGAGCTTCCACGCAGTGTAGAAACCGGCGTATCCGCCGCCGACGATCAGGATTTTGGGCACAGTGGTGGGTCTCCTCAACACGAAAGTATGCAGTTAATCTACTCCCTGCTGACCGTCCCTCTGAAATGCCGGAACGCTCCGACCCCTCCAAGGGCCACCAAAGCGGCGAATCCGGTGATCAGACTGAACGGCAACCAGAAGCCGGTGAAGGCCGACCACTGCGGCCAGAGCAGCTGATCCACCCGCGCGGTCGGCTCAGCGGGGAGCGCCCGAGGGGTGGAGGTCGGCACCGGTGCGACGCCGGGAGCCGGGGTGGTGGGAACGTCGGCGCGCCGGTGGATGCGGATCCACTCGGTGAGGTCGCCCATCGGGTTCGCGGAGACGTGCGGCACCTTCGCGGTCACGGCGGCCGCCGCATCCAGGAGCCCGTAGCCGTAGATCGGGCTGGGGACGGTTCCCGGCGCCGCGCGGGCGGTCTTGATCAGCCGCTCGATCACATCCGGTGCCTTCAGCTCGGGATGCGCGGCCCTGATCAGCGCGACGGCTCCGGCCACCAGCGGGGTCGCCCCGCTCGTGCCCGCCCACTGCACGTACCCTCCCCCGGGGCTCACGCCGACCAACTGCTCGCTCGGTGCGGAGACGGCGATGGTGATGCCCTGCGACGACGCGTCGAAGCTCGCCTGCCCCTGCCGGTCGACGCCGGCGACGGCGACGACGCCGGGGATGGTCGCCGGGGCGCCGACCTCCGTGGTGCCGCTCCCCCTGTTGCCCGCCGCCGCGACCACCACCACGTCGTGCTCGAACGCGTACTGGAACGCGTCGTCCCAGCTGGTCGGCCAGTCGAGGGTGTTCCTGGTGAGGGACATGTTGATGACCTTGGCGCCGTTGTCGACGGCCCAGTGCACGGCGCTCGCGATCTGCTCGTCGCTGCCGATGGCTCCTGCCGCGGAGCCGAGGGCGACGGAGGCGGTCAGGATGCTCGCCTCCGGGGCCGCGCCGAGCACGCCGCTGTCCGGCCCTGTGCCGCGGCCGGCGAGCAGGGAGGCCACCCAGGTGCCGTGGTCGGCGGAGCCGGCGTCGCCGAGCGGCTTCTGACCGTTCGCCGCGCCGACGCCCGACACGTCCGTCCCTCCGACGACCGCGCCGGCGAGGTCGGGGACGCTGCCGTCGACGCCGGTGTCGATGACGGCGACCTTCACGCCCGCGCCCTTGGTGGTCTGCCACGCCTGCGCGAAGCCGTAGTCGTTCAGCCAGTACTCGAGGTCGCGCACCTGGTCGGCGTGCGCGACGGTGGACGGCGCGACAGCGGCGGCCAGCCCAAGCACCCCGGCAAGGGCGACGGCGGTCGCTGCGCGGCCGAGCCGCGTCATTCCGCGGTGTAGTCCTGGCACTCGCACACCTCGGGCGACCAGTCGGCGCGCGCCAGAGCGAGGTCGCCGATCGGGTTGACGCCGGGACCCGCCGCGAGGGCATGGGCGCCGAGAGCGTGCAGGCATTTGACACGCACGGGCATCCCGCCGGCCGAGATCCCGGAGATCTCCTCGACCACCGCGATGCTCTCCCTGTCGGCGAGGTATGCGCGGTGCGCGGCGGCGTACTGGTCGCGCACCGCCTCGTCCGACTCCAGCAGCTCGTTGTACTCGTTCATCACCTGGACGGCCTCCAGCTGCGACAGGGCGGCGGTGGCTGCGGGATGCGTGAGGTAGTAGAACGTGGGGAACGGCGTGCCGTCGTCCAGGCGCGGGGCGGTCGAGACGACCGTCGGGTTGCCGCAGACGCAGCGCGCAGCGATGCCGACGACGTTGCGCGCCGGCCGCCCGAGCTGGGCGGACACGGTCGCGATGTCCTGTTCGGTCACTGCATCGAAGGGTGGGGTGGTCATCACTTGCCGCCAGGGGTCGAGGTGGGAGTCGGAGTGGGGGCCGGGTTCGTGCCGCCGAGCTGCGCAGGTGTCGCGTCGCTCAGGCCGGCGCCCATGAAGGAGCCGAACAACGATCCGAGCCAGTCGGTCTCCGTCTTCTGCAGCTTCGAGCTGACGGGCGCATCCGTGGTCTGCGCCGCCGGAGGCCTGTCGTCGATCACGAGGTAGCTGACCTCGCCCGGCATCACGTAGTAGAGCCGGTCGCGGGCCTGCGCGCGGATGTAGCTGGGGTCGTTCCAGCGGGCGCGCTGCTCCTTGAGGTCTGCGACCTGGCCGGACAGTGCATCCACGGCCTTCTGCTGGTCGGCGATCTGCTGACGCTGCGAGATCAGGCTCTGCGCGGTCGGTGCGAGCACGACGACGGCGAGGATGAGGAGCCCCATCATCACCAGAGAGAACCCGGAGAAATGCAGTCCGCGCAGCCACCGTCCTGTCGCGGTTCCCGACGCCATGGCGACGGGGACACGGCGGGTACGAGGCGCAGCCACAAGCCCTCCTGACCCACGACGACAAACGGAACGGGACCGGCCGGGCCCCGCCAACAATCGTAAGCCACCCTCCTGCGCACCCCCTGCGCTGCCCCGCCGCGTCCCCCGATAATCGAGCCGGGAGTTATGCAGGCGACACGCCGTGTGGTGGTGTGCACAAGTCCGGGCTCGATTTTGAAGGGGGGTGCCCTTATGTCATTCGTCAAGAGGTCTGGTGTCCCGGCGCGTAGTGTGAGCGCATGGTAGAGGATTGGCGGTTGATGGGGCAGGAGTCTTATCTCGCCGGTCGGTCCTTGCGGTTTGCGCGATGGACGCCGTATCGGCTTGATTGGGATCATGACCACTGCGACTTCTGCTCGGCAGAGATTTCTGACGACCAGACGGGCCACGCCGACTTCAACGAAGCGTGGGTGACGGCGGACGACGATTACACGTGGGTATGCCCGAAGTGCTTCAACGACTTCCGCGAGCGATTCGGATGGATCGCCGCGGAGCGATAAACAGTCGCCCGCTGGAGGCTTCTCGCTAGGCGGCGATCTGTCGAGCCTGCGGCTGGTAGAGGGTGCCGTCGCGGAGCATGGCGTAGAGGACGTCGGATCGGCGTCGGGCGAGGGCGATGAGGGCTTGGTTGTGGCGTTTGCCTTGAGCGATCTTGCGGTCGTAGTAGGCACGGGATTCCGGGTCGCGGAGCGCGGCGAACGCAGAGAGGAACATGGCCCGTTTCAAGATCTTGTTCCCGCGCCTCGAGGGATGCTCGCCGCGGATCGAGGACCCGGATCGTCTCGTGACGGGGGCGAGCCCGGCGTATGAGGCGAGGTGCCCCGCGGTGGGGAACGTCTTCGTGGTGACCTCGGTGAGGAGCCGGGCCGCGGTCCTGACGCCGACTCCGGGCATGCTCGTCAGGACCGGTTGAAGAGGGTGCGCATCGACGATCTTCTCGACCTCGACGGCGATCTCATCCCGCTGCCGTCGCAGCGCCTGGAGTTGTTCGGCGAGGCGTGGGAGGACGAGCGCGGCGGCGGCGGCGGCGGTGCCGGTGACCACGACGGTCTGCTCGCCCAACGCGGTGATGATCTCCGCCGCCCAGACACGGCCTTTGCGGGGCGCGTTCTTGAGGAGTCGGTTCCTGAGTCGCTTCTCGCCCGCGGCGCGCATCGCGGCTGGCGATGGGTAGTGCTGCAGCAGGTCGAGGATCGCCGGATGATCCAGCCGGGGGCCGATCACCCGTTCCAACGCGGGGTGGATCTGGGTGAGCAGGCCTCTGATCCGGTTGCTCACCTGAGTGATCTGCCCGGCGAGGTCTTCGTCGAACCCGCAGAGCATCGACAGTTCCGCGACCTGTTCGTCGGCGACCTGGATCGATCGGAGCGTGTGCGGCATCGTTCGCGCCGTCTCCGCGATGATCGCGGCGTCCCTGGCGTCGGTCTTCGCCTCACCGGGGTGCAGGTCGGCGATGCGGCGCATCGCGAGCCCGGGCAGGTAACCAACGAGTGCGCCTTCAGCCTGAGCGACCGCGACTGGCAGCGCGCCGATCGTTGCCGGCTGATCGACGACGAGGAGTACCAGCCCATGCTGCTGCAACTGCGCTAACACCGCTCGCAGCTTGGTCTCGTCGTTCGGGAGCGCCCTGTCGAACAGTCGTTTCCCGGTCCGGTCGAGAGCGACGGCATGATGCTCGCCCTTGCCGACGTCGAGTCCGATGAATACGTCGACGTCGTCGTATCTGTCGATGCTGTTGACCACGCTGTCCTCCGCTCCATCCGACGGCGTCCGCGGGCGGTGTGTCTCGGCATCCACGTTACGAACGGCCTCGAGCAGGTGCTCGGGTCCAGCCCCTATCAGCGATCACGCACCGCCGACCAGGCCCGGTGAAAACACCCCCCAGATCATCAAGGACAGGGGCAGCAATCATGCCGGGCCCGGCAGGCCGTCACCGCCCAGCATGCTCGCCGAACGGGTCACGAAGAAAGTAACGGGGCGACGGGACGGAGAAGGCCCCC
>NZ_JBIWKN010000001.1:1448193-1727765 GCF_044765685.1 Leifsonia sp. NPDC102414
CTTCGGGAGCGGCGGCGGGGCGCTACGCGGTGAAGCGCGGGAAGGCGCTGCGGCCGGCGTAGACGGCGGCCTCGCCGAGCTCTTCCTCGATGCGGAGGAGCTGGTTGTACTTGGCGACGCGCTCGGAGCGGGCGGGGGCGCCCGTCTTGATCTGACCGGCGTCGGTGGCGACGGCGAGGTCGGCGATCGTCGTGTCCTCTGTCTCGCCGGAGCGGTGCGAGAGCACGGCGGTCATGCCGTTGCGCTGGGCGAGGGAGACTGCATCCAGGGTCTCGGTCAGGGTGCCGATCTGGTTGACCTTGACCAGGATGCTGTTCGCGGCCTTGACCTCGATCCCCTTGGCGAGACGCTTCGGGTTGGTGACGAACAGGTCGTCGCCGACGAGCTGCAGCTTGCTGCCGAGCTCGGCGTTGAGGTGGGCCCAGCCCTCCCAGTCGTCCTCGGCCAGTGGGTCCTCGATGGAGACCAGCGGGTAGTTCGCCGCGAGCTCCGCGTAGTACGCGGACATCTCGGCCGCGCTGCGGTCCTGGCCCTCGAAGCGGTAGACGCCGTTCTCGAAGAACTCGGTGGATGCGACGTCGAGGCCGAGCGCGATGTCGCGGCCGACGGTGAAGCCCGCGTTCTGGATGGCCTCGGAGATGAGGTCGAGCGCCGCACGGTTGTGCTCCAGCTCCGGAGCGAAGCCGCCCTCGTCGCCGAGGCCGGTGTTGAGGCCCTTCTGCTTGAGCAGCGACTTGAGCGAGTGGTAGGTCTCGACACCCCAGCGCAGGGCCTCGGAGAACGTCTCAGCGCCGATCGGCAGGACCATGAACTCCTGGATGTCCACGCCGGTGTCCGCGTGCGCGCCACCGTTGATGATGTTCATCATCGGCACGGGCAGGGTGTGCGCGTTCGGGCCGCCCACGTAGCGGAACAGCGGAAGGTCGGCCGAGTCGGCGGCGGCCTTGGCGACGGCCAGCGAGACGCCGAGGATGGCGTTCGCGCCGAGACGCTTCTTGTTGTCGGTGCCGTCGAGCTCGATCATGGCGGAGTCGACGAGGCGCTGGTCTGCTGCCTCGAAGCCCTCGATGGCCGGGCCGATCTCGTCGAGCACGGCGTCGACGGCCTTCTGCACGCCCTTGCCGAGGTAGCGGTCCTTGTCGCCGTCGCGAAGCTCGTACGCCTCGAACGCGCCGGTCGACGCGCCGGACGGGACGGCGGCACGGCTGACCGTGCCGTCTTCGAGAAGCACCTCGACCTCGACGGTCGGGTTTCCGCGCGAGTCGAGAATCTCGCGAGCGCCTACAGCTTCGATCTGAGCCACAACAGTCTCCTTGTTTCACATGTGTGTGGGGGTGGTTAAATCAGCGGTGATCCGCTCGCCAGTCTACTGAGGTCGGGAGAACGCATCCGACCGGGGTGGATGCGCCAAGCCCCGGCCTGTGGATGCGCGGCTCAGTCCCGCACGCCGCCGCGCAGCGCGTCGAACAGCGCCTCCAGCCGCGCCCGGTGCTCCCGCAGCACCGTCGCCTCCGCCTCTCCCCCGATCAGTCGCCGCGCCGTGTCCACCAGCACCGTGCCGTATCCGGCGATGAAGAACGCCGCGAACAACCCGGCGTCGCCCGTGTACGCCTCGTCCGCGTCGAGTTCGTCGGCGAGAGTGCGCTGCAGTTCGGAGGAGATCTCGCGTGCGCGGGCGATCAGCGCCGGCGACCCCGCGACCGTGCGGAAGAACGGGATCGATCTGCCGTCCACCCCGGAGAGCGGGCTGCGCTCGTCGACCAGCCGGAGCGTCGCGTCCCGCAGCGACCCGAGCACGTCCGTGCCGTCCGCCCTGTCGCGCACGGCCGTCCTGAGCAGGTCCACGGCGTCGGCCGCCCTGTCGAGGAAGAGGTCTTCCTTTCGCGGGAAGTGATTGAACACCGTCACGCTCGACACGCCGGCTGCGCGAGCGACCTCGGCGACCGTCACGGCATCGAACCCGCGTTCGAGGAAGAGTCCGGACGCGATCTCCGCGATCCTGGCGCGCGTCTGCGGCCCGCCGCGCTCGCTGTTCCTGGGCATTCACCCTCACTCTCTTGTGTGACTAAGTTTAGTGACATAACCTAGTGGCATGTCCTCCACTCCGGCTCCTGTCATTATCCGCGAGGCGTCCCGCTCGCCCCGCTCGCCCCGCTCGCCCCGTTCGCTCCGCGAGGCGTGGCTCGCCCTCACCGGGCTGTCCGCCGTCTTCCTGTTCGAGATGCTCGACAACTCGATTCTCAACGTCGCGCTGCCGACCATCGGGCGCGAGCTCCACGCATCCACCACCGGGCTGCAGTGGGTGACGGGCGCGTACGCGGTCGTGTTCGGCGGGCTGATGCTGGCGTTCGGCGCCGTCTCCGACCGGTTCGGGAGACGACGCGTGATGCTCGTCGGCCTCGTCCTGCTCGGGCTGGCGAGCCTCGCCACCGCGTTCGTCACCACGCCGGAGCAGCTGATCGCCGTGCGCGTCGCGATGGGCGTCGCCGCCGCGATGACCACCCCGGGCTCGATGGCACTCGCGTTCCGTCTGTTCGCGGACGACGGGCTCCGCGTGCGCGCGATCACCCTGATCTCCACGGTGGGGCTCGTCGGGCTCGCGATCGGGCCGACGGTCGGCGGGCTCGTCCTCGCCATCGCGCCCTGGCAGGTGCTGCTGCTGGTCAATGTGCCGATCGCCGCCCTCGCGTTCCTGAGCATCCGGTTCGGGGTGGCGAAGGATGCCGCCGCCGACCTGCACCGCGACCCTCTGGACATCGCGGGCGCCGTCGTCGGCACGCTCACGATCGTGCTCGCCCTCGTCGCTCCGACACTGTTCGTCGATCTGGGCGCCGGGGCGTGGCAGCCGTGGACGGTGACCGCCGCCGCTGTCGTCGGCGCGATCCTGTTCGTGCTGCGCGAACGTTCCGCGGCGCACCCGCTGCTCGACCTGAAGCTGGTCGCGCATCCCCTGGTGTCGAGCGGGCTGGCGTTCAAGGCGGCGACCGGCATCGCGACCGCCGGCCTCGGCTACCTGGTGACGCTGCAGCTGCAGCTCGCCTGGGGCTGGCCGCCCGCCCTCGCCGCCATCGGGATGCTGCCGCAGGTCGTCGTGCTCATCGCCGGCGGCGCCGTCATCACGCCCCTCGTGCGGAGGATCGGCCTCGAGCGCGCAGGATGGATGGGCGCGGTCACGGTCGTCGCCGGCCTCGCGGTCTACGCCGCGCTGAGCCGGTACGGCTACGTCTGGGTGGCGGTCGCGCTCGTGCTTGTGGCCGCCGGGATGCGCGTGGTCGGCGTCGTCGCCGGAACCAACGTGATGCGCGGTCTGCCGGAGAACCGCACCACCATCGGCGCCGCCCTCACCGACACGTCCACCGAAGTGGCCTCCGGCGTGGGCATCGCGATCACCGGAACCATCCTGGCGTCCCTGTTCACCGGCACCATCGCCTCCGTGCACTGGACGGCGGCCCAGGCAGCGGAGTTCGGCGACGCAGTGACCATCGCGGGCGTGACGCTCACGGTGCTCGCCGGCGCGCTCGTCGGCTGGGGCATCGCCCGCTCCCGCCGCGGCGCCGAGCCGGCGCCTGCCAGGGTGGACGCCTAGGCCGCTCCCCTCACGACGGTGGGCCCGCAGTGCGTCATGGTCTCCGTCCAGACGGAGAACTCGCCCGACACGCCTGCGTCTCCGTACCGAAGGAGTTCCCGCGCCCAAACGCCGCCCTTCTCCGTCCGAACGGAGAACCCGCGTTCACGGCCGATGTCCGTCCGAACGGAGAACCCGCGTTCACGGCCGATGTCCGTCCGGACGGAGAAAGCGTCGCTCCGGCCCCTCGCTCTCCGTCCGAACGGAACGACACGCCGGGGCTCTGAGCGGAACTCCGTCGGAACGGAAGCGCAGCGGTCAGCGAGGCGGTCAGCCCAGCGGCTTGATCTCGAGCGAGGCCGCATCCGTCGTGTCGGCGGTCACGAAGGCGAACGACCGGAAGCCGGAGGCCTCCGCGCGGTCGAGCACAGCCTTCAGGTTCTTGGCCCTGCGGTCGAGGCGCACCCTGCGTCCGGAGGCGATCAGCTCCGACTTCACCGCGAGCAGCCTGTCCAGCGCCACGGCGGGGTCGTAGACCAGCACGATCGCATCGGCGGACGCGTCCGTCGGCACCTCGATGAGGTCCACGACCCGCTCGAAGCCGATCGAGAAACCGCAGGCGGGGACGTCGGTGCCGAGGAAGCGGCCGATCATCCCGTCGTAGCGACCGCCGCCGCCCACCGAGCTGCCGGAGCCGGGGTGGGCGATCTCGAAGATCGTGCCGGTGTAGTAGCCCATGCCGCGCACCAGGGTCGGGTCGAAGCGAAGCGTCACACCGGTCGGCAACGTATCGAGCGCGTGCGCCAGCGACTCCAGCGCGGCGATCGCGTCGGTGTCCACACCGTCTGGCAGGATGCCGGTGATCGCCTCGACGGTCAGCGCGACGCCGCCGTCGGCGAGGTGCGGCTCCAGGTTCTCCAGGATGCCGCCGAGCACGGCGGCCGAGTCTGCGCCGTCCGCGCTCAGCTCCTTCACCACGCCCTCCGCGCCGATCTTGTCGAGCTTGTCGATCGAGATCAGCACCTGCGGCCAGCGCGACTCCGCGAAACCGCAGAACTCGAGCAGCCCGTTCAGGATGCGCCTGTCGTTGATGCGGATCGTGCAGTTCTGCAGGCCAAGCGCATCCAGTGCGGCCGCCGTCGCCGTGATCAGCTCCACCTCGGCGAGCTGACCCGCCTCGCCGATGATGTCGATGTCGCACTGCACGAACTGGCGGTACCTGCCCTTCTGCGGGCGCTCAGCGCGCCACACCGGGGCGATCTGGATGGAGCGGAACACCGGAGGCAGCTCAGCGCGGTGGGTGGCGTAGAACCGGGCGAGCGGCACGGTCAGGTCGAAGCGCAGACCGAGGTCGGTGAGGCTGAGGACGTCTCCGGAGTCGATGGCCGCGCGCAGGTCGTCGGCGTCGAGGCCGCGCTTGAGCACGCTGAACGCCAGCTTCTCGTTGTCGCCGCCGAGCCCGGAGTGCAGGCGCGCGACGTCCTCGACCACCGGCGTCTCGATCTCGTCGAACCCGTGCGAGGCGAAACTGCGCCTGATCACCCCGAGCGCGTGCTCCCTGCGCGCCTTGTCTGCCGGGAGGAAGTCGCGCATACCGCGGGGCGGGGTGATCGGAGAAGCCATGCGAACGATTCTTCCATGCCGGCGCATCCGCCACAGCGCGCGAGTAGCGTGGCAGCGGTGAGCATCGAACCGTTCCGCATCCACCTGTCAGACGACACCATCGACGACCTGCTGGCACGGCTCTCCGCCACCCGCTACGTGCAGCCGATCGGCCGGGCGCCCTGGGAGGGCGGCGCGGGAGAGCCCGTGCTGCGCGACCTGGTCGACTCCTGGCTGCGGTTCGACTGGCGGGCACAGGAGGAACGGCTGAACTCCTACGACCAGTACCTCGCGGATGTGGGCGGTCACCGCATCCACTTCGTGCGGGTGCCTGCTGCCGGGTCGGCGGAGACGCGCATCCCGTTGCTGCTGCTGCACGGCTGGCCGAGCGCGTACACCGAGTACCTTCCGCTCGCCGAGCGGCTGGCCAACCCGGCAGGCTCAGGGTCGGATGCGCGGATCGCGTTCGACGTGATCGTGCCGTCGCTGCCCGGCTTCGTGTTCTCCGAGCTGCCCGACCGGCCGCTGACCAGGCAGGCCATCGCCGACGACCTGCACGAACTGATGACGACCGTGCTCGGCTACGACCGCTACGCGGCGTTCGGCGGCGACATCGGCGGAGGGGCGGCGACCTGGCTCGGCGTCGACCACGCCGACCGGGTGATCGGAGTGCAGCTCCTGCACGCCCCCTTCCCCGCGGACGACGAACCGCACAGCGAGGAGGAGCGCGCGTATCTCGCCGCGGTCAACGCGTACGACGCCTCGGACGGCGGCTACAGCGAGATCATGTGCACCAGACCGGACACCATCTCCGCGGCGCTCGGCGACTCTCCCGCCGGGCTGCTCTCCTGGATCGCTGACAAGTGGCACGACTGGGTCGACGGCGAGCTCGACACGGTGGTGCCACGGGATGCACTCCTCACCATCGCGACGCTGTACTGGGCCACAGGGAGCATCGGAACGTCGTTCCAGCAGTACTTCGACTACGACGCGAACCCTCCGCGGCCGCCGATCGTGGCGCCGGTGGGCGTGCTGCTCAGCAGGGAGCCGGTGATGGACGGATTCCCGCAGTCGCTCGCCGAACGCGCGGCGGCCGACCTCCGCGTGTTCGAGCGTGCACCCCGTGGCGGGCACTTCCTCGGGCTGGAGCAGCCCGACCTCGCCGCCGACCGCATCCGCGCGTTTTTCGCCTCGCTCGCCTGAGCCGCCGCGGCGTAAGATGAGGGCGTTGCCACCCTCATGGTCGTGCCCTGCGGCTTCGGTGGTGTCCCGATGGACCTGACATGAGTCGCATCCGTCCGACCACGGGTAGATGCTCGCTGTCAGACACAAGGCCGACAACGTGCCCGTCAGCCATCCAGGAGAGTCGCGCAACCGCGCCTCTCACCCGAATGGCGGGCTGACAACGCCTAGCGGGCGCGCTGCCGGTCGTCGGGACGGCCGTGACGCTGCCGCCCCGCTCGGCCCCCGCCCCGCCCGGACTCCGATTCAGCCGCTAGTCGCCCAGCCGGTGGTGGCGGCCGAGCGGAACCACCAGCGGCGTCGCCGTCACAGGGTCGGACGCGATCACCGACTCCACGCCGAACACGTCGCGCACCAGCTCCGCCGTGACCACGTCGCCTGGCGCACCGGCCGCGACGATCGCCCCCGCGCGCATCGCGATGAGGTGGTCGGCGTAGCGCGCGGCCAGGTTGAGGTCGTGCAGCACCATCACCACCGTCGTCCCGCGGGCGGCGTTGAGGTCGAGCAGCAGGTCGAGCACGTCGATCTGGTGGCTGATGTCGAGGAACGTCGTCGGCTCGTCGAGCAGCAGGATGTCCGTCTGCTGGGCGAGCGCCATCGCGATCCACACCCGCTGCCGCTGACCGCCGGACAGCTCGTCGATCGCGCGGTCGGCGAGGTCGGCCACGCCAGTCGACACCATCGCGGACGCGACCGCCTCGTCGTCCTCCGCCGTCCAGCGGCGGAACCAGCCCTGATGCGGGTAGCGGCCGCGCCCGACCAGGTCGGCCACCGTGATGCCGTCCGGCGCCGTGGGAGTCTGCGGCAGCAACCCGAGTTTCGTCGCCACCTGCTTGGTCGGCAGCGAGTGGATGTCCGCGCCGTCCAGCAGCACCGTGCCGGATTCGGGGGCGAGCAGCCTGGACAGCCCGCGCAGCAGCGTGGACTTGCCGCACGCGTTCGGGCCGACGATGGCCGTGACCGTGCCGGGCGGCACCTCCAGGTCGAGGCCGTCGACGACGACCCTGCCCTCGTAGGAGAGGGTCAGGTCGCGCGCGGCGAGTTCGTGGGTGGTGGTCATGGTCAGCCTCCCCGGCCGATTCGATTGGTCCTGGTCAGCAACCAGAGCAGGTAGGGCGCGCCGACGACGCCGGTGACGACTCCGACGGGGAACGCCACGTCAGGCACCGCGAACTGAGCAACGATGTCGGAGACGACGAGCACCAGCGCGCCCACCAGCGCGGACGGGACGAGCGCGAGCGAGCCGCGGCCGACCAGCCTCCTGGCGATCGGTGCGGAGAGGAACGCGACGAACGCGATCGGCCCCGCAACGGACACCGCGACCGCAGCGAGAGCGACGGCGACGAGCACCACGAGCAGACGGGTCCGCTCGACCTGCACACCCACCGCCGCCGCCGTGTCGTCGCCGAGGCCGAGCGCCGAGAGCGGCCTGCCGAGCAGCAGCGCGCACGGCACGAGCACCACGGCGCTCACCGCCAGCACGGTCAGCGCGACGGGGTCGACGCTGTTGATGCTCCCGGTCAGCCAGACGAGCGCCTGCTGCACGTCGGTGAGGGCCGCCGTCGTGAGCACGTACGACACGATCGCCCCTGCGATGGCGGCGAAGCCGATGCCGATCAGCACGAACCGGTAGCCGCTGATGCCGCCGCGCCAGGCCAGCAGGTAGATGACGATGGCGGCGACCAGCGTCCCCGCCACGACGACGCCGGACAGCGCCAGGCCGGTCAGCCCGAACCAGACCAGCGCGATCGCGCCGGTCGCGCTCGCGCTCGCCGTGATGCCGATGATGTCCGGGCTCGCCAGCGGGTTGCGCGCGATCGACTGGATGAGGGCGCCGGAGAGCCCCAGGCAGCCGCCGACCAGCACGGCCGCGAGCAGCCGCGGCAGCCGCAGTTCCAGGATCACGAACTGGGTGAGCCGATCCGCCCTGCCGACCAGCGCAGCGAGGATGTCGCCGGGCGCGACCGCCGCGGCGCCGAGACTCAGCGACACGGCGGAGACGAGCACGATGAGCACGGCGAGCACCACGGACACCCGGATCACCCGGGATGCGCGTGAACGTCGATCGGCGGTGGATGCGCGCGAAGCGGCGACCGCAGCGGCCCCCGCCGGTTCCTGTGCGGCCCCTGCCCGCGCATCCGTCGTCACAGGCTCACCAGCTTGCGACGGCGCACGAGCGCGATGAACACGGGAGCGCCGACCACCGCGGTGACGACGCCGACCTGCAGTTCGCCCGGCCAGGCCACCAGGCGGCCGATCACGTCGCAGGCGATCAGCATGGTCGGCGCGATCACGGCCGAGAACGCGAGGATCCAGCGATAGTCGGCGCCCACCACCCAGCGCGCGACGTGCGGGATGACGAGCCCGACGAACGCGATCGGGCCGACGGCGGCGGTCGCCGACCCGCAGAGCAGCACGATGGCGACGGCCGCGAACACCCTGGACACCCCGACCTTCTGGCCGAGCCCGCGCGCCACATCGTCGCCGAGCGCCAGCCCGTTGAGCGCCCTGCCGAGCGCGAGGGCGACGATCGCGCCGATCACGATGGTGGGGAGCACCTGCCAGAACACGCCGAGGTTGCGTCCGGCGAGTGAGCCGACCTGCCAGAACCGCAGCGAGTCGAGCGACACGCGGCTGGTCAGCAGCACGGCCGTGATGAGCGAGCCGAGCGCGGCAGAGACCGCTGCCCCCGCGAGCGCGAGCTTGATCGGCGTCGCGCCCTCGCGGCCGGCGGACGCCACCGCGTACACGATCACCGATGCGACGGCGGCTCCCGCGAACGCGAACCAGACGTACCCGCCCGCGGTGGTGATGCCGAACACCGCGATGGCGATCACCACGGCGAGAGACGCCCCGAAGTTCACGCCAAGGATGCCGGGGTCGGCGAGCGGGTTGCGGGACAGCCCCTGCATGACCGTGCCGGCGAGGCCGAGCGCGAGCCCGGCGCTCAGCCCGAGCAGGGTGCGCGGCAGGCGGCTGTCGACGACGATCAGCGATGCCTCGCTGCTCCTGTCGTAGTGGAACAGCGCGTGGAACACGGTCGCGGGATCGAGCGGGTTGGAGCCCAGCATCAGGCTCAGGATGCACACCACCAGCAGCGCGACGATCGCAATGCCGAACCCGTACGACAGCCGACGCCGACGGCGGCCAGTGGATGCGCTGCCTGCGCCACTGCGCTGGCCGCCCCTTCCGTGGCCGTCGTTCGCCGCCGCGCTCGTCGGCGGCACCGCACTGGTGGTCATCCGGCCCGCTACTTGACCTTGTCGGCCGCGGCCGCGAGCTCCGGCACGTAGCGGTCGAGCATCCACGGGATGCTCAGCACGCTGGGCGCGCTCGACGCCATGACGAACGCCTCGCCGACGATCGGTGCGAAGCGGCCCTCCTTGATGGTGGGCATCGCGGCGACCAGGGGGTCCGCCGTGAAGGTGTCGACGGCGGACTGCTTGTCGAAGTACATCACCAGGAGGTCGGTGTCGATCTTGGAGAGGTTCTCGTAGCTGACCTGGAAGAAGAAGCTGTCCGCATCCTTCTTGGCGTCGAGCGTGTCGATGCTGGGCGAGTTCTTCAGGCCGAGCTCATTGAGCAGGAGCACGCGGGAGTCCGTGGCCTTGTAGACGTTGATCATGCCCGGCTCGTTGGCGGCGGCGTAGACGAACGTCTTGTCTTTCAGCACGGGGTACTTCGCGGCGAGCGCAGCCACGTTGTCTTCTGTCTTCTTCTTGAGCGCGGTGGCCTCCGCGGAGAGCCCGAGAGCCTTGCCGACGATGTCCGTCTGGTCCTGCCAGCTCGTGCCCCACGGCACCTTCGGGTATGCGACGACCGGCGCGATCTTGCTGAGCTTGTCGTACTCGGCCTGGGTGAGGCCGGAGAGCGGAGCGAGGATGACGTCCGGCTTGGCCTTCACGTACTCCTCGAACGGCACCTCGCCGGTGTCGACGCCGGCGATGAGCTGCGGGGTCTTCGCCTTCAGCTCGGTGAGCTTGTCCGCCACCCAGGGCAGGACGCCGTCTGCGTTGCCGCCGTATGTCATCTTCGGCATGGCGACGGGCACGACGCCGAGCGCGAGGGCGACATCGGCCGCACCCCAGCCCCAGACCGCGACGCGCTCCGGCTTCTTGTCGATCGTCACCGGGCCGAGGGCGCTCTTGATCGTGACGGGGAACGCCCCGGATCCGCTGCTCGAACTGCTCTCGTCGCCAGGCGTACCGGCGCTGCAGCCGGTGAGGATGAGGGCGGCGGTCGCGACGATCGCCGACGCGATCACGGCGACGCGCGACCGGCGGCGCGAAACGGACTCGAACATGCTTCTCCTTCGAGACGGTGAGGGGGTTTAGGCAAGCCTAACCTAACCGTCTCCGCCCTGCCAATCCCGAGTCAGTCGGACGAGACGGACGGAAGCCCGATGATTCCGGCGTCGGAGGCGTCCGCCTCGTACTCGCGGATCTCCGACTGCAGGTCGCGCAGCGTCGAGCGCAGCGCCCGCTCCGCATCCAGTCCCTTGGCCTTCGCCGACGCGACGATCGCCAGCAGCAGCGGGCCGAGCTCGTCCTCCGAGCCCACCTGCACTCCCCCGGCCTCGTGCAGGTCGAGCAGCCCCACCTTCTCCGCACGGCCGAGCAGCTTGTCGGCGAGCGCCAGCGACGGCATGGCCTGCGGGATGCCGTCGAGCACGCTCGTCCGCGACGGCTTCTCGCGCTTCTTGAGGTCGTCCCAGAACTCGACGACGTCGTCGGCGGTCTCCGCCGTCCTGTCTCCGCCGAACACGTGCGGGTGGCGGCCGACCATCTTGGCGGTCATCTGCGCTGCCACATCCTGGATGTCGAAGTCCTCGCCGGGAGTGTGCGCCGCGATGTCGGCGTGGAACAGCACCTGATAGAGCACGTCTCCGAGCTCCTCGATCAGGTCGTCCCTGTTGCCGGTCTCGATCGCCTCGACCAGCTCGTAGGTCTCCTCGATGAGGTACTGCACCAGCGACTCGTGCGTCTGGTCCGCATCCCACGGGCACCCACCAGGGCCGCGCAGCCGTTCCATCACGGCCACCAGCTCGTCCAGCTTGGTCGGCTGCTCCGACGCGGGAGCGGATGAGAAGCTCAGCTCGGTCATCGTGGACGCCTTCCTCGATCGTGGGCAGCGCACCGGCCGCCCTTCCTCCATCCTCCCTCATCCTCCGCCGCCTGACGCCTGCCTCCCCGGTAGAGTGGGTGACTGGTGTGCCGGGAAGTCTGGTCGGCGGGTGACGCGAACGCGTCGCTCCCGCATCCGGCCGCGCGTTCGACGAGAAACTCGAAGCGTGAGATAGGCGAGACCGCATGAGCATCATCCGATCCGAGCGCACAGCCGCAGGACTCCTCCTCGGGGCGGCCGCGCTCGGCCTCCTCCTCGCGAACACGGCAGCGGGGCCCGCCCTGCTCGACCTGCAGCACACGTACGTCGGCGTCGGCGGGCTGCGGATGAGCGTCGGGCACTGGATCAGCGACGGCCTGCTCGCGATCTTCTTCTTCATCGTCGCCGTCGAGCTCAAGCACGAGCTGGTGGCCGGCGAGCTGAACAGCGTGAAGAAGGCCGTGCATCCCGCCATCGCGGCGGTGGCCGGGGTGGTCGTGCCCGCCCTGATCTACCTCGCGTTCACCGCCGGCAGCGGGATGGAGCAGGGCTGGCCCATCCCGACCGCCACCGACATCGCCTTCGCGCTCGGCGTGCTCGCAGTGTTCGGCCGCGGGCTGCCCAACCGGCTGCGCGTGTTCCTGCTGGCGCTCGCGGTGCTGGACGACCTGATTGCGATCCTCATCATCGCGGTCTTCTTCACCACGGACCCCAACCTCGGCGAACTCGCGCTCGCCGGAGTCGCCGTCGCCGCCTTCGGGCTGCTGAGCCGACTGTCGAAGGGCAGGATGCGCGTGCCGATCGGTGTGCTGATGGTCCTGGTCGCCTGCCTGGCCTGGTGGCTGGTCTGGGACTCCGGGGTGCACGCGACGATCGCCGGCGTGGCCCTCGGGCTCGTGATGGCCCGCCGCCCGGCCGGACGGGTCACGCACGCGTTGGAGCCGTGGTCGAACGGCGTCATCCTGCCGCTGTTCGCGTTCTCGGCGGCGCTGGTCGCCATCCCGCAGGTGTCGCCTGCTCAGCTGCAGCCGGCATTCTGGGGCATTCTGGTTGCCCTGCCGGTCGGCAAGGTGATCGGCATCACACTCGGCGGCTGGCTCGGGTCGTTCACCCGCAGCAAGGCGGAACGCGGGAAGATCTCGCTGTTCGGCCTGGTGACCATCGGCATCCTGGGTGGCATCGGCTTCACCGTGTCGCTTCTGATGAACGAGCTGGCGTTCGCGACGAATGAGCTCGTGCGCGCCGAGGGGACGCTCGCCGTCCTCCTCGGCTCCGCCGTCTCGATCGTCGGCGCCGGCGTCTGCGTCACCCTCCTCGCGCGCCGCTATCGCGCGCAGCACCCGCACCCGCGCCCGTGACCGCCTGCTAGGACGCGGCCTCTGCGACGGGCTCCGGCACCGGGAACAGCGCGCCGAGCAGCGTCGAGACCCAGTCGATCAGGTCGGCGTCGTCGAGCGGCTCGCCGTTGATGCGCGGCATCGGCACCGTGACCACCTTGGGAGCAGCGTGGTACTTCGAGCCTGGGTACATGCGCTGCAACCGCACCTGGAGCGAGTCCGGCAGGATGGCAGGCGCCAGACGCAGGTTCGAGCCCATCGCCACCACCTCGCCGAGTCCGGCCCGCTGGGCGGCCCTGCGCAGCCGGGACACCGCGATGAGGTTGCTGACCGCGAGCGGCGGCTCGCCGTAGCGGTCGGTCAGCTCCTCGATCACGAGGTCGATCTGGTCGTCCTTCGCGGCGGGCGAGCTCGCCGTCGACAGCTTCTGATACGCCTCCAGGCGCAGCCTCTCGCTGTCCACGTAGTCCTCGGGGATGTGCGCGTCCACCGGGAGCTCCAGCCGCAGCTCCGTCTGCCCCTCGGCGACCTCGCCGCGGAAGGTGCTCACCGCCTCGCCGATCATCCGCAGATAGAGGTCGAAGCCGACGCCCGCGATGTGCCCGGACTGCTCGCCGCCGAGCAGGTTGCCCGCTCCGCGGATCTCCAGGTCCTTCAGCGCCACCTGCATCCCGCTGCCGAGGTCGTTGTTGGCCGCGATGGTCGACAGCCGGTCGTGCGCCGTCTCGCTGAGCGGCTTGTTCTCGTCCCAGAGGAAGTACGCGTAAGCCCGCTCACGGCCACGACCGACGCGCCCGCGCAGCTGGTGCAACTGGCTCAGGCCGTACTTGTCCGCCCTGTCGATGATGATCGTGTTCGCGTTGGCGATGTCGAGCCCGGTCTCGATGATCGTTGTCGACACCAGCACATCGAACTTCCGCTCCCAGAAGTCCACGACCACCTGCTCCAGCGCGCGCTCGTTCATCTTGCCGTGGGCGACGGCGATGCGCGCCTCCGGCACCAGCTCGGCCAGCTTCGCCGCCTGGCTGGTGATGCTGCCGACGCGGTTGTGCACGAAGAACACCTGGCCCTCGCGCAGCAGCTCGCGCCGGATGGCCGCCGCCACCTGCTTGTCGGAGTACGGCCCGACGAACGTCAGGATCGGGTGTCTGTCCTCCGGCGGGGTGGCGAGCGTCGACATCTCCCTGATGCCCGTCACCGCCATCTCCAGCGTGCGCGGGATGGGCGTGGCGCTCATCGCGAGGATGTCGACGTTGGTCTTCAGCTTCTTCAGCGCGTCCTTGTGCTCGACGCCGAACCGCTGCTCCTCGTCGATGATGACGAGGCCGAGGTCTTTGAGCGTGATGTTGTCGGCGAGGAGCCTGTGGGTGCCGATGACCACATCCACGGTGCCGTCGGCCATGCCGTCGATCGTCTCCTTCGCCTCCTTGTCGGTCTGGAACCGGCTGAGCGCCCTCAGGTGGATGGGGAACCCCGCGAAGCGCTCCTGGAACGTCTCGAAGTGCTGCTTCACCAGCAGCGTCGTCGGCACGAGCATGACCACCTGCTTGCCGTCCTGCACTGCCTTGAAGGCCGCGCGGACGGCGATCTCGGTCTTGCCGAAGCCGACGTCGCCGGAGATGAGCCTGTCCATCGGGATCGGCCGCTCCATGTCGGCCTTCACTTCGTCGATGGTCTGCAGCTGGTCGTGCGTCTCCGCGAACGGGAACGCCTCCTCCAGCTCGCGCTGCCACGGCGTGTCCGGCCCGAACGCGTGACCCTTGCTCGCCATGCGCGCCGAGTAGAGCTTGACCAGCTCCACCGCGATGTCGCGCACCGCTTTGCGTGCACGTCCCTTCGCCGCCGACCAGTCGCTGCCGCCCATCTTGCTGAGCGCAGGGGCCTCCCCGCCCACATACCTGGTCAGCAGGTCGAGCTGGTCGGTGGGCACGAAGAGCTTGTCGCCGGGGTAGCCGCGCTTCGACGGCGCGTACTCGAGCACGAGGTACTCGCGCTTGGACTTGACCGCGTTGCGGCCGCCGCTCGACACTTCGCGCTGGGTCAGCTCCACGAACTTGCCGATGCCGTGGGTCTGGTGCACCACGAAGTCTCCCGGCTTCAGCGCCAGCGGGTCGACGACGTTCTTGCGCCTGGTGGCGAGCTTCTTGACCTGGCGGGAGTCGTAGCCGACCGTGCGCCCGTAGAACTCGCTCTCGCTGATCAGCGCCAGCTTGGTCTCACCGAGCTCGAACCCGTGCTCGACCGTCGCACGCAGCAGGTAGGCGATGCCAGGCTCCGGCTCCGCCGGGTACTCCTCGACCAGGCGTGCAGGAAGCTCGGCCTCGGAGAGGACGTCTGCCGCGCGCTCCACGAGTCCTGCGCCCTCCGCGACGATGGCGACGCTCCAGCCGTCCTTCAACCGGGATGCGACGTGCTCGATCGCCCCGGTGACGTTGCCCTGGAAACTGGGCACGGCCTCCGCGGCGATGCGGAGCTGCAGGTGCTCCTCGATCTCGCGCTCCTCCGGCAGCACCTCGTCGGCCTGGAAGCCGCTCATCGTCCACCACGGGTGATTCGGCGCTTTCTCGCCCGGCTTGCTGAACGTCACGGAGTCGCGCAGCTTCTGCAGGGTGAGGAAGTCGCCGGCCGCGAGGTCGATGGGGGCCGCGGCGCCGACCGTCGCCGCGCTCCACGCGGCGGACAGGAACTCGCGGTTCGTCTCGGCCAGGCTCACGGCACGGCTCGCGACGCGCTCCGGAGAGAGCACGGCGACGGCGGCGCCGTCCGGAAGGTAATGGGTGAGCGGCACGAGCCTGTCGACCAGCGCCGGGGCGAGCGACTCCATGCCCTCCACGGGGATCCCCTCGCCGATCTTGGCGAGCATCGCCGACATGCTCGGGAACTCGTGCTCCATCTCCCGCGCCCGCTGCCGCACAGACTCGCTGAGCAGCAGCTCGCGGCTCGGCGGAAGCGACACCGACGGGATGGGGTCGGGCAGCGACCGCTGATCGGCGACGGAGAACGCGCGGATCTGGTCCACCTCGTCGCCGAAGAAGTCGACGCGGTACGGGTGGTCCCCGTTCGGCGGGAACACGTCGAGGATGCCGCCGCGCACCGCGAACTCGCCGCGGCGGGTGACCATGTCGACGCGCGAGTACGCCAGGTCGACCAGCTGCATGGACAGGCCGGAGAGATCGAACCCTCTCCCGCCCGTTGCGAGCTCGACGGCGGCGTAGTCGGTGAGGTTGTCTGCGAGCGGCTGCAGGGCGGCCCGGACGGACGCGACCAGGATGATCGGTGTCGACCGGTCCCCCGCCTCCCAGTCGGCGAGGCGGCGCAGTGCGGTGAGGCGCTTGCCGACGATCTCCGCGCTGGGGCTGAGCCGCTCGTGCGGCAGCGTCTCCCAGGCGGGGAACTCGATGATCTCGGCGTTCGGGATGACGCAGCCGAGGGCGCCGCGGATCGACTCGGACTCGCGTCCCGTGGCGGTGATCACGAGGATGGCCTGGGAGGCGCCTGCCGCGGCTCTGCGCTGCAGCAGTCCGGCGATCAGCGGGGCGCGCAGGCCGTCGGTGAGCGAGAAGTCGGCGTCACGGGCCGCGGAGGCCAGGGCGTCATCGAACGTGGAGGCGCGCGAAAGCGCTGCGATCAAGCCCTGCAGTATCACTCGCGTTAGTCTACGGACTCCCACCGACACTCGCAGGCGGGATGGCCGGATCGCGCCGCCGAGGGCGGTGGGGGGGGTCAGAGCCACCCGTCGAGCGCCCGCATGAAGCCCGCGTAGTCGTCGCGGTGCACGGTGTGCCCTGCCCCAGGCACCGTCCGCACCACGAAGCCGGCCTCGCCCAGCCGCTCCGCTGCCCGCGGGCTCACGAGCTGCGAACGTCCAGCGAGGACCACCAGCGACGGCACCTGCATGGTCACCGGCGCGCGCAGCGAGCCGCGCCCGACCAGCACCGGCACGACGCCGTGGTCGAACGCCCGCATCGTCTCGAGCTCGATGGCGACGTCGAGCGGGTCCCAGCGCGGATTGCGCTTGGCGATGCGCTCCGCGTTCGCACTCGCGATGGCGCGGAAGAAGGCGGGAGCGAGCTTGCGCTGCCACCATGGCACGTTCGGCCCGAACGCCGGGTCGACATAGACGACACGTTGCGGTTGCAGTTCCTCGACGGCGAGGCTGACGGCGAGGCCGCCCAGCGAGTGGCCGATCACCAGCTCCGGATGCGCCGGGACGGTCTCGACCACATCCCGTGCCAGCAGCTCTGCGGTGTACTCGATCGCGCGCGGGCTCCTGCCGTGCCCGCGGAGGTCGACCGCGATCACGTGGTAGCCGAGCTCGGCGAGGCCCGGGCCGACCCTGCGCCAGTTGCGCGAGTCCGACATCGCCCCGTGCACGAGGATCGCGTAGCGGTCGCCTGTGCCCCACTCGCGCGTGAAGAGTTTCATGCCGGAACCATACGAGCCCAGCCTGCGGATGGCATCGGGATGCGCTGGACGCCCGTCCAGTGGATGCTGGACGTCAGCCGTGCGCGGTCTCAGCGAGCGGTGTGGAAGCGCAGCTGAGCAGCGGTGATGCCGTCCGACGCGATCTGCTCGACCGCATCCGCCGCATCGGAGACGAGGATCGGGAGGGTCTTCCGCTCTGTACTGCTGAAGCCCTTGAGCACGTGATCGGCCGCTGCCTGCGCACCGGGGGGCCGCCCGACGCCGACGCGCACACGGGTGAAGTCGCCCGTGCCGATCGCGGAGATCACGTCGCGGACGCCGTTGTGCCCTCCGTGACCTCCGCCGAACTTGAGCTTGAGGGTGTCGAACGGGATGTCGAGCTCGTCCTGGACGACGATGAGCTGCGATGGTTCGAGCGAGTAGAAGCGCAGCAACTGCGCGACCGGCCCGCCTGAGACGTTCATGAACGTGTTCGGCTTGGCCAGGATGTACCGCGGTCCACCGGGGGCGATGCGCCCCTCGGCGACCGTGGCGTTCGTCTTGTGGGTCTTGAAGGTGAGACGGCCGCGCTCCGCGAGCTCGTCGAGCACCATCTGCCCCACGTTGTGACGCGTGGCGGCGTAGCCGGGCCCGGGGTTGCCGAGCCCGACTACGAGCCAGGGTGAATCCATCGAGCTGGTTACTCGGCGTCCGACTCGGCGGCAGCGGCAGCCGACGCGGCGGAAGCAGCCTCGGCGACAGCGGCGTCGGCCTCTTCGTCCGCACGCGAGGAAGCGGGGACGATGACGTTGAGGATGAGCAGCTCCGGGTCTTCTGCGAGTGCGGCGCCGGCCGGGAGGACGAAGTCCTTGGCGTGGAACTGGGTGCCCTCCTCGGCGTCGGTGACGTCGAGCACGATGCGCTCGGGGATGTGGGTCGCTTCGACCTCGAGGCGCAGGGTCGGGACGTCGAGCATCGCGATGGTGCCGGGGTAGGTCTCGCCCTCGACGTGCACGGGGACCTCGACGGAGACCTTCTCGCCGCTGCGGATCACGATGAGGTCGAGGTGCTCGATGATCTGCAGCACCGGGTCCTTCTGGACGTCCTTGACGAGGACGAGCTGGCTCTTGCCTGCGATGTCGAGGTCGAGGACCGCGTTCGCCTTGCGGAGCAGGAGGCCGACCTGGTGGGCGGGAACCGTCACGTGGATGGGGTCGGTGCCGTGACCGTAGACGACGGCGGGGATCTTGCCTGCTGCGCGGATCTTGCGCGCTGCGCCCTTGCCGAAGCTCTCGCGTGCCTCGGTAACGACCTTGTTGGACTCGTCAGCCATGATTGTCTCCTTGCCGGGCGCTCCCGGCTGTCGGGCGAGCGTTGCTCGCAGTGTCTGGTTGTGTTCGACTCGAACGCATCGTTCTGATGAAAGACGTGTGAGGAAAGACTGCGAAGCCCTGCTCCACCGCGTCGATTACGGACTGCGCGCGTGACCGCGTGCATCCCTCGCCGAAGTTCAATCAGCAAGTCTAACCGATCGCGACGGCGCTGGCGGCACACGGGCTTCGCATGCGATATTGATGCTTTATCCGAACGAGGGGGATGTGGATGCGCGCGACAGGACTCAGCATGGCGGCAGCCGCTGCCGCCCTCGTCCTCGCCTCGCTCACCGGATGCACCCACTCCTCCGACACCGCGAAGACCTCCGCCCCTGCCTCACCGACCCGGCCGGCCCCGCAGAAGACCGCGAGCGCCGTTCCCGTCGACCCGGCGAACGTGTCGGCCTGGCTCGTGACCTGGGCAGGGATGGGGCCGCTCACCATCGGAGGAGACGTCACGGCCCAGACGGCTGCGATTCCCGGATTCGCGAAGACCATCGACGAGGACGGCTGCGTCGGCTACGAACTCGAGCCGAAGCAGACCGGCGCCACCCCGAACGGCGCACAGCCGACGGTGACCACCGTCGCACGCGACGGCAGCGCGACGACCGCGGTGCGCATCCGTGTGGCAGACGCCTCAGGTCTCGACCAGGCCGTGTCTCCGACGCCGAAGACCAGTGCGGGGATCGGCCTCGGTTCGACCCTGGATGCGCTGCAGAAGGCGTACCCGGACCTCGAACGCAGCAACAGCGTCTCCGGAGGGCAGCGGGCGTACGCCCTCGGTGACGGGAACGGCCGCTTCGTCGACTTCGTGGTCAACGGCGACGATGTCGTCACGGCCATCGTGGTCGGCGGAGACGATCGGGTCTCCTCCGACCTCTGCGACTGACTCCCCCTCCACCGCGGCTTGGTAGGCTGATGGAGTCTGCTCGACGCACGCCAACAGCGAGGGTCGGAGCGCGAACGATGGTCTCCGGTCCGGATCTGGACGTTTCGGCCCGCACGCGATCTCGCGTCCCCACTTCATCTCTACGCAGGCGGATCGTCCGCCGCATCCGAAGGAGCGTTCTGTGTCCAACGAAGCAACAGCCAACATCGGGGTCGTCGGCCTCGCGGTGATGGGCTCGAATCTGGCCCGCAACCTGGCGTCGCGCGAGGGGAACACGGTCGCCGTGTTCAACCGCACGTACGCCCGCACCGACGAGCTGATCTCCGCGCATCCCGAGGCCGGGTTCGTGGCGTCCGAGGGCATCGACGAGTTCGTCGCGTCGCTGGCGAAGCCGCGCACGGCGATCATCATGGTCCAGGCCGGGAAGGGCACGGACGCCGTGATCGACCAGCTCGTCGAGCGGTTCGAGCCAGGCGACATCATCGTCGACGGCGGCAACGCGAACTTCCAGGACACCATCGAGCGGGAGAAGCGGATCTCCCCCACCGGCATCCACTTCGTCGGCACCGGCATCTCCGGCGGCGAGGAGGGCGCGTTGAAGGGCCCGTCGATCATGCCGGGCGGCTCCGAGGAGTCGTACAAGACGCTCGGGCCGATCCTCGCCTCCATCGCCGCCGTCGCCGAGGGCGAGCCGTGCGTGACCCACGTCGGCACCGACGGCGCCGGCCACTTCGTGAAGATGATCCACAACGGCATCGAGTACGCCGACATGCAGCTCATCGCCGAGGCGTACGACCTGCTGCGCACGGTCGGCGGCCTGGAGCCCGCCGCGATCGCCGACGTGTTCTCCGAGTGGAACACGGGCTACCTCGAGTCCTACCTGATCGAGATCACCGCCGAGGTGCTGCGCCAGGTGGATGCGGAGACAGGCAAGCCGTTCGTCGACATCGTCCTCGACCAGGCCGGCAGCAAGGGCACCGGCGTCTGGACCGTGCAGAACGCCCTCGACCTCGGCGTGCCCGTCGGCGGGATCGCCGAGGCCGTGTTCGCCCGCGCCGTGTCGTCCAAGCCCGCCCAGCGCGAGGCCGTGCAGGCGGTCGTGAAAAGCCGCCCGGACGTGCAGCAGGTGGACTCCTCGTTCGCCGACGACGTCTCCAAGGCGCTGTACGCCTCCAAGGTCGTCGCGTACGCGCAGGGCTTCGACGCGATCATCGCCGGTGCGGAGAAGTACGGCTGGAACATCAACAAGGACAAGATCGCGAAGATCTGGCGCGGCGGCTGCATCATCCGCGCCCAGTTCCTCAACCGCATCGCGGACGCATACGACGAGAACCCGGACATCGCCACCCTGCTGGAGGCGCCGTACTTCGCCGACGCCGTCGCGGAGGGCGAAGCCGCCTGGCGCCGCGTCGTGGCGACCGCCGCGCTCTCCGGCGTCCCGATCCCCGGCTTCGGCGCCGCGCTGTCGTACTACGACTCGCTCGCCGTGAAGCGCCTCCCCGCCGCGCTCGTCCAGGGCCAGCGCGACTTCTTCGGAGCGCACACCTACAAGCGCGTCGACAAGGACGGCACCTTCCACACCCTCTGGTCCGGCGACCGCACCGAGATCGAGACCGAGGGCTCCAGCCACTGACCCCCAGGCAATCGGGCCGGGACTTGTGTACGGGTGCGTCCGGCGTGTCGCGTGCATAACTCCCGGCTCGATTGCTGGGAGGCGGGAGGGACGAGCGAGGCGAGGTTGCGGATGGGGAGCAATCGGCTGAGACTCAGAGGGTGAGTTTTGACGAGCATCCGGAGCTGGTGGGATACGAGCCGGGCGACGAGCGACCGCTGCGCGGGCGTCGCACGATGATCGCCACGCGCATCGTGGTGATCGTCGGCCTCGTGGCGCTCGTGCTGCCTGGCGTGCTCGTGACGATCAGCATCGCGTCGACCACGGCGACGCAGACCTGCTCGGTGTACGTGACCCGCTACGCACCGGATGCGCAGGGCTCGTCGGCGCGCTTCGAACTGTTCGCGCCCGCAGGGCCGGGCTGGCAGTGCTACGCACTCAACACCGAGGGTGACGCCACGTTCGTGGCGCCCCTCGGCCTGATCCCGTCGACCCCGCACGCGCTCCCCTAGGAAACGCTCGCGGAGGGCGGAGAACTACTGCTACGCCGCCCCGTCGAACATCGAGGTGACGGAGCCGTCTGTGAAGACCTGCTGGATCGCGTTAGCGAGCAGCGGGGCGATCGGCAGGATGGTCAGCTTGTCCCAGCGCTTGTGCTCGGGCAGAGGAAGCGTGTCGGTGACGACGACCGAGTCGATCGCGTCGCTCTGCAGCAGCTCGACGGCCGGGTCGCTGAACACGGCGTGCGTCGCGGCGACGACGACGCCGATCGCGCCGTTCGCCTTCAGCGCCTCCGCCGCCTTGACGATGGTGCGGCCGGTGTCGATCAGGTCGTCGACCAGCAGGCAGACGCGGCCGTTGACCTCGCCGACGATCTCGTGCACCGAGACCTGGTTGGGCACCAGCGGGTCGCGGCGCTTGTGGATGATCGCGAGCGGCACGCCGAGCTTGTCACTCCAGATGTCGGCGACGCGCACGCGGCCCATGTCCGGCGAGACGACGGTCGTGACCGCCGGGTCGAGCTCGCGCTTCATGTGCTCCAGCAGCACCGGCATGGCAAAGAGGTGGTCGACGGGACCGTCGAAGAAGCCCTGGATCTGCGCGGCGTGCAGGTCGACCGACATGATGCGGTCGGCTCCCGCCGCCTTGAACAGGTCGGCGACGAGGCGGGCGGAGATCGGCTCGCGGCCGCGGCCCTTCTTGTCCTGGCGGGCGTACGGGTAGAACGGGGCGACGACGGTGATGCGCTTCGCAGAGGCCCGCTTCAGCGCATCCACCATGATGAGCTGCTCCATGAGCCACTCGTTGATCGGCGAGGTGTGCGACTGGATGACGAACGCATCCGATCCGCGGACGCTCTCATCGAAGCGCGCGTAGATCTCGCCGTTGGCGAAGGTGCGCGCATCCGTGGGGATGAGGTCGCTGCCCAGGCACTCTGCGATCTCTTCTGCCAGTCGGGGATGCGCCCGCCCAGAAATCAGAACAAGTCGCTTCTGGCCGGTGGTGGTGATCCCTGACACTTACTCTCCGCTCTCTTCCGCAGCTGTGGCGGCGTCGGTGCCCGGCCGCTTCTGCGCGACCCAACCTTCGATGTTGCGTTGCGGAGCGACCGTGAGGGCGAGCGCTCCCGCAGGGACGTCCTTGCGGACGATGGTTCCCGCTCCCGTGTACGCTCCGTCACCCATCCTAACCGGCGCGACGAACACGGTGTTCGTGCTGGCACGAACGTGCGACCCGATCTCGGTGCGGTGCTTGTTCACTCCGTCGTAGTTGGCGGTGATGACGCCGGCGCCGAGGTTCGACTTCTCGCCGACCTGCGCATCCCCCACGTAGTTGAAGTGCGCGAGCTTGGTGCCGGCGCCGATCACCGCGTTCTTGGTCTCGACGAAGGTGCCGATCTTGCCGTCAGCGCCGAGGATGGTGCCAGGCCGGAGGTAGGCGAACGGACCGACGGTGGCGCCTGCGCCGATCACGGCGAGCGTGCCGTCCGTGCGCTTGACCGTCGCGTTCTCGCCGACCTCGCAGTCGAGGAGCGTCGTGTCAGGGCCGATCACAGCGCCGGTCTCGACCACGGTCGCGCCGCGCAGCTGCGTGCCGGGGAGGAGGGTGACATCCGGCGCGAGCCTCGTCTTCACGTCGATCCACGTGGTCGCCGGGTCCTGGATGGTCACCCCGGCGAGCTGCCAGGTGCGCACGATCAGGGCGTTCAGCTTGGCGGCGGCCTCGCTGAGCTGGGCGCGGTCGTTGATGCCCTCGACCAGCCACGACTCGGAGACGGGCAGCGCATCCACGTCGAAGCCCGCGGTGCGCAGCAGGCCGATCACGTCGGTGAGGTACTTTTCGCCCTGCGCGTTGTCGGTGGTGAGCGCCGCGAGCTGGTCGCGGAGCTGCGACAGCCCGAACAGGTAGATGCCCGCGTTGATCTCGCCGATCTCGCGCTCGGCGTCCGTTGCGTCCTTGTGCTCCACGATGCGGTCGAGGTGGCCGCTCTCCGTGCGCACGATGCGGCCGTAGCCCGTGGCGTCCGCGGGGAACGACGACAGGATGGTCGCGGCCGCTCCCCCTGCACGGTGCTTCTCGATCAGCTCGCGCAGCGTGCCTGCGTCGAGCAGCGGAACGTCGCCGTTGACCACGAGCACGTCCCCACTGAAGTCGGCGGGCAGCGCCGCGACGGCCAGCTCGACGGCGCGGCCGGTGCCCGGCACCTCGTCCTGGTCCACGATCACGCTCTCCGGCAGGTCGACCGAAATGACTTCGACCAGCCGGTCGCGCTCGTGCCGGACGACGGAGACGACGTGGGCGGCGTCGAGCTGCTTGGCCGTGGCGAGCACGTGCCCGACGATCGGCATTCCGGCAAGCGGATGCAGCAGCTTCGGGGTGGCGGACTTCATCCGCGTTCCCTGTCCAGCCGCGAGCACGACGATGGCGAGGTTCTGGTCGGTCATATCACTCCAGGGATCGGGCGAGCGGTGCTGCTCCGCCTCCAGGATTCGAACCTAGACCTAACAGCTCCAAAGGCTGTCGTGCTGCCATTACACCAAGGCGGACCGCATCCGGTGCCGTGCGATGCGGCGCCGGGCGCACAACACAGTTTGCCAGACCATCGAGTGGACGCCAGACGAAATAGCATGGGGGGATGCCTGACGCACGGACGCCCGACGCACGCGACGAAGTCGACCGCATCGTGGACTCCTGGCTGCGCGAACGTCCAGACCTCGACTTCTCCCCCCTGCAGGTGCTCTCCCGCGTCGCCAGGCTCTCCCGCCACCTGGACAGGGCGCGCCGCACGGCGTTCGACCGCTCCGACCTCGAATCGTGGGAGTTCGACGTCCTCGCCGCCCTCCGCCGCGCAGGCTCGCCGTACCAGCTCAGCCCGAAGTCGCTCCTGCAGCAGACCCTCGTCTCCAGCGGAACGATGACCAACCGCATCGACAGACTGGTCGCCCGCGGCCTGGTGGAGCGCCGCACCGACCCGAACGACGGCCGCGGCATCCTGGTGCAGATGACAGCGCAGGGGCTCACCCGCGTGGATGCGGCGATCACCCGGCTGGTGGATGCGGAATCCGACCTGCTCTCCGGACTCTCCGCGAGCGAGCAGGAGCGGCTGGCGTCGCTGCTGCGGAAGCTCTCGCTCGGGTTCGACGAGGAGTCCTGAGCAGACGTCCTAGGCAGACGCATCGCCCGCTCTCAGGAGACTGTTATGCCCCTCTCATAAACTCGGGGGCGATGAGACTCTCCCGCCTGAAACGCCTGCCCTCCAGGGTAAAGCGCGCCGCCCGTTTCGAGATCCACGCGCACTGGCGCCGGCAGCCGATCGTGATCGGGTCCGTCTTCTACGAGTCCTTCTCCGGCAACGGAATGCTCGACAACCCCGAGGCCGTCTTCCGCGAGCTGCTCGCCGCCCCCGACCTGGCCCATCTCACGCACATCTGGGCACTGTCCGACCTCACCCAGTACAAGGCCGCCGTCGACGAGTTCGCCGGGAATCCGCGGGTCAGCTTCGTCAAGTACGGCTCCGCCGCTTACTACCGCGCGCTCGCCACCAGCCAGTACCTGGTCAACAACGCCACCTTCCCTCCCGACTTCGGCAAGCGCGAAGGCCAGGTGTATCTGAACACCTGGCACGGCACACCGCTCAAGCGCATGGGCTACGACATCGAGGACGGCGCTCTCGCCACCGCGAACATCGTGCGCAACTTCGTGCAGGCCGACTACCTGCTCGCCGCCAACCCGTTCATGGCGGAGCAGATGTACCAGACCGGGTACAAGCTCACCGGGATCTACCGCGGGACGCTGGTGGAGGAGGGCTACCCGCGGATCGACAGGCAGTTCCTGGACGACGCTGGGCGCGCATCCACCCGTGGCCAGCTGGTCGAGGCCGGCGTGCCGCTCGGCGACAGGAAGATCGTGCTGTTCGCTCCCACCTGGAAGGGCGCGTCGTTCGGGCGGCCCACCGACGACATCGACGAGATCCTCGAGCACATCGCCGCGATCGAGGAGCGCATCGACACGAGCAGGTACGCCGTGCTGCTGAAGACGCACCAGAGCGTGCACAAGCTCGCCAGGCACCGGCCGGAGCTCAAACGCCTGCTCGTCCCGAACGAGCTCCCCACCAACGCCGTGCTCGGCGTGACGGACGCGCTCATCACCGACTACTCGAGCATCTACTTCGACTTCCTGCAGACCGGCAGGCCGATCCTGTTCTTCACCCCGGACATCGCCGACTACGCAGGCACCCGCGGCCTCTACTTCGACCAGGACGAGTGGCCTGGCCCCGCCAGGATGTCGGCGCGCGAGATCGGCGACGACCTCGCCTCGATCGCCGAGAACGGGGATGCGGTACCGGAGGAGTGGCGTGACCGTTACCTCGCCGCGCAGCGCAGGTTCACCCCGTACGAGGACGGCCAGGCATCGAAGCGCGTCGTCGACATCGTGTTCCGCGGCGTCAGGGAGGGCTACCGGCTGCGCACGGACCTCGCCGACGACGGGCGCACCAAGCTGCTGCTGTACCTCGGCGGGATGCGCCCGAACGGCATCACCACGTCGGCCCTGAACCTGCTCAACAACCTCGACCACGACCGCTTCGACGTGTCGGCGTTCTTCGCGCAGAGCAGATCGAAGGCCACCATCGGCAAGCAGAAGCAGATCCACCCCGCCGTGCGCCAGTTCCCGCGGGTCGGCGGCATGAACGGCGCCAAGCTGCGACACCTGGCCAGGCACCTCGACTTCCGCCGCGGGCGGATCGCGGAGCACGCCAACATCCCGTCGCAGAACAGGCTGTGGAACGACGAGTGGTCGCGCTGCTTCGGTGAGAGCACCTTCGACTACGTGGTCGACTTCTCCGGCTACGGGCCGTTCTGGGCGACCCTGCTGCTGCACTCCCCCGAGGCCGAGCGCTCGATCTGGCTGCACAACGACCTGGCCTCCGATGCGCACCGCGAGGTCGGCGGCGAGAAGAAGATGCTGCACAGCCTCACCCAGCTCTTCACGCTCTACGAGCAGTACGACCACCTCGTGTCGGTGTCGCCGACGCTGTCGGACATCAACCGCGACGGGCTCGCCGAGTACGCGCGGCCGGAGAAGTTCACCGCCGCGCTCAACACGGTCGACGCCGAGCACATCCTGGAGAACGCGCAGGCCGACCTGCACGAGCTGACGTTCGACGAGGAGACGGGCACGAACCCGCCGTGGGCGAACGCGCTGCAGTCGCAGGACGACGTGACCACGTTCGTCAATGTCGGCAGGCTGTCGCCGGAGAAGAACCAGGCGCGGCTGATCCGGGCGTTCGCTGAGGTGCACGCCGCGCATCCGGCCACCCGGCTCGTCATCGTCGGCGCAGGGCCGTTGTTCGACGACCTGTCGGCGCTCATCGAGAGCCTGGGGCTCAGCGATGCGGTGTTCCTCACCGGGATGCAGCGCAATCCGCACGCGATCATGGCGGCGGCGGACTGCTTCGTGCTGTCGAGCGACTACGAGGGCCAGCCGATGGTGATCCTGGAGGCGCTCGTGCTCGGGCTGCCGATCGTCACGGTGGAGTTCGCGTCGGCCAAGAACGCGCTGCCGGCCGGCAGCGGACTGGTGGTGCCGCAGACCGACGCCGGTGTCGCGGACGGCCTCCGCGCGTTCATCGCCGGAGACGTTCCGGCGAGCGCGTTCGACTACGCGGCGTACAACCGGAAGGCCGTCTCGCAGTTCTACGCCGCGATCGGCGCCGAATAACGCACAGGCGGCGCGCGAGTCAGGCGCGGGCGACGAGCGCCGGGATCGCGGCGCGGGCCGCGGGCGGCAGCTCGCCGTAGAGCGCGCCGCGGGCGTCGCCGAGGCGCGCGTCCACGAAGGCCTCACCCACCGCATCCGGTGCGTGCCGCAGCAGCAGCGACGCCTGCAGTGCGAGCGCCAGGGACGCGACGAGCGGACGGACGGCGGCCTGCGCATCCAGAGGGTCGGTGCGCGCCAGCGCGGCGACCGTCGCGCGCACGGCGTCGTGGTGCGCGTCGAACCCCGGATGCACGCCGCGGGCAGCAGCGAGCTCCCCGTCGAACGCCTCCAGCGTCTCCGGTTCGCGCTGGAGCGCGCGCAGCACATCCAGCGCGATCACGTTGCCGGACCCCTCCCAGATGGCCATCACCGGCTGCTCCCGGTAGCGGCGCGCGAGCGGGAACGCCTCGGTGTACCCGTTGCCGCCGAGGCACTCCATCGCCTCGTACGCGTGCCCAGGGCCGCGCTTGCAGACCCAGTACTTGGTCACCGCCGTCGCGAGGCGGCGGAATGCGCGCTCGGCATCGGTCGCGTCGTCGTCGTGGGCGCGTGCGAGCCGGAGCGCGACCGCGGTCGCCGCCTCCGACTCCAGTGCGAGGTCGGCGATCACGGCGGTCATGGCGGGCTGGTCGATCAGGCGCGCGCCGAACGCCGAGCGGTGCCTGACGTGCCAGACGGCCTCTGCGACGGACTGCCGCATCCCGGCCGCGCTGCCCAGGATGCAGTCCAGGCGGGTGCGGTTCACCATCTCCAGGATGGTGCGGACGCCGCGCCCCTCCTCGCCGAGCAGGTGGCCGACCGTGCCGTCGAACTCGATCTCGCTGGAGGCGTTGGAGCGGTTGCCGAGCTTGTCCTTGAGCCGCTGGATGGCGAAGACGTTGCGGCTGCCGTCGTCCAGCACCCTGGGCACGAGGAAACAGCTCAGGCCGGATGCGGTCTGCGCCAGCACGAGGAACGCATCCGACATCGGCGCTGAGCAGAACCACTTGTGGCCGGTGAGCAGGTGGCGGCCGTCGCCGTCCGGCACGGCCATCGTGGTGTTGGCGCGGACGTCGGAGCCGCCCTGCTTCTCCGTCATCGCCATCCCGAACAGGGCAGATCTCTTGCCGGCGCCGAGCGCAGAGTCGTACTCACGGCTGAGCAGGCGCGGCAGCCAGGTGGCGGCGAGGTCCGGCGACGCCGACGCCACGATGGCGGGCACGGCGGCGTGCGTCATCGACACCGGGCAGGCGTGCCCTGCCTCCCCCTGCGCGAACAGCATGAAGGCGGCGGCGCGAGCGACGTTCGCGCCCGGACACGGCTCGGCGAACGCCGAGGTGTGCGCCCCCGCCGCGACGGCCTCACCGAGCACGCGGTGGTACGACGGGTCGTACTCCACCTCGTCGATGCGGTTGCCCCAGCGGTCGAACGCGCGCAGCTCCGGTTCGTGCACGTTCGCCAGCTCGGCGTCGCGCTGGAACCCGGCGCTGCCGACGAGCCGCCCGACCGCTGCGAGGTCGGCTCTCGCCCATCCGGCGTCGTGCCGGTCGACACCTTCGGCGAGCGGGATGTTCGCTGCGAACTCGTCCAGGTCGACCCGCGGAGGCGGCTGGTTGGTGACGGCGTGCGTTGCCATGCGGTGAGCATACCCGCGGGGGTCGGCTACTTCTCGAGCTGCTCCGACAGTTCCAGCCAGCGGGTCTCCAGCGTGGTGATCTCGTCCTCCAGCGCGCGCAGCTCGCCCGAGATGACGCCGATGCCCTCGTAGTCGGACTGGTCGTGCTGGGCGAGGCGCTCGTGCGTCGCCGCCACCTGGTCGGCGAGCTTGCCGAGGCGGCGGTCGATGGAGGAGACCTCCTTCTCCGCTGCGCGCAGGGCGGCGCCGGACAGCGCGGGGACAGCGGATGCGGCTGCACCGGCCGACGGCGCTCCCGCCGCAGCCGTCGCGGCCGGTCCCCCGGTCGCGAGCTGGCCCTTCCGCAGCCGCAGGTACTCGTCCACACCGCCTGGCAGGTGCCGGAGCGACGCATCCATCACCGCGTACTGCTGATCGGTGACGCGCTCGATCAGGTACCGGTCGTGCGAGACGACGATGAGCGTGCCAGGCCAGGAGTCGAGCAGATCCTCCATCGCGGCGAGCATGTCGGTGTCGAGGTCGTTGGTGGGCTCGTCGAGGATGAGCACGTTGGGCTCGTCCAGCAGGATCAGCAGGAGCTGCAGCCGGCGCTTCTGGCCGCCGGACAGGTCTTTGACGGGCGTGGACAGCTGCGCGTTGGTGAAGCCGAGACGTTCGAGCAGCTGACCGGGCGTCATCTCCTTGCCGCCTGCGACATAGGTGGTGCGCTTGCCGGCGATGACCTCGCTGACCCTGTCCTCCATCACGTCGTCCAGCTCGGAGAGCTGCTGCGTGAGCGTGGCGATCTGGACGGTCTTGCCGCGCTTGACCCTTCCGGAGGTCGGCTGCACCGTTCCGGCGATGAGGCCGAGCAGCGTGGACTTGCCTGCACCGTTCACCCCGAGGATGCCCGTGCGCTCGCCGGGGGCGATGCGCCACTCGATGTCGCGCAGGACGGTCTTCGGCGGGTAGATCACGGTGGTGTCAAGGAGGTCGACCACGTCTTTGCCGAGGCGGGCGGTGGCCATCTGGCTGAGCTCGACCGCGTTGCGCACGGGTGGTTCGTCCGCGATCAGCTCGGCGGCCGCATCCATCCGGAACTTGGGCTTCGAGGTGCGGGCAGGAGCCCCGCGGCGCAGCCAGGCGAGCTCCTTGCGCATCAGGTTCTGGCGCTTGTTCTCGACCACAGCCGCCATCCGGTCGCGCTCGACGCGCTGCAGGATGTACGCGGCGTATCCGCCCTCGAACGGCTCGATCAGCCGGTCGTGCACCTCCCACGTCGCCGTGGACACCTCGTCGAGGAACCAGCGGTCGTGGGTCACGACGACGAGGCCGCCCGAGGTGGCCGGCCAGCGGGTCTTCAGGTGCGCAGCAAGCCAGGCGACGCCCTCGATGTCGAGGTGGTTGGTCGGCTCGTCGAGGAACAGGATGTCGTGGTCGTGCACCAGCAGCGCGGCCAGCGCCACCCGGCGGCGCTGCCCTCCGGAGAGCTCGGCGACGGTCGCCTCCCAGCGGATGTCGGAGACCAGCCCGGCGAGCACGTCCCTGACGCGGGCGTCCCCGGCCCAGACGTGCTCCTCCTGGTCGCCGACGATGGCCTGGCCGACCGTGAGCGTCTGGTCGAGTTCGTCGCCCTGGTCGAGCATCCCGACCGTCACGTCGCGGCGGCGGGTGACCCGTCCGGCATCCGGCTGGATGCGCCCGGCGAGCAGCGAGAGCAGGGTGGACTTGCCGTCGCCGTTGCGGCCGACGATGCCGATGCGGTCGCCCTCGTTGATGCCGATCGTGACGCTGTCGAAGATCACGCGTGTCGGGTATTCGAGGTGCAGCGACTCAGCGCCGAGGAGGTGTGCCATAAGGACTTCCAGCCTACCGGCCGGGCGTTCGCCCCCAGGACGGGTGATCCCGGTCGCTCCGCCATTGTGCGAAGATCGCTGGGACCGGTCCGCCCGTACTCACTTACCCGCACACGGCGCACGACCGGTCGGGATGGGGAACGACGTGACAGAGGACGCCTCGAGCCCGGATGCGAAGCCGCTGTTCGGTCGCGACAGGGAACGCGAGACGATGCTGCTGGTCGCCCACCGCGCGCTCGGCAAGGGCGGCGCGCTGCTGGTCACCGGCGAGGCCGGTCTCGGCAAGACGGCGCTCCTGGCCGACGTGGCGGAGCGGCTGGATGGCTGGACCGTGCTGCGGGTGCACGCAGACTCGTTCGAGTCCGACCTCAGCTACTCGACGGTGGAGACCCTGGTGCGCGGGCTCAACGCGGTCAGCGGCACGCGCATCCGGCCGCCGGAGCAGTCGGACGACCCGCTGACCGTCGGCCGCCTGCTGCTCGACGCTGTCGACGGTGTCGGGCGGCCCGTCTGCCTGATCGTCGACGACGCGCAGTGGGTGGACGAGGCGTCGGCGCGGGCGCTGCGGTTCGTGGTGCGCCGGCTGTCCGACCAGGGCTTCCTGTTCACCGCTGCATCGCGTCCGCTGCCGGGCAGCGTTGTGTCGCTGTTCGAGGACGTCGCCTCCTCCACGGTCAACCACGCGCGCATCGAACTCGCGCCTCTGGCCGTCGCCGACACGCAGGAGCTCGCCAGGCACATCCTGGGCCACGCCGTGTCTCGACGCACCGCCACCAGACTCACCGAGGCCACCCAGGGCTCGCCGCTGCTGCTCAGCGTGCTCCTCGGCCAGCTCCGCGAGACGTTCGCCTCTGCGCTGCATCCCGCTGGCTGGGACCTCCCCGCGGCCGCCATCACCCCGCTCTCCACGGCGGTCGCCTCGGCGCTCGAGGGCGCAGACCCGTCCGTGCGCCAGGCGGCGGAGATCATCGCCGTGCTGCGCGACCCTCTGCCGCTCCCGGTCTTCGGCACCATCGCCGCGCGCCTCGACACCCGGGTGGATGCGGCAGGCGCGGTGGCCCGCGGGCTGGTGCTGTCCTCCGAACGCGACGGCGTCGTCTGGGTCGAGCCTGCGCACGCCATCCTCGCCGATGCGCTCTCCGGCGAGCTGAGCATGGAGCGCCGCGTCGCCATCCACCGGGTCGCGGCCGAGGTGCTCACCGGGCACCGCGCCCTCCGTCACAGGGTCGAGGCCGCCGACATCGCCGACCCGACCCTGGTCGCCGAACTCCTCGAAGCCAGCCGCACGGCCGCTGACCGCAACCAGGCAGACCAGGCGATGAGCTACGCCCGCTCTGCCGTCCACCTCGCCGCTCCCGGCGCCGAGCACGACCGCGCCCTGCTGGAGATCGGGCTGCTCGCGCTGCGGACCAGGATGCACGAACGCATCTTCGACCTGGCGCCCGCCATCGAGGCCATGCCGCCGTCGGAGGCGCGCGACCTGATCCTGCTCGAACTGCGGACGCTCACCGGCGACATCCCCGGTGCTCTCGCGATCGCGCTCGCGTTCGAGGCCAGCCGGGCCAGCACTCCGGACGAGCGGGCGATCCGCGCGCACGTCGCTGAGGCGATGCCGAAGGTGCTGATGGCGACACGTGATTTCCCCGGCGTCTTCGACCACCTGGAGACCGGCCGACGCCTCATCGCGGAGGCGCCGGACGACCCGTCCGAGGTCGCGGACCCCGCACTGCGCTGGCTGGCACAGCCGCGCGATTACCTGCTGAGGCTGCTCGGCTGGGCCCTCACCGCCGCCGGGCACGCGCGTCCAGGCCTGGTCGGCTCGCTTGTCGCCGAACTCGATGAGCTCCTGGTCGACGCCGCCTCCCCGTCCGCTGTCGACGCCTTCGTCTCCCGTGCCCGCGTCTTCGTGCTCGGCGGAGACGTCGGCCGCGCCCGTGACGACCTCGCCAGCGCCAACGAGCTGCTGAAACGCTTCCCGTCGAGCTGGACGGCCGGTTTCGCCCGCACGATCTACGCGCACGTCCTCTTCTTGGTCGGAGAGTGGGACGAGTCGGTCACCCTGGCCGACGCCGCCGTGGCGCTCGCCCTCGACGAGACCGACCTTTCCGGCTGGCCGATCGCGCTCTGGGCCTCCACCCTGGTGCGCGCCGGCCGCGGCGAAGCGGCGGCCGTGGACGAGCGACTCAGGTCGGCGGCGCAGGCGAAGCTCGGCATCGCGGGCTCGTACGACAGCGACCTGCCGTTCATCGCCCGGGCCGAGCTCGCTCGCGCCCTCGGCGACCGGGAGGCGCAGCTCGCCGTCACCGAAGAGGCGGAGGCGGTGGCGAACCGCGCATCCACGCTCGGCTGGCTCACCTACCGGGTGGATGCGCTGGCGGCACTCGGCCGCGCTGAGGAGGCACGCGCCGCGCTCGCGCGCTGCCAGGCGCCGGGGATGTGGCGGCCGTACTACGGGTCGCTCGGCTGGCTGGAAGGCCGTGTGCTGGAGGCAGAAGGCAAGCAGCAGGAGGCCCTGGAGGCTCACCTCGCGTCGCTCGACGATCCGTCGGCCGCGCGCTTCCCGTTCCCGCAGGCGATCGCAGCTGCGGAGGCCGGGCGGCTGCTCGCCGCACTCGGCACGGACCAGCCGCGCGCGACGGCGCTGCTCGAACACGCTGCGGCAACGTTCAGGCGGGTCGGCGCGTCCAGCTACCTGGCGCGCTGCGCCAGGCAGCTGGAAGAGCTGACGGCCGGCGGGGGTGCTGCGGACGACACCTCCTCCGACCCGTTCGCGCCGTTGACCACCAGGGAGCGGCAGGTCGCGTACGCGCTCGCGGCAGGCATGACGAACAAGGAGATCGCGGAGCGGCTGTACGTGTCGGTGACCACAGTCAACTTCCACGTCCGGAACATCCTCGCGAAACTGGAACTGTCCTCGCGGCGAGACCTCAGAAAGCTCAGTCTCGCGTCCAGGAGCGTGCGCGCGAACCACTCGCGGCACCGCCCCGTCAGCACGTGACCCGTCAATACTTGACGGTTTTCCCTTCACGGTTATGAGCCGGCCTGACGGCCTCGGTATTTTGGGATCACACCCCGGGATGCCCGACCGCATGGGGCGCTTGGATACGATCCAGCAACGAATCGTCTCAACACCCGACTTGCGCCTGTGTCATGGGCATCCTGGGGTAGAAATGCCTTCGGTTCGCGCGATTCTCAGAGACTTCTTGCCGACATACCGACATGCTGGGATCCGCATCCTGAATCGAGAGGCGGTCGGATGAACCTGCTGCAAGCGCTGATCCTCGGCATCGTCGAAGGCATCACCGAGTTCCTTCCCGTGTCGAGCACGGGCCACCTGACCATCGTCGAGAAGCTTCTCGGACTGAAGATCGACGACCAGGGTGTGACAGCTTTCACCGCGATCATCCAGGTCGGCGCCATCCTGGCAGCGATCATCTACTTCTGGAAAGACATCGTGCGCATCGTGGTCGCCTGGGCGCGCGGCCTGTTCAACCGGGATGCGCGGGGCCACGACTACCGGATGGGCTGGTACGTGATCATCGGCTCCATCCCCATCGCGATCGTCGGCCTGGTCGCCAAAGACCTCATCTCCGGCGGCCTGCGCAACCTGTGGGTGGTGGTCGCTGCGCTGATCCTGTGGAGCATCGTGATGTGGGCCGCTGAGCGGGTCGGACGCCAGAACCGCGGCGAAGAGTCCACCAACGTCATGGATGCGGTCGCCATCGGCGTCTTCCAGGTGATCGCCCTCATCCCCGGCGTCTCCCGCTCCGGCGCGACCATCAGCGCCGGCCTGTTCCGCGGCCTCGACCGGGTGGCGGCCACGCGCCTGTCGTTCTTCCTCGCCATCCCTGCGCTGGTCGCGGCCGGCGGCTATGAGGGCATCACTCAGGCGAGCGCGATCAGCTCCAGCGTCGGCTGGCTCCCGACCATCGTCGCCACCATCGTGAGCCTCATCGTCGCCTACGTGAGCATCGCCTGGCTGCTGCGGCTTGTGACGAAGCACCCGATCACCGTGTTCATCTGGTACCGCGTCGGGCTCGCGGTGCTGGTGGCCGTGCTGCTGCTGACCGGCGTGATCACAGCGACATGATCGTCGGCTGACGTGATCGTGGGCTCAGACGTGATCGTTGGCTCAGACGCGCACGTCGGCTAGTCCGGCAGAATCCGTGCCCCGTGCACCGGGCCCGTCGCCCGCACCGCCGTGAGCCGCGCCGCGCTGAGCGCGATCTGCAGGTCCAGTGCGCTGTCCAGGTCCGCCGTCAGGAACGCGACGGTCGGGCCGGAGCCGGAGACGATCCCCGCCAGTGCGCCGTTCATCTCGCCGAGTTCCAGCACGGCGCCGATCTCGGGCGCCAGGTGGATGGCCGGGGCCTGCAGGTCGTTCGTCAGCGACTCGGCGAGCATCGCGGGGTCCCCCGCCCGCAGCGCCTGCAGCACGGCGGTGTCGACCGTCGGCGTGAACTGCGCGGGCGCGATGTCGCGGGAGTGGCGCTCGCGGTGCCTGTCGAGCTCGCTGTAGACGGCCGGGGTGCTCAGCTGACTGTCCGGCAGAGCGAGCACCCAGTGGAACTGGCCGGTGGCGAGCGCCGGGCTCAGCCGGTCGCCTCTGCCGGTGCCGATCGCCGTTCCGCCGACCAGGGCGAACGGCACGTCGGCGCCGAGCCTGGCGGCGATGGAGTGCAGATCCTCCTTGCTCGCCTCCGTGCCCCACAGGGCGTCGCAGGCAACGAGCGTCGCCGCTGCGTCCGCCGAACCGCCGCCCATCCCGCCCGCGATCGGGACGTGCTTGTCGATCTCGAGCCGCACGCCCCCGGAGTATCCGGTCTTCCTCGCCAGCAGCTTCGCCGCTTTGATGGCCAGATTGGTGCTGTCCGTCGGCAGTCCGGAGGTGTCGATCGAGCCGCCGAAGCTGACAGAGAACTCGTCGTCGGGATACGCGCGCACATCCTCGTAGAGAGAGACAGCCTGGTATGCCGTCGCGACGTCGTGGTACCCGTCGTCCATCACCGCCCCGACGCGCATGAACACGTTGATCTTGCCGGGGGCTCGCACGTGAACTGCGTCAATGGCCGGAGTGGTCATACTCCCAACCTACAGGCGGATGAGCCAGGCGCTAGACCCTCGCCGTGGCGAGCCTGACGAAGTCGGCGATGCCGAGCTGTTCGCCCCGCAGCGTCGGTGCCAGCCCGGCCGTCTCCAGCGCGGCGGATGCGGTGGCCGAGTCGCCGTAGACCGGCGCGAGCGCCTGCCGCAGCATCTTCCTGCGCTGCTGGAACGCCGCATCCACCAGCTCGAAGGTGCGGGCGCGCAGCGTCTCGTCTCCTGGCTCCTCCGCGTGGCGCTCGAAGGCGACGAGCACGGAGTCGACGTTCGGCACCGGCCAGAACACCTGGCGGCTGACGGTGCCCGCCGTGCGCCAGCTGCCGTACCAGGCGGCCTTCACGCTGGGGGCGCCGTAGACCTTCGATCCGGGCTCCGCCGCGACGCGGAAGCCGACCTCGGCCTGCACCATCACCACGCCGCTCCTGATGCCGGGGAAGTGCTCGAGGAAGTGCAGCAGCACGGGCACGGAGACGTTGTACGGCAGGTTGGCGACGAGCCTGGTCGGCGACTGCGGCAGCTCGGTGACGTGCAGCGCATCCGTGTGCACGACGGTGAGCCGGTCCGCGACCTGCTCCGCCATCGTGCGGACGGTCGTCGGGAGTTGCTCGGCGAGTCTGCCGTCGATCTCCACGGCCACGACGGATGCGTCCGCCTCCAGCAGCCCGAGGGTCAGCGAGCCGAGCCCGGGCCCGACCTCGACCACCACATCCCCTGGCTGCACCTTCGCGACGCGCACGATGCGGCGGACGGTGTTGCCGTCGATGACGAAGTTCTGGCCGAGCTTCTTCGTCGGCGTGACGTCGAGCAGGTCGGCCAGGTCGCGGATCTCGGCCGGACCGAGGAGGCGAAGGGCGGTCACGCGATGATCCCGATGGGCGTCGTCGGCGGCGATGCGACCGGCTCGGCGTCCCAGCGGCCGTAGACCAGCTCGGTGTTGGAGCAGATCTGCGCTGCCAGGGTGGAGGCGTCCGTGCCGATCGTCTCCGCCATCGCGCGCAGCGTGTGCGGGATGAGGTACGGCGCGTTCGGCCTTCCGCGGAACGGGGTCGGGGTGAGGAACGGCGCGTCCGTCTCGACCATGATCAGCGAGCGCGGAGCGACCCGCAGGGCCTCGCGAAGGTTCTCGGCGTTCTTGAACGTGACGTTGCCCGCGAACGACATGTACCAGCCGTTGTCCGCGCAGAGCTGCGCGAACTCGGCGTCGCCGGAGAAGCAGTGGAACACGGTGCGCTCCGGGGCGCCGACGCGTTTGAGGGTCGCGATGACGTCGGCGTGCGCATCCCTGTCGTGGATCTGCATGGCGATGTCGTTCTGCTTGGCGATCTCGATATGCGCCTCGAACGAGCGGAACTGCGCGTCACGGCGCGGCCCGGCCTCGGTGCGGTAGAAGTCCAGGCCCGTCTCGCCGACGGCGCGCACCCGGGGTCGGGCGGCGAGCTCGGCGATCACCGCGAGCGCGTCGTCGAGTTCACCGCGCTCCGCGTAGTCCGGCGCGTCGTTCGGGTGCAGGGCGACGGCGGCGAGCATCCGGGGCTCGATGGCGGCCATGTCGGCCGACCAGCGCGAGGTCTCCACGTCGTTGCCGACCTGGACGACGCCGCGGACGCCGACGCTGGATGCGCGGTCGAGCTGCTCCCGGTAGTCCATCGGCTCGTCGCCGTCCGCGATCTCCAGGTGGGTGTGGTTGTCGTAGACGGGGACGACAAGCGCCTCCGGAAGCGGCGGGTACTCCAGGTCACGCCCGTCGGTGACGTGACGCTGCCGGATGAACGCCGGGTCGGTCATGCGCCAGGCACCGCGTCCGCGTCGATCCGGGGGAACAGCGCCTCAAGACCGTTGACGGTGGTGCCGGCGGGAAGCTGGCCCCACTCGCCCGCCGTGCGCAGCGGCTGCTCGTCGAGTCCGCCGAGCTCGTCCTCCGCGCCGAGCGCCACCCACAGCTTGAGGGTGGCCTTCGGGATGACGGGAGACAGCAGCACGGCGAGCGCGCGCAGTCCCTCCGCGGCGGTGTAGAGCACGGTGGCGAGGCGCTCGCGCTGCGTCTCGTCCTTGGCGAGCGACCACGGCTCCTGGGCGGTGATGTACCCGTTGAGCTCGTCGACGATCGTCCAGACGGCGGTGAGCGCGTCGTGGATCGCCAGCTTCTCGATGGCGGCGTCAGCGGCGGAGGCGGCGTCGGCGACCGTCTTCTGCACGGCGAAGTCGGCGTCCTCGTAGCGGCCGGCGGGCGGCACGACGCCCTCGAAGTAGCGCGAGACCATCGCGACGACCCTGGATGCGAGGTTCCCGAACCCGTTGGCGAGCTCGGCCTGATAGCGGGCGGACAGGTCTTCCCAGCTGAACGAGCCGTCCTGGCCGAAGCTGATGGCGCGCATGAAGTAGTAGCGGAACGCATCCGACCCGAACGTGTCGGTGATCTGGGTGGGCGCGATGCCGGTCAGCTTGGACTTGGACATCTTCTCGCCGCCGACCAGCAGCCAACCGTGGCCGTACACCTGGTGCGGAACGTCGAGTCCCGCAGCGAGGAGCATGGCCGGCCAGATCACCGCGTGGAAGCGCAGGATGTCTTTGCCGACGATGTGCGTCGCCGGCCAGCGCCTGGCGAAGTTCTCGTCGTCCTGGCCGTAGCCGACGGCGGTGGCGTAGTTGAGGAGGGCGTCGAACCACACGTAGACCACGTGCGACTCGTCCCACGGCACCTTGATGCCCCAGTCGAAGCTCGAGCGGGAGATCGACAGGTCGCTGAGTCCCTGGCGCACGAACGAGACGACCTCGTTGCGGGCCGACTCCGGCTGCACGAACTCCGGGCGCTCCTCGTAGAGCGCGAGGAGCTGGTCGGCGAACTGGCTCATCCGGAAGAAGTAGTTCTTCTCCTGCAGCAGCTCCAGCGGCTTCGAGTGGATGGCGCAGACCTTCTGGCCTTCGTACTCCCCCGTGCCGTCGACGATCTCGCTCTGCGGCTTGAACTCCTCGCAGCCGACGCAGTACAGCGCTTCGTACTCCCCGGCGTAGATGAAGCCGTCGTCGTAGAGCTTCTGCAGGAACTTCTGCACGTTCTTCTCGTGCCGCTCGTCCGTGGTGCGGATGAAGTCGTCGTTCGCGATGTCGATCGTCTTCAGCAGGGGAAGCCACTCGTTCGTCACGAGACGGTCGGCCCACTCCTGCGGGGTGGTGCCGTTGGCGGTCGCGGTGCGCAGGATCTTCTGGCCGTGCTCGTCCGTGCCGGTCAGCAGCCAGGTGTCGTCACCGGCCTGCCTGTGCCAGCGCGCGAGGACGTCAGCGGCGACCTCCGTGTATGCGTGCCCGATGTGCGGGACATCATTCACGTAGAAGATCGGCGTGGTGATGTAGAACGAAGAGCCGTCGGACATGGTGACCATCCTACGGGCGCGCGGGGGCGCATCCTGGCGTATTACCGGCTGGGGTCACTTCCGGTCGAGTGCCGCCTGGTAGAGGTCGCGTTTGCCGAGCCCCGTCGCCTCTGCGACCTCGCCTGCCGCGTCTTTGAGCCGCACACCGCCTGCGACCAGGGCGAGCACCTGTGTTACGCCGGTCTCCAGATCGACCGTCCGCGCCTCCGCTCCGGCGACGACGACCGCGATCTCGCCGCGCACACCCTCCGCAGCCCAGGCCGCGAGCTCTGCCGCTGTGCCGCGCTTGACCTCCTCGAACAGCTTCGTCAGCTCCCGGCACACCACCACGCGCCTGTCGTCGCCGAGCACCGTCGCGAGGTCGGCGATGGACGCGGCGAGCCGGTTGGGCGACTCGAAGAACACCATCGTGCGCGGCTCGGAGGCGAGCGCGCGGAACGTGCTCAGCCGCTCCCCCTGCTTGCGCGGCAGGAAGCCCTCGAAGGTGAACCGGTCGGTGGGAAGCCCAGACACGGCGAGCGCCGTCACCACCGCGCTCGGGCCGGGGATGACCGTGACGCCGACGCCGGCGGCCGCCGCGGCCTCGACGAGGTGGAAGCCGGGGTCGGAGACGGTCGGCATCCCCGCATCCGACAGCACCACCACATCCTGTTCGCGCGCCAGCTCCACCAGTTCGGCAGACCTGTCGCGCTCGTTGTGGTCGTGCAGCGCGATCAGGCGAGGACGGTTCTCGATGCCGAGCCCCGCGAGCAGTCGCTGGGTCACCCTGGTGTCCTCCGCCGCGACCACGGCAGCCGAGCCCAGCACCTCGATCAGGCGCAGAGACGCGTCTTTGAGGTTGCCGATGGGAGTGGCCGCGAGGATGATCATGCTCCGAGTCTGTCACCCATAGACGCACCCTCTAGCATGATCTGGTGACTTCGACACCCGCCATCGGCAGCCCGATCGCGCCCCTCCCGGTGGAGCAGACGGGAACCAGGCTCGACGACTGGTGGGCACGGATGCTCCGCACCCCGCTGCGGATGAAGCTCTGGTATTGGGGCGCTCCCGTCGCCGTCACGCTGCTCGCCGCCGTGCTGCGGCTCTGGAACCTGGGGTTCCCGCACGCGCTGGTCTTCGACGAGACCTTCTACGTGAAGGACGCGTACTCGCTGATGCACCTCGGCTACGAGGGCAGCTGGCCGGACAAGGCAGATCAGCAGTTCAACGCGGGCAACACGGACATCTTCACGTCCGATCCGTCGTTCGTCGCGCATCCGCCGCTCGGCAAGTGGATGATCGCGCTCGGCCTCGCGGCGTTCGGCGCAGGCGACTCCTTCGGCTGGCGGATCTCGACCGCCGTCGTCGGCATCCTGGCCGTGCTGGTCGTCTTCCTGATCGCGCGGAAGCTGTTCGGGTCGACCATCCTCGCCACCGTCGCAGGGTTCCTGCTGGCGATCGACGGCCACGCGATCGTGATGAGCAGAGTCGCCCTGCTCGACAACTCGGTGGTGTTCCTCGCTCTGCTGGCGTTCTGGTGCATCCTGCTCGACAGACAGTGGCACGCCACCCGGCTGGCGGAGAAGGTGCACGCGTCGTGGGCAGCCGGGCGCGACCCCGCCTGGGGGCCCGTGCTGTGGTGGCGACCGTGGCTGCTCGCCGCCGGCGTGCTCGCCGGGCTGTGCGCAGGGGTGAAGTGGAGCGGCTTCTACTTCCTGGCGTTCTTCGCCGTGTACACCGTGGTGGTCGACATCGTCGCCAGGCGCCGCGTCGGGCTGCCGTTCTTCATCAGCGGGGCCATCCTCAAGCAGGCGCCGGCCACATTCGTCCTCATGGTGCCGATCGCGCTGGTCAGCTACGTCGCCACCTGGACGGGCTGGCTCGTCACCAGCGGCGGCTACTACCGGCACTGGGCGGAGACGACGCACATGCAGTGGACGGGCGGGCTGTCATGGGTGCCGCTCTGGCTGCAGAACCTCTGGCACTACCAGACCGAGATGTACGGCTACAGCATCAACCTGCACGTCTCGCACCCGTACCAGGCCAACCCGCTGACCTGGCTGTTCATGATCCGGCCGACCAGCATGTACTACGTCGGATCGAATCTCGGCGAGAACGGATGCACGGCGAACGCGTGCTCGTCCGCGATCACCTCCCTGGGCAACCCGCTGATCTGGTGGGCGGCGGCAGCGGCGGCGTTCTACCTGGTCTACCGGGTGATCCGCTACCGCGAGTGGCAGGTGGGACTCATCCTCACCGGCCTCGCCGCCGGGTACCTGCCGTGGCTGCTCTACATCAACCGCACGATCTTCGAGTTCTACGCGATCGCGTTCGAGCCGTACCTGATCCTCGGGCTGACCGCGGTCATCGGGATCGTGCTCGGGAGGCGGAGCGATCCGTCGCACCGGCGCAAGCGCGGAATCATCTGGGTCGGTCTGTTCCTCGTGGTCGCGTCGGCGGTGAGCGTGTTCTTCTGGCCGATCTGGACCGCGCAGCAGATCCCGTTCTGGTACTGGCAGATCCACATGTGGCTGCCCAGCTGGGTCTGACCTGACCGCTGACCGGCCTCTCTGAGTTCTCAGGATCGCGGGCCTGTCCGCGGTCGGTGGCCGGTGGTAGACCGTGGGTATGGATGCCAACCAGCCGATCGACCTCGTCCCCCTCCCCGGCAGCGAACGACCGGAGACCCCCGGCGTCACCGCCCACGCCGCCATCGACCCTGCAGCGACGGTCGAGGCGACGCTCGTGCTGCGGCGGCAGACCGAGCTGCCGGACGACGCCCTGACCACACCGGTCAGCCGCGCAGACTTCGCGAAGACGTACGGCGCATCCACTGCCGACGTCGACCTGGTCACGTCGACGCTGAAGGGGCTCGGCCTCACCGTGCTCGACGCGAACGCCGCGGAGCGCAGGGTGCGCGTCTCCGGACCATCCGCGCTGGTGGGCAGGGTCTTCGGCACCGACCTCGACCAGGCGACGGCACGGGATGCTGCCGACCGCGAGTTCACGCACCGCAGCCGCACGGGTGGGCTGAGCATCCCCGCGGCGCTCGACGGCGTGGTGACCGCTGTGCTCGGCCTCGACGACCGGCCGCAGGCCCGTGCGCTGTTCCGGGTGGCGCGCCCGAGGGCGGTGAGCACCAGCTACACACCGCTGGAGCTCGGCGCGATCTACCGCTTCCCGGCCGGGACGGACGGCAGCGGGCAGACCATCGCGATCATCGAGCTCGGCGGAGGCTACGAGCAGAGCGACCTCGACACATACTTCAGCGGTCTCGGAATCACCGGTCCGACCGTCACGGCGGTCGGCGTCGACGGTGCGGCCAACCAGCCGGGGGCGGACCCCAACGGGGCTGACGGCGAGGTGATGCTCGACATCGAGGTGGCGGGCGCACTCGCGCCCGCCGCGCACATCGTCGTGTACTTCGCGCCCAACACCGACGCCGGCTTCGTGGATGCGGTCACCACCGCCGCCCACGCCGACCCGACCCCCGCGGCGATCAGCATCAGCTGGGGCCAGTCGGAGGACGCCTGGACGGCGCAGGCGCGCACCGCATTCGACCAGGCGCTCGTCGACGCCGCAGCGCTCGGCGTGACGGTGACGGCCGCCGCGGGCGACGACGGGAGCAGCGACAGGGTGACGGACGGCAAGGCGCACGTCGACTTCCCCGCGTCGTCTCCGCACGCCCTGGCCTGCGGGGGCACACGGCTCAGCGCGGACGCATCCACCGGGGTCGTGCAGTCGGAGACGGTGTGGAACAACGGCACGGGCGGTGGAGCGACCGGCGGCGGCGTGAGTGCGGCCTTCGCGCAGCCGACCTGGCAGAAGAACGTCGGCGTCCCCCTCGGCGCAGGCGGCGTGGATGCGGGTGGCAGCGCCAACGGCCCGAGCGGCCGCGGCGTGCCGGACGTCTCGGCGGTCGCCGACCCGCAGACCGGCTACCGCGTGCTCGTCGACGGAAAGGAACTGGTGATCGGGGGCACGAGCGCTGTCGCGCCGCTCTGGGCTGCCCTGGTGGCGCGCATCGTGCAGTCGACGGGAAAACCCCTGGGGCTCGCGCAGCCTGCGCTGTACGACTCGGTGACGAAGGGGCAGGTCGCCGCGGGATTCAGGGACATCACGAGTGGTGACAACGGCGCGTTCGCGGCGACGGCGGGGTGGGACGCGTGCACGGGTCTCGGCGTGCCGGACGGGACGGCGCTGCTCGCGGCGCTGTGACGTGGCGCGCGTGACGGGCGGCGCTGTGACAGGGTGCGCCTGACGGGGCGCGCGCAAGACACCCCTAATGGGACATAGGCGAACTGACCGACCGGACAGTACGCTCTGCCCGTGACCCGAAACCGGCGCCCCAGGCGCGCACTCAGAACCCTCTTCGTCGGCGGTGTGGCGGCAGCGCTCACCGTCGCCGGACTCGCCCTCGTCCCGACTGCCGCGACGGCGGCCTCCGGCTACACCGTCAGCGGGACGGTGAACTACGACGTCGCGGGCGGGGGAACGACCACGGCGGAATCGTCGTCCGTTCTCCTCCTGCCCTTGACCGGCAGCACTCCGCGTCAGTCACTGCTGGCGAACGCCACGAACGGAACGTGGAGCGTGTCCGGTGTGACGCCCGGCCGCTATCGCGTCCAGTTCCGGGCGACGCAGGACGGAAAGAACGCAGGAACCTGGGTCGGCGGCACGTTCGAGGACGATGCGCAGGTCGTCACCGTGACGAACGCCAACGTCTCCGGACTCACCGCGACACAGCCCATCGCCGGCTCGATCAGCGGAACGGTCGCGGGCACGACGGGCCTGGCGAACGGGTTCCGCGCCTATCGCCTCAACCCGACGACCGGGCTCTTCGAGCAGTTCAACGAGGTCGCGCCGACGATCACGCCGAGCGGCGCATACACGCTCGGCGGGCTCGCAGCAGGGGAATACGTCGTGCGCTTCGCCGACTCGACCGCCGCCACCCCCGCATACGCGACCAGCTACTACGACGACTCCGACACGCTCTGGGACTCCAAGCCGATCACGGTCGCCGCCGGCCAGCAGATCACCGGCATCGACGGCAGCGTGGGCACCTGGTCCTGGTACGGCGGACGCATCGCCGGCGCAGACCGCTTCGACACCTCGGTGCAGGTCGCTCTCGGCTCGTACGGCCCCGGCCAGGCGAAGGTCGTGTACGTCGCGAACGGCGTGAACTTCCCCGACGCGCTCGGAGCGAGCGCCGCGGCCGCCCGCGCGGGCGGCCCACTGCTGATGACCAGGCAGGACTTCGTACCGGCCAGCGTCATCAACGCCATCAAGACCCTGGCACCGCCGAAGATCGTGGTCGTCGGCGGACTCGCCGCGGTCGGAGCCTCCGCGTTCGCGCAGCTCCAGAAGCTCGCGCCCAGCGTCACCAGGGTCTCCGGAGACGATCGCTTCGCCACCTCACGAGCGGTCGCGACCGCGGCCTTCCCCGCTGGTCGCGTGACCAGCGTCTTCATCGCGACAGGCAACGCGTTCCCTGACGCGCTCGTGGCCGGTTCGGCCGCCGGATACCAGAACAGCCCGCTCGTGCTGGTGAACGGCTGGTCGGGATCGCTCGATGCGGCGACCAAGCAGCTCATCACGACGCTCGCACCGGAGCGCATCTACATCGCCGGCGGTGTGAACACGGTGTCGACCGGCATCCAGCGCGACCTCGAGAAGCTCGGCGTCCCGACCGTCCTCCGCCTCGCAGGAGGCGACAGGTTCGGAACGGCCCAGGCCGTGAACAAGGAGATCTTCCCGTTCGCGGACACCGCGTTCGTCGCCAGCGCGCTCGGCTTCCCCGACGCGCTGTCGATCTCCGCCATCGCCGGTGTCAGCGGAGCGCCGCTGCTGCTCGCGGTTCCCGAGTGCATCCCGTACGGCGAGGTCACCGACTCGACTATCCAGGGCGTCTCCACATACTGGGCGGTCGGCGGAAAGAGCGTCCTGAGCCTCGACATCGAGCACCAGATCACCTACTGCGCGCCTGGACTGTACGGTTCCAGCGCCGACCTCGGCTCCGCGGCGGCGCAGACGCCGAAGGACTCGAAGCAGATCACGCTCGACCCGGCGAAGCTGAACGCCGCGATCTCGGCAGGGCGGACGAAGCCGTAGCCCGAGTTCGGCCACAATAGGAGGAATGCAGAGTCCGACGGCCGCCACCCGCACCCCACCTCGGTGGATTCCCGGAGTGGCGGCCGCCGCACTTGCGGCGCTCGTCGCCTGGGGCATCCACTGGCTGGTGCCCGCCGTGCCGCTGCTGACCGCCGCGGTCGTGCTCGGGATCGTCGTCGGTCAACTGCCGTTCGCGCGGCCCGCCGTGACGGGCGCGCTGGCACCGGGGCTGTCGGTGTCCGCCAAGCGGTTCATGCGCCTCGGCGTCGTGCTGCTCGGCCTCAAACTGAGCCTCGGCGACATCGCCGACCTGGGCTGGCTGACCATCCTGACCACGGTCGGCATCGTGCTCGTCACGTTCGTCGGAACGATGTGGCTGGGGCGGCTGTTCCGGCTGCCTGGTCACCAGCCGCTGCTGATCGCGACGGGGTTCTCGATCTGCGGCGCTTCTGCGATCGGCGCGATGAGCGGCGTCGTCAAGTCGAAGGACGAGGAGACGGCGACGCCGGTCGCGCTGGTGACCCTGTGCGGAACGCTCGCGATCTTCGTGCTGCCCGTGCTGTGGCATCCACTTGGCCTGAGCTCGCTGCAGTTCGGGCACTGGGTCGGCGCCGGCGTGCACGACGTCGGGCAGGTCGTCGCGACCGCCCAGCTCGCCGGTCCGGCCGCCCTGGCGGTCGCCGTCGTGGTGAAGCTGACGCGGGTGCTGATGCTCGCCCCGATGGTCGCCGTTGCCTCTGTCGTCGAGCGGCGCCGTCACGTCGAGGGCGACCCTGCTGCCAAGCGCCCACCGATCGTGCCGCTGTTCGTCGCCGGGTTCATCGCCGCGGTGCTGGTGGCGTCGTTCATCCCGCTGCCGGATGCGGTCCTGTCCGGGGCGGACACCCTCCAGACCGTGCTGCTCGCGATGGCGCTGTTCGGCCTCGGCACCGCCGTTCGCCTCCGCACCCTCCTCGGCACCGGCTGGCGGGCGCTCGCGGTCGGGCTGCTCTCCTGGGTCATCATCGCGGGCCTCGCCCTCGCCGCCGTCCACCTCTCCTGACCGCCCGGCCCCGCCCCGCCCTGCCCCGCCCCGCCCCGCCCCGATGGCTTCTAGTGCGAGGAGGTCAGCTTGAGGCCGATGATGCAGGCGACGAGGCCGAGGATGAGGAGCACGCGCACGAGCGAGAAGCCCTCTCCGCCGAACAGCATCGCGTAGAGCACAGTGAGGGCCGCGCCGATCCCGACCCAGACCGCATACGCCGTCCCGGTGGAGATGTCGCGCATGGCGAAGGCCAGTCCCCCCATGGATGCGATGAGCGCCACCCCGAAGATCACCGACGGCCAGAGCTTGGTGAAACCGGCGGAGAGCCCGAGCGCTGTGGCCCAGACGGCTTCGAGGACGCCGGACACGATCAACACGATCCACGACATGATTCACTCCCGTGGCCAGTCTTGTCGCGCTCCGGGTACTGATCCGTCGTCCGGGATCGCGAATCACGCGATCTAATACAAGTGTATCACAAGGGCATTCCGCGGCCCGTTGCGGTCTGTTACGCCGCGGCCCCGCGCACCCCTCTCCCGCTCCGGTAGCTTGGCTGCATGGCAGATCGCGAATACGGCTTCCGCACGCGTGCGATTCACGCGGGCAACATCCCCGATCCGGTGACAGGCGCCCGCGCCCTCCCGATCTACCAGACCAGTGCGTTCGTCTTCGACGACACCGCAGATGCGGCCGCCCGCTTCGCCCTGCAGAAGTACGGCAACATCTACTCGCGCCTCGCCAACCCGACCGTCGCGTCGTTCGAGGAGCGCGTCGCCAGCCTGGAGGGCGGTCTCGGAGCCGTCGCGACGGCTAGCGGGCTGAGCGCGCAGTACATCACCTTCGCATCCCTCGCAGGCGCCGGCGACCACATCGTCGCCTCCGCCAACCTCTACGGAGGGTCGATCACCCAGCTCGACGTCACGCTGCGCCGCTTCGGCGTCGAGACCACGTTCGTCCAGAGCGCGGATCCTGCCGACTACGCCGCGGCGATCACCGACAAGACCAAGCTGCTGTTCGCGGAGACCATCGCGAACCCGTCCGGCGAGATCGCCGACATCGAGGGCCTCGCCGAGGTGGCGCACGCCGCGGGCATCCCACTCGTCATCGACTCGACCATCGCGACGCCGTACCTCAACCGGCCGATCGAGTGGGGCGCAGACATCGTCATCCACTCGGCCACCAAGTTCCTCGGCGGACACGGCACGACGCTCGGCGGCGTGGTCGTGGAGAGCGGCCGGTTCGACTGGCACAGCGACAAGTTCCCGCTGTTCGGGCAGCCGGTACCGTCGTACGGCGGGCTGGAGTGGTCGGGCAACTTCGCCGAGTACGCCTTCCTCACCAGGCTCCGCGCCGAGCAGCTGCGCGACATCGGCCCGTCGCTCGCCCCGCACTCCGCGTTCCTGCTCGCACAGGGCGTCGAAACCCTGCCGTACCGCATCCAGGCGCACGTCGACAACGCGCGCGCCGTGGCCGAATGGCTGGATGCCGACCCGCGCGTCGAGTCCGTGTTCTGGGCCGGCCTCCCCGCCCACCCGCACCACGACCGCGCTCAGAAGTACCTGCCGAAGGGCGCCGGCAGCGTGTTCAGCTTCGTCGTGAAGGGCGGACGCGCTGTCGGCCAGAAGTTCATCGAGTCGGTCAACCTGGCAAGCCACCTCGCCAACATCGGTGACGCGAAGACGCTCGTGATCCACCCGGCGTCGACCACGCACGCGCAGCTCACCGAACAGCAGCTCATCGATGCCGGCGTCCTGCCGGGCGTCGTGCGCATCAGCGTCGGCATCGAAGACGTGGACGACATCATCTACGATCTGGATCAGGCCCTCACCATCGCCGTGAAGGAGACGAACGCATGACGATCGCAGACGCATCCACCGCATCCACTGGTGCCGCCGCCGGTGCTGCGTCCCCCGGGACGGAGCAGGTGCAGCTGGTCAACGGGCTGAGCTGCGCCGTTCCGTCCGGCTCGCCGCTGGCGAAGCTGCTCAAGTCGCAGCGCACCTGGGAGGGCCCTGACGCCAAGGAGCGTCTGCGCATCCTGCGCGCGGCGAAGTCGGTCGCTATCGTCGGTGCCTCCCCCAACCCTGCGCGGTCGAGCTACTTCGTCGGAACCTATCTGCAGCAGTCGACCGACTACCGCGTGTACTTCGTGAACCCGAACGCCGACACCATCCTCGGCGAGAAGGCATACCCCGACCTCGCGTCGCTGCCCGAGGTGCCGGACATCGTGGATGTGTTCCGCAAGCCGAGCGACCTGCCAGCGGTCATCGACGAGGTCGTCGCCGTCGGCTCGCCCACCGTCTGGGTGCAGCTGGGCATCTGGAACCAGGAAGCGGCCGAGTACGGCGAGTCCAAGGGCCTCACCGTGGTGATGGACCGCTGCATCAAGATCGAGCACGCCCGCTTCCACGGCGGCCTCCACCTCCTCGGCTTCGACACCGGCCAGATCACCGCCCGCAAAACCCTCCGCTGACCATCCTCTGACCCTCCTCCCGCCCCGACGGGGTCAGGCCCGGGCGACGACGTGGAAGACGTGCCAGTGCTTGGGGCCCTCGAAGGACATGCCGCGGCGGTCCTCCTCTGCGAGCTGCAGGACGTCGAGGCCGGTGAGCATCCCCTCGACGCCGGCGCGGTCGTGGAAGTTCATCCGGGGGCGGCCGAACCACTCGTCGTGCGGACCGAAGAACTCGCCCGCGAACACCGCACCGGGGCGCAGCGCATCCCGGATGTCGGCCCACAGGTACGGGAAATGGGCGGCGTCGCAGAACGGCAGGGCGAACCCGGCGTAGACGAAGTCGCTCGCCGGCAACCCGCCGAGCGTCTCGAACCCTGCCTGGCGCACGTCGACCAGGTCGGCGAGGTCCGGCCCGAGCTCGGCGGCGACCCGCTCCTCGACGCCGGGGTCCGCATCCACCGCCAGCACGCGCCAGCCATGCTCCGCCAGGTATCTGGTCTCGATGCCGTCGCCGCAACCGAGGTCGATCGCGTCGCCTGGCGCATCCCCCTGCCAGGCGTCGAGGCCGCTGAGGAAGGTGCCGCGTACTCCCCTGCCGCCCTGTGCCGTGTAGAACTCCGACCAGTCGAACGCCATGATCCTCCTCGCCGAGACGGGTGTTCGCCCTGAGCCTACGCGCGCGTGGGGCTGGACGTCGCCTGCTGTCGCTACTATCGGCAAGTGGAGTTTCGGCCGTCGTCCCCTCGGATCGCGATTCTCGGCCCCGTGCTGGTCGAGGACAGGTCCGGCGCACTCGCCGAACCCTCCGGGGTGCTCGGCAAGAGCCTGATCGTCGCGCTCGTGCTCGCACGCGGCTCCCTGTCGGTGCCGTCGCTGGTCTCCGACCTCTGGGATGACACCCCTCCCCGGCAGGAGCGCGCCGCCCTGCAGACGCTCGTTTCGCGCGTGCGCACCGTCACGGCGGACGGGCTGCTGGAATCCACCCCGAGCGGGTACGCGCTGGGCGTCGACGACGCCGCGACCGATCTCGGGCTCGCCAGACGTCACCTGGAGCTCGCGCGCGCGGCGGACAAGAACCAGGATGCGGCCACCATCGCCGTAGAGACCCGCGCTGCCCTCGCACTCTGGCGCGGCGAGCCGGGCGTCGAACTCGGCGCGACCCCGCTCGCCGACGAGCTCGGCCGCACCGCCGCCGCCCTGCACGACGAACTGCTCCTGCTGCGCGCCCGCGCCTCCCGCCTGCTCGGCGACGCCGAGGCCGCCCTCGGCGACCTGAGACGCCTGGCCGATGCCAGCCCGCTCGACGAGGCCGTGCAGCTCGAACGGATGCGCGCCCTCGACGCCGCGGGCAGACGCACCGACGCGCTCCGCGTCTTCGCCGAGGTGAAGGAGGCGATGCTCGACCGGCTCGGCACCAGGCCCGGACCAGAGCTCGTCGCGTTCAACGCATCCATGCTCGTCGACGACGACACACCCCAGCCGCCGGTCGCCGGAGCGCGCGTGCGCATCGGACTCCGCGCAGCGCCCAACGCCCTGATCGGCCGCGAATACGACCTGGATGCGCTCGAAGACCTCATCGCCACCTCGCGGCTGACCACCATCCTCGGCGCAGGCGGGCTCGGCAAGACGCGACTGGCGCAGGAGATCGGTCACCGCGCGGCGCTCACGCCCTCCGTCGTCTTCGTCGAGCTCGCGAGCGTGCGCGACGGCGACGACGTGACGCTCGCCCTGGCCTCCACCCTGGGCATCCGAGAAGCCGCTGCGACCCGGCCGGGCGATCCAGGCGCGCGCGTCGACCTGCGCTCGCGCATCCTGGGGGTGCTCGGCGAACGCGAGACGCTGCTGATCGTCGACAACTGCGAGCACATCGTGGATGCGGCGGCGGCCTGGATCGGCGACATCCTGGAGTCCGTCGCGACCGTGCGGGTGCTCGCGACGAGCAGGGCGCCGCTGGCCATCGGCGCGGAGCACGTGTATCCGCTCGACTCGCTGTCCAGCAGGGCACGGGATGCGGAGAGCCGCTCCGCGCATCCGGTCGGCGGTGGCAGCAGCGCTGGCTCCGGCGGTGGCAGCAGCGCTGGCACCGGCACCGGCACCGGCACCGGCAACGGCAACGCAATCGGCTCCGACGCCGACCGCGGCCCCGCGGTCGACCTGTTCGTGGAGCGCGCCCGCGCCGCCCGCCCCGGCGTCGTCCTCCCCCTCGACACCATCGCCGACCTGTGCGAACGGCTCGACGGTCTCCCCCTCGCCATCGAGCTCGCCGCCGCGCGCACCAGGTCGATGTCTGTCGACGAGATCGCGCGTCGTCTCGGCAACCGGTTCGCTCTGCTGACCGGGGGCGAGCGCACGGCGCCGGAGCGCCACCGCACCCTGCTCGCCGTCATCGACTGGAGCTGGAACCTGCTCGGCACCTCGGAGCGCATGCTGCTCCGGCGGTTGTCGCGGTTCCCCGACGGGTTCAGCGCCGACGCCGCCGACGTCGTCTCCGGCGACGGCGCCGCCACCGTGCTGGACGACCTCGAGGCACTGGTGAACCAATCGCTCGTGACCGTCACGGAGGATGAGACAACGGGCATCCTGCGCTACCGGCTGCTGGAGACCGTCCGCGAGTTCGGCGAGCTCGCCCTGGCCGAGGCCGGGGAGACCGAGCTGGTGCAGACGCGGATGGCGGACTGGGCGCGCACCTTCTCCCGGGATGCGCTCGGCCGGATGAACGGGCGAGAACAGGTCGCCCAGTTCCGCAGGGTGACCGCCGAACAGGACAACCTGGTCGCCATCCTCCGCACCGCGCTCGATGCGCAGGACGGAACCACGGTGGTCGCGGTGTTCGCCACACTCGGCTACTACTGGTCGCTGCGCAGCGCGCACACGGAGGTCATCGCCTTCGCGCCCGGCGTCCTCGCCGCCCTGCGCGACTGGGAACCGGAGGGCGAAGAGGAACGGATCGACGCCGTCGCGGTGTACGCGATGATCGGCGGCACCTTCCTCTTCCTCGACCAGCGCACGTCGCTGCGCGCGATCACGCGCCTGAAGCGCGCCCGCGGACGCGGCCCTCTGCCGGACAGCCGCCTGGACGCCCTCGCCAGCGCCGTCGCGCTCGGCGGGCGGACGGGCCCGAGCATCGCGCTGATGGAACGCTACCGGGAGTCGACCGACCACGGGCTCGCGGCGATGGGGAACCTGCTGCTCGCCCAGCTCGCCGAGAACGCGGGCGAACTGGAGGACGCCATGACGGGCGCTCAGCGCGCCTGGGACAAGGCGCGCATCGCTGAGGACACCTGGAGCACCGCATCCGCTGCCCAGTCGCTCGCGCAGGTGCACAGCGAGCTCGCGCATCCCGTGGAGGCGATCAGGTGGGCCGAGCGCGCCCAGAGCGGTTTCGGCGAGTTGCAAGCCGTCGGCGACGTGCGTCAGATCGACTGGATCATCGCCATCAACTCGGTGGCCCTCGGCGACCTCGACCGGGCACGCGACCTGCTGGAACGCTACCTGCGCGACCAGGACGACACCGGGTTCGACTACGTGGACTATCTGGGCGTGGCATACGCAGGCCTGGCGGAGGTCGCACTCGCGGAGGGCGACGACGCTGAGGCGGTCCGCCTGTTCCGCGAAGCCGTCGGCATCTTCGGGCGTACGGACGCGCTCACCAACCCGTGGCTCGTCATCCTCGCCGGCGCGGCGGTGCTCTCGCTGCAGCGCATCAGCCTGCGGGCGCCGGAGATCGTGGGAGCGGACGCGGTCGCAGAGCTGGCGCGCGAGCTGCGCCGCCGGATGCTCGTGAACCACATGCTGCAGTCGTCATACGTCGACAAGCCGGTCGTCGGCAGCGGCATGATGGGCCTCGCCGGGTGGATGCTCGCCCCGCACACCGCGGACGGCCGCGACGCCGCCTGGGTCGACTCCGGGCTCCGGCTCTACGCGCTGGCCACCCGGCTGAACGCCCGGCAGGACCTGCCCAGCCTGCACCGCGACCTGCTCCGCGCCGAGATCGTCGGCGCGTGGGGCGCCGACCGGCTGGATGCGGCCCTCGCGTCGGCCGCCGGCCTCCCGCGCGACGCGGCGGGGGCCGAGGCGTTCGCGCTGGTGCGCGCGCTGCGGTTCGGCGGCGCCTGAGCGGTGCGCGCTGGTGCGCGCTGTGCGGTCTTGCCGATGGCTCTTCCGTCCGCACGGAGCGTGCGGCTACGACGGGTCGGCGCGCACACCCTGCGAGGCGGCCCCGGCCGCATCCACCGGCGCGGCATCGCCCTCGACCACGTGGCGGACGCTGATGGCCTCGACGATCGGCCACACCGCAGAGTGCGGCAGGTCGGGGATGACGACGCGGTGCCTGCCCGCCGCGGTCGTCGCGATGAGGGTGGCGAGCCCCGCCCTGCGCTGGAAGAAGCTGCGGCGGATGGTCCAGCCGATGATTCCTTCTGTCGCGAGCACAGCCCGCTTGCGGTTCAGCGAACCGCTCCTGGCGATCAGCCAGCCGCGCAGCAACGCGTGGCCGAGACCGCGCCAGCGGTCGGCGGCGAGCATGGCGGACGCGGGAACGATCACCACGAACGCCCACCAGACCATCGGCGAGACGATGCCGGACAGCTGCAGCACCAGCGCCGCGGCCGCGAGCACCCCGGCGAACGACGCCGCCCTGGTGTAGCGCCTGCGATGGGCGCGCGTGCCGTGCGTGATCAGCTCGACGTCCAGCGGTTCGCTGCCGCCGAGCACCACGGAGGCGATTCGCACGGCCTCCTCGCGCGGTCCTGGCGGGGCGAGCAGGGCGACGCCGCCGCGCTGTCGGCCGAGACCGGTCATGATCGCGTGCGCGGACGCCGCTCCCGCCAGCCGCAGCGACAGCGGCTCGGAGAGCTGCGCGCCGCGGAGGCGGGTCTCGTCGAGCGTGATCTGCCTGGCGCGCAGCAGCCCGTGGCTGATGTGCAGGGTGTGCGGTCCAGCCCGGTGGATGCTGAACCCTCCGTAGGACAGCGCGTACCGCACCATCGCAACGGCCGACGCGAGGACCACGAGGACGATGGAGCCCCACAGCGCGGTCACCAGCAGCGGCAGATGGGTGACCCAGCCGATCCCCTGCTGCACCACCGCCAGCCGGGTGAGAACACCGCCCTCGAAGAAGTTGAGCTGCACCACGAAGAAGACGACCGCGACGATCGACGCGACCCCGCTCAGGGTGAGCGGCGCATACCGCACCCAGCGCGGCGACCACCTGCTCAGGTTGGCCGGCTGCTCAGCGCCGGTGGAAGCATCCGGGGGCGCGAGCCGCAGCAGCTCACTGCGCAGGGCGGGCAGATCCCGCAGAGCGACGGCGTTGAGCGCGAGCTCCTCCTGCCCGTGGGATGCGCCCGTGCCGACCTTGACGATCGCCAGCCCGAACACCCGGTGCAGCAGAGTCGCATCCACATCCACGCTCCGGATGCGGTCCCGCGGCGCGGACAGCGTGCGCCGGTTGAGCACCCCGCTGCGCACCTGCACGTGCGTCGGCGTGATGCGGTAGGTGGTGGTGAAGAAGCGCAGGACGCCGAAGACGATGCCGAGCCCGGAGAGGACGTACGCCCACCACGGCTCGCCGCCCGCAGCGCCCGCAACGAGAGCGATCAGCAGCACGGGCAGGTAGCGGATCAGCTCCCGCAGCGGATGCACGAGGAGCATCAGCGGGTTGAGGCGGCGCCACGGCTCGGTGGAGGGGTCGTGGACGTCGCCGGTCTCGACGGCGGGTTCGGCCGCGGGCGGCTCCGCGCTCATGTCGCGTCGCCCTCCGAGTGCTGGGCGACCTCCGCGAGGATCGCGACGACCTCGCGGGCGACCGCGTCGTCGAGGGCGTGGATGGTGAGGGCGCCGGCCGAGGATGCGGTGGTGATCGTCACCGAGGTGAGCCCCATCATCCGCATCAGGAAGCCGCGGCGGGAGTCAACGGTCTGGAGCCGGGCGATCGGCGCCACCCTGGTCTCCTGCGTGAACCAGCCGGAGCGGACGAAGATGGCGTCCTCCGTGATCTCCCAGCGGTGCACCCGGTAGCGCCAGCGCGGCATCACCGCGACGTGCACGATGGCCGCCACGACGGTGAGACCCAGCCCCGCGAGATGCAGGGGCTGGGTCCAGGCGTCGGCCAGCAGCATCCAGACCAGTTGCAGCGCGGCGAAGAACGTCCAGCCGACCGCCGCATCCCACGCCCAGAACCGGACAGCGCGTGTGCTCGGCCGGCCGGACGGCTCCCTGACCAGCGCGGCGATGCTTCCGGCGACGGTGCTCATGAGGTGTCCTTCTCTGAGGGTTGGATGCGACGGGATGCGGCGGGTGCGGCGGGAAGCGCCTGCCTGATGGCTGCGCCGCCTACAGCTCCGGGATGTTACGCCTTCCGCATGTATGCGCGCACGGTGAGCGGGGCGAACACCGCGACGATCACCGCGGCGCCGAGGAGGGCGAGCCAGCCGTCCGCGCCGAAGGTTCCGTGGTTGGCGAGGTCCCGGACAGCGGTCACCAGGTGGGACACCGGGTTGATGTTGACGAACCAGCGCAGCCAGTCCGGCAGCGAGTCGACAGGCACATAGGCGTTCGACAGGAACGTCAGCGGGAAGAGCACCATGAACGAGATGCCCTGCACCGAGCTGGCGGTGCGTGCGATCACTCCGAAGAACGCGAAGATCCAGCTGATCGCCCACGATGAGACGATCACGAGCAGACCGGCGAGGATGACGAAGCCGATGCCGCCCGCCGGACGGTATCCCATGATGAAGCCGACCACGAAGGTGATCGTCGTCGCAATGGCGTAGCGGAGGGTGTCGGCGAGCAGCGCTCCCGCCAACGGAGCGATCCGGGCGATCGGCAGGGACTTGAACCTGTCGAACACTCCCTTGTCCATGTCCTCGCGAAGCTGCACCCCTGTCACGACAGAGGTGGTGATGACGGTCTGCACCAGGATGCCCGGGATGAGGTTGGGCAGATAGGTCTGCACGCTTCCGGCGACAGCGCCACCGAACAGGTACGCGAACATGACCGTGAAGATGATCGGCTGCAGCGTCACGTCGAACAACTGCTCCGGCGTGCGCTTGATCTTCAGCAGACCGCGGTATGCCATCGTGAACGAGTTCGCGAGGCTCTGCGTGAGGCTGACGTGGTTCTTCAGTTTCCGCTCTGACGGCGGGGTGATGACGGTGAGGGCGCTCATGCGTCGACCCTTTCTGATTCTGCGGCGTCTGCTGCGTCGGACTTCTCGTCTTCGACGCCGTGGCCGGTGAGGGTGAGGAAGACCTCGTCGAGGGTCGGCTTCTGGACCGACATCTCGGTGAGGTGGATGCCGGCTTCGCGGAACGTCACGAACAGGTCGGTGACCGCATCCGGGTTGCGCATGGGTGCGGTGATTCGCGACCCTTCAGGCGAAACGACCGCGTCGACACCGAGCACAGCGCCGATCGCACGGCGTGCGTCCTCCATGTCGGACGGGTCGGCAAGGCGGAGCTGCAGCGACGATTCACCGACGGACGCCTTGAGTTCGTCGGCGGTCCCCTCGGCGACGACTCGGCCGGTGTCGATCACGGCGATCCGGTCGGCGAGCTGGTCGGCCTCGTCCAGGTACTGCGTGGTGAGCAGCACGGTGGACCCGGTGGCGACCAGGCGGCGGATGGTGTCCCACATCTGGGCGCGGGTGCGCGGGTCGAGGCCGGTGGTCGGCTCGTCGAGGAAGATCAGCGGCGGCTGCGCGATCAGGCTGGCGGCGAGGTCGAGGCGGCGGCGCATCCCGCCGGAGAACTTGGCGATGGGGCGCTTGGCCGCATCGGTCAGCCCGAACTCTTCGAGCAGTTCTGCGGACTTGCGCTTCGCTTCCGCGCGGCTCAGGCCGAGGAGACGGGAGAAGATGACGAGGTTCTCCGTGGCGGAGAGCCGCTCGTCGACGGACGCGAACTGCGCAGTCACGCCGATGAGCTGGCGGACGACCTGCTGCTCTCGCGCGACGTCGTGGCCGAAGATCGTGGCGGTACCCGCGTCCGGCTTGAGCAGGGTCGCGAGCATGGAGATGGTGGTGGTCTTGCCGGCGCCGTTGGGGCCGAGCACACCGTAGACGGTTCCGGCGCGGACACTGAGGTCGACGCCGTCGACCGCGCGGTTGTCGCCGAAGACCTTGACGAGCCCGTGGGCTTCGACCGCCCATTCTGAGCTGGTGGTCATGGTGATCCTTCCTGATGGATGGGATTCGAGTTGATGCTGACGATGTTCCACGGGCGCGCTTACACAGCGCTTACGTGGCGCTTACAGGGGTGCGCGAAGCGTGTAAGCGGCGGGATGCGCGGGGACGCGGGGATGCGCGGGGATGCGCGGGAATGCGCGGGAATGCGCGGAAATGCGCGGAACAGCGGGTCTCAGCCCGCAGCAGCCAGCAGCGCTGCCCTGTCGATCCCCGCGATCGCGATGGCGCGAGGGACCGTGCCGAATTCGATGGTGAGGATGCCGGCCAGCAGGTCGGACTCGGCGGTGCGCCTGTCGCGTCCGCGGGCTGCGCCGTCGCGCCCGCGGGCGGCGACTTTGTGCGCCCTGACCAGCGCATCCCTGGCTGTGGTGCCCCAGCGGGGGCGAGCGGTGCGCGGCGTCGCGGTCAGGCGTTCCTCCTGAACGGGTTCGACGCCGGCCGCCCGCAGGCTCGCCTCGCGTTCGGCGCGCAGCGCTGCCTCGATGCCCGCGTGATCCAGCCCGGAGGCGGCGAGGGCGCGCTGTGCTCTCGTGCCGTCCGACACGGACAGGGCGAGCAGCAGGTGCTCTGCCTCCACGAGGGATGCCCCGCGGAGGCGGGCCTCCTCGACGGCCAGCATCACGGTGTCGCGAAGCGAACGGGAGAGGCGGTGGTCGTCGCGGGTGGTGTCGCGGTCGGCGCCGTGGTCGGCGGCTCCGCGGTCGTTGGTGTCGTCTGGTGTGCTGTTGTCAGGCATTGCGCCTCCTCAGTTCGATCCCGGCCGCTGCGACGCGACGCAGGTGCTTCTTGTGCACGGCCTGCCTGGTGACGCCGAGCGCGTCGGCGATCTGGGTCCAGGTCCAGCCGTCGCGCAGGGCGCGCTCGACTTCGGCGTCTTCGAGCCGGTCGGCGAGCTCGCGGAGGGCCACGACGGAGGCGAGTCCGTCTGCTGCTCCGCCGATGGGTGCTGGTGTCGGTGTGGGTCCCATGAGAGCAACTTAGGTTGCTTATCCGTCGTTGTCAACTTAAGTTGCTAAAACGGTCTGGAGGGGAGTCGCGCGCGTGGCGGTTCCGTGCGCGAAAGCGCAGGACGACGCAGCAATCGTGCATCCCGCGCGACGTAGACTGAAGAAGTGACAGCGTACGTCTCGGCTTTCGACCTTTTCTCCATCGGCATCGGCCCATCGAGTTCGCACACCGTCGGCCCCCTCCGGGCGGCCCGCACGTTCGCCGAACGCCTCGTCACGGACGGCCTGCTGGATCGCGTCAGCCAGGTCACCTGCACCCTCTACGGATCGCTCGGCTCCACCGGGATCGGCCACGGCACTCCGGATGCGGTGCTCGCCGGCCTCGCCGGGCTCGAGCCGGAGACCTGCCGGCCCGAGGACGTCCACGGCGTATGGGCGGGACTGACCGAGGGCTCGACGCTGCTGCTCGCCGATCGCCGCGCCATCCCGATCGCGCGCGACGACATCGCCTTCGAGCCGCGCACGCGCCTCCCCGGCCACCCCAACGCGCTCACGATCACCGCCTGGGGTGCCGGTGACGACGGGACGGTGGATGCGTTCCCGCTGCTCGAAGAGACCTACTACTCCATCGGCGGCGGCTTCGTCCGACGCGATGGGGAGGAGGCGGAGCTCTCGGCGCGGGCCGCGCATCCCCTGCCGTACGACACCGCGGAAGAGCTGCTGCGGCTGTGCGAGGCGCTCGACATCCCGATCTGCGAGGTGGCACGGCGCAACGAGGCGGCGATCCACGGCGAGGACGCGACGAGGGAACGCCTCGACCTGATCTGGTCGGCGATGGCGGAGTGCGTCGCGAACGGTCTCGCCGGAGACGGCACCCTTCCCGGCGGCCTCGGCGTCAAGCGGCGGGCGGCCGCGATGCGCGAGCACCTGGAGTGCGTCGGCGACGAACCGGGCCGCGACACGTCGATCGAGTGGCTGCACGCGTTCGCGCTCGCGGTCAACGAGGAGAACGCATCCGGCGGTCGCGTCGTGACAGCGCCCACCAACGGCGCAGCGGGGATCGTCCCGGCTGTCGCCCACTACTACCTCCGCTTCGTTCCTGGTGCGTCGGCCGACGGCATCCGGAAGTACCTGCTGACGGCGACCGCCATCGGCTCGCTGTTCAAGGCGAACGCGTCGATCTCCGGCGCCGAGGGCGGCTGCCAGGCCGAGGTCGGCTCCGCCTGCGCCATGGCGGCCGGGGCGCTCTGCGCAGTGCTCGGCGGCACGCCGCGCCAGGTCGAGAACGCGGCGGAGATCGCGATGGAGCACCACCTCGGCCTCACCTGCGACCCGGTCGGCGGACTGGTTCAGATCCCGTGCATCGAACGCAACGCGATCGCATCGTCCACGGCGGTGTCCGCCGCGCGACTCGCCCTGCACGGAGACGGGTCGCACCTGGTCTCGCTCGACACGGTGATCGAAACGATGCGGCAGACCGGCCTCGACATGTCGACGAAGTACAAGGAGACCAGCGAGGGCGGCCTGGCGGTCAACGTCATCGAGTGCTGACCGCGGGCGCGGTGACCGGCGGGATCGGCCGCCGACGCGAGCGCGTTACGTCGCGTTGCGGGAAGGCTGCCTGGATGCGCGGCCCCTGGTTAGCGTTGTGCCGTGACTCGCGCATCCGGACCCATCGCATCCGTCGGCAACGCTGACGCACACACGGGCGCACGCGCCGGCGGCAACGCTGGTGCTACCGCCGCAGCCGGCACCGAGGCCAGCGCAGGCGCCGCCAGCGCCGCGACCTCCACGACCTCCACGACCGGCAGCGTGCTCGGCGCCGCCCTCGCCGGACCGCTCGTCTCGACTCAGTGGCTGGCCGATCACCTCGGCTCCGACGGCCTGGTGATCCTGGACGCGACGGTCGTCGCTTCCACCAGACCGGACGGATCGCCTGTCTCCATCAGTGGGCTGGACCAGTACCTCGTGGACGGCCACATTCCCGGCGCCGTGTTCGCCGACCTTCTCGACGTCTTCAGCGACCCACGCGGTGCATACCCGTTCACCCGTCCGAACGCTGCTGCGTTCGAGGCCGCGGCGGAGTCGGTGGGAGTCGGCAGCGACACCACTGTCGTCGTTTACGACGCGTCGGTCGGCCAGTGGGCCTCGCGCCTGTGGTGGCTGTTCCGCGCGTTCGGACACACGAACGTTGCTGTGCTCGACGGCGGCGCGGTGAAGTGGAGGGCCGAGGACCGCCCGCTCGAACGCGGGCACGTCGAGCCACGGCCGACGGACGGCTTCCTCGCCGAGGAGCGGCCGGGCGCGTGGGCGTCGAAAGAGGACGTGGCGGCGGTGCTCGACGGCACCGCGGATGCGACCCTCGTCTGCGGCCTGCCGCCGAAAGAGTTCGCGGGCGAGACCGGCAATCGCCGTCGCCTCGGCCGCATCCCCGGCAGTGTGAGCGCCCCGGCCGCGCGACTCGTCTCCCGCGAGACCAACGCGCTCCTGCCGGCGGCCGAACTGCTCCGGACGTTCGCGGACGTGCTCGCCTCCGACGCGCGAATCGTCACCTACTGCGCGGCGGGGATCGCCGCCGCGGCGGACGCGCTCGCCCTGGCGGTGCTCGGCAGGGACGACGTGTCCCTCTACGACGGATCGCTCAACGAATGGTCGGCCGACCCTGGCGCACCGCTGGAGACCGAGGCCGCGTAGTCCGGGCCCTCCGTTCCGAAGGAGATCGGGCGCGCGAGCGACCGTTTCTCCTTCCCGACGGAGAACGCGACGGCGTGTCGTCCGGGATCTCCGTCTGGACGGAGGTTCGGATACGAACCTGAATCCACGCTTCGGATTCACCGAACGTGCTTCGTGCGAACGGTATGCGTGCATAAGCTCGCATCATGAGTCTCACTGACATCCCCCTCACCACCATCGACGGTGAATCCACGTCTCTCGGGGCATACGACGGTCAGGTCGTCCTGATCGTGAACGTCGCATCCCGCTGCGGGCTCGCGCCCCAGTACGAGAAGCTCGAAGCGCTGCAGAAGACCTACGGCGACCGCGGTTTCACGGTCATCGGCTTCCCGAGCAACCAGTTCCTGCAGGAGCTGTCCACGACGGACGCGATCAAGGAGTACTGCTCGACCACCTGGGGCGTCACGTTCCCGATGATGGAGAAGATCAAGGTCAACGGCAAGTCGCAGCACCCGCTGTACACCGAGCTGACGAAGACCCCGGATGCGGCGGGCAAGGCCGGCAAGGTCAAGTGGAACTTCGAGAAGTTCGTCGTCCTCCCGAACGGCGAGGTGCACCGCTTCCGCCCGACCGTCGAGCCGGACGACCCGGCGATCGTCGGCCTCATCGAGGGCGCGCTGGCCGAAGCGGCCTGACACGGCTCGACGCGGCCTGGCGCTGCGTGGCCCAGCTCGGCGGGACCTGACGCCGCGCCGGTGCCGTCAACCGTCAGGCGCGCCGGAACCAGCGACCGCCGACGCGCTCGGTGAGGCGCCACGGCCCCGTATCGGCGAGGCTGTGGATGCGGTCCACCGCGTGCTCAGCGATCGGGATCGCCTGGTCGACGTCGTCCGCCATGAACCGCACCGTCACTCGAGCCTCGCGGGAGACCACATCGAGGCTGCTCGCTTCGACCAGGGTGAGTTCGGCCACCGCCTCTGCGGCAGCGGGGACGACGGCATCCGGCTGGACGCCGGGGTGGAGGAGACCGACAGCGACGATGACGCGGAACGATGGCATCTTTCGAGAGTACGCGAGCGCCGCATCCCGATTTTCCGGCAGTCGAGGCGTACCCTGTCCTCGATCGAACCGCGTGATGGGGGCGCAATGATGCGAATGGATGAAACGACGACGAACGTGAACGAACAGCGACTGCGGGGGCAGGACATGGATGCGCCGGACCACGGCCGCCACGGACACCGCCATGGCTCGGCCGGCTCGGGGGGCGCGACCGGCTCGGTTGGCGCAGTGGTCTCGGCGCCCGGCGATCTGAGCCGCGAGCAGATCGACGAGTTGGTCGACCTGCTGCGTGAGCGACGACGCGGCGATCAGGCGGAGGCGGAACGCCTCGCCGAATCACTCGGCATCGTGCTGTCGGCCCGCTCCGACGCGACCGCGGACGACGAGCACGACCCGGAGGGGCCGACGCTCTCGTCCGAGTGGAGCCGGTTGCAGGCGCTGCGCGGAGAGACCAGCGACGACATCACGGCGGTGGATGCGGCCCTCGACCGGGTGAGGCTCGGGACGTTCGGCTCGTGCACCCGGTGCGGCTCACCGATCGGCGTCGACCGGCTGCGGGCTCGCCCGACAGCCGAGCTGTGCATCGGCTGCGCCCTGGTCGTCGACAGCTAGGGCGCCGTCGACAGCTAGGGCGCGACGCTCACCGCGTGGTGCACATCCTTCGGCGCGAGCACCCTCTGCAAACCGGGTGCCCCACGCCCGCAACGCACGTCATCGCCACCGCACCGCAACACGCGTCAGCGCCGCCCAGCGCCCGCCCTCGCCGCGCGATAGACGGCTTCCGTGCGTGACGAGGCTCCGACCTTCCGGAGGATGCTGGACACGTGCACGCTGGCGGTCTTGGCGCTGATGTACAGGCGTTCGCCGATCTGCTTGTTGCTGAGGCCCTGCTCGATGAGGGCGAGCACCTGGGTCTCCCTGTCGGTGAGCACCGGTTCGGCCCCCCTCGCGGTGACGTGTCTGGCAGGAACGGCGGAGGCGACGAGGTGATCCGCCGCATCCACCAGCAGGCCGAACCCGAGAGCGTCGGCGAGCTGCCGTGCCCCGGCGGCCGCGTGCTCCGCCGCCGCTCGATTCCCCGCGACGGCGTTCGCCTGCGCCAGCCGGAGCAGGGTGTACGGGCGGAGATGCGCCGGGGCGCCTGCACCGCGTGCGGCATCGACCGCGTGCTCCCACGCCGCGACGACCTGCGCCGGCAGCTGGCCGAGCACTCCGGCGAGCTCCGCCTCGATGAGCGGCGCCCACACAGGGAAGGTGGGCCAGGTACTGAGTTCGGCGAGAACGGCGAGCAGCGCTCGCGCCGCAGACGGAGCGTCGACGACCGCGGGGCCGTCGCTGGCGACACCGCCAGGACCGGTGCCAGGACCGATGCCGGGACCGGTGCCGGGGACGCCGCCGGCACCGCTATCCGGCACACCACCGGGAGCTGTGGCCCCTTCGCTCGCGCCGAGCGCCGAGAGGGCACGGGCCGCCGCCGCGAGCAGCGGCAGGTCGTATGCGGGGATGGAGCGGCGTGCGTCCGAGAGCACGACGCTGGCGTCGCGCCACGCGGCCGCCGCGTCTCCGCGTGCGACCTCGATCTCGGCGGCGACGCGGGCGAATCCGAGGCGGGACTGCATCTCGATCTCGGCCTGGACCAGCATCCCTTTCCGCCAGCGGCGCAGCAGGTCTTCCGCGCGCTGAGTGTCGCCGCGCCAGAGCGTGAGCCAGAGCTTCATGCGCTGCAGGTGCACGCGGAACCCGGGCGGCGGGTCGAGTTCGAGAGCGGGGTCGAGCATGTTTTCTGCGAGGTCGAGCTTGCCGAGGGCGAGGAGCGGTTCGACCGTGTTGGAGGCCAGCATCACGCCTGAGGTGCGTTCGACTCCGCGGAGCTTCGCCTGCTCGACGCCGGCCTGGGCGATGCGCACGGCGTCGTCGAAGCGGCCGAGCAGGTTCATCACGTCGGAGGCGTTGACCGCGTTGCGCAGGAGCGGTCCGCTGTCCGTCCCCGCCAGCACGCGGGCGGTGTCGAGGTCGGCCAGCCCTTCCTCGATGGAGCCGTCGTTGACGAGCACGGTTCCCCGGATGGTGTGCGCCACAGAACGCCGGGCGCTCGCCTCGTCGGCGGCCTCCGTGATCGACAGGGTCGAGGTGCGGATCGCCTCGTCATAGCGGGCCTCCAGCATCAGCCGGCCGGCGACCTCGGCGAGGAGCTGCGCGCGCAGGCCGTCGCCGGGGTCGTGCGGAGCGATGGCGAGAGCCCGCTGCAGCAGGTCGACCGACCCCGGCCTGCTGAGGTTGGCGAGGTACTGCGCCTTGTCGCGCAGCAGCCGCGCGTGCCGGTCTGGGCTCAGGCCGTCCGCGTCGTCGAGCGCGACGTTGACGAGCGCGAGGGCGCGCTCGCTGTCTCCGGCGTTGCGCAGCGCCGACGCGGTGCGGGACAGGAGTTCCGTGCGGCTGCGCCCCGCGAGCTCCTCCGCACCGTCGACGCGATCCCACAGCTCGAGCGCCCTGTCGCCCATCGCGGCCGCAGCGCTGTACGCGTAGGAGAGCCGGGACTCCTCCATCGCTTCGAGCGAGGCGATGAACGCCCTCCGGAGGTCGTGAGCCGCCATCCAGTGATACGAGATCTGGCTGGCCGAGCCGCCGGCCTCCTCGATGGCGACCGCGTACCTGGTGTGGAATCGCGTGCGCTCCCCCGGAAGCAGGTCGGCGTGCACCGCCTCCCTGACCAGCGCGTGCCGGAACGAGTACTCGGTGGTGTCCGCGGCGAGGACATGCGCGACGACGGCCTCGCGGGCGGCCGCATCCAGGTCGTCGGCCGTTCCGTCGAACACCGCAGCCAGCAGGTCGTGCTCGACGCACACGCCGCCGGCGGAGAGCAGCCGGAGGAGTCGCTGCGCCGGCTCGCTGAGCCGTTCGTAGCGGGCGAGGAGGAGGTCGCGGAGCGTCTCTGGCAGGTCCTCCCCCGTGCCGAGGTGTTCGATGCCGATCAGCTCCTCGACGAAGAACGGCACCCCCTCGCTGAGCTGGTAGACCTTCTCGACCGTCGCAGCATCCGGTGCGCAGCCGAGGATCTGCTCCGCCTGCGTTGCCACCTGTGCACGGCTCAGTCGTCCGAGTTCCCAGCGGGTGGCGCGCCGGGTGCGATCGAGCTCGGGGAGGTAGGAACGCAGCGGGTGGCCGCGCAGGACTTCGTCGCTGCGATAGCTGAGCAGCAGCAGGAACCGCCCGCGCTCCATCATGCGGATGACGAACCGAATCAGCTCCAGGGTGGCGGTGTCTGCCCAGTGGATGTCCTCGACGGCGACGACCAGTGGATGCGCGGCCGACACGTTCTCGAACAGGACGGTGACGAGCTCGTACAGTCGCTCGGCGCCGGTGCGCGCTGGCACGGCGTCCGTCGAGGCGAGCTCGGGAAGCAGCACGGACAACACCCCTGCACCCTGTCCCGCGGCGGAGAGGACCGCATCCAGCCCGATCGCGTCGACCAGTTGGCGGAGGATCGCGGTGAACGGGGCGTATGGAGCGCCGTCGGTGCCCAGGTCGACGCTGCGACCGGTGAGCACCGTGGCCGTCGAGGCAGCGTCGGCGAGGAACTCTGCGATCAGCCGCGACTTGCCGATCCCGGCTTCGCCGCCCACGACGACCGCCCGCGGCTGCCCGTCGGCGACTGCGGCCAGCTCGTCGTGCAGCGCAGCGAGATCGGACTCCCGTCCGATCAACGAAGCGCTCGACGCCGGTGATCGCATGAACTGATCTTGCCATCGACCACCGACATTCGGAGGGGTCGCCGACGGGCGTTCGCGGGCGGCGGATTGCGGGGTGGGAAGGGCGGCGCTGGTCACCGGGCGAGGTGCTGGAGTTCGCGCTCCGTCTGGCGGGGTACGGCGTCCGGCTGCGTCGTGCTGGGCTGCGTCGTGCTGGACTGCGTCGAGCCGGGCTGCTGCGTGCTGCTCCGGGGCACGGCCGGGATGGCGGACGGCCGTGCCGCTCTGGCCTCAACCCGTTCCGCCTTTCGTGCGCGCGCCGCGTTGCGACGGGCCGACCAGCCCGTCTCCCTGGCCTCGCCGGGGGCGTCGGAACGCCGCGTGGCCTTCGCCCCATCGCCGTCCTGTCCGTCGTCTGCCGCGCGGATCACGCGCAGCAGTTCCAGCTCTCTGATGTGCGCCGCCGTCTCGGACGCCCGCACCCTGTCTGCCACATACTCTTCGAGCAGCATCGTCGTCTTCCCCTGTCTGCTGTCGTCTCTTTCTCGGTGGTTCGACTCTCGTCTCTAAGGCAGAGCGCGGACATCGGGAAGATGCCCTATTTCGGTTCGCCGTGGTCCTCGACAGACGGCAGAGGACGGGTGGATGCTGGGCACATGGCAACCATCAACGAGCTCACGCCGCCGTATCGGGTCGGCTATTTCGTGGGCAGTCTCTCGACGCACTCGATCAACAGACTGCTGGCCAAGGCGCTGATCGCCCTCGCTCCGGCGGATCTGACGTTCACCGAGATCCCGATCGGCGAACTGCCCCTCTACAACAGGGATCTCGACGGTCACTTCCCGCAGGTGGTGCTCGACTTCAAGGCGACGATCGCCGCCCAGGACGCCCTGCTGTTCGTGACGCCGGAGTACAACAGGTCCATCCCCGGTGCGTTGAAGAACGCGATCGACTGGGCGAGCCGCCCGCACGGCGAGAACGTGATCGCGCGGAAGGCGACGGCGGTGATCGGCGCATCCCCCGGAGCGATCGGAACCGCCGTGGCGCAGCAGCAGTTGCGCAGCGTGCTGAGCTTCCTGCAGGCGCCGCAGATGAACGCGCCCGAGGCGTACATCACGCTGCGGCCCGGCCTGATCGCCGAGGACGGGACCGTCACCGATCCAGGAACCGAGGCGTTTCTGAAGAGCTACATGGACGCGTTCTTCGAGTACATCGAGCGCGTCCTCACCGTGGTGCCGAAGGCGCGCTGACCCCGCGGCGGGCGGGCCGGATGTTGTCTCCCGCCCCCGGTGACAACCGCACGGCCTCGACGACGGAGCCGAGGGCCAGCAGTGCGATGATCACGAACGCTACCCGGTATGCCCCTGCCGGCTCCTGCAGACCGGTCAGCCGGGCGAGTGGTTCGCCGAATCGCAGCGCGACGGCTCCGACGGCCACGCCGAGCCCCGCGGCGATCTGCTGCACCGTCGACGCGAGCGTGTTGGCCGCGGTCATCTCGGCGGAGGGCACATCGGCGAAGGCGATCGTGTTGTACGCGGTGAAGCCGGTGGAGCGGGTCATGCCGCTGAACACGAGCAGCGTGACGACGAGGGCGATCGGCGTCAGCGGAGCGATGAACGCCGAGAGCAGCATGCTGAGCACGGCGCCCGCCGTCGACACGATGAGCACGCGCTTGAACCCCCACCGTACGAGCATCGGGGTGGTCGCCGGTTTGATGACGAGGTTGCCGACGAACAGGGTCAGGACGATGGCGCCGGCCTGAACGGGCGACCAGCCGAGCGCATCCTGGAAGAACAGCGGCAGCAGGAATGGCACCGCCGAGATGGTCAGCCGGAACAGCGACCCTCCCGCGTGCGTGACCCGGAACGTCTCGATCCGGAACGCCCGCAGATCCAGCAGGGGATGCGCTGTCCGCAACAAGTGCAGGACGGCCCACCCCGTCAGCAGCCCACCCGCGACGCCTGCGGCGATGGTCGCGACAGCGGGCGCGGCCGGGTCCGCCAGCAGGGCGCCGAAGACGACGACGCCGCCGACGCCGGTGAACGTCAGCGCGAAGCCCGCCCAGTCGAGCGGCACCCGCTGTCGTTCGGTCTCGCGCGGGGTGAGCCGGATGGCGGCGATGAAGGCGACGACGCCGAGCGGCACGTTGAGCAGGAAGATCCACTGCCAGCTCGCGAAGGTGACGAGGAGCCCGCCGACCAACGGGGCGACGATCGGAGCGGCGAGGGCCGGCCAGGTCAGCCACGCGATGGCGCGCACCAGGTCCTTCTTCTCGGTGACCCTGAGCACGGCGAGCCGCCCGACGGGCACCATCATCGCCCCGCCTGCGCCCTGCAGCACGCGCATCGCGGTGAGCTGCACAAGATCCGAGCTCGCCGCGCACAGCACGGATGCGACGGTGAACACGGCGATCGCGCCGGTGAACACTACGCGTGCGCCCAGCCGCTGGGTCAGCCAGCCCGAGATCGGGATGAGGACGGCGAGGGTCACGAGGTATGCGGTGATCGCCACGCCGACCGTCGCAGAGTCGATGCCGTACGCCCGCCCGATGGTCGGCGCTGCGGTCGCCAGGATCGTGCCGTCCAGGTTCTCCATGAAGAAGGTGCCGGCGACCAGCAGGGTCAGGGCGGGCTGCCTGCGCTCGTTCATGCTGAGTCGCTCGATTCGGAAGGAGAACCCGCACGACACGCCGCCGGCGGCTCCGTTCGGAAGGAGAAAGCGGCGCGCGGCGGCCGATTCTCCTTCCGGACGGTCGGGGTGGGGTGAAGGTGGGTGCGGTGAGGGTGGGTGGAGCGCGCGGGGTGGGCTGGGGTCACCGGCCGCCCTCGAGCTTGCGGTGGCGCTGGGCGATGGCGGGCGCGCCGTACGGGTAGTCGTCGGTGCGTGGAGCGCTCACGTCGGTGAGGGTGGCGACCTGGGCGTCTGTGAGGGTGAGGTCCGAAGCGGCGAGGTTGTCGGTGAGCTGGTCGACGGTGCGCGCGCCGAGGATCACGGACGTGACCGCAGGGCGGTCGGCCAGCCAGGCGAGCGCGACCTGAGAGGCGGACGCGCCTGTCTCCTTCGCGACGGCGGCGACCGCGTCGATGACCTCCCAGGTGCGAGGGTCTGCGTTGCGCTTGTCCCACGCCTCCATGCCACGCTTCGGGTCTTCGCCGAGGCGGGTGGCTCCGGTGGGGTTCTGATCGCGGGTGTACTTGCCGCTCAGCCAGCCGCCCGCGAGCGGCGACCACGGCAGCAGGCCGATGCGCGCATCCAGTGCTGCGGGAACCACCTCGTGCTCGATGCCGCGCACCAGCAGGTTGTACTGCGGCTGCAGCGTGACCGGCGCTGCCCAGCCGTTGGCGCGAGCGAGCTGGACCGCCTTGGTGAGCTGCCAGCCGAGGTAGTTGGAGAAGCCGTAGTACGAGATCTTGCCGTCGCGGACCGCCTGGTCGAGGAAGCCGAGCGTCTCCTCGAGCGGGGTCAGCGCATCCCACGCGTGCATCTGGTAGAGGTCGATGTGGTCGACGCCGAGCCGGGAGAGGGAGGCGTCGAGGGCCGCGCGGAGATGGGTGCGGGACAGGCCGATGTCGTTGGGCCCCTCCCCCATCGGGAAGCGGCCCTTGGTGGCGATGACGACCTCGCCGCGGCGGCCGGGGTTCTGCGCCAGCCAGCGGCCGATGATCGTCTCCGAGGTGCCTGCGCTGTAGACGTCGGCCGTGTCGATGAAGTTGCCGCCGGCATCCAGATAGGTGTCGATGAGGAGGTGGGAGGTCTGTTCGTCGGCTTCTGCGCCGAACGTCATCGTTCCGAGGGCGAATTCCGACACGATCGTGCCGCTGTTTCCGAGAGTGCGAAGTTCCATGGTTCGACGCTATTACCGTGGCACGCGTTTGCGAACCGTTTGCCGTGGACTGGTGGAGAAGTCCTCAGGATGGCGGGCTGTGGAGGGATCGGCACCGCACGTGCCACGCTGGACGTATGCCAGCGCCGCTCCGCCTCGTCCTCGTCTCCGACACCCACCTCCCTGCGCGCGCCCGCACACTGCCACCGCAGCTCCTCGCGGCGATCGACGACGCCGACGTCGTCATCCACGCCGGCGACTGGGTGGATGCGGCCACCCTCGACCTCCTGGAGGCCCGCTCGAAGCGCCTGATCGCCGTCTACGGCAACAACGACCACGGCGTGCTGCGCGAGCGACTCCCCGAGGTCGCGACGGCGGAACTCGGCGGCCTCCGGTTCGCGGTCGTCCACGAGACGGGACAGGCAACGGGCCGCGAGCTGCGCTGCGAGACGGCCTTCCCCGATACCGACGTCCTGGTATTCGGCCACAGCCACATCCCGTGGGACACGACGGCGCCGAACGGACTGCGCCTCCTCAACCCCGGCTCCCCCACCGACCGCAGGCGACAGCCGGAGTGCACGTTCATGACGGCGACCATCGCCGACGGGATGCTCGACCAGGTGCGGCTCGTCGCGATCCAGCGCTGACACCCCGTCGGCGACACTCCACCGGCATCATTCCACCGGCACCAGGAACCCGTCCACCACCAGCGCCCGCACCGCGGGCACCAGCTCCGCCGACAGCGCCCCCTCGTCCACCTCGAGCAACTGCGCGAGCGCAGCGACGATCGCCGCGACGCTCAGCTCGCCGTCGCACGCCCCGACCAGCGCGATCAGTCCCGTGTCGCCCTGCACCGTCCGGCCGAAGCCGCCGCCCTGGCGCAGCAGCATCGCCGTCGGGGCGTCGTCTCCCGGCCAGAAATGCCGCTCCTCCGTCACGTCCCCCGCCACCGCGTACCGGTGGGATGCGAACGCCTCGTCGCCGAGCGCGGCCTGCCAGTCGTGCGCCGCGAGGCTGTCGCCGAGGTGCACGCCGAGTCCTGCCTCGTTCGAGCCGAGCGCGCCGTGCCTGCGCTCCAGCCTGCGCAGCGTGGTCTCGCCGGCGATCGGGCGGCGCAGCAGCACGTAGCCGAAGCCGACAGAGCGCACGTTCCGCTGCTCGAAGTCGTCGAGCCAGGCGGAGGTGAGGCTGTCGAACGCGTCGGTGCCGTGCCTCGTCCCTCCGTCGCGGATCCAGGTCTCGGCGTAGCGGGCGGCGTCCTCGACGTCGCGCTCGATCACCCACGCATCCACCGGAACCTCCGACGCGTCGATCCAGCCCGAGACCCTGTCGAACGCGTCTCCCGCGCCATCCCCTCGGTACTCCCAGTTGGCGAGGAACTGCGCCACCCCGCCCGGCGCGAGATACGACCCCGCCGAGCGCACGACAGCCTCGACGAGCGCGTCGCCCACCATCCCGCCGTCGCGGTACTCGTACTGCGGCACGCCCCCCGCGCGCGGCGTGATGACGAACGGCGGGTTGGACACGATGTGGTCGAACGTCTCACCCTCGACCGGGTCGAACAGGCTCCCGAGGCGGAACTCGACGCCCTCGATCCCGTTCAGCTCGACGTTCAACGCCGCGAGCTCCAGCGCCCGTTCGGAGATGTCCGTGGCGACGACGTGGTTGGCGTGGCGGGAGGCGTGCATGGCCTGGATGCCGCATCCCGTGCCGAGGTCGAGGACGCGGTCGACCGGGTTCTGCAGCATCAGTCCGCTGAGGGTGGTGGATGCGCCGCCGACGCCGAGCACGTGGTCGACCGGAAGCGCGTGACCGAGGGCGAGCTCGCCCAGGTCGGAGACGATCCACCAGTCGGCGGGGCCGCGCGCGTCCACGAAACTGTACGGGCGCAGGTCGACTGCTGCGGAATAGCGTCCGCCCCCGGTCCCGCCCACCAGGCCGAGCGCGACCGCGCCGTCGACCCCGAGGGCGGGGAATGCATCCGCGAGGTCGGCCGTGTCGACGGGACGACCGAGCAGGAAGAGGGTGGCGAGCGTGGCCAGCGGGGTCGTCCCTGTGCGGCGTCGCTCGGCGTCGAGTGCGCGAGCGGCAGGGACGCGCTGACCGCGGTGCAGGGATTCTGCCGCCTCCGCTCCCCACAGTGCGCTGGTGGTGGAGACCGTGTACCCCGCAGCGGCGAGGTCGGAGCGGAGGGAGGCGATGGTGGATGCGGTCACCGGACTATTCAAACGCATCGCGCCGAAACGGATCCCACCTCGTGGCTCGCACCAGCCTGCGGAGCACAATGGAGGCATGGTCCGCAAGAGAGCGATCGTGTCAGGGTCCGTGCAGGGCGTCGGTTTCCGGTGGAGCGCCAGGGAGGCCGCCCACCGGCTGGGCGTCGCCGGGTTCGCCCGCAACCGGGCGGACGGCAGCGTGGAGGTCGAAGTGGAGGGGGACGACCAGCAGGTGCAGGAGATGCTCGACTGGCTGCGCACCGGCCCGCCGGGCTCCGAGGTGGTCGACGTCGCCGTGTCGGACGCGACGCCGGACGGAGACGACGCGTTCCGCATCCGTGAGAGCGTGTAGCGCCTGCACCTAGGGGCGCGGCGGCTGGAGGGTCACAATAGGAGCATGACCCGTGCCACGCTGCTGACCATCACCGCCCCGACCGGCCCTCGGGAGGCTGGTTCCCTGGATACCAGGGATGCAGGCTTCGTGCTCGCAGACTTCGACGCGCCGCAGGTGCGCATCACCGACCTGAGCGTGACCCGCGGAGACGGCGTCTTCGAGACGGTCGCCGTGATCGCCGGACACCCCCAGGCGCTCGAACCGCACCTCGCGCGGCTTGCCCATTCGGCGGAGCTGCTCGATCTGCCGTCCCCCGCGCTGGACGTGTGGCGTGCTGCGGTGCTGGCCGGGGTAGCCGACTACCAGCAGCGCAACGGCGGTGACGGCGAGCTATTCGCGAAGCTGATCTACTCGCGCGGCGTGGAGGGCACGGGAGCCCCGAGCGGCTGGATCTTCGTGGACGAGGGCGAGGACTTCTCCACCGCCCGCCGCGGCATCCGCGTGGTCACGCTCGACCGCGGATACCGGCACGACGTCGCGGAGACCTCACCGTGGCTGCTCCAGGGCGCCAAGACGCTGTCGTACGCCGTCAACCGCGCGGCCCAGCGCGAGGCCGTGCGACGTGGCGCAGACGACGTGATCTTCGTCAGCTCGGACGGCTTCGCCCTGGAAGGGCCGACGTCCAACGTCATCCTGCTCTCCGGCAACACGGTGCGGACCCCGCAGACCGACCAGGGCATCCTGGCCGGCACGACCCAGGCGAGCGTCTTCGAGTTCTTCGCCGCCCGCGGCTTCGACACGGTCTACGAGGAGATCGGCGCGGCGGAGCTGACGAGCGCCGACGCGCTCTGGCTCGTCTCCTCCGTGCGCCAGGCCGCTCCCATCACCGCGCTCGACGGCCAGACGTTCCCCGTCGACGCCGCCCTGACGGACGCTCTCAACGACTTCCTCCTCTCCCGCACCACCTGAACGGACGAGCTGCCACTGCCTGTCGCGAAACCCGCCGGCTCCGCGACAGTCACCGGCATTTCGCGACCATTACGGGCGAATTCCGGGGAGAGCCGCGCTGCGTTTAGGCTGTACGCACTGCTGTGGAGGGGAGGACGTACGTGGCAGGTCAGGTTCCGACGAGCATCGAAGTGCTGCGCCAGCAGGCGCGCGACGAGCTCTCCGCGATCATCGAGCACCGCTGCCGCGCCGGCGAGGACCCGTGGCAGTTCATCCCGGATCTGCCGAGCGTCGACCAGCAGGTCGTGATCGGCCTGCGCGCCAGCGCGATCGACCGGTTCGACCTCGCCGATGAGCAGTCCCGCGCGCACCACCCCTCGGCGGGACGTGCCGTGTTCGCCCGCTTCGAGTACGACGTGCTGCGCAGGATCGCGCTCACGCATCCCGAACTGAGCGAGGCGGTCTGGGAGCTGCTGGACCGGCTGGAACGGGCGTAGCCCCGCCCTGTTCAGCCCGGCCCGGACAGCCCGGCTCTGTCAGCCAAGCGCCTCGGCTGTCGTCACCGGCAGATCGCAGACGAAGTCGTGGCACAGGTACGCCGCAACCCTCCCCCCAGTGGATGCGCGCCCGGCGAACAGCTCGAACCCCTCTGCCGCGAACACCTCGGCCCCCGCATCCCCGACCACGGCCGTGAGCGCGGTGTCCCTGCGCCGCACGGCGCCGAGCAGGTCGGCACCGCCCGCATCCACCGTGTCCGGCAGCACGACCACCAGCTGCTCCGGCTCCTCGGCCAGCCGCACCATCAGCTCAAGCGCCGCGCCGAACGCGCTCGGCGTGGCGACCGCCTGGGCGGCGACCACGCGCATCCCTTCGCGGGCTGCTCGCTCGTAGCGGCGCTCCCCCGACAGCAGGAACAGGGTGTGCGCCGCCGTCGCCGCCGATGACAGACCGGAGGGGTATGCGCCCTCCGAGGGATCGACGCGGATGGCCATGCCGTTGCTCTGCAGCACGGGGTCGCCGCCGCCCGGCGTCTCGAACGCGCAGTCCGCGTCCCCCGCAGCGTCGATGCAGAGGTCGACGAGGTCGCGTGCCGCCGTCGCGTACTCGGCGTCTCCGGAGGCGAGAGCCAGGTCGAGCAGGCCGGAGGCCAGTCCCCCGTAGTCCTCGAGGGTCGCCGCCGCATCGGAGACGCGGGCGCCGAGGGAGGCCCGGACGAGCATCCCGTCTGCGCTGCGGTGCCGCGCGAGCAGGTCGTCCGCCGCCGTGCGCGCGGCGACCATCCAGGCGGGACGGTCGAGCGCGAACGATGCTCTGGCGAGCGCCCCGATCGCGAAGCCGTTCCAGCCGGTGAGCACCTTGGCGTCGATCGGCGGCGGGTCGAGCTTCGCCCGTTCGGCGACCGGCAGCCGGTAGTACGCGCCCTCGACCCTCGCTCCGTCGATCGTGCTCTCCGAATCCTGCGCGGACGCGAACCCGCCCTCCGGCCGCCGCAGCACGCCGAGCAGGAACGCGGCGATCCCGTCCGCCGCGGACTCCGCCCAGGCCGCTCCGGTCTGCTGCCAGGCCGTGGCGTAGCAGCGCAGGAGCAGCGCATTGTCGTAGAGCATCCGCTCGTAGTGCGGCTCGCTCCAGTCGCGGCGGGTGGCGTAGCGGAAGAATCCGCCGTCCACGGTGTCGCGCAGCGGCGACTCCGCCATCAGCCGCAGGGTGCGGGAGGCGAGCTGTCGGCCGCTCTGCCTGGCGAGCAGGAAGCCGAGCACGGGAGCGACGGGGAACTTGGGCGATGTCCCGAACCCGCCGAAGCGTTCGTCCTCGGCCGCGGCGAGCGCATCCACCGCGCCGTCGAGTGCGCGGGAGTCCGGCAGTTCTGAGACGGCTGTCGCTGCGGTGGATGCGGCGGCGAGCGCTGCCACGACCGCCGCCGCGTTGCTCTCCACCTCCGCACGGCGTTCCGTCCACGCATCCCACACCGCGTCGAGCACCTGCCGGAACGACGCCCGCCCCTCCATGGCCAGCGGAGGGAAGTACGTCCCTGCGAAGAACGCACGCCCGTCCGGGGTCGCGAACACGGTCAGCGGCCAGCCGAGGTTGCCGGTGAAGGCGCTCGCCGCCGACAGGTAGCCGGCGTCGACGTCAGGATGCTCCTCCCTGTCCACCTTGATCGCCACGAACCGTTCGTTGAGGAACGCCGCGAGGTCGGGGTCGCTGAAGCTCTCCCTGGCCATCACGTGGCACCAGTGGCAGGTGGCGTATCCGATGGAGACGAGCACGGGGACGTCCCGCCTGCGCGCTTCGGCGAACGCCTCAGCGCCCCACGGGAACCAGTCGACCGGGTTGTCCGCGTGGGCGCGCAGGTATGGGCTGATCGCATCCGTGAGCCGGTTCGCCATGCCGCCACCCTAGCCCCGCGCACGGCAGCGCGGGGCGCGCGATGTCGCACCCTGCTGCACGGCTTCCGGTTGCCTGTCAATGGGGATGCTCGTGCGGCGCGCGAGCGTATCCTGAGGGAAGTACCCCAGACCCTGGCACGCACATCCAGCGAGGAACGGGGTCATCATGGCGGCACGGATCGTGGCAGCGCCGATCGTGGCAGGGCCGGCGGGCGCGACGCACACGGGCGAGGCAGGCGACTACGGCGTTCTCGCCGCCAGCATCAAATCGTCCGGCCTGATGCGCAGGCGCTACGGCTACTACTGGACGAGGCTCATCGCCGTGCCCGTCGCGACGATCGCGGCCATCGCCGCGTTCATCCTGATCGGCGACACCTGGTGGCAGCTGATCGTCGCCGCGGCGTTCGCCTTCATCTTCACTCAGATCGCGTTCCTGGGTCACGATGCTGCGCACAGGCAGATCTTCCGCTCCGGACGCTGGAACGACTGGACGAGCCTGGTCGTCGGCGACCTGTTCGTCGGCATGAGCTACGGCTGGTGGCAGCACAAGCACACGCGCCACCACGCCAATCCGAACCGGGAGGGCGTCGACCCCGACATCGACCTGCCTGTCGTGGTGTTCACCCCCGCGCAGGCGTCGACGCGGCGCCCTCTCATGCTCTTCGGCGGCGCCGGACGGTGGGTGATGGGGCATCAGGGCTGGTTCTTCTTCCCCATCCTGCTGCTCGAGGGGCTGTCGCTGCACGCGTCGAGTGTGCGGCGGGTGCTCTCCAGGGAGCCGGTGAAGCGGCGCCCGGTGGAGCTCGCGTTCCTCTCCGTGCGCATCATCGGGTTCGTCGCTCTTGTGTTCTGGGTGCTGTCCCCCGGGATCGCCGCAGCGTTCCTCGGCGTGCAGCTCGGGCTGTTCGGCGTGTACATGGGCATGTCGTTCGCGCCCAACCACAAGGGGATGCCGATCGTGCCGCACGACGCCCGCCTCGACTTCCTCAGCAGGCAGGTGCTGACCAGCAGGGACATCCGTGGCAGCAGGACGCTCGACTTCCTGATGGGCGGCCTGAACTACCAGATCGAGCACCACCTGTTCCCGTCGATGCCGAGCATCCACTTGCGGAGGGCAGCGCCGGTGATCCGCGCGTTCTGCACGGAACACGGTGTCGGATACACCGAGACGGGGCTCGGCGAGTCGTACGCGATCGTGCTGCGCTACATCAACAGGGTGGGCCTGGGCGAGAAGGACCCGTTCGCCTGCCCGCTGCTGGAGCAGCGTGCGGCGATCACCGACCCGGCGTGGTCCGCGGCGGCGGCACCGGCGGCGGCGGCCGATACCCCCAGGCCGTAGCGGCGCGCATCCACCAAGGATGCGCGCCCGCCGCGCCCGCTATGCCCGTCGCGCCCGCTACGCCGTGCGCCTGGCCGCGTCGGCCACGTGCAGGTTCTCCGGCCTGGCGAGGCCGAGGTGGTCGCGGAGGGTCGTGCCGTCGTACTCGGTGCGGAACAGCCCTCTCCGCTGCAGCTCAGGCACGACCAGGGACGTGAATGCCTCGAACTGACCGGAGAGGAACGGCGGCAGGATGTTGAAGCCGTCGACGGCGCCGGACCCGAACCAGGCTTCCAGATGGTCGGCGACCTCGATGCCAGAGCCGACGACCGCGGCGGCGGGAACGGTGTGCGCCGCCAGCAGCTGACGGTACGTCACGGGATGCTCGCCCCCGATCCGCCTGCCGGTCCTGGTCTGCACGGCCTCGAGCAGCCGCTGCCCGCCCTCGGCGAACCTGCGGGCGACCCGCAGCGGCACCTCGTCGTCGAGCGGTGGCGTGCCGAGCGGCACCCCGACGATCCCGGACAGCGCCCTGATGGTCCTGTTCGGCGGGAAGTCCGGCGCCTGTGCCGCCTGGTCGTCCGCGAGCGGCACCAGCCGGAGGAGTTCGTCATAGACCGCCTGCGCCTCGGCCGTCGTCTCCGCGACGACGGGAAGGATCGGCGTGACGACGCGCGGCCCTCCGTCCGTTCTGCCTGCAGCGACGGCGCGGGCGGTGGTCTCTGCGCGCACGGCGGCGGCGTCGTCGATCGAGGAGACGGCGACGATGAAGACGTCGGCGAGCTCCCCCGCGAGCCGCCTGGCCCGCGAGGAGCCTCCGGCGTGCACGATCGGCGGATGTCCCTGCACGGGGCGGGGAGCAGTCAGCGGACCCGACACGCGGATGTGTGCTCCGACCGCGTCCGTCCTGTGCAGCAGCTCCGGGTCGATCAGCCTGCCCGACGCCCTGTCACGCAGGAACGCGTCGTCCTCCCAGCTGTCCCAGAGCAGCCGGAGCGCGCGCAGGTATTCGTCGGCCTCGTCGTAGCGCGGTTCGGCTCCGCCGAGCGGGTCGCGCCCGTGGTTGGCCGCCGCTCGTGGGTCGGCGCCGGTCACGAGGTTGATGCCGGCGCGTCCGGCGCTCAGCCGGTCGATGGATGCGGTCTGCCTCGCCAGCGTGAACAGGTCGTAGTATCCCGTGTTCGCCGTCGCGATGAGGCCGATGCGCTTGGTGACACCCGCGAGGTACGAGACGGCGCTCAGCGGGTCGATGCGCGCCAGCAGATCCGGGTCGCGGAACTCGAGGTCGGCCCCTGTCGCGAGCCACTCCCCGAAGAAGAGGTAGTCGAACTTCGCCGCCTCCGCCGTACGCGCGGTGCGGCGCAGGATCGCGGGGTCGCGCAGCGGATCGTTGTGCGCCCCGGGGTACCGCCAGCCGGACGGGAACGCGCCGAGCGCGCGGAACACGGCGCCGAGGATGAGCTGCCTGGTCATCGGCGCGTGCTCTCGCGGCGCGGTCTGGGTCCCGTGGCGGCCGCCATCAGCGTCCCAGGTACTTGGCGATCGACTCCGCCTCTGCCACATTGCTGCGGATGAGTGGAATGGCGCGGGCGACCGCCAGGTCGATGCGCTCGTGCAGATCGAGGCTCGTGACGGCGCCGTTGGTGAAGTCGGAGTCGTTCGCGTAGATCCCGATGGGCAGTGTGAGGGCCTGGAAGAACCCGAACAGCGGCCGGAACTGGTGCTCGATGATGAGGGCGTGCCGGTCGGAGCCGCCCGTCGCGGCGAGCAGGACGGGAGTGTCGACGAGCGCGTACTGGCCGACGAAGTCGAACAGGTGCTTGAACAACCCGGTGAAGGATGCGCGGTACACCGGGCTGGCGACCACCAGCAGGTCGGCGCCCTCGATGCGCTGCAGCTCGGTCTCGACCGACTCCGGCAGCTCGTCCCTGCGCAGCGCGCCCGCGAAGTCCGGCCCGATCTCATTCACGGCGATGAGGTGCGCGTCGATCGGAAGCTCGCGGCCGAACGAGGCCAGGATCTCGCCGACGAGCGCTGTGGTCTTCGACGGCGTGTGCAGGCTGCCGGACACGGCGACGACGCGCAGCGGGCGGCTGGACGGGAGCGACGGGTGCGACGGGATCGACGAGAGCTGAGACATGCCTGCGACGCTAAGCCCGCGCATCCTGGAATACCAGGGCGCGCGTCATGCGACGTAAACCTGCGGCGCAACACGGCGTCATCTGCACGATTCAGAACCGGCGGCGCTGAATCCATCACCGACGGCGGTTGGATCGGCAGAACGTCAGGGATTACCGTAGAGGAATGGTTGCAAACGCAAATATCCCCACCCTGGAACTGAACAACGGCACGGAGATCCCGCAGCTCGGCTTCGGCGTCTTCCGCGTCGAGCCCACGGAGACCACCCGGATCGTCACCGACGCGCTCGAGGTCGGCTACCGCCACATCGACACCGCGGCGATCTACGGCAACGAGACCGGCGTCGGCGAGGCCATCGCCTCCTCCGGCATCGCCCGCGACGAGCTGTTCGTCACCACCAAGCTGTGGAACGACCGCCAGACGGACGCGCAGGCCGCCTTCGACGAGTCGCTCGAGAAGCTGGGTCTCGACTATGTGGACCTGTACCTCATCCACTGGCCCACCCCGGAGAAGGACACCTTCGTCGAGGCGTGGAAGTCGCTCGAGAAGATCTACGCCACCGGCCGCGCGAAGGCGATCGGCGTCTCCAACTTCCTCGTCCCGCACCTGGAGAAGCTGCTGGCTAACACGGACATCGTGCCCGCCGTGAACCAGATCGAGCTGCACCCGGCGCACCAGCAGCCCGAGGTCACCGCGTTCGCCCGCGAGCACGGCATCCACATCGAGGCCTGGGGTCCGCTCGGCCAGGGCAAGTACCCGCTCTTCGACGCCCCGGAGGTCTCCGCTCCCGCCGCCGCGCACGGCAAGACGCCCGCCCAGGTCGTCATCCGCTGGCACCTGCAGACCGGCAACATCGTCTTCCCCAAGTCGAACCGCCGCGAGCGCATGGCCGAGAACTTCGACGTCTTCGACTTCGAGCTCACCGCCGACGAGGTCGCCGCCATCACCTCGATGGAGCGCGAGGGCCGCGTCAGCGCCCACCCCAACGAGGTCAACTAGCCCCGCGTGGATGAGCGGCCCCCGGATCGAAGGATGCGGGGGCCGCTTCGCGTGCGGCGCTGGGCTCGACCGTTAGGCTCGCCGTGTGCGCATCGTGACGATCACCGGGAAGATCATCTACATCGTCGGCGGCTACGGGCTGCTGCTGGTGCTGAACGTGTTCATCTTCCAGCAGCTCGTCAACGCGACCATCGACGTGCTGATCGTCGCGATCCTCAACATCGCATACGTCACCATCGGCGTCCGCACGTTCCGCGGGATCGAGGAGAACAGGGAGGACCCACGCGTCTGGTGGCGCGCGACCGCCCGCCCTGCCGCCGGGTTCTGGATCGGGGCCGGGCTCGCGGTCGCCGCGGGAATCGCCCTGCTCGGCGCACTCGCCTCGAAGCCGGCCGACGCGTTCGTCCCCACCGTCGCGTGCGTGGTCTACGCCGCCCTCGCCGCGTTCTACCTGCACTCGTCGTACCGGTTGCGCACGCTCGACACCGCGCCGTGACGGGTCGGCGCATCCTGTGCGGCCGCCCTGTGCGCTAGCGTCGACAGCATGACGACGCGCGAGCAGGTCGACGCACTGGCCGAGGCCCTTCTGGCCGCGAACGGCGACCGGTTCGCCGCGGTGCGCGACCGGATGTTCACGCTGATCGACGCTGCAACCGCCGACGGGCATCCGCAGTCCACCGAACCCATCGCCGTCGCATCGCCAGAGCGCGCCGACGTGCTGTGCGTGTTCGCCTGCACCTGCATCGGCGCAAGCGAAGGACAGCCGATCACCCTGATCGCCACCAAGCTCAGCGCCGTCGCCCGCGACGAGGAGAGCACGGCGCCGACCGACGCTGAAGCGCTCGCGTTCTCGCTCGCGCTGCTCGGCGACGCCTGGTTCTCCCAGTCGCTCAGGGATGCGGCGGAGATCGCCGACCCCGCGCGCCCGACCAAGGGCGTGCGGCTCTACCTCTCCGGCGATTTCCAGCCCGGCGTCCCCGAAGTGTTCAGCGACTCGGTGGTGCCCACCGTGTCCACGCTGGACTAGGCCGCGCTCGACCAGGCCACGCTCGACTAGGGACGTGCCGCGGCCGCCCCCTCCGCTTCGAACCGCGCCACCAGCTCGCGTTTCAGCACTTTCCCGCTCGGTCCGAGCGGCAGCGCCTCGAGGATCTCCACGCGCCGCGGATACTTGTATGCGGCGATGTGCTCCTGTGCGAATGCGACCAGGTCGTCGCCGTCCGCGCTCATCCCCGGCATCACCGTGACGACGGCCATCACCTCCTGCCCGTGCGTCTCGTGGCTCACCCCGAACACCGCGACCATCGCGACAGCGGGATGCGTCGACAGCACCTCCTCGACCTCACGCGGGTACACGTTGTAGCCGTTGCGCACGATCATGTCCTTCTTGCGATCCACGATCGTGATGTAGTCGTCCTCGCTCTTCGTCCCGAGGTCGCCGGTGCGGAACCAGCCGTCGACGACCGCCTCCGCATTGGCCTCCGGCAGGTGCAGGTAGCCCTTCATCAGGTTGTGCCCGCGCACCACGATCTCGCCGAGCTCCCCGCGCGGCAGCAGCTCGATCCTGTCGTCGACCTCTGCATCGGCGATCTCCACATCCACGCCCCAGATCGGCGTGCCGACCGTGCCGACCCTGGTCGGGCGGCCCCGGTGGTTGAACGAGGCGACGGGCGAGGTCTCGGTGAGGCCGTATCCCTCGTGCACGTCGATGCCGTACACCTCCTTCATCCGCTCGATGACGGCGACGGGGATGGCGGCTCCTCCGGACATCCCGTAGCGCAGCGGCGGCCGCTCCGGGTTGGACTTCGCCGCTTCGAGCAGCGCGATGTACATGGTCGGCACGCCGGTCATGATCGTGCACGCGTTGGCGTTGAGGAGCGCGAGCGCCGTCGCGCCGTCGAACTTCGGCACGAGCACGATCGCGGCGCCTGCACGGAAGCCCATGTTCATCACGCAGGTCTGGCCGAACGTGTGAAACAGCGGCAGACAGCCGAGGATGCGGTCGTCCTGGCCGATGTCGAGCGTGCCGGCCAGCAGCACGTTCACCTGCTCGACCAGCGAGAAGTGACAGCCCTCCGCGCCTTTCGGCTTGCCGGTGGTGCCAGACGTGTAGAGGATGGTGGCGGTGTCGAGCGGGTCGCGGGGCACGTAGGTGTCGACGGGCTCCGCCTCCCGCGCTTCGTCCTCGAGCCTGGCGAACGGCAGCTCGGCCGTCTTGTCGTCCGGCACCAGCACGGACAGGGTCTCGATGCCGGCGAGCGCTGCGCCCTTCGCTCCCTCCGCGAGCAGGGGCGCCGCGCAGATCAGCAGCTTCGCTCCGCTGTCGCGCAGCACGTAGGCGATCTCCTCCGCCTTCAGCAGCGCGTGCACGGGCACGACGACCGCTCCGAGCGCGAGGACGGCGTAGTAGGCGCGAGGGAAGTCAGGCACGTTCGGCAGCAGCAGGGCGACGGCGTCCCCCTCCCCGATGCCGCGGGAGCGCAGCGCTCCCGCGTAGCGGCGGGTCTGCTCCCAGAGTTCGCCGTATGCGATCTGCTGATCGCCGAAGATCAGTGCGACGTTGTCCGGCATCCGGTGTGCCGTCTCTGCGAGGATGCTCGCGACCGACATCGTGGCGAATCCGTGGCTCATGCGTGTGCTCCCTGTCTCCATTGACAAAAGAACCCATTCGGGTTGCTACGAAACCTACTCCCGCAACCCCGCGCATCCCCTGCGAATCCGTGCACGGACTGCGCGTGTCCTGGCCGGCCGGGATGCGGCTCAGGGAGCGAGCAGGGCGCGGAGCGCTGTGGTGTAGTCCTCGAAGGCCCGGCGGCCGGTGCGGGAGAGGCGCAGGTAGGTGACGGGCGTGCGGCCTCGGTGCGTCTTCTCGACCTCCACGTACCCGGCGTCCTCCAGCTTGCGGAGGTGCGTGGAGAGGTTGCCCGCGGTGAGGTCGAGCAGCTCCTGCAGCCGGGGGAAGGCCATGCTGTCGCCCGGCGGCATGGTCGCGAGCGTCGCCGTGATCTTCAGCCGCACGGCCGGGTGGATGACCGGGTCGAGTTCGTCCACCTGCGTCACTTCCGCACGCGCGCGACGGTGACCGCTGCACCGACCAGGAAGGCACCACCGCCGACGACGGCCATCACGAGCAGGTTCCACGGAACTCCGGCGAACGGAGCCGCCCCACCGAGAGCGAGCAGGACCACGCCGATGACGAGCTGGATCCTGTCCTGCCAGATCGCCGCGCCGCCCAGGTAGAGGGCGCCGCACATCAGCGCGTACGCGCTCGGGAAATAGAGCGACGAGAGGTCGTCGGACAGCCCGTTGACCACCAGGCCTATCCCGAGGGCGGCGAAGGCGATGGCGCAGGCGCTCCATGAGACGCCGTAGACGATGCCGGAGAACGTGGACGGGCCGCGCATCCCCCTGCCGATGCGGGAGCCGATGAGGGCGGATGCCACGATCGAGCCGACGATGAGGACGGCGAAGACGATGCCGGCGAGCGGACCGGGGATGGTTCCGCTGAGTGGTCCCGTCGCAAGCCACAGCACGAGGTAGCCGATCAACCAGGCGAACCCCCACACTGCGTACAGCCAGACCACCGGACGTTCGAAGTCGCGGTCGACGCGGCGCTGCTGGTCGTCGATGATGTCGAGCCTGCTGCGCGGGTCTTCGGACTTCTCGTGCTGAGATTGTGTGTCCATATCGACTTTGTAGAACAAAGTAGTTTGCGAGCGCAATAGAAACTGGGAGTTTGCGCCGGGAACATGGGAGGATGGAAGGCTCATGTCTGCCACGATCACCTTTCCTCCCGAGCTGCCGGTCAGCCAGAAGCGGGACGACATCGCCCGCGCCATCCGCGACAACCAAGTGGTCATCGTCGCCGGGGAGACCGGCTCGGGCAAGACGACGCAGCTGCCGAAGATCTGCCTGGAGCTCGGCAGGGAGAACATCGGCCACACCCAGCCCCGCAGGCTCGCCGCTCGCACCATCGCGGAGCGCATCGCGGAGGAGCTCGGCGAGGAGGTCGGAGCCACCGTCGGCTACCAGGTGCGCTTCACCGACCGCGTCTCCTCCGACACCCGGATCAAGCTGATGACAGACGGCATCCTGCTCAACGAGATCCACCGCGACAGGATGATCCGCAAATACGACACGATCATCATCGACGAGGCACACGAGCGCAGCCTCAACATCGATTTCCTCCTCGGCTACCTCAAGCAGCTCCTGCCCAAGCGGCCGGACCTCAAGGTCATCATCACGTCGGCGACCATCGACCCGGAGAGCTTCGCCGCGCACTTCGCCTCCGCGGACGGCACCCCGGCGCCCATCGTCGAGGTCTCCGGCCGCACGTACCCGGTCGAAGTGCGCTACCGGCCTCTGGTCGCCGATGCGCTGACAGACGACGACAGCGACGAGGACGCCGACCCCGTCCCGTCCGCAGACCGCGACTACCTGCAGGGCATCAACGACGCCATCGACGAACTGTCCCGCGAGGCGCCGGGCGACGTGCTGGTGTTCCTGTCCGGCGAGAACGAGATCCGGGATGCCGCAGACGCCGTCCGTGGACGCAATCTGCCTGGCACAGAGGTCCTCCCCCTCTACGGCCGCCTGTCGTCAGCCGAACAGCACAGGGTGTTCCAGCCGTCGACCATGCCTGGCATCCGTCGCCGCATCGTCCTCGCCACCAACGTGGCGGAGACCAGCCTCACCGTGCCTGGCATCAAGTACGTGGTGGATGCGGGGACAGCGCGCATCAGCCGCTACAGCGTGCGCGCCAAGGTGCAACGCCTCCCGATCGAGGCCATCTCGCAGGCGAGCGCCAACCAGCGCTCCGGCCGCTCCGGCCGCACCAGCGACGGCATCGCCATCCGGCTGTACTCGCAGGAGGACTTCGAGAAGCGTCCGGAGTTCACCGAGCCGGAGGTGCTGCGCACCAACCTGGCGGCGGTCATCCTGCAGATGATCTCGCTCGGCCTCGGCGACATCGCGGCCTTCCCGTTCCTCACCCCTCCGGACTCGCGCGGCATCAAGGACGGCCTCGACCTGCTGGCGGAACTCAACGCCGTGACGAAGACCAAGGACGGCGACAACGCTCTCACCAAGGTCGGCCGCCAGCTCGCCCAGCTCCCCATCGACCCCCGCTTCGCCAGGATGGTCGTGGAGTCGAAGCGGCACAGCACCTCCCGCGAGGTCATGGCGATCGTCGCGGGGCTCACCATCCAGGACCCGCGCGAGCGCCCGGTCGAGCGCCGCGGCACCGCGGACGAGCAGCACGCCCGCTTCGCCGATCCGACCAGCGACTTCCTCACCCTGCTGAACCTCTGGAACTACCTGGAGGAGAAGCAGAAGGAGCTGTCGTCGAGCGCGTTCCGCCGGATGTGCAAGGCCGAGTTCCTCAACTTCTTGCGGGTTCGGGAGTGGCAGGACGTCTACCGGCAGCTCCGCCAGCTCGCCAAGCCGCTCGGGCTCACCATCGGATCGCCTGCCGTCAACCCGGATGGGATCCACAAGTCGCTCCTCGCCGGTCTGCTCTCGCACATCGGACTGAAAGACCTCACGGCCTCCGGTAACAAGGGAGGAGCCCGCGGTGCCCGCTCCTCCGAATATCTCGGCGCCCGCCAGACTCGCTTCGTGATCTTCCCTGGATCCACCCTGGCCAAGAAGCAGCCGAACGCCCTGATGAGCGCGGAGCTCGTGGAGACGAGCCGCCTGTTCGCGAGGATGAACGCATCCATCGACCCTGCCTGGGCCGAGCCGATCGCCGGCGACCTCTGCAAGCGCAGCTACAGCGAGCCGCACTGGGAGAAGAAGCAGGGCGCCGTCGTCGCGTATGAGCGGGTCACCCTGTACGGCGTGCCGATCATCCCCCGCCGTCGTGTGCAGTACGCGCGCATCGACCAGGAGCTGTCGCGCGAGCTGTTCATCCGGCACGCCCTGGTCGAGGGCGAGTGGGACTCCCCCCAGGCGTTCGATCGCGCCAACCGGAAACTGCGCGCCGAGCTGCGCGAGCTGGAGGAGCGCACCCGCCGCCGCGACATCCTCAACGACGACGAGGCCGTCTTCGAGTTCTACGACAAGCGCATCCCCACCGATGTCGTCTCGACGCGCTCGTTCGAGGGCTGGTGGCGCACCGCCCGGAACGAGACCCCCGATCTGCTGACCATGACGCAGGAAGCGCTGCTGGATGCGGACTCCGCGCCTGTGGACGACGATGCGTTCCCTCCGGTCTGGCGCCAGGGCGACCAGCAGCTCACCCTCCGCTACCGCTTCGAGCCGGGAGCGGAGGACGACGGGGTGACCGTGCAGATCCCGCTGCCCCTGCTGGCCGGGCTGCTGCCCGACGGCTTCGACTGGCAGGTCCCCGGTCTCCGCCACGACCTCGTCACCGCCATGATCAAGGCGCTCCCCAAGGCGATCCGCCGCCAGGTGGTGCCCGCCGCCGACTGGGCCTCCCGGCTGCTCGGGGAGCTGAGCGGCACGGCGGGTATGCACGCCCACGATGGAGAGAAGCCCGCTGCGACTCTCGCAGACACCCTCGCGGCGACGATCAGCCGGATGACGGGATCGCGGGTGAGCGGCTCCGACTTCGAGCGGGAGCGCATCCCCGCCCACCTGTCGCCGACGTTCCAGGTGGTCGGAGAGCGCGGCCGCCCGATCGCGTCCGGCAAAGACCTGGCGGCGCTCCAGGACCGCCTGCGCACGCGCGCCCGCGACTCGGTGGCACGCGTGGCGGAGGCGCGCACGCCGAACGCGATCGAGCGGTCCGGCCTCACGACCTGGGACATGGACGAGCTCCCGCGGTTCCTCGACAGCACCCAGGAGGGCCCTGGCGGATCGAAGAACGTGATCCGCGCGTACCCGGCACTGGTCGACGACGGCGACAGTGTGAGCATCCGGCTGATGGGCACGCCGGCCGACCAGGCGAAGGCGATGCCGGGCGGGGTGCGCCGGCTGCTGCTGGCGAGCATCCCGTCTCCGGTGGCGTACGTGCAGCAGCACCTCACGTCGAACGAGAAGCTGACGCTCGCCGCGAGCCCGTACCCGAACACCAAGGCGCTGTTCGACGACTGCCTGCTCGCGGTGATCGACAGCGTGCTGTATCGGATGAAGCCGGACGGCCAGGTGTTCATGCGGGCCGAGTTCGAGGCGGTCCGCGACCGCGTCTCCGGCATCGTGATGGACTCGATGTTCACCACCGTCGCCCTGGTCACGCGCATCCTGACCGCCGCCCGCGCCGCGGAGAAGGCGATCAGCGGGGCGACCAGCCTGGTGTTCCTCTCGGCGCTCAACGACGCGAAGGCGCAGCTCGCCGGCCTGGTCTACCCCGGCTTCGTCTCGGCCACCGGCCTCGACCAGCTGCAGCACCTCCCCCGCTATCTCAACGGCATCAGCCAGCGCATCGCCGCGCTGCCGGTGAACCCGGGCCGCGACCGGGCCTGGCAGACGCAGGTGGAGACGGCCGTGGCGCTCTACACCGAGGCAGGCGGCCGCATCCCGCTCGCGCCGCACTCACCCGAGAACATCGTGCACGCCAGGTGGATGCTCGAAGAGTTCCGCGTGAGCCTCTTCGCCCAGTCCCTCGGCACCGCCGAGTCCGCCTCCATCCAGCGCCTCCGCAAGATCCTGGGCGCCTGACGACGCCATCGAGCCGGGACTTGTGCACGCGACACGCCGTGTCGGAGTGTGCACAAGTCCCGGCTCGATTGCTTGGGGGACGGGGCGAGGGGGCTAGAGCACCTTGGAGAGGAAGGCCTGGGTGCGCTGGTGCTGGGGGTTGGCGAGGACCTCGCGCGGGTCCCCCGACTCGACGACGACGCCGCCGTCCATGAAGACCAGCTCGTCGGCGACCTCGCGGGCGAAGCCCATCTCGTGCGTGACCACGATCATGGTCATACCGGATGCGGCGAGCCCCTTCATGACGTCGAGCACCTCACCGACGAGCTCGGGGTCGAGCGCCGAGGTCGGCTCGTCGAACAGCATCAGCTTCGGGTCCATCGCCAGCGCCCGCGCGATGGCGACGCGCTGCTGCTGACCTCCGGAGAGGTGCGCAGGGTAGTGATCACCCTTGGTGCCGAGCCCGACCCTGGTCAGCAGCTCCTGCGCGCGGGCGACGGCCTGCGCCTTCGGAACACCCTTGACCCTGATCGGCGCCTCGATCACGTTCTCCAGCGCCGTCATGTGCGGGAACAGGTTGAACCGCTGGAACACCATGCCGATCTCGCGGCGCTGCTTCGCGGCCTCCTTGGGCTTCAGCTCGTAGAGCTTGTCGCCGTGCTGCCGGTAGCCGACCAGCTGGCCGTCGACCGACAGGCGTCCGGCATCCACGCGTTCGAGGTGGTTGATGCAGCGCAGGAAGGTCGACTTGCCCGAACCGCTCGGGCCGACGATGCACAGCACCTCGCCGGGGTTGACCGACAGCGAGATGCTCTTCAGCACCTCGTTGGAGCCGAAGCTCTTCGAGACACCGTCGGCGAGGACCATCGGGGTCCCCGGCGTCGAGGGGGAAACGCGGTCGCTCATCCTTTACCTCCCAGGTCGTTGCCGGGCGCGCCTGCGACGGGAACGGCGCCGGTCAGGGCGGCTCCGTCGCCGCGGTCCGGCCTGCGTGCGTTCACTCCGCGCGAGAACCGGCGCTCGAGGAAGTACTGCCCCACCATCAGGATCGAGGTGAAGAGCAGGTACCAGCAGGAGGCGACGATCAGCAGCGGCACCGGCGTGTATGTGACGGCGGAGATGTCCCGCGCGACGCCGTACAGGTCGGTGGTCAGCGGGATGGCCGCCACCAGCGATGTGGTCTTCAGCATCGAGATCACTTCGTTGCCTGTCGGCGGGATGATGACGCGCATGGCCTGCGGGATGACGATGCGGGTCATCGTGCGGCCCCAGCCCATCCCGAGCGCTGTCGCCGCCTCTTCCTGGCCGGAGTCGACCGAGAGGAGCCCGGCGCGCACGATCTCGGCCATGTACGCCGCTTCGTTGAGCGCGAGGCCGATGATGGCGATGATGAACGCGTTCTGCATGAACGCCAGGTCGAAGGACACGCCCCAGTCCGTCCACGGCACGCCGAGGAAGATCTTGGGGTAGATCAGCGAGAACAGGCCCCAGAACACCAGCTGGACGTACACGGGGGTGCCGCGGAAGATCCAGAGGTAGAGCCAGGCGATGGACTTGACCACCGGGTTCGGCGACAGCCGCATCACGGCGAGGCAGAGGCCGAGGATCACGCCGATGATCATCGAGTAGACGGTCAGCTGCAGGGTGACGAGCGCGGCGGCGCTGATGCGCTTGTCGAAGATGTACTTGCCGACGTACTGCCAGCCGTACGCCTCGCGCTGGGACGCGTCGATGATGAACCAGACGACCAGCAGGATGAGCACGACGGCGAAGACGATCCGCCACGGGTGCTTGAGCTTGATCGCCTTGATCGGCTCTGACGTGGGAGGAGCGCCGGCCGGCGACGGGATGGAGCCCGTCGCCGGCCGGTCCTGGTTGCCCAGGGACATGTCACTCAGCCCTTCGAGGCGGCGTTGAGGTCGGCCGTGGTGACTGCACCGTCGGAGACGCCCCACTTGTCGAGGATCTTGCCGTACGTGCCGTCGTCGATCAGAGCCTGGACCGTCTTCTGGAGCACCTTCGTGAACTTGGAGTCCTTGGCGACGGGCAGACCGTACGGGGCGACCTCGAAGGCCTTGCCGGCTGCCTGCAGCTTGCCGCTGGACTTCGAGATGGCGTACAGGGTGACGGGCGAGTCGGCGCTGAGGGCGTCGGCCTGACCGAGGACGACGGCGTTGGTCGCCGCATCCTGGGTGTCGAAGCGCAGCGCCTGGATGGCGGGCTTGCCGGCGTCCGTGCACGCCTTCGACTTGGCGGGGACCTCGTCGGTGTCCTCGTAGGTGGTGGCCTGGACGGCGACCTTGAGGCCGCAGGCGTTGTCCGGGTCGATCGTCTTGCCCTTGGCGGACGCCCACATGATGCCGGCGGTGTAGTAGTTCACGAAGTCGACCTGCTTCTCACGCTCGGTCGTGTCGGTGAACGACGACATTCCGAAGTCGTCCTTTCCTCCGACGACGCTCGGGATGATGTTGTCGAACTTGGCGATGGCGTAGTTGATCTTGAGTCCGAGCTTGGCGCCGATGGCGTTGGTCAGCTCGACCTCCCAGCCGGCGGGCTGGCCGCTGTCGTCCTTGTACTCGTTCGGCGGATAGGTGTTGTCCATGCCGACGGTGAGCACGCCGGCCTTCTTGATGTCGGCGGGCAGCTGACCGGCGAGGGCGTCGTCCTTCTTCACGCCGGACGCGCTCGACGGTGAGCTGCTGTCGGCCGGAGTGGAGTTGTCGACACAGCCGCTGAGCGCAAGCGCTGCAACGGCGGCGATGGCGGCCACGGAGGCCACGGATCGGATGCGCATAATGGGGTTCGTCCTTCTTCCTGTGCAGGAGATGCAGGTGCGGGTGATGGGAGCATACCTCAGCCGCGGGGCGGTTCATTCACACTAAATCACGCGTGCAACGCAGTTTTTCACGGAGATTTCCGGCAGGTTTCGGGATTTATTGCACTGATTCCGCAGCCAGACACACTTAACCACGACGAAGTCCGGGCCGGTGATGCACGAGACGCGCCTGCCGGGATATCGTCGTTTGGTGACCGAACACACTGCCGACTTCGCCGCATCCGCCGTCGTGCTCGTGACGACCCCGGACGACGCCCTCGCCGCCCCGCTGGTCGCCGAGCTGTCGCGGGAGTACGACGAGCGCTACGGGCTGAACGACGGCATCCCGTCGTCCGTCGAGTTGTCCCGCTACCCCGCCGAGCGCTTCGCCGCCGACCACGGAGGCACGTTCATCCTGCTGCTGGTGGACGGCGAGCCTGTCGCGGGCGGCGCGTTCATGCGCGAGGACGACGCGACCGTCGAAGTGAAGCGGGTCTGGACGCACTCGGCGTATCGCCGCCGGGGGCTCGCCAGGCGCGTGATGGCGGAGCTGGAGGCGGAGGCCGAACGGCGTGGCATCCAGAACATCGTGCTGACCACGGGCGCCAGGCAGCCGGAGGCGGTCGCGCTGTACCTCTCCCTCGGCTACGAGCCCCTGTTCGACATCGACGGCGACTGGGAGGCCGTCTCCTACCTGGCGTTCCGCAAGACGCTCTGAGCGGTCTCCGCGAGCGTTGCCGCGGGAAGAGCGTCGTCGACCAGCGCGGAGAGCGACGCCTGCAGCGCGCCCGTGCGCGCGCCCGTCGCCGTCGCACCGCCGACACCGAGCAGGTCGGTCGCGTGCAGGGCCTCGATCGCGAGAACCTCGCCGGTGAGCGCGAGCGAGCGCTGCGCGAGCTGGAGAGCGACCGGCGCGAGCGTCGCGTGGTCCTCGACGCCGGAGAGCGTGGTGATTCCGAGGGTCACCGGTGCCGCGAGCTGGCGGAGCTCCGCGACGGCGGCGGCTGCCGCGTAGAGCAGCAGGCCGGGGATGCGCGTCTCCCCCGCCGCGCGCGACGGCGCGAGCGCGAGCGAGTGCGCCGCCGTGCGCCGCTCCGACGCCGACGCGACGTGCGCGAGCACCAGCCGCAAGTTCTCGAGCGCGAGAGCGAGCGGCAGCGCCTGGAAGTTGCCGCCGGACACCATGCGACCGCTCGGCACGTCGACCACCGGATTCTCGCTGCGGGCGGCGAGTTCGAGGTCGAGTTCGGCGCGCAGCCGGTCGACGGCCTCGCGCAGCGCACCGTGGAGCTGCGGAGCCGTGCGGAAGGCCAGAGGGTCCTGCACGCTCACCGTGCGTCCTGGCCGTTCCAGGGCTCCGCCTGCGACAGCATCCCGGATGCGCTCCGCTGACGCCCGCTGACCGGTCCCGCCCCGTGCGTCGGCGACGACAGTGCTGTACGGGCTGAGGTTGCCGGCCGGCGATGCCGCGCCGACCGCTTCGAGCGACAGGGCCACCGTGAGGTCGGCCGCCTCGGCGAGTGCGGCGGCGTCAGAAGCGACAAGCGCACCGACGCCGATGCTGTACGCGTTCGCGCTGAGCACGGCGAGCCCTTCGTGCGGGGCGAGGGCGAGCGGGGCGAGGCCCGCGGCCGCGAGCGCTTCGGCAGCGGGAAGGGGCGGACCGTCGCCGCCAGCGCGGAGCACGAGGCCGTCTCCGGTGACAACGGCCGCCACCTCTGCGAGCACGGTCAGGTCTGCCGCCCCCACCGATCCGCGCCGCGGCACCACCGGATGCACGCCGGCGTCAAGCAGCGCGGCGTACGCCTCCGCCAGCTCCGGCCGCACTCCAGCGCCTCCGCGGGTGAACCCGGCGAGCCGCGCGGCGATCACCGCGCGCACCTCGCGCGCCGCCAGCGGCTCGCCCGTTCCGCCGCGATGGTTGGCGATGGTGCGGCGCTGGAACTCGGCGAACCCGGCCGGGTCGACCGCCGCATCCCGGCCCGCGCCGAGTCTGCGATTGAGACCGTAGACGGGCTCCCCCGCCTCGATCGCCCGCTCGACGACAGCGCGCGATGCGGCCAAGGCATCCCGCACCTCAGCCGAGAGCTCCACCGTCGCGCCGTCGGCGATGGCGACGATGTCGTCCGCCGTCGGCGCGTCCGTCGTGAGCACGATCACCCGGCGCGACATCAGACCATCCCCGTCAAAACGCGAGCAGGTTCTGCCGGAGCCCGCTGCCGCCGAACTCCGTGCGGATCAGCCCGCGGCGGCGCAGGGCAGGCACGAGCGCGTCGAGCGTGCGATGCACGTTCGCCGGGTGCACCTGGCCGGTGAACAGGAAGCCGTCGCCGCCGACCGCGGCGCCGAGCTCGCCGAGGTGGTCGGCGATCTCGTCCGCCGTGCCGACGATCGCCAGCCCGTCCTTGCGCGCTCTGGCCTGCAGGATCTCGCGCAGCGTCGACCCCTCCGGCGCCGACTTCACGAAGTTGTCGAGCGTGCCCTGATTGCTGTTCGTGCTCAGCTCCGGCAGCGGAGCGTCGAGGTCGAACGCTTTGAAGTCCACACCGCTCAGGTAGGAGATGGACTGCAGCGCCTCATCGATGGCCGCCTGCGTGAGCTCCGCCCTCGCCGCCTTGACGCTCGCGGTCTCCTCCGCGTTCGCCGTGACGATCGGGTTGACGACGAACAGCACCTTGATCGAGTCAGGATCGCGCCCGGTGGATGCGGCGACCTCGCGGATGCTGTCCCGGTACTCCCGCATCCGCTCAGGGGTGGACGCGAGCGCGAGCACCACGTCCGAGTTCTTGCCGGCGAAGTCGCGGCCACGCCCGGAGGCTCCTGCCTGCACCATCACCGGCTCCTCGGCGGCCGGTGCGGTGTTGAGCGGGCCGCGCACCTGGAAGAACCGGCCGTCGTGGTCGATGGTGTGCACCTTGCGGAAGTCGGCGAACACGCCGCGCTCCGTGTCCTCGAGGATCGCGTCCGGCTCCCAGCTGCGCCAGAGCTTGCGGACCACATCCACCCACTCGTCGGCCCTGTCGTAGCGGAGGTCGTGGTCGACCTGCTTGTCGAGACCGTAGTTCTGCGCCGCAAGGTCTGAGCCGCTGGTGACGACGTTGAAGCCGAGACGTCCTCCCGCGAAGTGCTGCAGGGTCGACAGCAGGCGCGCGGCGGTGAACGGCTCGTAGAAGCTGGCGCTGAGCGTCGGCACGATGCCGAGATTGCTCGTCGCCCCGAGCAGGTACGGCACCAGCGGAAGGGGGTCATGCTTCGGCACGAAGCGGGCAGCGGACAGGTTGACCTCCGCCGTGCCTCCGTAGGTGTCCGGGACGGCGACGCCGTCCTCGATGATGAACAGGTCGAACCCGCTCGCCTCGAACACGCGAGCGGCGTCCTGGTACACCTGCGGCTGCTTCCAGTCGTAGCCGATGCCGTAGCTGGGGTCGCCCCAGCCCTGAACACCGAACCCGGCGCCGAGGAACCAGCCGAAGTGGAGAAGACTCATGAGTGCTTTCTGTCAGTCAGCGCCCAGCCCGGACTCGGCAAGCCAGTCGGGGTCGAACGCTTTGGTGAGGTAGTTGATGCCGCCGTCCGGGGAGATGGCCACGACCACGGAGCCCGGACGCGCATCACGTGCCGTGCGGAGGGCGACGGCGACGGCGAGACCGGACGACGGCCCGAGCAGCAGCGCCTCCTCTGCGGCGAGCCTGCGGACGGTCGCGTAGACCTCGCGGTCGTCGATCGTGCGCACCTCGTCGAGGACGTCGGAGTCGAAGGTGTGCGGCCACCACTCGCGCGGCCACGCGGAGCCGACGCCGTCGACCAGGATGCGCCCTGGCGCCCCGCCCGCGTACGTCGAGCCGACCGGGTTCGCACCGATCACCCGCACGCCGCCCGAGCTCACGTCTTTGAGGAACCGCCCGGTGCCGCTGACGGTGCCTCCTGTGCCGATGGAGGCGACGAAGTGCGTGACGCTTCCCGCGGTCTGCCGCCAGATCTCCGGGCCGGTGCCCTGGTAGTGGGCAGCGGGATTGGCCGCGTTGGCGAACTGCGCAGGACGCCACGAGCCCGGCGTCTCCGCCGCGATCCTGTCGGCGACGGCCCGCGGGTTGGCCGGATCGTCCGGTCCGGCCTCCCAGTCGGCGACGACCAGCCGCGCTCCGTATGCCGTGAGCACCTTGCGCTTCTCGTCGGAGATGTCGCCGGCGTGCACGATGACGACAGGATGCCCGGTGAGGCGCCCGATCAGGGCGAGGCCGATGCCGGTGTTGCCGCTCGTCGCCTCGACGATCGTCCCGCCTGGCGCGAGCGCGCCGTCGGCCTCCGCTGTGCGGATCATGTTCAGCGCGATGCGGTCCTTGGACGAGCCGCCGGGATTGCGCCCCTCCAGCTTGACGAACACCCGGGATGCGAGACCGCGCGTGAGCGACCGCAGCTCCACCACCGGGGTGTTGCCGATGAGGGAGGCGACCGAGTCGAAGACCTCGCCGGACGCCGCGAGCGCAGCGTCCGCGCCTGCGGTGCCGATCGGCCCGGCTGGGCGCACATCCACGGTGGTCATGCAGAGACACTAGGCGCGCATCCCGTGGCCGTGCACGGCTGTTGCCGACTGTTACGTCACACGCCGTAGCATCCGACTCGGCCGGGGTCAGGCGCCCATCGCCACCGGCCGCTGTGCGTCGTTGGACCACGCGGAGAACGAACCGGGATACAGCGCTGCGCGGAAGCCGGCGACCTCGAGTGCGAGGATCTCGTGGGCGGCGGTCACCCCGGAGCCGCAGTACACGGCGACCGGCGCATCCTGGGTGACCCCGAGCGCCGCGAACCGGTCGGCCAGCACGTCGGCGGGCAGCAGCGTTCCATCAGCGGCGAGGTTCTCTGTCGTCGGCGCGCTCACCGCGCCGGGGATGTGACCGGCCCGCGGGTCGACAGGCTCCACCTCGCCACGAAAGCGCTCACCTGCGCGGGCGTCGAGCAGCACACCGGCCGCGGGGAAGCCGGCCGCGCTGTCGGCGTCGATCGTCGGCAGCGAGCCGTACGCGACGGTGGCCGTCCCCCGCTCCGGGATGTTCGCCGCCGTCTCCAGCGCTCCGCCGGCCGCGCGCCAGGCCGCCAGCCCACCGTCCAGCACGCGCACGCTCGCGAATCCGGCGTGCCTGAGCAGCCACCAGGCGCGCGCAGCCGAGGTGCCGGAGACATCGTCGTAGACCACGACCTCGTCGCCGTCGTCCAGCCCCCAGCCGCGCACCGCATCCTGGAAGTCCTCCGGCGTCGGCAGCGGGTGGCGACCATCCGTCGGCAGTCCGTGCCCGGCCAGCTCGGTGTCCAGATCGACGTATACCGCTCCGGGAATGTGGCCCGCTGCGTACTCCTGCGCGCCGGGAGGGCCGCCGAGCTTCCAGCGCACGTCGAGCACCCGCGGTGGCGTGGATGCGGTCAGGGCGGCAGCGAGGGAAGCGGCGTCGATCAGGTGCGTCATGCCTTCAATCCTCGCGCATCGCCCGGCGGCGGAGGAGCAGCGACCTGGCGCAGAGCGAGAACGGCGCCAGCGGATCACTCCCCTGGCGCCGTTCCGGCTGCCGTGCTCTGCGCCTCAGTGGCCGGTCGACGCCTTCGCGTTCGACTCGTACGAGGTGTTGGTGGACTCGAAGAAGTTCACCAGTTCGAGCGTGTCGTTCGCCGTCGCCATCCACTTGGCCGGGTTGGCGACCTTGTACTCGGCCTCGAAGCCGAGCTCTTCGAGTCGGCGGTCGGCCAGGTAGCGGACGTACTGGTTGATGTAGTTCGCGTTCAGGCCCAGGATGCCGCCGGGGAGGAGGTCACGGTTGTACTGCTCCTCCATCTCGACCGCATCCAGGATCATCTGACGGATCTCACCGGCGAACTCCGGGGTCTGCAGGTCCGGGTTCTCCTCGAGCACGGTCAGGATGAGGTTGATGCCGAACTTGAGGTGCAGCGACTCGTCGCGCACCACCCAGTCGATCAGCGAACCGAAGTTGCGCAGCAGGTTCCGCTGACGGAACGACAGCGCCACCATGAAGCCCGAGTAGAACCAGATGCCCTCGAGGATCACGTTGTACGCCACGAGGTTGCGGATGAAGTCCTGCTTGCCCTCTGTCGTCGTGATGTCGAGCGCCTGCTCGGTCATCCGCTTGATGAACCGGACCTCGAACTCCTCCTTGCGGGCCATCGACGGGATGTCCACGTGAGAGTTGTACGCCTGCTCGCGGTCGATCGGGAACGTCTCGAGGACGTACTCGAACGACATGCAGTGGTTCGCCTCCTCCCACATCTGCTTGGCGAGGTAGAGGTGCGCCTCCGCCGCGTTGATGTACGGGTATACCCCGAACGCGAGAGCCTTGTTCACCAGGAGCTCGTTCGGGTTGAAGTAGCTCATCAGGAAGGTGACCGCGTGACGTTCCTCGTCGGTCATCTTCTTGAAGTCGGCGATGTCCTCGCCGAGCTGGATCTCGTTGGGGAACCACGTGTTCGCCACGGCCTGGTCGTACAGGTCCATCGCCCACTTGTACTTCACCGGCTTGAGCAGCAGGCCCTCTTCGATTCCCGTTCCCAGGATGCCCATCGTGTTTCTTCTCTCTCTTTCGGGTCAGCCGGCTACTGGCAGGATTCGCACTGCAGGTCGTCCATCGGGTCGACCGGAACGTAGTACTCCTCGATCTTGGTGGTGTTCATTTACTTCTCACCACCCGTCGACAGTCCGCCGAAGCCGAATCCGCGGCGAGCAGGTGCTGCCGGCGCTTCCGCCTTCTCCGTGGATGCGGCGGGTGCGCCTGCACCCACCGTTGCGAAGCCCTTGCGGCCGCCGGAGATCTCCTCGGCCTTGTTGACCTTGACGGTCGACTGCTCTGCCTGGTGGCGGGGCTTCATGTGCAGGTAATAGGTGGTCTTGACGCCACGCTCCCACGCTGCGTAGTAGATGTCCATCATGTCGCCGATGTCCCTGGTCTCCAGGTACATGTTGCGGCTGATGGCCTGGTCGATCCACTTCTGGGCGCGGGCTGCGACCTCGAGGAACGCGTACGGCGAGAGCTGGAAGCTCGTCTTGAACGCGGCCTTCAGGTCGTCCGGGATCTCTGCGACGTTCTGGATGTCGCCCTGCGAGCGCAGGATCGACTCGCGCGTGGTCTCCCACAGGCCGCGGGCCTGCAGCGCCTCAACCAGGTTGCGGTTGACCTCGAGGAACTTGCCGGACGATGTCGAGCGGCTGAAGATCTGCGAGAACTGCGGGTCGAAGCCGGGCGTGGTGCCGGCGACCAGGCCGATGGATGCGGTCGGTGCGATGGCCATGAGGGTCGCGTTGCGCATCCCGCCCTTGACCTTCTCGCGCAGGCTGTCCCAGTCGAGGCGGGTGGTGCGGTTGACCTTGATCGGAACGCCGCGGTCCTGCTCGGTGAGGGCGATCGAGTCGAACGGGACGAGCCCCTGCGACCAGCGCGATCCGTCGAAGTTCGGGTATGCGCCGCGCTCCTTGGCCAGGTCGGCGCTCTCGTCGATGGCCGCGTACGAGACGTGCTCCATGATCTCGTCGATCAGGTCGTACGCCTCTTCGCTCTCGTAGCTGAAGCCGAGCCGCTCGACGATGTCGGTGAAGCCCATCACGCCGAGGCCGATGGCGCGGTTCTGCTTGTTGGAGAAGTCGGCCTCGTCGACGCTGGAGATCGTGATGTCGATCAGGTTGTCGAGCTGGCGGACGGCGCTGCGGGCGCTCTCCTCGATGCGGGCCCAGTCCATCTTGCCGTCGACCAGGTGGCGCGACAGGTTGATCGACGCCAGGTTGCAGACGGAGACGTTGTCGCGGTCCTGCGGGAGGGTGATCTCCGTGCAGAGGTTGGACAGGTGGATGGTGCCGGTGTTGTTGTTGAGGGCACGGTTGTTGATGGTGTCCTTCCAGGTCAGCCACGGGTGGCTGGTGGTCTGGAGGCTCATCAGGATGTCCTTGAACTGCGAGCGGGCGCTGATCTTCTTGAACATGTGCAGGCGACCGGCCTCTGCCTCGCCCACGTAGAACGCGTAGCGCTCGGAGAACTCCTTGCCGTACAGCTCGTTGAGGTCGGAGACCTCCAGCGGGTCGAAGAGGTACCAGTCGCCGTCGTTCTGCACGCGCTTCATGAACTCGTCGCTGATCCAGACCGCGGTGTTGGCGGTGCGGGTGCGGCGGTACGGGTCGCCGGAGTTCTGACGCAGGTCGAGGAACTCCGGGAAGTCCATGTGCCAGTTCTCCATGTAGAAGCAGAGGGCGCCGAACTTCTTTCCACCCCGGCTGACCGCGCGCAGCACGGAGTCGATCGTGTGCATGAACGGGATGGGGCCGGTGGAGGTGGTGTTGTTGGAGCGGATGGGCGAGCCCTGGGCGCGCAGCTTGGTGACGGAGAGGCCGATGCCGCCCGTTCCCTTGGTGAGCCACATGACGTCGCGGACGCTCTTGGCGATGTGCTCGATGTCGTCCTGCATCTCCATGACAAAGCAGTTGGAGAGCTGCGGGTACGCGGTTCCCGCGTTGACGAGGGTGGAGCCGGCCGCGAGGTATTCGAGCCGCGACATCTTGTCGTAGAACGCGAGAGCGTGGGTGGTGGGGTCCGCCTCATTGAGCGACAGGCCCATCGCGATGCGCATCCAGAAGTACTGCGGGACCTCGAGGGTCTCCCCGTTGCGCGCCTTGATGCCGTAGCGGTTGTTGAGGGTGACGACGCCGATGTACTTGAGCAGCCCGTCGCGCGACGGGTCGAGGTGGCCGGCGAGGCGGTCGAGGTCGAAAAGGTCGGTGAAGCGCGGCTCGAGGAGCTGCTCGGAGACGCCGCGCTCGATGTATGCGCGGAAGTGGCTGGCGTGCAGAGCAACGAGCTCGTCCTGGCCCTCGTAGTCGCCGAGGACGCGCTTGTAGATCGTCTTGAGCAGGAGGCGGGCGGCCACGGTGTCGAACGCGGGGTCGTCCTTCACGTTCTGCAGCGCGACCTGGATGACGGCCTCGTCGAGCTGCTGGGTGGTGATGCCGTCGAACAGCGTCAGCTCGAGCTCGCTGGCGATCTGGGTGACCCAGGTGATGTTCTCATCGAGGCCCTGCGCGGCGCTCTCGATGGCCAGGTTGATCTTGTTCGCGTCGTACGGCTCCCGTTCGCCGTTGCGCTTCACGACAGTGATGGCCACTTTCTCTCCCTCTCAATGTGCCGCTCTGCCTGAGCGGCGAAGTCTGCACTCCCCGCGGGCGCGCACGGCGCGCTCGCAAAAACCCCTTGTCACGGCCGAAATCCGCTGGGCGAGACCCGCAGTGCGTTTCGGCGTGTGACCACTATATAGCGGGGGTCCGACATTTATCGAACCCCATATCTAGTGGGCGTGTCATCCACAGGTGTGCATAACTTATGCACTTTTCCACAGCCTGTCCCGCCCCTTGGCGAAGCGCATCCCACCGATAGACTTGACCTCTTGTGAGCACGTATTCGAGCCTTCTCAAGACGCCGGGCGTCACGCGGATCATCGCTGCCCAGCTCCTGGCCAGGTTCCCGTTCGGGATGCTCTCGCTCGCGTTCCTGCTGCACATCGAGCATGTCCACCACTCCTACGGCGCAGCGGGGCTCGTGCTCGGCGCGATGAGCATCGGACAGGCCATCGCCGGGCCGATGACGAGCCGCTTGATGGGCATCCTGGGGATGCGCGTGGTGCTCTGGACCACCCTGATCCTGTGCGCGGCGGCCGTCGCCGCGATCGGCGTCTTCGTCATGCCCATCCCGGTGACGATGGGCGTGGCGTTCTTCGCCGGGCTCAGCATGCCGCCCATCCAGCCTGCCGTCCGAACCATCTACCCCAAGATGGTCAACTCGCGTCAGCTCACCCCGCTGTTCTCGCTCGATGCGTCTGCGCAGGAGATCATCTGGATCGCCGGCCCCGTCGCCATCACGTTCGTCGCCACCCAGATCGGCACGGTGCAGGGCATCCTGATGTCGGTGGCGATCATGCTGCTCGGCGGTCTGTGGTTCATCTCGTCGCCCGAGGTCGGGAGGGTGCGCATCCCGCGCAGCAAGCGCCGATTCGGCGTGGTGCTTGCCCGTCCTCCCGTGCTGCTGGCGACAGTGGTCGGCTTCCTCCTGATCGGCTCGTGTGCGGCGATCGAGGCCGGTGTGGTCGCGAACTTCGGCGAGGGTTCGCCGTTCGCAGGCATCGTGTTGGCGATCTGGTCGCTCGGCTCCCTCGTCGGCGGCCTGGCCTTCGGGCACGTCCCGATCGGGCCGTGGGCGACGGCGCGGCGCATGTTCATCGTCTTCGTGGGTGTCGTCATTTCCACGTTCATGCTCGGCTCCTGGTGGGGCCTCTCGCTCACGCTCATCGTCGCCGGCCTCGGCATCGCACCGGCACTGGCCGTGCTGTTCGCGATCGTCTCGGCGAGCGTGAAGTTCTCCGACACGGCGGAGGCGTACGGCTGGGTGGGCACCGGCCAGCTCATCGGCGCCGCCCTGGGTTCCGCGCTCGCGGGCTTCCTCATCGACGGCAGCGGAGCGATCGGTGCGTTCTGGGTGGCCGGCGCCTTCGCGCTCGTCGGCTTCATCGTGCCAGCGCTCGCCCACCGCATCCACCCCGACCTCCGCGGCCGCGACGCCTCTCCCATCCCGGACACCGAGCCGGTCCCCGTCCAGCCCTCCTGACCGCGCACGCCGCGCTTGCGCGCCCGCCGGCTCTCCGTCTGGACGGAGACCCGGCGCGCCACGCCGCCCAATCTCCGTCGTTACGGAAACCCAGCGCCACGCCGCCGGAAACTCCTTCGTTACGGAGAACCAGCGCCACGCCGCCCAAATCTCCGTCCCAACGGAGAGGGGGCGCGGCGTGTCGCCGCGTTCTCCGTAACGACGGAGAACGCCGCAGACGGCCGCCCTACCAGCGCGGGTGCACGACGGCGCGGAAGCGGCGGTCGTAGATGTCGCGGACCGCGGCCTCGAACGGGGCGCCGAGCGGCGCGGCGGAGCCGGCGGCCGCGTTGGCGCGCGCCTGCTCAGGCGACCGTGCGCCAGGGATGACGGTGGAGACGCCGTCCTGCTGGGCCACCCAGGCGAGCGCTGCCTGCGCCGGCGTCAGGCCGGACGGGACCAGCGCCGCGAACTCGCGCGCGGCGCCCACGCCCTCGTCGAAGTCCACGCCGGAGAACGTCTCTCCGACGTCGAACGCCTCGCCGTGGCGGTTGTACGCGCGGTGGTCGTCGGCGGCGAACACGGTGTCGGCCGTGTAGCGACCGCTCAGCAGCCCGGACGCGAGCGGAACGCGGGCGATGATGCCGACGCCGGTCTCCCGCGCCGCCGGCAGCACCTCGTCGAGCGGCTTGAGGCGGAACGCATTGAGGATGATCTGCACCGTCGCCGTGCCTGGCCGCGCGATCGCGGCGAGTGCCTCGTCGCAGGTCTCCACGCTGACGCCATAGTTCGCGATCGCCCCGTCTGCGACGAGCGTGTCGAGGGCGTCGTAGACCGCATCCATCGAGAACACCGGGGTGGGTGGGCAGTGCAGCTGCACCAGATCGAGCGTGTCGACGCCGAGGTTCGCGCGCGAGCGGTCCGTCCACTCGCGGAACTTCGCCAGCGTGAAGTTGTCAGGGTCCTGCGCCTCGCGGCGGCCCATCTTGGTCGCGACAGTCAGCGGCGCCTCGGGATGTGCGGCCCGGTATGCGCCGATCAGGCGCTCGCTGCGCCCGTCGCCGTAGACGTCCGCCGTGTCGAAGAAGGTGACGCCCGCCGCGACCGCCGCGTCGAGGACGGCCAGGGCGTCCTGCTCGCTCACGTCGCCCCAGTCCGCTCCGAGCTGCCAGGTGCCGAGTCCGATGACGGAGACCGTGCGGCCCGTCCTGCCGAGTGTGCGCTGTTGCATACCGCCAGGCTACGCGAATCACTCGTGCCGAATCGCCGTGCGCCCCAGGCTGTCACGGCGATCCGGCACGACCGGCTGCGGAGCCGCTCAGGCGAGCTGGAGTACGTGCTCCTCCTCGTGCTCCGGCACCGCGGCCGCGACGACCTCCTGGTTGCGGAAGTGCCCCGCGATCATCGCGACCACCCCGACCAGGCTCCACCCGACGAGCACCAGCCACGGGAACAGGGTGTCCGCATCCGGGAAGTACGACAGGTCGCGCACCAGCGTCGCCGACGCGCCTGGCACGAACCATTGCCCGATCGCACCCCACGGCGCCGCCATGAACTGGATGGGCTGAGCGGCGGACGACAGCGGGTTGCCGATCAGCATTGTGAGCACACCGCCGACGGCGATGCCGGCGCGCCCGATCAACGCGTTCATCCCGACGATGAACGACGCCGTGGCGAACATGGCGAGCCCGACGGCGAGCGCGTTCACCCAGAAGTCACCCTGCAGCACGCCGAACCAGCCCTGCATGATGCCGACGATCCCGAATCCGCCGACCACACCGTATGCGGTCACCGCGGCGAGCCGTCGCCAGCTCCCAGCGACCAGGAAGGAGATGAGGATGCCGCCGACCAGGCCGCCGAGGACGAGGGGGAACGCCGCGGCGGTGAGTCCGAGGCCGCGCGCGTCTGTGGAGGCGAGCGGCACGACGTCCGTCACCGTGACCGTGATGGTCGGCGCGACCGTTCCCTGCGGGGCAGCGCCGGCAGCGACGGCCTTCTGCACGGCCGCGGCGGCCTGCGCGTTGGCCTGCGTCTGCAGCTGACCGGCGAGCTGGCCGAGGAGCTGGCTGACGGCTGCTCCGTTGGCGGATGCGGTGAGCACCTCCGGTTGCGCCCCGAGCACGATGGCGCCGTACGCATCCCTGGTCTGGATGCGGTCGACGGCCGCGGCGCGGGAGTCCACCGTCGTCACGTCGAAGACCCCGTGCGCGTTCGTGTCGAGCGTGGTCCGCACGGCGGCGACCTGCGCGCTGTCGCCCGCGATCGCGATGGGGACGTCTTTCACCGACGAGGTCATGGTGGGCCAGACGAAGGCGAGGAGCACGACGCCGACGATCACGGCGGCCGCGACGGCGATGGCGATGGCACGACCCCACGGGGTGTGCGGGATGCGGATGGGCTGCTGCGTGGACGTGGTCACGACGACCTCCAAATAAAAAGAATGTTCGTTCTTTATTGTGAGCCCGCCATCGGCTACTGTCAAGAACGAACATTCTTTTTTCGAGGAGAGCGAGCAGACGATGCCGAAGGTCAGCGAGGCCCACCGCACGGCCAGACGCCACGAGATCGCCCAGGCCGCGCTGCGCTGCTTCGCCAGGAACGGCTTCCAGGGCACCTCGATGGCCGACATCATCACCGAGTCCGGTCTCTCCGCCGGCGCCATCTACGGCCACTACAGCAGCAAGAACGAGCTCATCCATCTGGCGATCATGGAGGTGCTCGACGCCCGCTTCCTCGAGCTCGCGGAGGCCAGAGCGCACTCTCCGCTCCCCTCGCCGGGCGAGATCATCGGTCTGCTGCTCACCGGCATGAAGGCGCAGGTCGGCGAGCTCGGGATGCTCGTGCAGGTCTGGGGCGAGGTCGCGCACGAACCGGAGCTGCGCGCCATGACAGACGCGATCGGAGCCAGGGTCAGCGGGATGCTCACCGACTACCTCCGCGCCTGGTACGCCCACTCGCTCGGCGCGGACGCCGAGGAGGCCGGGCGCCTCGCGGAGAAGTACACGTCGCTCTACGTCGGGATCGTGCAGGGCTACGTCACGCAGTCGACCCTGTTCAGCCACTTCGACGGCGATGCGTACCTCGCGGCCGCATCGAGCATCCAGCCGGCCTGAGCGCCGCCACGCCGGCCGTCGGCGTCACCCGCAGGCGGCGGCCACCACCCGCGCCATCCTCTTGCGGATGATGTGGTCGTTCGCCTCCACCCTGTGCATCGTGACGTGCCGCATCGCCTCGACGACGGCGAGACTGCCCGGCGCGATGAACGCATCCAGGGTGCCGTAGACCACCTGCACCGGCACGCGCACCCGCGCCAGATCGCTGACGACGGTCTGCGACTCGATGCAGTTCTGCAGCGACAGGACGAACGGCGTCCAGTTCTTCTCGGTGATCTCGAAGACCCCTTTGATCGGCAGCAGCCTCGCCAGCATCCCGGCGTTGCGGATCGTGAACTCCTTGTTGTTCCGCAGGAACTCGTACGCGCGCAGGTAGGCGCTCACCCTGCTGCGCACCCGCCGGTCGCCGATCTCCGCCGGGGTGCCGTAGATCGGCAGGCCGACCAGCACCAGCCTGGTCAGCGCATCCGGATGCTCGGCCGCGTACCGCGCGACGATCAGGCTGCCGAGGGAGTGCCCGACCAGAACGAACGGATGCGCGATCTTCAGTGACCGCAGCGTGGCGTGCAAGGCGTCGACGTGCTCCTCCAGCGTGTACGTCGCGTCCGGAGGGGTGGGCGAACGCCCGAAGCCGAGGATGTCGATCGAGATGACCCTGTGCGTCGGTTCGAGCAGCGGCACCAGGTTCTGGAAGGTGACGGACGACGACGCGATGCCGTGCACGAGCACGACGACGGGGCCGGTGCCCTCGTCGCCCGCGACATGCAGGAGCGGAGCGCGGCGGAAGATCCGCCCGACCGCGTCAGCCACTCTCCCCATGCGCCCCACCCTCTCACACGGTTCCGGTGGCGTTCTCGGCAGAGCTGTCCGCCGCGGCGCTCCCCGCCGGCGCTGCGGCCGCGCGGTTCGGCCACCAGGCCGGCCGGACGCGCGCGAGCACGTCGAGCAGCGCATCCACATCCCTCGGCCGTTCGCTGTCGAGCCAGACGTCGATCGCGCCGATGGTGCCGTCCGCCAGGTAGCGCGCGATCATCCGGCGCTCTGCGGCGTCTGCGGCGGGGACGGTGAGGCTGTGCTGGTCGAGCAGTAGCTCGATCGAGCCCTGGAAGTGCGCGCTCAGCATCGCGTGCAGACTGGCGGAGCCGCTGTCCGGCCCGAGGCCGCGGCGGTAGATCGTGTCGTGCTCGTCGACGTGCACCAGCACGGCGCGGGTGACGCCGACGACCGCGGCGAAGGCGTCGTCCGGGCCGACGTCGACCAGGTAGCCGGCGCGAAGCACATCGAGTTCGCCGCGGAGCACCTGCTGCAGAAGCTCGGTGGGCGACGGCGCGTACGTATACACGGTCGAGCGGTGCACCCCGGCGGTGCGGGCCAGCTCGGAGACGGTGACCTCGGTCACCGGACGCTCGGTGGCGAGCTCAAGGATGGCGTCGCTCAAGCGGGCGATCGTCTTCTCTTGGCGTGCATCCATGTTTCGATCGTACAATTGAGTTATCCGACAGGTGTCGGATAACTGAAAGGAGATTCACTCATGGCTCAGTACGACGTCGCAGGCCGTTCCGCGATCGTGACGGGAGGAGGCTCCGGCATCGGACGCGCTGTCGCTCTCACGCTGGCGGCGAGCGGCGCATCCGTGCTGGTCACCGACCTCAACGAGGCCAACGCCACCGCTGTCGTCGGCGAGATCCAGGCAGCGGGCGGCACAGCCGCCTCGCTCGTCGGAGACGTGACAGACCCCGAGTTCGCCGTCGCGAGCGTCGCTGCGGCGAACGAGCTGGCGCCGCTGCGCATCGCCGTCAACAACGCGGGCATCGGCGGGGAGGCCAACAAGGTCGGGGACTACTCGCTCGACAGCTGGCGCAAGGTCATCGAGATCAACCTCAACGCGGTGTTCTACTCGCTGCGCCCGCAGCTCGACGCGATCGCGGCCAACGGAGGCGGCTCGATCGTCAACATGGCGTCCATCCTCGGCAGCGTCGGCTTCCCGAACTCGTCCGCATACGTCACCGCGAAGCACGGACTGCTCGGTCTCACCCAGAACGCCGCGCTCGAGTACGCCGACCAGAAGGTGCGCGTCACCGCGGTCGGCCCCGGCTTCATCCGGACCCCGCTGGTCGAGTCGGCCATGGATGCAGACGCGCTGCACTTCCTCGAGTCGAAGCACGCCCTCGGCCGCCTCGGCGAACCGGAGGAGGTCGCCGCGCTCGTCGCGTTCCTCGCCTCCGACGCCGCCAGTTTCATCACCGGCAGCTACCACCTGGTCGACGGCGGCTACACCGCCCAGTAGGGCACTCCCCGTCCGGCTTGAGATCGGACGGAGATCGGCCGACCGCGCCCGGTCGCGCTCCCCTAGGCTGGGGAGCGTGACCGAGCACATCCCGTTGCTGAGCGACGAGCTGCTGGCGCGCATCCGCTCCCGCGCCGCCGGCTACGACGCCGAGAACGCCTTTTTCGCGGACGACTTCACCGAACTGGTCGAAGCCGGATATCTGAAAGCCCTGGTGCCGGCCGAGTTCGGTGGTGCGGGGCTCGGCCTCGAACAGGTCGCCCGCGAACAGGTGCGGCTCGCAGGAGCCGCCCCAGCGACCGCCCTCGCCGTGAACATGCACCTGGTCTGGACCGGCGTCGCCAAGGTCCTGCACGACCGTGGCGACGCCTCCCTCGACTTCCTGCTCCGCGAGGCCGGCGCAGGTGAGGTGTTCGCGTTCGGCCTGAGCGAGGCGGGCAACGACCTCGTGCTCTTCGGCTCGACGACGGATGCTCGCCCTCAGCCGGACGGCTCGTACCGCTTCCACGGCACCAAGATCTTCACCTCCCTCTCCCCCGCCTGGACCCGCCTCGGCACGATGGGCCTTGACACCACCAGCGCGGACGCACCAAAGATCGTCTACGGCTTCATCGAGCGCGACGGCGGCGGCTTCACCATCCGCGAGGACTGGGACACCATCGGGATGCGCGCCAGCCAGTCGAACACGACCGTGCTCGACGGCGCAGCCTCCCCCGCCGACCGCATCGTCCGCCGCCTCGACCCTGGCCCCAACCCCGACCCGCTTGTGTTCGCGATCTTCGCCAACTTCGAGATCCTGCTCGCCGCCGTCTACACCGGCATCGGCGCCCGCGCACTCGACCTCTCGGTCGCAGCAGCCCATCGCCGCACCAGCCTCAAGAACGACGGCCGCAGCTACGCCGGCGACCCCGACATCCGCTGGCGCATCGCCGACGCTGCCATCGCCCAGGACGCACTGCTTCCCCAGCTCGACGCCATCGCACGGGATGTGGACACGCTCGCCGACCACGGAGCCCATTGGTTCCCGAAGCTGGTCGGGATGAAGGTGCGCGCCACCGAGACGGCACGGCAGGTGGTCGACCAGGCCATCCGCGTCTCCGGCGGCTCCACGTACTTCGCCGGCAGCGAGCTCGGACGCCTCTACCGCGACGTGCTGGCCGGGATCTTCCATCCGTCCGACGACGAGTCGGCGCACTCCACCGTCGCGAACGCGTGGCTCGGCCCGGCGGAGGAACCCGCGAAAGGCACCGAATGAAGCAGCTCTCCGCCGACGACTTCTCCGAGCGCCTGAACCGCGGAGCGCGCAGCGCGGCCGCGGCGGGGTTCGACGGTCTGCTGATCGCACCCGGCCCCGACCTCGCATACTTCGCCGACTACCTCCCGATCGCCACCACCGAGCGCATCACCCTGCTGGTCGTCCCCGCGGACGGCGACCCCGTCATGATCGTGCCGATCCTGGAGCACGACAGCGCCGCCGCCTCGCGCGCGGCAGACGCGTTCCGCATCGTCGACTGGTCGGACGGAACGGACGAGTACGTCCCGACCGCCGCGCTCCTGAAGCCGGACGGCCGCTACGCCATCTCCGACGCCGCGTGGGCGATGCACCTGCTCGCGCTGCAGCAGAAGCTCCCGGATGCCCGGTTCGAGTCCATCTCGCACGCGCTGCCCATGCTCCGCGCCGTGAAGGGCGCTGACGAGGTGGACCGCCTCGCCGCAGCCGGCGCGGCAGCGGACGCGACCTTCGAGCAGATCCTCAGCGTGCGATTCGCGGGCCGCACGGAGAACGAGGTCGCCGCCGACCTCGCCAGGCTGCTGCGCGAACACGGTCACTCCGAGGTCGACTTCACCGTCGTGGGCAGCGGCCCGAACGGGGCCAACCCGCATCACGAGGCTGGCGACCGCACCATCGAGCACGGCGACATGGTCGTGCTCGACTTCGGCGGCATCATGGACGGCTACGGCTCCGACACCACCCGCACCGTGCACGTCGGAGGGCCGACGGACGAGGAGCGCACCGTGTTCGAGACGGTGAAGCGCGCCCAGCAGGCCGCGTTCGAGGCCGTCGCGGTCGGCGTCGCCTGCCAGGAGATCGACAGGGCGGCGCGGGCGGTGATCCAGGATGCGGGCTACGGCGCCTACTTCATCCACCGGGTCGGCCACGGCATCGGGATGACCACGCACGAGCCGCCGTACATGGTGGAAGGAGAGGAGCGCCCGATCGAGGACGGGATGTGCTTCTCGATCGAGCCCGGCATCTACCTGCCGGGCCGGTTCGGCGTGCGCATCGAGGACATCGTCGTCGCCACCGCCTCGGGAGCGAAGCGCCTCAACAACACCAGCCGCGAACTGCACATCGTCCAGTGACCTCCGCCACGCGCATCCTGAGCCCGTCCGATGCGGAGCGTCTGCTGGCGCTGCGCAGAATGAAGCTGATCGCGACCGGCCTGTTCGTGCTGATGGCGGTGATCTTCGTGGTCGCGTTCACCCTGCAGGGCAGGTTCCCGTGGCTCGGCTACGTGCGCGCGGCCGCCGAGGGCGGCATGGTGGGAGCGCTGGCGGACTGGTTCGCGGTGACGGCGCTGTTCCGGCATCCACTCGGGCTGCGCATCCCGCACACCGCGATCATCCCGAACCGCAAAGACGAGATCGGCGCGAGCCTTGGCGAGTTCGTGGAGACGAACTTCCTGTCGGACGAAGTGGTCGCCAGCAAGCTCGGCTCGATCGACATCGCCGGTGCACTCGGCGCGTGGGTGGGCAGGCCGGAGAACGCCAGGCGTGTGGTCGCCGAGGCGTCCACGGCGGTCCGCGGGCTGGCGACGATGCTCGACGACGAGACGATGCGCGACGCCATCGAGGCCGTGGTGCGCACCCACCTGGTCGAGCCGGAGTGGGCGCCGCCGATCGGCAGGCTCGGGGCGCGCATCCTGGACTCCGGCGGCCACCACGAGGCCGTCGATCTGCTGGTCGACCGGCTGGACGACTGGGTCGCCGCCAACCCGGAGGCGTTCGGCGCCCTGGTCTCCGCCCGGCTGCCGTCCTGGCTGCCGTCGTTCGTCGACCGGCTGGTGGACGACCGGGTGTACACCGAGGTCCGGCGCTTCCTCGCCGACGTGCGCTCCGACCCGCAGCACAAGCTGCGCGTCGCCATCGACGGCTACCTCGGCGAGCTGGTCGACCGTCTGCAGAACGACCAGGCCACCATCGCGAAGCTCGAAGCAGCCAAGCACCACGCGTTCGACGACCCGCGCGTGCGCGAGCTGACCGGCTCCGCCTGGCAGGCGGCGAAGACCGCGGCGGTGGATGCGCTGGCCGACCCGGAGAGCGAGCTGCGGAAGCGCGCGGAGGCGGCGCTGGCGGATGCGGGCGCGCGCCTCGCAGCCGACCGCGAGCTGGGCGCCAAGGTGAACGTGTGGATCACCGACGCGGCCGTGCACCTCGTCGCCACCTACCGGCACGACATCGCGAGCGTGATCGGGGACACGGTGACCGCGTGGGACCCGAAGGAGACCACGGAGAAGATCGAACTGCAGGTGGGAAAAGACCTGCAGTTCATCCGCATCAACGGCACCGTCGTCGGTTCGCTCGCCGGGCTGGCGATCTTCACGATCGCCACGGCCCTGCTCCCGCGCTGAGCGCGCGGGTCAGCGGGCGAGCGCGCGGCGGCGACGCCGCACGAGCGGGATGGCGGCCACCCGCCAGCCGACCAGGAACACGCCGAGCACGATCGTCGCGACGACGATGAAGCTCGGCTCGATGCCCTGCCCCACCGACGTGCGGATGAGCATCCCGAGCGCGACGGTCATCAGCCAGACCGGGATGCCCGGCCAGAGGATCGCGAGCGGACGCCGCCACGCGACGGTGACCAGCCACCCGGCGAGCAGCCCCACCAGGAACGGCCAGTACGTGTCGACGATCCCGGTGAAACTCGCCGACTCGCCGTGGCTGCGGCGGCCGATCAGCACGAAGACCAGCACGAGCGCAGCGTCGACGACGAACGCCAGCAGGGCAGTCCTCCAGGATTTCACGGGTAGATGCTACGCGCGCGCACCCGTGCGTTGGCTGGTAGCGGGCTGGTCGTCAGTAGACTGTCGACACCCTGACGCAGAGCCCTGGAGTCCCCCGTGCCGAACTTCGACTTCCTCGCCCAGCCATCGCTTCCTCGGCCAGACGTGACCGGCGACGACGCCACCGCGATCGCCGCGGAGCACTACGGTCTCACGGGCACGGTGACCGAGCTCGGCAGCCAGCAGGACCGCAACTTCCTGATCGACACGGGGACGGCCCGCTACGTCCTGAAGCTCGCCAATCCGGTGTTCTCCGCCGACGAGCTGCACGCCCAGAACGCGGCGATGGCGACGCTCGCGCGGTCGGGGGTGAGCATCCCCGAGGTGATGACGGCGACGGACGGCAGCGACCTCATCGCGGTCGACGTGCGAGGGGTCAGGCTGATCGTCCGGCTGCTGGGCTACCTCGACGGCGAACCGCTCACCGGCGTCGCAGATCCGTCCGCCGAGCAGCTGCGCACTCTCGGCACACTCGCAGGCACTGTGGCCGCCGGGCTGGCCGCGCTCCGGCACCAGGGGCTCGCGCGCACCACCCAGTGGGATGCGCGGATCGGCGGCGAGGTCGTCGACCTCCTCATCGACCACGTCGCCGACCCGGCCAAGCGCCGCGTGGTGCGCGAGACGGTGGATGCGGCGCTCGCCAGGCTGGCCCCGCTGCGCACGCGACTGCGGGTGCAGGCGGTGCACGGCGATGTGACGGACGACAACATCGTGCTTGGGACGGGCGGCGACGAGGCCGGCGGCGAGGCAGGCACTACGGCAGGCACCGGGGCCGGCGTGATCGACTTCGGCGACGTGGCATACGGCTGGCTGGTGGGTGAGCTGGCCGCGACGGTCGCCAGCGCGCTGCACCACGTCCCAGCGGCACCGTTGGCGGTGCTCGACGTCGTGGAGGCGTTCGCGGCCGTGTCGCCGCTCGACGACGCCGACATCGCCGCGCTCTGGCCGCTCGTCGTGCTGCGCGGGGCCGTCCTCGTGGTGAGCGGGGAGCAGCAGGTCGCCCTCGACGGCGACAACCGGTACGCGGACGAGAACCGCGCCCACGAGTGGCTCGCCTTCGACGTGGCACGACGCATCGACGCCGCCGAGTTCGAGGCGGTACTGCGGTGGCGGCTGGAGAACGCGGCAGCCGACGCCGCCTCACCCGTCGGCGGCGCTCCCACCACCGGCTCGCCCATCGTCGGGCTCCGCACAGCGGAGCACCACCTCGCCGACCTCTCCGTGACATCGCACGCCCTCGACGCCGGCCGCTGGCTCGATCCGGCCGCCGAGGCCGGCGTGCTCGCCGCCATCTGCCGGGAGCACGGGCACGCCGTCACCCGCTACGCGGAGCACCGTCTCACGCGGGCGTCCATCGACCGGCGCGCAGCCTCGGCCACCCGTGCGCTCTCGGTCACCATGGATGCACCGGGCGGCGTCGACGTGACCGCCCCGTTCTCCGGCGAGCTCGCCATCGTCGACGGCTCGTGGCGGCTGCGCGGCGACGACGTCGATCTGTGGCTCGACGGGCTGAGCCGTCCGCTCACCACCGCGCACGTCGCGCAGGGCGAGACGATCGGCGCGGCCGTCACCCTCACCGTGCAGCTCAGCCGCGTGCGCGGCCGACGGCCTCCGACGTTCGTGACCCCGAGCATCCCGCGGTCGGTGTGGGAGCAGGTCTCGCCTGACCCGTCCGCCCTGTTCGGCGCCGACCTCGCCGCTCCGGAGAGCGACGCGGCGCTCGCGCTCTCCCGGCGCGACGACACGTTCGCCGCCGTGCAGGAGCACTACTTCGCCGAGCCGCCGCTGATCGAGCGCGGCTGGCGGCACCACCTCGTCGACACCGCCGGGCAGACGTACATCGACATGGTGAACAACGTCACGGCGGTCGGGCACGCGCATCCGCGCCTCGTCTCCGCCGTGCGCGACCAGTGGGCGCTGCTCAACACGAACTCGCGGTTCCACTACGAGGAGCTCGCGCGCTTCACCGAGCGGCTGGCCGGGCTCGCCCCCGCGCCGCTCGACACCGTGTTCCTCGTCAACAGCGGAAGCGAGGCCGTCGACCTGGCGCTGCGGCTGGCGCAGACCCACACCGGCCGTCGCACGATCCTGGCGGTCACTGAGGCGTACCACGGCTGGACGGTCGGGGCGGATGCGGTGTCGTCGTCGATCGGCGACAACCCGCGTGCGCTGGAGACCCGTCCCGACTGGGTGAAGCTGGTGGCGTCGCCGAACACCTACCGTGGGCGCCACCGCGGCGCAGCCTCCGCGCCCCCGTACCTGGCCGACCTGGATGAGGACCTCGCCGCGCTCGACGCCTCCGGCCAGGCCGTCGCGGGGCTCATCGCGGAACCGGTCTTCGGGAACGCGGGTGGGGTCATGCTGCCGGACGGCTACCTGCGCGGCGCGTACCAGCGCATCCGGGATCGCGGCGGCGTCTGCATCGCCGACGAGGTGCAGGTGGGCTACGGCAGGCTCGGGCACTACTTCTGGGGCTCGGAGCAGCAGGGCGTCGTGCCGGACATCATCACCGTCGCCAAGGCGATGGGCAACGGGCACCCGCTCGGCGCCGTGATCACGACGAGGGCCATCGCCGACTCGTTCGCGGCGGAGGGCAGCTTCTTCTCGTCGGCGGGCGGCAGCCCCGTGAGCGCCACGGTCGGGCTGACGGTGCTCGACATCATGCGCGACGAGGAGCTGCAGCGGAACGCCGCAGAGGTCGGCGACCACCTCGCTGCCCGGCTGCGCGACCTCGGCCGGCGCCACGCACTGATCGGCGCGGTCCACGGGCTCGGACTGTACCTGGGCGTCGAGCTCGTGCGCGACAGGGAGACGCTGGCTCCTGCGACGGAGGAGGCCGCAGCGGTCTGCGACAGGATGCTCGCGGAGGGCTGTGTGGTGCAGCCGACGGGAGACCACAAGAACGTCCTCAAGATCAAGCCGCCGCTGTGCATCACACGGGAGAGCGCCGACCGGTTCGTGGAGGCGCTCGACCTGGTGCTGGCGACGCTCTGACGGCGGTCGCTCTACCGGGGTTCTGACGCTGAGACGTGTCGGCGGTGCGGCGTACGCTCGGCTCATGGCCGCCACTCCTTCCGTCTCGTTCACCGAAGCCGAACCGTTCCGCATCGCCGTGCCGGACGACGACATCGCCGATCTGCACGAGCGGCTTGACCGCACGCGCTATCCGGCGCAGACGCCCGCAGCGCCCTGGGCTGCCGGCGTCGACCTCCCGACCCTGCGCGCGCTGATGGACGAGTGGCGCGACCGCTACGACTGGCGAGCGGCAGAGGCGCGCCTGAACGCCGTGCCGCAGTACACCTCGGTGATCGGCGGCGACCTGGTGCACTTCGCCTACCTGCGCGGGCAGCGCAGGGCCGGCGCGGCAGACCCCATCCCGATCGTGCTGAGCCACGGCTGGCCGTACTCCTTCATCGAGATGCTGCCGCTGGCAGAACTGCTCAGCACGGACGACGGCTCCGGGCAGACGTTCGACGTGGTCGTGCCGTCGCTCCCCGGGTTCGGCTTCTCCGCGCCGATGGGAGTGCCGTTCACGTCGGATGCGGTCGCGGAGCGCTGGCACACGCTGATGACCGACGTGCTCGGCTACCAGCGCTACGCCACCTACGGAGAGGATGTCGGCACCTGGACCAGCGACCGCCTCGCTGCCCTGCACCCCGACGCGGTACTCGGCCTGTTCGCGACGCACGCGGCGTTCCCGCCGAAGGAGCGCGCCGCCGACCTGACCGACGACGAGCAGGCGTTCGTCGCGTGGCTCGACAGCAAGTGGGCGAGGGCGAGCGCATACTCTGCCCAGCAGTCGACGCGCCCGGACACCCTCGCTGTGGGCCTCACCGACTCCCCGGCCGGCCTCGCCGCCTGGCTGCTGGAGAAGTTCCGCGAGTGGAGCGGCTCCGACGACGTGCACACCTGGTGGACCACGGACGAGCTCCTCACCACCATCGCGCTCTACTGGTTCACCGGTTCGATCGGCACGTCGTTCCGCGCGTACTACGACGACGCGCAGGAGCCGCCGATGCCGCGCATCCACGTGCCCGTCGGCGTCTCGATCCAGTACGGCGAACGCGGGTTCCCGCGCAGCTACGCCGAGCGCACGTACACCGACATCCGGTTCTGGAACGACCTGCCGACGGGCGGCCACTTCACCGCCAAGCAGACCCCTGACCTCGTCGCCTCGGACATGCGCGCGTTCTTCGAGATCGTGCGCGCCACCGCCTGAGCGGGCCGGCCTGCTGCCTGCTGCCGGCTGCCAGCTGCCGGCTGTGTCTGGTCCCGTCCCGCCTACCGTAGAGCGCGAGCAGCGGCGGCGGCCAGGGTGGATGCGACGGCGGCGAGGGTCGATGACTGCAGCGACCACTGGTGCCAGAACAACGGCACGTCGACAGGATCGGCGTCGTCGAGCACCACGAGGTCGCCTGCGGCGAGCTGCGCGACGGTCTGCAGGTCGGGCAGCATCCCCCAGCCGAGGCCGAGCTCCGCCGCCCGCACGAACTCGCTCGATGCCGGCACGTAGTGACGCGGTGGATGCGCACCAGGCGCGTGCGCGGCGAGGTAGCGGTCCTGCAGGGCGTCCTTCCTGTCGAACACCAGCATCGGCGCCTCGGCCATCGCCTCCGGCGTCCAGCCGTCCGGCAGCCGGCGGGCCACGAACGCCGGACTCGCGGCCGCACGGTACCGCATCGCGCCCAGCCGGGTGACGGTGCAGCCCTGCACCGGCTCACGGTCGGAGCTGATCGCCGCCATCGCCGTGCCGTCCCGCAGCCGGTCGAGGGTGTGCTCCTGGTCGTCGAGCACGATGTCGAACGCGATGTCGCCGAGTTCGGCGATGGCGGGCAGCACCCAGGTCGCCAGCGAGTCGGCGTTGACCACCAGCGGGATGCGCGGCACAGGCCCCGTCTCGTCGCCTCCGAGCGCATCCACCGCTTCGCTCTCCAGCAGCGCGACCTGTCTGGCGAGCGTGAGCAGGACGCGGCCGGCCTCGGTCGGCTCGATCGGCTTGCTGCGGCGGACGAGGACACGCCCGACCTGCGATTCGAGGGAACGCATCCGCTGGCTGACCGCGGACGGCGTGATGTGCAGCGCGGACGCGGCGCGGTCGAACGTGCCGTGGTCGACGACCGCGGCCAGCGTGCGAAGCTGATCGGTGCTGGCATCCATCAACAGCAATGCTAATGGAACATAAGAATCATGAGCTTCCCTACACACGCGCCGATGCCTAGTCTCGAACTGTGACCCCCGCCTCCGCCTTCGCCGTCTACCTGACCGGCCTCGGCGCCGGAGCCTCCCTGATCATCGCAATCGGCGCGCAGAATGCCTACGTGCTGCGGCAGGGGCTGCGGCGCGAGCACGTCCTCCCGATCGTGCTGATCTGCGTGGCGAGCGACGCGGTCCTGATCGCGGCGGGGGTCGCGGGAATCGGCGCGATCATTCGCTCAGCGCCCGTCGCCCTGGAGATCATCCGCTGGGCAGGCTTCGCATTCCTGCTGCTCTACGCGCTGTTCGCCGCCCGCCGCGCCCTCCGGCCGGAACGCCTCGACGCCGGCACCGGAGCCGCTGCGACCTCGCTGCTGACCGCGGTCGGCACCTGCCTCGCCCTCACCTGGCTCAACCCGCACGTCTACCTGGACACCGTGCTGCTGCTCGGCTCGCTCAGCGCCTCCCACGGCGACCCCGGCCGCTGGGTGTTCGGCGCCGGCGCGGTGACCGCCAGCATCCTCTGGTTCGGGATGCTCGGCTTCGGCGCCCGCTACCTCGCCCCGGTCTTCGCGCGGCCGGTGGCGTGGCGCATCCTGGACGGCTGCATCGCTGTGCTGATGCTGGTGCTTGCGGTGCTGCTGGTCGTGTGAGCGCCGAGGCAACACGGCACGGCACGAACGAAACGGGCCGCACTTCCTAGGAAGTGCGGCCCGTGGTTGTGGAGCTAAGGAGATTCGAACTCCTGACCTCTTCGATGCGAACGAAGCGCGCTACCAACTGCGCCATAGCCCCGTGAACTGCTCCAAAACCATATCACCCCTGCGGGGTCGAAATCGAATCGGGGCTAGCTTGCGGCGCGTCGCCTGCGAAGAACGGCGTCGAGGTCGATCGCGTTGCTGTCGAGGTCGCCGACGAGGCCCATCGCCGCGTACCGGCTGGGCTCCTGCGCCGGCGCAACGGCGACGGGCGCCGACGGCGCGGGAGCGGTGTGCACCGCCGCGGCAGCTGGCACAGCCGGCGCTGTCGCGACCGGCCGCAGCGGCATCGGAGCCGGGATGCGCTCCGCCGCCTTACGCTCAACCTCGGCCAGGGCGGCCGAGCGGCGCAGCGCGGTGGCCGCATCCATCGACGCCATCGCCGTCGCAGCGATGGTGCCGCGGGACAGGTGCAGCGGCTTGGGCAGCGGACGCGGAGTCCAGCTCTCCTGACGGGGGCGGCTGACCTGCTGGACGTCGTGCTGCGCGTCGTCGTAGAGCGCGGGCGCGATGGGCGCGGCGAGCGGCACGACGGTCGACACGGCGGCCGTGCGCTCCGCGCCGGCAAGGCGGACGAGCATCCCGATGGCCAGCACTCCGACGACGGAGGAGACGGCGAGCGTGAGCCACGCCCCAGTGGCGACCAGGGAGACCGTGCCGATCACTCCCCCGACCACCGCGGCGACGAGGACGAGTGTGCTCAGCCCCCGCGAGCGGCGCAACCGGCGGCGGCGCTGGGGCGAGAGCTTCGGGATCGCGGTCGCTGCCGCGAGGACACGGGCGCGCTGGGCGGCTGCTGCGCGAGCGGCGCGTTCGAGCGCGATGGCGTCTGCGGCGGCGGCCTCCGCCTCCTCTGCGACGCGGCGCTCCTCTTCCGCGATTGCCTGCTCGCGGCGAGCGTGCGCCGCGGCGGCAGCGCGAGCCTCCGCCAGCTTCTTCTGCTCCGCACGCTTCAGGATGCGCTGCTGCTCGGCCACGGTGCGGGCCGTCGCCTCCATGCGCACCTGCTCCGGCACCTCGCTCGTCTCGGCCAGGATGCGCAGCGTCTGCTGCAGCCTCACCGCGTTGCGTTCGGTCGCCAGATACTCGCGCCTGCGCAGCCACACCGGGATGAGATAGGCCAGCCACAGCGCAGCGGCGATGGCAACGACCACCCCACCGCCCATCACGTCCCCTGTCATGCCTCTACGGTAGGGGGCGGCGTGTCCCGTGGCCCGGCAGCGCGCCGGGTGTGTTCGCGATGGAGAGTTCTCTCAGCCCGGATGCAGCCGCGGCTCAGCGGGTCGGCGTCCCGCCGCTCGCCGCTCGCGGCTTGCGGCGGGCCGTCAGCGCTGTCGTGCGATCGGGATGGGGATCGCCGCAGCCGCCCTGTCCTCGGCGGGGATGGTCGCCGCATCCCCTGGAGCGTTGCCGTCGAGCCACCGGCGGAGGACGCCCTGGGTCAGCTCCTCTGTCACCAGCCCGAAGCAGAAGTGGTCGCGCCAGTCGCCGTTGATGTGGATGTACCTGCGACGCAGCCCCTCGTAGCGGAAGCCGAGCTTCTCGACCACGCGCAGGCTCGGGCCGTTCTCCGGCCGGATGCAGATCTCCATCCTGTGCAGCCCGAGCTGGTAGAAGCAGTAGTCCGTGGCGAGGGCGACGGCTGTCGGCGTGATGTTGCGCCCGGCGAACTCCTCGGACACCCAGTAGCCGATGGTCGCACTCGACAGCGAGCCGTAGGTGATCGACGACACGTTGAGCTGCCCGGCGAGCTGCCCGTCGTACTCGACGACGAACGGCAGGCCGTGCCCCGCCCGCGCATTCGCCAGCAGCGAGCGGATGCTCGACCGGGTGTCGAACGATGTCGGGGCATACGGGCTGGTCGCCTCCCACTGGCGCAGCCAGCTGCGGTTTTCGAGCAGGGAACGCTCCAGACCGCGGGCGTCGCGGAGGCGAATGGGCCTGAGCCCCACCTTGCCCTCGCTGAGTGACGGTACGACGATCGCCACGGACCTCTCCTTCGTGGTGCGGCTAGTTGGCCGGGTCGGCGACGGTTTCGACGGGTTCGGCCGGCTCGGCCGGCATCTCCGGCAGCACCTCGTCCGGCTCGTCCTCGAGCCCGGCGGCGAACTCGCGGAGCCAGGGGCGCAGGTCGGGGCCGAGGTCCTCGCGGTCGGACGCGAGCTGCACGATCGCCTTGATGTAGTCGAGACGGTCACCGGTGTCGTAGCGGCGGCCGCGGAAGACGACGCCGTACACGCCGCCCGTCCAGTCCGGAGCCTGCGCCATCGACTGCAGCGCATCCGTGAGCTGGATCTCGCCGCCCTTGCCAGGCTCGGTCTTCTCCAGCACGTCGAAGACCTCCGGACGCAGCACGTAGCGGCCGATGATCGCGTAGTTCGACGGCGCGTGCTCGCGGTCGGGCTTCTCGACGAGTCCGGTGATGCGGACGACGTCGTCGTCCTCCGTCTCCTCGACGGCTGCTGCGCCGTAGAGGTGGATCTGGCTGGGGTCGACCTCGAGAAGGGCGACGACAGTGGTGTTCCGCTCCTGCTGCACCTCGAGCATCCTGGACAGCAGCTCGTCGCGCGAGTCGATGATGTCGTCGCCGAGGAGCACGGCGAACGGTTCGCGGCCGACGTGCATCTTCGCCCGCAGCACGGCGTGGCCGAGACCCTTGGGGTCACCCTGGCGCACGTAGTGCATGTCCGCGAGAGCGGTGGAGTAGTTGACCTTCTCGAGCCGGTCGGTGTCGCCCTTCCTGGTGAGCGTCTCCTCCAATTCGGCGTTGCGGTCGAAGTGGTTCTCCAGCGCGTTCTTGTTGCGGCCGGTGATCATGAGGACATCGTGGAGTCCGGCGTCCACGGCCTCTTCCACCACGTATTGGATGGCCGGCTTGTCGACGACGGGGAGCATCTCCTTCGGCATGGCCTTGGTGGCGGGAAGGAAGCGGGTGCCGAGGCCCGCAGCTGGGATGACTGCTTTAGTGACGTGCGTTGCCATCTGCTCAGGGTATCGGCAATTCCGGACACCCCCGGATGCAATCTCCTAGGATTGGCTTATGGATTCGGATACTGCCGCCCATCGCAAGCGCGCTCTGCGCGCCGAACTCCGCGAACGACGACAGAACCTCACCAGCACCGAGCGTGCTGCGGCGACGGCGGGCATCACCCGCAACCTCATCGACCTCGCCACCGATCTGTCCGCGCGCTCCGTCGCCTGCTACCTGTCCACGCCGATCGAGCCGGACACGCGACCGTTCCTCAACTGGATGCACGCCCAGGGCATCCGCGTGCTCCTCCCGATCTCCCGCGAGGACGGCCTGCTCGACTGGACGACCGGCGACGGCGAGACGGAGACCGAGGGCCTGTTCGGCATGCCGGAGGCGGTCGGCGAGCTGCTCGGCCCCATCGCGATCAACGATGTCGACCTCATCGTCATCCCCGCCGCCGCCGTCGACGCCTCCGGGATGCGGATGGGCTGGGGCAGAGGCTATTTCGACAAGACCCTCGGCAGCATGGAAAAATGTCCCCCGGTGTACGCTGTGCTGTTCGATGCCGAACTCGTCGACGACGTCCCGCGCGAACGACACGATCAACCGGTCGACGGTGCGGTCACCCCGACCAGGATCGTGCAATTCTCATGACGGCTGCACCGGGCGAACCCGCCCGACACCCCGACCTTTCCGGAGCCTGACACAATGCCCACCTATTCGTACTCGTGCCGCGACTGCGGGACCGCCTTCGACATCCAGCAGGCGTTCACCGACGACGCGCTCACCGTCTGCCCCACCTGCGGCGGCAGCCTGCGCAAGGTGTTCGGCACGGTCGGCGTGACGTTCAACGGGTCCGGCTTCTACCGCACGGACTCGCGCGGGACGAAGTCGTCCAGCACGGGATCAGGCTCGTCGTCGGGCTCCGGGTCCTCCGGTTCCGGTTCCTCGTCGTCCGGCTCCTCGTCGTCCGGTTCCTCGTCGTCCGGCTCCTCATCGTCCGGCTCCTCATCGTCCGGCTCAGGATCGTCCAGCGCGCCCGCCGCATCCACGTCGTCGTCCAGCTAGTTCCACCGAACCCTGCCCAACAGACCGAAAGGACCGGCCATGCTCAAAGGATTCAAGGAGTTCATCCTCCGCGGGAACGTGATCGATCTGGCCGTGGCCGTCGTCATCGGCGCTGCGTTCACCGCTGTGGTGAACTCGATCGTCAACAACGTGTTCAACCCGCTCATCGGCGCGATCTTCAGCGCCGACAGCCTGGAGAACTCCATGACGCTGGTGATCGGCGACGCCCACATCAAGTTCGGCGCTGTCGTCGGGGCGATCATCCAGTTCCTGATCGTGGCGGTCGTCGTCTACTTCGTCTTCGTCTACCCGATCAACCTCGCGAAGAACCGCGCGCAGAAGCTCCGCAACCAGGGCGTCGTGGAGCCGGATGCGCCGATCACCGAGCTCGATCTGCTCACCGAGATCCGCGACCTGCTGCAGACGCAGGCCGCTCCGCCGTCAGCGGCCGGCAAGCACGCGGAGTAGCGCTCACTCCGTCTCCGCCGGCGCTCACCAGTGCGGCGGGACGTCCTGCCGCAGCCGTTCGTCGTTGCTGTCCGACCCGCCGTTCCAGGCCCGGTCGGTGTCCTCGGCGGCTCGCTGCGGCGCCGGCGCGCCCTGACCGCTCTGCGGTGCGGGGTCGGTCCCCGGCGCCGCGCCCACCTGCACGCGCCGATGCTTCCGCCTGCTCGTCTCGCTCACCCTTCCAGGGTACCGTCGCGGTCAGAGCGACAGGTGAAACCGGATGGCGTCGTCGAGCTGGTGGCCGACCCACGCGGGAGCCCTGCCGATGATGCGCTGGATGCGCTCCGCTGAGATGGCCGTGATCTGGTCCGCCTGCGCCTTCGACGGCACGGCGAGGCCCATGTCCGCGAGCGCATCCTGGTCGTCGATCAGCACCTGCGAATCGGGATGCACGTAGCCGACGCTCGCTGTGACGGGCACGACCACGATCGCACCCTTGTGCGCCCGCGTCACCGCGGCATTCACGCCTGCGTTGCTCACCACGATGCACGGCCGGGTCTTCGCGGCCTCCCCCGCGCGCGCAGGATCGAGCTCGACGAGGAGCACGTCTCCTCGACGCATCAGCGCAGGCCGTCTGGTGTCGTCGCGTCCCAGAGCTTCTTATCGTCCGAGCCGTCCCACTCGTCGAACATGCGCAGATACTCGTCCTCCGCCTGGAGCTCACGGAAGACGCGCACCATGTCGTGGATCACCGCGGAGCGGTTGCCGCCCCTGTCGTGCGCGACCGCGTCGATGATGGCGAGGTCGGCGTCAGAGACACTGATGCTGAGCTTGGCGGTCATACCGTGATGCTACCCCGGTGCGACTGCCCTACCCTTGCTGCACCGGCAGCGCGATCGGCGCCGTCTGCGTGTCCGGCTCGTGGATGCCGATGAGGCGGGCGATGCGGCCGGCGACCGCGTCGGGGTCGGCGAACAGCTCGAAGCTGTGCACGCGGAGATAGTGCCAGCCGAGGCGTCGGAGGACGTCGGGACGCAGGCGCAGCGACTCGCGGAGGCTGCCCTTGTTGACGTCGTCGTCCGTCTCGACGGCGACCGCACGTCCAGCGTGGGAGGCGACAAGGGCGAGCTTGCCCCGGTAGCCGAGCTGCACATCCAGACCGCGCCTGGTGAGGCGCTTGGCGAGGTCGAGGACCATCGGGTCGGCGTCGTGGCTGAGGTACTGGGCCGTGGCCGCCTGGATCTGGTCGGCCTCACCGAGGACCTGGGCGAGCGCGGCCATGCCGTGACGCATCCTGGTGTCGTCGATGTCCTCCGGCTTGAAGCAGGAGACGATGTCCATGCCGCGGCGGGCGCGGGTCATGCCGACGGCGAGCAGGCGCTCCCCTCCCGGCTCGGCGAGCGCTCCGAAGTTGGAGAGCAGACGGCCGTGCGGGGTGCGGCCGTAGCCGATCGAGAAGATGACGCGGTCGCGGCTCTGCGCCACCGACTGCTCCAGCGTGACGACCGTGAACGGCTCGGCGTTGTCCTTCAGGATGAAGTCGGCCAGCTCCGTGCGCTTGGCGAAGGCGGCGAGCACGGCCTGGTTCACCCGCACCGCGTGCCGCTCGCTGGCCGTGATGACCATGAGGGATTCGCGGGGACGCTCCGTCGCGTGCTCGAGCACCAGCTCGACCACCTTCGACACCTCGGCGTCCGTGCTCTCCACCGCTCCGGTGTCGCTGTCCGGCATCCCCTGGCCGCCGGTGACATAGTTGAGCGTGAGGCTGCCGTGACCGAGGTACGTTCCCGCCCAGGGCAGCGAGTCGATCATCCCGCCGTAGAAGCGGCGGTTGACCAGGTCGGCGAGGTCTTCTCCACCGGCGCGGTAGCTGCGGGTGAGCGTGTAGACCGGAAGCAGCTCGGAGAGCTCGGCCAGGGCGGAGCCCGCGTGGGCGGCATCCACATCCACCTGATCGACGGTCGTGCCGTACTCGTGCGCTCCGATGTCGAACGGCGACGGAGTCTGCGTGACGGGATCGCCGAACGCCACGATCTGGCGGGCACGACGGATGACCGGGACGTTCTCCGACAGCATGGATGCTCCGGCGTCCACCAGCAGCACGGCGTCGAACGCCACGTCCTGGCTGATCGACGTCACCTCGTACGGCGACACCAGCCACACCGGAGCCAGCGGGCGCGCCAGGTGCGGCGCGACCTCGTTGAGGGTCGCCGCCGTGGTCCTGTCGCTCTTCAGCAGCTTCTTGAGGGCCGCAGCCTCGTCCGGCCAGTCGACGATGCCGATCTTCCAGGTCTCGGCGAGCATCCAGGCGAGCTGCTGGCCGGTGGCGGAGGCGTGCGCCTCGTCCACGAGCCGGAAGTCGGCTTCCAGCCGGTCGAGCACGCCGGTGTTGCCGTTGAGCAGGGCGCGGTCGGAGGCGAGCAGCGACTCCAGTACGGACTGCCACCAGGCGAGCTCCAGCTCGGCGGAGACCTGCGTCTCCGGCACGTGCCGCTGGGACAGGTCGGAGAGCAGCGGGTCCAGCTTGCGCTCGCGCAGCTCGGTGAGCAGCGCCGTGCGCTCCTGCAGGTTGGCCAGCACCTCCGACTCGGCGGCGAGGCCGGCGATCTGCCGGGTGAGCTCGTCGATCGGCAGCACGGACAGCGAGAACGGCGTCCCGGTGCGGCGCAGCGGGATGTCGAGGCGTGCCAGGTCTTCCGCGACGCGCTGGTACGCGACCTGCACGTCCGCGATGCCGACGGGCACCTCCGGCACCACCCCTGCCGCGGCGAACCGCTGCCACAGGATGCGCTGCTGCTGGATGCGCCGCAGGCTCTCGTTGAGATCGGTCACGTGCACCCCTGGGCGCACGTACTCCAGCGCCAGCTTGCGCAGGCGGCGGCGGTTCGCGCCGGACATCGACGGGGATTCGCGTCGCGTCGCCGTCGCGGCGATGAGCTCGGCGATCGACCGGTCGTAGACGGCCGGCTGGAACTTGTCGAGCGTCTCGCGCACGTCGAGCAGGAGGCGCAGGTAGACGCCGAGCTCCGCGATGGACTCGAACGGCCGCATCCTGGTCTGGCCGATCAGGCTTTTCGCCCGCTCGATGAGCCGCGGCAGTTCGGATCGGTTGAGCTTCTTCGCCAGCTCGTGCGCGGCGTTGCCCTCCGCAGTGGTGCCGAACGATGCGCCGTACCAGGGCGAGTCGTTCGGGCCGTAGCGGAATTCGCCGAGCCTGGCCGCGCGGATGAGCGCGTCGGCGGCGGACGGCCTGTCGTTCGCCAGCAGCTCGATGGATGCGCGGTCCAGCCTGGCGGTCGTCGACGGAGGGGTGGGCAGCAGCGACAGGCGGGACAGCTCGCCGAGCGCATCCAGCACGGAGACCTTGAGCACAGGGTCGCGGCGGGTGAGCGCCGCGCGGTAGTCGAGCAGCACCTTGCGCAGGCGCACCAGCGCCTCGTCGACGTCGGTGACCTTCGGCTGGGTGGCCTTCTCGTTGCGGCCGATCGACTGGATCACGTCGCGGCGCAGCGAACGCGGCGTCACGGCGAGGCCGGGCAGGCCGACCTGGGTGAGCCGGTGGGTGATGTCCTCGATGCTCGACCGGCGCGGGGTCACGACCAGCACGCGCTTGTGCTGGGCGACAAGTGCGCCGATGGCGTTGACGATGGTCTGCGTGCCACCGGTGCCCGGCAGCGTCTTGACGACGATGGAGTTGCCTGCCGCGATCTGGGCGACGACGTTCTCCTGCTCCTCGTCCGCATCCAGCAGTAGGGTGTCGGTGGCGGGCGGGCGCTCGTCCTGGCGGACGGGCTGCACGGGGTTGAAGGCGCTCTCCACGGTGCGGCGCGCCGTCGGGTTGCCTGCCAGGGCATCCAGCACGACCGTGTCGAGATCCTCCGCCTCTGCGCGCATCGCGGTGGCGACGTCGGCGAACGACGAGACGACGAGCCGCGGCTGCACGTTGAACCAGGGCAGGTGCGAGGTGAGGCCGCGCAGCCGGTCGATCACCGGCTGCGGCTTGAACACGCCGTTGGTGAGGGCGAGCGCGACGAACGCGTCGGCGTCGAGCGTGATCTGGAACTGCTCGGCGAGTGCGCGGGCCAGCTCAGGGTTCAGGTACGGCTGGCCTTTGAGCTTCAGCTCGAAGTCGCGGCCGTAGCGGCGGATCGCGAGCGGGCGGAGCAGGATCGGCGCCGTGTACTCCTCGCCGCCGTGCCGCCACTGGGCGAGCCCGATCGCCAGGTGCACGGACTCGATGCCGCGCACAGAGCGCAGCTCGATGCCCTTCGCGGTGATCGCGTTTGCCGCGGCGCGCGCCGTGCGCAGGGCGAGCTCGTCGCGGATCAGGCTCGACAGCAGCGTCGACTGGCCCGTGATGAACTGCGGGAGCCCTCCCGGATGCGTCGAGCTCAGCTCGATACGGGTCCGCGGGCTGTCCTCGAAGTGCAGCAGAGGGGATGCACCGCCGAGAGCTGCGATCTCCTCCCGCCACCTGTGCCACACGGGCTCGGCGATGTTGCCGGCCACGAGCGCAGGGTCACCGAGGCTGATCGCGTGCGGTGACGTGGTGTTCTGCGGGTTGAGGGCGTCATCGTCCGGAATGTCCGACATCATGTCGTCATCCTCGTTCTTCCTGTCCAGTCGCCACACACGGCCACCCTACGGGCTGAATCCAGTATTCCCCTTGCAATACGGGCGAGTTTCGCGCTAAAGGGCACTGTCCAGGCTACCCCGCGCTGCGACGGCCCCTCTCCCCGAGCAACAGGAGGCCGAGCATCCCGCAGGCGACGTAGACGAGCGCCTGCCCGTTGAGGATGGCGACGACGTCGAACCGTTCCGCGAGGAAACCGGCCACGAGCAGCCCCGCACCCTGTGCGGCACCGCCGAACGTGGTGACGGACGCGAAGACGCGGCCGAGCGCATCCGGCGGGGTGACGCGCTGCACGATCGTGATCATGCCGGTGGTGGTCGCCACCGCTGGGATGCCGACCGCGATGAACAGCCCGACGTACACGCCGACCGCCGTCGTCACCGGATACAGGTTCCAGGTGACGAGCGAGATCGCGCCGAACACGAGATAGCCGACGCCGACGAGCGTGCGCGGTGCGAACCGGCGCAGCAGCACGCCGCTGAGGAGGCCGCCGAGCACTCCGCCGATCGCCTGTACCCCGCGCAGCAGCCCGACCTCCGTGCCGTTCGCGCCGAGCTGGTCGGACACATAGACGATGAAGAGGACGAGGAAGATGCCCTGCGCGAACTGGCCGAGCGTGGTGATCGCGGTCACGGCGCCGAGGGGGCGCACTCTGCGGATGGTGCTGAGCCCGTCGAGCCACTGCCGGAGGAAGTGCACCCGAGGGAGCGGCGCGTCGCGTTCCTCTTCCTGCTCCGTCCGCCCGGCCCGCCCCGCGGATGCGCGGGGGCGGCTGAGCGCCACGAGCCCGGCGCTCACCAGGTAGCTCACCGCATCCACCACCACGACGCCAGGCAGCCCGACCAGCACGAACGCGAGCCCGCCGAGCGGCGAGCCGATGAGGCGCGCGAGATTGTCGCTGACCGCCATCAGCGCGTTGCCCTGGCCGAGCTGGTCCTCGTCGACCAGGCGGGGCACGAGCGCCTGCTTGGCCGGGTTGACGATCGCGCCGAGGCAGGCTTCGAGCGCTGCGACGACGTAGACGATCCACATCCGGTCGGCCGACGCCGCCAGCAGAGGCAGCAGCAGCGCACCCTGCAGCAGGTTCGCGACGATCATCGTCCTGCGGTGGTCCCAGCGGTCGACCAGGACGCCGAGGAAGCTGCCGAGAACGAGCATGGGCACCAGCTCGGCGAGGAAGACCGTGGATGCGCCGAGGGCGCTGCCCGTGACGGCGAACGCGAACAGCGGAAGCGCGATCATCAGCAGCCAGTCGCCGGTGTCGGAGATGAAGCTGCTCGCCCAGACCAGGGCGAAGTCGCGGCGGAACAGCGGCGAGCGCTTCCGCTCCCCCGCGGGGGCGGGGGTCGGCCTGGTGTCTGTCACGATGTCCTCGCATCCGGGTGGCGGTAGGCGTTGAGGTGCAGCGCGACGACCTCACTGCCCTCCGGGGCGTCCTTGCGGGTGAGGCCGATGTACGGGCGGATGAGTGCATCCAGTCGGTCGCCGAGGTCGCGGAGCTCGTCCGGCGTCATGCGCAGGGCGTAGCCGGAGAGCCGCATGGCGTCTTTCCAGTCGGCGGGGAGCGCGTCGCGGCCGGCGACCGCCCGGTGGGTGAGGGCGGCCTCGTCGTCGATCTGCTTCTCGACCAGCACGCGCTCGACGGTGTCCGCGCCGAGCGCGACGGCGGGGTCGTCCGTGCCGCCGAACTGCAGGCCGGTCGCGGTGGAGCGCCACGGCCGCTCGCGCCCGTCCTCCGGGTCGACGGACTCGACCAGTCCGTAGCGCGCGAGCGAGCGCAGGTGGTAGCTGCAGTTGGAGGCGGTGGAACCGACGACCTCCGCGCACTGGCTGGCGGTCTGAGTGCCGAAGGCCATGAGGTGGTTGAGCAGGGCGAGCCGCAGGGGATGTGCGAGGGCGCGGAGTGCGCGGGCGTCGGTGACCTGCCGCCTGTTCTCGGGTCTGCTCGATGTGAAAGACATGTTTCACATTGTCGGCGCACTCGTCTTTCACGTCAAGGTGCACCTCACGTTGCTCGTCGGACTGGGAATGGTTGACCGGGCGACGTGTTGTTGTAGAGGGTTAACTAGACGCACAGAGCTGGAGAACGATGTCGAGCACCACCACCGCCAGTATCGGATTCCGATCAGAGCGCGGTCCCATCCTGATCGCCTTGATGCTGACCACCGGTCTGGTCGCCATCGACTCGACCATCCTGGCCACCGCCGTCCCGTCGATCGTGGCCGACCTCGGCGGCTTCGCGCAGTTCCCCTGGCTGTTCTCCGTCTACCTGCTGGCGCAAGCGGTGTCCGTACCGCTCTACGCCAAGCTGTCCGACACCATCGGACGCAAGCCGATCGTCCTGATCGGCATCGCGCTGTTCCTGGTCGGCTCCGTGCTCTGCGGGTTCGCCTGGAGCATGCCGGCCCTCATCGCCTTCCGCGCCGTGCAGGGCCTCGGCGCCGGCGCCATCCAGCCGATGGCCGTCACCATCGCCGGTGACATCTACACGGTCGCCGAGCGCGCCAAGGCGCAGGGCTACCTGGCGAGCGTGTGGGCGATCTCCTCCGTCGTCGGTCCGACCCTCGGCGGCCTGTTCTCCGAGTTCACCTCGTGGAGGTGGATCTTCTTCGTCAACGTGCCCCTGTGCATCCTGGCCGGGTGGATGCTGATGCGCACCTTCCACGAGAAGATCGAGCGCCGCAAGCACCGCATCGACTACGCCGGCTCGATCCTGCTCACCTCCGGCATGACGCTGCTCATTCTCGCCGTGCTCGAGGGTGGGACGGGCTGGGCGTGGAACTCGGTGTGGAGCATCGGCTCGTTCGTGCTCGGCGGCCTCATCCTGGTGGCGTTCGTGCTGGTGGAGCGCCGCGCTTCGGAGCCGGTGCTGCCGCTCTGGGTGTTCTCTCGTCGCCTGCTCGTGACGACCACGCTCGTCTCTCTGGGCGTCGGCGCGATCCTGATCGGCCTCACCTCGTACGTGCCGACCTATCTCGAAGGGACCGTGCACGTCACGCCGCTGATCTCCGGGCTCGCGGTGGCGGCGCTCACCATCGGCTGGCCGATCGCGGCCTCCCAGTCCGGCCGGTTCTACCTGCGCATCGGCTTCCGCAACACCGCGCTGCTCGGCTCAGGCATCGCGCTCGTCGGGGCGATCACGCTGGCGGCGACCTCCGTGCATCCGAGTGTCGCGTTCGTCGCGATCAGCTGCTTCATCGTCGGCCTCGGGATGGGACTGATCGCCACGCCGACGCTGATCGCCGCCCAGTCCAGCGTCGACTGGAACGAGCGAGGCGTCGTGACGGGCACCAACATGTTCGCGCGCTCGATCGGCAGCGCTGTCGGCGTCGCCGTGTTCGGGGCCATCGCCAACTCGATCATCAGCGGGTCCAGCGGTGGCGAGCACGACCCCGGCACGGTGCAGGCAGCAGCGACGGCCGTGTTCGTCTCGGTGGCAGTGGTGTCGGCGCTCACCATCGCGGCGGGTGCGTCGATGCCGCGCTCGCGCGTGGAGGACGTGGCGTTCACGCCGGCGACGTGACGATGGTGGTGTGAGGGCGGCGGCCTGAGAGGACCGTCAGAGATAAGGCTCGCAAACCGCCCGCATCCACCGGTGGCGCTCAGGATTCGCTTCCTAGGGTGGAACGCGGGGGCATGAGCACGCACCGATCGCGTGCACACACCGACCGTGCACGGGGGCGCGTCACGACCCGAGGAGCGTATGCCCACCGCAACCCAGCCAGGCAGGGGTGAGCGCGGCCGTCACCGCGCGGAAGCCACCCGGACGGATGCGCCTCCCCGCCCCGCGGTGCGCCACCGTCACGCCGCGTCGCCGTCCAGGACCAGCGCGCTGGCGGCGTCCGCCGCATCCATCGCCCTCGTCGGCACGGCTCTCATCGCCATGCCGACGAACTCCGCGATCGCGGCCGAGGCGGCGCCCGTGGTGCTGGTCGCCGCCGCGGAGCAGCACCTGCAGTCGCTGACGGTCGGCGCGACGTCGGCATCCTCCTCGGACAGCCGCCGCGACAGGGACGACCCCGTCGCCGGAGCCATCGCAGGCGTCATCAGCGCGCAAGGAGGCGCGGCGGGCCAGCAGGCGGCGACCGCGATCACCGCAGCACTCTCGGCCTCCGGTCCCCGGCAGCAGATCGTGGCGACCGCTCTCACCTACCTCGGCGACCCGTACGTGCTCGACGGAACCAGTCACGACGGCATCGACTGCTCCGGCCTGGTCCTCGAGGCATATGCGTCAGCCGGCATCCAGCTCGGGCACCTCGTGCACCTCCAGGACGACGCGGGCACGCGCATCAGCGAGGCCGACGCGCAGCCGGGCGACCTGGTCGTCTTCGACGACGAGGAGCACATCGGCCTCTACCTGGGCGGAGGCGTCCTCATCCAGGCGCCGGACGTCGGGCGGCCCGTGGAGATCACCACCGTGTGGCAGGGCGTGCCGCACCACTTCACGCGGCTGCTGCCGTAGCTGTTTCCTGCCGCGGCGGCCCGCGACGTGCGCAGTAGGCGGCCAGGCGTCGTCGAGCGCCGACCATTGCCGTCGAGTCCGCTTACCTACTCGCAGCCGACCCCGTTACCGTCGCGGTCGAGGTCGTAGATGTCGGAACCGACCACTTGCACAGGACCCTGAACATACGCGGGGCCATTGCCGCTCCCGCCCGCGCAGTCGACATCGCTCGCGATCGGAACGCACGCGCCCGTGTAGTTCGGGTCGCATCCACCCGCCGCGGGAGGGGCAGCAGGAGGTGCAGCCGGAGCCGGAGGCGCCGGGGGTGCAGGCTGGCGACTCCCCACGCTCGTCACCTGGTCCACCGGCGCTGTCGCCACCCTCTCAGAGACCAGCGTTCGCTCGGTCTCGACACCGTCGCGCAGGGTGACCCGGAACGTGCTCGTCTTCACTCCGTTCTGCCCGGTGACGGTTACTGCGGTGGTTCCAACATCGCTGTTCGGATCGTCGACCGTCGACACCTGGAAGGGGATCGGCTCGTCGACCGTGACGGTCTTCGTCTCGATCAGCACGGTCGGAGTCGGCGTCGACGATGTCGGAGCGGCACTCGCCTCCGCTGCAGACGTCACCGGCGCGGCTTGCGGCGCGTGCGGCGCAGCCGCGTTCGCGATCGCGGTCGTCCCCACCACCAGGACGAATGCCGAACCTGCGACGATCCACGTCGTCCTCGCGCGCATCCAGGCAGGCTTTTGAGTCTTTGTCATCTTTGCTCCCTCGCAGTGAGTATGAGGGAGCGCGCCCGAGCGGGCAACAGCCCAGAACAGGGCGCAAACGCTACGGCTTGCGCGCCAGCATCACGAACTCGTTGTACGGGAACGCCTTGCCCGCCGCGCGCGGGAACGGGAACGAGTACTGACGGATCGGGGTCAGCCCGAGCTTCACGCTCAGGGCGCGCAAACCGTCGAAGTCGACGAACGTGACGTGCGTCGAGTCGCTGGCGTATCCGCGCTCCTGGGGCGTGATGAACGCCACCTGGCCGCCGGAACGGATGTACGGCAGATAGCTCTGGATGAGCTCGACGGCGAAATCGGGGTCGAGGTGCTCGACCACGTGGGCGACGAGGGCGGCGTCGAACGCGCCGGGCACCGCGTACTCGGTGTGCGGGAACTCCTCGCTCGTGAACGCCGTGAGGCCTCGGGCGCGGGCGGTGGCGATCGACTCCGGGTTGTGGTCGACGCCGACCCCGTTGTTACCGAGGTGCGCGAGGTTGCGGCCCAGACCGCATCCGATGTCCAGCACCCTGCCGAGGTGCATGTGCCGGATGTTGTACCGGTACGGCGCCTGGACGTTGAGCGTCCTCCTCCACCAGGAGTTGTCGAGCCTGCGCAGGCGCTCGGCGTATTCGAGGCCGGCCGTTCCGCTGCCGGAGCCTCCCGGCTCTTCAGCTTTCGCAGCCGTCACAGTCGCTCACCTTCGTCTCGCACCCCTGCAACGGTACGGCACCGGTACAGCCCCTTCAAAGCATTCAGCCAATAACATCGTCAAGGAACTGTTCACCGTTGATGGGATTGAGCCGAATGGCAACAGGCAGGGGCGCTTCGGGGCCGAATAAACGCGACCGCCGGGAAGAGGCGAGGGAACACGCTCGCCTCATGCGCGAGGAAGCCGCCAAGAAGGCCAAGCGTCGCAAGATCATCGTGCAGGGTTCCGTGATCGTCGGGATCGTCGCGGTGCTCGCCATCGTCGGCGGGTTCATCTTCGCCGGGGTCAGCGCGGCCAACAATGTCGCCAACCCGAAGAACATGCTCAGCGGCGGCATCCTGCTCACGGCATCGGACAAGGCGGTGACCACGCCGGCGATCGCGAAGGGCGCCGACCCGACGCCCACCAAGCAGACTCTCGACGGCAAGACGGCGCACATCCAGATCTGGCTCGACTACCAGTGCCCGTACTGCGACCAGTTCGAGACCACGAACTCCGACCAGATGAAGAAGTGGATGGCGGACGGCCAGGCGACCCTGGAGATCCACCCCGTCGCCATCCTCGACTCTTCGACCAACAAGAAGTACTCGACCAGGGCCGCGGCGGCCGCGTCGTGCGTGGCGAACTACCAGCCGGACAAGTTCTTCGACGTCAACAGCGCCCTGTTCGCCAACCAACCGGACGAACAGACAGGGTCAGGCCTCACGAACGCGGAGATCCTGAAACTGTTCAAGGGCGCCGGGGTGTCGTCCCAGCAGATCACCGACTGCGTGAACGATCAGCGGTTCGCGAAGTTCGTCACGAACCGCACCACCTCCGCGGTCGCCGACTCGCAGTTGCGCGGTCCGAGCGGCTTCGGAACGCCGACCGTGTTCGTGAACGGACAGCGCTACTCCGGTGGCTTCACGGACGCCACCACGTTCGCATCGTTCGTGCAGACCGCGGTCAACGACGCAGGCAGCAGCGGAAGCGTGACCTTCCCGACGCCGGCACCCAAGAAGTAGGGCTTCCGCCCGATAGAAGCGCCCGGTCTTCCCGACCGGGCGCTTCGTCGTTCCGCGGCGGGTTCCTCCGCCTTCTCGGTTCCTACGTGGCGGTGTAGCGTTCGCTGCATCAGCACTCCGACGGCGAAGGGAATCACCATGGACCGCATCCCGGACGATGGCATCGACGGCCTCGACGACGACCTGCTCGGCGACGCAGACGCCGGCGACACGGCCGGCTGGGTCGACCCGGCCGACGGCGACGTCGACTACGCGGCCAACGACCCGATCGCGGCCGCCGACTTCGCCGACGACCTGGTGACCACGGATGCGGTCGCCGGCGAGACGGTCTGGCCAGGCGCGGGCGACGGCAACGACGGCCCCACCGGTGGCTCGCCCAGCGAGGCCTCCCCCGTCTACGACGAGCACGCCTCCGCCGCCGACGTCGACGCCGACCCCGACGCCCCCGACGCCGCGACCGACCCCGACGCCTGACCCGCCCCGCCCCGCCCCGCCCCTCGCCGCCCGTTCCCCTCCAGGCCCCTCTCGCAGCAATCGAGCCGGGACTTGTGCACACTGCGCGACGGCGTGTCGCGTGCACAAGTCCCGGCTCGATTGCTGCGCGGCCGAGGCGAGCTGCGCGCGTGGGGCTAGCGGGTGGCGCGGAAGGCCTCCAGGGCCGTGAGCGTGGGGTAGGAGGACTGGGCGCCGTGGCCGGTGGCCGCGTATGCGCCGACGGCGGCGGCGAAGGCGGCCGCCTGGACCAGCGCGTCGCCTGCGGCCAGACGCAGCGCGAGGGCCCCCATGAACGCGTCGCCGCATCCCGTGGTGTCGACCGCGGTGACAGGGACGGCAGGGACCGTCGCGCTCTCGCCGTCGTCGAAGACGAGCGCGCCCTCCGAGCCGCGCGTGACGACGGCACGCCGGATGCCGCGACCGGAGAGCCGGGAGGCGACCTCCGCCGCATCCACCGACTCCACATCGACGCCGAGCAGCGTCGACGCCTCGTGCTCATTGACGAGCAGCACGTCCGTCGCCGCCAGCAACTCCTCCGGCACCTCCGCGTACGGCGAAAGGTTGAGCAGCACGGTCGCGCCGTCCGCACCGGCCCGCTGTGCAGCAGCCAGCACCACCGAGGTGTCGATCTCCAGGCAGAGCCCGAGCACGGCGCGCCCGGAGAACGCGTCGCTCCCCCGCACGTCGTCGGCGGTCAGCCGGTCGTTCGCGCCGGGGCTGACGACGATCGTGTTCTCGCCGTCCGCGTTCACCGTGATCATCGCGGTGCCGGTGGCGACGCCGTCGATCAGGCGCACGCCGTCGACGTCGGCGCCTGCGCGGCGCAGCGAACCGGTCAGCAGTTCGCCGTGCGCGTCGGCGCCGACCGCTCCGAGCATCCGGACGTCGCCGCCGAGCAGCGCGGCAGCCGCCGCCTGGTTCGCACCCTTGCCTCCCGGCAGGGTCGCAAGCTCCGATCCGCGCACCGTCTCCCCCGGTCCGGGAAAACGGTCGGTGCGGACGACGAGGTCGGCGTTCAGCGAGCCGACGATCAGGATGCCGGAGTCAGTCATTCCACAACCCTCTCATCTTCCTCTGGTCACGCCTCGGCCGTCGCGGGCTTCGGGATGAGGAACGACACCGCGAGCGCGACGACCGTGATCGCCGCCCCCACGAGCATCCCGGCGCTGTAGCCGACCGTTGAGGTGCTTCCTGCCGGGCTGAGGACCACCTGCAGCACGGGCAGCAGCGCGAAGCTGAGGCCGGCACCGAGGTTGAACGCCCCGGCGTTGAGGCCGGGCAGGAACCCGGGGTTGTCTGCGGGAGACAGCACGATGCCGAGGCCGTTCAGCATGATGTTCGCGATGCCCGCGTAGCAGACGCCGATCAGCACGGTGGCGATGATCAGCACCGGAAGCGAGTGCACGCCGACGAACGCCATGATGAGCGTGGCGACGATGCTTCCGACGAGGCCGACGCGCAGCACGGTGCGGTAGCCGAGCGTCGGCGCGAGGCGTCCGGCGAACGGCCCGACGATCCAGCCGACGATCGCGTACGGGGTGAGGAACGCGAGGGAGGCGAGGTCCGCCTGCATACCGAACCCGGCGTCGCCGTTCTGCGCGAGCGATGTGACGAGTCCGTTGACGACGGCGAAGACGCCCGTCATGGTCAGCAGGGTGGTGACCAGCAGCGCCCAGGTGCTGCGCTGGCGCAGGTACTTCGGCGGCACCAACGGCTCCCTGATGCGCTTCTCCACGAACCAGAACACCACGAACGCGACGAGGGACAGCACGATCCCGCCGATGACGAGCGCCCAGTTCGCCGTGGCGAGCTTGCCTGCCTCGTTGAGCGCCATGAGCAGCGCGCCGATCGAGACGACCAACGGGATGACGCCCCACCAGTCCATCCGCGTCCCTGCGGACGGCTTTGACTCGACACCCCACCACAGCACCAGCGCGACGGCGACCACGGAGACGACCGCGATCACCCAGAACACCGAGCGGAAGCCCAGGGTGGTGGCGAGCCAGCCACCCGCGATGGCGTCGATGCCGGCGATCCCGCCGTTCACCGCGGTGAGCAGACCCATCGCAGCGCCGTACTTCTTCGGGTCGGAGATCTCGGCGCGCAGCATCAGCAGACACACCGGCACGACGGGTCCGGACACGCCCTGGATGGCGCGGCCGACGTACAGCATCGGCAGGTTGACGGCCAGGGCTGCGACGATGCTTCCGAGCATCATCACCATGAGCATCCCGATCAGGATGCGCTTACGGCCGACGATGTCGCTCAGTCGCGGCAGGAACAGCGAGAACAGCGCAGCGAGTGTGAAGAACATCGTCTGCGAGAGGCCGACGGAGGCGTCGTCGGTCTTCAGTTCGTGCGCGATGGTGACGAGCACGGGGCTCAGCATGCTCGCGTTGAGCTGGAAGGCGACGCAGGCGGCGAGCAGCGCCGCGGTCAGGGCGGCGAGGCTCTTGCCGCCGCTGGTGCGGCCGGTGCGTGCGCTGGTGGATGCGCCGGGTCCGGTGGATGCGGTCACGTTGCTCATGCCTGCACCTCGCCGATGCGCTCGAGGGCGTCCACGACGAGTGCCCAGAAGCGCTCGTGGTCGAGCTCGGTCGCCGCCCAGGTGGTGCAGTCGTCCGGCGCGGGCGCGCGGAAGTCGGCCACGGTCATCCCGAGGGTGAGCGTGCCGGTGAGCTCGATGTCGATCGGCACCTTGACGGTGCGCACGACGCTGGGGTCGATCACGTACGCGACGGCGCACGGGTCGTGCACGGGCGGGGCGTCGAAGCCCTGCGACTCCTTGTAGGTGTGGCCGAAGAACTCGAGCAGCTCGACCACGAACTGCGACGGCTTCGTGCCGACCGCCGCGATCGCCTTGACGACGTCGGGCGTGGCGAGCGCCTGGTGGGTGAGGTCGAGGCCGACCATCACCACCGGCCAGCTCTCGTTGAAGACGATGTGCGCGGCTTCCGGGTCGATCTTGATGTTGAACTCGGCGACGGCGCTCCAGTTGCCGATGTGGTAGCCGCCGCCCATGAGCACGACCTCCTTGACCCGCTCAGCGATGCGCGGTTCCTTGCGCACGGCGAGGGCGATGTTGGTGAGGCCGCCGGTCGGCACCAGGGTGACCGTGCCCGGCTCGTGCGCCATGATCGTGTCGATGATGAGGTCGACCGCGTGACGCGCATCCACCTGCATGGTCGGCTCGGGGAGCACGGGGCCGTCCATGCCGGAGTCGCCGTGGATCTCCGGCGCGTTCTCGATGGTGCGCACCAGCGGGCGGGTGGCGCCCGCGGCGATCGGGACGCCGATCATGCCGGCGATCTCGGCGACGGCGAGAGCGTTTCGGGTGACTTTCGGCAGGGTCTGGTTGCCGACCACCGTCGTGACCGCGAGGAGGTCGATGTCCGGGTTGCCGTGCGCCAGCAGCATCGCGATGGCGTCGTCGTGCCCTGGGTCGCAGTCGAGGATGATTTTCTTGCCCGTATCTGTCACGGGGGCTCCACTTCGTCGGGGGATGAGTTAAGCGCTTAATGCTTATCACGTTAAGCGCTTGACGTTAAATCGGGCGCCGATACGATCGAGGTATGCCCCGACCATCCAGAGTGACCGCCGCGCAGGTGGCCGCGCACGCGGGGCTCTCGATCGCGACGGTGTCGCTCGTGCTCAACGGCAAGACGGACGGCCGGGTCTCCCCCGTGAACATCCAGCGGGTGCGTGCGGCCGTGACTGAGCTCGGCTACGTGGTGGATCAGGGGGCGAGCGCGCTCGCGCGCGGACGTTCCGACCTCGTGGTGCTGGTCGCACCCGACCTCTCCAACCCGTTCTTCGGCTCGGTGATCCAGGGCATCGAGCAGGAGCTCGGTCCGCGCTTCCAGCTCGTGCTCTCTGTGACGGAGAGCGGGGTGCAGCCGTCCGCGTCCGACGTCCGCCGCTTCGCCGGGCTCCGGCCCGCCGGGTACCTGGTGGATGCGCCCTCGGACGAATTCCTCGACGAACTCGGCGACGACGTGCCCCTGGTGGTGCTGGATGCGCCGGAGCTGCGCACCGACGTCGCCGCCGTCAACTACGACATGCGCGACGCGATCGACCAGCTCGCCGCACACCTCGCATCCCGTGGCCACCGCGCGCTCGGCTACCTGGACAGCATCACAGGCACCCGCACCTTCCAGCTCCGCCGGGAACAGCTCACCGCTGCCGCCGCACGCAACGGGATGTCCGTGAGCGCACCGGATGCTGCCCGCAGCATCATCGAGCTGGGCGCGGCGGCCTCGGCGTTCGCCTCCGCGTGGCCGCAGTGGCGTGCGGAGGACGTGACCGCGGTGGTGTGCGCGACCGACACGCACGCGTACGGCGTGCTGGAGGCGGCGCGCGAGGCCGGGCTGTCCGTGCCGGGCGACGTGGCGGTGACGGGGTTCGACGACCTCCCGTACTCGCGCGTGACGGCGCCGCCGCTGACGACGGTGCGCCTGCCGGGCGAGCCGCTCGGCCGCGCGGCGGCCCGCCGCCTCGCCGCGCAGATCGACGCGCCGGCCGCGACGGATGGCGCCCTCGCCGCCGCCGCCACGGCGCCTGCCGCTGGCGCCCCCCCCGCGACCCCCGCCGACCTCGTCGCCACCTTCATCCCCCGGGGCTCCACCGCCACCCCCACATAATCGAGCCGGGAGTTATGCACGCGACACGCCGCGTCGAGACGGCGTGCCGCGTGCACAAGTCCCGGCTCGATGGCTACGCGAGCAGGCGTTCGAGCAGGTGAGAGTCGAGGGGGCGGTCGGTGCGGAGGACGACGCGGATGTGCGCGCCCGGCTGATCGACCGGACCGAGGCGCTGGCCGCGCAGGTCGCAGATGGTCTGGCCGCGCGCCGGGCCTGCCGTCGCATCCACCACGACGTCGACCAGCGGCGCGTTGGTCGGCAGGATCGCGCCGACCGCGATGGCGGCGGCGAGCGGGTCGTGCAGGGCGCTGGCACGGCGGCCGTACAGGTCGACGTAGAAGTCGAAGTAGTAGCCGAGCATCGCGCCGACCGCACGGGCCAGCGGCTTCTCCGCCGCGAGGAGGCCGGCGAGGTGCTCCTCCTCGAAGGTGTTCTCCACGGTCACATCCAGTGGCACCAAGGTGACCGGCCACGGCGCGGACAGCATGACGGCCGCCGCCTCCGGGTCGTTCCAGATGTTCGCCTCCGCCACCGCCGTGACGTTCCCGGATGCGAAGGCCGCTCCGCCCATCGCGGTGACGGCGGCGACGCGGCCGGGGAGCTCCTGGTCGAGGCGCAGCGCGAGGGCGATGTTGGTCGCCGGGCCGATCGTGATGACCTCGAGGCGCCCGGCGTGCTCCTCCGCCAGCCGGATGAGGAACTCGGGAGCCGACTCCGCGATCGGTGTCAGATCGGTGTCCGGCAGCTCGACGCCGCCGATCCCGTTGCCGCCGTGCACGTGCTCCGCTCCCCCGTCGAACGCGCGGGCCAGCGCGTCGTGCGAGCCGACGGCGACCGGGATGTCCCCTCGTCCGGCGAGCGCCAGGATGCGCAGGGTGTTGTCCGCTGCCTGGGCGGCACTGACGTTGCCGCTGACCGTGCCGATCCCGACCAGCTCGATCTCGGGAGACGCCAGCAGGTAGGCGATGGCGAGCGCATCGTCGATGCCCGTGTCGCAGTCGAGGTAGACGGGACGGCGGCTGGTGGGTTCGGTCATGTGCTCTCCGGACTCAGTGGATGGGCGTGTGTCGGCCGAACACGAGGCTACCGCCCCAGCCGCGAACCCCGCGCGGTCAGAGGGCGGCGACGACCGCGCGGACGCTGCGCTCCAGGAACGCGACCACCTCGTCCGACGCCAGGTCCGTCCCGAGGGCGCTGCGCACGAGTGCCTCCTCCGCGAACGCCACCCAGGAGCGCAGCGCGATCCGCAGCAGCTCGGTATCCGGCACGCCCAGCTCGATGAACACCGCGATCACCCGCTCCGCCTGCTCCGCGCGCGCCTCCTCCACCACCTCGCGCACCTCGGTGTCGCCGCTGGCCACGCCGCGCACCAGGGAGTAGAAGGTGCCGCGGTGGTCCCGCACGAACTGGACGATCCTGCTGAGGGTGTCGTGCAGGCGGTCGAGCGGTGGCAGGTCGGACTGCGGCTGGGTGGCGTGCAGCATGCTGTCGCGGGCCGTCCTGACCACTTCGCGGTGCAGCCCCTGCTTCGTCCCGAAGTAGTGGAACAGCAGCGCCCGCGACACGCCGGCCTTGGCCGACAGTCCTTCGATGGTGAGCGCATCCAATGGGTTGTCGACGAGGAAGGCGACACCGAGCGCGACCAGCTGAGCCCTGCGCTCCTCCGGAGTGAGCCTGGTGCGCCGGTCGATCTCCATGCGTCGAGCCTAGCCATCTGAGTCCCGCGCCGATCGTCCCCACTATTGACAAGCCGTCAATAGTGAATATGCTCGCTGTGGGGTTACGACCTGACAAGCACCGCCGCTGTCAAGACCCCCAAACGAGGAGGATCAATGAAGTTCCGCTCACTCACCCGTTCCCACACCGGGCGCATCGTGCTCGCGGCCGTCCCGGTGGCCGTGGTGTCGTCGCTGCTGATGGCCGGGGTCGCCAACGGTGCCGTGCCGGTCTCGTTCGCGGTCTCCGGCAGCCAATTCCAGATCAGTGCGTCGCAGCTCGACGGCACCGGCTTCAGCCAGTACGCGGGAGTCGCACCGGACACGGCAGGCAAAGACCACCAGGTCGCCATCGCCAACATCAAGTCGGCGACGCTCGCCGACCTCTGCCAGTCGGTGGTCACCGACACCCCGATGGGCAAGGTCGGCCTGCTCATCACGGCGGGCGGAGGCGGAGCCCCAGCGAGCGCGTCCGACCTGCAGATCGGGATGACGGACCTCAAGGGAGACTCGACGTTCGGCAACATCCGCATCGGCGTCGACGCATCCACCGTCAACACGGCGGCAAAGGGCGGCGTCGGCGACTTCGCCCAGGATGCGGATACCGTGAAGATCGCGAACCTGCAGCAGACCGCGTGGAGCACCCAGGCATCGGTGTTCACCCTGACCGGAATGCACGTGCAGCTGACGGACGGGTCCAAGGGATGCTTCTGAACGCGGCGGAGCGCAGTACCCGCCGGCGCAGCGAGCGAACTGAGCGCAGCGAGCGCTCCCCCTCCGGCTCGGCCTGGTCCCGGTTCTCGCACTGGCGCAGGCAGCGTCCGTTCCTCGGCGGACTGCTGATCGCGCTCGGCGGCATCGAACTGTTCTTCTCCGGCCAGCTCGATATCGGCAAGATCCACGTGCAGCTCGGCATAGAGGGCCTGCAGGCGACGATCATCCCGATCGTGCTCGTGCTGCTCGGCGTGCTCATCGTGCTCATGCCGGCGCACCGGATCTTCTACGGTGTGATCGCACTGGTGGTGGCGGTGTACTCGCTGGTCGGCGTGAACCTCGGCGGCTTCTTCGTGGGAATGCTGCTGAGCACGGTCGGCGGCGTGCTGGCCGTGGCGTGGATGCCGCGGGCGGCAGACAGCGCGGCAATAACGAACGTTCCCACGGCGTCGTCCGCCGCGAATCCGTCCGTCGAGGCGGCAGGCGAGGGGAGCGCATCCTGATCCGCCGCACTCCGACCGGCAGGCGCGGGATGCGCCGAAGCACTCTGGCCGTGTGTGTCACTGTGGCGCTGGTCGGCTTCGGGTTCGCTCGCGCGCCGATGATCGTGCCCGAGGGTTCCTGGTGCATCCCGTTGCTGATGGACTGCAGCACGCCGACGCCCACCCCGACACCGACCTCCACCGGCGGCTCCGTGCTGCCGAGCGCCCCGGCCGTCCCCGGAATCCCCGGAGTGCCCGCAGCACCCGGCAGCACCCCGACTCCGAAACCCACACCGGGGTCGACCGCGCCTGACGCCCCTGCCACCCCCGCCGCCCCGGCGTCCCCGGACGGCGCCGCCCCGGTCTTCGCCCAGCCGCCTGCGCAGCTCGGCAGTTCTTCGCTCTCCTTCTCCGGCCTGCGCTCGCTCAGCGTCGTGACGGTCCCCGTCGCGGACGGCAGCCGCATCCCGGTGCTGAAGCTGGTCGCCGACGAGATCACCATCGACGGCTTCAGCCTCACCGTGCGCAAAGCCACCGGACCGATCCTCGCGACGACCGCCGACCGGATGCGCCTCCAGGGCAACGTGCAGGTCTACCTCGACTCGGTCACCGCGACAGGCAAGGACGGGAAGTCGCTCACCCTCGGCGCGGCGACGCCCCCGCCGGCCGACGGCCTTCCTCCGCAGCTGCTGAAGGTCACCCTCGGCCTCGTCGGCGTCACCGCGGACCAGATCACCTTCACGAACCCGCACCAGCACCTGACCGAGTAGCCGCAGGCAATGGATGCGCGGGGTGCGGGACCTGAGCCAGCGCTCCCCGCGCCGCTCAGCGCTCCGTCACCGCCACCCAGCGCTCACCGCCGGCCGCCGTCATCCTCACGAACGTGTAGCGGCCGCCGTCCACCCGCTCGGTCACCGCGCCCTCCCCGATCTGCTCGTCGACGTACGTCCGCTCGAACAGCTCCGCGAGGCCCGCGCTGCTGATCTCCGCACCCGACGCATCCACCGCGTCCTGCACGATCGCCGCGAACTCCACCTGCACCGCGCGCGGCAGCTCGATGCCGTGGTCGGCGCTCAGGACGTACGCGATCCCGCCCTTGCCGGACTGCGAGTTCACCCGCACCACCGCCTCGTAGTCACGGCCAACATCCACCGGGTCGATGTGCAGATACGGCACGCGCCACGGGTACGTCGACGCATCCTGCACAGTCGCGAGCTCGGCCGCGCGAGCCGCGAAGCCCTTCTTGATCGCATCCTGGTGGGTGCCGGAGAACGCTGTGTACGCGTAGTCGCCGACGTACGGGTGACGCGGGTGCACCGGGATGCGCGTGCACGACTCGACCGCCTCGCGGACGTCGTCGATGTCGGAGAAGTCGATGCACGGGTCCACGCCCTGCGAGTACAGGTTGAGCGCCAGAGTCGCGATGTCGACGTTGCCTGTGCGCTCCCCGTTCCCGAATACGCAGCCCTCGACGCGCTGGGCTCCGGCGAGCATCGCCAGCTCGGCGGCGGCCACACCGGTGCCGCGGTCGTTGTGCGGGTGGATGGACAGGATGACCCCGTCCCGCCGGGCCAGGTGCCTGCTCGCGTACTCGATCTGGTCGGCGTAGAGGTTGGGGGTCCCGATCTCCATGGTGGCCGGCAGGTTGATCGTCACGGGTCGTACCGGCGACGCTTCCCAGAAGTCGGTGAGGCCGTTGCACAGGTCGATGGCGAAGTCGGACTCGGTGAGGTTGAACACCTCAGGCGAGAACTGGAACCGGGTGAACGTGCCGCGCAGACGGTCGGCGCCGCGCTGCATCTCAGCGGCCGCCGCCATCACCGTCTCCGTCAGTTCGCGCCTGTCTCGGCCGATCACGACCTCGCGCCAGAGCGGTGCCGTTGCGATGTAGACGTGGATGACCACATTGCGCAGCCCGCGCACCGACTCGACCGTGCGCTGGATGAGGTCGGCCCGCGCCGCGGTGAACACCACCACCGTGACGTCGTCCGGCACGGCGTCGCTCGTGGCGAGCTCGCGCACGAACCCGAAATCGCTGGCGCTGGCCGACGGGTAGCCGACCTCGATCTCCTTGTAGCCCATGCGCACATACAGGTCGAACAGGCGGCGCTTCCTCGGCGCATCCATCGGGTCGGCGAGCGCCTGGTTGCCGTCGCGCAGATCGACCGGCACCCAGAGCGGCGCACGGGTGAGCCGTGCCTCCGGCCAGCGGCGGTCGGCGAGGTCGGGCAGATCGACGCGTTCGTGCGGTGGGAGGTATTTGCGGAACGGCATCCCGCTCGGGGTCTGCGGGTTCCATGCGGGGCGTGCTGGCGGGGCTGCGTGCGCGGGCGGGGCGCCCTGCGCGGCCGATGCGGCCTGCACGTCCACGCGGTGGGAATTACGGTCGTTGCTCATGTTCTGTCGTCCTTCGAGAAGTGTCCGGCGACCGTCGCGCGACCTCCACGACGGCGCCCGGTCTCGGCTAGCGCTCGTCGTGGCGACGAAGAAGGAGGCTGAGCACGAGTCGGAACATGATGACCTCATCATAGAATTGATCAGGTCATCAGACAAGTTTGGAGGTGCGTATGAGTGGACACGGGTTGGTTCGGGCATCCCTGCCGCTGCGGATCGCCGACGATCTCGCATCGAGGATCGCTCTCGGGGAGTGGCCGGTCGGCACGCGTCTCCCCACGGAGAAGACGCTTTCGGAGCTGTACACCGTCGGCCGTTCGACGATCCGCGAGGCGATCCGCACGCTTGCGGCGCGCGGGCAGGTGGCGCCGCGCCAGGGCGCAGGGATCTACGTCATCTCCACGGCGGCCCAGTCGGACGTGCAGCGACTCCTCAGCCGCGCCGAACTCGCGGACGTCTTCGAGGCCAGGGTCGCGCTCGAAGCCGAGGCGGCGCGCCTCGCCGCCCTGCGTGTGACGCCCGCAACAGTGGATGCGCTCCGAGCCGCCGAACAGGACCGCGCCGAAGCGCACGCGCTCGGCCCGAAAGCGTTCGCGGAGGCCGACGTCGACCTGCATCGCAGCATCGTCGCCGCCTCGGGCAATCCGGTCATCCTGACCCTGTTCGAGCAGTTCGCGCCGGCGCTCGGCGATGCTGCGCGCGAGCTCGCGACGTTCGAGACAGGCGAGGACAGCCCGATCGGCGCCGACATCGACGAGCACGCCGACCTCGTGGATGCGATCTGCCGCGGCGACGCCGAGGCCGCCGCCGCCGCAAGCAGACGGCTCGGCGACCACATCGTGCGCGCGTTGCGCTGACGAGGGAACCCGGCTCGCTGCGTCCGTCCTGGCGCGCCCGCCGCTCCCGCTGCGTCAGTCCCGTTCTGTCTCCCGGCGCGCCCGCCGCTCCCCCGCCGCCGCCCGCCGCTCCCGCGCCGCCGCCCTCCGCTCGCGCCACGTCAGCGTGACCTCCTCCGCCTCCTGCCGCTCCCGCTCCGCCTGCGCCGCCCGCACGCGCGCGTCGCGACGTTCCCGCCACCGCGCGACTTCCGCATCCACGTCTCTGGTCGGCGTGACGACGGGCGGCCCGCCCTGCAACTGCCTGCGCGCCTCGATGACGCGCTTGTTGAAGTCGTGCAGGATCTCGCGCACCCGCGCCTCTGAGCCCGTCGCATCCAGTTTGGCTTCGAGTTGCTCGTTCTCGGTGCGGAGGGTGAGGGCGGGTGGGCCGAGACCGGTGAGCCGTTCGCGTTCGATCTTGCGCCTGATCCACCAGTCGGGGTCGTGCGTCCCTGTCAGGTTCTCCAGCGGCTTGCCTGCGCCGGGAAGGTTGTCGAAGTCGCCGCGGCGGATGGCCTGCTGGATCGCGTTCTCCACGACGTGGGCGCGCTGATCCATCGTCGGCGCCCCCGCATTGTTCTGCTCTGCCTCCTGCGGTTCCTCCCTCGCCTGCCGGCGCTCCTCGTCGACCAGCCGGTCGACCAGGTAGCGAGCGGCCTCCACGCGGGAGTCGCTGTGCTCCTGCCCTTTCGCCATGCATCCAGCGTACGACGATGGATGCGCGCTCAGACCTCCCGCGACACGTCCAGCTCGTTCCCCTGCTGCGCGTCGCCTCCGCGGACGAGCAGGTAGCGGTGGGCGATGTCCGCCAGGTACAGCACCAGCGAGCCCGCCGGTGCGAGGTCGTCGGGATCGAGCTGCCTGTCCGGCGGGAGGCGCCGATTGAGGGCGTGGAGCGCATCCGGGATGGCCGCCTCGGGAGCGGGGTAGGCGCGTGCGTCGAAGTACGCCGCCTCCGCGTGACCGACCGCGACGGTCGAGTCGAACACCGTCAGCGCCACCTCCGGCCGCGCGGCGATGTTGCGCGAGTGCCTGCTGTCCGGCGACGACACCCAGCAGAGCCTGTCCTCCCCGACCAGAGCGAAGAAGACCGGGGTCGCCCACGGCCGTCCATCGTCGCCGACGCTGGCGATCACCAGATAGCGGGTCGCGGCGACGACCCGCTCGATGTCCGTCCTGTCCGGCATGGCTCCTCCCTCCTCCCGAATCCGTCTTCCGCGCCCCGACCGGCATCAGCACCTACCTCGGCACCATCGCCCCCCACCCTCATCGGCCCACGACGTCATACGTCACATGCGTCGCCCGCGGCGACACCACCACCTCCCGCTGCACCAGCGCAGCGGCCCCCGCCACGGCGAACAGCCGCGTTCCCGACCCCACCAGCACCGGCGACAGGTGGATGCGCAGCTCGTCCACCAGCCCGGCCGCGATGCACTGGTCCACCACGTTCGCCCCACCCATCACAACCACGTTCTTCTGCCCTGCAGCCTCGCTCGCCTGCCGGACGGCGTCCTCCACTCCCCCGGTCGCGAACCGGAACCGGGAGACCAGCCGCACGCTCTCGGGAACCTCGTGGGTGACCACGAAGCACGGGGGCGCGACCGTCTGATCCTGGTCGTAGCCGTACCCGATGTCGTCGTTCCAGCCGTCCGGTCCGTCCACGACGTCGAACAGCCGACGCCCGAGCACCACGGCGCCCGTCTCCGCGAAGGCGCGCGCCAGCACTTCGTCGTCGACCGCCGAGCGCGGCTCCTCCAGCACCCAGGCGTGGATGCCCTCCCCGCCGATGCCGAGGCCGTGCTCGGGGTCAGCGCCCTGGCCTGTCACATATCCGTCGAGCGACATCGAGATGTCTGCGATCACTCTGCTCACGATGGTCCTCCGATCACTCGCCGCCGGCCAGATACAGCACAGCCGGCCCGGCAGGGAACGGCGAGGAGAACTCGACCGCCGCCGACGCGTCGACGACCACCCGCTCCCCCGGCTTCGTCTCCCTGTTGCTCACATCGAACCACTCCACGGCGTACGCGCCAGTGGGCAGGTCGACCGTGAACGGTCCGTCCTCCGGTTGCAGCACCAGGTATTCGACACCGGGGTTCACCAGCGCGTACCCCGTGGATGCGGTCTCCCCGCCGGGCAGCGCGTCGATCAGCCCCATACGTTCGGCGTATCGCCGGGTGTCCCCCATCGCCCACCGCGCCGGTTCGTACGCCTCGAACGGCGGCACGCCGGTGTCGGCCGGATCAGCGCCCGTCGGCTCCAGCCCGCCGATCAGGCCGAAGTCCATCAGGATGGGGTGACCTCCCCGGAGGAACGTCTTCCACGCCCACAGCGCATCCCCCTGGCCAGGTGCGTAGTGGTCGGTGTCGCTGACGATCACCTTGACGCCGTCAGCCGCCGGCGGGTCGGCGTACCAGCGCGACGGTGGGGAACCCGGCGCCATCGGGTGCCCTCCGTCCGCGAAGATCTCGTCGTCGTAGCCGGGCGAGATCCACTCGGCACGGCTGGCGAGCAGCGGGTCGTTGACCTCGGTCTGCACCGCGACGGGGAACTGCATGGTCATCCCGATGGGATGCGGCGGATAGCCCTGCGCCAGCTCGTGCTCCTTGACCGTGTCGATCACCCGGTACTGCCAGGCCGTCGAGTCTCCCCAGTGCGGTGCGGCGCTGAGGCCGATGAACCCGGCGAACTCGTCGGTGACCGAACCGCCGCCCGACGATTCGTTGGCGACCTCCCACAGCACGGTGGGGAGGTCGTGGAGTGTGTCGACGACGCGGCGGATGTACGCATCCTGAATCGCCTGCACGCGCGGGTCGAGCGGGAGCACCTGCAGGTCGTCGATGGATGCGGCAGCGATGCCGTTCACGTTGTTGGCCGCGTGGAAGGGGTGACCTTCGATGTGGTCGGGGGCCGGGCTCAGGTGCAGCGCCCAGCCGTCGAACAGCATCACGCCCACGTAGATGCCCGCCTCGCCCGCCGCGACCACCCTGTCGCGGAGCCGCTGGAAGTATGCGTCGTCCAGCCGGTCGAGGTCGAAGCGCGGCTTGCCGTCCTTCGCGGTTCCCCCGCCGGTTCGCAGCCACGGTTGCGGGCTCATGTTCAGGTGGTAGTTGCCGCCCGCCGCCTGGGAACGGATCTGCTCCCAGCGCCACAGCCGGATGAAGTTGTGGCCGCGTTCGCTGAGGAAGCTCAGGTAGGCGTCGAAGTCCATCCGCTCCAACTCGGCCTGGTCGTCTGGGCCCTGGGTGTCTGTGCTCTGGGTGTCTGGGCCCAGGGCGTCTGGGCCGGGGCCCATCCCGTCGTGGAAGTTGTTCCAGATGTGCGACCCGGTGAGGTAGACCGCTCGCCCGGCGTCCGGGCCGGATGAGGGGGTGAAGTACCGCGGGTTCTTCGGCGAGACGATCAGCGGTCCCGTCGTCTCAGGGGTGGATGTCATGCGCCTCTCCATTCGTGCCGGTGGTTACTCTTCTCCGAGTCTCGTGCGCTGCTCCGGCGGGAACATCGGCCACCTGGCCGATCCTCTGTCGTGGCCGATGCTCTGTCCCGGCCGATCTCATCCGGCTGCCCCCGCCGTGGTCACGCGGCGTCGCCCGTGGCAGGGTGGACCCATGACCACGCGCGATGGGCACGCGGAGCAGCCGCCGGCCGGCCGGGCGCACGCTCCCGCCGTCCCCTTGACCGCCTTCGTGGGGCGCGCCGCCGAGCTGCGCACGGCCGATCAGCTCGTGAACGGCTCGCGCCTGGTGACCCTCACCGGCCCTGGTGGCGCCGGCAAGACCCGGCTCGCGGCGGAGGTGGCGCGCGGGCGCACCGACCGGCATCCGGATGGCGTGCACTGGGTCGACCTGTCCGCGCTGACCGAGGGCGCACAGGTCGCAGAGGCGGTGGCGACCGCCGTCGGCGCGGCCGTCGGAGCCCCCGTCGTCGGCGACCAGCTCAGGACGGTCTGCGTCCACCTGTCCACGCGGCGCGTGCTGCTCTGCGTCGACAACGCCGAGCATCTTCTCGACGGGGTGGCAGAGACCGTCTCTGCCGTGCTGCAGAGCTGCCAGGGCGTCACCGTGCTCGTCACGAGCAGGGAACCGCTCGGGCTGGCGGGCGAGGCCGTGCTCGACGTCCCACCCTTATCCGACGACGACGCGGTCGCTCTGTTCGTGGACAGGGCACGTCTGGCCCGGCACGGATTCGCGCTCGATGAGGACTCGGAGCCTGCCGTCCGCTCGATCGCCGCGCACCTCGACGGCATCCCGCTCGCCATCGAACTCGCGGCCGCCTGGATGCGCACCCTCACGCCCAGGCAGGTGGAGGAGGGTCTGGACGACCGCTTCACGCTGCTCGTCCGCGGCCCGCGCGGTGCCCAGCGACGTCAGGCGACGCTGGCCGGGTCGATCCAGTGGAGTCACGACCTGCTGGACGGCGTCGACCGCGTGGTGTTCCGCCGCCTCTCGGTGTTCGCCGGGACGTTCGGGATGCGGGCCGCTCAGACGCTTTGCGCCGGCGGCACGGCGTCGGCAGGCGCCACGGCCTCGACGGCCGACGTGGAGCCCGCCGACGTCCTCTCATCCATCGGGCGCCTCGTCGACAAGTCCCTCGTGGTCGTCGACGAGCGGAACGGCGAGGCTCGTTACCGCCTGCTCGAGACCATCCGCGCCTACGCGACCGCTCGCGCCGTCGACGCGAAGGAGCGCGACGACCTCCGGACCCGCCACCTGGCGTGGTGCCTCGACCTCGCCGAGTCCGCCGAGCGAGCCAGGGAGAGCAACGACGACCGGTGGCGCGACGCCCTGCTGACCGACTACGACAACCTGGCCGCCGCGCTGGAAACCGGACTCGCGGCGGACGATCCGGACGCGGGCCGCCGACTCGCCGCATCCCTTGCCTGGTTCTGGCATTTCGACCGCAGAGGCAGAGACGGCCTGGACATCCTGCGCAGGGCGATCGAGCGCTCCCCCGACGACCGCTCGGTGCTCCAGGCCAGGCTGCTGACCGGCTTCGCTCTCGTGGCCGACACCGCAGAACCGTTGGATGTCGAGTACGACGCCGCCGCGCGCGCCGCAGCCCTCGCCGGGGAGGTCGGCGACGACGGGCTGCTCGCCCTCTCGCTCAACCTGCTGGCCGTCGGCGCGTTCTACGTGGACTTCGACGAGGCGTGGCGGCTGTGCGATCAGGCCGCAGCAGCGGCAGAGGCGAGCGGCAGCATCGTCGTCCGGGGCGGTGCGCGCGCACTGCAGGCGATGATCCTGCACCTGCAGGAGCGGCACGAGGAGGCGTCGGCGCTCGCCGACCATTCCGTCATGGATGCGCTGCAGCACCACAGGGGCATCCTCTCCACCCTGCTCGTCTACCAGGCGGACGGCGCGTTCGCCTGCGGAGATCCCGCGCGGGCGCAGGCGATGGCGGAGGAGGCGCTGCTGGTCGCCGAACCGCTGGGCGACTATCTGCGGCTCGGCTTCGCGCGCTCGATGGTCGCGCAGCTCGTCGCGCTGCGCGGCGACCCCGCCGGTGCTGCGGAGGTGCTGGAGCCGATCATCCGGTTCGCCGGCCGGGCGGAGGTCTTCGTCCCCGGGCTCGACAGCGCAGCAGCAGAGGTCTCGATGCTCTCCGGTGATGCGGGTGCGGCCGTCGGCAGGCTGCGTCCATCCGCCGCGTCCACCGAACGCGGATCGCCGACCTGGATGGCCGGCAGAGCGCTCCCTCGTCTCGGCGCCGCCCTCGCCGCCGCCGGACGCACGGACGAAGCAGCCGCCGTGCTCGACCGGGCGGTCGAGGTCTGCCGCCGCCTGCACCTTCCTGGCGCGCTCGCCGACGCGCTCTTCGCGCAGGCGGAGCTCGCCGCGGCTGACCGGGGCAGCGATCCCGGCGGGCTCGCGCGCGCGACCGAGCTCCACCACGCCGCACTGACGATCCGCATCGAGCACGGACTCACGACGGCACAGCTCGACAGCCTCGAAGCACTGGCCAGGATCGAAGCGGCGCAGAAGGCGACGCCCGACGTCGTACGCATGCTGTCCGCCGCGTCGAGCGCGCGGGCGCGCCTCGGCATCCCGCTCTCCGTCGCGCAGCGGGCCGCGCACGACGCCGTCCTCGCGGCCCTTCGCCGCGCGCTGGGCGACGCCGCCGTCGATGCTGCCGCGGCGGAGGGCGAGCGGCTCCCCCTCGATCAGGCTGTGAGTTCCGTCCGCCGCGCTCGCGGCCCGCGCGGCAGACCGGCGAACGGCTGGGCCAGCCTCACCCCCACCGAGCGGGAGGTGGCCGGCGTCGTCGCCGAAGGACTCACCAACCCGCAGATCGGCGCCAGGCTCTTCATGAGCCGCGGCACCGTGAAGACCCACCTCTCGCACATCTACGCGAAACTCGGCGTCGCGGGCAGGACGGAACTTGCGGCCGCGGCGGTCGCTGAGGCGGCGGGCTCGGAGGCGGCGGGGGCGGCGGCGACTCAGCCCACCCCCGCACCGACCGTGTGACGCGACCCGCCCATCGCGCCCACCTCTGTCACGCGCCGATCGCGTCCAGCCGTTCCACCGCATCCACCGGCAGCTCCAGCCCGGCTCCCGCGACGTTCTCCCGCAGGTGCGCCCGCGTCGAGGTCCCAGGGATCAGCAGCATGTTCGGCGAGCGCTGCAGCAGCCAGGCCAGCGCGACCGCCATCGGCGTCGCGCCGAGCTGCGCGGCCACGTCGCCGAGCTCGTCGGACTGCAGCGGGGTGAAGCCGCCGAGCGGGAAGTACGGCACGTACGCGATGCCCTGCCGCGCTGTCTCCTCGATCATCGGATCGTCGTCTCTGTGGGCGATGTTGTAGAAGTTCTGCACCTCCACGACGGGAGCGATCGTCTGCGCCTCCGCGAGCTGTTCGACGCTGACCGTGCTGAGTCCGATGTGCCGGATGTGCCCCTGCTGCTGCAGTTCGGCGAGCGCCTCCATCTGCGGGGCGATGCTGCCGGGCTCCGGAGCACCGAAGCCGCCCATCCGCAGATTGACGACGTCGAGCGCCTCCAGCCCCAGCGTGCGCAGGTTGTCGTGCACGGCCGCGCGCAGCTCGTCGGGGGTGCGGGCGTCCGGCCAGCCACCCTCCGCATCGCGCCGGGCGCCGACCTTCGTGACGATGTGCAGGTCGTCCGGGTACGGGGCGATGGCCTCCCTGATGATCTCGTTGGTCATGTGCGGACCGTAGTACTCGGCCGTGTCGATGTGCGTGATGCCGAGGTCGACGGCCTCGCGGAGCACGGCGACGGCCTCGTCGCGGTCGGAGGGCGGGCCGAAGACGCCGGGTCCCGCGAGCTGCATCGCGCCGTAGCCGACGCGGGTGAAGTCGAGATCGCCGACGGTGTATGTGCCGCCGGGGAGGATCGAGGATGCCATGGTTCCTTCCCGCCGCGCGGCCTCGTGCCGGGCGGCAGTTCCTACGATGCTCCTTCTTCGTGTGCGTGGGCAGTGTCCCGGTGACGCGGTTCGGCACGGCGCGGGTGCACCCTCTGGCGCGCATCCCCCGTCGGTGCTATATTCACCCTTATGGGTGAATATCAAACAGCAACACTGGACCGGGTGTTCGGGGCCATCTCCGACCCGACCCGCAGAGAGATCCTGAACAGGCTCGCCGGCGGCGACGAACGCGTGACAGAGGTGGCGAGCAACTTCACCATCTCCCTCAACTCGGTCTCCAAGCACGTCCGCGTGCTCGAACAGGCCGGGCTGGTGACCCGCACCGTCCACGGCCGCAACCACGTGCTGTCGCTCAACGCCGACCCGATGGCGCAGGCCGCCGAGTGGATCGACCACTACCGGGCGTTCTGGACCGACCGCCTGGCCGCGCTCGACCGCTTCGTGACAGGGGCGGGAACCGATGTGGCGGACGCCGCACCCGCCGATTCGTCTCCGAAGGAGGGCGACCGATGACCTCCGCCGCCCCCACCACCCCGCTCGTGGTCTCCCGCCTCATCGCCGCCGCCCCCGAGCCGCTCTTCGACGCCTGGCTCGACCCGGAGGCCCTCGCCGTGTGGATGCGCCCAGGCGACACCATCCACACCGACGTCTCCGCCGACCCGACTGTCGGCGGCGAGTTCCGCATCGTCATGCACAGCCTGGATGCGCCGATCGTGCACCGAGGGACGTACCTGACGATCGACCGGCCGCGCCGCCTCGCCTTCACCTGGCGCTCGCCCGTCACCGAGGACGAGGAGACGCTCGTCACCGTCGACTTCGAGCCCCGCGCATCCGGGACGGAGGTCATCGTCACCCACGAACGTCTGCCGCACCAGGCAGCAGTGGATGCGCACTCCGACGGCTGGACCGACTGCCTCACCGGCCTCGCCGCATACGCGACCTCCACCGAACCAGCAATCAAAACCGAACCGAAAGGACACTGATATGGCCGACATCCTGCACCAGGTGGGCGTCAAGAACGCCTCCCCCGACGAGGCGTACCGCGCCCTCACCACCCTCGACGGCCTCTCCGGCTGGTGGACAGAGAACACGACGGGAGACACCGACATCGACGGCGTCATCCGCTTCCGCTTCGAGCCGGGCGACATCGACATGAAGGTCGTCGAACTGAACCCCGGCTCGCGTGTGCGCTGGGAGGTCGTCGACGGCCCGACCGAGTGGATCGGCACCCACGTGAACTTCGCGCTGGAACGCGAGGGCGAATACACCCTCATCCGCTTCATCCACGAGGGCTGGGCCGAGCCCGTGCCGTTCATGCACCACTGCTCCACCAAGTGGGGCGTCTTCATGCTGAGCCTGAAGTCGCTGCTCGAGACGGGCGAGGGCGCTCCGGCGCCGCGGGACCAGAAGATCGACGCGTGGAACTGACGCGACCGCGCTGATCGGACGCGCTGACGGGAAGGCGCTGACGGGACGGCGCCGACGGGCGGGCGGCGGCGACAGCGGACTGCGCTGCGCCGCCACCCGCCCATCCCATTGCCGTAGCGCCATGCACGGCGTTACCATCGCTTCGCACCCCGAGAACACCAGACAAGGGGGATGCGATGACCGACGCAACGAACACCCCCGGCGACGTGCCGCTCGACCCTCCCGCGCCTTCCGGGCCTACCACGCCTCCCGAGCCGACCGCGCAAACCGAGCCGCCGCTGCCACCCCTGCCTCCCGACGCCAACCGGCGCTACGACCACGCGGGCGACCTGCTCCCGCCGCTCGACGCCGACCGCACGCCGGCGCCTCCCGCGATCAGTTCGAGTTTCGGGGAGGAGGTCCCACGCGATGCCTGACCTGCTTCCGCGGAGCATGGAGGACATGCTCGCGGCGATGGGCGCCCCCGGGCTCTGGGGACGCACCTGGCCCAACCCGTGGTGGCCGAACGGCACCAGCGCGTACGACGACTGCGCCGCCTGCGTCAGCTTCTACCTGTTCGGCCTGAGCCCGTCCGGGAGCCCGTACTTCACGTACGTTTCGCAGATCCAGAACTGGGGCCGTCAGGCGGGCGTCTACCACGGCGGCTCGGCGGGCGTGCAGCGCGGCGACGTGCTCGGCTTCGCCTGGAACGGGGACGGCGACTACGACCACACCGAGATCGTGGTCGCGGTCTCTCCCGGCGGTTCGGTCGTCACTTCCCGCGGCACCAACTCGAACCCCGGCGACGACATGCGCGACCGCACCCGCTCGGCGCGGTACATCCTGAGCTACATCCGGCCCCCGTACCAGGGCTCGCCGGGGCAAGGAGACGAGTTCGACATGGCTTCCCTCGACGACCTCCGGCAGATCGTGGATGCCGCGGTCAGCAACGCCATCGGCGCGATCGGCCAGTCCAGGCAGAACGAGAAGACCGCGATCAGGCGGGAGGGACGCGGGCGGCTCTACTACTGCCCGAACCCGCCGGCCGGCCTCCCCCACTTCGTCGTGATCTTCTGGGATCGCACCAGCAACAACGTCCTCTACGCCAACGCGGATGCGGACGGCGGCGTGACCCAGGCCCGCAACTGGAACGAGCTCTATTACCAAACCGCCGACACGGTCGAACAGGCCATGAGCGCCGGCATCGAGCCCGACCGCTTCCGCAAACTCATCGACTTCGCCCTCGGCAAGGACTCGGCCTTCACCAACCAGCTGGCGGCGAACCCGTAGGAGCCGACTCGGCCGGGGTAGCCGCGAGCGACGAGCGGGCCGGGTGTCCGCGGTCCGTGCGACCATTCTCCCGACGCGCGACAGATCGGAGGCCGGGATGCGGGGCGAGGCCACCGTGCTGCACGCGGATCTCGACGCGTTCTACGCCTCCGTCGAGCAGCGCGACGCGCCCGCACTGCGCGGCCGTCCTGTCATCGTGGGCGGTGGCGTCGTGCTGGCAGCGAGCTACGAGGCGAAGGCACGCGGCGTGCGCACCGCGATGGGCGGAAGGCAGGCGCGCGACCTGTGCCCGGAGGCCATCGTCGTCCCACCCCGAATGGATGCGTACTCCGCGGCGAGCAAGGACGTCTTCGCGATCTTCCGCGACACCACCCCGTTCGTGGAGGGCCTGTCCATCGACGAGGCGTTCCTGGAGGTCGGCGGCCTCCGGCGCATCGCCGGCTCGCCGGAGCAGGTCGCGACGCGGTTGCGGGAGCGCGTCCGAGCGGAGGTCGGGCTCGCCATCTCGGTCGGGATCGCACGCACCAAGTTCCTCGCCAAGGTCGCCAGCGCCGTCAGCAAACCAGACGGACTCCTCCTGGTCGAGCCCGACCGCGAGCAGGAGTTCCTCCTCCCCCTCCCGGTGGAGCGCCTGTGGGGCGTCGGCGCTGTGACCGCCGAGAAGCTGCACCGCCTCGGCATCCGCACCGTCGGCCAACTCGCCGAGCTCGAAGAGGCGACCGCCGAGAGGCTCCTCGGCAAGGCGACCGGCGCCCACCTGCACGCACTCGCCCGCCTCCGCGATCCGCGCCCCGTCGACACCACCAGACGACGCGGCTCGATCGGCTCGCAGCGCGCCCTCGGAACCCGCCCCCGCACGGCCGACGAACTCGACCTCATCATCTCGCAGCTCGTCGACAGGCTCGCCCGCCGCCTCCGCGACGGCGACCGCACCTGCCGCACCGTCGTGCTGCGCCTCCGCTTCGGCGACTTCACCAAGGCAACGCGGTCCCGCACCTTCGCCTTCCCGACCGACCGAACCGCCACCCTGCTCGCCGTCGCCCGCTCTCTCCTCGCCGCCACTCAACCCGAGATCACCGAGCGCGGCATCACCCTCATCGGCGTCTCGCTGTCCCACCTGGGCCGCTCGGACACCTTCCAGCCTGAACTCCCCATCGACTGGAACGACGGCGCCCGCCTCGACACCGTCCTCGACGCCGTCCGGGACCGCTTCGGCGCATCTTCTGTCTCCCGAGCCACCCACCTCGGCCGCGACCCCGGCTGGTCGACCCCGCTGCTGCCCGAGCACGAGTGACGCGAGCGGCGTACGCGCCGAGGCCGGGTAGCCGGTCGCGGCGTACGCGCCGAGGCCGGGTAGCCGGTCGCGGCGTACGCGCCGAGGTCAGGTAGCCGGTCGCGCCGGACCGCCCGTCTGAGCTAGCGCGCCGCGGCGCCCGTCGGAGCTAGCGCCCCTGACGCTTCTTGTACGGCTTCGGCTGCCCCTTCACAGCCGGAGCGCGCCCCTTGCCCTTCGAGGCTTTGGCTTTCCCGCCGGCCGGAACGACCGGCTTCTTCGGCGGGGCGGGCGCCGCAGCGATCTCCTCCCGCGCCGTGTCGAGGAAGAGTACTCCGGCCTTCGTCAGCCGGGTTTCGGCGGAGTTCCGGACAAAGAGCGGCGCTCCCACTTCCTCTTCCAACTTCGCGATCGACGAGTACAGGGACGCAAGAGGAATGCCGAGCTCCCGCGCCACCCGCGGAAAATGCAGCCCCTCAGCCACGGCCACGAATCGAACGAGCAGGGTGATGTTCACGCGAGACCCTTCATGGCTCCGGGATGCGCGCGAATCGCGGTCCCACGCCCTTCTCAACTGTACGGAGGCATTTCCCTCCGTGCGACCGCCTACCGGGAGACGCGGACGGTGCGGCCCTCGAACGTGACGAGGTCACCGGCCTGCAGCTGGCGCCCACGCCGTCGATCCACTTCGCCGTTCACCCTCACGTACCCGTCGATGATGGCTTCCTTCACGTCCCCACCCGAGTCGAGCAGCCCGGCGAACTTCAGAAACTGCCCGAGGCGAATACCCTCCTCGCCGATCGGAACATCCTCGACCGGCCCCTGTTTCGTCATCCCCGAATGCTAGCCGATCCCGCGCCCCTCGCTGCGCCGCTGCTGAGCCGGTTGGCCCGTGGATGCCACATACCACTTGCAAGTGACTACCTGTTTGCAACGCCAGGCAGAGCCGTAGACATACCAGAGCCGTAGACATGGATTGGCCCCAAGCTGCTCGTCGCACCCCCGGAGGGACTCGAAAACTGCGACCAGGGTTTAATTGGCCGGTCACGGGCACAAAATCCGCGGAATCTAGACGCGTTTGGATCTCATACAGTGACCTAGATCTCGCCGGATAACTCTCAAGCGTGGGCAAATTGTGGGCAAATTTGGAACCACCGAGTGCACCGTTGCGCGGCCGTAAGCGCCGCCCCAGCTCCTGCAGCCTAACCTCCGAAGTAGGGGCGCAGATGTTCTCGCAATTCGGGATCGCTCACGTATACGTACGTGCCAAGTATCCCTCGAGTCAGCAAGACCGCATAGATGTTCGAGATGTATCGCAGTAGGTCGTCGTCTGTGTAGATCTTCCCGAGCGTTGGGTTGTTTTCCTTGCCCTTCGCATCAAAGTATGACTCTCGGTCGATGAACAGCTTGTCCTTGACCGGGTCGTATCGAAGGTCAGGGCCGATGATGACGCCGGCGTAGTTGAGGTCGTATCCCTGTACCGTGTGGATGGAGCCGACTTCGCTCAGCGAGTTCGGCGAGGCAACCCAGTCAGTTTGAACGCTGTTCCAGCGGAAGCGCTGACCTTGCTCCTCGATATCGAATGCGCTCTTATCGTTCTTCGACTTCCAGTTCCAGGCGTACCCGGCCAGTACGCGGGAGAGCCCGACCTCGGCGTCGCGACTAAAAATCGCGTCTCGCATCTCGGCCACGCTGTCGAAGAAGCGGAGGTCGTATCCCTCGAACGGTTGAGGACGTACGTCACGGGCAACGCTCCCCAGAACCCGCCTGATGTAGCCGACGTAGTCCCCTCCGGCCCTGACACGCATCTGCGTCATCAGCGGATAGTGGCGACGCTCTTCTTTCGCCCGGTCGACGAAGGCACTCAGTTCTTCACGCGATATGTCGGCCGGGCGAACGCTTTGCTCGGTATCCACTAGGAGGATCTGGTGCCGGCTCTTTGCTCGAATCCAATCCAGTTGCGTTTTCGTCTTGTCGTCGAAGCCGAAGAGCCTCTCGGTGATGAGCCTGAAGTTCTTGTTCTGAACGCCGGACGGTTGATTGGCGCGCTGATTGAGGCGGTGCGCCTCGTCGATGATCAGCAGATCGAAGTCTTCCTCCGCGAACCCCACATCGAAAGCCGTAAGCACCATGTCCGGGTGCAACCCGGGCGTCCTCCGAAATACCTTCCTGATCGACTCTCTCAAGGACTGCTGCGGAACTACCAAGCCGATGCGTTTGCCGGTGAGCAGCTCACGGAATCCTTCAGCGAAGAAGTCGGAGAAGAGGGAGTCGCTGTCGAGTCCTTCGGGCGGAGTCGAGTGCGCGATGTCTCTAAGCAGCTTGAGCAAATAGATCGCGACGACCGTCTTCCCCGTCCCCGGGTCCCCTTGGATGACGATGGCGCCTCCGGTCTCTGCGTCCAGATCCTCGAAAAGCCCCTCGAGGATGTCCTCGACGGCTGCGGCTTGGTCTTGGGTCAGAGCTTTGAAAGGCGAGAGCTTGAATAGGTCGCTGTTCTCGATCTCAGGGATGGTCCGCGTGAACAGCCCCTCATCCTTGAGCTCGTCGAACACCTCCCGGAAGGTTTCGCGGTACCGCTCCCGGTCGTAGTAGTCGGCCTCGACGATCCCATCGTTCCGATTGAGTACCCGATGCGCGCCGTCGCCCGCGAGCATGCGGATGAGGTACGACTCGAGATCCAGGCAGACCGACTTGTTGAAGGTGTCATCTACGATGAACCGAGCCGATGTCAGTTGGCTCTTCTCGGCAGATCCCAGGTGCTGGCGCATGCGCGCGGCCGCGTTCAGCGACTCCCCGACGTAGACGTCACTCAATCTTCTGGCTCCCGGGGTTGCCTCTGCGGCGGGAACATCGTCGAGCACGTAGACGACGGGCCAGTTGACGTTACGTCGATCGAGAAGCGACCAAGCCGCTACTGCGTCGGGTGCAAACGTCACCCTCGAAATTTCAAAGGACGTCATATTTGTCGCTACGACCGCGCGCCTTGTCGACCGGGTACTTCTCTCGGGTGACGGCCAACTTGTCGAGGATGATCTGGTTCGGGTCGACGCCCAGGCGGGCCGCCAAAAGCATGCCGTACGTCAGAACGTCGGCGAGTTCCTCGCGAACCCGAGCCTCATCGAATTTCGAGCTCCACTGGAAGCACTCGAGAAGTTCCGCCGCCTCGATCAAGATGCTCTTTGCCAAGTTCTCGGGCGTGTGGAATTGCGCCCAATCCCTTTCGGCGACAAAGGCTGCGATCTCGTCACCCACATTCAGATCAGCCATGTTCGCAAACTTACTAGACCGCGAAGATCAGTCTTCCAAACTGATGAAGCGGGTTCGATTCCCGTGGTTTGGTCTCTCCATATAGCTCCCGCTCCATCTCCCGGATCTCCTCCCTCCTGAGGGTCGCCCTGCCGGACGGTCTCCGCTCTCGTGCCCGCCCTCACATATCAGGATTTGAGCGGTGATCTGAGCGTTCAGGTGAAGCCACCCTGATCGGGGAAGCTTCACTCTAAAAGTGAGGTGTGCGGCCTCCCCACACCGGTTCCAGCAGAGACGCGCCGCCCGCTAGCGGCATTCACCACCGTTATGAGGCCTGGCCCGGCGCGCGTCTAAACGTCTCGCGCTTGACCTTTCCCGTCATCACCGTCGGGGCTGGAAAGCTCCTCGTCCAGTGCGACCAACTGCTCAAGGAAATATCGCGTCCCGGTTTCGCCCGCACCGGTCGCGAATGGGATTTCCAGCCGGATCCTCGCGCGGACCAACCCACTCTCTCCTACGACGAACCCACCCTTAGCCAATTCCTGAACGGCACCGTCCATGTGCCCACGGTAGGTCTGGGTCGTCGCTAGATCGTTGATCTCGAAGCTACTGGTTCGAACGTTGAGACCAATGAGTGCGCCTCGCGAGATCTCCGCATGATCGATTTGAGGGACCGACTGCTCGATCTGTGAATAAGCGAATTTGACCTGGTCGGGTGTGGCTTCGACTCGCGAAGACTTGTCGGTGTAGGCAACTGAAGAAATCAATGCGAGCCCGCTGCCAATCGTCGCGAGAGGCTTCAAGAGGTCCTTGAATCGGTTACGCACGCGGGAGTCGTGGCCCCTCAGCTCCTCCAGCAGCACATCGCGATCGTTACTTGCGGCGGCGCGAATCAGGTCTTCGAATCGCTCAAAAACTGTCGCCGTGATGTCCGCCGGCTCAACCAGGCCGGGTGATTCTACGGACATAACGAGAACAAACGAGGCAGCCCGTACTCCTACGAACATCGGCACAATGTCGCGCGACACGGAAGGCTCCGAGATCTCCCTGTAAAGGGCCTCGATCTCGCCATCCACCGCAAGCTGTAACTCTCCAGAAGTCCTTACAGGGAGTTGGGTAACATTCCCCACGCCTCCAACTTCAAGAGCGAAAACCGTGCGGGACTGGTCTCTTGCGAGCCGAACGATCTCGGTATCCGTGAAGGATACCGCGGTTTCCGTGGGCAGGTTGAGCCGGGCTTCTGGATAGGGCAGCCACTCGTCGGGTAGTGCCCCTGCCGAGATGGCAGCTACGTCTGGAACGGGATCGCCCCTGGGAGGGAAGCTCCAAGTGACCACATGAACTGTGTCTTCGCGGGCTTCTGTGAAAGCGTTTCTGAAGGTCACTAGACCAGAACGCACCGCCCGGAATCGTTCTGCACCCATGGCGACCAACACAGTTGTGAGGGTTTCCTCGTCCTCGTCCTCGTCCACCGTGTTCACGATGTAGTACACATCGGCCCAGGTCGACTTCATGGAGAATGTGCGTCGGCCTCCGTAGTACACATAGGTCTCGACATGCTCGAATGGGCTGCCGAAAAGCGGGAGTGATTCGAAATCGATCATTCCAGCCTCGGCTCTATGACTACTGCGTCCGGGATCAGGTCGTACGGCTCAGTCCACCAGTCATGGTGGCTCCGACCCTCCGGAGTAGGGGTGTTTTCTAGGCTTCCGTCAGCCGGGGTGATACTAACTTCAGCCACCGACTTCTTTCGCATCCACGGCGTAAACGTCCGCGCGTTATGAACGTCGTCCAGGCTCTCGAAAACTGAGAGCCCGTGCGCCTCTACGAGATCAGTCCGGCCGTAGTACTCCCCGGTTTTCTTCTCGTAAGGCCGCTGCCAGGTCATTCGCCCGGTTGAATCTCCGGGGACAAGATTTCGCTCGGCGTACACATAGAAGGTTCCGCCCATCGGGACCGCGCTGCTTGGAGGGCAGTCGGCGGGGAAGGGCACAATCACAACGCTGATTCAATCAGAATGTCCTGGATGGGAAGTACCCCCATACCGGGTCACTGCTACTGCGCGCGGCCAGACTAGCGCTTGGGCGTCACCTGAGCGCCAAATATCAGGTTCGCCATCAGCGAGCGGTCCGATTCACCGGGATCGTCGCTGGATTTGCGTGGCAATGGCGTCGAATGCCAGCGCGTGGAGCGTCTTTCCGATACGTTCGCTCTCGTGCCGCTCGTATTCTTTTCTTCAGAGGGCGCCGAACGGTCAGGGTATCGCTATGCCGATCGAACGGGCGTTTCCTACGAATTCCCGGACGCCTATCTGGCGCGAATCCTGCCGGGCACCCCCTTCGTCTACCACCTGGCTGCCCGCGGGTACACAGGTGCGGGCATCGTCGGCCCTATTCGCCCGAGCACCCAAGTCGGGCGTTCGGTGTGCGAGATCCTCGACTACCGAGGCTTTGACAGCGACGTCCCACTCAAGCGCCCGGATGGCTATTATTACGAAGCAGACCCCGACGCCGGAAAGGTCAACGTCTACTGCGCTCAAGGAGTGCGATCCATTTCCGTTGGGCAGTTCGAATTGATCGTCGCAGCCTCTCTTAGCCAAGAAACTCCTCTGCGACCGGGGACTTACGCATCCGTAGAAGATGCGAATGAGATAGAACGCGCTTCGGTGGATCGCGCCATAGCGTGGTTGCAGTCGCAGTACCCAGACCAGAGTGTCGTCGAAATGCCACGAAACAACCCCGGGTTCGACCTCGTCGTCGGAGATGTTGCCGACCCAAAGCTTTACGTCGAAGTAAAGGGAACTCGCGCGGACTCGTCGGTTTTCTGGATGACCGAGGGTGAGCGCGCGTTTTCGGCAGCCAACTCGGCAAAATACATGTTAATCGTGGTGTCTTCACTCCGTCCGAGCGAGGCGGGGGCGGGCGATTGGAACCTTCGCGCTAGGACCGGCGCTGTGGGCGGGGACGATTTTGTCTTAGAACCGTCACAATGGCGCGGACTCCTCAGGTAACGGTTCGCTTTTGGGCCCGAAATTCACGCTTCCGCCTGAACGAGCGGCCCTACCGCTTGCTGACCCCTAGGAGACTTCGACCCCCGGGCGCAGTCTCCTGGGCTGGTACCGCTCAGCAGCCTGCTGGATTGACAGGCGTTGTATAACGAAAGGAGCGTTAGGTGGGGGCGATTCGTGGTGTTCACATATGGCTGGCTGGAAACTCTCCACGGCGGGTAGCCTGGCGGCTGGTCCTAACGGGCGCCTTCGTATCCCTATTCGTTGGGTACCTCGGCGTGGGAGTGGCATTCGCTTGCGATATCCCTGACGGTCCGGCGGTCGCATGGGAGCGGGTACGCCTCGCCAACAGTGCTCTCATCGGGCAAGCGGGGTGGGTGGTCCCTACGTGCCTCGCGCTTATCTTGTCCGGCTTTGCATCCGTTTACGCCATTGGCCTAACAGCGGATGGCGTATCGGAACGCCGGGAACGAGATATCGCAGTCCACTCTGCGCAGGTCGTCTCCGCGTTTTCAGTCGTGTTTGCCATCGGTGTCTGCGTTGGTGTTCACGACCCCATTAAGGATCTGGCGCCGGCAGTTCTGGTGCTCATCGCGTCGTTCGGATGCGTGTCGTTGGCGGCAACCCTGACGGCAGCTTATGGGACGACTAGCCCGACGCTTTGGCCCTCGTTTGACGGGCTTAGATTCGCTCGACGAGTATGTCCGCAATTCGCGAACGCCATTGCTCCGAGCGGGCGCTATCGGTGGATCGCGATAGACGCTCGTTCAGCCGAAGCAGATCTGAAGCTGACAACATATCGAGGTCCGCGAACGCCACCTCGTTGAACGCGGAGTCGTCGTTGGCTGTAGTCATTACGCAATAGTGAATCGAATGCGCCAATGCCGCTTTTCCCCCTTCGTGGGCGGCACAAGCCAAGCACGAAGAAGCGGGAACCCGAGATCGGTCCAGGAGGTCCTGCTCGGCCCGGAGGGCGATGAGCCAATCCGCGGTAAAACGCCTGCAATTGAGTGCCCGGGGTGGTGGGATGCCGTCGAAGCCGGAGCCCTGTCCTGAACTTGCGACCCAACCCGTCGGTGGATTCGATTCGCCGCCATGAGCTCGTCCCCTTACGGAGCCGTTTCGCCGGCCTGAGCATGTGCAGCCATCGCTTGGCCATGACTCAACCGTTTTCGGCTCGCGCCGGACTTCTAACGGGAGTCCGTATCAGCGATAGGAACCGGCCTCGAATCGTGTGCTGGAGTGGCCGGCTCCCGAGCTTCTGCTGCATCTACATCGTGCAGGGCATTCCAATACGGCATGAACACGAGCTTTAGGGTGAGCCACCAAAGATAAACCGCGGCGCTTGATGAGAAAACCGAGTCGCCGATGAGGCCGTGCGCGACTTCGTTCCGGAGGTTTGGGCCGATGGGTCCACACAACAGAGCCCGAAGCTCGAACGCAACATTCTCTCCGAAAATGTCGACCACGCGCTCGTTCTCCATGAGCGCAGACAGTCCGACCTCGTTTTCGGTTCCTTCCGCGCTGATCACGCTCGTGCGTTGGCCAGCGTTCGCGAGATGGTGTCGCACCAGCGCTTCAAGAGCAGGAACGAGGAGATGCAGTGCGGTGCCAAAGTCGCCGCTGTATCCGTAGTGCAGGCCGCGTGCGAAGATTCCTTGGTACGCGCTTGGGACAATGGCGCTCCCCGCGGCTAGGGCATGGAAGTCACCGATGTGCAGCCGATGATCCGTCGACAGTTGCCTCCAAGCGTTAAGCACCACGATGCCGCCGAGGAGGTTGACGCGCATCTGATAGTGCTGGATCATCCCTTCCCATGTAGATGCCTTCTCGTCGTAGATGGTGTCGTCGCTCGCGGGCGAGCGGTATACGGTGCGCCCGTCGGCACTAAGGGTCCGCCGACCGAACAGTGACGAGAGCGGAAAGTCGTGAGCACGCTGCTCAGCTCCCGATCGTGCCTCAGTCAGGCTAGCGAAGGGCTGTAAACCAGCGAAGCGACGAAGAGCCTCTAGCGGGTCGTCGCTGCGGATGGTCGCAAGCAGCTGGGTGACGTGTTCGCCGATGTCGCCGCCTTCCACTGTGAAAGCCTTCATCTGGCCGATCGCCTCGGCACCTTGCTCCCGGATCCGGCGAGCGAGCTCGACTGGCAATTCGGTAACTCCCAGGCGCTCGCGAGCCCGGCGGGGCAGGGTGCGCAGTATCTTGAGTGCCGTTTCTAGATGGACTGAAGCGCGGAACGCCTCAGAAGCATCAGCCTCGGCCAGTAACCGCTCGACGATAGCGTAAGTCGCGTTTTGAGCGGCTTCCGGGTCTCCGGCACGGCGATACCAGTCGGCCGCCACCTCCAGCGTGTGGTCAGCAGCGATCGACTCGATTCCTTCGGCTAGCATCGCGAGATGCTCGGCGATGGCAGCCGCATGTTGGATCCCAAGCCGATGCTCACCGAGCATTTGCGCCGCTCGTACGGCCAATCCATCGTCGGCGGAGGTTGTGGCTGCTTCCACAAGCTGGCGCTCGATCTCGTCGAGCTGCTCCGAAGCGACGCCGCGAAAGCGAACTCCCACCGCGAGTCCACGATCCCACTGCTCAGCGGAGTAGGTCATGGCCTCACGCGTCACCCCGTGATCAGCGAGCGCCTTAAGCTGCGCGAGGTGTCGAGCCGGGCGAAGAGCAGCGTCCCCAGCGACTGCTGCGACGTCGAACAGGCGACTCTGAAGAATGAGATTAGGAACCGCGTCGGCGATCGTGGCGAGCACCGAGATGTCTGCCTCCGAGAAGTCTGCCGGTATGGTGCTGCGCCGGTCGGCGAATGACGCAAAAGGGCCGTAGGGATTGGACCAGTCGTTCCCGTTCGGCATGAACCAGGCAACGGACGCTAGCAGCCCGGCGACGTAACGGACATCCTCGTCGACAGTGCCGTCCTCTGCGATCGCCCTCAAGCCACTGCCGATGCGGAGCGTTCCCGTCGGATCTTCCGCAAGGGCGGCCTGGAGACTTGGATCTCGCGCTGCGGTCAGCCAGCGGGAATCATCGGTCAAGGTCATTCGCCCAGACTAGGGGGCCAGGCGCGACACATTCTCATCGAGCAACGTCGATTGCGGTGGAATTGCGACGTACGAGTGTTGTGCAGCCACCATGCTCAAGCGAACCGCCCCCACCACTTCAGCCCGGAGGTTGCGTGGGCCGGGTCGGGTCGAGTCCGGCCTGACAGCATCACTGTGATCACCGCGGCGCCCTTAGAGTTCCGTAGAGTTGACGGACGCTTGTGTGGGCAAATTGTGGGCAAATGGTGGATAGCGATCGTTATCCACGGCCCGAATTTTGGCTCTGACCAGGTACTTTTCTGCAACCTAAAGGTGCCCCTGGAGGGACTCGAACCCCCAACCTTCTCCTTAGGACGGAGCAGCTCTTCCATTGAGCTACAGAGGCTGACCGCACGAGTCTACCGGGGCCGCTGGCCAGCGCGAAACCGGGACACGCCCGGCAGCGTCAGGCCGCGGGCGCCAGGTAGTCGCTCCAGTCGGGCTGCGTCACCTCGGTGCCGCGGACGACCCAGGAGGCGTCGTGCGGGACGCGCGGGGTGAAGGAGAGGGACCAGTTCATCTCGGCGGGCGTGTGGTTGCCCTTGATGTTGTTGCAGCGGAGGCAGCAGGCGACCAGGTTCTCCCAGCTGTCTGCGCCGCCGCGGGACCGTGGCAGGACGTGGTCGATCGTCGTGGCCGACTTGCCGCAGTATGCGCAGCGGTGCAGGTCGCGGCGGAGGACGCCCCGGCGGCTCACCGGGACGGCGCGGCCACGAGGGATGCGGACGTAGCGGGTGAGGAGGATGACCGACGGGCGCTCGTAGCTGGCTGAGATGCCCCAGACCGGGTGGGCCTGGTCAACAGAGAGCACCGTGGCCTTCTGATTCATGACGAGCACGATGGCGCGTTTGAAGGAGACGACCGCGAGGGGCTCGTAACCGGCGTTGAGGACCAGTGTCTTCATCGTGGACCTTCCTGCGAAACAGCGACGGGATGCGGTGAGCGGAGGCGAAGGGATGCGCCAGGGGAAAGAGAGTCCGAGGTGCGAACGCCAGGGGAAAGAGAGTCCGAGGTGCGAACGCCCGGGGAAAGCACGTCCGGGCAAAGAAAAAGGGCACTGTCCGTGCGGACAGCGCCCAGTGAAGCGGCGGCATGGTGGCGGCAGGCCACGAAGGGGCGGCGGCAGGCGACCACATGGGTGCGACAGGCGAGGAAATCGTGGTGGCGGGCGACCAGCTGGCCGCGCTCTACCCAGGAAGTCACCCTGCGCGGCTCGGCCATCGCACTCCCCGGATCTCTCGCGGTGCGAACATCCAACGCGTGGACATTCACGGTTTCAGGGGATCAGAGTAACGCAGAAACGGCGCGCCACATATTCGGGGCGCGCCGTTCCTGCTCCGCGTCACGCGGAGTTCACGTTCTGTTCCGGTCCAGGAAGCCTCAGGACCGTGTTCGAATCAGCCCGGGAGGGGCCGACCGTCAGCCTCAGATACCGAGACGGACGATGTAGTAGTCGCTGGTCCAGATCGGGCGGATGGAGATGCTGCGGCCGGTGTCCGGCGCATCCATGATGTTGCCGTTGCCGGCGTAGAAGCCGTCGTGGCCGGGCATGATGACCAGGTCGCCCGGCTGGGCGTCCGCCATCGAGATGCGCTTGCCCATCGCCGCCTGGCCGGAGACCGAGTGCGGCAGGGAGATCCCGAACTGGGCGTAGACGTACATCACGTAGCCGGAGCAGTCGAAGCCGGCGGGCGTCGAGCCGCCGAAGACGTACGGGGTGCCGATGTACTGCTGCGCCACCGAGAAGACCTGCGGGAGGCTGAAGCTGGGGTACGGCGGGTTGGCCAGGAAGTCGGTGACGGACGGGCCGGAGTAGCTGGCGTAGCTCGCGAACGACACGGCGGCCTGCTGGCGGGCCAGCTCGGCGGCCTTCGCTGCCTTGGCGGCGGAGAGCTCCTGCTCGCTGGTCGCGGTGGCTGCGTCGCGGGCGACGGCGGCGGCTGCGACGGTCTGCGGAACCTCGACGCTCTGCGACTGGGCCTTCTTCATGCTGTCGACGGCGCTGCTCTTGAACTGCGCGGTGTCGGCACCTTGCGGGTTGAAGGCGTACGCGGGGAGAGCCATCGTGGCGATGAGGCCGGCGGCGAGGGTCATGACAGCGACGTTGATCACGCCGCCCTTAACCTTCTTGCTCGGCTTCTTCGGCGCAGCCTTCTCGGCGGGCTTGCGGAACGCGGCCCCGGCGGACGAGCCAGCGGTGCCGGCACCGGATGCGGTGACAGGCGCGGCCGCCTTCTGCTCCACTCGTGCACCGCGCAGAGAGCGGCGGGACACGATGTCGGAGGTTGCTGGGGTCGAGCTATTCGGGTTTGTGGGGCTCTCTTCAGAGCCTGGTCTACCTAATAGGGCCAAGGGTTGAACCTCCTGCGCTCCAGCAGCACTAGGTAGCTGCCCCGTCCCGGATGCTTATAGCTTGGCTTCGCGAACCAGGAGACAGGGGTGGGGGGTGGAGCGTCCCGGTTCGGGTCCTGTGGCCGGCTTCTGGCCCGTCGGACTCGTTAGAGACTACGGGACGACCCCCGCTTTGTCACATCCTTTTCCCGATATTTTAACAAGTCGGTAACGGAAATCAGGCTTCGACGAAGATGTGCGCAGCCAGCTCGTTCGGCAGTTCCAGGCCGTTCTCGAAGCCGTCGATCTGCACGGCGACGTACGAACCAGCGGGCGTGAACGTGCCGGTCGAGCCGGGAAAAACGCCGGCCTGCTTGAGCTGCAGGAGCAGCTCGGGGTCCACCTGAGCCGGCTCTCCGAGGCGCTTGATCCTGGCAGAAACCCCGGAATCCTTGCCGACGACCACATCCACGAGGTTGGTGAGACCCTCCGTGGTGGGAGACACGATGTCGCCGAGCTCGTCCAGACCGGGGATGGGGTTGCCGTACGGCGACTCCGTCGGGTGCCCGAGCATGGTCAGCAGCTTGCGCTCGACCTGCTCGCTCATCACGTGCTCCCAGCGGCAGGCCTCTTCGTGCACGTACTCCCACTCGAGCTCGATCACGTCGCTCAGGAGGCGCTCGGCCAGGCGGTGCTTGCGCATGACGTGCACGGCCTTGCGGCGGCCGTCGTCCGTCAGTTCGAGGTGGCGGTCGCCGGAGACGACCACGAGTCCGTCCCGTTCCATCCGGCCGACGGTCTGGGAGACGGTCGGGCCTGAGTGGCCGAGACGCTCCGAGATGCGCGCACGCAGAGGGACGATGTTGTCCTCTTCCAACTCCAGGATGGTGCGAAGGTACATCTCGGTCGTATCGATCAGGTCGGTCATCAACCCTCCAGCTTTGTCGCGCGCGTGTGTCCAGTAGAGACTACTGGGTGCCGGTGACAGCGCGGAGTCGCCGCGGCGGAGTCGACCGACAGGGGTTCTAACAGCCAATAGACTCTGGATATGCCGGATGTGACGATTCCCACTGATCTGCTGCCCGCCGACGGACGATTTGGATGCGGTCCATCCAAGGTCCGCGAAGAGCAGGTGGCCTACCTCGCAGGAGCCGGCGCGAAGCTGCTCGGCACCTCCCACCGCCAGGCGCCGATCAAGAACCTCGTCGGAAGCGTGCGCGACGGGCTCGGCGAGCTGTTCCGCATCCCGGACGGCTACGAGGTCGTCATCGGCAACGGCGGCTCCACCGCGTTCTGGGACGCAGCGGCCTTCTCGCTGATCGAGAAGCGCAGCCAGAACCTCGTCTTCGGCGAGTTCGGCGGCAAGTTCGCCGCAGCGGCGAACACCCCGTGGCTGGAGGCGCCCCAGGTCATCGACGCCCCGGCGGGCTCGCGCAGCGAGCCGCAGGCGGCGGAGGGCATCGACGTGTACGCCTGGCCGCACAACGAGACCTCCACCGGCGTCATGGCCCCGGTGAAGCGCGTGCACGGCGACGACGGAGCCCTCACGGTGGTCGACGCGACCAGCGCGGCGGGCGGCGTCGACATCGACGCAGCGGAGTCGGACGTCTACTACTTCGCCCCGCAGAAGAACTTCGCGTCGGACGGCGGCCTCTGGCTCGCGCTGTTCTCCCCCGCCGCCATCGAGCGGGTCGAGCGCATCGCGGCGAGCGACCGGTACATCCCCGAGTTCCTCAGCATCAAGAACGCGATCGACAACTCGCGCCTCAACCAGACGCTGAACACCCCGGCCGTCGCCACCCTGGTCCTGCTGGACAACCAGATCCAGTGGATGAACGGCAACGGCGGTCTCGCCTGGGCCGGTGCGCGCACGGCGGAGTCCTCGAACGCCCTGTACACCTGGGCCGAGAGCGTGGACTACGCGACGCCGTTCGTCTCCGATCCAGCACACCGCTCGCAGGTGGTCGTCACGATCGACTTCGACGACGCGATCGACGCCGCCGCCGTCGCGAAGGCGCTGCGTGCCAACGGCATCGTGGACACGGAGCCGTACCGCAAGCTCGGCCGCAACCAGCTCCGCGTCGCCACGTTCACGGCCATCGAGCCGGACGACGTGCGTGCGCTGATCGGCTGCATCGAGTACGTCGTCGGCCAGCTCGGCTGAGCGGAGCCACCGTGCGACTCTGGCTCCGCGACGACGAGCGACGGCCTGATCCTGTGCCCGTGAAGACGGACGACAGGAAGGCCGTGCTCGTCGGGCTAGGCCTGTGGGTGGTCGCCCTCGTCGTGACGCTCGTCTTCTTCCGCCAGCTCAGCGCCTCCGGCGACGGCTGGTGGCTCTGGACGGTCGTCGTCGGTCTCGCGCTCGGCGTCGTCGGACTCGGTTACCTCACCGTCAAGCGACGCTGAGGCGTCTCCGTCGAGGTCGGCGTCAGCGTCCTCGCCGTCGAGCTCGGTGTCGCCGGCCTCGTCGAGGTCGTCCGCGTCGTCGTCGAGCTCAGCGTCGTACGTGTCGTCCGCGCTCTCGATGTCGACGCCGTCGAGGTCTTCCGGGTGGAGGTCGTGCACGTCGTGCTCGCCGTCCTCGTCCTCGAAGTCGTCGTCGGTGTCGTCATCATCGTCGTCGGATTCGTCGTCATCGTCGTCCGTGAGGGCTTCCGCCTCCGCGGCCGCGATGGCCTCCTGCGACGCCTGGTAGTCGGCGAGCCGCTCCGACCACGGCACCCAGTCCGGCGCGAGCAGGGCGCGCTCGCCCGGCATCAGCTCCGCCTCGAGCACGCTCGGAGCGGAGTCGCCGTCGATGCGCGACAGCGTCACGGTCCAGTGCCAGCCCGGGTAGCCGGACATGGTGCACTCGAACAGCAGGGAGAGCACGTGCTCTCCCTCCACGATGTGGCCGGCGGGCGCGCCGATGGTGGCCTCCGGCGTGATCTCCTTCAGCGCATCCCGTGCCTGGGCGATGGATGCGAGGAGCACGTCGTCGGGAACGGTCCAGACGGGCGCGGGCGCCTCGTCGGCGACCGCTGCGTCATCCTGGCCGGCGACCGCGGCGTCGGCCGAGGACGACTCCGGGGTCTCCGTGGACTCGGGGGTCTCGGGGGTCTCCGCAGGCGTCTCGGCCTCGGCCTCGAACTCGGTGTCAGGCATCCAGGTCGTCCGCAACCCGGCGCAGCACGGCGGCGATCTTCGCTCCGTGCGCCTTGTCCGGGTACTTGCCCCGCTTGAGGTTCGCCCCGATGCCGTCGAGCAGCTTCACGAGGTCTTCGACGATGATCGCCATGTCGTCCGCCGACTTGCGGCTGAGCTTCACGAGGCTGGGCGGGGCGTCGAGGACGCGCACCGACAGTGCCTGGGCGCCGCGCTTGCCGTCGGCGATGCCGAACTCGAGGCGGGTTCCCGCTTTCACGACGGCACCTGCCGGCAGGGCGGAGGCGTGCAGGAAGACTTCCTGGCCGTCATCGGAGCTGATGAAGCCGAAGCCTTTCTCGTCGTCGTAGAACTTGACCTTGCCGGTTGGCATGGGAACCTCATTTCACATGGGGGATCGTATGACCAACCTCAATTATCCTTGATTTCGTGACCCAGCAGACCCCACAGGCGGCAAGCCGCCTCCAACGCATCCTGTCGTACATCATTGCGGCACTCGTGATCATCTCCCTGGTCTGCATCGCAGCCGTCCTGATCGGCTCCGCTCTGGGCGGAATGCCGGAGCAGGGATCGGGTCAGGGCATCTGGCCGGTGGTGTTCGTGCTGCCGATGATCGGCCTGTCCGTGGCGTTCATCCTGGTGATCGCCCTCATCGTGATCACCGGCAGGCAGCGCAGCAAGGCGGCGAAGGCCGCACGGCCCTCCGGCTCCAGCGGAGCCGGGACGGGCAAGCGGTAGGCCGGCGGGAAGCCGGGCTGGAACAGCGCCGATGACGAACACGCTCGCTCTGGCTGCGCGCCTGCGGGCGATGCCGGACGAGTCGATCGTCCACGTCCTGCACGAGCGGGCGATCCGCCGCGCAGGGATCTCCGACTTCTTCGACCTCGCGGACGCCCTGCTCGACCGCGACGCGGTGCAGCGCGCGCTCTCCGGGCTCGACCGCACCAGGCTGGCCGTGCTCGTGGTGCTCGGTCGCGCATCCACCCCGATGGATGCGCGGGAGGTCGCCGCAGCGCTCGCCGGCTCCCCCGCAACGCCCGGCATCACCCATATAGCGGCTCAGGAGGCGCTGGACGCCGTCTCCGGCCTCATCCTCGCCCATCCGGACTCCGGCGCGTTCTCGGCCTACGAGGCCGTCACGGCGCAGCTGGCCGCGTGGCCGAGCATCCACCTGCCCTCCCCCGACGCCCTGCTCGCCGAACCGGCGCCCGCCGCGCTCGCCGCCGTGCCGGACACCGAGCGCCGCTTCACCGACCGCCTCGCCGCCGAGCGCGCGTTCGATGCGGTGACCGCCGTGTCCGAGCTGATCGCCGAGCTGTTCAGGGAGGGCGCGCGCGAGCTGCAGAAGGGCGGCCTGGCGCTCCCAGCGAGCAAGCGCATCGCCGGTGCCCTCGCCGTGGACGTGTCCATCGTGCCGACGGTGTTCTCGGTCGCATCCCGTGCTGGGCTCGTCGCCCTGGAGGACGCTCTCTGGTTGCCGACCGATGCCGCCTCCGCCTGGCAGCACACCCCGACCGCCGACCGCTGGCGCGCGCTGGCCGCGTCCTGGCAGGACGCCCTGCCGGACGACCTGCGCGGGATCCTCTCCTCGCGCAGCCGCGCGGCCTGGGGCGACAGCCTGCGCGAGTACGTCGCCTGGCTGTATCCGGCAGGCCGAGCGTTCGCCGAGGAGCGCGTCGATGCGTACACGCGGGATGCGGAATGGCTCGGCATCACCGCGCAGCAGGCGCCGAGCAGCGCGGGCAGCGCCCTGGTCGAGAGCGGCCCGGACGCCGCGGCCGCCGTGGTGCGCGAGCTGTTCCCCGCGGAGGTGGACAAGGTCTACCTGCAGCACGACCTCACCATCGTGGCTCCCGGCCCGCTCGACCCGGCGATCGACGGGCGCCTGCGCGGCATGGCCGACGTGGAGAGCAGGGCGCTCGCATCCACCTTCCGGGTGTCGGCCGCGACCATCGACAGGGCGATCACGGGCGGGGAGACGGCGGAGAGCATCCACGCGTTCCTGGCGGAGATCTCACTGACCGGCGTCCCGCAACCCCTCGACTACCTGGTGCGGGATGCGGCGGAGCGCTACGGCCGCGTGCGGGTGCGCGCCATCGACGGCGACGGGCGGATGCGGTCGGCTGTGGTCTCCGCCGACCTCACGCTGCTGACGACGATCGAGGTCGACCAGTCGCTCAGCGCCCTCGGGCTGGTCAGGGCGGCGGAGGACAGGCTGGAGAGCCGGTTCGCACGGGATGTGGTGTTCTGGGCGATCAGCGACGCGCGCTACCCGGTGGCTGCGGAGGACGCGGACGGGAGCGTGGAGGCGCTGCGGAGGCAGCGGGTCGCGCATCCCAGGGTCGCCGAGCGCGCCGATCAGGAGGCAGAACTCGTCGCCCGGCTGCGCGAGGCGGACGCCACCGCTGACGAGAGCACGGGAGAGCAGTGGCTGACCAGGCAGCTCGACCTGGCCATCCGGGCCAGGCAGCTCGTGGTGGTCGAGGTGGCGATGCCGGACGGCCGCGTGGTCGACTACCTGCTGGAGCCGACCGGCGTCGGAGGCGGACGCCTGCGCGGCCGCGACAGGGCGGCCGACATCGAGCGCACCCTCCCCCTCTCCAGCGTCCGGGGCCTCCGCCCCGCCGACTGACCCCCGGAGAAGCCATCGAGGCGGCGGAGGTGGGGGCTGAGCGGGGCGCAGAGAAAGCGGGCGTAGACTCAGCGGTTATGTCAGATGGCCCCCTGATCGTCCAGAGCGACCGCACCGTGCTGCTGGAGGTCGCGCATCCGTCGGCCGAAGACGCACGGCACGACCTCGCCGTGTTCGCGGAGCTCGAACGCGCGCCAGAGCACATCCACACCTACCGGATCACCCGGCTCGGACTGTGGAACGCGCGGGCGGCAGGGCACACCGCGCAGGACATGCTCGGCACGCTGGAGCGGTACTCGAAGTTCCCGATTCCGCAGACCGTGTCCGTCGACATGGCGGAGACCGTCGCCCGCTACGGACGGCTCGTGATCGAGCGCGACGACGACGGCGTGCTGCTGCTGCGCTCGACCGACCTGCCGGTGCTCACCGAGGTCGCGGGCGCGAAGCGGATCGCCCCGCTGCTGCTCGAGCGACGGGACGAGTCGACCTTCGTCGTGGAGGCGTGGGCGCGCGGTCAGCTCAAGCAGGAGCTGGTGAAGCTCGGCTGGCCGGCAGAAGACCTCGCGGGATACACGCCGGGCACACCGCATCCCATCGACCTGGTGGAGGACGGCTGGAAGCTGCGCGACTACCAGCACAAGGCGGTGGACAACTTCTTCGACGGCGGCTCCGGTGTGGTGGTGCTGCCCTGCGGCGCTGGCAAGACCCTGGTAGGCGCCGGCGCGATGGCGACCGCCAAGACCACGACGCTCATCCTGGTGACCAACACCGTCTCCGCCCGCCAGTGGCGCGACGAGCTGCTGAAGCGCACGACGCTCACGGCCGCGGAGATCGGCGAATACTCCGGCCAGGTCAAAGAGGTCAAGCCGGTGACCATCGCCACGTACCAGATCCTCACCGCCAAGCGGAAGGGCGAGTACGCGCACCTGGCGCTGCTCGACGCGATGGACTGGGGCCTCGTGGTCTACGACGAGGTGCACCTGCTGCCTGCACCGGTGTTCAAGCTCACCGCCGAACTGCAGGCCCGCCGCCGCCTCGGCCTCACCGCCACCCTGGTCCGCGAGGACGGCAGGGAGGGCGACGTGTTCAGCCTCATCGGCCCGAAGCGGTTCGATGCCCCGTGGAAGGAGATCGAGGCGCAGGGCTTCATCTCCCCCGCCGCCTGCTACGAGGTGCGCATCGACCTGCCCGCGTCCGACCGCCTCAGCTACGCGGCAGCGGCCGACGACGAGCGCTACCGGCTGGCAGCCACGGCGCCGGCCAAACTGGATGTGGTGCGCCAGCTGGTCGCACGGCACCAGGGCGAGCGCATCCTCGTCATCGGCCAGTACCTCGACCAGATCGACGAGCTCGCCGAGGCCCTGGATGCGCCGTCCCTCACGGGAGCGACCCCGGTGGACGAGCGCGAGCGTCTCTACCAGGAGTTCCGGGAGGGTACGACGGAGGTGCTCGTGGTCAGCAAGGTCGCGAACTTCTCGGTCGACCTGCCAGAGGCGACGGTCGCCATCCAGGTGTCGGGCTCGTACGGCTCCCGCCAGGAGGAGGCCCAGCGCCTCGGTCGCCTGCTCCGCCCGAAGGAGTCCGGGCTGTCCGCGAACTTCTACACGCTCGTCTCGCGCGACACCGTCGACCAGGACTTCGCGCAGAACCGGCAGCGCTTCCTCGCGGAGCAGGGCTACTCGTACACGATCCTGGATGCGCACGCCCTGGCCGCGTAGGACAGCCTCAGCCCAGCTCAGCCCGGCTCAGCCCAGCACCCGCTCCGCCGTCACCCGCGCCCCAGCATTCCGCGGGTCGTCGCGCAGCGTGATGAGCGCCTTCCACAGCGCCCAGCCCTTCCCGCGCGCCCACATCGCGTCGTCGGCGCCGAGCACACTGCGGTAGGCCTCCCGCGCCTCGCCGTCGAGCGTCGTCCAGGCGAGTGCCAGGTCGCAGGCGGGGTCGCCGACGCCCGACGTGCCGAAGTCGATCACCGCGGCGAGCCGGCCGTCCAGCATCAGCAGGTTGCCGACCGCGATGTCGCCGTGAAACCAGACCGGCTCGCCCAGCCACGTCGCGTCCTCGGCCTCTGCCCAGACGCGCGCGGCCGCATCCAGGTCGAGTGGGTCACCGGAGGCGGCGAGCGCAGAGATGGCGGAGCGCGTCTCGTCTCCGTAGACGGCGGGCGGGTCGCCGCGGAAGAAGTTGTGTCGCCCGGGGCGTGGCGCGCCGTCGGTCGGGCACGCCCGCAGCGCGACCAGGAACGACGCCACCGCCTCCGCGAACGCCACGGGGTCGCCGATGCCGTCCAGCGCGGCGGGGCGTCCGTCGAGCCAGCGGTACACCGACCACGCATACGGGTAGCCGAACGCCGGCGCCCCTGCCGCCACCGGCGACGGGATGGGGACCGGAAGCAGCGGGGCGAGCCTCGGCAGCCAGGCCTGCTCCTTGGCGACCTGCTCGGCGTACCACGGCCCGCTCGGCATCCGGATGCTCAGCGCATCCCCCAGCCGGAAGGTCCGATTGTCCCAGCCGTCCAGCTCCACCGCCCGGATCGGCAGCCCGGACCAGGCAGGGAATTGACTGTCGACCAGCCGTCGCGCGAGGTCGGCGTCGATCGCGGGCGGCTCAGCGCCGGACATAGCGCAGCAGCAGCGTGTCGCCGGAGACCAGCGTGTGAGCGAGCCGCAGCCCGACCGGAACGATGGGCGACGCCCCGGACGAGATGCGGGTGGCGACCCCTGCTTCCAGCCGAGGGCTGATCGTCAGGCACAGCTCGTCCAGCTCCCCGGATGCGATCAGGTCGCCGAACAGGTGCGGCCCACCCTCGCAGTGGATGCGGCCAAGGCCTCGCTCGTTCAGCACCTGCACCAGCACATCCACCTCCACCCTGTCGCGGCCGCAGACCACCACGTCCGCCACCTCGGAGAGGGCCTCGCGGGTGTCCTCGCGCGAGCGTTCGGTGGTGAGCACGATCGGCCGCACGGGAGCATCGCGGAAGATCGGGCTGGCCGGGTCGAGGTCGAGGCTCGCGGAGACGATGGCGAACACCGGATGCGCGGTGCGGCCGTGCTCGGCGCGCCAGCGCTCGGAGGCCTCGTCGACCCGCATCGCCGCGTAGCCCTCCGCGCGCACCGTGCCCGCTCCGACCACGACCACGTCGCAGAGGCGGCGCAGGATGGCGAACACGCGCTTGTCCGCGTCGTCGGACAGCCCGCCGGAGAGGCCGCCGTGCGTGGCAGCGCCGTCGACGCTGCTGACGAAGTTGACGCGCAGCCACGGCAGGTCGCCTGCACCGTCGCTGTAGAGGGCGGCAAGGTCCTCGTCGCCGAGTCCCTCCTCAGCCGGCAGCGGGTAGACCCTGGCGATGGCCGTGTCAGTCATTCACGTCTCCCATGTTGTGCTTCAGGTATGCGGGCTCGCGCAGGCCCAGGATCGCCTCCGTCATCCTGGTGGCGGCGACGGAGGCGGCCACATCGTGCATCCGGATGATGCGGGCGCCGTTCACGATCGAGACCACGGCGGCGGCGAGCGAGCCTTCGAAGCGTTCGGCGCGGGGCGCATCCAGGGTTTCGCCGATGAAGTCTTTGTTGGAGACGGCGGCGAGCGTCGGAAAGCCGAGGTCGGCGATTTCGCGCAGCCGCCTGGTCAGCTCGAGCGATTGCAGCGTGTTCTTGTTGAGGTCGTGGCCAGGGTCGACGATGATCCGCTCCTCCGGGATGCCTGCGGCGAGCGCCAGCTCCACCCTGCCGAGCAGGAAGGCGGCGATCTCGGCGGCGATGTCGTCGTAGTGCGGCCTCGGATAGAACGTGCGAGGGGCGGCGAGGCTGTGCGTGATGACGAGGGTCGCGTCGCTGTCGGCGACCACGGAGACCAGGTCGGGGTCGCTGAGGCCGGTGGTGTCGTTGACGACCGTGGCGCCGGCGGCGATGGCGCGGCGCGCGACCTCGGCGTGGAAGGTGTCGACGGAGATGACCACGTCCGACCCTGCGCGCAGCTCCGCGACCACCGGCACGACCCTGTCGGCCTCCGCCTCCACCGGGATCGGGTCTCCTGGCGCGAACGGGGCGCCGCCGATGTCCACCCAGTCGGCGCCGAGCTCGACGGCGCGGAAGCTCGCCTGCACTGCCTTGCCGAGGGCGAACGTCCTGCCCTGGTCGAAGAACGAGTCCGGAGTGCGATTGACGACGGCCATCACGGCGACGCGGCGGGAGAAGTCGAAGGTGCGGGCGCCGATAGTGCGGACGGGGATGCGGAGCGGTGGCAGGTACATGTCAGAGCGAGGCAAGGTCCACGCTCTCGTCGGTGAGACGGCGCTCGTCAACGCGCTCGCCGGAACGGATGAGCCGCTGCACCTGGTCGTTCACATCCCAGACGTTGACGTTCATCCCGGCAACCACGCGCTCGTTGCGCAGCCAGAACGCCACGAACTCGCGCGCGTCGACATCGCCGCGGTAGACCACCCTGGCATCCGCCGCCAGCGGCCCGTAACCCGAATACTCCATGCCCAGATCGTATTGGTCGGAGTAGAAGTACGGGATGTCGTCGTAGCTCGCCGACTCGCCCAGGATGCTGCGCGCGGCGACCGTGCCTCCGGCGATGGCGTTCGCCCAGTGCTCGTTGCGCAGGTGCCTGCCGATCACGGGCAGGAAGGGGTTGGCCAGGTCTCCCACGGCGTACACGTCCTCGGCGACCGTGCGCATCCCCTGGTCGGTCGGCACGCCGTTGTCGATGGAGAGCCCGGAGCGTTCTGCGATGGCCGTGTTCGGGATCGCCCCGACGCCGACCACCACCAGATCGGCGGGGATGCGCTCCCCTGTGCCGGTGACGACTCCTGTGCCAGTGACGACCTCGCGCGGCCCGTCGTCGTCCCCGTCGATGGCGACCACAGACGCCGCATTGCGGAATGAAACGCCGTTGTCGGTGTGCAGCCGCTCGAACACGCGGCCGAGCTCCGGCCCGATGGCGGAGCTGAGCGGAACGGCCGAGCTGCCGACGACTGTCACGTCGTTGCCGTAGCCGCGCGCGGCCGCAGCCACTTCCAGTCCAATCCAGCCGGAGCCGACCACCACGACGCGCCTTCCGCCGACCTCGAGCGCCGAGCGCAGCCACTCGCTGTCCTCGATCGTCCGCAGCGTGAACACCGCGCCGTGGCCAGCACCCGGCACGCTCAGCCGCCTCGGGCTCGCTCCCGTCGCGAGCACCAGGCTGTCGAACGTGATCCGCGCGCCGCCGTCGAGGAACAGCTCGTGCGCGGCAGGGTCGAACGAGCTCGCCACCGAGTCCGGCAGGAACTCCACCGCGTTGTCTGCGTACCAGGCCTCAGGATGCACGTCCCCCGCCGAGCGCTCGGCCTCGCCTTTCAGGAACTCCTTGGACAGCGGCGGCCGGATGTACGGGTGGTGCTGTTCGGCGCCGAACAGCAGGATGCGCCCGTCGAAACCGCGCTCGCGCAGCTCGGTGGCGACCGTGGCTCCGGCCAGTCCTGCTCCGGCGATGACGACGGTGGGCTTCGACATGGTGTCCTCCTCGCGACGGCTTTTCCCAGCATCCACTGTTCCCACGGCGGCCGCCAGACCCTCACACCAATCCCACACCGTGCGCTCACAGGTTGGATTCAGCCAACGCGCAGATACTAGATGCCATGAACGCCGGACCTCGCATCCTGATCGTCGACGACGAGCCCAACATCCGCGACCTGCTCACCACCAGCCTCCGCTTCGCCGGGTTCGCCGTGCGCGCGGTCGGCAATGGCGCCCAGGCCATCTCCGCGGTCCTCGAAGAGGAGCCAGACCTCATCATCCTCGACGTGATGCTCCCCGACATGAACGGCTTCGGCGTGACCAAGCGCCTCCGCGGCGCCGGGTACACCGCCCCGATCCTGTTCCTCACGGCCAAGGACGACACAGAGGACAAGATCACCGGCCTCACCGTCGGCGGGGACGACTACGTCACCAAGCCGTTCAGCCTCGACGAGATCGTCGCCCGCATCAAGGCCATCCTGCGCCGCACGATGCAGGCGGACGAGGACGCGGTCATCCGCGCCGGCGAGCTGACGATGGACCAGGACACTCACGAGGTCTTCGTCGGCGACACCGCCATCGAGCTGAGCCCCACCGAGTTCAAGCTGCTGCGCTACCTCATGCTCAACCCCAACCGCGTGCTGTCGAAGGCGCAGATCCTCGACCACGTCTGGGAGTACGACTTCAACGGCGACGCCGGCATCGTCGAGTCGTACATCTCCTACCTGCGCCGCAAGGTGGATGCGCACTCCAGCGAGCCGCTCATCCAGACCAAGCGCGGGTTCGGCTACATGCTGAAGGCCGCAAAGGTCTGACCAGCCTCCTGCACATGCCCGGCACAGCTTCGGCTGCGTAAACTGGCGGCCTCATGCACACACGCTTACTCGATCGATGGAACGCGATCTCTTTGCGCACCAAGATCACCGGCGTGACCGTGCTGATGCTGACTCTCGGGCTGCTGGTGACCGGAATCGGCACCATGTCGATGCTGAAACCGGTGCTGCTCGATCAGTTGGATGCGCAGCTCTCGGCCGCGTCCGGCGGAAGCTACCTGAACACCTACCTCTACGGCACGTCCGCAGACAGCGAGAAGATCGCGACGGACGCGAGCCCGTCGGACTACTTCGCGGCGCTGTACGACGCGGACGGCAAGCTGGTGAAGTCGAACTGGGGGAACATCCCGGAGGCGCACCGGCCGGCCGTCCCAGCAACGCTGACCGTGCCCGGCAGCAAGTTGCTGCCGCCCGGCGGCTATCCGCTGCTCAGCAATGACGGGCACACCACCTTCCGCGCTCTGGCGACGACGGTCACGCTGACCAACCCGCCCGGCGCCCTCGGCACGGCGATCGTGGCCACCACCACGTCGCAGATCGACACGGTGATGGCGAGCTTCCTCGCGATCTTCCTCGGCTTCGGCGTGATCGTCATCATCGTGGGCGCCGGCCTCACCCGGATGCTCGTGACCACCACGTTCTCTCCGTTGCGCGAGGTGGAGCAGACGGCTGCCGCCATCGCGGACGGCGACTTCAGCCAGCGCCTCGGCGGAGCCACCCCGAACACCGAGGTCGGCCGCCTCAACCGCTCGCTCAACACGATGCTGAACCGCATCGACAGGGCCTTCAACGACCGCGCCAGAACCATCGATCAGATGCGCCGCTTCGTCGGCGACGCCAGCCACGAGCTGCGCACCCCGCTCGTCTCGGTGCGCGGCTACGCCGAGCTGTACCGGATGGGCGCCCTGCAGACGCCGGAGGACGTCGCGCAGGCGATGGACAGGATCGAGAAGGAGGCCATCCGGATGGGCGGCCTCGTCGAGGACCTCCTGGAGCTGGCACGGCTCGACGAGACCAAGCCGCTGAACCTGCATCCGGTCGACCTGGTGCGGATCGCCCAGGACGCGGCGATGGATGCGATGGCCGGCTCCCCCGGCCGCGTCGTCACCGTGATCACCCCCGAGGCGATCGCCGCCCCCGAGTTCGGCCCAGAGGAGCCCGGCGTCGACACGGTGCCGATGCCCATCCAGGACCAGTCGGCGCGGGTCAGCAACGCAACGGGGCCGATCGCGTTCGCCGGGGCGACGCTCGCGCGCCTGCGCCGCGGACGCGCCCGCCGCCCCGGCGGCACGGAGCCGACGCTGGTGACCACGGCGGAGAAGGTGGTGCTGCACCAGCCCGTCGCCGCAGAGCCCGCGATCGTGCTGGCCGAGGAGAACAAGCTGCGCCAGGTGGTCACGAACCTGATGGGCAACGCCCTCCGCTACACGGCGGACGGCACCCCCATCGAGATCATGGTGCAGGTGAACCACCAGACCGGCCGTGCCATCCTCGAGGTGCGCGACCACGGCGACGGCATCCCGCCGCAGATCAGGGAGAAGATCTTCCAGCGCTTCTGGCGCGCGGACACCTCCCGCGCCCGCGAGACGGGTGGCAGCGGCCTCGGCCTCGCCATCGTGTCATCGATCGTCGCGGCGCACCACGGCAGCGTCGAGGTCGTGGAGACGGACGGCGGCGGCGCCACCTTCCGTGTCTCCCTGCCGCTCGCCCCGTCGACGGCCCCTGCCGCCGCCTAGTCTGCGGGGAACTCGGCTGCCTAGCGCCGTGCCGCAGCGCGCTCTACCGCCGTGCGCTGCCGCCGTGCGCTACCCCGTGCGCTCAGTATGGTGAGAGCAGCTTCTGCGCGATCTGCGTCGCCGCCGCCTGGTTCGGCTTGCCCCAGGCGAGGACCTGGAGCCAGGAGCCGTCGTGGAGGACGTCGACGACGGTCATCCACGAGTCCTCGGTCTGGAAGCTCCACGTCGCCGCCTCGCCGGTCACGCCGTCGATGGTGAGCGGCGAGCGCGTCGTCACGTCCGGGGACGCGGTGGCTGCGGCGGTGAAGACGGTCGCGGCGTTGCTGAGCCCGGTGATCTCCACCGCCCACCTCGGCGCCTCGGTGTCGGCCGCCCGGTAATCGCAGCGGAATGCGCTGTCGAGTCGGTTGGCAGCCTCCCGCACGGAGAATGGAGGCGGGTTCGCGGCCGACGGATGTACGGTCGTGAGCCCGTACGCCGTGCCGAGCGCGGCGACGATCCCCGCATCGTCGCACGCCGGCCGGCTCGCGAGCTTCGGCGGAGCGGACGGGACCGGCGCCTTACCGAGCGCGGTGACCATCCCCTGAACGGCGGCATGGAAGGTCGGCTCAGCGAGGGCCGTGGCGGACGTCGCCGTGACGGCGAGCCAGGTGTCTCCCACGAGGACGTTCGTGCTGCAGGTCGTCGCCTGGCAGTTCCCGCCTCGCGCCTCGCCACCGGTGTATGCGGCGCCCGGTGCGGGCGTGGCCTCGTCCACGAGCTGCTGCCACGCGTTGCGCGCGTGCGGCAGCGTCTGCACGACCACGGACGGGTCCTGCTGATGATCGAAGCGCAACGGCCCCAGGCCGCCCCAGGCGCAGTACGAGCCGTTGGCGGCCAGAATGGGCCATGGACCGGAGTCTGCGTCTCCCGGCTGCAGGTCGATGAACGTCTGCGGCTCGCCGGATCCGCCCACCAGGGCGCGGACGGCGTCCGGAGTCGTCATAGTGTCACACGCCGTCGCGGCGACCGCCTGCGTCCCTGTCGGCGTCGCCGATGCCGTCGCGGAGCCGCTGGCCCCCGGAGCAGGCGCCGGAGCGCTGACGCAGCCGGACAGCAACGCCGCCAGCGCCGTCGCCCCGCCGACCACCAGTACTGCTCGCGACCGTGTGATCCCCCGCATGATTCCCCCCGAAGTACGTCTGAGTGCTCCCACAGTCAAGCGCACGCCGCATCCCGCAGCCAGCTGGTGCGCGTGACGGTTCGGTAACGACGAAAGAGGGCGCCTCCCGTGTGGGAGACGCCCTCTTCGCGATGCGTTAGGACTTAGAAGTCCATGCCACCGGTCGGGTCGCCGACCGGAGCAGCATTCTTCTCCGGCTTGTCGGCGACGACGGCCTCGGTGGTGAGGAACAGCCCAGCGATCGACGCTGCGTTCTGCAGAGCCGAGCGGGTGACCTTCACCGGGTCGTTGATGCCGGAGGCCAGCATGTCGACGTACTCGCCGGTCGCGGCGTTGAGGCCGTGGCCGACCGGGAGGTTGCGGACCTTCTCGACCACGACGCCGGCCTCGAGGCCTGCGTTGATCGCGATCTGCTTCAGCGGAGCCTCGATGGCGACGCGGACGATGTTGGCGCCAGTGGCCTCGTCACCCGTGAGCTCGAGCTTCTCGAAAGCGGTCTTGCCTGCCTGGATGAGGGCCACGCCACCACCGGCGACGATGCCCTCTTCGACGGCAGCCTTCGCGTTGCGGACGGCGTCCTCGATGCGGTGCTTGCGCTCCTTGAGCTCCACCTCGGTTGCAGCGCCGGCCTTGATGACCGCGACACCGCCGGCGAGCTTCGCCAGGCGCTCCTGCAGCTTCTCACGGTCGTAGTCGCTGTCGGTGTTGTCGATCTCGTTGCGGATCTGAGCGACGCGGCCCGCGATGGCCTCCGGGTCGCCTGCACCCTCGACGATGGTGGTCTCATCCTTGGTGATGACGACCTTGCGTGCCTGACCGAGCAGGTCGAGGGTGACGTTCTCGAGCTTGAGGCCGACCTCCTCGGAGATGACCTGGCCACCGGTGAGGATGGCGATGTCCTGCAGCTGCGCCTTGCGGCGGTCGCCGAAGCCGGGAGCCTTGACGGCGACCGACTTGAAGATGCCGCGGATCTTGTTGACGATCAGCGTGGCCAGGGCCTCGCCGTCGACGTCCTCGGCGATGATCAGGAGCTGCTTGTTGGCCTGGATCACCTTGTCGACGATCGGCAGCAGATCCTTGATGTTCGAGATCTTCTGGTTGGCGATGAGGATGTACGGGTCCTCGAACACCGCCTCCTGGCGGTCCTGGTCGGTGACGAAGTACTGCGACAGGTAGCCCTTGTCGAAGCGCATGCCCTCGGTCAGCTCGAGCTCGGTGCCGAAGGTGTTCGACTCCTCGACGGTGACGACGCCCTCCTTGCCGACCTTGTCGATCGCCTCGGCGATGATGTCGCCGATGGTGGTGTCTCCGGCGGAGATGGATGCGGTCGCAGCGATCTCCTCCTTGGTCTCGACCTCCTTGGCGCTCGCGATGAGCTCCTCGGTGACGGCCTTGACGGCCTTCTCGATTCCACGCTTCAGGGTGATGGGGTCTGCGCCGGCGGCCACGTTGCGGAGGCCCTCCTTGACGAGCGCCTGAGCGAGAACGGTCGCGGTGGTGGTTCCGTCACCCGCGACGTCGTCGGTCTTCTTGGCGACCTCCTTGACGAGCTCCGCGCCGATCTTCTCGAACGGGTCGTCGAGCTCGATCTCCTTCGCGATGGAGACGCCGTCGTTGGTGATCGTGGGGGCTCCCCACTTCTTCTCGAGAACGACGTTGCGGCCGCGCGGGCCAAGCGTCACCTTGACGGTGTCGGCCAGGATGTTGAGGCCGCGCTCAAGGCCGCGGCGGGCGTCCTCGTCGAAAGCAATGATCTTTGCCATGGTTGTTTCTCGTCCCTCCCGGACGTCTGCGAAAGATGCGAACGGTTAGCACTCGATCAGATGGAGTGCTAAAGCGATTCTGGCACTCGTGCCCGTCGAGTGCAAGACGAGACGTCACGCTGGGGGCGGACGCACGAGAGCGCCGCCCCATTCGGGACGGCGCTCCACCAGGTTGGTTGCTGCGTGCTACGCCGGACGCACCGACTCAGCCTGCGGGCCCTTCTGTCCGCTGCCGACTTCGAATACGACCTGCTGACCCTCTTCGAGGACCTTGTAGCCGTTCATGTCGATGGCGGAGTAGTGGACGAACACGTCCTGTCCCCCGTCGTCGACGGTGATGAATCCGTAGCCCTTTTCAGCGTTGAACCACTTCACGGTTCCGTTCGCCATGCATTACTCCTATTGCTGTGTTTCGTAGCGACGGCCCATCACCGGCGCGTTGAATCCAGATACTAATGCTTTCAATGCATGCAATCACCAGCTATTTCGCGAAAAAGACAGGAAATGACCGGAAACCGTTAGAAGTTAAACAAGCCCGAAACAATACGGGACGCACCGAAAAGGTCAGCCCGTGAAGTTGCTTCCCAGCACCACTGTGATATCAGCCCCGGTCGCGGCGTAGTCCTGGGTCTCCGCCGTCGTGGCGCCGGGGAGCGCCTGGGCGACGCCGAGGGCGGCCCCGGCGTTCTTCGCATCCGAGTAATAGACGACGGTCTGGGTGAGGTCGGTCTTGTCCGCATTCGCGAGGGCGCCGACCTTGATGCCGGCGGCTGTCAGCTTGGTGCCTGCGGCCTGTGCGAGGCCCTCGGTCGGAGTGCCGTTGAGCACGTTCACCGTGAGGGCGGGGTCGATGGTCGGCACGATGGTCGGCGTCGGAGACGGCGTCGGCGTCTTCGACGCGGAGCTGGTACCCGGCGTGCCGTGGAAGGAGATGCTGCCGTTGACGAGCGACAGTCCGAAGACGCCGGCTCCGATCAGCACGACGGTGGCGAGTGCCGCCCAGCCGAAGCCGATCCAGCCTCGTCCCTTCGCGCGGGGTGCGCGGTGGGCTCCGACGCGGTTCAGGTCGTCCGGAATCGCGTCGAACCGGTCCTTGGGGTACTTCTCAGCCATCGTGTCGAGGGTCCTCAGTCGTCGGACGCGAGCGTCCGGGAGCTTCTGGCGGCCATTCTCGCCTCGCGCAGTCTGAGCAGGCGCTTGACGAGCATGGGGTCGTGCTGCAGAGCGGCCGGCTGGTCGATCAGTGCACCGAGCAGCTGATAGTACCGTGCCGCGGACAGACCGAACTCCTCGCGGATGGCCTGCTCCTTGGCGCCGGCGTGCCGCCACCACTGCCGCTCGAACGCGATGATGGCGACGTCCCGCTCGCTCAGGCCGTCAGGACGTTGGATGGATGCCCGGTCGTCTGCCGCGTTCGCCACCCTGGTCCCTTCATTCCTGTCGGTCGTGCGTCGCTGGTGCGTTCGCGGTTCATCCTATTTGCGGCTTTCTGTGTGTTGGCCTTCCGCCGCGCGGCGGTTCGCGGGACGAAACAGGGAACAGGCGCGGCCCCGCATCCGTTTAGTGTTGAGAACGACGAAAGGAACACGCATGGAGTACAACGTCGCCAAGAGCGAAGACGAGTGGCGCACAGAGCTCAGCCCGGAGCAGTACGCCGTGCTGCGCGAGGCGGGCACCGAGCGGCCGTGGACGGGCGAGCTGCTCGACGAGAGCCGCGCAGGCCTCTACACCTGCGCCGCCTGTGGAGCGGAGCTCTTCAAGTCGGGCACCAAGTTCGACTCCGGATGCGGCTGGCCGAGTTTCTACGAGTCGGTCCGCCCGGACGCCGTCCAGCTCCTCGAGGACAACAGCCTCGGAATGGTCCGCACCGAGGTCCGCTGCGCGAACTGCGGGTCGCACCTCGGCCACGTCTTCGACGACGGCTTCGGCACCCCGACCGGCGACCGCTACTGCATGAACTCGCTCTCCCTCAACTTCACCGAGGGCGAGTAGGAGTGTCCAAGCTCGTCGACGCTGTCGCCTCCCGTCGCTCGTACTCGCGAGTGACGGAGGCGGCGCCGACCCACGAGCAGCTCCTGCCGCTGATCGCGGCGGCGGGACGGGTGGCTGACCACAGCTCCCTGCACCCGTGGCGCGTGATCGAGCTCCGCGGAAACGCGCGCTCCCGCCTGGGCGCCGCGTTCGCGAAGGATGCGCGCGCCTCCGGCTCCGACGCGGAGAAGATCGCGGCCAAGCCGCTGCGCGCGCCGCTCTTGCTGGCGATCGTCTCCGTGCGGACCAAGAGCGAGAAGGTGCCGGGCTGGGAGCAGGACGCCGTCGCCTCCGGGGTGGCGCACATCCTGAGCCTGCTGCTGCACGACGCCGGCTGGGGCGTGATCTGGCGCACCGGCCATCAGACCAGAGCAAAGGCTGTGCACAAGATGCACGGTCTGAAGAAGAACGAGCGCCTGCTCGGCTGGCTCTACGTCGGCGGCATCCCTGACGGCTCGAAGGAGAGCCACCGCAAGACCGTCGACCCCGAGCGCTACCTCACGACGCTCGCGTAGCCTGCCCGCTTCTGGCGGCGTTCCCCCACCGGATGCTCGCCACGGCGACCGCGACCAGCGCCAGCAGCGTGCCGGCGACCGTCGAGAACGCCACGGGATGCGCGGAGCTCGGCGCGAGCAGATCGAGCAGCAGCGCGGTGAGGAGCTGTCCGGCCACGGTCGCGAGTCCGAGCACGAGCACGCCGAGCACCCGGACCAACAGTGCCGCCCCTGCGATGAAGACGCAGCCGATCGCTCCGCCGACGTAGAGCCACGGCTCGGCGGGCAGCGACGTCGGCCAGCCGGCGATCGACGAGTGGACGACCATCAGGACCGCCAGCACGCTCGTGCCCACCACGAAGTTGATGAAGGTGGCCGTCAGCGCGCTCTCCGCGACGACGCGCACCTGACCATTGACGGCCTGCTGCCAGCCGACGCCGAGGCCGGCGATGAGCGGCAGCGCCATCATCCAGAGCGGGACACTGCCGCCGAACTGCGAGGAGACGGCCCAGCTGACGGCCGCGAGCGCCAGGGCGGCGCCGACGACGCGCGCCGGGGTGAGCGGCCGTTTTCCTCCCGCGCCGATGCCGATCATGTCGAGGACGAGGCCGCTGACGGTCTGACCGGCGACGATCGACACCGTGAACAGCGCGACGCCGAGCACAGCGGCGGTGAGCCCCTGCGACAGCACGAGGAACGCACCGGCGGCGCCGCCGCAGACGTACCACCAGCGCAGCTCTCCCCCGCGGAGGGCGCCGACGACCCTGCCGAGCCCGCGACGGCCGGCCGGTGCGATGGCGAGCGCGACCAGCAGGATGAGCAGGCCGGACCCGAAGGAGATGACGGCGGCGGTGAAGCCGTCTCCGATGCGAGCGCCGAGCTCCCCGTTGACGCGGGACTGCAGGGCGACGCCCGCCCCGCACAGGACGGCGAAGACGATGGCCAGCCACACGGGGAAGGCCCGTCTCCTGTCAGCACTCACCGAACAAGCCTAGATGCACGCGTGCGCAGGAACGGCCGTGCGCCCAGGCGCCGGCACGGCGGTCGGCACGACCCTTCCTGGCCGGCGACGCAGCGGACGCCGCGCTCAGGGAGCCGGCGCGTCGCCGTCCGCCGGGGTGGGATGCGGCAGCCAGGGGATGTTCTCCTCGGGCGCCACGTCCTTCTCGACGGACAGGTCGTAGTCGTCGTCTTCCGGCTTCTTGTCTGTCATGTCCGTCACAGTACGCCAGCAGGGTCACGCCGTATAGCGGGCGCGATCTGCTCGCAGCTCATGCCGGGGGCGCGTCCGCGAGCAGGGCGAGCGGCGACTCCATCGCGTCGGCGATGTCGCGCAGCAGCCCGGCTGCGACGCCCCCGTCCGTCACCCGGTGGTCGAAGACCAGCGAGAGCTGGGCGATGCGCCGTGGGACCACGGCGCCGTCGACCACCCAGGCGCGCTCGATCATCCGGCCGATGCCGAGGATCGCGACCTCCGGGTGGTTGATGATCGCGGCGCTGCCGTCGACGCCGAGGCTGCCGTAGTTGTTGATCGTGAAGGTCGAGCCGGTGAGCTCGGCCGGGGCGAGGCCACCGGCCCGGGCGTCGCGCGTGAGCCTGTCGAACGCGCCGTCGAGCTCTCGGATGGTCATCCGGTCTGCTCGGCGTACGACGGGGACGACGAGTCCGCGCGGGGAGTCGACGGCGAAGCCGAGGTTGACACCGTCGAAGGTGTCGATGCCGGCGCCGTCCGCGGTGACCCGGCCGGCCAGCTCTGGACGGCGCGCGAGCGCTGCCAGCGTGAAGCGGGCGACGAAGGACAGCAGCGACGGCGTCCGGTCGCCGAAGCGAAGGCGGCGACGCGCATCCCACAGCTCGGTGACGTCCACGTCGACCCAGACGGTCGCCTCGGGGATCTCGGAGCGGCTGCGGGTCATGTTCGCGGCGACGGTGCGGCGGAAGAGCGAGAACGGGGTGGATGCGCGGAGCGCGAGCCCCGTGCGCTGGTCGACGGTGGGCGCAGCGGCGGGCGCTGCAGCGCGCGCTGCAGCGCGCGCGGAAGCCGGGGCGACGGCAGCAGCAGCGGGCGCCGCAGCGGCGAACGCCTCCTCCACGTCGCGACGGGTGATGACGCCGCCCTCCCCGGTCGCGCGAACGGTCGACAGGTCGATGCCGTGGGTGCGCGCCAGCGTCCGGACGACGGGCGAGATCACGGGCACGGGTCCGGAACGAGCGGGCACGGACACGGCGGTCGCCGTCACCGTCGAGCGGCGCACGCGGCGACGGCCGGAGCGGTGCAGCTCTGTCGTGCCGTAGCCGACGAGCACGTGGCCGGAGCCGGCCGTGCTCGTCTGGTCCGGCGTGCGCTGGTTCTCGGGCGCGCTCTGCGGCTCGTCCTGTGTGCTCTGCGGCTCGTCCACCTCGATCAGCGGGGCGCCGACGGCCAGCGCCTCGCCCTCCTCGCCGTGCAGCGCGGCGACGGCGCCAGCGAACGGCGACGGCACCTCCACGACCGACTTGGCCGTCTCCACCTCGGCGATGGGCTGGTCGACGGCAATCACGTCGCCGACCGCGACCAGCCAGCGCACCAGCTCCGCCTCGGTGAGTCCCTCGCCGAGGTCCGGCAGCCGGAAGACCTGCGCGCTCACGCGTCCTCCCACTGCAGGTCGTCCACCGCGTCCAGGACGCGGTCGACCCCTGGCAGGTAGAACCGCTCCAGCTTGGGCGGCGCGAACGGGGTGTCGAATCCGGTCACCCGGCGAACGGGCGCCTCCAGCACGTGGAAGCAGCGCTCGGAGACCCGTGCCGCGATCTCGCTGGCCATGCTGGCGAAGCCAGGCGCCTCCGCGATCACCACGGCACGCCCCGTCGAGCGCACAGCGGCGCAGACCGTCTCGTCGTCGAACGGCACGAGGCTGCGCAGGTCGACCACCTGCAGGCTGCGCCCCTCCTCCTCTGCGGCCTCCGCCGCGGCGAGCGCGACGGGCACGCTCGGGCCGTATGCGATCAGCGTCGCGTCCGTGCCCTCCCTGGCGATGCGGGCTCGGCCGAGCTGCGGGATGGGAGCGGCGAGGTCGACCTCGCCCGTGGACCAGTAGAGCTTCTTCGGCTCCAGGAACACCACGGGATCCGGCGACGCGATGGATGCGCGGAGCAGCCCGTACGCATCCTGCGGCGTTGCAGGCGACACCACCGTCAGCCCCGGCGTGTGCGCGTAGTACGACTCGGACGAGTCGGAGTGGTGCTCGACCCCTCCGATGCCGCCCGCGTACGGGATGCGGATCACCATCGGGAGCCGCACCGCCCCCTTGGTGCGGTTGCCCATCTTGGCCACGTGGTCGACGATCTGCTCGAACGCCGGGTACGCGAACGCGTCGAACTGCATCTCGACCACCGGGCGCATCCCGTTCATGGCCATGCCGACGGCGGTGCCCACGATTCCGGCCTCCGCGAGCGGGGTGTCGAAGCAGCGGGCCTCGCCGAACCGGGCGGCGAGGCCGTCGGTGATGCGGAAGACGCCGCCGAGCACGCCGACATCCTCGCCGAAGACGAGGACGGAAGGGTCGGCGTCGAGAGCGTCCGCCATCGCCCGGTTGATGGCCTGGGCCATCGACATGGTGACGATCGTCGGCTCCGCCGCGGTGCCGCCGGTCGCGCCGTGGTCGGCCGGTGCGTCGTGCATGAGCGTCATCTGGCTGCCTCCTGGTCGTGTGCGGTGTCTGCCTGCCGCTGTCTGGCCAGCTCGTCGGCGAGCTGCGCCGCCTGCTCGCGCAACTGCGGCGTCTGCGCGGCGTAGACGTGTGCGAACAGGTCTTCCAGATGCGGTTCGGCCTCGGCGTTGACGGCGGCACGCAGGTCGCTGGCGACCCTCTCCGCGTGGGCCTGGAGCTCGACCTCGTCTCCGTCGCTCAGTGCATCCATCGACCTCAGCCAGGCGCGCACCCGTAGCAGAGGGTCGCGGGCGAGCCAGGGCGTGACCTCGTCGTCGCTGCGGTAGCGGGAGGCGTCGTCGGCGTTGGTGTGCGACTGGATGCGGTACGTCAGCGCCTCCACGAGGGTCGGGCCTCCCCCGTCGCGGGCCTCGTCCACCGCCTCGCCGAGGACGGCGAGCAGTGCGGCGAGGTCGTTCCCATCGACCTGACGGCCGCGCATCCCGTAGCCGATGCCCTTGTGCGCGATGCTGGGCGCGGCCGTCTGTCTGCTGAGCGGCACCGAGATGGCGTAGCCGTTGTTCTGCACGAGGAAGACGACGGGCAGGTGGAAGACGGCGGCGAAGTTCATCGCCTCGTGGAAGTCGCCCTCGCTGGTGGCGCCGTCGCCGCAGATGGCGAGGACGACCGTGTCCTCGCCGCGCATCCTGGCGGCGTGCGCGAAGCCGACGGCGTGCAGGAGCTGGGTGGCGAGCGGCGTGGCCTGCGGGGCGACGTTGTGCTCGCGCGGGTCGTAGCCGGAGTGCCAGTCTCCGCGCAGCAGCTGGAACGCGTCGAACGGGTCGACGCCGCGCGTGATGACGGCGACCGTGTCGCGGTAGGTGGGGAACAGCCAGTCGCCGTCGGCGAGCACCATGGCCGCTGCGACTTCGCAGGCCTCCTGGCCGTGCGACGACGGGTAGACGGCGAGCCTGCCCTGGCGCACGAGCGCGTTGGCCTGGTCGTTGATGCGACGGCCGAGCACGAGCTTGCTGTAGCCGTCGAGCATCCGCTCGACGGACGGGGTGGGGTATAGGTCGTCCTCGTGGGACGAACCGTCCTGTTCGATCAGCCGCAGCGGGGTGGCGCACGGCAGCAGGTCGTCGGCGTGCATCCGTTCTCCTTTGAAAGACGTCGCTGTCTTTCAGGATGACTTCGCTGGATCGCGCGCGCTAGAGGTGCGACGTTTTCGAGACGAATGGATGCGCATCCTCTGTTTCGATGTCAAACTGTCTGACAGACATGGACGACATCGACTCCCGCATCATCGACGCGCTGCGCGCCGACGGCCGCGCCTCCATCACGGCGGTCGCCGAGGCGGCGCACGTCTCCCGCGCGAACGCGTACACGCGGCTCTCCCGGCTGATCGAGGATGGCGTGATCACGGGGTTCACGGCGAAGGTCGACCCCCGGCTGTCCGGCCGCGCGTCGTCGGCCTACGTGACGCTGCGGGTGGACCAGGCGTCCTGGCACGAGCTCAGGGACACGCTCGGCGCCATCCCGGAGGTGGAGCACTTCGCGCTGGTCGGCGGCGACTTCGACGTGATCCTGCTCGTCCGCGCCCGCGACAACGAAGACCTGCGCCGCGTCGTCCTGGAGCAGCTGCCGGCGATCCCCTCCGTCCGCGACACCAAGACGTCGCTCGTCTTCGAGGATCACGACCTCCGGTAGCCGCGTGCGCTCAGGCCGTGTCGATGATCAGTCGGCCTTGTCCAGGATGAGGTTGGTGATGCGGGCGGTGCAGAGGCGGTTGCCATCCTCGTCGGTCACGACGATCTCGTGAGACGCGATGGTGCGCCCGAGGCGGATGGCCGTCGCGATGCCGGTCACGAGTCCGGTGCGGGCCGAGCGGTGGTGCGTTGCGTTGATGTCGACGCCGACGGCCGTGCGGCCTGGGCCGGCGTGGATCACGGCCGCCCAGGAGCCGAGCGCCTCCGCGAAGGCGACGGACGCGCCGCCGTGCAGCAGCCCGAACGACTGCCGGTTGCCCTCGACCGGCATCGTGGCGACCACGCGCTCCGCCGACTGTTCCAGGATGCGGACCCCCATCTTCTCGTCCAGTTCCCCGAGGTGGATGGTCCAGTCGCCGTCGCTCATGCGCCACAGCATAGCCGCGGAGTTGTGGTGAGCGGCCGCGTCTGAAAAGATTACTTCCTGAACGTTCGGTCGGTAATTCCGGACGTCGCTCGATGATGAACGAACAGGGGCAGCAATGACCGAGGCCTACCTCGTCGGCGGAGTGCGCACGGCGGTCGGACGCTACGGCGGAGCCCTGAGCGGAGTGCGTCCCGACGATCTCGCGGCGCTCGTGATCGCCGAGGCCGTTCGCCGCGCCGGCATCGAGCAGCACACGATCGACGAAGTGATCTTCGGTGCGGCCAACCAGGCGGGAGAGGACAACCGCAACGTCGCCCGCATGGCCACGCTGCTCGCCGGGCTGCCGGACGCGGTGCCGGGCATCACGGTGAACCGGCTCTGCGCATCGGGGCTCTCCGCAGTCACAATGGCGGCGCAGGCGGTCAGGGCAGGGGACGCGGACATCGTCGTCGCCGGCGGGGTCGAGTCGATGACCAGAGCGCCCTGGGTGCAGGGCAAGCCGGAGCGCGCCTTCGCGAAGCCAGGGCCGCAGTTCGACACGTCGATCGGCTGGCGCTTCACCAACCCTCGCTTCCTGGAGCGAGACAAGGCCACGTACTCGATGCCGGAGACGGCGGAGGAGGTGGCGCGCCTCGACGGCATCAGCCGCGCCGACGCAGACGCCTTCGCCCTGCGCAGCCACCAGCGCGCGGCCGCTGCGACGGACGCCGGACGGTTCGCGGACGAGATCCTGCCGGTCGAGACGCCGCGGGGAACCGTGACGGCCGACGAGAGCATCCGCCGAGACACGACGATGGATGCGCTCGCCGCGCTCAAGCCGGTCGTCGCGGGCGGCAGCGTGGTCACCGCGGGCAACGCGTCTCCGCTCAACGACGGCGCCTCCGCGATCGTCGTGGCGAGCGCCGACGCGGTCGCCAGGTACGGTCTGACGCCGAGAGCCCGCGTCGTCGTCGGCACGAGCGTCGGCGTCGCACCCGAGATCATGGGCCTCGGCCCCGTGCCTGCGGTGAACAAGGCGCTGGAGCGCAGCGGGCTCGACATCGGACAGCTCGGCAGCATCGAGCTGAACGAGGCGTTCGCCAGTCAGTCGCTCGCGTGCATCAGAAGACTCGGGCTGGACGGCGATCGCGTCAACGCCGACGGCGGCGCCATCGCGCTCGGGCACGCGCTCGGTTCGAGCGGCGCCCGCCTGCTGGTCACCCTGCTCGGGCGGATGGAGCGCGAGCGCTCGCAGTACGGGCTCGCCACGATGTGCGTCGGCGTCGGCCAGGGCGCCGCGATGATCGTGGAGAGAGCATGAGCGGCGCCGGCAGCGGCGGGAACAGGGCTGAGAGCGGAGCGGGGATGAACGGGATGCGCACGCTCCTGGTCGAGGAGGGCGACGACCGCGTCGTCGTGCGGCTGAACCGCCCGGAGGCCAGGAACGCGATCGACCAGCGGATGGTCGACGACCTGCACGAGCTGTGCGCCGCCCTGGAAGCGGAGCCGCGCATCCTGATCGTCACGGGCGGCGACGGGGTGTTCGCGTCCGGAGCCGACATCGCCGAGCTGCGCGAACGGACGGCGGCCGACGCGCGCCTCCTCATCAACGCCACGGTGTTCAGCCGGATCGCGGCCCTTCCGCTCCCGGTGATCGCCGCCGTCGACGGCTACGCGCTCGGCGGAGGGGCGGAGCTGGCGTACGCGGCCGACTTCCGCATCGGCACCCCCCGGCTGCGCATCGGCAACCCGGAGACGGGGCTCGGCATCATCGCGGCGGCCGGTGCGCTCTGGCGGCTGGCGGAGCTGGTCGGCGAGCCGCTGGCCAAGGAGATCGTGCTCGCCGGACGCGTCCTGAACGGCGAGGAGGCGCTGGCGGCGCGGCTCGTCACCGAGCTGCACGAACCGGAGGCTCTGCTGCCCGCCGCGCACGCGCTGGCCGACCGCATCGCCGCCAACGACCGGCTGGCCACGCGGTACACCAAAGCGGTCTTCCACGCGCCGCGCTCCGCGCATCCCGCAGCGGAGGCGGACGCGCAGGCCGTGCTGTTCGAATCGCCGGAGAAGCACAGGCGGATGACCGAGTTCCTGGAGCGGAGGCGGAAGCGATGAGCGGTGGCGACGAACGGAGCGGGGCTCCCGTCTCCAGTGGCGTTCCCGAGCGCGTCGGGGTGCTCGGCGGCGGCCGCATGGGCGCGGGCATCGCCCACGCGTTCCTCCTGGCCGGGGCGGCCGTGACCGTGGTGGAGCGCGACGACGAGGCGGCGGACGCCGCCCGCGCGCGCGTCAGGAGTGCCATCGACGCGTCGGTGCAGCGCGGAGCGACCGAGCACAGCGCCGACGACCTGGCGAAGCAGCTCTCGACCGCGACCTCCACCGACGGCTTCGGCTCCTGCGGCCTGGTCGTCGAGGCCGTTCCGGAGGACCGCGACCTCAAAGTGGATGCGCTGCGCCGCGTGGAGAGCGCGCTGGCCGACGACGCCGTTCTCGCGAGCAACACCTCCTCCATCTCCATCGACGAGCTCGCCGGCGCCCTCCGCTCCCCCGACCGCTTCCTCGGGATGCACTTCTTCAATCCCGTGCCGGCGTCGTCGCTCGTCGAGGTGGTCACCGGCGCTGCCACCCTGCCGGAGGTGGTGACGACGGCGCAGGGCTGGGTCGCCGCGATCGGCAAGACGCCCATCACCGTGTCCGACGCACCCGGCTTCGCCTCGTCGCGGCTCGGCGTCGCCCTCGGACTCGAGGCGATCCGGATGCTCGAGGAGGGCGTCGCGAGCGCCGAGGACATCGACGCCGCGATGGTGCTCGGCTACAAGCATCCGGTCGGCCCGCTGCGGCTCACCGACCTGGTGGGCCTGGATGTGCGGCTCGGCATCGCCGAGTACCTGCACGAGCACCTCGGCGCACGCTTCGAACCGCCTGCCCTGCTGCGCTCGATGGTCGCCGCAGGGCGCCTCGGGCGGAAGTCGGGGCGTGGCTTCTACGACTGGCCGGACGCGCAGGCCCCGACGCCCCAGACGACCCCGACGACCCCGACGACCTCATCCACCGATTCCCACCCCGCGACCCCGGAGGTTCACCGATGAACCAGCACGACATTCTTCCCAGCTATGTCACGGGCGGGTGGTGGACGCCGGCGGCCGACGACACGGACGCCGCCGAGGTGCGCGACGCCTCCACCGGCGAGCTCGTCGCCAGGGTGAGCACGGCCGGTCTGGACCTGGCGGGCGCGCTCGAATACGCCCGCACGGTCGGGCAGGCGTCGCTCGGCGCGCTGACCTTCCACCAGCGTGCCGTGCTGCTCAAGCAGTTCGCGCAGGCGCTCACCGCTCGCAAGGACGAGCTGTACGCGCTGTCCAGCCGTGCAGGTGCCACGAAGACCGACTCGTGGATCGACATCGACGGCGGCATCGGCGTGCTCTTCACGTACTCGTCGAAGGGGCGGCGCGAGCTGCCGAACGGCCAGGTGTACCTCGACGGTCCTGTCGAGTCGCTGTCCGCGGACGGCTCGTTCATCGCCCGCCACATCTACACCAGGCTGAACGGCGTCGCCGTGCAGATCAACGCGTTCAACTTCCCGGTGTGGGGCGCGCTGGAGAAGTTCGCCCCGGCGTTCCTCGCCGGGGTGCCGACGCTGGTGAAGCCCGCGACGCCCACCGGATATGTCGCAGAGGCGATGGTGCGCATCCTGGACGAGACCGGGCTGCTGCCAGCGGGATCGCTGCAACTGGTGTCCGGCGCTGTCCCCGACCTGTTCGAGAACCTGCGGCTCGGCGACATCGTCGCGTTCACCGGTTCGGCGTCGACCGCGGAGAAGCTGCGCGCGCACGACGCCGTGCAGACCGGCGGGGTGCGGTTCACCAGCGAAACCGACTCGATCAACGCCTCCGTGCTCGGCGCGGACGCTGTGGCGGGGACTCCGGAGTTCGACGCGTACGTGAAGCAGCTGGTGACAGAGTTGACGGCGAAGTCCGGCCAGAAGTGCACCGCGATCCGCCGCGCCATCGTGCCGGCCGCCGCGGTGGACGACGTGGTGGCCGCCGTGCGCGAGCGCATCCAGCAGCGGGTGGTCGTCGGCGACCCGCGGGCGGACGGCGTGACCATGGGCCCGCTCGCATCGCTCGCACAGCGTGAGGAGGTGCTGCGCCAGGTCGGCCGCCTGGTCGACGCCGGCGGCGAGATCGTCGTCGGCGACCTCGCGGTGCCGGAGGTGCTGCGCGCGGACGGCTCGACCGGCCGGGAGGCGGACGGCGCGTTCGTGTCCCCCATCGTGCTCCGCTTCGCCGACGCCGACGTGGATGCGGTCCACACGATCGAGGCGTTCGGCCCCGTCGCGAGCATCCTGAGCTACGACACCACGGCGGACGCGGTGCGCCTGGTGGCACGCGGCGGCGGCTCGCTCGTCACCAGCGTCGCGACCCACGACACTGCTCTCGCGCGGGACCTCGTGACCGGTATCGCCGCATCCAACGGCCGCGTGCTGCTGCTCGACCGCGACGACGCCCGCACCTCCACCGGCCACGGATCGCCGATGCCGCACCTGGTGCACGGCGGGCCCGGCCGGGCAGGCGGCGGCGAGGAGCTGGGCGGCATCCGTGCCGTGCTGCACCACATGCAGCGCACGGCGATCCAGGGCACGCCGGAGCTGCTGACGGCTGTGACCGGGGTGTGGCACCAGGGCGCGACGGCGAGCGCGGACGGGGTGCACCCGTTCCGCAAGGCGCTGTCGACCCTGACGATCGGCGACCAGGTGCTCTCGAAGAGCCGCCGCGTCACCCTCGACGACATCGAGACGTTCGCGACGTTCACCGGCGACACGTTCTACGCGCACATGGACGAGGAGGCGGCGGCCGCCAACCCGTTCTTCCCCGGCCGTGTCGCCCACGGCTACCTCCTCGTGTCTTGGGCGGCCGGGCTGTTCGTCGACCCTGCTCCAGGGCCGGTGCTCGCGAACTACGGCCTGGAGAACCTGCGCTTCCTGACGCCGGTGGTGCCGGGCGACAGCATCCGGGTGACCTTGACGGCCAAGCAGATCACGCCCCGTGAGACGGACGAGTACGGCGAGGTGCGCTGGGATGCGGTCATCCACAACCAGCACGACGAGACGGTCGCCACGTACGACGTGCTGACGCTCGTGTCGAAGGAGTGATGCGGCGGGGGCGCGTTTGGGGGGCTTTCGCCGTCAGTCGCGGGGGTACGGCGTGATGCTCGGGCTGTTCGTCGGACGGTACGGGTTGGGGTCGGTTTCGTTGAAGGTGCGATACCCGTTCGGGCCGGCGAATTTCTCCAAGCTGGCATCAGTGGAGCACTCGGAGTAGATGCTGAGATTGAAAGAGATCGTGTTGGCGTAGACAGCGGCATAGAGGCTGCCGTCGTGCCTATCAGCGCGAAAGGACGTGTCGTGCTCAGACCCGCGGTCGATATCTCCGACCGCCGTCACACTGTAGCCCTGGCTTTCCCAGAACTCACCCATCTTCCTGGCGAACGCAACCGGATCCCCGTCCGGCGCGTGACGGAGGGTGACTTCGAAGAGCATGCCGCGGTTGCCTGGCCCGGTCGTACAACTTGCGCCGATGAACTCTTCAGTAGGAGGATCCCATTCCGCCGCATCGGGCAAGAGGCCGAATCTCCACCTGTCAGGAAACCCTGAAGCGGCGATCGCAGCTTCCATCGCCGCGATGGTCTCGATACGCAGCTGCTGCCCCGTCTTGTGGGAATCAGGATACTTCGACGGCATAGCGCAACCTCCAAGAGTAAGAACTGTGACGACAGCGACCAGCAGGGCGCGGACAGCGCGGTTCATCGACTCAAATCCGTCTGCCGGGACAGACGCTCAAGGTCCACCCCCACGTTCACGCAAGCAGCCGCGGAGCTCATCGTCACCAACACGGCCATCGGACCGCGCACCGTCAGTCGGGGGTACGGGGTGATGCTCGGGCTGTTCGTCGGACGATACGGATTCGGGTCGTTCCAATCGAACGAGCGATACCCGTTCGGGCCGGCGAACTTCTCCAGACTGGGATCAGTCGTACACTCGGAGTACACGCCGAGATTGAACGCCGTTGTGTGCGCAGTCACGCCCGCGTAAAGGCTGCCGTCACTGCGGTCTGCGCGAAGTTCCGTGAAGTGCCGCGCCCCGCGATCGATATCGCCCACTGCCGTCACGGTGTAGCCCCGGCTTTTCCAGAACTCACCCATCTTCATGGCGAATGCAACCGGATCCCCGTCCGGCGCATGAAAGAGTTCGACCTGGAAGAGCTGGCCCCGGTTGCCGGGTCGGGTGGCGCAACCCGCACCGATGAACTCCTCCGTAGCAGGGTCCCATTGTGCGGCGTCCGGGCCGAGATCGAAACCCCAGCCATCGGGAAATCCCGAAGCGGCGATCGCAGCTTCCATCGCCGCGATGGTCTCGATACGCAACTCCTGCCCAGTCTTGCGAGAATCAGGATAATTCGACGGCATAGTGCAACCTCCAAGAGTAAGAGTCGTGACGGCAGCTACCATCAGGGCGCGGAAGACGCGGGTCATCGACCCGAACCCACCTGCCGGGACAGACGCTCAAGGTTCGCCGCAGCCTGCCGATTGTGTTCCGCGGCCTTCTTGCCGGTATCCGTCAGCGGACCACTGAGCTTTTCCAACTTGCCCGTCGTGACCGCCGCAATGTTCTGGAGGGACTGGGTGTTCCGGTCGTAGTACCCGTGTCCTTCGGACGGTTCCGTGTTCCCAATCCACCCCAGCGTGGACCTGTCCGACGTACCGATCGGGTTGTGCCCATCCACCGCAAGCAGATCCTTCCCATCACCGTCCGAATTGAACGACTGGGCACCCCCGAACGACTCGCCGAACGGCAGCGTCAGGTCCGGATTCGGGTTGGCACGTCCCGAAAACGCGGCCCCGAACGGGGCGAGCTGGTCCGGAGACGCAGCGGTCGTATACACACGATCCGCCCTGATTGCCGACACCGAGCGCACCACGGAGGTGTCGATGCCCGCAGAACCCACCATCACGAACGAGTCGATCTTCGTCTTCACCAGCGTCAGCCCGATCGAGGCCATCGTCGTGCCGTAGGAATGCGCGGTGACGGAGATCGGCGAGTACGTAGACGAGAAGCCGTTGCGCACCTCGGCGTTGCCATCGAGCTCCGCCGCCAACCGCGCTGCACCGTTCTTCGCCGCGTCGCTGAAATTCACGCCCATAGCGTCGGGGTTGTCGTATTCGAAAGCTGCCACCACTCCCGAGTTCGAGCCACCGAGATCGGACTGAGCTCTCCACAGGTTCTTGCCCGCGGTACTCCAATCCTCCAAGGCATCTTCGGCGCCGAATCCCATCCCGCCCGCGCACCAGGTCGTCGGCCAGCAGGTGTCGAGGTCCCCGTACCCGACAGCGAACATCGGAGGCTCTGCGAAGAAGTTGAACGCCACCAGTTGAACGGGAACATCCTTATCGGGAGGGGTGAGCGCCTTCTTCATCGCTGCAATCACGGCGCGCTGGGCATCAGTGAGACTAGGGTCCTTCTTCGCCGCCTCGTAGCTGATCAGGTTCGCGGTGTTCCGGTCTTTGTACGGCACCCCGGGGAGATTGCCTATGATCCCGGGGACGGCCTGGATGCAGGCCGCTCGCCTCTTCGCGTCGAGGCTGTGCCACCACCCGGCCACCGCTTCGGGCGCCGGCGGGTTCTCCCAGAACTGCTGCGCCAGCGCAGGATCGGCCAGGAGGGCCTTCAATTGGTCGAGCGGGAGCCGACCGAGCATCGACAGCAGCGTGACGCCGCCGGACCCGGTGACCTTCTCCATCGTGGTCAGCGTCCCGACGGCGGCGGTGAACTCCTGAAGATCCGCGAACAGCGAGTCCGGAGAGGCGGAAGCGGCGCGCTCGATCGCCGCGGCGAAGCGGGTCTCCGCGTCGCCGAACGCCCACTGAGCGGCGCGGGCATGCGCACGAGCCTGCTCCAGCCGCTCCTGCGCCTCCTCCAGGGTCCTCGCGGCCCGGTCGCGGTCGGACCGGAGCATTTCCGCGTGCTGTTTCGCCGCGACCACCTCGGCCAGCGACGGAACCTGGGTTCTCGGAGGGGGCGTGGTGTTCGCATACGTGGAGAAGAGGTGGGTCATCTCCTCCACCGCCGCGATGGCCTGACCGCAGGAACCGGCCAACGCCAGCATCGACGCCTCGGCCATCGCGATCTCCGCCTGCGCCTCTTCCGCAGCACGCAGTGCCCGATCCGCATCGAACTGCGCGGCGAACATCGCCTCCGCCCATTTCTGGCTGGCATCACCGGCCTCGAAATTCCGTTTCGACGCCTGGTCGATGGCGACCTGGAGGGCGCTCAACCGTGCACGGAACGCCTGTCCGGCAAGACCCGACCAGGCCGGAGCCCCCACCTGCATGCCTACAGCGCTCAGAAGTCCTGAGATGGACCAGAACCACGCGCCACGCGCCCGGAGGTCCATCGTCAAGGAGTCCACCACGTCCACATTCCCCGGAGTGGGGTCGTCGTCGAACTCGACGGGCGACCAGTCCGTCACCCTAGAACGCACGAGCGCCTCCCGCAAAACCTCTCGCCGCCTCGGTGTCGCGTCGCACATACGTGTCCGCCGCCGCGCCGAGCAGTGCGGCCAGTCTCTCGACGCTCCGCACCGCCGCCGAGCACTCCGACGACCACGTCGGGTAGTACCGCTCGAACGCCGCATCCGCTCTGGCGCTCCCCAGGTCCCCCATGCCGACGGTCACGCTCCGAGGCGCAGCCGGCATCGTCCCCAGGACGCGTGCGCCGTCTCGCAGTTCATCGACCCGCACGGAGATTGTCCCAGTCATACTCTCCACCCTCATGTTCTTCGTCAAGAGTAGGTCATACAGTACACCGGATTTTTATTCATAATTTCATCGGCACGAAGAGTGCGCGCCGAAGACTCCTCGATCGACGGAGGAGCGGCGTTCTCCGTCGGGACGGAGTCGGCTCAGGCGGACGGGCGCGCGACTACTTCACGCGGAGGCCGTCGAGGGCGACGGTGAGGACGTCGGCGGCGAGCTGGTCGGCGTCCTCCTGGCCGCCTGGGCGGTACCACTCGGCGATCGAGTTGATCATGCCGAAGAGGAGTCGCGAGACGATGCCGGGGTCGAGGTCGGCGCGCAGAGAGCCTGCGTCGCGCGCCTCCACCACGAGGGAGGCGACCGCGCGGTCGAAGGCGCGGCGTCTGGCCAGGGCGGCGCGCTCCACCTCGGTGTTGCCGCGCACGCGGAGCAGCAGCGTCACGTACGGCAGCTTGTCGACGAGCACGCGCACCGCGCCGCGCAGCACGTGGGCGAGGCGGTCGGCGGCGTCGCCCGTCGTCGCGCCGTCCTCGGTGAGGACACCCTCCAGGCTGTCGAGGGCTTCGCCGAGCGCCAGCTCCAGCAGCTCGTCCTTGGACGAGACGTGGTGGTAGATGGCCGATTTGGAGAGGCCGAGCCGTTCGGCGAGCATCCCGATGGAGGTGGCGTCGTAGCCGTGCTCGTTGAAAGCCGCGACGGAGACCTCGAGGATGCCGCGCTGATCGTAGCCAGGGCGGCCCCGTCGGATCTCGGTCTCAGTCATAGCCCTCAAGTCTGGCATACCGCGGATGCGCCTACCGCAGGTCGAACAGCCTCTGCTGCTTGCCCGCACTCGGCTCCAGCCTGCCCGGCTCCTCGCGCGCCACGTTCACCGTCACACCGATGCGCTCCTTCACCCGCTGCACCAGCAGCGCGCACGCCCTGTCCGCCGCATCCGCGTCGGCGCCAGGGCGGGACTCGATGCGCACGGTCAGCACATCCAGCGTCGCCGGGCGGGTCAGTTCGAGGACGAAGTGCGGAGAGAGGTCGTCGATGCCGAGCACCAGCTCCTCGATCTGCGTCGGGAACAGGTTCACGCCGCGCAGGATGATCATGTCGTCGTCGCGCCCTGTCACCTTCTCGATGCGGCGCATTCCGGGCCTGGCCGTGCCAGGCAGCAGCCTGGTGAGGTCGCGGGTGCGGTAGCGCAGCACGGGGAAACCCTCCTTGGTGAGGCTGGTGAACACCAGCTCGCCCGGGCTGCCGTCCTGCAGCACGGCGCCGGATTCCGGGTCGACCACCTCTGGCAGGAAATGGTCCTCCCAGATGTGCGGGCCGTCTTTCGTCTCCAGGCACTCGCTGCCGACGCCCGGCCCCATCACCTCGCTGAGCCCGTAGATGTCGAGCGCGTCGATGCCGAGCCTGTCCTCCAGCTCCAGCCGCATCGCGTTCGTCCACGGCTCAGCGCCGAGCACTGCGGCACGCAGGGAGGTCGAGCGCGGGTCGATGCCCGCCTCCACCATCGCGTCGGCGATCGTCAGCAGGTAGCTCGGCGTGCACAGGATCACCTCCGGCTCGAAGTCCTGGATGAGCTGCACCTGCTTGGCGGTCTGCCCGCCCGACATCGGGATGACGGTCGCACCGAGCTTCTCGATGCCGGCGTGGGCGCCGAGGCCGCCCGTGAACAGGCCGTAGCCGTATGCGTTGTGCACGCGCATCCCCGGTCGCACCCCTGCAGCACGGAGAGAGCGGGCGACGAGCGACGCCCAGCGGTCGAGGTCGCCTGCGGTGTACCCGACGACCGTCGGGCGCCCCGTGGTGCCGGAGGAGCAGTGGATGCGCGCGATGCGCTCCATCGGAACGGCGAACATGCCGAACGGGTACGTCTGCCGCAGGTCCTCCTTGGTGGTGAACGGCAGCATGGCCACGTCGTCGAGCGTGCGGATGTCGTCCGGCCGCACGCCGGCCGCATCCAGCTTGGCGGTGTACAGCGGCACGTTGTCGTACGCGTGCCGTACGGTCCACTGCAGGCGTTTCAGCTGCAGAGCGCGAAGCGCGTCGCGGTCGAGCCGTTCCTCCTGATCGAGCTCGTCCGCCGCCGGCGGGCGGAATGCTGGCTTGGTCGGTGTCGTCGTCGACATCGGGACCTCCGTTGGTGCTGTCGTGCTGGTGAGGAAGGGGAAAGGAAGGGTGGGCTAGGCGGTGCGAGTGGTGGTGTGGCTGCGCCCACGGAACTCCGCGACGGGTTCGCCGTCGTCGTCGGTTACGCTCACGTCGTAGAGGCCGGTCCGGCCGCTGCGCGCCCGCACCCGCGCCGTCGCGGTGAGGGTCTGGCCGGCCGTGGTCGGTTTGAGGAAGACGATGTCGGCTCCGGATGCGAGGGTCACCCGCTCGTCCTCGTTGCAGGCGATCGCGAACGCCGTGTCGGCGAGCGAGAAGACGAAACCGCCGTGGGTGACGTCGAAGCCGTTGAGCATGTCGTCGCGGATGAGCATCCGGACGGTGGCGCTGCCGGGTTCCGACTGCTCCACGACCATGCCGAGGGCGCGGGATGCTCTGTCGCGTTCCATCATCGCCTTGGCGGGCGCGTGCGTCATTCCGACCTCCTCGTCGCCGGCCCCGCCGCGTTTGCCGGACCGTGTTCCAGACTATATACTAACCGAACGATCAGTTAGTAATTCGGAAGGGTCGACGATGACCATCACGGCAGAGCCGCTCCCTCAGGAGCGCACACCGGAAGAGCTTCGCTTCGCCGAACTCCTCGACACCGACTCCCGCGTCGAGCCACGCGACTGGATGCCGGACGACTACCGCAAGACCCTCATCCGGCAGATGTCCCAGCACGCGCACTCAGAGATCATCGGGATGCAGCCGGAGGCCAACTGGATCACCCGTGCCCCGAGCCTCAAGCGCAAGGCCATCCTGATGGCGAAGGTGCAGGACGAGGCGGGCCACGGCCTCTACCTCTACTCCGCCACGCAGACCCTCGGCATCACCCGCGACGAGATGACGGAGCAGCTGATCGCCGGCAAAGCGCGCTACTCCTCGATCTTCAACTACCCCACGCTGAGCTGGGCGGACATGGGCGCGATCGGCTGGCTGGTCGACGGCGCTGCGATCTGCAACCAGGTGCCGCTGTGCCGCGCGTCGTACGCGCCGTACGGACGCGCGATGGTGCGCATCTGTAAAGAGGAGTCGTTCCACCAGCGGCAGGGCTTCGAGATCCTGCTCACGCTGATGCGCGGGACGGCCGAGCAGCGCGAGATGGCCCAGGATGCGGTGAACCGCTGGTACTGGCCGTCGCTGATGATGTTCGGCCCGCCGGACGACGACTCCCCCAACTCCGCCCGCTCGATGGCGTGGAAGATCAAGCGCTTCTCCAACGACGACCTGCGCCAGCGGTTCGTCGGGATGCTCGTGCCGCAGGCCGAGGTGCTCGGCGTCACGCTGCCCGACCCCGACCTGCGCTGGAACGAGGAACGCCAGGCGTACGACCTCGGCCCGATCGACTGGACGGAGTTCCAGGAGGTACTCGCCGGCCGCGGGCCGTGCAACGCGCAGCGGATGGCGCGCCGCCGCGAGGCGCACGAGGACGGACGCTGGGTGCGCGAGGCCGCCGCGGCGTACGCAGCCAAACAAGCCGGCGCAACGCAGGCCGACGCCGCCTCTCCCGGACAGGCGGTCGCCTGATGGCCGCCCCCGGCACACCGGACGCCGGCCACGCGGAGATCTGGCCGCTCTGGGAGGTCTTCGTGCGCTCGAGCCGCGGGCTCAGCCACGTGCACGTCGGTTCCCTGCACGCGCCGGACGAGACGATGGCCGTGCGCAACGCCCGCGACCTCTACACCCGTCGCAGCGAGGGCGTCTCGATCTGGGTGGTCCCGTCCGACGCGATCACCGCCAGCGATCCGGATGCGAAGGGAGCGTTCTTCGAGTCGCCTTCCGGGAAGAACTACCGCCACGCCACCTACTACACCGAGAGCGAGGGGGTGAAGCACCTGTGACAGAGCCCACCACCGAGCCGGAGCACGGTCACATCGAACTCTCCGCCGTCTCCCTCGACAGCGAGTTCATCGCGGGCGACGAGCTCGCTGGGCCGGACACGGCCGAGTACGCCACCCGGCTGGGCGACGACGCCCTCGTGCTCTCGCAGCGCCTCGGCTCCTGGATCTCCCGCGCACCGGAGCTGGAGGAGGACGTCGCGCTCGGCAACATCGCGCTCGACCTGCTCGGGCACGCGCGCTCCCTCCTGCGCTACGCGGGGACCGCATCCGGCCGGTCGGAGGACGACCTCGCCTACTGGCGCGACGAGCACGAGTTCCGCTCCGCGCACCTGATGGAGCAGCCGAACGGTGACTTCGCGCACACCATCGTGCGGCAGTTCGCCGTCTCGCACTACCTCTTCGAGCTGTACGAGCGGCTGCGCGCCTCCGCAGACCCGACCCTCGCCGCCATCGCGGCCAAGGCGGTCAAAGAGGTCGACTACCACCGCGACCACGCCGACCAGTGGATGCTCCGCCTCGCGCTCGGCACGGACGAGTCGCGCCGCCGCACCGTCACCGCGCTCTTCGACCTGTGGCCGTACGTCGAGGAGCTGTTCACCGACGACGAGCTGTTCGACCGGCTCGAGGACGTCGCGCCGCGTCCGTCGTCGCTGCGTCCGGCATTCGACGCGAGCATCCGCCCGGTGCTCGACGAGACCGGACTGGAACTGCCGGCCGTGTTCACCGCCTCGGGCGGCGGGAGGCACGGACGGCACTCGGAGCACCTGGGGCCGATGCTCGCCGAGATGCAGGTGCTCGCCAGGCAGTTCCCCGGAGCCACCTGGTGAGCGGCCATTTCGCCGAGGCGGACACCGCCTGGAACGTGGCAGCGGCCGTCGTGGATCCTGAGGTGCCCGTGCTCACGATCGACGACCTCGGCGTACTGCGCGAGGTCACCGTCACCGACGACGGCGTGCACGTCGTCGTCACCCCGACGTACAGCGGGTGTCCGGCCATGGAGACGATCCGCGCCGACGTGGTGCAGGCGCTCACCGCCGCCGGCTTCGGTCCCGTCACGGTGCGTCTCGCGCTCTCCCCCGCCTGGACAACGGACTGGATCAGCGACAAGGGCAAAGCAGCGCTCGCGGAATTCGGGATCGCGCCGCCGACCGGTGCCGCCGCCGTCGCCTCAGGGCCGGTGCGCATCCGGATGGCCGTGAAGTGCCCGAACTGCCAGTCGCTCGACACCCGCGAGCTCTCGCACTTCGGCTCCACATCGTGCAAGGCGCTGTACGAGTGCCGCGCGTGCGGTGAGCCGTTCGACTACTTCAAGGTGCTGTGATGGCGCGCGCACGATTCCACACGCTCGCAGTCGCGGACGTGCGGCCGCTCACCGCGGCCAGTGTCGAGGTGACGTTCGCCGTGCCGGAGGCGCTGCGCGGCGAGTACGACTACCAGCCGGGGCAGCACGTCGCCCTCCGCGCCACCGTGTCCGGACGCGAGCTGCGCCGCAGCTACTCGATCTGCCGGCCGCCGCAGCGTCCGACCGATGGTCGGGCGGGCAGCATCAGCGTCGCGATCAAGCGCGACCTGGGCGGCGCGTTCTCCACCTGGGCCACCAGCGAGCTCAAGCCGGGCGACCGCATCGACGTGATGAGTCCGCAGGGCACATTCACCACCGACCTCGGCAGCCTCGACGGCAAGCACATCGTCGGGATCGCCGCCGGCTCCGGTATCACGCCGCTGATGTCGCTCGCGCACAGCATCCTGTCGGCGTCCGACACCTCGCAGTTCACGCTCGTCTACACGAACAGGACGGCGATCGACGTCATGTTCCTGGAAGAGCTGGCCGATCTGAAAGACCGGTACCCGTCGCGGCTCGCGCTGCACCACGTGCTCTCCCGCGAGCAGCGCTCTGCGCCGCTGCTGTCCGGCCGCATCGACGAGGAGCGATTCCGCCGGATGCTCGACGTGCTCATCCCGCCCGCCACGGTGGACGAGTGGTTCCTCTGCGGCCCGTTCGAGCTGGTGCAACTCTGCCGGGACGTGCTGGAGTCCGTCGGCGTCGACCGCTCGCACCTCCGGTTCGAACTGTTCACCACCGGCGAGCCGGGGCAGGTCACCGGCGACGCCGGTCACCCCGTCGTCGCTCGCGAGGGCGACAAGACCGTGCAGATCGAGTTCACGCTCGACGGCCAGACCTCGACGGTCGACACTCCGGTGGATGCGAACGAGTCCGTGCTGAACGCCGCCCTGCGGGTGCGGCCGGACGTGCCGTTCGCCTGCGCCGGCGGTGTCTGCGGCACCTGCAGGGCGCGGCTCGTCACCGGCGACGTGCGCATGACGGAGAACTACGCCCTCGAACCGGAGGAGCTGGAGCGCGGCTACGTGCTCACCTGCCAATCGCATCCACTGACCGACCGCGTCGTCGTGAACTACGACGTTTAGGGAGCACCGATGATCGACCTCGCCATCGCAGACGGGATCGCCAGGGTCACCCTGGACGCGCCCGCCAAGCTGAACGCGCTCGACGAGACCGGCCTGCGCGAGCTGTCCTCCGCATACCAGGAGGCCGAGGCGGCCGGGGCGCGCGCGCTCGTGCTGAGCGGCACGGGGCGTGCGTTCTGCGCCGGGCGCGACATCGCTGGTGTCGACCCGGCGACCGACGACGTCAGCGGTTACCTCGACGGCCTGGTGACGCCGCTGCTGCGCAGGATGAGCGCCTTCCCCGCGCCGACCTTCGCGGCGGCGCAGGGCGCATCCCTCGGCGTCGGCCTCGGTCTGCTGCTGGCCACCGACGTGGTCTACGTGGCGGACGACGCGAAGATCGGCTCGCCGTTCGCGGCGCTCGGGGCGCTCCTCGACTCGGGAGGGCACTCCCTGTTCGTCTCGCGGCTCGGTGCCCACAAGGCGCTCGACCTCATCTACACCGGGCGGCTGATGAGCGGGACGGAGGCGGTCGCCTCCGGGCTGTTCAGCAGGGCGCTTCCTGCCGGCGAGCTGCAGCAGGCGGTGGATGCGGCCGCAGCGACCGCCGCATCCGGCGCCACCGCGGCACTGCTGGCGAGCAAGCGGATCGTGGCCGCCATCCGCGACGGCGAGCTCGCGCTGTGGGATGCGGTCGCCGCCGAGAACCGCGCGCAGGAAGAACTGCGCGCCACGGCGGACTACCGCGAAGGGTTCGCCGCATTCCAGCAGAAGCGGAAGCCGGAGTTCCGCGGCGAGTGACGCGCGAGTGACTCGGAGCACGACCAGCGAGTGACGCGGAGCGCGAGCCGCGAGTGACGCGGCCGTCCACTCTTCTTTACGCCAGGTTTCGGCCGGAGTGCGGTCGGGGACGGTCGTCCCCCATCCTGGCTTCATGACCCGTCAGATCCGATTCAACGCCTTCGACATGAATTGCGTCGCCCACCAGTCCTCCGGCATGTGGCGACACCCGGACGACCAGGCCTGGCGCTACAAGGACCTCACATACTGGACGGAGCTCGCCAAGCTGCTGGAGCGCGGCGCGTTCGACGGCATCTTCATCGCCGACGTGCTCGGCACATACGACGTGTACGGCGGATCGAACGAGGCCGCCATCCGGCACGGCGCCCAGGTGCCGGTGAACGACCCCGTGCTGCTGGTGTCCGCGATGGCGCTCGTCACAGAGCACCTCGGGTTCGGGATCACGGCGGGCACGGCGTACGAGCATCCATACCCGTTCGCGCGCCGGATGTCGACGCTCGACCACCTGACCAACGGCAGGATCGGCTGGAACGTGGTCACCGGCTACCTGCCGTCTGCCGCGCGCAACATGGGCCACGAAGACCAGCTGCAGCACGACGACCGCTACGACCAGGCAGACGAATACCTCGAAGTGCTCTACAAGCTCTGGGAGGGGTCGTGGGAGGACGACGCCGTCGTCCGCGACCGCGAGACCGGCGTGTTCACCGACCCGTCGAAGGTGCACGAGATCGGCCACCAGGGCAAGCACTACACGGTGCCGGGCATCCACCTGTCGGAGCCGAGCACCCAGCGCACGCCGGTGATCTACCAGGCGGGCGCATCCAGTCGCGGCATCGGGTTCGCCGCGGCGAACGCGGAGGCCATCTTCGTCGCCGCCTCCACCAAGGAGGGCCTGAAGGCGACGGTCGCCAAGCTGCGGGATGCGCTCGAAGCGGCCGGGCGCGACCGCTACGCCGCGCGCATCTACACGCTGCTCACGATCATCACCGACGAGACAAGCGAGAAGGCGCAGGCGAAGTACGAGGACTACCTGACGTACGCCTCGCCGGAGGGCGCACTGGTGTTCATGTCCGGCTGGATGGGCGTCGACCTGTCCACCTACGACCTCGACGAGCCGATCGGGAACGTGCAGAGCAACGCCATCCAGTCTGCTGTCGCCAACTACCAGCGTGCCAACGAGGACGGCAGCGAGTGGACGGTGCGCGACATCGGCCGCCTCGGGGCGATCGGCGGCCTCGGCCCGTTCATCATCGGTTCCGGCTCGGAGATCGCCGACCAGCTGCAGGAGTGGGTGGAGGACACCGACGTCGACGGGTTCAACCTGGCGTACGCGATCACGCCTGGGACCTTCGAGGACGTGGTGGAGTTCGTCATCCCCGAGCTGCGCAAGCGCGGTGCATACCCGGAGGAGTACGTGGAGGGAAGCCTGCGACACAAGCTGCACGGGGCAGGCGACCGCCTCCCGGAGAACCACCGCGGCGCCCGCTACCGGGTCGGAGCGACGACCGCAGCCTCAGCGGCTCAGCAGTAGAATTCCCTGTCTGTCTACCGCTCGAGGGACGACAGCAGGACAATCGCGGCAAGGCGGCACAGGGCTTCGAATGCGCCGACCCCACGTGGCGCCGGACGCGCGGGTAACGCTCCGGCGCCGCGGCGTGTCTCCGTAACGACGGAAGCCAGGCGCAACACGTCGCCGGTTGCTCCGTCCGGAAGGAGAAACGAGCCGATTGCGCGCCGAATTCCGTTCGGACGGAGTTCGGCGCGGCCGTCAGGAGCCGATGGCGGGAGTGGGCGCCGTCGGCGCCGAGGCGGTCGGCGGGTGCGGAAGATGCTTGGTGTACGACGCGAGCAGCAGCACGGCTGAGAGGGCTGCGAGCACGACGAGGGCGACGAAGAGGCCGATCGTGCTGAGCGGAGGAGTGAGCGCGGCCATGATCGTCGGGACCAGGAACCCGGCGTACGCCACCGCGTAGAACATCCCTGTCAGTCCGGCGAGGTCGCGCGGACCCGCGATCCGCTGCACCTCCAGCAGGCCGGACACCAGGGCGACGCCCATCCCTGCGCCGAGGACGACGCTGGCGGCCCCGCCCAGCCAGAGCGAACCCCAGGCGACAGCGCCGGTGAGCACGACCAGCCCCACCGCGATCACCACGAGGGCGGCGACCAGTCCGCGCGCGCTCGACACCGAGTGCAGCCGCTTCGCGAGCGGCTGCACCAGCGACGCGACACCGAGCGCGACCACGGTCAGCAGCGTCGCGTAGCCGAGGCCCCAGTCTCCGGTCTGCTTCGCCAGCAGCACAGGAAGGTAGCCGTATGCGAGCGCAGCCGAGGCGAAGATCCACGGCGCAGCGACGATCACCACCCGCGTGAAGCGCTTGTGCCCCGCCCCGGGGATGCGCAGCTGGGCGCGCAGCGGACCGCGCTCCCCTCCGTTGGTCGCCGTCTCCGGCGCGCGCAGCACCAGCCACGCGAACGGCAGGGTCAGCAGGATGTGCACGGCGAACGGAAGCTCCTCACCGAACGACGTGAACTGGGCGATGCCGCCCGCGACCAGGGCACCAGTGGCAGAGCCGAGGGTGAACGCGAGCGAGGAGCGCCGTGCGCCCGCCGCCGCATCCACACCGGGTTCGTAGCGCGGGGAGGAGAGCTCCTTCATCCAGCTCGTCCCGACGGCCATCGCGATACCGACCGTGATGCCGGACAGCAGCCTGCCGAGGTAGATCGGCACCGGCCCGAACGTCCCGAGAGCGAGACTGGCGCTCGCCAGCACCGCCGTGAGCACCCCCGCGAGCATCAGCGGACGCCGCCCGTGCCGATCGGAGAGCGGGCCGGCGATGAGCAGCGCAGGCGCGAGACCGAGCACGTAGACGCCGAGGAACATGTTGACGGTCAGCTCGGAGTAGTGCTGCACATCCTTGTACATCAGCAGCAGCGGGCTGAACTGGTTGCCGCACCAGGAGCAGAAGAACATCAGCGCGAAGACGATGCGCCACGGTGGGCGCGTTGTGGTGCGACTCACAGGGCGCCCTGGTTCCTGGCGATGTGCGACCGCAGGCGCTCCTCGAACACCATTCCGGCTCCCCGCTCCGGGCGTCCGCCGGCACTGTCGCCGCCGCCGTTGTCGCCGCCGCCGTTGTCCCTGTTGTCCCGCAGCGCGGCGAACAGGGCCTCGTGATCGGCGAGCGAGTCGCCGAGCGTGCCGGGCCGCACCCGGAACAACTGGTGCCGGATGCGCTGCTGCCTGTCCCTGAGCATCCCGAAGAAGTGCACGGCGAGGTCGTTTCCCGACGCCTCCACGATCGCCGCGTGGAACCACTGGTCGGCCTCGACGAAGCGCTCCACGTCGTCCGCCGCAATGGCCGCGCGCTGCTCGGCGAGCGCGTCGTCGAGGGCGGTGACGAGAGCGTCGTCCGGGCCACCCGCATCCAGCACCCGGCGGGCGGCGCTCGCCTCGATGGCCTCGCGCAGGTCGAGGACGTTCTGCGCCTCCCTGGGCGACATCGGCGACACGACAGCGCCGCGGCGGGTCTCGAGCGTGAGCAGCCCTTCGGCGGCGAGACGCAGGAACGCCTCGTGCACCGGGGTGCGGCTCACGCCGAGCTCCGCGCCGAGCTGCGCCTCGCTGAGGAGGGTGCCACCCGGCGCCGTGCCGCTCAGGATGAGGCGTTTGGTGGTGGCGTACGCAAGCTCTGCCGCGGGGATCATTCCACCAGTCTACGCGCTTGCATGCAAGCTTGCGTACAAGATGGCCAGCCCCGCGACCTCAGCCGACGCGGGTCGAAAGCAGCCTGCGCACCGCGGCGAGAGGGATCGGCACCCACGACGGCCGGTGCCGCGCCTCGTAGGTGACCTCGTACACCGCCTTGTCGAGCTCGAAGGCGTCGAGCAGCCGCTGGTGGTCCGCCACCGCTGCGCCAGCCACCGACGCGTATCCGTCGAGGTACGCCTGCCTGGCCCGCGCCGCCCACGCGACCGCGTCGATCGGCGGCTCCCTGCGCGCGAGCGAACCGGCGACGTAGTCGAACGAGCGCAGCATCCCCGCCACATCCCGCATCGTCGCATCCGGGATCGCCCGCTCCGACAGCGGGCGCAACGGCTCCCCCTCGAAGTCGATGAACTGCCAACCGCGCTCAGGCGAATAGAGCACCTGCCCGAGGTGCAGGTCGCCGTGGATGCGCTGCAACAGCGGATGCGGCTCCTCCGCAGCCACCTCGTACACCGCCGCGATCCCCGCCCGCAGCTCCGCCACCTCCGGCACCTCGCTGGAGGTGATCGTGAGCCGCTGGAACATCCCGTCGAGGGCGAGGGCGACATCGTCGCGCGTCGCCGGCTTGGTCGGCAGGGCCGCAGCCAACGACAGGTGCAGCTCGGCCGTTCCCGCGCCGAGCTCCCTGGCGCGGTCGGCGAAGTCCTCGCCGCGCTCGGCGGCGCTCACCGCGAGCTCCCAGCCGTCCTCCGCGCCGCTGAGGAAGTCCTGCACCAGAGCCAGCTCACCGGATGCCCGGCCTCCGCCGACCGGGGCCGGCCAGCTTCCGGTCAGCCAGCCGAGCAGCGCAGGAGTGCGCAGCGATCCGCCGGCCGTGAGGGCGGCGAGGGTGGACACGTCCGGGTTCTCGCCGTCCTGTACGACCCGGAAGACTTTGATCAGCGCGAGCCTGCCGCCGACGAGCTCCCCGACGATCGACGTGTTCGACTGCTCGCCGGTGAGTTTGCGCGACGACTGCACGGCGATGGGGGCGCCGAGCGTGTGCCCCTGCGCATCCGCATCCCTTCCGTCGACGCCGAGAGCGCCGTCCATCACGCCGACCAGGGCCGTCACGTACGCCTCGTCGTCCGGGCCGTCGTAGAGGTACCGCCCTCCGGCCTCGCCGATCAGCGCAGCGGGGTCGCCGTCTGCGCGTGGCCGGGCGACGACGGGCACCTGGTACACCCGAGGGGTGCGCGGTGCGTCGTCGGCGAAGAAGTGCGTGACGATACGGACGTCGTCGTCCGCCCGCCCGGTCTCGAAGGAGGCGAGCAGCCGCAGCCGCGGTTCGACGCTCTTGGTCGAGTACCAGCGCTGGCGCCGCATCCATGACCCGACGAGCTCGGTGAGTTCGGTCATGTCTGCACCGTACGCCCGCGCGACGGAAATCGGCCAGACCACCCTGGTAACACGGAGGAACACGTTTCGCGGGGCGGATGTCAGCGCGTTCCGAGCGTCACGCCTCTGGCCGCCATGAACGGCAACGGGTCGATCTGCACCCCGTTGACGCGCACCTCGAAGTGCAGGTGGCAGCCGGTGGATGCGCCCGTGCTGCCGACCAGGGCGATCGGCTGCCCGGCCTGCACCGTCTCCCCCACCGTCACGCCGATCCCGCCGTCCACGATGTGCCCGTACGCCGTGTCGACGCCGCCGCCGTGGTCGATCATGACGAAGTTGCCGTACGAGCCGTTGGGCCCAGCGTCCACGACGGTGCCTGCTGCCGCCGCGACGATGGTGGAGCGGCAGCCGGCGCCGATGTCGTCGCCAGGGTGGAAGAGCGCCGTTCCCGCCGGTCGGGAGGGACGAGGGCCGAACAGGTCGGTGAGCGGGCCGTGCACGGGGAGCACCCAGCCGGACACACCGGCGGGAACGTCGGCCAACGCCTGCCAGCCGACACCGGCCGCCTGCAGGGTCGGTAGCGACGCGAGCGCCGACTCTGCGGTGTCGACCGCCGTCTGCGCGTCGGCGACGGCCTGCTCGCTGCCGTCGAGGTCGACGCCGTCCGCGGTCTGCTGTGCCTTCTCCGCCCTCGTGCGCAGCGCTGCCGCCTGCTCTGCGTCGTGCTTCGCGGCCGTCATCGCCGCCTCACGGGACGCGGTCACCGAGCGGAACCTGTCGACGGCGCCGAGCTTGTCGAGCAGGTTGCCCGGGCTTGCGAGGGCCGCGGTCAGCGGATCCATCGTCAGCGACCTGGAGCCCTGCGACCGGATGAGGGCGGTCGCGAACGCCGCAGACTGCTGCGCCTGCTTCTTCGCGGCCTTCGCCTGCGCGGCGAGCGCGTCGGCGGCGGCGACCGCCTGGTCCTTCTCGCGCTGCACGCCGACCGACTGCTGCGTGGCGTCCGCGAGCGTCTGCTGAGCGGACGCGAGGTCGCTGGCGAGCTGCGCCGCCTGCTCCAGCTGCGACTGGTCGAGGGTGACGCCGTTGTCGAAGACCGGAGAGGGCTCGAGCGGGATCTGGTCGGTCGGTGGCGGGGTGGTGGGTGGGGTGCTGGTGGGTGTCGGTGTCGGTGTGGGCGTGGGGGTTGGTGTCGGAGTCGGCGTGGGGGTTGTTGTCGGCGTGGGGGTGGGCGTGGGGGTTTGCGTGGGTGTCGGAGTCGGAGTCGGCGTGCCTGTCGGGCTGGGCGTCGGAGTCGGCGTCGATTCGCCGTCACCGGTGTCCCCCGGATCGGTCGACGGAGTGTGCGTGGGGGTCGGCGTGGGAGTCGACACAGCGCATCCACTGTCACCCTCGGCGCATCCAGCGCCGAAGGCTGCCTGCTGGGTTCCGAAGACCAGGGCGACGGCGACCACGGCGATGGCACAGGCTTTTCCAGCGCGGCGCGGGCGTTCGCGTCGTGACCACTGCTCGGAGCGTTCCAGCGCGTTTCGCATCGTCACGCGGGCGGCCGGTACGACGAGGCGCGTCCGTGCTCTGATGGTCTCACCAGGGCGCGCACCGCACAAGGGTCCCCAAGCGGGGGCACGGGGAGTCGGATGCAGCTCACAGGGTCGGCACGCTACGGTGAAAGATTGTGACCGAAAGCACCACAGCCACCACGCGCCGCGGCGCTAAGAAGTCGACCTGGAAGACGCTCCTCAGGGATGTCGTCGTCATCTTCCTGGTCGCCGTTCTGGTGTCTTTCCTGGTCAAGACGTTCGTGGTCAGGTCGTTCTACATCCCGTCCGGCTCGATGGAGAACACGCTCCAGATCAACGACAGGATCATCGTCAACGAGTTCCAGCCGAAACTGTTCGGCCTGCAGCGCGGCGACGTCGTCGTGTTCAAAGACCCGGGCGGCTGGCTCCCCGCCCCCGCCCCCAGCACCGCGAACCCGCTGCAGAAGGCGGTCGGCGCCGTCCTCGACTTCGTCGGCCTCGGCGCATCCGACAGCGACCAGCACCTGGTGAAGCGCGTCATCGGCCTGCCGGGCGACAAAATCACCTGCTGCAACGCGCTCGGTCAGATGAGCGTCAACGGCGTCCCATTGAAGGAGCCGTACGTGCTGCTGCCCGCCGGTGTGCAGGCGGTTTCCGCCAAGCCGTTCGAGGTGACGGTGCCTGCAGGCAAGATCTGGGTGATGGGCGACAATCGATACTCCTCGGCCGACTCCCGCTACCACATGGACGACCCGGGCAAGGGCTTCGTGCCCCTCGACGACGTGGTCGGCCGCGCGTTCGTGGTGAGCTGGCCGCTCAGCCACTGGTCGTGGCTCAGCAACTACCCGGAGACGTTCGCGGGGACGGACAAGCAGAGCAGCGGGGGCTAGGACTCCGCTTTCCCCAGCCGCCAGTAGCCCATGAAGGCCACGCGGCTGCGATCGATGCCGCTGCCGGTGACGAGCATCCTGCGCAGGGTCTTGACCGTTGAGGACTCGCCGGCGATCCAGGCGTAGAAGCCCGTTCCCGCCTGCTCCGGGCTCTCCCACAGGGTCTCGACGTCGATGTCGACGTCGTCCAGCTCCTGCACGCGGGTGGTGGATGCGGCGGCGACGGTCTCCGGGTGGGCGGCCAGCCACTGCTCGACGGCGGGGATCAGGCGACAGCCGTTGTCGCCGTCTGCGCGGTCGAGCCAGGTGACAGTGCATCCTGCCGGGTGGTCGAGCGGGAGGCCGTCGCGCGCATCCGGGACCTCGATGTACGCGTGGGCGCGGCGCCCGGCCGGAAGCGACTCCAGGATCGCGGAGATGGCGGGGGCGGCGGTCTCGTCGCCGACCAGCAGCAGGTCGCTCGCTTCACCAGGGCGCCAGTCGATGCCCGTACCGCAGTGGATGCTCCTGGCGTCGGGACCGACGACGACCACCTCAGCGCCGGGTGCGGCGGCCGCGAGCCACCGCGCGGCAGGGCCTCCGTCGCCGTGGGAGACGAAGTCGACGTCGAGGAGGCGCGCATCCTGGTCGATGGCGCGGACCGTGTATGTGCGGAACGGGTTGCGCTGGTCGTCGGGGAGCGCACGCCAGCGGTCGTACCAGTCGCCGGCGAGCATGGCCTCTTCGCTGTCCATCCCGAGATCGGAGATGCTGCCGTCCGGCAGGGGGAAGACGATCTTGATGCGCTGGTCGAGGCAGTCGGTGCCGAAGGTGTCGAAGGCGTCGGACGAGAAGGTGACCCTGACGAAGCTCGGGCTGAGCGGCCGCACGGCGACGACGGTCGCGCGGTACGGACGGTAGCCGGGGCGGTCGGTCTTCTCGCGTTCGAGCAGCGGCACAGGTCGCCTTCCTCATCGGGTGGTCGGGCTGAGCGGACCATCGGGCAGATCGGTCGTCGTGACTAAGGTAAGGCTACACTAACCACCCTTTGGAACGCCTGGGACGAACAGCAGAGGCGAGGGCGGCCGGACGACCGCATACGCTGGTCACCGTGGAGACCAACGGCAGCAACAGGGCACCGGGCGTCCGCGACGTCGCCAGGGTCGCCGGGGTGTCGCGGCAGACCGTGTCGCGCGTGATGAACGAGCATCCCAGCATCCGCGACGAGACCAGGATGCGGGTGCTCGCCGCCATGGAAGAGCTGCGGTTCCGTCCCAACCGGGCAGCGAGGATGCTCAGCACGGCACGATCGACCACGATCGGCATCCTGGCGTCGTCCGCCTCCACCCTGTTCGGCCCGGCGAGCAGCATCGACGCCGTCGAGAACGCCGCCCGCGCCGCGGGATACTTCGTGACGATCGCGCACGTCGCAGACACCTCGGCGGAGGAGGTCGACGCGGCGCTCGACCACCTGGCGGCGCAGGCCGTGGACGGGATCGTGGTTGTCGCACCGGAGCGTCCCGTGGTGGATGCGCTCCGCTCGGCGGCCGTCGGCGTCCCGTTCGTCACGCTGCACGGCTCGCAGGACCCGGGAGGGGACGGCGTGTTCGTCGACCAGGTCGCCGGCGCGCGGCTCGCGGTGCGGCACCTGCTCGACCTCGGCCACCGGCGGATCGCGCACCTCGCCGGCCCGCCGGAGTGGGCCGAGGCCGCGGCGAGGCAGCGCGGCTTCACCGCCGAGCTGGCTGCCGCCGGGCTGGAGGGGATCGTGACGGAGCCAGGCGACTGGACGAGCGCATCCGGAGCAAGGATCGGCGCCGCCCTGCTGGCCGGGGCGGCCGGGCGGGACGTGACCGCCGTGTTCTCCTCGAACGACCAGATGGCGCTCGGGCTGCTGCACGCGCTGCGCTCGGCCGGCCGCAGGGTTCCGGAGGACGTGAGCGTCGTCGGCTTCGACGACATCCCGGAGGCGGCGTACTTCGCGCCGCCGCTCACCACGGTGCGCCAGGACTTCGCCGAGCTCGGCCGCCGCTGCGTCGCCCGCCTCCTCGCCGAGATCGACGGCGCCGTCACTACCTCCACTCCCACTCCCACTCCCTCCCCGACCCCGATCGCCCCCACCCTCATCGCCCGCTCCTCCACCACCGCCCCCACCTAATCGAGCCGGGAGTTGTGCACGGTCGACACCGGTGTGTCGCGTGCATAACTCCCGGCTCGATGGCTTCAGCGGGCGGGGCGGGGCGGAACAGGGCGGGGCGGGGCGGATTGACAACGGGGGACGGGGCGGGCGATACTGGGCGCGGCGATGTGACCGGTCACACTGGGGTGAGGGAGACGGATGACGGACGACGAGACGGCAGCGGTTCCCGGGGATGCTGCCATCGCGAGCGGGCGGACCGCGCTCGGGATCGAGCTGGGCTCGACGCGCATCAAGGCCTGCCTGGTGGACGCCGACGACCCGTCCCTGGTGCTCGCCGTCGGCTCGCACGCCTGGGAGAACGAGTTCGTCGACCGCACGTGGACCTACTCGCTCGACGCCGTCCGCACCGGCCTGCAGGCCGCGTACGCCGACCTCGTCTCCAACGCCGAGCGCCGCCACGGCGTGCGGCCCACGACGTACGGCACCATCGGTGTCTCCGCCATGATGCACGGCTACCTCGCGCTCGACGCCGACGGCACGGCCATCGCCCCGTTCCGCACCTGGCGCAACACCTCCACCGGCCGGGCCGCCGCCGAGCTGACCGAACTGTTCGGCGTGAACATCCCTTTGCGCTGGTCGATCGCGCACCTGCACCAGGCCGTCCTCGACGGCGAGCCGCACCTGCCGCGACTGGATGCGCTGACCACGCTCGCCGGGTACGTGCACCGCCAGCTCACCGGGCGCCACGTGCTCGGCGTCGGCGACGCATCCGGGATGTTCCCCATCGACCCCGCCACGAAGACCTACGACTCCGACCTCGTCGCCCGCTACGACACGGAGACCGCCTCACGCCTCCCTGTCGGGAGCGTCGCCGAGCTGCTGCCGGAGGTGCTCGTCGCCGGCGAGCGCGCCGGCGAGCTCACCGCCGAGGGCGCATCCTTCCTCGATCCGACGGGCGCCCTGCAGCCAGGGGCAGTGTTCGCCCCGCCGGAGGGCGACGCAGGCACCGGAATGGTCGCCACCGACTCCGTCGCCCCGCGCACAGGCAATGTCAGCGCCGGCACCAGCATCTTCGCGATGGTCGTGCTGGAGAACCCCATCGCCGGACTCCACCGCGAGCTCGACTTGGTCACCACCCCGGCCGGCGATCAGGTCGCGATGGTGCACTGCAACAACGGCGCGAGCGAGCTGGCGGCGTGGGCGAGCCTCTTCGCCCGGTTCTCCGCCGCAGCAGCAGGGGCCGCAGCCGCAGGCACCGCAGCCGGAGGCACACCCCTCGACGCCGACGCCGTCTACGACATCCTGTTCCGGGAGGCGCTCGACGGCGACAGCGACGCCGGTGGAGTGCTCGCGTACAACACGCTCGCCGGAGAGCCCATCCCCGGGCTCGCCGAGGGTCGCCCGCTCGTCGTCCGCACACCGGATGGCCGCCTCACCCTCGGCAATTTCATGCGCGCCCAGCTCTACGGCGTGTTCGGCACGCTCGCACTCGGGATGCGGGTGCTCGCGGAGGAGGGCGTCGCTCTCGACAGGATGTTCGCCCACGGTGGCATGTTCCGCACCGAGGGTGTCGCCCAGCGGTTCCTGGCGGCGGCCCTGGATACGCCGGTCTCGGTCTCCGAGACGGCCTCGGAGGGCGGCGCGTGGGGGATCGCCGTGCTGGCGGCATACACCGGCGCTGCAGCAGGCACGACGGACGCGGAACCGACAGCGTCCTCCCCCGGCGACCTCGACACCTACCTGCGCACGCGCGTCTTCCGCACCTTCACCTTCGACACCGTCCGGCCGCACCCGGACGACGTCGCCGGCTTCGCCGCCTACCTCGACCGCTTCCACGCCGGCCTCGCCATCGAGCGGGCCGCCGTCGACGCCCTCCCCCTGGAAGGACCAGCAGCGTGACCGACTCCCCCGGCCAGCACACCGCAGACACCCCGGCCATCCGCGCCGTCCGCGAGCAGGTCGCCGCGCTGCACGCCGAGCTGACCCGCAACGGCCTGGTCGTCTGGACGGGCGGCAACATCTCCGCCCGCGTCCCCGGCGCCGAGCTGTTCGTCATCAAGCCGAGCGGCGTCGACTACGACGATCTGGCGCCGGAGAACATGATCCTCTGCACGCTCGACGGCGAGGTGGTGCCGGATTCCGTCGGATGTGACCGGTCACCCTCCAGCGACACCGCCGCCCACGCGTACGTCTACCGCCACCTGCCGGAGGTCGGCGGAGTCGTCCACACCCACTCGACATACGCCACCGCGTGGGCGGCGCGGGCGGAGCCGATCCCCTGCGTCATCACTGCGATGGCCGACGAGTTCGGCGGCGACATCCCGGTCGGGCCGTTCGCGATCATCGGCGACGACTCGATCGGCCGCGGGATCGTCTCCACGCTGAGAGGGCACCGCTCGCGCGCCGTCCTGATGCAGAACCACGGCGTGTTCACCATCGGCAGGGATGCGCGCGACGCCGTCAAGGCGGCCGTCATGACCGAGGACGTCGCCCGCACCGTCCACATCGCCCGGCAGGGCGGCGAGCTCGTCCCCATCCCCGCCGCCGGCATCGACGCGCTCTACCACCGCTACCAGAACGTCTACGGACAGAACCCGGAAGGATCTCTCTCCTGATGCCCAGCACCCAGCTCGCCACCACCCTCGACCACTACGAGGTCTGGTTCCTCACTGGCAGCCAGCACCTCTACGGGCCGGAGACGCTCGCTCAGGTCGCCGAGCAGTCGCGCGCCATCGCCGACCAGCTCGCCGCGTCCACCGCTGTGCCCGTCCGCGTGGTGTGGAAGCCCGTGCTCACCGACGCGGACGCCATCCGCCGCATCGCGCTGGAGGCGAACGCCGACGACGCCGTCATCGGCCTCATCGCGTGGATGCACACCTTCAGCCCCGCGAAGATGTGGATCGCCGGGCTCGACGCGCTGCGGACGCCGCTGCTGCACTTCCACACCCAGGCGAACGTCGAACTGCCGTGGGGCGAAATCGACTTCGACTTCATGAACCTCAACCAGGCGGCGCACGGCGACCGCGAGTTCGGGTACATCCAGTCGCGGCTCGGCGTGGCGCGCACGACCGTGGTCGGTCACGTATCGAGCCCGGCCGTCACGGAGCGCATCGGCACCTGGATGCGCGCCGCAGCAGGCTGGGCGGCCACCCGTTCGCTGAAGCTCGCCAGGTTCGGAGACAACATGCGCTACGTCGCCGTCACAGAGGGCGACAAGACGGAGGCGGAGCTGCGGTTCGGCGTGCAGGTGAACACCTGGGGCGTCAACGAGCTCGCCGAGGCGGTCGCCGCCGCGGCCGACGCCGACGTGGATGCGCTGGTCGCCGAGTACGAGGACCTGTACGACGTCGCGCCAGAGCTCCGTCGCGGCGGCGACAGGCACGCATCGCTGCGCGACGGCGCCGCCATCGAGCTCGGGCTGAGGTCGTTCCTCGAGACGGGCGGCTTCGGCGCGTTCACGACGAGCTTCGAAGACCTGGGCGCGTTGAAGCAGCTCCCAGGGCTCGCGGTGCAGCGGCTCATGGCGGAGGGCTATGGCTTCGGCGCGGAGGGCGACTGGAAGACCGCGATCCTGGTGCGCGCCGCGAACGTGATGGGCGCCGGCCTGCCGGGTGGCGCCTCCCTGATGGAGGACTACACCTACGACCTCACGCCGGGCGACGAGCGCATCCTCGGCGCGCACATGCTGGAGGTGAGCCCGGCGCTCAGCTCGTCGCGGCCGACGCTGGAGGTGCATCCCCTGGGCATCGGCGGCAAGGACGACCCCGTGCGGCTGGTCTTCACCGCCGACCCTGGACCCGCGGTCGTGGTGGCGCTCTCGGACATGCGCGACCGGTTCCGGCTGGTGGCGAACGTCGTCGAGGTGGTCGAGCCGACCGCGCCGCTACCGCACCTGCCCGTCGGCCGGGCCGTGTGGAGGCCTGCTCCGGACTTCACCACGTCGGCGACGGCGTGGCTGGAGGCGGGCGCCGCCCACCACACGGTGATGTCGACGGCGGTCGGCCTGCAGGCGTTCGAGGACTTCGCGCAGATGGCGGAGACGGAGCTTCTCGTGATCGACGAGCAGACCACGCTGCGCGCCTTCACCGACGCGCTCCGCTGGAACGCCGCGTACTACCGTCTCGCCCGCGGCCTCTAGGCGCGCCCGCGGCCCTCGACGGGGCCGTCCCAGACCCCTGGCCGCCGTCCTGTCATCGGCGGCGGCGGCCAGGCCTCCGCGTTCGGTTAGAGGTCGAGCGGGCCGAGCGACGGCTGCGCGACGAAGCGCACGGCGGAGTCGGTGGCGACCTCGAGCTCGAGGACCAGGATGCGGTTGCTGCCAGCCGTGAGGATCGGCGCAGGGACATAGAGGGTGTACTGGGGGCCGCGCGACCAGTAGCGGCCGAGGCAGAAGCCGTTGATCCAGACGGCGCCCTTGCCCCAGGTGCTGGTGTCGAGGAACAGGTCGGCGGGTTCGTCGATGTCGAAGGCGCCGGAAGCGAATACCGGGCCGGCGAGCGCCTCGACCCCGTCGCCGCGCACGGCCGCCAGCGCACGCTCGACAGCGTCGATCGCCGAGAGCGACGACACGTCGACCGTCTCGACCGTCCAGCCCGTCACCTCGCGCCCGTCCACCGCGACCGGCCCGATCAGCCCCTTCGCCTCTCCGATGCGCGTGCCGTAGTCGACACGGCCCTGGTTCTCGATCAGGATGCTCAGCTCACCGCCGCCTGGCAGCACGAGCGCGCGCTCCTTGTTCTCACGGGCCAGCTTGCCGACCGCAACGCCATCGATGGTCACCCACGCGCGGTCGCGCACCTCCCCGACCGTCAGCACGGCACCGGCTGCCGCGTCGATGGACGCGCGGTAGACCGCGAACGGCCCGTAGTGACCGAGCACATCCATCGTCGGCGGCTGCTCGGAGCGCACAGGCGCCGCGACGATCGCGTCGACGGCGTGCAGCGGGACAACAGCGTCGAGCTCACCGGACACGACAGGAGCGGCACCGGCAGCGGCGGGCACCTCATCCGGCACCGGCGCGTGCCGGGCGATCGTCTCCCTGAACGCCCAGTACTTGGCCGTCGGGTTGCCTGCCTCGTCGAGCGGGGCGTCGTAGTCGTAGCTCGTCACGATGGGCGTGTAGTGGCCCTTGTGATTGGCGCCGTTCGTGAAGCCGAAGTTGGTTCCGCCGTGGACCATGTAGAGGTTCACCGACGCGCCTGCCGCGAGCACTGCATCCAGTTCCGCCGCGGAATCCGCCGGCGACGTGATGTGGTGGTATTCGCCCCAGTGGTCGAACCAGCCGTTCCAGAACTCGGAGCACATCAGCGGCCCCGTCGGCTGGTGCTCCCGCAGCGTGGCAAGGCGCTCGACGGCGCGCGACCCGAACGACGCCGTGCGGTGCAGCTCCGGCAGGGAACCGTTCTCGAGCATCGAAGGTTGCGGCTGGTCGACCGTGGTCAGCGGCACGACGATCCCGGATGCGCGGGTCACGTCGACGAGCGCCCGCAGGTAGTCCTTATCGTCGCCGTACGCGCCGTACTCGTTCTCGATCTGCACGAGCACGACGGGCCCGCCGTTGTCGAGCTGGCGCGGGGCGACGATGGCGTACACCTCGCGCAGGTAGCGGCTGACGGCTGCGAGGTAGCGCGGTTCACTGCGCCGGATGCCGACGCCTGGCTCTGCGGTGAGCCAGGCAGGCAGGCCGCCGTTGACCCACTCGGCGCAGATGTACGGTCCAGGGCGGACGATCGCGCGCATCCCCTCGGCGGCGACGGCGTCGAGGAAGGCGCCGAGGTCGAGGCCGCCCTCCGCCGTCCACCTGCCATCGACGGGCTCGTGCAGGTTCCACGGCACGTACGTCTCGATGGTGTTGAGCCCCATCAGCCTGGCCTTGTGGATGCGGTCGGCCCACTGCCCCGGATGCACGCGGAAGTAGTGCAGAGCGCCCGAGATCACCTGGAACGGCTGACCGTCGAGCAGGAAGTCGTGCTCGCCGATCTCGAACCGGCCGGGCCGCCCGTGCGACGATTCGGCGCTCTCGACCGCGCTCCCGACCGCGCTCCCGGCCTTCGCATCCAGAATGCCGGTGTCTGCTGTCCCCGTTGTCATCGGTGCTGTCGTCTCCATCGTGTCCGTGTCCCTGCTGTGTCGTGGCTGCGGCCGGTCGCGCGTGGCGACCGGCCGCATCCACTGGTCGTGCGGTGTTGCGTCCTTCTACTTCGCCGTGACGGTGAAGCCCTGCTGGTTGCCGTAGTCGACCAGCGACTTCTGCCAGGCCTGCAGGCCGGCGTTCAGGTCGCTGTTGTTGGAGTACGCCTGGCCGACCGTGTCGCCGTAGATGCTGTTCGCGTACACCTGGAACGGCAGGTACTGGAACCCGGTCGAGACGTTCTTCGCGCCGTCGACGAGCACCTCGTTGATCTTCTGGCCGCCGAAGTAGTCGGGGGCAGCGGAGAGGAAGTCGCTCGCTTCGAGGTCCTTCGTGGTCGACGGGAAGCCGCCAGACTGCAGGAAGACCTTGATCGACGCGTCGCTGTTGTTCAGCCATTTGAGGAAGCCTGCTGCGAGCGCAGGGTTCTTGCTCTGCTTGAGCACGACCTGTCCGCCTCCTCCGTTCTCGGCGTTGGTCGGAGTGCCGTCGTAGGTCGGGATCGGGGCGACGCGCCACTGGCCTGCGCCGTCCTTCACGGACGACTCGAGCACGCCGGGCATCCACGCGCCGGTCACGAGGGTGGCGATGGAGCCGTTGCCGAGCGCCTTGAACCAGTCGTCGCTCCAGCCGGGCACCGCGGAGAGCAGCTTGTTCTCGACCAGCTTGTTCCAGGTGCTGGTCCACTTCTTGGTGCCGTCGTCCTGCAGATTGATCGACACCTTCGTGCCGTCGACCTGGAACGGGCGTCCGCCCGCCTGCCAGATCATGCTGGTGGTGAAGCCCGAGTCACCGGAGTCGCTGGTGATGTATACGTTCGGGTCGGCCGCGTGCAGCTTGGTGGCCGCATCCACGTACTCGTCCCAGGTCTTCGGCACGGCGATGCCGTACTTGTCGAAGACCGTCTTGTTGTAGAACATCGCCATGGGGCCGGAGTCCTGCGGCAGGCCGACGAGCTGGCCGCCGACGTTGACAGAGCCCCACGGGCCCGGCGTGTAGTCGCTCTTGAGCTTGTCGAAGCCGTACTGCTTGAGGTCGACGAGCGCCTTGCCGAGGGCGAACTGCGGGATGGCGTAGTACTCGACCTGGGCGACGTCCGGCGCGCCGGAACCCGCCTTGATGGCGTTCTGCAGCTTGGTGTACTCGGTGGTGTTGGTGCCGGCGTTGAGCAGCTTGACCTTCACCTTCGGGTACTGCTTCTCGAACGCGGCGACCTGGGCCTCCGCGGACGGCGTCCACGACCAGTACGTGATCGTGCCGCCCTCCTTCAGGGCGGACTCGATGTCGGAGGAGCTGCCTCCGGATGCTGCGGTGCCTCCTGAGCAGGCGGCGAGCGACGCGCCGAGCACGGCACTGACGGCGATGGCCGTCGCGACGCGTCGAAGCACCGACGAACGCGAGATGCGCTTCATGGTGTTCCTTTCACTTCATTCACTTCATCGGGATGAGGGTGTGTGCTGGGCAGGACGCCCGTGGGAGGGGTGGTGCGGGTGCAAGCAGCGGTCTCCCGTCACTGCTTGACGCTTCCGGCGCTCAACCCCGACTGCCAGAACCGCTGCAGGAAGAGGAAGGCGATGACGATGGGCACGATGGTGAGCAGCGAGCCCGTGATGACGAGGTTGTAGATCGGCTGCGCTCCGACGCCGATGGCCTGGGCGCTCCACTGGCCGAGACCGACAGTGAGCGGGTACCACTGCGGGTCGCTCAGCATGATCAGCGGCAGGAAGTAGTTGTTCCAGGTGGCGACGATGGCGAACAGCAGCACCGTGACGATGCCGGGGGCGAGCAGCCGCAACGAGATCGTGAAGAAGGTGCGGAACTCGCCTGCGCCGTCCATCCTGGCGGCTTCGAGCAACTCGGTCGGGATCGCCTCGGACGCGTACGTCCAGACCAGGTAGAGGCCGAACGGGCTCACCAGGGACGGCAGGATGACCGCCCAGGGCGTGTTGGTCAGGCCCACCTGGCTGAACATCAGGAAGGTCGGGACAGCGAGCGCTGTGCCAGGCACGGCGATGGCGCCGAGGACGATCGCGAAGACCGCGCGCTTTCCGGGGAACGTGTACTTCGCGAGACCGTAGCCTGCGACCGTCGCGAGCAGCGTCGCGCCTCCCGCCCCGACCACCACGTAGAGCAGTGTGTTGCCGAACCACTGCAGGAAGATCCCGTTGCGATAGCTGAGGGTGTCCGCGATGTTCTGGAACAGCGAGAATCCGTTGCCGAACCAGAGGCCGAACGAGGAGAACAGCTCCGGCTGCGTCTTGGTTGCGTTCACGATCAGCCAGACCAGCGGAACGATCGAGTAGATCGTGAAGATCACCATGACGATCGTGAGCACGATCGACCGGCGCTGGCGGGGGTTGCGGCGGCCGGAGCCGGCTCTGACAGGGCGGCGGGAGGCACCGGATGCGCGGCGCGCCGGGGTGCGGACCTTGCGCTCGGGGGCGATGACGGCCATCAGGCGTTCTCCTTCCTCGAGCCGCGCAACTGCACGACGTAGGCGATCACCGCGGTGAGGACGCCCATGACGATCGCGACGGTGGCCGCGTAGTTGAATTGCTGACCGGCGAACGAGAGGTTGTATGCGTACATGTTCGGGGTGAAGTAGCTGGAGATCGCGTTCGGTGCGAGGGGCTTCAGCAGGTTGGGCTCGTTGAACAACTGGAAGCTGCCGATGATCGAGAAGATCGTCGCGATCACGATAGCGCCGCGCACCGCGGGGATCTTGATGCTGAACACGGTGCGGAACGCACCAGCCCCGTCGATCTCGGCCGCCTCGTACAGCTCGCCGGGGATGACCTTGAGCGCCGCGTAGAAGATGAGCATGTTGTAGCCCATGAACTCCCAGGTGACGATGTTGCCGATGGAGCCGAGGATCCAGGAGCCGCTGAGCGGGGCGAAGCTGGTGCCGAGCAGATCGTTGATGCTTGCCGTGAGGCCGAACTGGTCGCCGTAGATGAAGCCCCAGATCAGGGCGGCGACGACGCCGGGGACCGCATACGGCAGGAAGATCGCGATGCGGAAGAACCCTGCTCCGTGCAGCCGGGCGCTGTCGAGGGCGAGCGCCGCGGTGAGCGAGAGCACGAGCATGATCGGCACCTGCACCACGAGGAAGACGGTGACGCGGCCGAGGGACTCCCAGAACTTCGCATCGGTGAAGACGGCGATGTAGTTCTCGAGTCCGGCGAACACGGTGCCGCCGACGAGCTGCTCGCGGAACAGGCTGAGGTAGATCGCGTAGAGGACGGGGGCGATGATCATCGCCGCGAACACGACCATGAACGGTGCCACAAACGCCCAGCCGCGCCAGTCGCGACGGTGGCGTCGGCGTGGCGCGCTCAGGGCGGCGCTACGGGGTGCGGACGTCGTTGTCACAGGGACCTTCCTTGTCGTTGCAGCGATGTTTACGTCAACATCAGCGGGGCTACACTAACATGTTGACGTCAACATGGCGCAAGTCCTTCTTTCGGATCTGCCAGAGTTGACCCAGAGATCCGCACAGACGTTCCGGGAAAGGGCAGCGCGATGACCGAGCAGAACACCGCGCGCAGCCGCGCCAGACGCGGGCCGTCGCTCGCCGATGTCGCCGGGCACGCCGGGGTCTCCACGCAGACCGTCTCCCGCGTCGCCAACGGCCTCACCAACGTCGAGCCGGCCACCAGAGACCGCGTGCTGCACTCGATGCAGGCACTCGGCTACCGGCCCAACCGCGCAGCCCGCGCGCTGCGCTCCGGCCACTTCCGCAGCATCGGCGTCGTCATGTTCACACTGTCGTCGTACGGAAACATGCGCACGCTCGACGCCATCGCCGTCTCCGCCGCACGCGCCGGATACTCGATCAACCTCGTCCCCGTCGAGCACCCCACCCAGCAGGATGTGTCCGTCGCGTTCTCCCGGCTGCTCGAGCAGGCGGTCGACGGCATCATCATCGTCATCGAGGCGCACATCGTCGACAGGGCGGACGTCGAACTGCCTCCCGGCCTGTCCGTCGTCGTCATCGACTCGACGGCGCGCGCCGACTACCCGCAGGTCGACACCGATCAGGCCCAGGGCGCCAGGCTCGCCACCGAGCATCTGCTCGCCCTCGGCCACGAGACCGTGTGGCACATCTCCGGCCCTGCCGACTCGTACTCCGCCACCCGGCGAGCACAGTCCTGGCGCTCTGTGCTGGAGGAGGCGGGCAGACCGGTGCCTGAGCCGATGCTCGGCGACTGGTCGACCGCAGCCGGATACGAGCACGGCAAGACGATCGCCGCGCATCCGGAGATCACGGCCGTGTTCGCCGCGAACGACCAGATGGCGCTCGGCGTGCTGCGCGCCCTGCACGAGAACGGCCGCCGCGTGCCGGAGGACATCAGCGTGGTGGGCTTCGACGACATGGCGGAGTCCGACTCGTTCTGGCCGCCGCTGACCACGGTTCACCAGGAGTTCGAGGCGACGGGCCACCGCGCGGTCGAATTGCTCATCGCGGAGATCGAGTCCCGCCCGGAGCCCGCCGCGGCCACCGTCCTTCCGACGCGGCTCGTCGTCCGCGCATCCACCGGACAGGCGCCGACGCGCTGAAACTGGGGCCCCGACCTGCCCGATGGATCGTCTGGCCGATGGATTGTCTGGCCGGAGATTTGTTTCCGCTGCAGAATGTCGATGGCGTGCGTCCTCGTTCGACGTGGGGGTGAAGCGTTCGCAATCGAAAGGATGAACGATGAAGTACATGATGTTCGTTGTCACCGACTCCAACCGCGACACCGAGTCGGATGAATCGGATGTGAACCTCTGGGTCGACGAGCTCGACGCCAGCGGCAAGCGCATCATCGGCGAGGTCCTCGAGCCGCCGGCGAAGTCGACGATCGTGCGCGTGCGCGACGGCAAGCGCCACGTCACGGACGGCCCGTTCGCGGAGACCAAGGAGTGGATCTGCGGCTTCGACATCCTGGAGTGCGAGAACCTGGACGAGGCGATCGAGATCGCGTCCCGTCACCCGATGGCGCGCAACGGCCAGCTGGAGCTCCGCCCCTTCATGACCTGGGAGTGACCGGCCGCCGCAGCGTCGGTCAGGCTCGGCGGTAGCGGTGCTCGGGGCGGCCGGTGGTGCCGTAGCGCAGAGCGACCTCGACGAGGCCCCGGGCGGCGAGCGCCGCGAGATAGCGCTGCGCCGTCGCCCGCGAGACGCCCGTGACGGCGGCGACGTCCGCCGCCGTCACCTCGCCGCCGTCGAGCTGGGCGAGCACGAGCTGCTCTGTCGCCGACCGCGACGACGAGGCGGCTGCCGTGTCGCCGGAGTGCAGGATGCGCAGTGCGCGCTCGACCGCTTCCTGGTCGGCTCCTCTGTCGTCGCGCAGCACGTTGCGGTAGCGCAGGTACGCGTCCAGCCTGTCGCCGAGCAGCCGGGCGTCGAACGGTTTGATGAGGTAGGTCAGCGCCCCGGATCGCAGCGCGCGGCGGATGGTCGCCCCGTCCGTCGCCGCGCTGATCACGAACGCGTCCGTGTCGAGCTCGGCGAGCAGCGCGAGGCCGTCGCCGTCCGGCAGGTAGACGTCGACCAGCACGAGGTCGGGCGTCTGGTCGCGCACGACGGCGCGCGCCTCACGGGCGGTGTGCACCGCATCCAGCGCCGTGAAGCCGGGCCGGACGGCGACGACGTCGCGGTGCAGGCCGGCGACGTGGAAGTCGTCGTCGACGACGAGAACGCGGATGTCGTCGCTCACGGGAGACCCCTTTCGATCGGTGGATGCGCTGACTCCGCCCGCATCGTGCCTGGCAGCCGCGCGCACAGCACCGCGCCGCCGCCCGACCCTGCCGCCCCTCCCGCGTCCACCAGCCACACGTCTCCCCCTCGCCGCCTGGCGATGTCACGGCAGAGCGGGAGCCCGAACCCGTGCCCGTGGACGGCGTCGGCCGGCGCCGGCTGCCTGTCGTCCCCGCGTTCGAACAGCACGGCAGGGTCGGCGACGCCCCTGCCGGAGTCTCCGACCGTCAGGAACAGGTCATCCCCGTCGTCCAGCAGCTCCACCTCCACCCACCGGGGCTCGTCCCCGTCGACCGCGGCGCTGATCGCGTTGTCGACCAGGTTGCCGAGCACGGTCGCCACGTCCTCCGGCTCTGCGACGGCGCCGGTGACCAGCGTCTCCGCCCCGAGCGTCAGCAGCACGCCGCGCTCCGCCGCCTCGATGCCCTTGGCCCCGAGCAGCGCCTGCAGGTACGGCTCCTGGATGCGGTCGGCGTGCTCCACAGGGAACTTGAGCGGACCGCGGGCGACCACGTCCGCGAGATAGCCGCGCGCATCCTGCACCCTGTCGGCGTCGATCAGCCCGGCGACGACGTGCACGCGGTTCGCGAACTCGTGCCGCTGCGCCCGCAGCGCGTTGGTCATGGTCGCGACGGCGTCGAGCCGTCTGGCCAGCGCGTCCAGGTCCGTCCTGTCGCGCAGCACGGCGACCGTGCCGAGGTCGCGGCCGCCGCGCTCGACCCTGCGAACGTCGACGTAGACCACGCGGCCGCCCGTGACGAAGACGTCCTGCACGGCGGTGTCTCCCGTCGCCGACTCCAGCGACAGCGCGAGCGGCGCGGGCAGTCCGAGTTCGCGCACCGGTGAACCGATCGGATGCGCCAGCCCCAGCATCCGCGCCGCCCGCTCGTTGCAGACGCTCACCTCGCCGGCCGGGGTGATGGCGAGCACTCCCTCTCCGACCCCGTCGAGCACGGCGGCCTGGTCCTGCACGAGCGCGCTCAGCTCCTCCGGCTGCAGTCCGATGGTCAACCGGGTGAGCCTGCGCCGGATGAGCACGGACGCGACCACCCCGATCGCGAGCGCGACCACGGCCGTCACTGCGATCCCGCCGAGCAGCGAGGGAAGCTCGGTGAACACGCTCGCGGCGGCGAAGCCGACGCTCACCTCCCCGACCGGCACGCGACTGCCGACGCCTGGCGCGTAGACGGGCACTTTCGCGCGAGCCGACTCCCCCAGGGTCCCCGTCTCCCAGGCCACCGTCTCCCGCCCGGCCACGGCGTCCTCGAAGCTCGTGCTCACCCGCTCGCCCAGGCGGCTCTCGTCCGGGTGCGCGAGCCGGATGCCGTGGTCGTCCGTGATCACGACGAACAGCGCGCCCGTGCGGGTCCGCACCGCTTCGGCGAGCGGCTGCAACGGGCCGGCGGCGACGGCCGCGTTGGTCGGCGTGCCAGGGTTCTCGCTGAACTCTGCCACGGAGGCGCGCACCTCCACGTCCTCTGCGACCGTGCGGGCGATGGCCAGCGCGGACGACTCCGCCTCCCGCTGCAACTGCTGCACGCCGAGCACGGCGAACACACCGGCGCTCACCGCGACGACCGCGGAGACGGTCGCCAGCTGGAGGAGCAGCACATGGCTGGCGAACCGCATCCCGAAACTCCTTCGTGTCCCGTCCAGGCTAGGCGTCCGCACCGCAAGACGCCGAATGAGCAGAATGCGCAGAACCCGGAGAATGCGCAGATCGTGCGGGAACGCGCGATACCCGGCTGCGCGCCGCCTCCCCTCGTAGCGTGTCAGCGTCGCATCCGCTCGACAGCTCCATCCACTACGACAAAGGAGTCGGCGTGCTCGTCATCCTCGGATTCGCCATGATCCTCACCTTCATGGCACTCATCATGACCAAACGGCTGACGCCGATGGTCGCCCTCATCCTGGTGCCCACCATCTTCGGCCTGTTCGCCGGGGCAGGGCTCGGGCTCGGCGACATGATCATGAAGGCGATCGGCGGCCTCGCCCCGACCGCCGCCCTGCTGATGTTCGCGATCATGTTCTTCGGCATCATGATCAATGTCGGCCTGTTCGACCCGCTCATCCGGTTCATCGTGCGGTTCCTCGGGGACGACCCCGCGAAGGTCGTACTCGGCACGGCGGTGCTCGCCGGCGCCGTCTCCCTCGACGGCGACGGCTCGACCACGTTCATCATCACCACGTCGGCCATGCTGCCGATCTACCTCCGGCTCGGGATGAGCCCGGTCGTCCTCACCTGCGTCGCCGGGCTGGTCAACGGCACCCTCAACATCGTGCCGTGGGGCGGACCGACCGCACGAGCGGCCTCCGCCCTGAACGTCTCGCCGACCGACATCTTCGTGCCCATGCTGCCGTCGCTCGGGGTCGGCCTGGTCGTGGCGTTCGCCCTGGTGTGGATGCTCGGAGTCGGCGAGCGCCGCCGCCTCGGCACGCTGGCACTCGCCACCCCGATGCTGCGCGAGCCCGTCGCGGCCGGCGCCGGTGCTGGTGCCGGAACGGCCAGCTCCGGCAGCGCATCCACACGATTCTCGCTGTTCCAGGGCGGACGACTGGTGCGCGGCTCGCAGGCGGCGCCAGGCGCCCGCGGCGCGGTGGACACCACGGGAATCGTGACCGTCTCCGGTGCACGGCCGGACAACGGCGACACGGCGATGGCCGACACCATGCTCGACCCGAACCGCCCGTCGCTGCGGCCGAAGCTGATCTGGGTCAACCTCGCGCTCACCGTCACCGTGATGGTGCTGCTCGTGCTCGACGTGCTGCCCCTCGCGTACATCTTCATGGTCGGAACGGCGCTCGCCCTCGTGATCAACTTCCCGAAGCTGCGCAGCCAGGCGGACGAGATCGTCGCGCACGCGCCCAGCATCGTCGGCGTCGTGTCGATGGTGCTCGCGGCCGGCGTCCTCGTCGGCGTGCTCAACGGCACCGGCATGGTCACCGCGATGGCCAACTGGGTGGTTCAGATCGTCCCGGCGTCGATGGGACCGTTCCTCGCGGTGATCACCGGACTGCTGTCCATCCCGATGACGTTCTTCATGTCGAACGACGCCTTCTACTTCGGCATCCTCCCGATCCTCTCGGAGACGGCCGCCAACTACGGCATCAGCCCGGTGGAGATGGCGCGGGCGTCGATCGTCGGCCAGCCCGTCCACCTGCAGAGCCCGCTCGTCCCCGCCATCCTGCTGCTGGTGTCACTGGCGAACGTGAACCTCGGCGACCACCACAAGAAGGTGCTCTGGCGGGCGCTCCTGGTGTCCCTGGTGATGCTCACCGTCGGGGTGGTGCTCGGCGCCATCCCGTTCGGCTGACGCCTGCGCGCGCCGGTCGATCACTCAGACGGTCGACCGGCGAGCAGCATGGCCCGGGGACACAGCATTCCCATAGGATCGGGGCCATGCTGCTCGTTCCGCTGCTCGCGCTCACGCTGTTCGTCTTCGCCCTGGTGGACATCATCCTGCGTCCGTCCGACCAGGTGCGGCACCTGCCGAAGCTGGTCTGGGTGTTCATCGTGATCCTGCTCCCGCTGATCGGAAGCATCCTGTGGTTCGCGCTCGGCAGGGAGTACGGGCCGCGCGAGCCGAGGCAGCGGCGCACCGTGGTGGTGCGGGAGGCCACGCCGCAGCGCGTCCAGCACGCGCGGACGCTCAGCACAGAGGAGCAGCTCGCCGCCGTCGAGAAGGAGATCGCATACCACGAGCGTCAGGAGCGCATCCGGCAGCTCGAGGAGGAAGTGCGACGCCGCAAGGACGCCACGGGAGACCCCGCCGTCTAGAGCACGAGCTCGCGCCGCACGATCTGCTGCGCCACCATCGTGAGCTGCATCCCGTTGCTGCGGGCATACGACCGGATGCGCGTGAACGCCTCGTCCACGGGGATGCGGTGCGAGTACGACACGACGCCCTTCGCCTGCTCGATGACCACCCTGCTGTCAAGCGCGTGCTGCAGCTGGTTGCGCACCACGTCACTCTCGGCGAGCGCCCTCTGCTGCATGATGCCGATCGTCGCCACGTCGGCCATCGCCTGCGCGGCAACCGTGTCGATCTCCGTCATCGAGCCCGTCTCGTCGCCGAACAGGTTGAGCGAGCCGATCGTCGCGCGCCGCAGCCTCAGCGGGAACGCGTGCACTGCGTGGAAGCCCTGCTCTGTCGCCTCCGCGTGGAACTGCGTCCAGGTGTCTGCGACGAGCGCCAGATCGGGCACCGCGACGGCCGAACCGCTCCGGTAGCATTCGACGCACGGTCCGCCGTCCGGCCCGAGCTGCATCAGCTCGATCAGGCCGCTGCGCTCGTCGGTGGAGGCGACGACGTGCAGCTCCCCTTCTCCGTCAGCGAGCAGGATGCCGGCCTGGCTGATACTCAGCAGCTCCTGGCAGCGCTCGACCAGCGTCTGCAGCAGATCGACGATGTCGTAGTCGGCCACCAGTGAGTCGGCGAGCACGGCGAACGTCTCCAGGATCCGGCCCTCGCGCGTAGTCTCCTGCATCGTCCCTACCTCTCGCCCTCTGCGGCGAAGTCCAGCCGCCACCCGAGGATGTCCTCGGCGACCTCGCGCATCGTCATGTCGTGCGCGAACGCGTGCGCGCGGATCACCAGCTCCGCGTCCTCCGGCGTCACCCCGAGCTGCGCGATGACGGCGCCCGTCGCCTGGTGGATGCGCCTGCGCGAGAACTCTCCGCCGTCTCCGTCCTCGTCCGGCTTCCTGTCGAGCCTGCCGAGCAGGTCGCGCAGCAGGAGCCGTCCGGCGTCTTCTGCGAGCTCCGCCGCCCGCTTGGTGTCCGCATCCCTGAGCCGGACGGGCTGGGAGCTGTAGAGGTCGATCACCCCGAGGTTGAGCGGCCCGATGGCGAGCGGGAAAGCGAACAGCGACGCCACGGGGAGCCCGGCCGCTGCGTGGGCGAACGACGGCCAGCCTGCTCCTGGCGCCCTACGAAGATCGGGGGTGAGCACAGGGCGCCTGGTGGCGAGCGCCTCCCAGCACGGGCCCTCGCGCAGGTCGAACTGCAGTTCGTCCAGGCGCGCGGCGACATCGTCGGTCGCGCACACGGTCTCCGGCGAGACCAGATCGCCGATGGTCGAGACGGCGGCGCCGGTCACCGGCAGCGCGCGGAGGAACGGTGCGCAGTATCCGGCATCGCCCACGGTGGCTCCTCGATCGTCGCTCACGTCGTCGCACCACCTTCCGTGTCCTTCTGCCATTGTCCCGCATCCCGTGGTGCGCGCGTCCAGGCTGGGGCACGGCAGTTTTGTTTCAGTTTTCGACAGCGCGTTGGCGCTCTGGACGATAGCCGAGGACAGTTGTCCCATGAGTGGCATTCACGCGCGACCTCTCGCCGACCTGCGCGAACGCAGGACCAGCATCAAGTGGCACCGGTTCCCCGCCGACGTCCTTCCGATGTCGGTGGCCGAGATGGACTTCGAGATCGCGCCGGCCGTCGCTCAGACCGCGATCGATCACCTGCTGCGCTCCGACACCGGATACCTCGACTCCCCCGGCCCGCTGGCAGAGGCGTTCGCCGAGTTCGCCTCCGGCGCGTGGGGCTGGCAGCTCGACGAGTCCAGGGTGCATCTCGCCACGGATGTGACGGTCGGCGTCCTGGAGACCCTGCGGCTCGCCGTTCCCGGCGTCGGCGGTCGCGTCGTGCTGACCCCGCCCGTGTACGCGCCGTTCTACGAGATGGTCGGCGAGGCCCGCGCAGAGGCCGTCGAGGTTCCGTTGCGCGAGGACGCAGGCTGGTCGCTCGACCTTCCCGCGATCGAGCGCGCCTTCGCCTCCGGGGTGGATGCGTTCCTCCTCTGCAACCCGCACAACCCCACCGGCCGTTCGCACGACAGGGAGAGCCTCGCGGAGCTCGCGCGCCTCGCAGCGCAGTACGACGTCCTCGTGGTGAGCGACGAGGTGCACGCCCCGCTCGCGCATCCAGGCTCTCCGTTCACACCCTTCGCTGTGGCGTGTACCGGGGCGGGGGTCCGCTCCGTCACCGTGACCTCCGCCAGCAAAGGCTGGAACCTCGCAGCCCTCAAGTGCGCCGTCGCCGTCGCGAACGACGCAGACTCCGCCGCGATGCTCACCCGGTTCCCGGAAGAGCTCGCCGCCCGCACCAGCATCATCGGCCTGCACGCCAACATCGCCGCATACGAGGCGCAGACCTGGCTGCACCAGACCATCGACCGCATCACGGACAACTACCGCCTGCTCGTCGGCGAGCTGAGCATCCACCTGCCGGAGGTCCGCGTGGTGGAGCCGGATGCCGGTTACCTGGTCTGGCTGGACTTCCGCGCCATCGGTCTCGGCGACGACCCTGCCGCGACCCTGCTGGCCGATGCACGGGTCGCCCTCAACTCCGGCCCCACCTTCGGCCAGGGCGGCCACGGCTTCGCCCGCATGAACATCGCCTGCGACCCCGCCACCATCACCGAGGCGGTCCGCCGCATCGCCGCCCTCGTCCACGCCCGCAGCACCCAGTCAGCGCGCACGTCCGTCCCAGCCTGATCGGCAGGAAGTCTCAGCTAGCCCGCGGCCACCAGGCCTCGCTCCAGGTCTTCGATCACGTCGCGCACGCTCTCCAGCCCGATCGACAACCGGACGAGCCCCGGCGTGATCCCCGCGTCGAGCCGCTCCTGCTCGGTGAGCTTGGCGTGGATCGTGCTGCCCAGGTGGATCGCGAGCGTGCGAACGTCGCCGATGTGCGTCATCGGGCTGACCAGCTCCAGCGCGTCGATGAACCGGCGCGCCGCCGGCCGCCCGCCTGCCAGGTCGATGCTGACGATCGACCCTGGCCCGAGCGGCAGGTACTTCCCCGCGCGCTCGTGGAACGGGCTGGCGGCGAGGCCGGGGTAGTGCACGGCCGCCAGCTCCGGCCGCCCATCCAGCCACTCCGCGATGGCCTGTGCGTTCTGCACGTGCCTGTCCATCCGCAGCGACAGCGTCTCGACGCCGTGCAGCAGCAGGAAGCTGCTCGTCGGCGGAACGGTCGGCCCGTACTCCAGCACCGTCACGGTGCGCAGATAGGCGAGGTACGCCCCGGCGCCGAAGCGCTCCACGAACGACGGGACACCCGGCCTCGGCGCATCCACCAGATGAGGGAAGCGCTCGGCGTTGGCGGCCCAGTCGAACCGGCCGCCGTCGATCACGGCACCGCCGATCACGGCCCCGTGCCCCGCCAGCCATTTGGAGGTGGAGTGCACCACGATGTCCGCTCCCCACTCGATGGGGCGACAGAGGTAGGGCGTCGCCACCGTGCTGTCCACCACGAGCGGCACGCCTGCGCTGTGCGCGATCCCCGCGAGCCGCTCCAGGTCGACGACCTGGTTGAGCGGGTTCGGGATGGTCTCGGTGTAGATTGCGCGCGTGCGGTCGGTGACGCGCGCCGACCACTCCGCCTCGTCGGCGTCGTCCGGCACGTACTCCACGTCGAGCCCCTGCCGCTGCAGCGCGCCGCGGAACATCTCCCGCGTTCCTTCGTACAGCGACGACGTGGCCAGGATGTGATCGCCGGCCCGCGCGAGCGAGAACAGCGCTGCGGCGATGGCGGCCTGCCCGCTGGAGACGACGATGCCGTCGACTCCGCCCTCCAGGTCGGCGAGCCTGCGCCCTGCGACCGCGTTCGTCGGGTTCTCGTTGCGGGAGTACGCCCGCATCGCGCTGCGCCCGGCGAAGCGCTCCTCTCCGTCGTCGAAGTCCGAGAAGACGTAGCCGGCGGTCTGGTAGATCGGCGTCACCCGCGCACTGGTCTGCGCATCCACGACGGCGCCGGCGTGGATCTGCCTGGTCTCGAAGTCAGCCATGGAGCAACTGTACGAACCGCGGAACGGATGCGCGTACCTTCGCGCAACATTCGGTCGTACGGGAACCGGCTCAGTCCGGGTCGCTCGGGTCCACCGGCGCGTGATGGTCGAGGGCGACCACGCCGCGCTTCCAGTACCCGCTGACCACGACCTGCTCCTGCGGTAGCCCCAGCTCGCGCCTCAGGTAGTGCCGCAACGGGATGAGCGTGCCTGCCTCGCCCGCGAGGAACACGAACGTGTCCTCGCCGATCGGCCTCAGCGCGCGCAGGGCGACCTCGACAGGGGATGCGCCACTCGGGTCGCTCAAGCCACTCGCCCTGCTCAGCCACCGCGCATCCACCCGGCCTGCGACGGCGGCGGGCAGGTAGGCGGACACGCTGTCGTCGGCCACGTCGAACAGCGCCGTCACCGGCACGGAGGGGCCGACGGCGTCCAGCCACTTGCTCGCGGCTGGCAACGCCGTCTCGTCGGCGACCAGGATCAGCCGGCCGATGCCCTCCGGGGCGAGCTGCGATCCGCGCGGTCCGCCGATGGCGACCACGTCGCCCGGCGTCGCTCTGACCGCCCACGCAGAGGCCGGGCCTTCGTCGCCGTGCAGCACGAAGTCGATGTCGAGCTCTGCCGGGTCCCCGTCCGCCGCGGGGCGGAAGGCGAGCGGCGTGTAATCCCGCGCGATCGGCGTGCCGCTCTCCGGCGGACGGATGCCCTCCGGTGTCACGGTCGGCACCACGAGCATCCCGGACTGGTGGTCGGGGAAGAACACCTTGACGTGGTCGGCCGGTCCTGCACTCGCGAAGCCGTCAAGATCCTTCCCGCCGAAGGTCACACGGACGATCGACGGGACGATTCTGCTCACACGGCGGACGGTGACGTGGCGGACGGCGAACTCGTGCCGAAGGCGCTGACGAGCGAAGGTCATCTCCTGAGACTCCAGTCGACGGGGGGGCGAACTGTTGATGAGGCCAACCTAACCTAGCCGACATGCGACACCTTTCAGGCCACGCAGCGCAGCGATCGACCGAGGCCGATTCCACCGAAAACCCCACAGCCACCGCCGCGCGGTCCAGAATGTCTCCATGACCAGCTTGACCGTGATCGAGCGGTCGCCAGACCCCGACCTTCCCGAGTCAGGTGCCCGCCGTCCCTCCATCGCAGAGCGCATCCGCAATCTGGGCCAGAATCGGATCGGCGCTCTTCTCCTGCTCCTGGCGACCGTCATCGCCATCGTCTGGGCGAACGTGTCGTCCAGCTCGTACGACGCGCTGTGGGAGACGCACTTCACCGTCGGCGTGCAGGACATCCATCTGGACTTCACGCTGCACGCGCTCGTCAACGACGCGCTCATGGCGATCTTCTTCTTCACGGTCGGGCTGGAGGTGCGGCGCGAGTTCGCGATCGGCGAGCTGACGAGCTGGTCGCGCGCCGTGATCCCCGTGGTCGCCGCTGTCGCAGGACTCGTGATGCCAGCGCTCCTGTTCGTGCTGATCAGCGCCGGGTCGGGTCAGGAGCACGCCTGGGGTGTCGTCATCTCCACCGACACGGCGTTCCTGGTCGGTGCGCTCGCGCTCGTCGGACCGCACGCGCCTGGCAGGCTCCGCGTCTTCCTCCTGGCCCTCGCGGTCGTCGACGACATCGGCGCGCTCAGCATCATCGCCCTCGTGTACACCGAGAACTTCAACCCGCTGCCGCTCATCGTCGCGGCGGTGTGCCTGGTCGGCGTCTACTTCACCCGCTACCTGCGCGGCGGGCGCGGGCCGGTGTATGCGACGCTCGCCGTCATCGTCTGGTTCTCGTTCCTGGCGTCCGGCGTGCATCCCACCCTCGCCGGTGTCGCCATCGCCCTGCTGGTGCCGGTGTACCGCCCGAACCGCCGCGATGTGGAGCACGCCCTCGACCTCGCCAGGACGTTCCGGCAGTCGCCGAACACCGAGTACGCCAGGGCGGCGGCGAACAGCCTCCGCGAGTCGATCTCGATCAACGAGCGCCTCCAGTCCGCGTATGCGCCATACGTCGCGTACGTGATCCTGCCGCTGTTCGCCCTCGCGAACGCCGGCGTGCAGCTCAGCGGGGACATCCTCGCCGCCGCCGTCACCTCACCGGTGAGCTGGGGCATCCTGATCGGCCTGGTCGGCGGCAAGTTCATCGGCGTGTTCGGGTCGAGCGCGCTCCTGCGCGCCTTCCGGATCGGCGACTTCGGAGCCGGTCTCTCACTCGACAGGGTGGCGGGCGGGGCCGCGCTGTGCGGCATCGGCTTCACGATCTCGCTGTTCATCATCGACCTCGCCATCGACGACCCCGGCGTCCAGAACGAGGCCCGCGTCGCCGTGCTGACCGCATCCGTCGTCGCGTTCCTGCTGTCCACGCTCATCTTCCGCATCTCGGATGCCCGCCACCCAGGCAAGGAGAGCGGCCGGGTCCTCGCGCGCCCCGTCGACCCGCGCCGCGACCACATCTACGGCAGGGCGGACGCTCCGTACACGCTGGTGGAGTACGGCGACTTCCAGTGCGGCTTCTGCCTGAAGGCCACCGGCTCGGTCGAGGAGGTCAGGCGCGAGATCGGCGACCAGCTCCGCTATGTCTGGCGTCACGCCCCGCTCACGCGCTACCACCCGAACGCGCAGGCGGCGGCGGAGGCCTCGGAGGCCGCGTCCCTCCAGGGCCGCTTCTTCGACTTCGAGCGCAGCCTTTTCGCCGACCAGGAGCACCAGCTCCCGTCCGACATCATGAGACGCGCCACCGACCTGGGCCTCGACGTCGAACGCTTCGAGTCCGACCTGAACTCCGCCGAGGTCGCCGCCCGCGTCCGCGACGACATGCTGGATGCGGAGGCGATGGACATCACCGCGGTGCCGACATTCTTCGTCAACGGCCGCCGCCATGTGGGCCCGTACGACGCGCAGACGCTGATCCGTGCTTTGGAGGCGACGGCGCCGGGCACGAAAGACTTGGGCTGAGCTACAGCGGCGCCCAGTGCACCTGAAGAGCCTCCCACGTGCCGACGTTAATCCGCTCGACTCCGACACCGACGGCCTTCTCGCCCGTGGCTGACAACCTGAAGATAAATTCGCGTCCACCTTCGACAAGCTGTTTGAGCTTCTCGGCTGTCACGAAGTCATCGAGTTCTCTGTACGCACTAGGCGTCGCATTGAAGACAATCTCTCGGAGAGGCATCACTGCACCGCGGATGTAGGTCGAGTCGACAGAGTGTGTCTCAAACACGCTTTCTTGCCTGTTCCAAGCGATTACGCAAAGCCGACCTGATCCGGCGATTCCCTGGCTCGAGGGCACCGCTACCACCACATCTGCCCACCGATTTTCGAGCGCACCGAACGCAGAGTGCACCGATAGGGATGCGGCGGCTTTCTCGACCCGTCCCCCTACGTACTCGCTTAGGCAGTTGTCTCCCGACCACGCTGATTCAGCCTCGATACCTAGCTGGATGAGGTTCCCAAGAATTCCCGTCGGCGGCACAGCACTTCCGGGGTCTCGATCCACGACCGACACCTTCGCATCCTTCGGGGCTTGGTTAACGAGTTGACTTGCGACACGGTCCTCCGCGGGAAGCGAATAGCCCATGAGCGTGATCTCCGAGGCAGCGGCGACGAGCGAGCGCGCCTGCCTCCAGAGTGTGTGGCTGAGGTAGGACGAGTAAAAGCCATCCTTACTTGTTATTGGCGGCACGAGGTATCGATCTAGCTTGGTTGCACCGTCGAAGTCGGAGTCGGGCGTCATCGGAACAAGCGATCCGAACACTTGCTTCTCTCGAATGCGAATCAGTGTGGAACCGCTGGAATCGCCAGCCGCCCAGTACCACGCAAGTGAACCGTGCAGTTTCAATATTTCAAAGGACTGATCTGTATGTCCCGCCCCCATATCTCCCAGAAACTGCGCTTGCGGAGCAGGCGGAGCGGGAAACACAACATGGTCGCCCATCACGTAATGCACTTGCCCGTCTGTGGAGGTCGTCGTAGGAGGGTTGCCGTTAACGGCGCGCTCAATCAACGTGTCGTAATTGAAGGTGAGGATGACGGCTCGTTCCTGGTGCCACAAAGCGACGAGTTGACGAAGCCAAAGCGGGCATTCCGACGTTGACGCCACGGCCATCGTCTCATCGAGCACATGAGCGATCTCCGCAACGATATGGGCGCCATGCGCAGCGCGGGTCGCGTTCTCATAACTCTCCAAGAACGGAAGTGGCGTCATTTGGAGTGTTAGCCAATCCTCGAATGATTGTCCAACGCGGAGATCAAAGCTCACCTGCGAGCCTAGGCGAGACGCCAGAGCCTCTCCGAGTTCGTTGGTAATAGGCATAGCACGGTGAATCGCCTTCGAGAAACCCGCGCCCAGCACGTAGACGGGACGGCGAGCAGCAGCATCTCTCATGCCCCAAATCTACCGAGGCTGACCAGCGTACGAGTCGAGCAGGCGACAGCGGTGCGAAAGCGCACATCAATTGCTAATTTGATCGGGCATGTTGGTCGCAGACACAGCCTCGGCGAGCGAGGACCCCGTGGCAAATCTGCGCATCCGATTGTTGTAGATCCCGAGCTGTTCGATTGGTGCCGCCCGGACGCGTTCGAAAGAACTGGAATCCGACGGCACCGGATGCGCGCGGCTCGTCCACGCCCCGCTGAGAGAGCCGGCCACGGGACTCGAACCCGTAACCCCCGCTTTACAAGAGCGGTGCGCTACCAATTGCGCCAGGCCGGCAGTCGACGGTCGCCCGTCGTCGGCACCATCCTAAGGGATCGCGCCCGTCCGCTCCGTCAGCCTGCGCTGGGGCTCGGCGTCGGGGTCGCGGTCGACGAGTACTGGTCGCCCTGCGCCTGCAGCACGAACGCTTTGAAGTCGGCCGCGCTGGTGAGCGAGCCGGTGTACTGCTTGCCGTTGACGAGCACCAGCAGGGCGTTCGTCATCTTCTTGACCGTCGAGTTCGGGATGGGGCCGCTCAGTGCGCGGTCGCTCGCGGTCGTCGCCCAGGTCTTGAAGCGGCCGTCGTCGATGCACGACGAGATCTCGCTCGTCTTGCCGGCGCCTGCAGCACTCACACGCTTCTTGATCTGCGCGTCGGTGAGGCCCGGGCCGCCCTCCTTGGGCTGGCTCATGAACATCGTGGCGTTGAACTTCCAGAACGCGTTCGGCGAGTAGTTCGCCACGCACGCTGCCGCGTTGGCGGCACGCAGCGAGTACTTGGTCCCTGCCGAGTGGCTGGTGTAGATCGCGACGGGGTGCACCTCCATCGTCACGGCGCCGTTCTTGACGAGCGGTTCGAGCTGCTTGAGGTTGGTGCGCTGGAAGTCGCCGCAGAGCTCGCACAGGTAGTCCGCGTACACGCGGATGTCGACCACGCTGCCGCTGGGGTCTGGGGTGGATGGGATCGGCTTGGCGTCGGCCGCGAGCGCCGGGGTGGGCGTCACCTTGAGGCCCGAGCCGATCAGCACGCCGTCGCTCGCCATGTTCTTCGGGCCGGGGACGGTGGGCCGGATCGCACTCACGATGATGAGCGCAACGACCGTCACGACAGCGAGCACGCCGATCACGATTCCGCCGGTCAGGAGCGTCTTGTTCCTGCGATCCTTCCGCTGCTGCGTCGTGCGCAGCTGGCGGGCCTTCTCCCTGGCTGCCTCGCGCCGCTCGTTCGCAGGGCGGCTGTCGTCGGGACCGTCGGTCATGGATGTCACTTTCAGGGGGATCGCTAGGGGGTACTGCGCTTCGGGTGCAGTGTTCGGCTTCGCGTGCGCTGCACGCAACCGGACGATCGTAATTCGGCAGTCTGGGAATCGCCCAGACGCCAGCTGAACGCGCGCGGAGCCCGGGGGTTCGCGCGTGGTCACGACGCCGTCGCCGATGTCATACTATGGGGTCGTGGCACCGTCGCCTCAGGATGACAGTTCCACCTACCCATTCACAACGGATCGTCCGGCACGTACCTGCCGGTGAAGGAGTAAGAAAGAAATGGCGTCAGTCACCTATGACAAGGCAACCCGTCTGTACCCGGGTTCCAACCGCCCTGCAGTGGATGCACTCGACCTCGAGATCGCCGATGGCGAATTCCTCGTTCTGGTCGGCCCCTCCGGCTGCGGCAAGTCCACCTCGCTGCGAATGCTCGCCGGCCTCGAAGAGGTCAACGACGGCAACATCTTCATCGGCGAGCGCAACGTCACCGACGTTCCGCCGAAGGACCGCGACATCGCGATGGTGTTCCAGAACTACGCTCTCTACCCGCACATGACCGTCGCAGAGAACATGGGCTTCGCGCTCAAGATCGCCGGCGTCAACAAGGACGAGCGCGCATCCCGTGTGCTCGAGGCCGCCAAGCTGCTCGACCTGGAGCCATACCTCGGCCGCAAGCCGAAGGCGCTCTCCGGTGGTCAGCGTCAGCGCGTCGCGATGGGCCGCGCGATCGTCCGCAGCCCTCAGGTGTTCCTCATGGACGAGCCGCTGTCCAACCTCGACGCCAAGCTCCGCGTCCAGACCCGCACGCAGATCGCGTCGCTCACCCGTCGCCTCGGCGTCACCACGGTCTACGTCACCCACGACCAGACCGAGGCGCTGACCATGGGCGACCGCATCGCGGTCCTCAAGGACGGCGTCCTGCAGCAGGTCGGCACCCCGCGCGACCTGTACGCGCAGCCGAACAACGTGTTCGTCGCCGGCTTCATCGGAAGCCCGGCCATGAACCTGTTCTCGGCTGACGTCACCGACGGCGGTGTCAAGTTCGGCACCTCGGTCGTCCCGATCGAGCGCGAGGTCCTCGCGAACGCCGGTTCGGCCGTCACCATCGGTGTCCGCCCGGAGGACGTCGTCGTCTCCACCGCAGAGAACACCGGCCTCAAGGTCACGGTGGACCTGGTCGAGGAGCTCGGCGCCGACGGCTACCTCTACGGTCACTCGGAGATCGACGGCAAGCGCACCGACATCGTCGGCCGTGTCGACGGTCGTATGCACCCCAACGCGGGCGACACCGTCTACATCACCCCGAAGCCCGGCCACGTCCACGCGTTCCACGCGGAAAGCGGCGAGCGCCTCGGCGGTGCGGTCGTCGACTGAGGTCGTAACGCAACCTGACAGTGCCGCAGTCCTTCACGGACTGCGGCACTGTCTTTTTCCCCGCTGCTCGTTCCCCGCCTCCAGCGCTCCCACCCGCATCCGATAGGTTTTCATCATGGCAGGCTCCCTCAACATCACCGCGGCGACCGTCGATCCCGCCCTCCTCGACCTCCCGTGGAACCTTCCACTCGACGAGTGGACGAGCGAGCACATCGCGGTCCTCCCGAAGGGCATCTCGCGCCACCTCGTCCGCTTCGCGAACCTGTCCGGCTACGTCATCGCCATCAAGGAGACGACGGCGGAGATGGCCACCCGCGAGTACGAGATGCTGCGCACCCTGCAGCGCGTCGACATCCCGTGCGTCGACCCCGTCGCGGTCATCAAGAACCGCACGGACGACGAGGGCGACCCGTTGAAGGCCGTGCTGGTCACCCGCCACCTCAAGTTCTCGCTCCCCTACCGCGCGCTGTTCTCGCAGACTCTGCGCCCCGACACCGCGACCAGGCTGGTGGATGCGCTGGCCGTGCTGCTCGTGCGCCTGCACATCGTCGGCTTCTTCTGGGGCGACGTGTCGCTGTCCAACACGCTCTTCCGTCGCGACGCCGGTGCGTTCGCCGCCTACCTGGTGGATGCGGAGACCGGCCAGCTCTACGACGGCGGCCTCTCCAACGGTCAGCGCGAGAACGACCTGGAGATCGCACGCGTCAACATCGCCGGCGAGCTGATGGACCTCGAGGCGGGGGGCCGCGTCGACGAGGAGCTCGACCCGATCAAGGTCTCCAACGGTATCGTCGCCGCGTACCGGTCGCTCTGGAAGGAGCTGACAGGCAGCGAGTCGTTCAAGTCGTCCGAGCGCTGGCGCATCAACCAGCGGGTGGACCGCCTCAACGACCTCGGTTTCGACATCGAGGAGCTCGCGATCAAGACCTCCGACGAGGGAACCACCGTGCGCATCCAGCCGAAGGTGGTGGACGCCGGGCACCACCAGCGCAGGCTGCTGCGGCTCACCGGCCTCGACACCGGCGAGAACCAGGCCCGCCGTCTGCTCAACGACCTGGACTCGTACTCGGCGACGCTCGGCAAGCAGGGCCTCGACGAGGAGGCGATGGCGCACGAGTGGCTGATGCGCGTCTTCGAGCCGGTCGTCCGGGCGATCCCCGCCGACCTCAAGGGCAAGCTGGAACCGGCGGAGGTCTTCCACCAGCTCCTGGAGCACCGCTGGTTCATGTCGCAGGCTGAGGGCAGGGATGTGCCGCTCGCCGAGGCGCTGACGTCGTACATCAACGACATCCTCCGCCACCGCCGCGACGAGGCCACCGTGATCGCGCCGCCGACGGAGACCATCAGCATCCCGATCCTCGCCTCGGAGACGGGAACGGGCGACGAGGACGACGACGCCGACGACTGGCGCAGCAAGGTCTGACCCGCCGCACCCCTCACCCGCCTCACAACGACGAGATGCCGGTAACGGCGCTGAGATCAATCGAAATCGGCGCCGTTACCGGCATCTCGCTGTTCGCGGGCTACTTCGTGCCGGCCTCGGCGCGCAGCTTCGCGATCTCGTAGAGGGTGACGCTGGTGGCGATACCCGCGTTCAGCGACTCGGTGGTCGCCGTGATCGGGATGGACACGATCGCGTCGCAGGTCTCCGTGACGAGACGCGACAGCCCCTTGCCCTCGCTTCCGACCACGATCACCACGGGCCGGTCGGCGAACGACAGCCCGGGCAGCGACACGTCGCCTCCGCCGTCGAGGCCGAGCACGAAGACGCCTGCCTCCTTGAACGCCTTGAGCGTCTGGGTGAGGTTGGCGGCCATCGCGACGGGGGTGCGCGCCGCGGCGCCGGCCGACGTCTTCCACGCGGACGCGGTCATGCCCACGGAGCGACGCTGCGGGACGATGACGCCCTGCCCGCCGAACGCGGCCGTCGAGCGGATGATCGCCCCGAGGTTGCGCGGGTCGGTGATCCCGTCGAGAGCGACGAACAGCGGCGTCTGGCCCTTGCGGATGGTGAGGTCGAGCAGGTCGGCCGGGTGCGCGTACTCGTACGGCGGAACCTTGAGCGCGACACCCTGGTGCACCGAGTCGCGACCGGCGAGCCGGTCGAGCTCCGGACGCATGACCTCGAGGATCGGGAGTCCGCGGCCGGTGGCGATCGACAGGATCTCCTTCACCCGCTCGTCCATCTCGACGCGTGCGGCGATGTAGAGCGTGCTGGCCGGAATGTGCGCCCGCAGCGCTTCGACGACCGAGTTGCGGCCGGTGACGATCTCGCTCTCGTCTCCCGACTTGGCACGGCGAGCAGCGCCGGACGCACCGCGGGGAGTGGTGTCGCCGCGCCCACGGCCCTGGCCGGAGCCCTGTCCTCGGCCCTCGCCCGGCTTGCCGCGCCCGCCGGCTGCGACGTAGCGCTCGCGCGCCGCCTTCGCCTTGCCAGCGGGGTGGTACGGACGGTCCTCCGCCTTCGGCGTCGGCTTCTTGCCTTCGAGAGCCTGCCGTCCCTGGCCGCCGGAGCCCACCTGGGGACCCTTGCGGCTTTTCCTCACGGCCCCGGCGCGGGGCTTTCCACCCGAGTTCTTCATGATTCGATGCTCCAATGCGACCCCGTCTGGGTGTCTTCGATGGTGATTCCCGCGCTCGTCAGTTCGTCGCGGATGCGGTCTGCTGCCGCAAAGTCTTTCGCCTGCCTGGCCGCCTGCCTGTCGGCGAGCAGTCGCTCGACCAGCTGACCGAGTGCGGCATCCGCCGCAGACGACCCTGCCGTGTTCCAGTGTGGGGACAACGGGTTGATGCCCAGCACCTCCGCCATCGCGAGCGCGTGCCCGCGTGCTGCGGCGGCGGCTTCCAAGTCTTCCGCATCCAGTGCCGCGTTTCCTGAACGCACCGTGTCGTGCAGCACGGCGATGGCCTGCGGCACGGCGAGGTCGTCGTCCATCGCCTCCGCGAAGGCGTCGGGGACGGTCTCGACGCCGCTGCCTGCGAAGCGCGTTCCCGCGAGCCGCCGGTCGACGCGCTCGAAGAACCCGGAGATGCGCTCGAGCGCCGCCTCCGCCTCCTCCAGCGATCCGTCGTGGAAGTCGATGGTGGACCGGTAGTGCGCTGCCCCGAGGTAGTACCGCACCACCAGCGGCCGTGCGGCGCCGAGTAGATCGGCCGCGTAGACCGAGTTGCCGAGCGACTTGCTCATCTTCTGGCCGTTCACGTTCACCAGGCCGTTGTGCACCCAGTAGTTGGCGAACGCATCCCCCGCCGCCGTTGACTGGGCGATCTCGTTCTCGTGGTGCGGGAAGCGCAGGTCGAGGCCCCCGCCGTGAATGTCGAACTGCGGCCCGAGGTAGCGGCGCGACATGGCTGAGCACTCGATGTGCCAGCCGGGGCGGCCATCGCCCCACGGCGACGGGAACGCCGCGGACTGCGGCTCGTCGGCCTTGCGGCCCTTCCACAGGGCGAAGTCGCGCGGGTCGCGTTTGTCGCGAGGGTCGGCGTCCGCCGCCGCCTCCATGTTGTCGATGCTCTGCCTGGTGAGCTCCCCGTACGCCGGCCAGCTCTTCACGTCGAAGTAGACGTCGCCGGAGCCGTCCGCCGCCGCGTACGCGTGACCACGCTCGATCAGCCTCGCGATGATCTCCTGCATCTGCGGGATGCTCGCGGTCGCCCGCGGCTCGTAGGTGGGCGCCTGCACGCCCAGCGCCGTATACCCCGCAGTGAATTCGAGCTCGAACCGGTACGCGAGCGCCCACCACTCCTCCGCGCTCCCCGATGCGCGGGCGGCGGCGGCGTTGATGAGGATCTTGTCGTCGATGTCTGTGACGTTGCGCACCAGCGTGACGTCGTATCCCCGGTAGGTCAGCCAGCGTCGCAGCTGGTCGTAGACGAGAGCGGAGCGCAGGTGGCCGATGTGCGGCGACGACTGCACGGTGGGTCCGCAGACGTAGATCCCCACTTCGCCGTCGCGGAGGGGGATGAAGTCGCGAAGGGCACCGGCCTTCGTGTCGTAGAGTCGCACAGTCACGGCATACAGCCTACGGGCCGGGCCGCGCAGGTGCCGCGCGAGCGATCGAACATGTCGACAACTCGTCAGAACTGCGGGCTGTGGAGAACGAGAGCTGTGGCGAACGCCGCAATGCCCTCTCCGCGGCCGGTGAATCCCAGGCCGTCCGTCGTCGTCGCCGACACCGACACCGGGGCGCCGAGGATGCCGCCGAGCAGCGCCTCCGCCTCCTCGCGTCGCGGCGCGAACTTCGGCCGGTTGCCGACGAGCTGAACGGATACGTTCCCGATCCGGAATCCCGCCTGCTCGACGAGCCGCCTGGTCTCGGTCAGGAACACCGCACCGTGCGCGCCGACGAAACGAGGGTCGCTCGTGCCGAACACCCCGCCGATGTCGCCCAGCCCTGCGGCGGCGAGCAGAGCGTCCGTGATCGCGTGCGCGACCGCATCCCCGTCGCTGTGCCCGGCCAGCCCCGCCTCGCCCGGCCAGTGCAGTCCGGCCAGCCAGAGCTCCGCATCCTGGTCGAACGCGTGCGTGTCCGTGCCGAAGCCGACGCGCGGCACGGCCTGCGAGACGCCCGAGACCAGCTCCTCAGCGCGGCGGAGGTCCCACGGCGTCGTGATCTTGAACGCCAGCGCATCCCCGGGGATGACGGAGACGGCCCGACCGGATGCGGCCACCAGCCCCGCGTCGTCCGTCTCGTCCGACTCCGCGGCGGCGTATGCGGCCTCCAGATCGGCGCGGGGGAAGCCCTGCGGGGTCTGCACCGCGGAGAGCACAGAGCGGTCGACGGTCTCGTGGATCTCGCCGTCGGCGCCCACCCGCTTGATGGTGTCGCTGACCGGCAGACCGGGCACGACGCCGTGGCCGCGCGCATCCACCGCTGCTGCGACGGCGTCGAAGAGCGAGGACGGCGTGAGCGCGCGGGCCGCGTCGTGCACGAGCACCACCTCGACGGAGGCATCGAGCGCCGCGATTCCCGCCGCGACCGACTGCTGGCGCGTTGCGCCACCGGACACGACGGTCACGGGCGCGCCGAACGCACCGGATGCGAGCTCCTCCGCCTCTGCGACGAGCTCGGCGGGCGCGACGACGACGACCTGCGCAGGCTCGCCCATTCCGGCGACGGCATGAACGGACCGCTCGAGAAGAGTAGAGCCCCCGAGAGCCACGAAGGCTTTCGGGAGCTCTGCACCCAGGCGCGTGCCATTACCGGCGGCAACGATCACCACCGCGAGGCGCGGCGACACTTAGGAGGCCAGGACCTCGTCGAGCAGGCTCGATGCCTTCTCGTCGTCGGTCTTCTCGGCGAGCGCGAGCTCGGAGATCAGGATCTGACGAGCCTTCGCGAGCATCCGCTTCTCACCGGCGGACAGGCCGCGGTCCTGGTCGCGGCGCCACAGGTCGCGGACGACCTCGGAGACCTTGATGACGTCGCCGGAGGCGAGCTTCTCAAGGTTCGCCTTGTAGCGGCGGGACCAGTTGGTGGGCTCCTCGGTGAACGGAGCGCGCAGCACCTCGAACACGCGGTCGAGGCCCTCTTTACCGATGACGTCGCGGACGCCGACCAGGTCGACGTTCTCAGCGGGCACCTCGATCGTGAGGTCGCCCTGAGTCACATTGAGCTTGAGGTACAGCTTCTCTTCACCCTTGATGATTCTCTTCTTGACTTCGGTGATAGTCGCAGCACCGTGGTGGGGGTAAACGACGGTTTCGCCAACCTCGAAAAGCATAGATTGATGTCCCTTCAGCAACTACTAGGATACCACATGAGGCACATGCTAAGGTTCGCCTTCGCGCGCCTGAGCGCCCGTGCGCATACGCTAAACTCGAACAGCATTCCGCTTCCTCACACGGCGCATTCGCAGGCCGAGCGGAACGATCTGGAGGGTCATTCAGTGAAAGCTCGTGTCGCAGCGTCCATCGCCCTTGCTCTGGCGGTCGCGTTCGGAACGGCGGGTTGCGGCTTCATCGCACCGCAGGCCACCACGAAGCACTACGACGCCAGTGACGGGGTGAGCGGCAACGTCGGCCAGATCGACGTGCGCAACGCCATCATCATCACGGATGCGAAGGACGGCACCGTCGGCAACCTGGTCGTCACGCTCGTCAACAACGACTCGAAGAGCATCGATCTCTCCATCCAGGGCGGCGACCAGAGCGCCGCGACCGCGCAGGTCACGGTCAATCCCGGCCAGGTCAAGCAGCTCGGCAGCCACCCGCAGTCCAGCTCCAGCAGCAACGTCTTCTTCGCCAACTTCGACGGCAAGCCCGGCTCGCTCTACAACGTCTTCTTCCAGTACGGAGACGAGACGGGCGTCAACCTCAAGGTCCCCGTGCTCGACGGCGCGCTGCCCGAATACCGCGACCTGGTTCCGCCGACCATCCTCCCGGCCACCAAGTAGCCCCACACGAACAATCGACTCCGGACTTCTTCATGCGACGCGCCGAGCGAAGCGTGAAGAAGTCCGGAGTCGATTGCGTTTCTACGCGTTGAAGCGGTAGCCGAGCCCGCGCACCGTGACCAGCATCGCCGGCTCGGACGGGCTCTCCTCGATCCGCGACCGGATGCGCTTGATGTGCACATCCAGGGTCTTGGTGTCGCCGAAGTAGTCGCTCCCCCACACCCGGTCGATCAGTTGACCACGCGTCAGCACGCGTCCTGCGTTGCGCAGCAGCAGCTCCAGCAGCTCGAATTCCTTCAGCGGCATGGAGATCTCCGAGCCGTTCACCTGCACGGTGTGCCTGTCCACATCCATGCGCACGGAACCGGCCTCGAGGATCGCCTCGTCGATCGCCTCCTCCGCCTCCACCCTGCGCCGCAGCACGGCCCGGATGCGCGCGAGCAGCTCGCGGGACGAGTACGGCTTGGTCACGTAGTCGTCGGCGCCGAGCTCCAGCCCTACCACGATGTCGACCTCGGAGTCCTTCGCCGTCAGCATGATGATCGGCACGGACGAGCGGGTGCGGATCTCCCTGCACACCTCGGTGCCGGGGATGCCGGGGAGCATCAGGTCGAGGAGGACCAGGTCCGCCCCTCCCTTGTCGAACTCGGCGAGCGCAGTCGGCCCGTCCTCTGCGACCGTCACGTCGTAGCCTTCGCGCTTCAGAAGGTAGGCGAGCGGCTCGCTCAGAGCGGCCTCATCCTCGACGAGCAGGATGGATGTCACGTTGGTTCTCCTATCGGGGGACGAACAGTGGATGCTTCCGGCAGCCGGATGGTGAACGTCGAGCCGCGGCCGGGCTGCGACCAGACGCGCACCTCTCCGCCGTGGTTCTGCACGGCGTGCTTGACGATCGCGAGGCCGAGGCCGGTCCCTCCCGTGTTGCGGGAGCGGGCCTGGTCGACGCGGAAGAAGCGTTCGAACACGCGGTCGAGGTCGTCCTCGGGGATGCCCTCGCCCTGGTCGGTGACCGCGATCTCGACGACGCCGTCGATCACGCGCACGCCGACGCCGATGCGCGAGTTGTCCGGGGAGTACTGGATGGCGTTGGAGATGAGGTTGTGCACGGCCGTCACCAGCAGAGGCTCGTTGCCGATCACCTCGGCCCCCTTGTCCCCGCGCACCGCGAGCTCGATTCCGCGGGTCTCCGCCGCGACCCTGTTCTGGTCCACGGCGGCGCCGACCACGGAACGCGCACTGATCCGCTCCGCGTTGCCGATCGCATCCGTCGCCTGCAGCCTGCTGAGCTCGATGATGTCCTGGGTGATGCGGGCGAGGCGATGCGCCTCCTGGGTGAGCCGGTGGGCGAAGCGACGCACCTGGTCAGGGTCGTCGGACGCCCCGTCCAGCGCCTCCGCCAGCAGGCCGACGGCGCCGATCGGCGTCTTGAGCTCGTGGCTGATGTTGGCGACGAAGTCGCGCCGCACCGTCTCGAGCCTGAACGACTCCGTGCGGTCCTCGGCGAGCAGCAGCACGTACCGCGAGCCGAGCCTGGCGACGCGCACGCTCAAGTGGATGTTCGCGTCGCCGAACGGGCCGCGAGCGAGCTCGCAGTCCTCGGTGATCGGATCGCCGTTGCGGCGCACCCTGTCGACCAGCTCCACCAGGTGGGGATGCACGAGGGCGCCGTTCCAGACCAGCCCGATCGCGTGCGCGCCAGGCGACGCCTTGATCACGTTGTTCGACGGGTCGAGCACGACACCGGCCGATTCCAGCGCATCCAGCACCTGATCGACACCGTCGGGAACGCTGGGGCTCACCACCTGCACGGCGTGATCGCCCCGTCTCGCGGCGATGTGCAGGATCCACACGAATCCGGCGCCGACCACGAGGCCGAGTGCCAGAGACAGCAGCACCAACCAGGCGGAGTCCATGAGGCAAGCGTATGGGATGCGCAAACCGGCCACCGCACTCGATGCGCGTCGACCCGCGTGTTTTCGCGGGTACTTTAGACAGTGTTCAGGCTGACGGCACCAACCGTTAACCTGGCGAAGGGAACATGCTCACGAGGTCAGAAGACCCCGCATCCCGCGTGCGTGCGCACGCCAGGAAGGACCACACCCCATGCGCGAAGTATTCCAGCAGGAGCTGGCGGAAGTTCAAGACCGTCTCGTCGAGATCGCGGAACTCGTCGTCGTCTCCATCCAGAATGCGACGCAGGCGTTCAACAACTCCGATGTCAGCCTCGCCGAGGACGTCATCGCCAACGACAACAAGATCGACGAGCTCACCGTGCTCCTCGACGAGCTGTCCATCCAGATCCTCGCCCGCCAGCAGCCGGTCGCCCGCGACCTGCGCATCGTGGTGAGCGCCCTGCGCATCAGCGCGTCGCTGGAGCGGATGGGCGACATGGCCGAGCACATCGCGCAGCTCGCGCGCTACCGCTTCCCCGACAAAGTCGTTCCGAAGAGCCTGCGCTCGACCTTCGCCGAGATGGGTCGCCTCGACGTGCTGATCGCGCAGAAGCTCACCGATCTGCTGCGCACCCAGGACCTCGCGCTGGCCGACGAGATCCGCAACGAGGACGACCAGATCGACGAGCTGCACGTCAGCGTCTTCGACAAGGTCCTCGGCGAGACCTGGAAGGGCCAGGCCGTCGACACCGTGGATGCGACGCTCGCCTCGCGCTACCACGAGCGCTTCGCGGACCACGCCGTCTCCATCGCCAAGAAGGTCCAGTACCTCGGCACCGGCGACTGGGCTCCGGAGATCGCCTCCTAGCCTCCACACACATCGAGTCCGAACTTGTTCAGGCGACGCGCCGAGCGCGGCCTGAACAAGTTCGGACTCGATTGTTTCTACTTCTTGCCCTGGGCGGCGACCGCCGCGGCGCCCGCTGCTGCGGCCTCCGGGTCGAGGTATGCGGCGGGGGCGATCGGGCGGAAGTCCTCGTCGAGCTGGTACACGAGCGGGATGCCGGTCGGGATGTTCAGCTCGGCGATGTCGTCGTCCGAGATGCCGTCGAGGTGCTTGACCAGGGCGCGCAATGAGTTGCCGTGCGCGGTCACCAGCACCGTCTTGCCTGCTGCGAGGTCCTTCGTGATGTCGGACTCCCAGTACGGGAGCATCCTGTCGATGACGTCCTTCAGGCACTCCGTGCGCGGCAGGTCGGCACCGAGGCCCGCGTAGCGCGGGTCGTGAGCCTGCGACCACTCGCTGTCGTCGTCGAGCGGCGGCGGCGGCACGTCGAACGACCGACGCCAGAGCTGGAACTGCTCCGGGCCGTACTTCTCCAGCGTCTCCGCCTTGTCGAGGCCCTGCAGCGCACCGTAGTGGCGCTCGTTGAGGCGCCACGACCGCTTGACATCGATCCAGAGCCGGTCGGCGACCTCGAGGGCGAGGTTCGCGGTCTGGATCGCGCGGGTGAGCACGGAGGTGTAGAGGACATCGGGGTGCAGACCGGATTCGGAGAGCAGCTCTCCAGCACGCTTGGCTTCTGCGACGCCCTGCTCGCTGAGGCGGACGTCCACCCAGCCGGTGAACAGGTTCTTCTGGTTCCACTCGCTGTTGCCGTGGCGGAGGAGGATCAAAGTGTGAGGCGCGGACATGCCTCCTAATCTATCGCTTCGCGTTTGGCAGACTGGACGTATGGCATCCGGCGCGATCGGCACGGTCACCCGTGGCACGACCAACACGAACAGGCTGCGCCGCGTCGACCGCTGGATCGCGACGCTCCCCGTGCTGCGCCGTGCGGCCGACCCTCTGGTGGTCGACCTCGGCTACGGCGCCAGCGGCGTCACAGCGCTGGAGCTGCACCAGCGCCTGGCCAAGGCACGACAGGATGTGGAGGTCATCGGCCTCGAGATCGAGCCCGGCCGGGTCGCCACAGCGCGTGCCCAGCTCGCTGCCGTGCGCGCGGGCGGCACCGGCTTCGCGGCGGATGCGCGGATCGGCTTCGCGCTCGGCGGCTTCGAGGTTCCACTCCCAGGCGACAGGCTGGCCGCGGTGATCCGCGCATCCAATGTGCTTCGCCAGTACGACGAGGCCGAGGTGGTTCCCGCCTGGCGGCGGCTGGTCACCCGGCTGCAGCCCGGCGGTGTGCTGATCGACGGCACCTGCGATGAGATCGGCCGCATCTCGGCCTGGGTGGACGTCACGGCGGACGGACCCCAGCACCTCAGCATCTCGCTGCGGCTCGCCGAACTCGACGCCCCGTCGATCGTGGCGGAGCGGCTGCCGAAGATCCTGATCCACCGCAACGTTCCCGGCGAGTCTGTGCACCGGCTGATGCTCGACCTCGACCGGCTGTGGCGCATCCACTCGCCGCTGGCGGCGTACGGGCCGACGCAGCGCTGGATCGCCGTGGCACAGGGGATGCGCGACGCCGGCTGGCCGGTGCGCGGCGGCCGCACCCGCTGGCGGCTCGGCGAGCTCACGGTCGACTGGGCGGCCGTAGAGCCGCGCAACTTCTCCTGGTAGCCGCTACGAACGCGGCTGGCGCGTGACGGCTCCGAGCCGGGGCAGCCGGGGCACGTTGGCTTCCGCGCCCGCCTCGGGCGGGACCACGATCTCCTGAGCCGCCGCGACGGCGGTGCCGTCCGCATCCACCACCAGGGTGGCGCCTGCAGGCGTCGACCGCTTCACGACCGCGAGCGCGATCGGCCCGAGCTCGTAGTGCAGCGCGGACGACGTGACCGTCCCCACGTCCTTGCCGTCGAACGAGACGGCAGCACCCCGCTCTGGATGCACGCCCTCCGATCCGTCGAGGTGCAGCATCACGAGGCGGCGAGGCGGGTGGCCGAGGTTGTGCACCTTCGCCACCGTCTCCTGCCCGCGATAGCAGCCCTTGGTGAGGTGCACGGCGGTGCGCAGCCAGTCGAGCTCGTGCGGGATGGTCTTCTCGTCGACCTCGGTGGAGAACCGCGGACGCCACGCGGCGATGCGGAGCGCGTCAGCGGCGAGCGTGCCTGCGGCAGGGAACTCGCCCGTCGTCACCCTGGAGGCGATGGAGGAGAGCGCATCCCTGGGCACCAGTCGCTCGCTCCACGTCCACGACGCTCCCGGATGCTCGCCCTGCGCGTACTGGTGGCCGCCGGGGGTGACCGCGTGCCACGGGTCGTGCCAGATCAGCGGGACGCCGTTGGGTGCGGCTATCGGCAGCGCCGGATCGCCCAGCGTACCGATGGTCGCGAGGTCCGCGGTGCGGTCGGCGAGTTCGACGCGGAGCATGAAGCGCATCCTGTCGAGCCACGCGAGCAGGCCTTCTGCTTCGGCACGGTCGACGAGCAGCCAGAGCGTCTCGCCGTCCTCGATCAGGCGGACGGCGTGCTCCAGCCGGCCGGTGACGTCGAGCAGAAGGGTCTCGGACGATTCGCCGGGCGCGAGCCCGAGCAGGCTCTGGCTGGTCAGCGAGTTGAGCCAGCTCAGCCGGTCGGGGCCGGTGATCGTCAGAACGGCGCGATCGGAGAGGTCGACGATCGCCCTGCCCTCCGCAAGGGCGCGCTGCTCGACGAGCGGGTTGCCGTAGTGCGACGGCACACCGGACTGCGCCGTGTCGACGGCGCCGGGAAGCGACAGGAAGGGCGAAGACGACATCACTCCGCCTTCGCGAGGCGGGCGGAGGCGTGCGTGCGCAGCTCCTGGCCGAGCGCGGCGATGTCCCACGCCCACAGCAGGTGCGCATCCACCAGGCCGTAGAGACGGGTGGCCGCCGTGTAGTCCTTGGCGCCCGCTGTGCGGACGACCGCATCCGTCGCCAGGTCGATGCGCGGGCCGTTGACCTGACCGAGGTAGAGCTCGCTCACGCCGTCGGGATGGATGATCGACACGTCGATGTCGAAGCCGCCGTGGGAGTTGCGAAGCGTCTCGACCGACTGGGCGGTGGAGAACGGCCGCGCGCCCTGGCCTGGCAGCATCGCCGGACCTGAATCGCCCTCGATCAGTTTGCGGCTGAGCCGCCAGTATCCGGTCTCAGCGGCGAGCGGCGTATTGCCCTCGTCGAGCACCCACGATGTGGAGGAGTAGTTGAGGTACGGCTGGCCGTCGTGGCTGAAACTCACGCGCTGGCCGAATTCGAGCTGGGTGTGGTCGTCTCCGACCGCGTAGTCGAGCACACCGGTGCCCTCCCACACTCCGATCAACCAGGAGAGGGGGACCAGTTCGGCGGGCAGATCGGTCGGGATCTCGATCATGGGAGTCGCGAAGCGCTTAGCGCTGGCCCCTGAACAGGTTGTAGACGACGACGACCGAGACTCCGGCGATGGCGAGCGATGCCAGACCGAGGAGTCCGACGAAGAAGAGTTCGAGGGCAACCAGCATGCGGCCAGTCTAGTCAGTGTGCGCGGGCTGTCGCGACGGGCGGGCCGCCTCGACGGCGTGGCTGCCCCCGTGGTCGCCTACTGCGCGGCGGCGACGATGCCGAGGACGACCCCGAAGATCCCCAGGATGACGAACGACCCCGTCACCGTGGCGGCGAGCCTGTTCACGAAGCCCTCCTTCTGCTGGGTGGCGAGCTGGGCGATCAGTCCGAGCAGCACGCAGGCGGCGAGCGCGAGGGACAGCCAGGATGCGTACCGGTCGACAGGCGAGATCGCGGCGATCAGCACGGCGAAGACGAGGGCGAGCAGCCAGACGGCGCCGATGCTCCCGTAGCGGACGCCTGGGGAGAGCGTCGCGTCGCCGTCGAAGGCTGCGGCCGGACCCATGCTGCTGTCGCTCACCCCTCCATTGTGCCCCGAACGCCGGGAAAGGGTTCACACGCATTTCCGGTAGCATTGCCGCACAGCACGTTCAGGAGGCTTGAGTGGCGCAGTTGTTGATCCTCACCTCTGCGCCAGACGCGGAGGTGCTCCCCTCCCTCGCGCTCCTCAGCCATCGCACCAGGCAGATCCTCGCTGAGCCGGCGTCGCTCGTCAACGCGCCCAGCTGCGACCTGATCTTCGTGGATGCGCGGCGCGATCTCGCCGGAGCCAAGTCGCTCTGCAAGATCCTCACCACGACCGGCATCACGGTGCCGCTGCTGCTGGTCCTCACCGAGGGCGGCCTCACCGCCGTCAGCGCCGACTGGGGCGTCAACGACGTCGTGCTGGAGACCGCTGGTCCCGCCGAGGTGGATGCGCGCATCCGGCTGGCGATCGGGCGGCAGACCCAGGAGCACACGCAGACCAAGATCCAGGCGTCGGGCGTCACCATCGACGAGGCGAGCTATTCCGCCAAGGCGCACGGCCGTCAGCTCGACCTGACCTTCAAGGAGTTCGAGCTGCTGCGGTTCTTCGCCACGCATCCGTCCAGGGTGTTCACGCGCGAGCAGCTGCTCAGCGAGGTCTGGGGATACGACTACTTCGGCGGCACCCGCACCGTGGATGTGCACGTGCGGCGGCTGCGCGCCAAGCTGGGCGACCTGGAGTCGCTGATCGGGACCGTGCGCAACGTCGGCTACCGGTTCAACGTGTACGAAGAGGACAACGACCGGCTCCCTTCGTCGGTCAGGTCCTGACCCCACCGGCTCTCTGCACAGGGTCCGTTTATCCACAGTTAACCTGGTGCGGTGCCGCCGCTGTGCACACGGTGCAATGATGTTGGGATGGACGGCGAGCGCACCACACTGGAGAACGGCCTTCTGGACAACGGGCTGAGCGGCAGCTTCGGCAGCGACTTCGACGACGACTTCACGCCGTTCGTCTACGAGCCGGACCCCGATCTGCCGGAGGACAGGTACCTCGACAGGGAGCTGAGCTGGCTGGCGTTCAACCAGCGCGTGCTCGAACTGGCCGAGGACCCGACGCTGCCGGTGCTGGAACGCGCCAACTTCCTCGCCATCTTCGCCACGAATCTCGACGAGTTCTTCATGGTGCGCGTCGCGGGCCTCAAGCGCCGCATCGCGACCGGCCTCGCCGTTCCGACCAACGTCGGCCGCGCGCCGGTCGACGTCCTCGCCGACATCTCCGAGAAGGCGCACGAACTGCAGTCGCGGCACGCGGCCGTCTATCGCGACCAGGTGCTGCCTGCACTCGAAGAGGCCGGGATCACCGTCGCCAAGTGGGATGAGCTCGACGACGCGGACAAGGCGCAGATGCGCGAGATCTTCTCGCAGCAGATCTTCCCCGTGCTGATGCCGCTCGCCGTCGACCCTGCCCACCCGTTCCCGTACATCTCCGGGCTCTCGCTCAACCTCTCCGTCCGGGTGCGCAACTCCCGCACGGGCAAGGAGCAGTTCGCGCGCCTCAAGGTGCCGCAGATGCTGCCCCGCTTCGTGCGCATCGACCAGCGCGAGACGGTCGACCAGATGCGGTTCATCGCGCTCGAAGACCTCATCGCCAACCACCTGGGCGACCTCTTCCCCGGCATGGAGATCCTCGACCACCACGTGTTCCGCGTCACGCGCAACGAGGACGTCGAGGTCGACGAGGACGAGACGGAGAACCTGATCCAGGCACTCGAGCGCGAGCTGCTCCGCCGCCGGTTCGGTCCGCCCATCCGGCTCGAGGTCACAGAGGACATGGACCAGGTCACGCTCGGCCTGCTCGTGCGCGAACTCGACGTGACGGAGCAGGAGGTCTACCGCCTGCCATCGCCTCTCGACCTCGGCGGACTCTTTGTGCTCGCCAAGATCGACCGGCCGGATCTGCACTACCCCAACCACGTCCCGACCACGGCCGCCCAGCTCATGCCGAGCGAGCCGAACGCGAAGCCGGACATCTTCTCCGCCATCGCAAGGCAGGACATCCTGCTGCACCACCCGTACGAGTCCTTCGCCACCAGCGTGCAGGCCTTCCTCGAGCAGGCAGCGGCCGACCCGCACGTCCTCGCGATCAAGCAGACGCTGTACCGCACCTCGGGAGACAGCCCGATCGTCGAAGCGCTGATCGACGCTGCGGAGTCCGGCAAGCAGGTGCTCGCCCTCGTCGAGATCAAGGCGCGCTTCGACGAGCAGAACAACATCTCCTGGGCCCGCAAGCTGGAGAAGGCCGGCGTGCACGTCGTCTACGGTCTCGTCGGGCTGAAGACGCACTGCAAGCTCGCCCTGGTCATCCGCGAGGAGAAGGGCATCCTCAAGCACTACAGCCACATCGGCACGGGCAACTACAACCCCAAGACGTCACGCATCTACGAAGACCTGGGGCTGCTGACCGCCGACGACCAGGTGGGCAAAGACCTCACCAGGCTGTTCAACGAGCTGTCCGGCTACGCGATCGAGAAGAAGTTCAAGCGCCTGCTCGTCGCTCCGCTGCACCTCAGGAAGGGGCTGCTCAAGCGCATCCAGATCGAGACGGCGAACGCTGCGGCGGGCAGGCCGTCCGGCATCAGGATCAAACTCAACTCCATCGTCGACGAAGCGATCATCGACGCGCTGTACCGCGCGAGCGAGGCCGGCGTTCCCGTCGACCTGTGGGTGCGGGGCATCTGCGGGCTCCGCCCGGGCCAGAAGGGACTTTCGTCGAACATCCGGGTGCGCTCGATCCTCGGCCGCTACCTGGAGCACTCGCGCATCTTCTCGTTCGTGAACGACGGCGACCCTCAGGTCTACATCGGCAGCGCCGACATGATGCACCGCAACCTCGACCGCCGTGTCGAAGCGCTGGTGCGTCTCACCGACCCTGCGCACCTCACCGAACTGGATGCGCTGTTCAACCGCGCGTTCGATGACCGCACCTCCGCGTGGGAGCTCGACGAGAGCGGCACCTGGACGCGCCACAACCTCGACGACGGAGGCCAGCCCCTCGATGACCTGCAGAATAAACTCATGCAGCAGATCAGCCACCGTCCACGCTCCACCCGCACGGGCTCGAGGCGGTGAGCGCGGCCATCTACGCCGCGGGCGCCCTCTGCTGGCGCGTCGTGGACGAGAAGATCGTGGTGCTCGTCGTCCACCGAGCCAAGTACGGCGACGTCACCATCCCGAAGGGCAAGGTCGACCCCGGCGAGACCCTGCCCCAGACCGCCGTGCGTGAGATCGAGGAGGAGACGGGGCTGCGCGTCGCGCTCGGCGTCCCACTCGGCATCTCCACGTACCCGATCGCCAGCGGTCGGGAGAAGATCGTGCACTTCTGGGCGGCCGAGGTCGGCGACAAGGCCATCGCGCAGTCGACCTTCGTCCCCAACTCGGAGATCGCCGCCATCGAGTGGGTCACGCTGAAGAAGGCGCGCGGCTACCTCACCTACGAGCGCGATGTCGAGATCCTGGACGAGTTCGAGAAGCTCGTGCGGCAGGGAGTGACGTCCACGTTCGCTCTCATCGCCCTCCGGCACGGCAAGGCGGCGCCGCGCGGCGACTGGGACGGCTCCGACGCCTCGCGCCCGCTCACCGACCGCGGGGTCAAGCAGGCCTGCTCCGACGTTCCGACCATCTCGGCCTGGCGTCCGAAGCGCATCGTGACGAGCGACGCCGTCCGCTGCGTCGCGACCGTCGCGCCGCTCGCGGCCTCCACCGGCATCAAGCCGCGCCACGAGCCAGGCATCAGCCAGGACGCATACGAGGACGGCCGGGGCGAGGTGCGCGGCGTCATCGGCAAGCGGGTGCGCTCCCGCAAGACAGCCGTGCTCTGCAGCCACGGCCCCGTGCTCCCCGAGATCATGCGGGAGATCGCCCTCGCCACGGGCACGATGCCCGGCGCCTACCTCAACGACGCCGCCGACCTCGACACCGGCGGCTTCTCGATCGTGCACCTGTCGGCCAGCAACCCCGCATCCGGAATCATCTCGATCGAGACGTACGCACCTGTCGCGTGACGGGCGCGTGCGGCTGAGGTCGCGCGGCTGACCGTCACGCGGCTGACCGTCGAGCGGCTGACCGTCGCGCGGCTGAGGCCCTTGGCCGCCCGTGGCCGCCATCCGCTCGTCCTGAAGGGCGTCTCCGCACAGGCCCTTCCCCGCTCCGCGTCCCCAAGAGCACACTCCGCGTTAACCTCCCGTTTACCGCTGCGGGGGACTCTGGACAGACACCGGGAATAGCGTCGCAGGCGGGTCGCACCGGCCCCGTCCTGTTGTTACTGATTCCCCGGAAGGGACAACTGTGAAACTCAAGCGTGTTGGCGCTCCTCTGGCCATCCTGGCCGCTGTCGCCATCTCACTGACCGCCTGCGCGTCGAACGAGGGCAGCACCCCGGCGACGACGACGGCGAAGCCGTCGAACCTCTCCGGCACCCTCAACGGCATCGGCTCCTCCGCCCAGGGCGCAGCCCAGACCGTGTGGGCCGCCGGCTTCCAGACCGCCAACCCCAAGGTCACCGTCAACTACGACCCGCAGGGCTCCGGCGCCGGCCGCACCAGCTTCATCTCCGGAGCAGCCGACTTCGCCGGCTCGGACGCCGCTCTCAAGGACGCCGAGCTCGCCAGCACCTTCGCCGGGTGCGCAGCGGGTTCCAAGGGCATCGACCTCCCCGTCTACATCTCCCCGATCGCCATCGCGTACAACCTCGACGGCGTCAAGGACCTGAAGCTTGACGCCGCGACCATCGCCGGCATCTTCTCCGGCGCGATCACCACCTGGGACGACGCCAAGATCAAGGCGCTGAACTCGGGCGCATCGCTTCCGTCCGCGCCGATCACCGTCGTGCACCGCTCCGACGACTCCGGCACCACCCAGAACTTCACCGAGTACCTCGCGGCGAACGCTCCGGACGTGTGGACCAAGCCGGCAGCGCAGACCTTCCCGTTCCAGGTCGGCGACGCAGCCAAGGGCACCTCCGGTGTCGCTGACGCCACCAAGAACGCGAAGAACTCGATCACCTACATCGACGAGTCGGGTTCGGCCGGACTCAGCATCGCGCAGCTCAAGGTCGGCGACAGCTTCGAGAAGCTCAGCGCCGACGGCGCGGCGGCAGTCGTCGCAGCGTCCCCGATCGCCTCGGGCCGCGGCACCAACGACCTGGCCATCCAGATCAACCGCAAGGACACCAGCAAGGGCGCATGGCCGCTCGTGCTCGTCTCCTACGTGATCGCCTGCCAGGAGTACAAGGACTCGGCCAAGGCCGACCTCGTCAAGGGCTACGTCGACTACATCATCAGCGACGACGCCCAGAAGGCGGCCGCTGAGCAGGCAGGGTCCGCCCCGCTGTCCTCCGACCTCGCCTCCAAGGTGAGCAAGGCTGTCGCAAGCATCAAGTAATGACAGTGCCACTCGGCCTGGGCTCTCCGCCCAGGCCGAGTGGCGCATCCTCACCACCCGAAAGTGAGAGCCAGATGAGAAGCTGGGCCGTGACGAAAGATTGGCAGGAATGACCGCCGGAACCGCAGGCGCCATCAGACCGAGGGCGAAGACCCGCCTCGGAGATCGCGTGTTCTCCACGAGCACCATCGTCGCCGGCTCGCTCATCCTCGCGGTGCTCGCCGCCGTCGCCCTCTTCCTCGTCGTGCAGAGCATCCCTGCTCTGTTCGCCGGCATGGGAGAGCTGCCGAACAACGCCACCAACTTCTGGGCCTGGGTGTGGCCGCTCGTCTTCGGCACGATCTGGGCCGCGATCATCGCGCTGCTCATCGCCACCCCGCTCTCCATCGGGATCGCGCTCTTCATCTCGCACTACGCCCCGCGTCGCGTCGCGCAGACGCTCGGCTACGTCATCGACCTCCTCGCCGCGGTCCCGTCCGTCGTGTTCGGCCTCTGGGGCATCGCGACACTGGCGCCGTTCGTCCAGCCGTTCTACGCCTGGCTCGGCGACAACCTCGGCTGGTTCCCGCTCTTCGCACCGCCCGTCTCCGGCACAGGCCGCACCATCCTCACCGCCGCGATCGTCCTCGCCGTCATGGTCATCCCGATCATGACCGCGATCTGCCGCGAGATCTTCCTGCAGACGCCCCGACTCCACGAGGAGGCGGCGCTCGCCCTCGGCGCGACCCGCTGGGAGATGGTCAAGATGGCCGTGCTCCCGTTCGCCAGGTCCGGCATCATCTCGGCGATCATGCTCGGCCTCGGCCGCGCCCTGGGTGAGACGCTCGCCATCGCGATGGTCCTCTCCCCCGCACTGATCGTGAAGTTCGCCGTCCTGCAGGCGCAGAGCCCGAACACGATCGCGGCCAACATCGCCCTGCAGTTCCCCGAGGCGACAGGGCTCTCCACCAACGCGCTGATCGCATCCGGTCTCGTGCTGTTCGTGGTGACACTGCTCATCAATATGCTCGCCCGCTACATCGTCAGCCGCCGCAAGGCCTTCTCTGGAGCGAACTGATGACCGCCACCACCTCCGCTCCCCTGACCAGGCCGATGACCAACTCGCTGACCGCAGGCAAGCTGCCGCGCGGCTCAGCGTGGATGATGCTCGTCGGGTCCTGGATCGTCTTCATCGCGATCTTCGCGATCCTTGCAGCGAGCGGCGCGACCAAGGACTTCAACGCCGTCGGCGCGATCTTCTTCGGAACGGTGCTGTTCGACGTGGTGATCTTCACCACGTCGCTGCTCGTCGAAGGCGGACGCAAGGCGAGGGACAGGCTCGTCACGTCGCTCGTGGCGACCGCGTTCATCATCGCGCTGCTCCCCCTCGTGTCGCTGATGTGGACCGTGATCAGTTCCGGCCTCGCCCGCTTCGACATCCAGTTCTTCTCCGAGTCGATGCGCAACGTGATCGGTGCGGGCGGCGGTGCGCTGCACGCCATCGTCGGCACGCTGCTCGTCACGCTGATGGCGGCGATCATCTCGGTGCCGATCGGCCTGCTCACGTCCATCTACCTCGTCGAGTACGGGCGCGGGATGCTCGCCCGCGGCATCACCTTCTTCGTCGACGTGATGACGGGCATCCCGTCGATCGTCGCCGGTCTGTTCGCATACGCGCTGTTCGCCCTGTTCTTCGGGCCGGGCATCCGGAGCGGTTTCATGGGGTCCGTCGCCCTGTCCGTGCTGATGATCCCCGTGGTCGTGCGGTCGAGCGAGGAGATCCTGCGCCTGGTGCCGAACGAACTGCGCGAGGCGTCGTACGCGCTCGGCGTCCCGAAGTGGCTGACGGTGCTGAAGATCGTCCTGCCGACGTCGCTGGCGGGCCTCTCCACCGGCATCATGCTCGCCATCGCCCGCGTCATCGGCGAGACAGCCCCGCTCCTCATCGTCGCCGGCTTCACCACGAGCATGAACTACGACCTCTTCTCCGACCGGATGATGACCCTCCCCGTGTTCGTGTACACGCAGTACACGCAGGCGGCGGGCCTGCACGCGCAGGACTCGATCGACAGGGCATGGACGGGCGCTCTCGCCCTCATCATCATCGTGATGCTCCTCAACCTGGTCGGCCGCATCATCGCCAAGGCCTTCGCCCCCAAGTACGGCCGCTGAACGCGTCCACCCGAACCCAAGGAATCCACGTGTCCAAGCGCATCGAAGTCAACGACCTCAACGTCTACTACGGCAACTTCCAGGCCGTCGAGGGCGTCTCGCTCACCATCGAACCCCGCACCGTCACCGCGTTCATCGGCCCGTCCGGCTGCGGCAAGTCGACGTTCCTCCGCACCCTCAACCGGATGCACGAGGTCATCCCAGGCGCGTACGTCGAGGGCGAGGTGTCGATCGACGGCAACAACCTCTACGGTCCCGGCGTCGACCCGGTGCTCGTACGCCGCCAGGTCGGCATGGTGTTCCAGCGGCCGAACCCGTTCCCGACGATGTCCATCCGCGAGAACGTGCTCGCCGGGGTGAAGCTCAACAACCGCCGCATGGCGAAGCCGGAAGCCGACGAGCTCGTGGAGAGCTCGCTGCGCGGCGCCAACCTCTGGAACGAGGTCAAGGACCGCCTCAACCTTCCAGGCTCCGGCCTCTCCGGCGGCCAGCAGCAGCGTCTCTGCATCGCGCGTGCGATCGCCGTCTCCCCGGACGTGCTCCTGATGGACGAGCCGTGCTCCGCGCTCGACCCGATCTCGACCCTCGCTATCGAGGACCTGATCGAAGAACTCAAGAACGACTACACGATCGTGATCGTCACCCACAACATGCAGCAGGCGTCGCGAGTCTCCGACCGCACCGCGTTCTTCAACATCGCGGGCACGGGCAAGCCGGGCAAGCTGATCGAATACAACGACACCAACATGATCTTCTCGAACCCGAGCGTGCAGGCGACGGAAGACTACGTCTCCGGTCGCTTCGGCTGATCCGGACCACTTGTCGCGCGTAACGCAATCGGCCCCGGAGTAGTGCATCGCGCAGGACGACCGGGGTCGATTCCGTTTCAGCGTGTCGGCGTGTCAGCGCGGTGGAGCTTGGTGGGCGCTGTGGGCGGTGTGTGCTGGCTGTCCTGATTGCCTCAGTCGTAGACGTTTCGATACGCGGGCAGCTTACGGGTCAGTAGTGGTACCGAGCCTGCAGGATGATCACGTAGGCGTCGTCAACGAGGTACACGAGACGGTTGGCTTCATCGATGCGTCGTGACCACGCGCCTGCCAGCGCGTGCTTCAGAGGTTCCGGCTTGCCGACGCCCTCGAACGGGTCATCTCGCAGGATGTCTTCGATAAGGAAGTTGATGCGCTTGAGTGTTCGACGGTCCTGGCCCTGCCAGTAGACGTAGTCCTCCCAGCCGCCGGCGGTCCAGGCGAGCTTACGGTCACTCACCGGTCGGGTCGTGCTCGGTGATGTCTCCGGAGCGAGCGCTCTCGATGGCGTCGATCAGGCGTCGTGCGTTCTTGGGGGAGCGCAGGAGGTAGGTGGTCTCGAGCAGCGAGTCGTACTCGTCCTTCGACATCAGCACGGCGGAGCCGCGCTTGGACGTGATCTCGACTTCGGTCTGGTCGAGGTTGACGCGTTCGATGAGGCCGAACAGGTCGCTGCGAGCTTCGCTTGCTGTGATGGCCATGATTCCTCCAAGTGGTACAAGATATCGTACCACTTCGGCTGAGGGCGGCGGCGCGCGTTTTTCGATCCCAACCCGTGGGCGCGACTACTCGGGCCGCGGGGGCTTGGATTCCTGTGATTCAGTGAGTGGGCCCGGTGGGGCTCGAACCCACGACCCGCGGATTAAAAGTCCGATGCTCTGCCAACTGAGCTACAGGCCCTACCCATCTAATCTAGCGTGGTTTCACGAGTGCTCGTGTCGGGCGGAGAATGGGTGCATGACCGAGCGTTTCCACAAGCCGACCACGTTTCCGAGCGGGATGTTCGAGGCGTTCATGGGCGGGGAGGACCCTGCCCAGATCAGCAGGGTCGCGCACGAGACGGCGAACGCCCTGCTGGCCAGAGTGCGCTCCGATCCCGATCCTGAGGTGGTGGACCGACTGGTCGCGTTCACCGATGCGCACGGCATCGACGCGGTCGCCGAGCTGTGGTCGCGGTCGAGCGCGAAGAGCCTGCCTGGCGCGCTGTGGCGGATCTACCTGCTGCGGCTACTGATCCGGCAGGATGCGGCTGGTACCGCCCTGCTGTATCAGCGCGGCACAGAGGTGGTCCCGTCCATCGACCCCGTCGTCGCCGGTGCTCCGTCGCCGGCTGGGCCGGCGGAGGTCACCGAGTTGGCCGACGCGATCCTGCGCGGGGTGTTCGAGGGCGACTTCGCGGTCGCTCTCGATCGGGCGGCGGCGTTCTGCCGGGTCACGGCGGCAGGGTGCGTGTCGGTCGCCGACGACCAGGAGACGACGAACGCCGAACGCGCCAGCGAGCTGACGACGCGCGCCCTCCGCTTCTCGCGCACCGCAGAGGAGCTGACGTCGTGCGCCAAGCTCTGGCGGAGCGAGTCGCTCGAATAGTCCGCGGTACTCTCAGCCCTATGGACGACGGCAACCCCAAGCAAGCCTGGTGGATCATCGGACGGTCGGTGACCGCAGCGGTGCTGATCACCGTGTTCTTCGCCGCATCGTTGGCGCTGGCGATCACCCGGCTGTTGCGCACCGACCTTCACGACGCCAGCCCCGTGCTGACGTGGGGCGGAACTGGGTTGTCGATCGTGGGCGTCGGCCTGGGGATCGCCAGCATCGTGTACCACCTGCGCAGAGACCGCCGCCGCACCACCGAGCGCGACCGCGGCGACCGGGATTAGTCAACCCCGCCCCGCGCATCCGGCGTTCTCGGCCCGCGAACGCCACGCCGCGTCACCCGGCCTCAGCCTCGGGTAAACTTCTTCAGCCGGGCCGCAGTAACCCCGGGCTCCAAAATTAGCCGCTCCGAGCGGCCTCGCGCCGAGAGGCGTTCTGCGGCCCGGTTTTTCGCGCCCTGCGGAGGTGCTGGAAGCGGATGCGGCCTCGACCTGCAATGCTTGCAGTGCACCGAGAGACAGGAGACGACGTGGACGACGAGGTGACCGTCTCCTTCGACGACCTCCTGTCCCGCACGGCCACCGGTGACCAGGCCGCGTTCTCCGTCCTCTACGACCACATCGCATCCCGGGTTCTCGGACTGGTCAGGCGCGTGCTCGTCGACCCCGCCCAGTCGGAGGAGGTCACCCAGGAGGTCTTCCTCGAGGTGTGGCAATCCGCTTCCCGCTTCGATCCGAATAAGGGTCGAGCGTTGACGTGGATCATGACGATGGCCCACCGGCGCGCGATCGACCGTGTCCGTGCCGCGCAGGCGTCGCGGGACCGGGATGTCGCCGTCGGGATCCGTGATCTGCCGACGGCGTTCGACGAGGTGTCGGAGACGGTGGAGGTGCGCGTGGAGCACGAAAGGGTGGAGGTGGCGATGGCGAAGCTGTCCGAAACCCAGCGCGAAGCCGTCACGCTCGCCTACTACGGCGGCCTCAGTCAGAGCGAGGTCGCTGCCACGCTCGGCATCCCGCTCGGCACAGCGAAAACTCGGCTGCGCGATGCGATGATACGGCTACGAAACGAACTGGGGGTGACCTGATGACCGACGAACCACGCCGCTCCTCGGAGCGCCTCGGCTACGAACTGGGTGCAGACACCCCGGACGAGGCCCGCCAGTTCGAGGCCGTCGCCGCGGAGCTCGGCCTCGCCGCAGAACCCGTCGCCCCGCCGCCGTCGTTGAAGGCCGACCTGTTCGCCAAGCTCGCCTCCACGCCGCAATTGCCTGCGCTGGATGCGGCTGCCCCCGGCAGCGCGCCCGCCCCAGTGGATGCGCCTGCTCCGGTCGGCACGCCCACCCCGGCGGACGCGCGCCCCGCGGAAGCGTCTCACGCCCAGGAGATCCCCGCGCAGTCCCCTGCAGAGACTCCAGCGGAGACCAAAGCGCGCACCCGCTGGTTCACCCGCCCCATGACCATCGCGGCGGCGGCAGCGGCAGCCGTCGTGCTCTTCCTCGGCGGCACCTTCCTCGGCAGCTCCCTGGCCGGCAACAACTCGTTCCAGCAGCAGCAGGCGTCCTCTCTCGCACAGATCAACGCGGCACCGGATGCGCAGCGCGCCACCGCAGAGATCTCCGGCGGAGGAACGGCCACCCTCGTCTGGTCGGGCGACCTCGGCAAGTCGGCGCTCGTCGCGACCGACCTCCCCGCCCTCCCGAACGACAAGACGTACGAGCTCTGGTACATCCGCGGCGGCGAGGCGACGCCCGCCGGAACGATGACGGCCGCCGACTCCGGGTCCACCTGGCGCGTGCTCACCGGCACGATGAAGGCGGGCGACACCGTCGGCGTCACCGTGGAACCGCGCGGCGGCTCCGACCAGCCGACCACGCAGCCGATCGTCGCCATCAACTCCTGACACGAGGAGCGGGCGAACCCGCCACTGTTCCTCCGGCCGAGGCGCACACGGCGCCGGCGGGTATGAGGATGACATCGACACGGATCGTGGCGTTATCGCCGTCGGGGACGAACTCGAACTCGAGTGTGCCGTGCTTCTGCGCCGAGCCTTCGAAGATCGCGGACTGGCCGTCCCCGCCCGCCATCGTCCCGCTGAAGGTAAGACCCTCGACCGGATGCCGGGTGAGCCACGCGGACGCCGCGACGACGTTGGAGCTGTCCGTCGACCACCACTTCGTCGCCTGGACCAGCCAATCGCATCCCGCTGACGTGGCCGGCTGCTCCGGTCCCGACGGAGGCGCAGAAGCGAGAATCCGCACGCCTGGCGGGGGTGCGGCGGCCGCGATCCACTCTCGCGCGAGGGCGATGGCGTCAGGATCTGTCGGGGGCGTGGCCGTGGCGACTCCGCCTGGGCCAGGGACCATCGTCGGATCCGGCGACGGCGGCGAGGCCTGAACGCTCGACTGGCCTCCCGATGGGGTGCCGGTGGGCGATTGACGGCAGGCACTGAGCACCAGCGTCACCGAGACGGCAACGACGATCAGTGCCACGATTCGTACTCTCATCGGCCGGGAGCAGTGCGGAACCGCGTCGACCATGTCGGAGCTCCCGGTCACGCGACGCCCGTCACCCGCCCGCGCTCGAAGAGGTAGCCGACCGCAACCGCCCCTGCGACGCACAGCATCACCGGTGCGAACATGTCCGGGCCCTGGTTGGTGAACTCCATCACGAGGAGGAGGGCCGTCAGCGGGGCGCGCATGGAGACCGCGAGGAACGCGGCCGCGCCGATCAGGGCGAAGACCGCGACGGGGGCGCCCGGCCACACGAGGTTCCAGGCGGCGCCGATGGTGAGGCCGAAGCCTGCGCCGACCGCCAGGGCGGGGGTGAGGGTGCCTCCGGCGGCGCCGGAGCCGATCGTGCCGGCCGTCGCGAAGACCTTGAGGAGGGTCAGCACCAGGATCAGCAGCACGGGCAGGGATGCGGTCAGCGCGAGCTGGCCGAGGGAGCGGCCGTTGCCGAGGATAGCGGGGAACCACAGCGAGACCACGCCCACGGCGGTGAAGACCAGGGGCATCACGATCAGGATGCCCCATGACTTCGGGCGGATGCGCTGCGCGAACTGCATCAATCGCACGAAACCGATCGCCGCGAAACCGATCACCGGACCGGCGAGGATCGCCCAGACGACGATGGACGGCGACAGCGGGAACTGCTCGATCGGGTAGAGCGGGTTGGCGGGGACGACGACGCGAGCGACCAGGGTGGCGATGGCCGAGGACGCCAGCGCGGGCAGCACGGTGGCGAAGCTGATCTCCGCCAGCAGGATCTCCACGGCGAACACCGCTCCGCCGAACGGCACGTTGTAGACGGCGGCCAGTCCGGCGCCTGCGCCGCAGGCCACCAGGATGCGGCGCTCGCGGGCGTTCACGCCCGCCCTGTCTGTCAACCAGTCGGCGACCAGCGCGCCCAGCTCACGCGGGGCGACCTCGCGGCCGATGGATGCGCCGAGCCCGACGATCACGACCTGCAAGCCGGCGTTGGCGATGGTGACGAACCAGGGCATCCTGCGGCCGTTGACGGCCGACTCGACCGAGACGATCGCGTGCTTCGGGCGGAGCCTGCCCCAGCGGCGCAGCGCCCACCAGCCGACGCCGCCGATCACACCGGCGACGGCGAGCGCCACCACTCTGCTCACGGGAGGCGCATCCAGCAGCCCCTCGATGAAGGTGCCCTCCGAGTAGCCGAACGCCAGGTGCTGGATGGAGTGCAGTGCCAGATAGACGAGGCCGCCTCCTATCCCCGACCCGATGCCGACGAGGGCGGTCACGACCACCAGTCGGAGGATCCACTTCGGGGTGCTGGGCAGGGCGACGGGCACGCTCCAACGGTACTGGGTCAGCCGGCCTCGTCGATCAGCGCGCGCAGATATCCCGCGTACCCGCCGTCCACGCGGCCGATCAGTCTGGCCGAGGTGGTCACCGGGTGCTGCTCGGTCTCCGCGATGCGCGCATCCCGTGCCCGAAGGCGTTCGACGAGCGCGACGTCCTCGTCCATCGTCACGGGCGCGAAACCGCCGACGGCCAGGTAGAGGTCGGCGCGGAGGCCGAGGTTCGCGCCGTGCACGTGGCCGAGCGTGGCGCCGGGGTGGTGCTTGGACAGCCAGGCGTGCCTGCGCAGCGGGTCGAGGTCGTCCAGCGGAGGGACGACGGCGCCGACGAATGCGTCGGCGCCTGCATCCGCGTGGGCGAGCTGCTGGGCGAGCCATTCCTCAGGGACGGAGCCGTCCGCGTCCGTGGTGGCGATCCACACCGACGCCGGGTCCGTTCCGGCGAGGCTCAGACCGACGGCGGTACCGAGGGCACGGCTGCGTCCGACGCTCGCCACGTCCGTCTCGACGACGGTCACCTGCGGGAAGGCCGCGGCGACCTGCGCTGAACCGTCGGTGCAGGCGTCCAGGACGAGCACGATCACCGGGGCGCGCATCCCGTGTCGGCGGAGCGCGTCGGCGGAGCGGACGATCGACGCCAGGCAGGCGGCGAGCGTCTCCTCCTCGTTCCTGGCGGGGACGACGACGATCACGCGCTCGATGCCGCCGGTCACGAGAACACCTCCAGCAGAAACTCCGCGTCGCGGTGCACGACGGAGGCGGTGAGCCCTGATGCGCTCCGGAACGTCTCGTTGGCCTGCTCGCCGCTCTGGGCGAAATCGTCTGCGGCGCCGAGCCAGTGGCAGAGCAGCACGTCGCCTCCCGGGGTGAGCGAGCCGATGCAGCGCTGGATGAGCGAGCGCCACTCGTCGTCAGCGAGGTAGTAGGCGAGTTCGGAGACGACGATCAGGTCGAAGGCGCCGGACGGCCAGGTGCCTGGCACCCGCATCCTGGTCACCGTGACACCCGCACGGTCGGCGAGGCGCGTGCGAGCCGTGTCGACGGCGGCGGCGGAGCCGTCGATGGCCAGGACGGTGTCCGCCCGTTCAGACAGCTCGGCCGTCAGCTCGCCGACCGACGCGCCCAGCTCCAGGATGCTCCCATAGCGCTCCCTGGGCAGGCTCGCGACCGTCAGCGCACGCTTCCGCCGCTCGTACCAGCGCGAGCGCACGGCCCACGGGTCATCGCTGCCGCGGTGCAGAGCCTCGAAATGCTCGGCGAGCCGGTCGGAGGCGCGGAGCTCCGGCCGGATGAGCACCTCGCGGCCGTCGCGGGCGCGGTCGAGGAACTCCGGGGTGAGGACGCCGTCCGGATTGTCATCGGACCAGTGCTGCGATCCGAAGGCGTCGAGCGCTGCGCCCTTGCGTGCGCGGTGCACGCCGGCAATCGGAAGGTCGATGGTGCGCTCCCACGGGACGTCGGCCGGTTCTCCCCACTGCCAGAGCCACACCGGGTAGAAGAACACGGTGTCGCCGGTCGCGGTCGCGGCATCCGCTACTTCTCTGCCGAGCGTCCGGTGGTCGCCGTGCCGGTCGCCCGGCCACGGTGCCAGCACCCAGCGACGGCCGGTGGATGCGGCGAGCACCGTGTCTACCTCGGCGCGCAGCCGCTCGGCGTGGTGCTTGAGTTCGCCGTCCGGGAAGCCGAGGAACTGCGGGCTCGCGGCCACCCCGAGTCGCGTGAGGGCGCTGCGGAGCTCGTCGGCCCTGCCCTGGTCGTCGCCGGTCGCCACGATGACGCGGACGGGGAGCCTTCTGTCCGCGGCGAGAGCCAGGAGGCCGCCGAGCGCGATGGTCTCGTCGTCCGGATGCGCGGAGAACACGACCAGCTCGTCGAGGCCGTCGAGGTCGCGCTGGTCCAGCGATTCGACGGCCTGCCACGCGCCCCGCGCCTCCCACTCCGCCGCGGTCGTGACCGTGCGGAGGGCGTCGAACGCTACCATCGCACTCCCCCGTCCGGCAGGTGCCCGACGAGTGAGACGTCGTCTGCGCCGCGGTGGTACTGCGACACGTAGAGGTCGAGGTCGGCGTAGCGACGGGCGAGCGACTCGTCGAAGGCGAGCGCGGAGGGTCCGAGCACGTCGCGCTCGCCGGCGAGCGTCTCGACGACGGCGTCGGCGACCGTGCCACGGACGGCGTGTGCGAGGACGGCGGCCTCGTCGGTGCTCGGCGCCTGTTCGTCGATGACGGCGGCGGCCGTGTCCAGGTGTGCGCGGGCGGCAGCGAGCATCCGGTGCACCCGCCCCGCACGGGATGCGGTGAGCTGGCTCGCGCCCTGTCGCTTGGCCTTCGCGAGGATGGCGTCGGCCAGCGGCAGGCATCCGCCCCACCACGCGGCGGCCACGCTGATGGCTCCCCAGCGGAAGCCTGCGCGATCCAAATACCAGCCTGGACCGCCGACCGGGCGGGCGGGGACGCTCACGAACTCGAGCGGCCCGCTCTCGACCTCGGCGAGGCCGCGCGCCACCCAGGCGGTCTCCTTGGCGGTGACGCCCGACTGCCGCAGGGAGACGCGGAACATGCGCCGCTCTCCGTCCCCGGTCGTCGCAGTCACCAGCGCGTTCGTGAGGCTGGCGCCGAGCGAGCACCACGGTTTCACTCCGTCGAGCACCCAGCCATCACCGTCGTCGGTCGCCCGCAGCACTGCGCCAGGCGCCTCAGCAGCGAAAACGCCCCACGTCGTCCCCACGGCGGCCGGTTCCTCCCCCGCCTCGTGCAGAATGGCCAGCGCGTCGAGGTGCGGTTCGAGGACCCGCGCCGCCGTCACGTCGGCCGCGGCGACGCGCGCCAGGAAGGCGAACCGCTCGGCTGTTCCACCCTCGCCGGGGAACGGCGCTAGGTCGTCACCCCGCACGCCGGCGAGCGCATCCAGCAGCGGACCCACCCGGCCGCCGCAGGCCGCGGCGGCGTCGAGATAGTCCTGGTGCGCCGGTCTCACTTGGTGGCGGGGGTGCGGTTCTCGGCGCTCACCATCCAGGCGTACTGCTCCAGCGATGCGATGATCGCGTGCAGCAGGTCGGCCGAGGTCGGGTCTTCGTCGTCCACCTCATCGTGCACCTCGCGCATGGTCGCGACGGTCGCCTCCAGGCGTTCGGTGATCAGGTCGACCGTCTCCGCCGTGTCGACCTCGCCGTTCGGGAACTCCGGCAGGCTGGTCGACTTCGCGACGACCGAGCTGCGGCCGTCCGGGGTGGCGTGCAGGGCGCGCAGGCGCTCGGCGACCTCGTCGCTGAACTCGCGGACGGCCTCGATGATCTCGTCGAGCTGCAGGTGCAGGTCGCGGAAGTTCTTGCCGACCACGTTCCAGTGCGCCTGCTTGCCCTGCAGGTGCAGCTCGATGAGGTCGACGTGCACGCGCTGCAGGTCGGCGACGAGCTCCGGCGACGCGACGAAGCCGTGCTCCGCGTGCTCCCTGCGCGTGGCGTGGGCTCCAGCGCGGGCGCCTCCGGAGGTCTTCGCCGCAGCGCTCGTCGTGGTCTTCTTCGCAGTGGTCGTGGTCGCGGTCGTTGCCATGAGCATCCCGTTCTCTCGTGTCCGTTGGTGGAACACGAACGGTAGACGCGCCTGGCGCATCCGGTAACCGGGTTGACGGGACGTGGATGCTCTGCTCAGTGTTCGCTCCGGGCGCGGGCGCTCAGGCGGCGTCGCGGTGCTCGGCGCGCACCAGCTCGGCGACGATGGCGCGATACTGCTCAGGGTCCAGGCCGAAGGTGCGGCGGATCGCCTCGTCTTTGGCGGCGCGATCCGCCGCCTCCGGGTGCTCGGCTTCGAACAGCAGCAGGAGTCTCTCGCGCGGCGTCGGCATGTCCCCAGTGTTCAGGGGACCACCGACATCGCGGCCAGGGGTCAGCCCTGGACGAGCGCCCCGACGGTCAGCAGCGAGATCGAGTCGGACGTGCACGCCGTCACATCGGCGTCCTTCACGAACAGCGACTCCTTCGATCCTGGCGGGTAGACCCGGAAACCGTCGGCCGGCTTCGGCTGGCAGTCGGACGTGGAGTAGTTGAGCGCCTGCGCGATCTTCAGCGGCGCCGTCGCCGTTCCGCCCGGCGCCAGGTTCACCGTGGGATGCGGCGTCGACCTGTCGAACTCGGCCGCCTTGCCGAGCTGTGTGCCGTTTCCGTCACCCACGAACGACACCCCTGGCCAGCCCTGGAGCGCGCAGGCCGTCGTGCCGTTGTTCGTCAGCACCAGTGTCACCTCGACGCTTCCGGCCGCTCCCCCGCCGCCCGTGCCGATCGTGCCCGTCAGGTTGGCGGTGTCGCACTGCCCGTCCACGGGGACGGCCGTGGTGGTCCCTGTCGGCCGCGGCGTCGACGACGACGTGGATGACGACGAGACCGGGCTCGAGCTCGGCGACCCGCTCGGCGTGGAGGCCGAGCATGCGGTCAGCGCGAGCGCGAACCCGACGGTGATCAGGGAGGCTGAGACGATCCTCAAAGAAGTCATGCCCCTATCTGACCATCAACCGAAGGTGAACGAGTATGCCGAAACACCTTTCGGGATGGTCACGATCACATTTCCGGTCTTCGCCGACGCCGATTTCAGCAGTTCGTACGAGTCCGGCGTGCCCGTCACATCGATGGTCTTGGTCACGCCGTCCGCGGTGTAGCTCACCGTTCCGCTGCCGGAGAGGACCATGCGCACCTCCGCGGCTTTGTAGTTCAGCCGGATGCGCGCATCCTGTGCTGTCGGCTCGACGAACTGGGTGTTCAGGGTCCAGGCGCCGTCGAGGGCGAACGAGTTGGCCGGCTGCTTCGCCGGGAAGGCGAACGTCGGGGTGGAACCCGAGTACTTCTCCGAGCCGCCGAAGTTCACGACCTTCGTGGTGCCGAGATAGGTCTCGCGCGTCGTGCTGCCGGCAGTCGGGGTAGTGTCCTTGACCTCTGTGGCGGCGGGGAGGCTCACGCCGGGCTTCGCATCCTGCAGCAACTGGCGGATGAGCTTCTCCGTGGAGGCGTAGTTGCCCTCGCCGAACTGCACGTTGCGCACGACACCCTTCGCGTCGATCAGGTAGTGCGCCGGCCAGTAGCGATTGCGGTAGTTGGTCCAGGTGCTCAGCGTGTTGTCGATCGCCACCGGGTATGTGATGCCGAAGCCCTTCGCCCCCGCCTCGACGTTGGCCGGGACCTTCTCGAACGCGTACTCAGGCGAGTGGACGCCGATCACGTCGAGGCCGGCTGCCCTGTACGCCTTGTCCCACGCCACGACGTGCGGGATGCTGCGCTGACAGTTGATGCAGGAGTACGCCCAGAAGTCGACCAGCACCACTCTGCCCTTCAGCTGATCGAGCGCGATCGGTTTGTCGCCCGGCGTGTTGAACCACTGCTGGATGCCCGTGATGTCCGGCGCCGTGCCGCAGCTCTGCAGCTGGTCGGCGTTGTTCGTGCACTTGGACAGATTCTTGTTCTGCGCGTTGACGATGCCGCCCAGGTTCAGCGCATCCGACACCTGGCTGGAGTTGGAGAACTGGTCCTGCAGCGCGCTGGTGTAGTCGGGGATGAGCCGCTGCAACGCCTGCGGCAGGTTGAACAGCAGACCGACGGCGAGCGCCAGCATCAGGACGCCGCCGGTGAGGCGGATGCCCTTCTGGTGCTTGCGGAACGACTTCACCCGCTCGGCCACACGCCGGCCTGCCAGGGCGAAGATCAACAGCGGGATGGCAGCGCCGATGGCGAAGGTGACGGTGAGCACGATCGTCTCCGGGCCGATCCTGCCTGTCGAGCCCGCGACGGTGATCGCGGCCAGCACGGGTCCGGCGCACGGCACGTAGACCGCGCCGAGCGCGATGCCGAGCACGAAGCCGCCGCGTTCCGTCCCGACGTTGCGCTGCGGGATCCAGGAGAACGGCTTCTCCAAGTACTCCTCGAACTTCGGCACGATCAGGCCGACGCCGATCAGCACCAGCACGACGATGCCCGCGTAGCGCAGCACGTCCTGCGGCAGGTGCAGCAGCGCCAGGATGAGCGAACCGGCGAGCGTGAACACGCTGAAGCTCACGACGAGGCCGAGGATGACCTGGTACGGGCGCCAGCGGGACACGGTCGGCTCCGGGGGCGCCTGCTTCTCGGTCTCCGTGCGGGTCGCGGTGGCGACGGCGGTGCCGCCTGCGGTGGCGGCTGCGGTCGCGCTAGCCGCTGTGCCCGCAGCGTCCTTTCCCGCCGCATCCCTGGCCGCCGCATCCCGTGCGTCGTCCTTCTTCTGCTGTTTCGCCGTCCGCGCGCTCTGCGCCCCACCGGAGAAGAAGATGACCGGCAGGACCGGCAGGATGCACGGCGATATGCCGGTGATGAGGCCGCCGAGGAAGCCGATGATCGCAAGGGTGAGGTACATGCCAGGCGTTCGGAACGGAACGCCTCACGGATTGATCCGAACATTCTGCAATCCGTTTCCCACCCCGTCCCGAATGCCCTTCTGAAGCCGCTCCTGCGGCCGAGTAAGAAAGCACCGCACACAAAGGAGTAGTTCCCATGCGAGTTCAGAAGCGCCATGTCATCGCCGCCCTCGGACTCGCCGCAGTGGCCGCCCTCGGTCTCTCGGCGTGTTCCTCCGGAAGCTCAGGCTCCGGCTCATCCAGTTCATCGTCGTCGATGGCGTCGAGCTCCCCCAGCGCATCGGCCATGGACCCGGCGGCCGACCTCGTCGGCAGTGGATGCGCGGCATACGCCAAGGCCGTCCCGTCCGGTGCAGGCTCTGTCACCGGCATGGCTCAGGACCCAGTGGCCGTCGCAGCGAGCAACAACCCGCTGCTGACCACCCTCGTCGCCTCGGTCTCCGGCAAGCTCAACCCCGATGTGAACCTGGTCGACACGCTCAACGGCAGCGAGTTCACCGTCTTCGCACCCGTCGACGACGCGTTCAAGAAGATCGACGCCGCCACCATCGACACCCTGAAGACCCCCGCGGGCGCCGACACGCTCAAGAAGATCCTCACCTACCACGTGGTGCCGGGCCAGATCGCCCCTGACGCGATCGACGGCACCCACAAGACCGTCGAAGGCGGCGACGTCACCGTCACCGGCAGCGGCGACAACATCATGGTGAACGGCGCCAAGGTGATCTGCGGTGGCGTGCACACCGCCAATGCCACGGTGTACCTCATCGACACCGTGCTGATGCCGCCGGCCAACTGATCCCCTCCGTCACCGGCTGCATCGGAGAGCGGCCCACCGGTTCGTCCGGTGGGCCGCTTTTTTCGTCGCGCTCGTCGGCCGCGCGGACCGCCTGCTGCCATGATGGGAGGCATGAAGGGCATCACCACGTGGATCACCCGGTTCTGGCCGGTCGTCGTACCGATCCTCGGGGTGATCCTGCTCATCGCCTGCTGGAACGCCGAACTCGGGCCGTTCCTCGTCGCCCTGGTCGCCATCGTCCTGGCCGGTACGGTGCTGGCCGCCGTGCAGCACGCCGAGGTGGTCGCGCACAAGGTCGGAGAGCCGTTCGGCTCCCTCGTGCTCGCTGTCGCGGTGACGGTGATCGAGGTAGCGCTGATCGTCACCCTGATGACCAGCGGAAAGGACGCATCCACGCTCGCCAGGGACACCGTGTTCTCGGCCGTGATGATCACCATGAACGGCATCGTCGGCCTGTCGCTGCTGCTGAGTTCGTCCCGGAGCACGAGCAGCAAGTTCAACGCACAGGGCAGCGGAGCCGCGCTCGCGACGGTTGCTGCGATGGCGACCCTGACGATGGTGCTGCCGACCTTCACCGAGACGCCCGGCCCGCAGTTCTCGCCGAGCCAGCTCGTATTCGCCGCCGTCGCATCCGTCGCCCTGTACGCGATGTTCGTCTTCACGCAGACGATCGCCCACCGCGACTACTTCCTGCCTGTCACGTCGAAGGGCAAGCCGCTCGATGAGGACAGCCACGCGGACAGGCCGTCGACCAGGACGGCGCTCATCAGCCTCGGGCTGCTGCTCGTCGCGCTGGTCGCGGTGGTCGGCCTGGCCAAGCTGGAGTCGCCGTCGATCGAGCGCGGGGTCGCGGCGATCGGGTTCCCCCAGTCGTTCGTCGGCGTGGTCATCGCCCTGCTGGTGCTGCTGCCGGAGGGCATCGCCGCCGCGAAGGCCGCCGTGCGCAACCGGATGCAGACCAGCCTGAACCTGGCGCTCGGCTCCGCCATCGCCAGCATCGGGCTGACCATCCCGTCGATCGCCATCGCATCCATCTGGCTGACCGGGCCGCTGCACCTGGGGCTCGGGGCGAGCCAGATCGTGCTGCTCGCGCTCACGGTGGGGGTGAGCATCCTGACGCTGATGCCAGGGCGGGCCGTGCGGCTGCAGGGCGGCATCCACCTGGTGCTGTTCGCGGCGTTCGTGTTCCTGTCGATCGCGCCCTGACGGGTTCGGGCTTCGAGTGAGATCGCTCGGGAGGCTGGCGCAGCATCGTGCGCGGGAGCAAGCTGGGTCGTGAGGCCGACGCTTGCTGCGTGGCCGCAACCGAGACGAGGTGGATGCGATGACCGCTGAACGCGAACCGATCGAGTACCCGGACGAGGCAGGCTACCCGGACGGCACCGGCTTCCTGGATGAAGCGACGGCGGCCACGGATGCGGCGGACGCCCCGGACGCGGGCGCCGACCAGGACGCCGCTCCCTCCGTGGACGGCATCGCCGCCTTCGCCGACACGGACGAGGAGGACGCGGAGCCCGCGGACGGCCCCGACGTGTGACCGTGCGTCCTCCCCGCACCCGCCCGCGCCCTGACGTCCCGCGCTCCCCACGGGCCATTCCACCTCCCAGCGATCTCCGTTCGGACGGAGAACCGGCAGCGTGCGCTCGGCTTCTCCGTCTGAACGGAGGCCTGCGCGGCGTGGCGAGGACGAAGTCCTGCTGAACGATCCGCCGAAGGCGGCTCCGTTCGGACGGAGTCATGTGCGCC
>NZ_JBIWKN010000002.1:0-376704 GCF_044765685.1 Leifsonia sp. NPDC102414
TGAGCAGCCGGGTTCCCGTTCGCATCCGCCGCAGCCGACGCCGCCGCATTCGCATTCACGTCCGCATTCAGCGCTTGCACGGTGGTGTCAGAGGTGGCGCTGTTATTCGAAGCAATCGGATCGACCTCGTTGCCAGCAACTTGAACGTAATTCGTCAGGACCGTGGCCGTCGTCGGCGAAGGAGCCCTCACCTGATACCGCACCACCTGCGATCCACCAGCGGCGATCGGCGCCACATTGCACGCCAGCGCCCCAGAAACGGCCGAACAGTTGGCAGGCAGCTGGGTTACGCTCACTCCTGCTGGCAGCACGTCCTGAATCGTCGAACCCGACGAGTCTTCACCACTCTCATTCGTGACTGTCACCGCGTAGTCGATCAATCCGCCCGCTGCAACCAGCGGCGTCCCCGTCTTGGCGACGCTCAAATCTACGCTGACTTCATCCGCAGCCCGCGGCAGGATTATCGCGCCATTTCCGCTGTTAGAGGTCGGACCGCCTGGAGTTCGGGCCACAAGCGAGAATGTTGGCGAGTCCGAATTCGGGTCGCTCACACGGAATCGCACCGTCAATCCATTCGTATCGTCCGCAGCGCGCTGCACCAGCGATGCAATGTCTCCATTTGCATAGTTCCACATGCCGCGATCAGTTCTAAAAACCTGGTCTCCAAAGAAACCGTCCGGAAACGCGAACCGGGTCTGAACTCCCGTATACGGATCCATACGATTGATGGTGTAGGCGCCTGTCGACCAGAGATAGCCGTCCATATATACGAAGTCCGCGCCAACGTAGGCACTACTAACGTTACTGACCACCGTCGGCTGACCGTTCGAGAAGTCAATGGCAACGATGTGAGTGGTGTCCGGGGCGTAGATATCGTCAGTCAGGACGAAGAAGCGATCCTCGTCGACGCCGGCGCCGAACGCACCACCGATCGCGTACTCGTTCGTCGTGGGAAGTCCGCCAGGTCCCTGCCACATCCCTGGAAGGACGCCCAGCGGCTCGGCAACCCCGTCTGCGCCGATGCGAACCAAGCCTCCGCGGTTCTGGCCCGCAGCTCCCTGAATTCCGTAAAGGTATCCGTCGCCGCTCCACCCGCCCAGAGCCGAGTAGGACAGCTGCGGTACACCGATAGGGCTGAACTGCGCGCCATCGGGGGGCGACGCCCACAACTGTGTATCCGCAATCAAGCTATTGCTCTGCGAGACAAATGGAACGTTAAATGGCACTGGCGAAGCGGCAGCTGAAGCCGAGGGAAGCGTCGGCATACCTGAGACCAACGCCGCGGCCAAGGTGCTACCAGTCACCACCATCGCGGCGGACCGCCACGGTCGACGCCTACCACCCGCCTCAACACGTCCTGATTTTCTACCTAACAAACCGACACTCCAAGATATGGGAAGAATAGGCACAAGTTGTGCCCACGGGCTTAAGACCCCATCGGCACCCATCGGTAACGTGAGCCGCAGGAAAAGGTCGCGAGCAGGCACTTCGAGGAGCGCGAAGGCGCTCCCATAACGCACCGGGACGCTCTCGTTCTTGGGCCTGCGCACCCGGCACCACGACCAGGCCGCCGCGCTCTCCGGAATGGCGCAGTCCGTCGGCTATGACTCGCGGCCGCCGGTCCGATCGCCGCCGGCGTGTTGCACGACGCGACGGGCTGGTGGACACCTGTGCTCGCGATCTTCGTCGGACTGCTCGCCGTGTTCGCCGCGTTCGGCTGCCTCGCCGGCCGGGCACGGGTGATCGCCAACTGAACTCTCGCCCGCTCGCGCGGAGCGCCCGCGGTTTCGCGATACGGCTACGAACTTGCGAGTGCCGGCGGCGGCGTCCTGTCGAGACCGCGCCAGGCGGGGAAGACGAACGGTGCGAGGGTCATCAGGAGCATCGCCGCGCCGGTCAGCAGCAGGGCGGCGGTGAGGCCGACGGCGGCGGCGAGCGCTCCGCCGACCAGCGAGCCGAACGGGATGCCGACCCAAGCGCTCGCCTTGACAGCACCGAGGACGCGGGCGCGCATCCTGGGCGGGATGCGTTCGAACTGCACAGCGCCCACGATCGGGTTCAGGACGCCGCCGAGTGCGCCGCACACCACCGCCACGGCCAGGACAGCGGGGACGGACGACCAGGCGGCGAGCGCGAAGAACGGTGGAGCGCCGGACAGGACGGTGCAGCTCGCGTATGTGGCCCAGCGCGGCAGCCGGGGTCCGAGCCACGCTCCGAGCATCACGCCGATCAGGGCGCCCAGCCCGAGCGCACCGCCGATCAGCCCGAACGTCGCCGAGCCGTGGCCGCGGTCGCTGGCCCAGACCGGCAGGAGCACCGAGGTGAGCGCCTCATCCAGCAGGTTGGTGACTGCGACCATCGCGACGATCCCCAGCAGCAGCCGGTCGGTGCGGAGGAACCGCATCCCCTCGGCGAGTTGATGCGCGTAATCGCGCAGCCCGAGCGAACCGGTCGCCTCTTCCGGCTTCCCTGCGACCGCAGGGACCACAGACGCGACGATGACGACGGCGACGCAGAACGCCAGCGCATCGACAACGAGCACGCCGCCGGCTCCGACGAGGGCGACGAGCGCACCGCCGAGCGGCATGCCGACCAGGAGCGCACCGCGGCTACCTGCCGCGTACACGCCCGTCGCGCGCTCGATCGGCATCCGCGCCGCCTCGGCGACGACAGGGAGGAGCGGGGCGGTCGCAGCATCCGCAAGGCCCCGCGCCGCCCCCGACACCGCGACCAGGACCGCGAGCGGCCAGAACCCGGCGGAGGCACTGGCGGAGGCACCGGCGCGCGGACCGGCGGCGTGGAACGCGACGACGGCTGCCGCGACCCCGATCGCGACCGCGGCGATCGTGTTGCCCACCAGCATGGAGCGGCGCAGACCGGCACGGTCGACGAGCGGACCGGCGGTCGCCTGGAGGAGCACGTACGGCGCCAGCTGCGCGAACCCGACGACCCCCGTCAGGACGGCGCTGCCCGTCAGCTCCAGCACCAGCCAGGGAACGGCCACCGCGGCCATCGCGGTGCCCAGCCCCGAGGCGAAGCAGGCGCCGACCAGTCCGTGCAGCGCGAGCGTCCGCCGACGCTGCGGCCTGTCCGCCCCGTCGTCCCGCCCAGCGCCGGAGGGCATCATTCCGCCCGCTGGCTCTCAGGCACGAGCTGGAACGCGACATGAGCGCGCACGGTGCCAGGCGCATCCGGGGTGGCGGGATCGCGCCGGTAGCGCACGAGCAGCTCCTGCACCTCACTGCGCAGCGCACGCGCCTCGTCCGGCGTGAGCCGGAGCGGCAGGTCGGTCACCGTCCAGGGCGACTCGGCGAGCTCATCGACCTGACCGGCCACCGAGTCGATGAAGGCGATGGTGCGGCGGTGCGACTGCTCGGCGACCAGGCGGAGGAACTGCGCGGCCTGCTCGGTCGCGCCGGCCGTGTCGTGGCCGTCCGCGTCCTCCGGCATCCGGAAGGTGAACGACGTCGACCGTTTCGCCGCCTTCCACCACCGGTCTCTGCCCGTGCCCCGCTCGCTGTCCTCGACGATGAACCCGTGCTCGGCGAGCACCCGCAGGTGGTAGCTGAGCACCCCGGTGGACAACCCCAGCCGCTCCCCCAACCCGGTGGCGGTCGCCGGGCCGTCCGCCTGCAGCAGGTCGAGCAGCTGCAACCGGATGGGGTTCGCGAGGCCGCGCAGCGCGTTCGGCGTGAGGACGTCGTCACTGGCGGGGTCGATCCAGCCGGGGAGGGTGCTCATGCGAGAGAGTCTAATCGCAGAATTGATTCTGCAGAATAAATTCTGCGATTAGTTCGGTCACGCCCCGATCGTCGCCGCCGTGACGTCGATGACCGCGCCGGCGCGCCCGGACGACGCCGCCCACGCGCTCGCGACGTCGTAGACGCGGCGGCACACCTCCGCGGCAGGCTCCATACCGTCCACTCCGATCCGGATGCGGATGCGGTCCCCCGCAACCAGCACGTCCTCCTGCTGCACCGCTCCCGTCGTGAGAGCAGACCCGATCGCGGTGGCCACCTGGCCGAGCGGGCTGGCGGCCGGGTAGAGCGTGTCGACGCCGGGGACGGCGAGGATGCTGGAGGCCAGAGCGGCCGTCGACCCCTCGACGGAGGCGTCGTCCGCCGCGCGCGTCTCGCTCATCGTCCGTCCTTTCCCGTCCGCGACTCGCGCACGTCGGTGACGACCACATCCACGGAGGCGATGGTCAGCTCGGCATGCCTGCCGAGCTCGCCGATGACGGCCGCGCGCACCTCGTCGGCTGCGTTCGCCATGGATGCGCCGTAGCGCACCGAGATCTCCAGGTGGACCGCGATCGGCGCCCCAGGCGTTTCCACGTCGCCGTCCAGCCTGCACCGTCCGACGAGCACTCCGTCGATGCCGTCGCCGACGCTGCGGACGAGGGCGCGCACGGCGCCCTCGGTCAGGGCCAGATCGGCGGCGGGATCCGGATGGACGATGGGGATGCGGCGACCGGACTGCACATCCAGCCGGATGCCCGTGAGGATGCGGCCGACCCAGTCGTCGTCCGCCGGAGCAGCCGCGGCCTCCTCGTCGAGGAGGTCTCTCGTGGCTCGGCCGAGACGTTCCAGCGCCGTCAGCGCCGCACGGCACTCGGGAGAATCGTCGATCGCGGGATCGGCCGGCGTGCGACCTGCCGCCAGGTAGTCGCTCAGCTCGTCGAGAGTGTGCCCGTCGATCAGCTCGTCGGCGGGGAGCAGCGGATCGGTCATCGCCATTCCTCCATTTCGTCGAGCAGCTTCCTGCGGCCACGGGCCAGCTGTCCGCGCACGGTCGACACGGGGACGTCGAGCTCACGCGCTATGTCGTCGTAACTGTACTGTCCGACCTCGCGCAGCACCCAGCATCTCTTCTGCAACGGCGGCAACCGGTCCAGCGCCCGGCCGAGGGCTTCGGTAGCGGTGCGCGCCTCCGCGACCCTGCTCGGCTCCTCGCGGTCAGGTGTCGGCGCATCCAGCTCTGTCACATCGTCGTGCTCGTGGCGCGCGCGGATCCTGTCGATGCACCGTCTGCTCAGGATGCGCATCAGCCAGCTCCGGACGGCAGCGCCCTCCTGCAGTTCACCCAGCCGACGCCAGGCCGTGACGAACGTCTCCTGCACCACGTCGTCCGACTCGTACGTCGAGCCGAGCATCCTGGCCGCGTACGCGCGCATCAGCGGGCCGTGGCGGCGCACCAGCACCTCGAACGCGACCGTGTCGCCGTCCGCGGCGCGGCCGGCGAGGGTGTCGTCGGCCGCGTCCCACAGGTCGGACACGGTTGTCCTCGGCACGGCACCCCCTCGCTTCGACGGCCGCTCTTGAACGGCCGCACGCATCATGTTAGACAGGCGAACAGTACGCCAGGAAAGATTTTCGGAGTTTTCTGTACCGAAAGCGTGACGAACGGGCGCGGCCTCCCGTCCCAGGAGCACGAGTCACAGCAGTGACCGCAGCGGGAGATCCCTGCAGCAGACGGAAGGACCACGCATGGCGAACACAACGACCACCGCCGTATCGAACATCGGAGCGGCGCAGGGCAAGACCGTCATCAACGACGCGGTCGTGGCGAAGGTCGCGGGCATCGCTGCTCGTGAGGTGCCGGGGGTGTACGCCCTCGGCGGTGGAGCGGCCCGCGCGCTCGGAGCACTTCGCGACGCGATGAACAACACCGACCTCGGCCAGGGCATCAGCGTCGAGGTGGGCGAGACGCAGGTCGCCACCGACGTGACCATCGTCGCCGAGTACCCGGTGTCGCTGCAGAAGGTCGCGGCCGACGTGCGCGCGGCGATCACGCAGGCGATCGAACAGATCGTCGGACTCCAGGTGACAGAGGTCAACGTGACCATCAACGACGTGCACGTGCCGTCGGACGATGACGACGAGCAGCAGGAGGCGCGAGTCCAGTGACCTCCGCCAAGTTCGGCGTCCTGGTCGGCGGCGCTCTCGCCGTCGTCTGGGCCGCCTTCGGCTTCTGGGTGTTCGTCGGGGTGGCAGCAGCCATGCTCGTCGGGTACTTCGTCGCGCGGCTGGTCAGTGGCGACATCGACGTGGCACGTCTGACCGACGCGCTGCGCGGCCGCCGCTCCTCCTCATGACCGCGGGGCGCGACCGCATCGCGCCACGCGCGCTGGAACGCCTCGCCAGGGCCGTCGCCGCAGAGGCGCTCGGCGTGCGGATCGCCGACACGGCGGCGCGCGTCGTCGACTCCGCCGGCGCCATCGCCGTGCGCATCCAGTCACCCGTGGCGATGCCGCCGTTGCGCGACGGCACAGGCATCGGGGCGGGCACCGGCCTGACCGTCCGCCTCGCGGACGCCGCAGCCGACACCCGCGCACGGTTGGCGGAACTCACCGGCCTGGAGGTCACACGCGTCGACGTCCGCGCCACCGGCGCCGTCATCACGGAGAAGAGAGTGCGATGAGCGCAGCAGGTTCGATCGGTGCCGTGGATGCGCGGATCGTGCGCCGCGAGACCCACTCGCCGCGGTCGACGGCCGCCGTGATCACTGCGGTGGTCCTGGTTGTGGTGATCGCCTGGGTCGCGACAGAGTCGGTCCTGTTCCTCCTCGGACTGCGACCGCTGCTCGTCTCACCCAGAACGATGCTCACGGCGGTGACCGCGCTGCCGGACGCCCCGGTGGCGCTGCAGCTCGGCATCGCCGCGCTCGCCGCGCTGATCGGCGTCCTCCTGGTCTGCCTCGCGATACTCCCCGGCCGTCGGGCACGACGACGGCTCGCGGCGGACAACGCCATCGTGGTGGCCGATGACGACATGGTCGCGTCGGCACTCGCCCGCGTCGCGGCACGCACGGCCGGGGTGGCCGCCGACGCGGTGTCCGTGTCCCTCGGACGGCGTGCGGCCACGGTCCGAATCGTCCCCGTCTCCGGGAGCCGCGTCGACCGCGAGGCGGTGCGCAGCGCCGTCGTGGACGCCTTCGGACTCGCTGGTCCTGCACACCCGATCCGCGTCGCTGTGCTCGTCTCGCCGGAAGGAAGGGTCGGATCGTGAACAACACCAACCGCGCTCTCAATCGCACAGTCCTCGCGATCGCCGGGCTGGTCTCGCTCGCGATCGGCGCATCCATCGTCTGGATGCTCGTCGATCCGAACGCGCGCACCATCTGGCGAAGCACGGGCGGCACGGTGACCTCGTGGGCCGACGACGTGTTCGGCCGGCCGCTGTGGGCGGGCACGACGCTCAGCCTCGCCGCCGTGATCGCGCTCGTCGTCGCTCTCGTGCTCGTGGTCCTCCTGATCGCGTTCGCGTCTCGGCGGGGCGGAGGGTCGACAGGCACGGTGCTGCGTGCGCGCAGCGACGACGGCGAGATCTCGATCGACACCGCCATCCCGGCCGCTCTGCTCGCGGAGCGTCTCGCCGATGTGCCAGGGGTGGCGACCCTGACGGTCAGCGCATACCGGGTGCGTCGACAGCCGACCCTGAAACTCACCGTCAATTGCCGCAGGGGTGCAGCCCCGCGCACCGTCGTCGATGCCATCGACGACGCCGTCGTCCGGCTCGAGGGCGCGCTGGGCGCCCGTCCGATCGTCTACGCCCAGCTCACCGGAGGATTCCGCTCGCGGATCCATTCGCCCATCAGAGTCGACACGAGCACGACGACCGCCCGGTCGTCGTGACCATCACACAGAGGAGGAACAGCATGAGTGCAGCAGACAAGATCAAGAACACCGCTCAGGACCTGAAAGGCAAGGCGGAGGAAGCGATCGGCAAACTGACCGACGACGACAGCAAGGTCGCGGAGGGCAAGGCCGACCAGGCGGCGGCGAAGGCGAAGAACACCGTCGAAGACGTGAAGGACACCTTCCGCAAGTAGCTCAGGACGCACCAGCGGCGACGACTCTTCCGAGCCGTCGCCGCTGGTGCGTTTCCGTGGTGTCGCGTCAGTACGACAGTCCGTGCCCGAAGCGGAACAGCGGGTCCTTCGTGTCGAAGGGGACGTCCTCGCGGCTGGCCTCGACGGCGGCCATGCTCGACGGAAGGTCGAACGGCAGCTTGCCGAGCGGCTGTGCGGCACCGGTGAGCACGTCGAGGAGTGCCCTCGCGTTCGCGCCGTAGTCGGCGACGATCGCGGCGGGAGCGTCGACGATCGGCGTGAGGATCGCCGGGCGGTCGAGGTGGACGGCGACGATGGTCGGCACGGTCGCCGCGATCTCGCGGAGGTGGCTGACGGCCTCTTCCGTGAAGTCGAGCGAGCCCTGGTGGAAGAAGTTCTCGAACGTCGTCGCCCTGACCTCGAACGGGGCATGCGTCCTGACGATGGCGATGTCCGCATCCACCGGGGAGGCGACGACGGTGCCGTACTCGGCGGCGACGGCATGGTCGATCCCCTCGACATAGAGCCGCAGGCCGGTCGCGAGCGGCAGGACAGGCGCTCCGGACTCCCCCGCCGTGTTCGTCAGCACGGTGATCGAGGAGCGCTGCGCCGCCTCGCCCGCCGCGCGGAACTCCTCGGAGCCCACCAGCGCGGCGGCCTTCTTCGCGTCGACCATGGGCCGGTCGAACAGGCCGAGCCGGAACTTCTCGCGCAGCAGGCGACGCGCCGAGACATCGAGTCGCTGCTCGCTCACCTCGCCGCTGCGCACCAGGTCGAGGAGGAGCTCCGGGATGGCCTCCCCGCCGAACTGGTCGGCACCGGCATCCAGGATCTTCCGCATCCGCTCGCGCGGCGAGAGGTGCTCGACGCCCCAGGCGCGGGCGGGGAACGGCTGCCCCATGATCTCGGAGTCCGAGATCAGACCCCAGTCGGTGCAGACGATGCCGTCGAAGCCGTAGCGCTCGCGCAGCAGACCGGTGATCACGGACTTGTTGAAGCCGAAGCCGACCTCCTCGTGCTCGGTGCCGACGGGCATCCCGTAATACGGCATGATCTGGCTGGTGCCGGCCTCGAACGCCGCCTCGAACGGCTTGAGGTGCAGCTCGAACTGGCCGCCGGGGTAGACCTGCTCGCGACCGTACGCGAAGTGGGCGTCCTCGCCGTCCAGCTGCGGGCCGCCGCCAGGGAAGTGCTTGGTCATCGTCGCGACGGAGTCCGGTCCGAGCTCAGCGCCCTGGAAGCCGCGGATGTATGCGGCCCCCAGTCGCGAGGTGAGGTCGGCGTCCTCGCCGAACGTCGCGACCTGCCTGCCCCAGCGCGGCTCCGTCGCGAGGTCGATCTGCGGGTGCAGAGCCACACGGATGCCGACAGCGGCATATTCCTGGCGCGCGATGTCGCCGAACCGCTCCACGAGCGCTTCGTCCCTGATGGCCGCGAGACCGATCGTCTCCGGCCAGCTCGAGAACGGCCCGGCCATCATCCCCGCGAGAGGGTTGTCGCTGAACGAGTGCCGCGGGTCGCTGGAGATGGTCACAGGGATGCCGAGGCGGGTTCCCGCGGCGAGCTCCTGCAGCCTGTTGTGCCACTCGGCCATCAACTCGGCGGTCGGCGCCGAGCCGAGCACGTTGAAGTGCGTCATGCCCTTCCCGATGACGTACTCCTCGTTGGACGGCAGCCCGAACACCGGGTCGGCCGGCGCGAGCTCGCCGTCCTGACTCATGGTGATCATGGTCTGGAAGAACAGACCGGCCTTCTCCTCCAGGGTCATCTGGCCCAGCAGGTTCTCGACGCGCTCCTCGATGGGGAGCGATGCGTCGCGATAGGTCGGGTCGACGCCGGCTGCGGTGTCGGTGCCTTCCGCGGTGTCGGTGCTGTGTGCGGTGTCGGTCATTGTTACTTGACTCCCTTGATCTTGTAGACGAGCACGGCACCCGACAGCGCGACGAGCGCACCGAAGAGATACCAGAGGGTGTATCCGCCGAGCGCGGTGGTCGCGCCGAACGCGATCACGGCGGGGGCGATCGCCGGGGCGACCGACTGCGGAAGGGCGTTGGCGATGTTCAGCACCCCGAGGTCCTTGGCGGTGTCGGCCGGGTTGGGCAGCACCTGGGTGGCCAGAGCGGTGTCGACCGAGAGGAACGAGCCGGCGCCGAAGCCGATGATCGCCTGCGCGACCACCACGATCCCGATGCTCGGAGCGAAGGCGAGCACGACCAGGCCGACCACCATGATCAGGCCGGCAGCGGTCACGAACGGGCGGCGCTTGCCCACCCTGTCGGAGAGGATGCCGCCGAGCGGACCGGAGACGGCCATGGCGAGCATCGAGGCGAGGTTGGCCAGGAGGATGGTTCCGATGGCGTCCGCCTCGCTCAGGTGGAACTTCTCCGTGAGGTAGAACGGCAGGAAGGTCGCGATGCCGGCGTAGCCGAAGAAGATGAGGAACTTGGTGAGCCAGGTCCAGCCGAAGTCCTTGTGCTTCACCGGGTTGAAGACGAACGAGCCGAAGAAGTCCTTGACGCCGTAGCGCTCCGCCGGCCTCTGGGCGAGCACGCGGTCCTTCAGGGTGAAGACGAACACCAACACCAGCACCACAGCGATCACCGCGGGCACCACGAACCGGCTGACGTCGTCCGCCAGGAAGTTCACCAGGAAGCTTCCGCCGAGGATGCCGAGCGGGGTCGTCAGCCCGACGATGCCGGAGACCTTGCCACGACCGTTGACAGGGACCTGATCGGGGACGGTCGCTGTGGAGGCGGCGAGCACGCCGTTCAGCGACGCCTGCACGATGCACCAGGCGATCAGCACGATCCAGGTGCTCGTTGCGACGCCGATGAGCACGAACGCGGCCAGTCCCACGAGCACGCCGCCGAGCATCCATGGGCGGCGCATCCCGAACCGGGAGGCGGTGCGATCGGACAGGCGGCCGACGAGCGGGTTGCAGACCAGGGCGAACAGGGCGCCGACGCCCATGATCATCCCCAGCTGGCTGGTCGCCTCTGCCGGAGAGGAGGTGATGTGCTCGACCTTGAAGGCGAGCGAGACCATCACGGGGGTGAGGAGGGCGAGGTAGAGGCCGAAGTTCGAGATGGCGAGTCCGGCGATGTACCCGCGGGGCGCCTTCGCGGCCGAGGAGAGAGCCGGATCGGCCAGGAGAGTTTCGGGAAGCGCACCCGGCTGCAGCTCTGCTGCCGTGGACGACTCTGTCATGGTGTTCCTTTCGGTGAACCTGAGCCTTCGTCGGCTCGCGGATGAGCATACATCAAATTAGACCGACTGGTAACTGAAACCTGTCCGCTTGGTAACCGGCGTGTGAGAGGATGGTCTCCGACCGGTCGAGGGGAGCACGGGATGGGCGAGGTCGCGACACAGGACGCCGCTGCGCCCGTCGCGCGTTCAGAGGCAGCGCAGCAGACGCGGGCGGCGATCCTGGATGCGGCGGCGGCCCTCTTCGTCGATCGCGGCTTCGGCGCCGTCTCCCTGCGCGACATCGCCACGGCCGCCGGGCTGTCGCATCCCGGCGTGCTGCGGCACTTCGCCTCGAAGGACGAGATCCTCGACGCGGTGGTCGACGACCTGGAGCGGCAGAACCGGGCGTGGGTCGAGGCGAACGGTGTCGGCCTCGACCTCTACACGGAACTCGCCGCGCACAACGCGGACACCCCCGGATACACCGCGCTCTTCACGACGCTTGCCGGAGAGGCGACGCGGTCAGGGCACCCGGCGCACCAGCGTTTCCGCGAACGCCACCGCGAGCTCCGCGCGCTCTCGACGGCACAGTTCCAGGCAGCGCTGGATGACGGCGTGCTCCCGGCAGGCACCGACGTGGCCGGCGAAGCGGTGCGGCTCGCTGCGGCGTGGGACGGCCTCCAGCTCGTCTCCCTCTATCTCCCCGAACGGGTGGATGTGCCCACGATGGTCGACGCCCACATCCGCCGGCTGAGGGGGATGGCCGCCATGGAACCTGCCGCAGGCGCCCGACCGCCTCGACCGGACGGCGAGAGCTGGGCGAACGACACCGGATACGCACCGGGCAGAGCGAGGCGCGCGCGGATCATCGCTGACGCATCAGCGCTGTTCGCCGCCAGAGGGTTCCACGCGACGAGCGTCCGGGAGATCGCGGAGCGGGCCGGCATCGGCAAGTCGACGCTGCTGCACCACTTCTCGACCAAGGAAGACCTGCTCACCGCGGTGATCGCCCATCGCGACTCGTCGCGCGACGAACAGCTCGGCCTGGATTTCGCAACGGCCGACGCGTACACGCTGCTCCTCGACCTCCCGGAGAAGGCACGCGACGACACCCGCCGCGAGCCGGGACTGATCGAGCTGTACTCCGTGCTCTCCGCGGAGGCGGCAGCGCCTGCCCACCCTGCGCACGCGTACTTCGGGCGGAGATTCGAGCTCGGCATCGCGCGCTTCGCGGAGCTGTTCGCACGCGCTGCCGACGACGGCCACCTGACGGAGGGACTGGACCCAGAGAGCGAGGCCGTCTGGCTCATCGCGCTGTGGGACGGCCTGCAACTGCAGTGGCTGTACGACCCGGAGAGCGTCGACATCGGCGATCAGCTCGCGGCGCACCTCGCCCAACGGCTCCGCTGATCGGAGCGCATCCCGACGCCCCCTGGCGCACCGCAGCCGTGCGCGTACGATGACCGGACATGAACGCAACCGGATGGATCATCCTGATCGTGGTCGTGGTGGTGGTGATCGCGATCATTGTCGTGATCGCGATGACAGCAGGGCGCAGGCGCAAGCTCGACGCCGACCGGCACAAGGCGGAGGAGCTTCGCGTCGCAGCGCGCGACGACGACCTCGCCGCACGGGAACGTGAGGCGAAGGCCTCCCGCGCAGAGGCCGACGCCAAGGAAGCCGAGGTCGAGGCCGAGCGCAGGCGCAGGGAGGCAGAGGCCCACGCCTCCGAGGCCCGCGATGCCCGCGCATCGGTGGACGAGAAGCTGACCAGGGCCGACCAGGTCGACCCGGATGTGCGCACGGACCGGTCGGCGGAGCGCGCGGCGCCCGCTGAGCGCACGGAGCAGGTGGCGGATGGCGAGCGCCGCGAACCGCGCCACAGCGAGCCGCGCATCGACGTCGGCGGGCCGGAGACCGCGAACGGCGGGACCGATGTCCCGCCGCCGCGTCCCGCGCGCTGACGCCCCAGCGCGGACGAGCTAGCCCGCCAGCTCCAGCGCATCCACCCTGTCGCCCGCCTCGACCAGGAACCTGGCGTACGCCGGGATCGTCAGGAACGTCGGGAACTCCTCCGCGAGGCAGACCTCGTGGAGGAGTTCGGCCGCGTCCGCGAAGCGGTCGGAGTCTCCTCCGGCGCCGGCCGAGCGCCGGCGCGTCTCCTCGTCGATGAGCGCGGCGACGCGTTCGCGCGTGACCTCCGCGCCCTCCGAGGTGACCACGCGGTTGTCGATCCACTGGCGCAGCAGGGAGCGGGAGATCTCGGCGGTCGCCGCGTCCTCCATCAGCCCGTCGATGGCGACCGCTCCCGTGCCGCGCAGCCAGGCCTCGATGTAGCGGAGCGCGACGGAGACGTTCGAGCGCACGCCGGCGTCGGTGACCTCGCCGGCCGCCGAAGTGATGTCGAGCAGGTCGCGCTCCGTCACCTCGACGTCGTCTCGGAGTCTGCCGACCTGGTTCGGCCGGTCGCCGAGAACGGCGTCGAACTCGGCGAGCGCCGTCGGGATCAGGTCGGGATGCGCGACCCAGGTGCCGTCGAAGCCGTCGCCGGCCTCCCTGCGCTTGTCCTCCGCGACCTTCGCGAGTGCGTTCTGCGTCGCCTCAGGGTCGCGGCGATTCGGGATGAAGGCGCTCATCCCGCCGATGGCGTGCGCTCCCCGCTTGTGGCAGGTCGCGACCAGCAGCTCTGTGTATGCGCGCATGAACGGAACGGTCATCGTGATGCCGCTGCGGTCGCCGAACGCGAACCGCTTCCCTCTGCCCTCGAACGTCTTGATGATCGAGAAGATGTAGTCCCAGCGTCCGGCGTTGAGGCCAGCGCAGTGGTCCCGCAGCTCGTACAGGATCTCCTCCATCTCGAAGGCGGCGGGGATGGTCTCGATCAGGACCGTGGCCCTGACCGTGCCGACGGGCATCCCGATGCGCTGCTGCGCGAACACGAAGATGTCGTTCCACAGCCGCGCCTCCAGGTGCGACTCCAGCTTGGGCAGGTAGAAGTACGGCCCGCGGCCGGACGCGACCAGTTCGGCGGCGTTGTGCCAGAAGTACAGCCCTAAGTCGACGAGGGATGCGCTCGCCGGGGCGGTGCGACCCGACCGGTCGGTGAAGCTGAGGTGCTTCTCCACGAGGTGCCAGCCGCGCGGCCGCATGACGACGGTGGGCGTGAACTCCTGCGGCGTGGTGACCCGGTAGTCCTTGCCGTCGGCGCTGGTGAACGAGAGCTCGCCTCGCACAGCGCGTTGCAGGGTGCGCTGGCCGCCGACGATGTTCTCCCAGGTGGGGCTCGTGGCGTCCTCCAGGTCGGCCAGCCACACCCGTGCCCCCGAGTTGAGGGCGTTGATCGCCATCTTCGGGTCGGTGGGTCCAGTGATCTCGACGCGGCGGTCGGTGAGGCCGGGGCCGGCTCCCGCGACGCGCCAGGTCGGGTCTTCGCGGACCGAGGCCGTGGTGCTCAGGAACTTCGGGTCGCGGCCGTTGCCGACTAGAGCTCTGCGCTGCTGCCGTTCGGCGAGGAGCTCCTGGCGCCGCCCCGCGAACGCCTGGTGCAGGTGGTCGATGAAGGCGATCGCCTCCTGGGTGAGGATGTGGTCGGTGCCTGGAACGGCAGGACCGGTGATGTCGATCATGATTCTGTCCTTAGAACTGGTGCTGCTCGGTGGAGCCGACGAGGGCGAGGGTGGCACTGTCGGGGTTGAGCGCCGTCGCGATGCGGTCGAAGTATCCGGTGCCGACCTCCCGCTGGTGGCGGGTGGCCGTGTATCCGGCTGGCTCGGAGGCGAATTCGGCCTCCTGCAGGTCGACGTATGCGCTCATGTTGCGGGACGCGTAGTCCTTGGCGAGCGTGAACATCGAGTAGTTGAGGGCGTGGAAGCCCGCGAGGGTGATGAACTGGAAGGCGTAGCCGTACGAGGCGAGCTCGCGCTGGAACCGGGCGATGGTGTCGTCGTCGAGGTGCTTGCGCCAGTTGAAGGACGGCGAGCAGTTGTACGCCAGCTTCTTGCCGGGGAACTCCGCGTGCACGGCCTCGGCGAACCGGCGTGCGAGCTCCAGGTCAGGCTCGGCCGACTCCACCCAGAGCAGGTCGGCGTACGGCGCGTACGCCAGACCGCGGGCGATCACGGGTTCGATGCCGTTCGTCACCTCGTAGAAACCCTCGGCGGTGCGCGTTCCGGTGAGGAACGGCCGGTCGCGCTCGTCGTGGTCGCTGGTCAGCAGCGTGGCGGCGAGCGAGTCGGTGCGGGCGATCACGATGGTCGGCACCCCGGCGACGTCGGCGGCGAGGCGGGCGGCGTTGAGCGTCCGGATGTGCTGACCGGTCGGGATGAGCACCTTGCCTCCCATGTGCCCGCACTTCTTCTCGCTGGCGAGCTGGTCCTCCCAGTGAACGCCGGCCGCGCCCGCCTGGATCATCCCGTGCATCAGCTCGTAGGCGTTGAGCGGTCCACCGAACCCGGCCTCTGCGTCGGCGACGATCGGCGCCATCCAGTCGGAGACGGTGCCGCCCGTCCCCTCGATCTGGCCGGCGCGGAGCAGCGCGTTGTTGATGCGGCGCACGACCGCGGGAACGGAGTTCGCCGGGTAGAGGCTCTGGTCCGGGTACGTCTGACCGGACAGGTTGGCGTCCGCCGCGACCTGCCAGCCGGACAGGTAGATGGCCTCCAGACCGGCGCGCACCTGCTGCACCGCCTGGTTGCCGGTCAGTGCGCCGAGGGCGGCGATCCACTGCGCATCCTGGCCTGTTCCGTCGCGCTGGATGAGTTCCCAGAGCCGTTCGGCACCTCGGCGAGCGAGCGTCTGCTCCTCCCGGACGGGACCGCGGAGGGCCACGACGTCCTCGGCCGTGTAATCGCGGCGGATGCCGGACCAGCGCGGGTCCCCATCCCATTCCAGCCGGAGCTCGTCCGCGGTCTGGCTGGTGTCGCCCGGTCGCGCTGCGCCGGTGCTGTCGTGGATGCTCATCTGGACCTCCATCGGTCGTGGTCTGTGGTGCGTCGTTCGGTGGTGCGTTGTGTCGAGTGTGTGCCCGTCGCACAGCCCGCGAGCAGAATCGATGGACAGAAGTTCGGCCGTTCTTCTGTTTGCCAGAACTTCGGTGGAGTGTCAGCATGGCCTGCATGACCATCGCCGACGATGTGAACACCGACCAGGCGGGCGCGGATGCGCTCACGCTCGGTCGCCGGGTGCGGGCGTTCCGCATCCGGCAGGGGATGACGCTCGAAGCGCTCGCCGCGGCCATCGACCGCGCCCCGTCGCAGGTGTCGACCATCGAGAACGGCAACAGGGAACCCCGGCTGGCGCTGCTGCGCGCCATCGCCTCAGCGCTGGAGGTGAGCGTCGACGATCTCCTCGACCCTGAGCCGCCAGACGAGCGTTCCGCCCTGGAGATCGCGGTCGAGCGCGCACAACGCGGTTCGGTGTTCTCCGCCCTCGGAATCCAGCCGATGCGCGTGGGCAAGACGGTCCCGGATGCCACGCTGCAAGCGGTCCTCGCTCTCCACCAGGAGGTCGAGCGGCTGCACCGCGAGCGCGCGGCGACCCCCGAGGAGGCGCGCCGCGCGAACGCCGAGCTGCGCGCATCCATGAGGGCGAGAGACAACTACTTCGCCGACCTGGAGACCATCGCCGCCGACCTGCTCTCCGTCGCCGGCCACTCGGGAGGACCGGTCTCGCACCAGACGGTCACGGAGATGGCCGACCACCTCGGCTTCTCCCTGCACTATGTGGGCGACCTGCCGCACTCCACCCGCTCCGTCACCGACAAGCGCAACGGCCGCATCTACCTGCCCACCGAGCAGTCGGCCTCCCGGGACTCCCGCTCGCCCATCCTGCAGGCCTTCGCCTCCCAGCTCCTGGAGCACGACGAGCCCGGAAACTACGCGGAATTTCTCCGGCAGCGCATCGAGACCAACTACCTCACGGCGGCGCTCCTTCTGCCGGAGCGGGATGCGGTCGCCTTTCTCACCGAGGCCAAGAACTTCCGGCGCATCTCGATGGAGGACCTGCGGGATGCGTTCGCTGTCTCATACGAGACCGCCAGCCACCGCTTCACCAACCTCGCGACCGCCCGCCTCGGCATCCCCGTCCACTTCATGAAGGTGCACGAGTCCGGCACGATCATCAAGGCGTACGAGAACGACTCGGTGTCCTTCCCCTCCGACGCCCTCGGAGCGATCGAGGGCACCCCGGTCTGCCGCAGCTGGACGGCGCGCACGGTGTTCGACGTGCCGGACCGATTCAGCCCGTACTACCAGTACACCGACACGCCGCGCGGAACATTCTGGTGCACCTCCCGCATCGAGAAGGCGAAGGAGGGCGACTACTCGGTGAGCGTCGGCGTCCCCTTCGAGCACGTGAAGTGGTTCCGCGGCCGCGACACGAGCCACCGTGCGGTGTCGCGCTGCCCGGACGAGACCTGCTGCCGCCGCCCTCCGTCCGCACTGTCGGAGAAGTGGGAGGGGCAGTCCTGGCCGGCGGCGCGCACCCCGACGTCGCTGCTGGCGGCGCTGCCGACGGGGACGTTCCCCGGGGTGGATGCGAGCGAGGTGTACGACTTCCTGGAGCGGCACCAGCCGCGGTGAGTCCTCAGGGGTGGAACTCCATGACCATGCGTTCCGATAGATCTGGCGCCTCGAACGACGGGATGAGCCGCGCGGCGGCGCGGTCGAGGAAGACGGCTGCGCGAGGGTGCGTGCGCAGGAGAGTGGCAGGACAGTCGACCGAGATCTCGCCGGTCGACATGGCGAGGACCGCAGCCGCCTTCGCCTCCCCGGTGGCGATGACCACGAGAGAGCGCGCAGCGGCGATCGTAGCGAGTCCCTGCGTGATAGCGTGCGTCGGCACGTCATCTTCCTTGGGGAAGAAGCGCGCGTTGGCGTTCCTCGTCTCGGCAGCGAGTTGAACGACGCGCGTTTCCGAGTCGAACGGAGAGCCTGGCTCGTTGAATCCGAGATGACCATTGCCGCCGATGCCCAGGATCTGCACATCAATCCCGCCGGCGGCGACGATGGCGCGCTCATACCGTGCAGCCGCCGCGTGCGGATCGGGCGCGGAGCCGTCCGGCACATGCACGCGAGCGGCGTCGAGTCCGAGCGGGACGCTCACGGTTCTGTCCACGACACTGTGGTAGCTCTCCGGATGCGCTGGGTCGATGCCCACGTACTCGTCAAGAGCAAAGACCTCGAGATCGGAGAATACGCCAGGTGTCACTGTTCGCGCCAGGTGCCGATACAGGGGCTCGGGCGACGAGCCGGTGGCGACGCCGAGAACCGGACGCGTCGCGCTGCTGAGCGCGGCGGCGACGGCTTCCGCCGCCGCCGCGCCCGCAGCTTCGGCGTCGTCGAAGACCTCGAGCCGCAGCGAGAGCCCCCGTGTCATCGGTGGAGGACTGCCGCGACTTCGGGGATCCCCGCGATGTAGCCGTCGACGAGCTGCCGCGCAACTGTGACACTGTCTACCAGAGGGTGCAGGGCGAAGGCCGTGACGGCCTCCTCGCGCGAGCCGCTCGATGCAGCCGCGATGATGCCGCGCTCCACCTGCTTGATCTGGGACATCAGTCCGATCTGGTGCAGCGTCGGCGGGCTCGCGACGATCGGGTGCACACCGTTTGCGTCGACCATCGTCGGCAGTTCGACCACAGCATCGACCGGCAACCCCGGGATGGCCCCTCCGTTGCGCACATTCAGGATCATCGTCTGCCGCTCATTACGAGCGATCGCGTTCATCACGCCGAGTGCGACTCCCGCGTAGCCCTGATGAGAAGGATCGGGCTCGTGCTGCTTCTCCGTGATCGGCGCATCCTGAGTGCCCCCTGTCGCTTCGGCCATGTAGCTGGCACTACGTCGATCGACCGTCGCACGCCAGAGTTCGGCACGACCGGAGTCCAGCCCCTTGGCCTTCTCGTAGAATTCCGCCTGACTGACGGCGAGAAAGTCGCCTCTAGTCTTGCCAGACGCCTGGATCGCGTTCACGGCGTCCCTGGTGAAGTAGTAGTAGTAGAGGTACTCGTTGGGGATGACGCCGAGAGCGCGGATCCATTCGGTGCCGAACACCTGACCTTCCTCCAGGCCGGCGAGCAGTGCGGAGTCCCCCAGGAGCTCCGGCAGACGGTCGGTGCCGTCGTAGTGCAGACCACGGAGCCAGCCGAGGTGGTTGAGGCCGACATAGTCCAGCTGGACGCGGGTGTGGTCGAGGCCGAGCAGACTGGCCGCGCGGCGGCCGAGGCCGGACGGAGTGTCGCAGATGCCGAGGACGCGATCGCCCAGCTCGGCCTGCATGGCTTCGGTGATGATTCCTGCCGGATTGGTGAAGTTGAGCACGAAAGCGTTGGGAGCGAGCTCCTTGACCACTCGCGCGACCTCGAGCATCACCGGGAGCGTCCTGAGGGCGTACGCGAGGCCGCCCGGCCCCGTGGTCTCCTGTCCGAGCACGCCGCGGTCGAGTGCCACGTGCTCGTCGCATCTGCGACCCTCGAGCCCTCCGACGCGGATGGCGGCGAAGATGAAATCGCTGCCGGCGACGGCCGCTCGCAAGTCGGTGGTTGCGGTGACCGTCGGCGCGTCGGCGACGCCTTCGGCGAACTCGCTGAGGATCTGGGTCATCGTGCCGAGGCGTGCCTCGTCGACGTCGTACAGCGTCACCTCGTCTACACGCGGATCCCCCGCATCATGCAGGAGGGCTTGATAGATGTACGGGGTGCGGAATCCGCCTCCGCCGAGAATGCACAACTTCATGCGACGATCACCTCTCCGCCGGCGTGCCGGCACAGTTCAAGGGTTTCTTCCGGGGCGTTCTCAGTGGTGATCAGGACGTCGACATCGGCGACCGAACACAGGCGGAGCGCACCAGAACCGGGGAATTTGGCCTCGCTCGCGAGAAGAACGACCCGATCGCTGGATGCGATCATGCCCTGCTTGATCGGAGCCTCGACGGCCATGTTGTCGACGACGTGCCCGTTCGCACGAACGCCGGTACAGCTGAGGAAGAGAATGTCGGCGCTCACCTGGCTGAGAGCAAGTTCGGCGAGCGAGCCGACCAGGGAGCGATAGTTGCGCCGCACGACGCCACCGAGAAGGACGAGACGGACCGCGTTGTCGTCGCGCAGCTCGTCGAACACGGCGATGCTGGACGTGATCACCGTGATGTCGCGCCCTTTGAGTCGCCTGGCGATGAGCGGCGTCGTCGTGCCGATGTCGAGCAGAATCACCTGACCATCGCGCACCATCGCGGCCGCGGCGTCGGCGATGGCTGTCTTGAGGTGAAGGTCGGCCTCCGGAGCGTACGCTCCCTCGTCGCCTGGCTCCCCGTCTTCGACGGTGCTCCGCGGACGCAGGACCGCCCCGCCGTATGTGCGCGTGAGCTCGCCATTGCCGTCGAGAATCTCGAGGTCCCGCCTGATGGTGGACTCGCTCACTTGGAGGCTGCGCGCGAGGTCCCGCACCGATGCAGCTCCGTCGGCGCGCAGCGCGGACAGGATGCTGTCTTGTCGTTCCCGTAGAAGCATGCTGGTCATCCTAGCGTGCATTTGCGCGAAGATGCGCAAACTCTTCCATTTGTGCCTGACAGAATGACAGACCTTGTGCATTTACCCCAAAAGTGTGTCAGTATTCATGCTCATGTTCGCTCATTCGTGAGTATGACAGGACAACAGCCACCGATGGCCGCTCGCCGATGACGAGGAGTTCAGTGTTGAAAGCCCAGCAGGAACCGGGAAACGGGAACCTTTGCGCGCAGATCGATGCCTCGACGCGCCGCGATGTCCTGTTCGTCGGCGACACCTTCTGCGACCTGGTGTTCGCCGGTGTCGAAGCTCCCCGGCCTGGCCACGAAGTGTGGGCGAGCGGGTTCGCCATCGCGCTGGGCGGCGTCGCCACCCGCGCCGTTGCCGCCGCGCGGCTCGGGGCCGGCGCCGCGCTGCTCACCCGCTTGGGCGCGGATCCGCTCGGCAACCATCTCGCCGCCATGCTCGAATCGGAGCCACGGCTCGACACCACTCTCGTCGAGACCGTGGATGGCTGGCAGACCCCCGTCAGTGTCGCGATCACCAGTGAGGCCGACCGCTCCTTCATCACCTACCAGGAGCCACAGGCGGCTCATACGCTGTCGGAGGCTGGACTCGACTTCGGCGCTGTGCAGGTCAGCGTCGCCGACGGCGAGCTTCCCTTGTGGATCGCAGAGCTCCGCCGACGCGGCGCAGTCGTCTACGGCGGCGTCGGATGGGATGAGACAGGTGAATGGTCGCAGGACATCTTCGACCGACTCGTGAATGTCGACGTGTTCATCCCGAACGAGGACGAGGCTCTGCGGTACACCCGCACGGACGATCCCGTCGCCGCTGCCAAGAAGCTCGCAGAGCATGTTCCGCTCGCCGTCGTCACCAGGGGCGCCGACGGCGTCGTCGCTGTCGACGCTGTTACGGGGAGCGTCATCGAGGTGCCTGCACCGCGTGTGCGCGCCGTCGATCCGACAGGGGCAGGCGATGTGTTCGCCGCCGGCTTCATCGCCTCAGCCGCTGTGGCGCAGGACGGTGAGGACTGGAGCCTGCGCGACAGGGTCCGATTCGCAGCGCTCGCCGCATCCATCTCCGTCACCAGGCTCGGGGGCGCGTCCAGCGCGCCGAGCTTCGACGACGTCGTCGCGTTCGCAGACCACTTCGACCTCGACGATCGCGCATTTCTCGACCACCACCAGGCCGCCATCGCCTCCCGGTGATGCTGCAGCCCCCACCCCCAACGAAGGAGAACCCATGAAGTTCAGACGACTGCTTCCCGTCATCGCGGTCGCAGCCATCAGCGCCGTGGCGTTGAGTGCCTGCGCGTCCGGCTCGGAGGGGGCGTCGACGTCGACGTCCTCCGCCGGGTCGAATGCAGGATCAGCGGCTTCCGGCAATCTCGTGATCTACACCGGCAGCGGCACGGAGGTGACAGAGCCGCTCCTCAAGGCATTCGCCAAGCAGTACCCGGACATCAAGGTGCAGATCGTGAACGCCGGTTCCGGCGAACTGCTCGCGCGCGTCACCGCCGAGAAGGGCAACCCCGGCGGCGACGTCTTCCTCGGCGCCTCCCCATCGTCGTTCACGTCCGCGCCGGAGCTCTTCCAGGCGTACACGTCCCCCGGAGACGCCGACCAGGTCCAGAAGGACCCCGATCACCTCTGGCACGGCTGGGACATCATGCCCCAGGCGATCCTCGTCAACACGCAGTTGCTCCCGAACAAGTCGTCGTGGCCGACCAAGCTCTCCGACCTGACCAAGTCCACCTGGTCCGGCGGCAAGATCGCGTTCGCCGACCCGACGAAGTCGGGGACCGGTCAGTCAATCGTGCGCGGGATGGTGGCGGCCAAGGGCTGGGACTACATTTCCAAGCTTGCTCCGAACCTCACTGTGCTGCCTGGCTCAGACGCGATGTTCGATGCGGTCAAAGGCGGCGCACAGCCGGTCGGGTTCATCAACGAGGATCTCGGGACCAAATGGCAAGAGGCCGGGGTCCCTGTCAAGATGATCTTCCCGTCCGATGGCGTGACCAACGCGCTCGACGCGTTCGGCATCATCAAGGGCTCGAAGAACCTCGGCAATGCCAAGCACTTCGTCGACTTCCTCACATCGAAAGAGGGCGGTGAGGTGACGGTGAAGGAGATTCTCCGCCGCTCGACACTCACCGGTGCATCCACTCCTGCCGGCCTCGCCAAGCTCTCCACGCTCAAACTCATCGACACGAGCAAGGTCAACAGCGAGGACGTCTCGACGAAGTTCACCGACACAGTGGCCGAGGCACGCAAGTGACCATCCAGGCCGAACGGGCGGCCCGGCAGGAGCAGCAGGCCGCTGCCCCTGCCGGGCCGCCGCCCGCCAGGGCTGGACGCACGATCCGCGCTGCGCTCCAGCGGAGCCCGTGGCTGATCTTCGCCGCCGTCACGATGGTGATCGGCGCGGTGTTCATCATCCTGCCCCAGATCAACACGATCGCGACGGCGTTCCGAACGTCGACGGGCTGGGGCCTCGACGCGTTCGTCACGTTCTTCTCGTCGTCCCAGTACACGGCGGCCATCGGCAACAGCCTTCTCGTCGTGTTCTCGACGGCGGGCATCGCAACGGTCCTCGCCGTCCCACTCGCATACCTGTTCGCCCGCTATGACTTCACCGGCAAGAATGTCGCCCTGACCTTCATCACCCTCGCGACCGCGTCACCGCCGTTCCTCGGTGCGTACGCGTGGCTGATCCTCCTCGGGCGCTTCGGCGTCGTGCACAACATCGTCCAGGACCTCTTCCACGTCGACCTCGATCTGCACATAATCGGACCAGCAGGGGTCATCTGGGTGGTCACCTGGCTGGTGTTCCCTCTGGTCTTCCTGCTGAGCTTCGAGGGCTTCACGAACCAGGACCCGAGCCTCGCCGATGCGGCAGCGTCCGCAGGCGCCCACCGCATCCGCACGCTCTTCCGCGTCGAGATCCCTCTCGCAATCCCGGGGATCGTCACGGGGATCTTCATGGCGATGCTGGCAGCGTTCTCCGACTTCGGCACCCCCGCTGTGATCGGCGGCGAGTTCCCCGTGATGCCGACCCTCGTCTACGGGCAGTACGTGAGCGAGGTCGGCGGCAATCTGTCGCTCGCTTCCACGGCCGGTCTCGTGATGATCCTGATGTCGTCGGTGGCCCTCACCGTGCAGCGGATCATCCTTGCCAAACGCACCTTCGCCACTTTGGGAGCGAAACGGTCCAGAACCGCACGAGCGGGCCGGGCGGGCACAATCGGCATCATGGTCTACACCGCCGTCATCCTCATCGCCGCTTTCGCGCCGCACGTGACCCTGGTCGTCGTCTCGTTCCTCAAATGGAACTACGGCATCCTCTCCAGCACATTCACGCTCGAGAACTACACCAGCCTCTTCACCGAGCATCTCGCGCCGATCGGCGTGAGCTTCATGGTGGGCGGGATCGCCACCGTGCTGTGCGCAGTGTTCGGCGTCGGGATCTCGTACCTCGTCGTCCGCAAGAAGATGAAGTTCGTCTCGCCGTTCCTCAATGTGACGACGACGCTGCCGTACATCATCCCAGGCACCGTCCTCGCTCTCGGCTATGTCGTCGTCTTCAACAACCCGCCGCTGATTCTCACCGGCACCTGGCTGATCCTGGTCATCGTGTCCTTCGTACGGAAGCTGCCCTTCGCGATCAAGAGCGCGGAGGCGTCGCTCTATCAGGTGCATCCAGCTGTCGAGGAGGCTGCGCTCATGGCTGGGGCCGGCCCTGGGCGCGCATTCCTCACCACGACCCTCCGGCTCATGATGGGTGGCGTGCTGACGGGGGCATCCCTCGCGTTCCTCCAGATGATGACGGAGTTGAGCTCCAGCCTGATCCTCTACCGGCCGCCGTGGGAGACCATGACGGTGGCGATCTACCGCAATGCCCTCTCCAGCGGTGCAGACTTCGGTCTCTCCGCCGCGATGGGCGTGGTGCTCCTCCTCAGCGTGAACGTCATCCTGCTCACGGTGAACCTCGTCACCAGAAAGAACATCCGGCTGTGACAACCCAGAAACTCTCAATGAAGGGGCATCGAGCATGACCGCCGAAATCCGTATCAAGAACCTCGTGAAGTCGTTCGGCTCCGTGCAGGTGCTCAACGGCGTCGACCTGACCGTCGAGGACGGCGAGTTCTTCACCCTGCTCGGTCCGTCCGGCTGCGGCAAGACCACGATGCTGCGCTGCGTCTCCGGCTTCGAACGCGCCACGAGCGGTCAGATCCTCATCGGGAACGAGGACGTCTCGACGGTCGACGTGTGGCGGCGCAACATCGGCTTCGTGTTCCAGAACTACGCGCTGTGGCCGCATCTGACCGTCGCCGACAATGTGGCGTTCGGGCTGAAGACGCGCAAGGTGCCGAAGCCCGAGCGCGAGCACAGGGTGATGGAGGCGCTCGAGATGATCGACATGGCGCACGTCGCCAAGCGCTATCCGAGCGAGCTGAGCGGCGGTCAGCAGCAGCGTGTCGCTATCGCGCGCGCTCTTGTCTTCCGCCCCCGGGTCCTGCTCTTCGATGAACCGCTGAGCAACCTGGACGCGCAGCTGAGGGTGAAGATGCGGCGCGAGATCAAGGAGATCCAGCGCAGCCTCAATATCACCTCCATCTATGTCACACACGACCAGGAGGAGGCCCTCGAGCTCTCGGATCGCATAGCGGTGATGTCGGCGGGCGACGTGCTCCAGGTTGACACGCCTGCCGGCGTCTACCGCACTCCGGCCGACGAGACGGTTGCACGCTTCGTCGGACGGAACAACCGGCTCACCGGCACCGTGGTCGATCGCGTGTTCACCAGCGACGCGGGCGGCCTCACCCTCCCGGCGCCCGAGCGCGGCGATGGCCCCGCCGTCCTCTGCTTCCGGCCGGAGGACGTTCATCTCTCCGGCAGCGCCGGCGAACGAACCCACCACGCTGTCATCGTCGCCTCTGGCTTCCGCGGCAGCTACTCCTTGGCCGAACTGGAGCTGCCAGGTGGGGAGACGTTCGCCGCCGACCTGCCGCCGCTGACCGGGCCGGGAGAGCGGACGGAATTCACCGTCTCCCGGTACCACCTCTTCGACGCTTCCCCGAGCGTCGAAGAGGAGGAGGCGGTCGCAGCATGACCGGCTCACCGCAGACACCTGCAGGCGGAATGCCCATCGTCGGCCTCGGAATCAGCACGAACGCCGACATGATCGATGGAGACGACGAGCTGCTTGCCCAGCACCTCGGTCAGATCGCAGACGCGGGATGCACCCACGCCGAGCTGATCCTTCAGGGTCTCGACGTGGTGGTGGGCGGCGCGCTGCAGCCCGCGCGCGTGCGCAGAGTCGCATCCGTGCTCGCGTCAGCAGGGCTCCGCTACAGCATCCATCTGCCGTACGACCTCAACCTGATGGATCAGGAGTGGGGCGATGACTATCGCGCGGTCTTCGACGCCGGCTTGGAGTTCGCCGGCGACATCGGCGCAGAGGTGGTCGTTTACCACTCGTCGTTTCTGGCTCCCGGCTCGGGAGCGGTCGCCGCAGAGCATCCGCGCGGCCGCGATCTGCTCAAGCGCGACATCGACCAGCTGCGCGCGCTCGGCGACGCAGCGGAGCGCAACGGCGTCGTCATCGGCGTCGAGAACAACGCGTGGACAGATCCGGCAGCGCTGACGTACGGTCTCCGTCCCTCCGACATCGCTCGGCATGTCGAGGCGGTCGCCCACCCGAACGTTGGAATCACGCTCGACCTCGGGCATCTGCACCTCACGTCGGCCGCGTACGGTTGGGGGTTCATCGAGGAGATCGCCGCCGTGCGCCCGCTGCTCGCGCACGTGCACGCGCACGACAACTTCGCCAGGCTCTCGCAGAATGGGCAGTACAACAAGGACCTCCCCCTCGGCCGCGGGGATCTGCACCTTCCGATGGGCTGGGGCTCGATCGACTGGGAGACCACCATCGACGCGCTGGCGGGCTACTCCGGAATCTGGATGATGGAGATCGAGTACCGGCTGTCCGGTCTCTTCCCGGAGATCGTGACAGAGGCCACGCGTCGTCTCGGCATCTCGCCTCAGCCGCAGAGGACCCGCGCTACTGCGGCCGCGTTGATGCGCGCTGAGCCGTAGGCGTAGACCGCGTTCAGGCCGGCTGCTGCGTCTCCGGGCGGCGGCCAGCCGGCGACGATCACCACCGCGTCCGGGCGCCGCGCGATCACGGCGTCCAGCACCGCGGCTTCGAGCGCGTTGCTCTGCACCTGATTGACGATGAGGACGGGCGCCGTCGCCGCGCCGAGGACATCGGCGGCGCGGCGCGCAGCGTCCGCGGCGGAGCCGGCGTCGGTCAGCCAGACCCGCTCGACCTCGCGGTGCGCGCTCAGCGCTCTGGTGAAGTGGTCGGCCTGCGCGCCGACGGCGATGTTGCGCTTGGTGCGCGCATCCACCACCGTCAGCCGGCCAGGCCCGAGCCTGGGCGCGCCTGCGACGTCGAGCGCTGCGGACACGATCGCGTCGAGCTGCGGAACGGCGGGCAGGGCGTCCCGGTGCTGCTGCATCCGCACCCAGGCGGCCAGCTCCGCGATCCTGCGCGCGGCGTCCTCGACCCTGGCAACCGGGAGCTCGCCGGAGCGCAGTGCGGCGACCAGCGCATCCCTGACCTCGCGGTACTCCATCTCGTCCGTCGGCCCGTCCGGATGCGCGGGGTTCGATGCCGGGTTGCCGACGCAGAGCAGATCCACGCCCGCCAGCAGCGCGAGCACCGCTCCCCTGCCCATCCCGACCGTGTGCCTGATCGCCGCCATGTCGAGGGCGTCCGAGACGATCACGCCGTCGAAGCCGAGGGAGCGGAGCAGTCCGAGAGCGCGCGGGTTGAGCGTCGCAGGTTCGTCGCCGAGCTGCGGCACCCGCAGGTGCGCCGTCATCACGGCTTTCGTGCCCGCCGCCACCGCCTCGGCGAACGGGCGGAGGTGCACGTCGTGGAACTGCGCATCCGACGCGTTGCTCACGGCGAGCGCCAGGTGTGAGTCGGTGGAGGTGTCGCCATGGCCGGGGTAGTGCTTGACGCAGGCCGCGACGCCCGCCGACTGGAGTCCCCGCACCGCTGCGATGGTGTGCCGGGAGACGAGGTCGGGGTCGGCGCCGAACGACCGGACGCCGATGACGGGGTTGCGCGGGTCCACGTTGACATCGACCGTCGGGGCGAGATCCACGTCGATGCCCGCCGCGGCGACCAGGTCGCCTGTCCAGGCTGAGACCCGCTCGGTCAGCGCGATGTCGTCGACCCTGCCGAGGACCGCGTTCCCCGGCGTCGACGAGCCGTCGCGGGATTCGAGGCGCGTGACGATGCCGCCCTCCTCGTCCACGCCGATCAGCCCGGCAGGGTTGAGCTGGTGGATGCGCGCGGAGAGCGCCCTGGTCTCCTCCGGACCTCCGATGTTCTGCTCGAAGTAGACCAGCCCTGCGAGGCCGTCCCGCAGGGCGTCCTCCGCCCAGGCCGGCAGTGTCCTCCCGCGGAATCCCGGCCAGATCACACTGTTGGCGAGACGCCGCAGCGCGCTGTCGTCGCCGATGTCCGGATGCTGCGTTGCTGGCTCCTGCATGTCGATGTTCCGTTCTGCGTCGAGGAATGAAGAGGGAAGGGTTTCCCGCCCCGTGCGATCGCGCCGTACGCACGGGGCGGAAACTGTTCAGTCCTGCTGCCTGGTCGCGCGCTCCAGGTGCACCAGGATGTGCTCGTAGTCCTCCCCGACCGCCCTGGTCATCCCGAGCTCGCAGGTGCGGTTGGTGGACGCGTATGCGTCGAAGCTGCCGGAGGCAACCTCTGCTGCTTCGGCGGCGGTGGCACTGGCCGTCAGCTCGGGATGCAGCAACCCCCTGTCGCCCGCGAAGCCGCAGCATCCCCAGGCGACCGGTGTCACGACCTCGGCCGCGATAGAGGAGGCGAGCGACGTCAGGACCGGGTCGATACCCAGTTGCGCTGACGAGCAGGTGGGGTGCAGGACCATCGAGCCGATCGGCTCGGTGACCGTCAGGGCCGGCAGCAGGTGTTCGCCGGCGAAGGCGATGCTGTCGACGACGCGGAAGCCGGCCGATTCCGCCATCAGGGCGAGGCCCTCCGTACAGCTGCTCGCGTCGCACACCACGGGCAGGCGCCCGCCGTCCGTCGCCTCGGTCAGTACCTCGCGCACCCGGTCGGACATCCGTTCGTAGCCCGCCGTGTACCCCTTCGACTTCCACGGGGTTCCGCAGCAGAGCGAGCCGATGCCGTCCGGCACCGACACCTCGACGCCCGCGCGCTCGCACAGAGCGATGAACGCCTCTGACGCCGACAGAGCACCACCAGGCGCTCCGAACATTGTGCCCACGCAGGCGGGGAAGAACACGGCGACAGGCTCGGCGGCCGCGCGCGCACGGCGAGCGCGACCTCCGCCTGGAAGCTCAGCGGAGTAGAGAGGAACCTGGTCGGCGCCCAGCAGGGAGCGGCCGACCACCGTCGCGGCTTTCACCGCGGGAGCTGGCAGAGCCTTCGCGATGGTGAGCGCCGCGCCCGCCGCGGCCGTGACAGCGCCCCACTGACGGGACGCTCCACCCCAGACCGCAGCGGCCGGACCCGCGGCCGTCTCCGCACGAAGCCGCCGCACCAGGTCGCCGGTGTTGATGCCGACGGGGCACGCCGACTGGCACATCCCGTCGACGGCGCAGGTCTCGACGCCCTGGTACTCGTAGTCGGACCGCAGTTCCTCCAGCAGCTCGCTGTCGCCTCTGCGCTCGGCGTCCGCCATCTCCCGGCGCAGCACGATCCGCTGCCGAGGAGTGAGCGTGAGGTCGCGCGACGGGCAGGCCGGCTCGCAGTATCCGCACTCCACACAGCGATCGACCTCCGACTCGACGGTCGAGGTGATCTTGAGGTCGCGCAGATAGGAGTCGGGGTCGTCGGAGAGCAGGACGCCGGGGTTGAGCGTCCCCGTCGGGTCGAAGAGGCGCTTGATCTCCCACATCACCGCGTACAGCTCGTCGCCGTATTGCCGGGAGACGAAGGGCGCCATCACCCGGCCCGTGCCGTGCTCCGCCTTGAGCGAGCCGCCGAACTCCAGCACCAGGTCGACCATCGCCTCGGTGAACGCGCGATAGCGAGCGAGCAGCTCCGGCTGGTCGAAGCGCTCGGTGAGCATGAAGTGGACGTTGCCGTCCTTGGCGTGGCCGAAGATCACCGAGTTCTCATAGCCGAACCGGTCGAACAGCGCGATCAGGCCGTCGCAGAACGCCCCGAGATTCTCGACGGGCACGGCCACGTCCTCGAGCAGCGCGGTCGTCCCGGACGGCCGCGCTCCTGCGACCGCGGTGTACAGGCCCTTGCGGAGGTGCCACAGGGATGCGCGCCGTGCCGGCTCAGGGGACAGGACGACCGCATCCACCACGGGCAGCGCATCCAGTACGGCTGCGGTGCGGCGCCGTTCGGCGGCCAGCGTCGCGGCGTCCCCCGCCTGGAGCTCGATGAGCAGGGCAGCGTGCCGATCGACCGCGAGCGCCGCGATGTCGTCCGGGCAGTCGGGGAGCTGCTGCGCCACCCGCAGCGAGGTCGCATCCATCAGCTCAACGGTGGCGAACCCGGCGTCGGCAAGAACACTCGTGGCTGCCGCAGCGTCCGCCAATGTGCGGAAGACGGCGAGCCCCGTGGCGACGGAGCCGAGCACGGGAACGGTGCGGAACGTGGCGGACGAGATGAAGCCGAGGGTGCCCTCGCTGCCGATCATCAGGTGCGCGAGGATGTCGACAGGTCGCTCGAAGTCGAGCAGGGCGTTCACACCGTAGCCCATGGTGTTCTTCCTGCTGAACAGCCGCTCGACGGTTGCGACGGACGCGGGATCGGCGAGCACGCGTTCGCGCAGCCTGGTGAGACCGGAGTGCAGCTCAGGCTCGGCGCTCGCCAGGGCGGCGTCGGCGTCCGGCAGGGCGGTGTCGACCACCGTCCCGCTCGGCAGCACCACGACCAGCGACTCCACCGTGCGATACGAGTTCTGCGTGATCCCGCACACCATGCCGCTGGAGTTGTTGGCGAGGACGCCGCCGATGGTGCACGCCACCTCGCTCGCCGGGTCGGGGCCGAGCTTGCGTCCGTGTCTGGCGAGCGAGGCGTTGACCTGCCTGACCGTGGCTCCGGGGCCGACGCGCACGCGCATCCCGTCGTCGAGCACGCGGATGGCGCGGAAGTGCCTGCGTGTGTCAGCAAGCACCCCCGCGGTCGAACCCTGCCCGCTGAGGCTGGTGCCGCCGGAGCGGAAGGTGAGGGACGTGCCGGCCGCGCGCACTCTGCGCATCAGGTCGGCCACCTCGCCCACCGTCTCCGGCGACTCCACCGACGACGGGATCAGGAGGTAGTGCGACGCGTCGTGCGCGATCGCGTGCCTCCTGGTTGCGCCGCCCGTCGCGCCCGTCGCGCCGGTCGTGCGCTCGGCAGGGGCTGCGATGCTCACGGCCCGGCGAGCTCGAACTTCGAGCTGCCGCCGACGGTGAAGCCGCAGGCGCGCTCCGTGCCGACGAGGCATCCCTTCGCCGACATCATCGCGGTGTAGTAGTCGATGTAGCGGAAACCGTACGTCTCTCCGCGGGCGAACGCCTGGTTCTGGATGGCGGCACGCCAGATGTCGAACGCCTCCTGCGGGATCGGCACGTACAGGTCCGGCTGGAAGCCTTCCGCGTCCTCCCAGTTGTCCGCGTGCAGCACCTGCTTCACGCCGTGGCGGCCGAGCGGGCTGTCCAGCGGGAGCGAGGCGAGGAATCTGGCACGCTCGGCGAGGATCGCCGCGCGCTCGTGATCCCTGTGGATGCTCGTGGTCCAGTGGGTGATGATGATCTCCGGCTTCTCCGCCCGGATGATGTCCGCCAGCTGGTTCGCGGCCTCGTCGTCGTCCGGCAGGAACCCGTCCGAATAGTCGAGCACCCGGAACTCCGCACCGATGTCCGCGGCGAACTGCTCACCCTCGCGCACCTTCTGGACGCGGTACTCGTCCGGGCTGAGGGTGGGGTGTCCGCGCTCGCCGTACGTGCACGCGACGATGATCGCGCGGTCGCCGTCGAGCACCATCTTGGCGAGGGTCGGCCCCGCCGTGAGGTCCATGTCTCCGATGTGCCCGCCGATGGCGAGGACTGTCCTGCTCACGTAGTGCTCCGTTTCTGGTTGGTCGTGCGATTCGAGGTGCACATCCCGCTACTTCATGCCGCTTACTTCATGCCGCTGAGCATCACGCCGCGCACGTAGTACTTCTGGAAGAACAGGAAGATGATCAGCACCGGGATGGTGCTGATGACGATTCCGGCCATGACGATGGGCATGGTGCGGTTGGGGTCGATGAAGCTCTGCAGCAGCTGGATGCCGACGGGGAGGGTCATCAGGTCGGAGTTGGTCGACGCGATCAGCGAGGTCCAGATGTAGTCGTTCCACTGGCCGACGAACGTGATCAGCCCGAGGGTGATGGCGACCGGCTTGGCCTGCGGAAGCACGATGTTGTAGAACAGCCGCCACTCGCCGGCACCGTCGATGCGCGCCGCCTCCAGCATCTCGTTCGGCACGCTCACCATGAACTGCCGCATCAGGAAGATTCCGAAGCCGCTCACCAGGAACGGGAGCATCAGCGAGACGATGTTGGTCGTCATGCCGCCATCTCCGCCCTGGCCCAGGATGTTGTTGCCGCCGACGAGCGGCCAGTTCACCATGATGAGGAAGTCGGGGATCAGCAGCAGGAACGGCGGGAGCATCATCGTCGCCAGGATGAAGCGGAAGATCACATCCCTGCCGCGGAAGCGCAGCTTGGCGAGCGCGTATCCCGCCATCGCCGAGGTGATCAGGACGGACACGGTCACCACCACGGTGACGATCACGCTGTTCATGAACAGACGCCCGAGCTGCAGCTGATCGAACGCGGCGCTGTAGTTGCTCCACGTGAAGTCCTCCGGCAGGAAGTGGTACGGGAGGACGCCGTACTCGCCAGGTCCCTTGAAGGAGCTGAACAGCATGTCCAGGAACGGCAGCGCCATCACGACGCCGCCGATCGCGACGAGGGCGTAGGAGAACCAAGGGGTGCGGACTCGTTTGTTGCGCGCGGCCATCAGTCGTCGTCTCCCGAACGTCGGCTGACCCAGAGCTGGATCAGCGTGATGATGAAAATGATCACGAACAGCACCATGGCCATCGCGCTCGCTGTCCCCCACGCACCGAATTTGAAGGCCTGCTGGTACATCTCGAACGCGGCGACGTTCGTGGAGTTGACCGGCCCGCCGTCCTTCGTCATCACGATGATGAGGGCGAACGATTGCAGTCCGGCGATCACTTGAGTGATGAAGACGAAGACCAGGGACGGCCGGAGCAGGGGGAGGGTGATGCCCCAGAACGTCTGCCAGCTGTTGGCGCCGTCGATCTCCGCGGCCTCGTACACCGTGCGGTCGATCGACTTGATGCCGGCGGTCAGGATGAGCACCGCCGCCCCGATGGAGGCCCACGCCTGCACGACGGCGACGGACGGCAGCGCGATCTTCGGGTCGGAGAGGAAGCCGATCGAGTTGATGTGCAGCGCGTTGAGCAGGCCGTTGATGAGGCCGGACGGCTGGTACATCATCTTCCAGACGTTACCGATGGCGACGACGGTCGCGACGACGGGCAGGAAGTAGAGGAAGCGCCAGAAGCCCTGGAACTTGAGCCGCTCGATGCACTGCGCGACCAGGAGAGAGCCGGCGACGGCGAGGACGACGGACATCGCAGCGAAGACGAGCGTGTTCACCAGGATCGGCGACAGGAACGTGCTGTTGAAGTTGAGGATGTCCGAGTAGTTCTCCACCCCGATGAACTTGATCTGGGTGAGGTCGTACCCTCCCCACTGCGAGAGCGAGAGGAAGATCGCGAAGAACGACGGCAGGATCAGGAAGATCAGGAAGAAGAGGAGGGACGGCGCCAGGAACAGGTAGCCGGCGCGGCCCTCCCTCCTGAACCGCCTGGATCGCGTCTTGGACGGCGCTGACAGCTCCGTCTGGCCGAGTTGGCTCGTCGCTTCGCGCGTCGCGCTCGCGTACATTCCAGTCATATGTCGTCTCCGCCTGTCGGGGCTGGTACGCCCGGTGGGCTGTTCGGGGGTAGAGGCTGGACAGGGCTGCGGGGGCAGCCCTGTCCAGCCGGATTGCTACTTGCGGTCGATCTCGGCGTTCAGGTTCTTGAAGGTCTGATCGACGGGAGCGTTGTTCACAAGAATCTCGTTGAGCGCATTGTGCAGCGAGGTCTTCGCCTTGTACGCGTTGGCGGCGTTGGACTCGGCCATCGCGTAGCTCGCCGCGTCGTAGATCGGCGTCAGGTTCGCGTCCTCCGCCTGCAGCTTCGGGCCGAGGATGTCGGCGTCTGCCTTGCGCGGCGGGATGAGACCGTTGGTGGCCAGGAAGTCGCCCATCTCGGTGACGCCCTCCTTGTTCTTGTTCGAGTTCAGCCAGGTGAGGAACTCCCAGGCCTCCTTCTTGTGCTTGCTGCCGGAGTTCACACCGGTGAAGAAGGAGTATGCGAGCGAGCCCTCCTCACCGGCCTTCGGACCTGGCACAGGAGCCGTGCCGACGTTGGAGTACTCGTCCTTCATCTGGGACTTGAGGCTGCCGATCCACCATCCGGCCTGGATCGCCATGGCGACGCCGTTGCTCGGGAAGGTCTTGGTCGGCATGATCGACGTCGTCGTGGCACCGGACTTCGCGAGGTCCGCCTCGAGCTGCATCGTCTCCTTGGCCTTGCTGTTCAGCGCGGAGTCGCCCTTGTCGTTCAGGAACTTCCCTCCCGCCGAGTCCAGCAGGGAGAGGAACGGGTGGGCCGTCTGGTTGTCGCCGTCCTGGATGAGCGAGATGCCGACGACCTGGTAGTTCCCAGAGCTGTCCTTCTTGGTCGTCTTGTTCGCGATCTCCTTGAGCTCGTCCCAGGTGGCAGGCGGCTTGTCGTATCCGGCGTCGGCGAGGATCTTCTTGTTGTAGTACAGGACGTAGGTATTGAACTCCGTCGGGTACCCGAAGACCTGGCCGCTTCCGCCGGTGACCGACGCGGCCGCCGCGGTGCTGTAGTTGTCCGTGATGTCCTTCGCGACCTCCGCCGACGGCTTGTCGAGCACGCCGTTTGCTGCGAGCTGGCCGCCCCAGAGCGAGTACGAGCTCATGATGTCGGCGCCCTTGCCGCCCGTCTGACGCACGTTGAGCGTGGTGAGGAGATCGTCGAAGTTGACCGTCTGCTGCTTGACCTGGATGTCGGGGTGGGACGAGTTCCACTCGTCGATCATCTTGGTCATGCCGCTCTTCATCGGGTCCTGGCCGTAGTGGCTCAGAAAGGTGAGCGTGACTTTGCCGTCGTCGCTGCCGGACGAACCGGTACCGCTGCAGGCGGACAGCGCGAGCGCTGCCGCACCGACGACGAGTGCCGCCTTGGCGATTCGGCCTCGGCGGCCGAACAGTGCTGTTCTCATGGTTTTCCTCTCAGTGGTGGTGACGCTGCTGTTCAGGCAGCGAGCGGCGCGTGCAGGATCGCGAATGAGCGAGTGATGGTGAAGCCGGTCTTCGTGTACAGGTATCCGGCCGCGGAAGTCTCCTCTGTCCAGAGGAACCAGGCGCTGTGGGCGCCGAGTGCGCGCATCCGTTCGAGCGTGAGGTGCAGGAGGATCTCGCCCAGGCCGGTGCCTCGGCTCTCCGGCAGCACGCCGAACGGGCCGAAGCGCTCGAGCACGTTCTCGTACGTGCCGTGCATCGCCCAGCCGAGCATCACCCCCTCCGGGTTGCGGACGGTGATGATCCGCTCGAGCGGCTGACCGCCGAGCACGCCCTCGCGGATGCCGCGGGACCAGTCCGGGTTGAAGCGCGAGCCAGCGATGTCGATCAGGTCGACGAGGTCGTCTCCTGTCGGCGAGCCGAACGTCCAGCCATCCGCCCGCATCGCGGCGACCTTCTCGCGGATGCGCTCCGGCAGCTCGTAGTCGTTGAGCGTCCGGTCCATCGCGACCGATTCGTACTGCTTGGTGAAGCCGAGCGACGCCAGCAGGCGAGCGGCCTCCGGGTACCGCGCCGCGTCGAGGCCGGGGAGGAAGTAGTTGGGCGTGTACGAGGAGAAGTAGACGGTCTTCGCGCCCGTACCGGCGAGCCAGTCCATGACGTTGCGGACGAGGGCGGTGCCGAGTCCCTGCGTGCGGTGGCCGGGGGTGACGAAGAAGAACGGGATCCAGCCGGAGTCCGGTTCGAGGTCCGCACCGTCGGCGGCGATGAGGCGACGGACGCCGTACGCGGCTCCGACGATCTCGCCGTCGGCCTCGGCGACCAGGAGGCCGGCCGCGTCGAAGTTGCGGTCGAGGAGGAACATGTCGCGGAATCGGTCGTACGTGATTCCATCTGCCGATGCCGCGGCCGTCCAGGCCTGGGCGATCCGGGGGCCGTCGCCACTCTGGAAGGGTCGGATCGTCGCGGTGGACGTGGACTGCTGCATCGAATCTCCTCGTGCCTTTTCACTTCGGTGTGCTGGCGCATCCTGGCCTTGGACCGAAATTACCTTCATTGATCGAACTATGTCAAGTATTTTCAACCGCCGCTATGGCTGCGGCAATCATTTACGCGTCCGTTACACGGCGAAAACGCGCGGGTACAGCAGAACGTCGTCCCCGTAGACGTCCTGAACCGGCACGACGCCGGGGTTCAGAGCCGCGGTGGGCTCCCCTGCGCGCACGGCGTCGCGCAAGGCGCTCGACCCCCAGAGCCGATCGATGGCGTAGCCGTTCTCTCCGGACTCCACCCGCTGGCCAGGCTCGAGGAAACGGAACCGGTCTGGATACAGCTCCGCGAAGGCGTCGAGCACCGCCAGCCCGGTCGACACGGGATCGAACGCCGAGCGATCGACGACGTGGAGCTGCACTCCGCGCACGGTCTCCCCCGCGTACTTGTGGAAGGTGGGCGTGAACCAGATCTCCCTGAACAGCACGCCAGGGATGCCGGCATCCCTGAGCCGCGCTGCGAGCCTTCCGTCGACATACGGCGCCCCGAGCATCTCGAACGGTCGCGTCGTCCCTCTGCCCTCACTGACGTTGGTGCCCTCGAAGATCCCGGTGCCCGTGAACGCGTACGCCGTGTCCAGCGTCGGCATGTTCGGCGACGGCGGCACCCAGGGCAGGCCGGTGGCGTCGAAGTCCGCCGTCGTATCCCAGCCTGTCATCCGGATCACGTCGAGGTCGGCGGATATGCCGTCCGCTGGCAGGTCGCGGGTGTTGAACAAGCGCGCCAGCTCTCCGGCGGTGAGACCGTGGCGCTGGTGCACGTCGCTGCGCCCGACGAAGCTGCCGAATCCGGCGACGTCCAGCCCGGGCCCGGAGACCACGGCGCCGCCCAGTGGATTCGGGCGGTCGAGCACCACGAAGCGCACGCCCGTGCGCGCAGCGCTCTGCAGGCAGTCGTAGAGCGACCACACGTACGTGTAGTACCGGACCCCGAGGTCCTGCATGTCGAACACGACGGTGTCGACGCCGGAGTCCTCGATCAGCCGGTCGAGCTCGACCCCGCTCTTCAGGTACGTCTCGACGATCGGCAGGTCCGTCCGCGCGTCGTGCGTGCTGGTCTCCGTCTCGCCGGCCTGCACGGAGCCGTTCAGTCCGTGCTCAGGGCCGAACAGTGTCGTGATCGGAGCACCGGCGTCCACCAGGGCGTCGACGCTGCGGCCGAGGTCGCGCGTGGTCCCGGTGAAGTTGGTGAGCAGGCCGATCCTGCTCCCGCCGAGAAGCCCAGGCTCCTCCGCGACGATGTCGATGCCCGTGCGGGCGCGCTGCGATGCCATGCCTATCCTTCCGTGGGCGCGCGGCATCGCACCGGCGCGCTGACGCGCACCGGGTGGAGCCGGCGCTCAGTGTTCTTCTCGGAGTTCCCTGACGATTTCGTACGTGCTCTTCAGCGCCTGCACCGTGCGGTCGTATCGACCGCGGGCGACGCCGACGAAGATGTAGTCGACGAGCGTGAGCTGCGCGATCCTGCTCGCCATGGCGCCCGACCGGAACGTCGTCTCGCGCACCGCAGTGCGCAGAACGTCGTCCGCGTGCTCGGAGAGCGGCGAATCGGGCACGTTGGTGATGGCGACCGTGTACGCCCCTCCATTGTGCGCTCCGCGCAGGAAGGCGTTGGTCTCCTTGGTCTTGCCGTTGTGCGAGAACCCGATCGCCACATCCCCGCTGCCGATCAGCGCCGCGGAGACGAGGGCGTCGTGCGCGTCGGTGAATGCGAGGGCGATGTGCCCGATCCGCAGCAGCTTCTGAGCGAGGTCCTGGGCGCCGGCGTTGCTCGCCCCGACGCCGAAGACCACGACCCGCTTGGCGCGCTCGACCTTGCGGACGACGCGTTCGAGCACGTCGACGTCGATGCTGTCCGCCGTCTCCCTGATCCCGAGGATCTCGCTGCTGGCGATCTTCGACACCATCTCGGCGAGGGTGTCCGTCGGGCTGATGTCCGCACCGTACGTGCCGGATCCGTTGCCGCCGAACTCCGCCGACTCCTTGCCGAGCTCAGCGGCGAGCTGCAGCTTGAGCTGCGGGTACCCGGTGAGGCCGAGCGACTGGCAGAAGCGCACGATCGACGCCTCCGAGGTGTTGCACGCCCTGGCGAGTTCGGTGATCGTGTTCTCCACGACGATCTGCGGCCGCTCGAGGATCGCGTCTGCGACGCGACGCATGGTCGGCGGGAACGATTCGACGTGCGCCTGGATGTTGGTCTGGATGCTCACAGGGAAGACACTAATGACACCGTTCGCCATGTCGGCTCCCTCCGCTCGTTTTGGTGCTTGGCGAGTCACGCTATCGACGCGCCGATCCATTTGTCAATCATTTACTTTGGATTGATGATCCATGTAAATTGTCTCTATCACCGACGGATAAGGATCACGTGAGCACAGAAGCCGTACCGAGTCACATTGCGGTCGACCTCGGCAAGACCAACTGCCGGGTGCGGATCGACGACGGCCGCGCATCCACGGAGCTGCGCGGTGCGGGATTCCCCGGACTCGCGGCAGCCGGAGGGGCCGAGCTCGCCATCGACGCGATCGCGCCGCTGGTCTCCTCTCTCGGTCAGGAAAGGCTGTCAGCGGTCGCCGAGCTGGCGATCGGCGCGGCAGGGGCGGACTCCGGCCGGGACGCGGCCAGAACCGCCGCCCTGCGCGCCCGCGAGCTCTGGGGATTCGGCGTCACCATCGCCTCCGACGTGCTCACCGCACACATCGGAGCGTTCGACGGGGAGGCGGGAACGGTGCTCATCGCCGGGACGGGAGCCGTGGCCTTCCACGTGGCCGCGGACGGCGCGGCCCAGCGGTCGGACGGCTGGGGTCCGTGGCTGGGCGATGAGGGCAGCGGTCGCTGGATCGGCCAGGCCGGACTCGTCGCCGCGCTCCGGGCCTCCGACCGCCGAGGTCAGCGCACCGCACTCGAAGAGGACGCGCGCGCGATCGCAGGCGACCTCACCGGCCTGCCCAGCGCGATCATGGGCGGCCACGACGTCGCCAGGTCCCTCGCATCCTTCGCCCCCACCGTGCTGAGACGCGCGGCAGCGGGCGACGAGGTCGCGCATCGCATCGTCGACGCCGCCGTCGACCACCTGGCGACCACCGCATCCTCTGTCGCCGCTCCCGGCTCGCCGGTCAGCGTCATCGGCGGCCTCACCGACGACCCAGAGTTCCTCCGGCTGCTGCTCGACGAGCTGACCAGCCGCCACCTGTCCCCGCGCCGTCCAGCCGGATCGTCGCTGGACGGAGCGGCGACCCTCGCCGTCCGCCGCGACCTTCCCCACGAAAGGTATGCCATCCGTGTCTGACATCCTCAACAGAGAGAGACGCCCGCGCGATCTCCTCCGCGCCGAGCTCTCCACGCTCACGACCGAAGCGGTCGTGGACGACGAGCGCGACCTCGACACCCTGAGCACGGCCGACCTGGTCGCGCTGATGAACAACCACGACGAGAGCGTTCCGCCCGCCGTCGCCGCCGTGCTGCCGACGATAGCGACAGCCATCGACGGCATCGCAGACCGGATGCGCGAGGGCGGCCGTCTCATCTACATCGGCGCAGGCACCCCAGGACGTCTCGGGATCGTGGACGCCAGCGAGTGCCCGCCCACCTTCAACGTCGACCCGTCCCTCGTCGTCGGCATCATCGCCGGAGGCGACGGTGCGATCAGGACCGCCGTGGAGAACGCGGAGGACGATCCGCAGGGCGGCGCAGACGCACTGACCGGCATCGCCCTCACGCCGCTCGACATCGTCGTCGGCATCTCCGCCTCCGGTCGCACCCCGTACGTGGTCGGCGCGCTGGAGTACGCGTCCGGCCTCGGCGCCCTCACCGTCGCGATCGCGTGCAACAGCAACTCGACGATCGGCGGCGTCGCCGATCACGCCATCGAGGTGGTCGTCGGCCCAGAGCTGATCGCCGGATCGACGAGGCTCAAAGCCGGCACGGCGCAGAAGCTCGTGCTCAACATGATCTCGACCATCGCGATGGTCCGTCTCGGCAAGACCTACGGCAACATCATGGTCGACCTGCGCGCCACGAATGAGAAGCTCCGCGCCCGCGCAGAGCGCACCGTGATGCTGGTCACCGACTGCAGCCCGGCGGAGGCCGCAGAGACCCTCGCCCAGAGCGACGGCTCCGTCAAGATCGCCATCCTGATGCTGCTGCGCGGACTCAGCGCCGACGACGCCCGCGCCTCCATGGAGACGGCGCCGAGCCTCCGCGCCGCCCTCGGCGCCGCCTGACCGTGGCGACGCTCGTCCGCGTGCTGCGAGCGATGCTCGACGCGCACCGCCCCGGGGTCAGCCTGGGGAACGTCATCGCACCGCTGCCGACGGGCGCCGTGCCGACGGGTGAGCGTGCGTGATCCGGCCGTTCAGCCCTGATGACGTGGCGTCGCTGTCCAGAGTCTGCCTCCTGACCGGCGACTCGGGCGGCGACGCCACGGGGAAGTACGAGGACGACACCCTTCTGGCGGACATCTTCCTCCTGCCGTACCTCCGGCTGGAACCGGCGTACGCCCACGTCCTCGAGCTGGGCGGGCGTGCGGTCGGTTACCTCGTCGCGACCCCGGACAGCGCGGCGTTCGCCGAGCGCTACGAGCGGGAGTGGCTTCCGGGGTTCGCGGCCGCGCATCCACTGGTCGAGCCGGCCGTCACCCCCACGCAGGTCCTCGTCCGGCTCGGCCACTCGACGGCGCACCTGGTCGGACCCGACCACGCGCTGTACCCGGCGCACCTGCACATCGACCTGCTCCCGGAGACCCAGGGCGCCGGCTGGGGCAGGAGGCTCATCAGCACCCTGCTGCGGCAGCTCCGGGATGCGGGCGTCCCCGGCGTGCAGCTCGGGGTCGGCGAGCGGAACACCGGCGCGCAGGCCTTCTACCGGCGGCTGGGGTTCGCACCGCTGCCGTCAGCACCGGACGACGGGCTGCGGCTGGGGATTCGCACGGCCGCGGCGCTCGTCGAGCGCCGCTGAGCCGCCTCCCCCGCGCGACGGATCCGCGCCCGCACATCCACCACTAGCGTTGGGGGATGACCAGCGCCCCTGTGACCGAGTGGCACCGGCCCGCCCCCGATGCGGTTGGACGCCGCAGGGACATCCTGCTGGCCGGGGTGATGACGCTCGCCATGATCGGCTCGGTGTTCCTCTATCAGCGCACCGGGCTGTACGGGACCGCCGAGGTCTGGGTCAGCATCCTGTGGGCCGTCGTCAGCGGCGGGATGCTCGCGGTGCGGCGCCGCTGGCCGGAGGCCGTGGCGCTCGGGTCGGCCATCGCGTTCTGGTGGGGCGGGGAGTTCCGGGTCGGGGAGTACCTGTTCTCGAACATCGCGCTCTTCATCGCCATCTACACGCTCGGCGCCTGGGGTCGCAGGCGCACCGTGGCGACGGCGCTGCGGCTGGCGATCATCGCCGCGATGTTCGTCTGGCTGTTCTGGAACCTGATCGTCACGGCGGGAATGACCTCGCTCGTGCCGGAATTGTCGCGCGAGGGAACGCTGTCGCCGTATGTGGCGTTCGGGCTCATCCAGATCATCATCAACCTGCTTTACTTCGGCGGCGCGTACTACTTCGGCGAGGCCGCGTACCGGTCGGCGCGCGGACGCTTCGAGCTGGAGACGCTGACCCGCGAGCTGGCGGAGGAGCGAGAGCGCACCCAGCAGCAGGCGATCGCGCTGGAACGGGTGCGGATCGCCCGCGAGCTGCACGATGTGGTGGCGCACCACGTCTCCGTGATGGGCGTGCAGGCCGGTGCCGCCCGGCTCGTGCTCGACCGCGATCCGGATGCGGCGCGCGCGTCCCTGCTGAATGTGGAGTCGAGCGCGCGGACGGCGGTCGACGAGCTGCGGCTGCTGCTCGGCGCCCTGCGCGACGACGAGCACGCGCCGACGGACAGGACCACGAGCACGCGCGGCGTCGAACACCTGCCCGAGCTCGTCGGAGATGCGACGGACGCCGGGCTCCCCACCAGCCTGCAGGTGATCGGGACCCCGAGGACCGTGCCCGCGACCATCGGGCTCTGCGTGTACCGCGTGGCGCAGGAAGCACTCACCAACACCAGGAAGCACGGCGGCGCAGGCGCGACGGCCGAGCTTCGGCTGAGGTACGAGGACGACAGCCTGGAGGTCGAGGCGTCGGACACCGGGCTCGGCCATCCCAGCCCTGGCGCACCCAGTGCCGGCCTCGGTCACCTCGGGATGCGCGAACGCGTCGCCTCCGTCGGCGGCAGCATCGACATCGGCCCTCGCAGCCGCGGCGGCTACCTGGTGCGCGCCCGCTTCCCACTTTCGGCGAAGGCGCGATGAGCATCCGCGTGCTGCTGGCCGACGACCAGGAGCTGGTGCGCGCCGGATTCCGGATCATCCTGGAGACGGACCCGTCGATCGAGGTGGTCGGCGAGGCAGGGGACGGCCAGGCCGCCGTGCGGCTCTGCGAGGAGTTGCAGCCGGATGTGGTCTGCATGGACGTGCAGATGCCGGGCGTCGACGGACTCGAAGCCACCAGGCAGATCGTCGCAAGAGACGACCTGGCGGCGAGCGTGCTCGTCCTCACCACGTTCAACCGCGACGACTACCTCTTCACCGCCCTGCAGGCGGGCGCGAGCGGCTTCCTGCTCAAGAACTCGTCGCCGGAGGAACTGGTGAACGCCGTACGCGTGCTCGCCAGAGGCGACGCGCTCCTCTCGCCGGACGTGACCAGGCAGGTCATCAGCCGGTTCAGTGCGCCAGCGGATGCGCACGCCCAGGCGGCCACGCGGGGCGCGGCGGAAGGCGGCCCCGTCGACGACCTCACCGACCGGGAGCGCGAAGTGCTCGGCCTGCTCGCCGCCGGCCTCTCCAACGGGGAGATCGCGGCCAGGCTCTACCTCGGAGAGGCGACGGTCAAGACGCACGTCTCGAAGGTCTTGCTGAAGCTCGGGCTGCGCGACCGCATCCAGGCGGTCATCTTCGCGTACGAGAACGGGCTCGCCGGGCGCTGAGCCTCGCCGCGCTGAGCCACCCCGCGCTGAGCATCCCCCTCTCGGCGGACGTCAGGAGGTGGATGCGCCGCGCGCGTCGCCGTCCGTAGCGTTGAGACCACCACGAAAGGGGACCGCGACCATGCTCGAGATCCAGAACGTCGAGAAACGCTACGGAGAACGCACCGTGCTGCGCGATGTGAGCTTCACGGTGCCGAGGTCGCGGATGACGGGGTTCGTCGGCGGCAACGGCGCGGGGAAGACCACGACGATGCGCATCATCCTCGGCGTGCTCGCCGCTGACGGAGGCACGGTGCTGCTCGACGGCGATCCGCTCACCGCAGACGACCGCCGCCGGTTCGGCTACATGCCGGAGGAGCGCGGGCTGTACCCGAAGATGAAGGTCGCAGAGCAGCTCGTCTACCTGGCACGGCTGCACGGGCTCACGCCCGCCACTGCCCGCCGGAACGCGGACGCCCTCCTCGACAGGCTCGGCCTCGGCGAGCGCAGCAACGACCTCGTCGAGAGCCTCAGCCTCGGCAACCAGCAGCGGGCGCAGATCGCCGCCGCGCTGGTGCACGACCCGGAGGTGCTGGTGCTGGACGAGCCGTTCTCCGGTCTCGACCCTCTGGCCGTGGATGTGGTGGTCGGCGTGCTGCGCGACCACGCGGCATCCGGTGCTCCCGTCCTGTTCAGCTCCCACCAGCTCGACATCGTCGAGCGGCTCTGCGACGAGCTGGTGATCATCGCCGACGGAGAGGTCAGGGTCGCCGGCGGCACGGACGCTCTGCGGCGCGAGCACGGCGGAGGGCGCTACGAGCTGCTCGTCGCAGGCGACGTCGGCTGGCTCCGCGCGGTCGACGGGGTCTCCGTCCTCGACTTCGACGGCGGCTACGCGCTGTTCGAGGCCGACGACGCCACGGCGCAGGCCGTGCTCCGCCGGGCGACCGCAGACGGCGGCGTCGTCAGTTTCGGCCCGCAGAACCCGTCCCTTGCACAGATCTTCCGAGAGGCCATCGGCAAATGAGCGCAACACCGTCGCACGACACCGTCCCCGCCAGCACCACTCCTCCTGCGCCGAGCTTCGCATCCGGTGTCTGGCTCGTAGCTCAGCGCGAGATGGTCACCAGGCTGCGCAGCAAGTCGTTCACGATCTCGGCCGCGATCCTCGTGCTCGGCGTGCTCGCCGCCGTGCTCCTCGGCGGGATCTTCGGTGGAAGCACGGAGAGCACCAAGGTCGCGGTGGTCGGTTCGGCTGCGCAGGTCGTCGGATCGACGGAGGGCCTCGAGTCCGTCGACGTCGCGACCAGAGCGGAGGGCGAGGAGTTGCTTCGCTCCGGTGACGTCTCGGCGATCGTCCTTCCCTCCTCCGGCACCCCGCCCGTCACGGTCGTCGGCCTGGACAGTCCACCGCAGGGCGTGCTCGCCGCGCTGAGCATCCAGCCGGACGTCGAGCTGCTCGACCCGGCGTCGCAGCCGACAGGGCTCATCTACATCGTCGCTCTCGGCTTCGGGATCGTGTTCATGATGTCCGCGCTGACGTTCGGCACGATGATCGCGCAGAGCGTCGTGGAGGAGAAGCAGACCCGAATCGTCGAGATCCTGCTGTCGACGGTGAGCGCGCGGGTGCTGCTCGCAGGGAAGGTCGTGGGCAACAGCCTGCTCGCGCTCGGCCAGATCGCGGCCATCGCGATCGCCGCCGTCGTCGGGATGATGGTGACGGGCCAGAAGGTGCTGCTCGGAACGGTCGGCCCAGCGGTCGCCTGGTTCGTGGTGTTCTTCGTGATCGGCTTCGTGCTGCTCGCGGCCATCTACGCCGCCGCTGCGTCGCTCGTCTCCCGCTCGGAGGACATCGGCTCTGTCACCTCCCCGGTGATGATCCTGATCATGGTGCCGTACTTCCTGGTCATCTTCTTCAACGACAACCCCACTGTCATGGCGATCATGAGCTACGTGCCGTTCTCCGCGCCGGTCGGGATGCCCGTGCGCATCTTCCTCGGAACGGCGGAGTGGTGGGAGCCGATCCTGTCGCTCGCGGTGCTCGTCGCATCCACTGCCGTGGTGATCGTGCTCGGTGCGCGGGTGTACTCGAACTCGCTGCTGCGCACGGGGGCCAGGGTGAAGGTGTCGGACGCGCTGCGCGGATGAGCCGGCTGGCGGCATACTGAGCGCATGAGTGCTGAGGATGCTGGGGGCCAGGACAACGCCGTCGTCCGGTTCCTGAAACGGAAATGGCTGGCCATCGTCCTGGTGGTCCTGCTGCTGATCGTCGCGATCCAGAACGGCGTCGGCAACGACCAGGCGACCATCTACCTGCTCTGGGCGCAACTGCGGATGCCGACCTGGCTGCTGGTGGTCGCGGTGTTCCTGGTGGGCGGCGTCGTGGGGTGGGTGCTCGCCAGGAACAGGGCGGCGAGGCGCGCGAAGCGCTGATTCAGCTGCCGCATCCCTGAATCGGATCGCCGCCGCCTGTTGGACAGGACAGGCCGGACGCGGGAGGGTGGAGACATGGCGTACCAACCCCTCCCCGAGCGCTACGACCGGATGCAGTACCGTCGCACCGGCCGCAGCGGGCTCGACCTCCCCGCCCTGTCCCTCGGCCTCTGGCACAACTTCGGCGACGACCGTCCGTTCACGACGCAGCGCGACATCGTGCTGCGCGCGTTCGACCTCGGCATCACGCACTTCGACCTCGCCAACAACTACGGCCCGCCGTACGGCTCGGCCGAGGTCAACTTCGGCAGGATCGTGCGCGACGACCTGAAGCCGTACCGCGACGAGGTCGTCGTGTCGTCGAAGGCCGGCTGGGACATGTGGCCAGGACCGTACGGTCAGGGCGGCGGAGGACGCAAGTACCTGCTCGCCAGCCTCGACCAGTCGCTCGCGCGGCTCGGGCTCGACTATGTCGACATCTTCTACTCGCACCGCCCGGACCCGTCCACTCCGCTGGAGGAGACGATGCAGGCGCTCGACACCGCCGTCCGCTCCGGCAAGGCGCTGTACGTCGGCATCTCGTCCTATGGGGCGGAGGATGCGCGCCGCGCTGCGGAGATCCTGCGCGACCTCGGCACGCCGCTGCTCATCCACCAGCCGTCGTACTCGATGCTGAACCGCTGGATCGAGACGGAAGGGCTCCTCGACACGGTCGGCGAGCTGGGCGTCGGCGTGATCGGGTTCACTGCGCTCGCCCAGGGCATGCTCACCGACAAGTACCTGAACGGCATCCCGGAGGACTCCCGTGCAGCGGCAGGCAGCTCACTCGACGCCGACTGGCTCACCGACGACGCGGTCGCGCGGCTCCGCTCGCTCAACGAGATCGCGCGAAGCCGCGGTCAGTCGCTCGCGCAGCTCGCCCTCGCCTGGGCGCTCCGCGACGAGCGGGTCACGTCGCTGGTGATCGGCGCGAGCAGCGTCGCCCAGCTCGAGCAGAACGTCGGAGCGCTCGACAACCTGTCGTTCACGGACGCCGAACTCGCCGAGATCGACGAGCTGGCCGTGGATGCGGGCGTCGACCTCTGGGCGGGAGCGCGCCGAGGCGAAGTCTAGGGATACCACCGCATCCTGCGGCCGGGCTCTCCCCTGCCGGACGGGAGGCGTCAGTCGATCGGCTGGATGAGTTCCGGCCCGTCGCCCGTCACCGGCCCGACGCGATCGAACGCCAGCGACTCGGCCACGCCGACGGCCGCGCGAACGGCCTCGTCGAGGAGTGCCTGGTCGCCGACGACGGTCGGGTCGACCCAGTGGTCCCACAGCTCGCGCGGCAGCGGCACGGGGTTGCGGTCGTGGATGTGCTCGAGCGTCTGCACCGCATCCGCCGTGAGGATCGTGGCCGTCAGGTGCCAGCGCTCAGGGTCGCCGTGCTCCTTCGCCGGATCGGCCCACCACGCGTACAGCCCGGCGAACCCCATCAGCTCGCCGTCCGGCAGGTGGATGAAGTACGGCGTCTTCTTCTTGGTGACCGGATCGGTCTGCCATTCGTAGTACCCGATGGCCGGGACGATGGCACGGCGCGAGGCGACGGACGCCTTGAACATCGGCTTCTCCGCCGCGGTCTCTGCCCTGGCGTTGAAGGTGGGGACCTTCGTCTTGAGCTCCTTGGACCAGGAGGGCACGAGCGACCAGCGCGCGAGCTCGATCCGACGCACGCTCGGCTCGTCCTTCTTCTTGCTCTCCAGGAAGATCGGGATGGCGTCTGTCGGGGCGATGTTCCAGCTCGGCCGCCAATCCCGGAAGTCACCGCCCTCTGCCACGAACTCCTGGATCATGTCGTCCGTCTCTTTGTCCATCGCGAACCGTCCACACATATCCCGACCATACTGCGCACCCCCGACGCTCACAGCGGCCGCGACGAAATGCCGGCAAGTGTCGCAAACCCCCGGGGATGCGGCACGGTCACTGGTGTCTCGTCAGCTGAAGCGTGTGGATGCCGCGGCGTTTCGGCGCGCCGAAATCGCCCTCGAATCAAAAGTGAGCAATAATCACCCCCATAGAGGGCTCACGCTTAGCTGAGAAAACGATGTAATCTCACTTTTGTGAATAGGTGAGAAACAGTCACTTTCCGTTCGCTGAACAGCTCGTCGGTCTCGCGAGTGCGTCTCTCCGGTTCACGCCACCCGAAAAAGCACCATCCCGACACACGCAGGGACGACCCGTGAACCCGCATCCGCCACGTCGAGCGACCCGTTCGCTCAACCCCCTTGACCCGAGGGTCACCCGGCGTGCGCGGAGCAATGGGACGACCCTCATCAGCGGGGCCGGCGGCGGTGAAGCCGTTCGAGACCACGGCTTTCCCCCAGCCGTCGTCGGCTCTTCGGTCGGACCCAGCATCAGCAGCGCGGGGAGGGCGCTCCGATGACCGTCATCAAACCACGCCTGGCCACCATCGGCCATCCGGCCGCCGCCATCGGCCATCCGGCCGCACCGACGCATCCCCGCAGCTCTGAGCGCACCTGGGCTCGTCAGTACCGTGCGCGCCTGTTCATCACCGACACCGCCATCATCCTGGCGTCGACCCTGTGCGCGATGTTCCTGCGCTTCGGCCTCGACGACTCCGGCACGCAGTTCGCCGGCTTCCGCACCGACTACTTCACGCTCTCGATGCTCATCGCGGTGACCTGGATGTTCGCCCTCGCCGTCAACCACTCGCGCGACCCGCGCGTCGTCGGTGTCGGCGTCGCGGAGTACAAGAGGGTCGTCAACGCGAGCGCGCTCACCTTCGGTCTGCTCGCGATCGTCTTCCTCGTCGCCAAGGTCGACATCGCCCGCGGCTACTTCGTGCTTGCGCTGCCGCTCGGCGTCGTGGGCGTGCTGTTCTCGCGGTGGCTGTGGCGGCAGTGGCTCATCCGGCAGCGGATGTTCGACCACTACCTCTCCCGCGCTCTCGTTGTGGGAGGGTTCTCCGACGTCGACTATGTCGTGCGGCAGATCCACAACAAGTCGGGCGCCGCGTACCACGTGGTCGGCGCCTCCCTCGACACGGGCAAGCGCAAGGGCGCCAAGAAGGACGCCGCGATGAAGAAGCGCATCGCAGCGCCCGACCGCGAGGTCCCTGTCGTCTCCGATCTGGACGGTGTGGCAGACGCCGCGGCGCGGCTCGGCGTCGACACCGTGATCGTCGCAGGTCAGTCGCTGACCAGCGGCGATTTCGTGCGCACGCTGGCCTGGAAGCTGGAAGGGACGGCGACGGAGCTCGTGCTCGCGTCGCGCCTCACCGACGTCGCAGGACCGCGCATCCACTTCCGCCCCGTGGAGGGGCTGCCGCTCATCCACGTGGAGATCCCGCAGTTCGAGGGCGGCAAGCACGTGCTCAAGCGCGCGTTCGACTTCTTCGCCTCCGGCATCGCCCTCGCCCTGCTCTCCCCCGTGTTCCTCGCCGTGGCCCTGTTCGTCAAGCTCGACGACAAGGGACCGGTGGTGTTCACCCAGGAACGCGTCGGCCGCAACGGCGAGACGTTCCGGATGTTCAAGTTCCGTTCCATGTGCGTCGACGCCGAAGCACGCCTCGCCCAGCTGCAGGCGAAGAGCGACGGCAACGGCGTGCTCTTCAAGCTCAAGGACGACCCGCGCGTCACCCGCGTCGGCCGCGTCCTGCGCAAGTACTCGCTCGACGAGCTGCCCCAGCTCGTCAATGTCTTCCTCGGCGACATGAGCCTGGTCGGACCGCGGCCCCCGCTGCGCTCCGAGGTCGAGGGTTATGAGAACCACGTCCATCGCCGCCTCTACATCAAACCGGGACTCACCGGGATGTGGCAGGTGAACGGGCGCTCCGACCTCTCCTGGGAGGAAAGCGTCCGACTCGACCTCTACTACGTGGAGAACTGGTCGCTCACCGGCGACCTGGTGATCATGTGGCGGACGGTCAAAGTGCTCACGCATCCCGTGGGGGCGTACTGATGCGTCCCCGACCTGCTCTCACAACAACCCCCACCCCGACCCGAACAGACACCGAGGTTGTCATGACCACAGAACTCCGCCCTCGCGCTCGCTCGCTGGGCATCCTGACCGCGATCATCACCGCGGTGGGCCTGGTCTTCGGAGGCCTGGCGATCGCATCGCCCGCCTCCGCGGACAGCGCGCCACCCGACCCGACGAACCCGGCGACCCCGACCACCGTCACCGACGACGTCCTCCCGACCCCGCAGATCAACGGCGTCGTGTGGGCGCAGGTCGTCGTCGGCAACACCGTCTACGTCGCCGGCAAGTTCACCTCGGCGCGGCCGTACGGCTCGCCCGCCGGAACGAACGAGACCCCGCGAAACAACCTCCTCGCCTACGACATCACAACGGGCAACCTCCTCCCGTTCGCACCGAACCTGAACGCGCAGGCCCTCGGGATCACCGCATCCCCCGACGGATCGCGCATCTACGTGGTCGGCGACTTCACCTCGATCGACAGCAAGGGCTACTACCGGCTCGCGGCGTTCTCGACGGCGACGAACACCATCGTGACGGCGTTCCGCCCGATCATGGAGAGCGAGACCCGCGCGGTCGCCGCCAGCAACACGACGGTCTACATGGGCGGTGACGCCTCCAGCATCAACGGCGTCGCCCGCGCATACGTCGGAGCGGTGAGCGCGGCGGACGGATCGACCCTCAACTGGCAGGCCGACGCCGACGCCCCCGTGGATGCGCTGGCCCTCACCAAGGACGGCTCCAAGCTGATCGTCGGCGGCCGCTTCCAGAACCTCGGCGGCGTCGCCAACTACGGCCTCGGCGCCGTGGATGCGAGCACGGCGGCGATCCTGCCGTTCGCCGCCAACCAGACCGTTCGCAACGCGGGGACGCAGGCGAGCATCACCTCGCTGTACACGACCGCCGACCGCGTCTACGGCTCCGGCTACGTCTTCGGCGCGGGCGGCAACCTCGAGGGCAGCTTCTCCGCCGACCCGAACACGGGAGCCATCAACTGGATCGAGGACTGCCACGGCGACACGTACTCGATCTTCGCCCAGAACAACGGGCCGCTGTACGTGGCGGGTCACCCGCACTACTGCGGCAACATCGGCGGCTTCCCGCAGACCAGCCCGACCTGGACGTTCCACAACTCGATCGCCTTCAGCAGGGCGGCGACCGGCACCATCACGAACGACCCCTACGGCTACTTCAACTGGGCCGGCAACCCGTCCCCGTCGCTGCTCGACTGGTTCCCGACCTGGACGGTCGGCACCTTCACCGGTCAGAGCCAGGCGACCTGGAGCGTCTCCGGCAACGACAAGTACGTCGTCTACGGCGGCGAGTTCCCCTCCGTCAACGGCATCCAGCAGCAGGGCCTCACGCGGTTCGCGCTGTCGACCTCCGCTCCGAACAAGGTGGGCCCTGCCGGCATCCCGCTCGTCCCGACCGCGGCGTCGTTCAACGCCGGCCAGGTGCGCGTGAGCTTCGCCGCGACCTACGACGCGGACAACGGCTACCTGACGTACAAGGTGTACCGGGATGCCGGCACGACGCCCGTCTACCAGACCACCGTGCGCTCCAACTTCTACACCAGGCCCATGATCGGCTTCGTGGACAGCGGGCTCACACCGGGGTCGCACCCGATCTATCACGTGAAGGTCTACGACCCGTTCGGCAACACCACGTCCCGTGACACGAACGCGGTCACCGTCGCTGCCACCAACAGCGGAGGCGCGTACTCCGACTCGGTGACGCAGGCGGGAGCATCCAGCTACTGGCCGTTGGACGAGTCGAGCGGAACAGTCGGATTCGACCATGTCGGATTCAACGACCTGCAGGAGACCGCCGTCACGCAGGGCGCAGCAGGCCCGATCACCGGAACGACCGCATCCACGTTCAACGGATCGACGAGCCTCGCGGTGACGCCGACGGCCATCCAGGCGCCTGACACGTACACGGCATCCGCCTGGTTCCGCACCACGTCGACAAGCGGAGGCAAGATCCTCGGCTTCGGCAACACGAACACCGGGACGTCGAGCAGCTACGACCGCCACGTCTACATGGACAACAGCGGCAAGATCTGGTTCGGTGTCTACCCGGGCGGCGTCGCGACGCTGAACAGCTCCAGCTCGTACAACGACGGGCAGTGGCACCAAGTCGTCACCTCGCTCGGCGCGAACGGGATGCGGCTGTACATCGACGGCAAGCAGATCGGCAGCAGGACCGACGTGACCAACGGTCAGTCGTACGCCGGCTACTGGCGCGTCGGCGGAGACAACCTGGGCGGCTGGCCGAACCAGCCGGCCAGCAACTTCTTCGCCGGTGACATCGGCCAGGTGTCGATCTACCCGACGGTCCTGGACCGCACCACCGTGGTGAACCAGTTCGTGGCCTCCGGTCGTCCGTCGCCGCTCGCCCCCGCACCAGCCGATGCGTACGGAGCCGCCGTCTACAACGGCAACCCGGACATCTTCTGGCGCCTCGACGAGACCAGCGGCTCTGTCGCGAACAGCGCGGACGCCTACACCAACAACGGCACGTACTCCGGCACCGCGACCACGAAGAACCAGTCGGGCGTCCTGCCCGGCACTGCGGACAAGGCGGTGCGGTTCAACACGAACAACTCCGGGTCCTCCGGCGGCATCGTGTCGAGCAACCAGCAGTTCGCCAACCCGACGGTCTACACCGAGGAGATCTGGTTCAAGACCACGACCACCAAGGGCGGAAAGCTGATCGGCTTCGGCGACCAGCAGACCGGTCTGTCGAGCAACTACGACCGTCACATCTACATGCAGGACGACGGACGCATCGTGTTCGGCACGTACACCGGCCAGACCAACACCATCACATCGCCCAACCCGCTGAACAACAACCAGTGGCACCAGGCAGTGGCGACGCAGGGTCCTGACGGCATGAAACTGTACGTTGACGGCCAGCTCATCGGGACCAACCCGCAGACGCAGGCTCAGGCATACAGCGGATACTGGCGCATCGGCGGCGACAACACCTGGGGTTCCACCGGGCCGTACTTCAGCGGAACGCTGGACGAGGCCGCGGTCTACTCCAGCGTGCTGAGCGCTCAGGATGTGGCGAACCACTACTCGCTCGGAACCTCGGGAACGCTGCCCAACCAGCTCCCGACAGCGTCGTTCACGTCCAGCGCGACGTTCCTCAACGCGAGCTTCGACGGCTCGGCTTCGACGGACCCGGACGGCACGATCGCCTCGTACGCCTGGGACTTCGGAGACGGTGACACCGCGACGGGAGCCACGGCCACCCACACCTTCCTCCAGAGTGGGAGCTACCCCGTGAAGCTCACCGTGACGGACAACCAGGGTGGGACGGGGACCGTGACGCAGGTCGTGGCCGTCCAGGCCGCACCGCCGAACCAGCCGCCTGTGGCAGCGTTCACGTCCACTGCGACGTTCCTCGACGCGAGCTTCGACGCATCCGGTTCGTCGGACCCCGACGGCACGATCGCCTCGTACGCATGGGACTTCGGAGACGGAGCGACAGGCACGGGCGCGACGGCGACGCACTCGTTCCCCGCGACCGGCACATACCCGGTGAAGCTGACCGTGACCGACAACCAGGGCGCGTCCACCAGCATCACCAAGGGTGTCGCCGTGACGGCCGCACCGCCGAACCAGCCGCCCGTGGCAGCGTTCACCTCGTCGGTGACGAACCTCGGCGCATCGTTCGACGGCTCGACCTCGAGCGACCCGGACGGCACGATCGCCTCGTACGCCTGGGACTTCGGAGACGGAGCGACGGGCTCGGGAGCGACAGCGACCCACACGTACGGATCGGCAGGCACCTTCACGGTGACCCTGACCGTGACGGACAACCAGGGCGCGACCACGTCGATCCAGCACCAGGTGACGACCACCGTCCCGCCGAACCAGCCGCCGACGGCGTCGTTCACCGCCACGGTGACGAACCTCGGCGTGTCGGTCAACGGGTCGGCGTCGAGTGACCCGGACGGCACGATCGCCTCCTACGCCTGGAACTTCGGAGACGGAGCGACAGGAACGGGAGCGACCACCACCCACACCTATGCAGCAGCCGGCCCGTACACGATCACCCTGACCGTGACGGACAACCAGGGCGCGACCGCCAGCACCACCAAGGCGATCACCGCGACCAACCCGGCTCCCAACGCCCTCGCGCAGGATGCGTTCGAACGCTCCGTGGCGAACGGCTGGGGCTCCGCCGACAAGGGTGGGGCGTGGACGCTGTCCGGCGGCGCGACCAGCTTCAACGTCGCCAGCGGCGTCGGCCAGCAGGTCACGCCGGCCGGAATGACGAAGACGGCCACACTGCAGACGATCACCCAGACGAGTGCCGATGTGACGGTGACCGTCTCCGCCGACAAGGCGGCGACGGGCGGCGGCATCTACTACTCGGCGATCGGCCGCATGATCGGGTCGAACGACTACGAGGCCAGGGCGTGGGTCAAGTCGACCGGCGCCGTGCAGCTCCAGCTCATGCAGGGTTCGACGACCCTGTCCGCCCTCAATGTCGCCAACCTCACGGTCGGCGCCGGTGACAAGCTGAAGATCCACCTGCAGGTGTTCGGCACGTCGCCGACGACCATCAGGGCCAAGGTGTGGTCCGCATCCACCACGGAGCCCGCTGCCTGGCAGCTGAGCACCACGGATGCGACGGCAGCCCTCCAGGCAGCCGGGTTCACCGGACTCCGCACCTACGTCTCCGGCACGGCGACCGACATCCCGGTCACCACCAGGTTCGACGACTTCGTGGTGGTGCCCGCACAGTGAACGACCGAATGAACCGCACGCGGCGCACGGTTCTCGTGGCGCACCCGAGCTCGGAGCTGTACGGCTCCGACCGGGTGCTCCTCGAGAGCGTCACCGCCCTCGTGGACGACGGCTGGGATGTGGTGGTGACGGTGCCGGACGACGGCCCGCTGCTGCCAGAGGTCGTCGCCCGCGGGGCGAGGGTCAGGAGGTGCGCAGCGCCCGTCGTGCGCAAAAGCGCCCTCCGTCCCCTCGGCTTCGTGCGGTTCATCGGCACGGCCGTCCGCGGCCTCGTCGACGGGATGCGGTTGCTCCGCCAGGAGCGTCCGGCCCTCGTCTACGTGAACACGGTCACCGTGCCGCTCTGGATCGGCCTCGGACGCCTCGCCCGCGTGCCCGTGCTCTGTCACGTGCACGAGGGCGAGAGCTCCGCATCCCCTCTGCTGCGGCGCATCCTCGCGACGCCGCTGCTGCTCGCGAACACCATCGTGGCCAACAGCAGGTTCAGCGTCGGCGTTCTCGGCGGGTCGTTCCCGTCGCTGGAGCGTCGCGCGGAGGTCGTGTACAACGCGGTGCCGGGTCCGCCTGAGCCGCAGCCCGTCCGTTCGCACATCGACGGCGACCTGCGGGTGACGTACATCGGGCGCCTGTCGCCCAGGAAGGGCGTCGACGTCGCCATCGACGCGATCGCCGAGCTCGACCAGCGCGGCATCGGAGCGAGCCTCGACCTCGTCGGAGCCGTCTTCCCCGGCTACGAGTGGTACGAGGAGGCGCTGCGCGAGCAGGTCACCAAGAACAACCTCGGCGACAAGGTCCGCTTCCGCGGTTTCCAGCCGTCTGTGTGGGAGTACGTGCACGACGGAGACGTCGTGCTCGTGCCGTCGCGCGCCGACGAGCCGTTCGGGAACACCGCTGTCGAGGCGATCCTGAGCGGCCGTCCGGTGATCGCGAGCGCCACCAGCGGTCTGCTGGAGGCGACGGCAGGATACGCGTCGGCGACCACCGTCGAGCCCGGGAGCTCGGCATCGCTCGCGGATGCGCTGGTCGGCACGATCGCCGAGTGGGAGGGCACGAGGGCGAACGTGGGCTCCGACGTCGCGGCGGCCGAGCGCAGGCACAGCCCTGACGCATACCGCCGAAGGATCGCGGCCATCGCACGCAGCAACGCGCGTACGCGCTGACGGCCGCTCTGAACAGGAACGGTCTCCGGGCCGCCCGCTGGCTTAACATGGGCGGAAGGGGGTGATGAGGATGTTTCACACGCTAACGCTGACCGGTCCGGCCGTCGACAAGACGCTTCCGCTGATCCTCGCCGTCGTGCTCGCGTTCGCGGGCTTCCTCGTGCTCAGGCGCTCCCCCAAGCTCGCGGTGTCCGTGTGGATCTGCGTGCTCGCGTTCGTGCCGATCTGGCTGGGCGTCAACGTGGGCTTCAACGGCAACTACTATCTCCCTCCCGCCACGGCCGCAGGGCTTCTCGTCATCGCCGCGCTGATCCCCCTTCCCCGGATGCGGCTGAGCTGGCTGGACGGCCTGCTCGTTCTCGTGGTCGTCGCCGCGATCTGCTCGCTCTACACGGGCAGCGCCTCCATCGCCATGAGCGCGCTGTTCAGCATCGTCACCTACTACGTCATCGCCTACCTGATCGGCCGCTTCGCCCCGATGCGGGTGGATGCGCGGTGGCTGCACGGCGCGATCGCCATCGTCTTCACGGGCGTGGCCGTGCTCGCCATCATCGAGGGGCTGACGCACTGGAACCCCTTCGTCGAGATCCACGCGAGCAACGCCATGTACACGATCTGGGGCAGCATCCAGGAGCGCGGGGGCGTCCCGCGCGCCGAAGGCGCCTTCGGTCACTCGATCGCCCTCGGCTCAAGCCTCGCCCTCGCCATCCCGCTTACCCTCGCCGCGCCGTTCCGGCTCTGGGTGCGCGCCGGCATGGTGCTCCTCATGCTGGTCGGCACGGTCTACACGTTCAGCCGCATCGGGATGGTGTGCGCGCTCCTCGGTCTCGTGCTGAGCATCCTGTTCATGCGAGACGCCATCACCAGGAAGGCCCGCATCACGCTCGTCGCCGCGATGCTCGCGGTCTCCGCCGTCGTGTTCCCCCTGGTCACCGCCGTCTTCGACGACGCGGGGTCCGAGGCAAGCGACAGCGCGAACTACCGCGGCGACCTGGTGTCCCTGATCGGCACGATGAACCCGATCGGCGTCGCGTCGTCCGCCGAGAAGAACTCGGCAGGCAACCTGTATTTCGGCGACTTCCGCTCGATCGACAGCCAGCTCATACTCACCGGCCTGACCAACGGCACCATTGTTCTCATCGGCATCCTGGTCGCCCTCGCCGGCGGCATCATCCTGCTCGTGCGGAGGAAGGCGAGCCCGGCGACGATCGCGCTCGTGGCGCAGATCCCCGCTTTCGCGACCGTCGCCCTCATCACCCAGTACTCGATCTTCGTGTGGTTCGTCGCCGGGCTCGCAGCCACGACGCAGCTCATCCCGCTCAGCACGGCGGGTGTGATGCTGAACACCCGCGCCGTGGAGCACCCTCGTCACACTCGCAGTGACGCGCGTCCTCCGGTGAGGAGTGCCGCCTAGAATGCCTTCAACGACGCCCGACCGCGTCCGCCGTACGCCCGACATCCGAGCGATCCACCGCTCGCTGCCCGGCGAACGACCGGCGCCTGCCACAACATCCGACTCCACGGGAGGCCCGACCATGAACACGCACCAGTACCTCACCGCTTTCCGGCGGTTCTGGTACGTGATCCTGATCGCGACCATTGTCGGCGGCGTCGCCGGTTTCGGTCTGTCACAGATCGCGAAGCCGGTGTACACGGCTACCTCCGGCCTCTACTTCTCGCTGAACTTCGGCGGGTCGGCGAGCGACCTCAGCCAGGGCTCGACGTACACCCAGAACCAGATGCTGTCGTTCGCCCAGCTCGCGGAGTCGCCTGTCGTGCTGCAGCCCGTCGTCGACGACCTCGACCTCGATGTGACGGCCAAGGGCCTGGCAGACGCGATCACCGTGAGCACGCCGCAGAACACCGTCATCCTCGAGCTCGCGGTCACCGACCCTGACCCTGCGCAGGCCGCGAAGGTCGCCAACGCGGTCGCCGCCAGCCTCAGCAAGACGGTCGAGCAGATCGCGCCGAAGAACGCGGAGGGCCAGACCACGGTCTCCGTGCGCGTGATCGAGAACGCGAGCGTCCCCAAGGACCCGTCCTCCCCGAACACCCGTCTCAACGTGGTCACCGGGCTCCTCCTCGGCCTGATCGTCGGCGTCCTCTTCCTGGTGCTGAGGGCCACTCTGGACACCCGCGTGCACAGCGCGGAGATCGCGGCCGCCGTGACCCAGGCGCCGCTGCTCGGCTCGATCCAGAAGGAGAAGGGCAAGCATCCACGGCCCGTCCTCGCCGTCGAACCGCTCTCGAACGCGGCGGAGAACTACCGGCAGCTCAGGTCGAACCTGGAGTTCGTCACGCTGGGGTCCGCATCCAGAGGCATCGTCGTCACCTCTTCCATTCCCGCGGAGGGCAAGTCGATGATCGCGACGAACCTCGCCCTCGCGCTCGCGGAGACGGGACAGCGCACCCTGCTCATCGACGCCGACCTCCGCCGCCCGATGGTCGCCTCGTACTCCGGCCTCGTCGGAGACGCCGGCCTCACCTCCGTGCTCGCCGGCCGCGCCGAGTTCTCGGATGTGGTGCAGCGGTGGGGAGAGGGCAGCCTCGACGTGCTCACCTCGGGACCGATCCCGCCCAACCCGAGCGAGCTGCTGTCGTCGCGCGCGATGACGGAACTGCTCGGCAGGCTGATCGCCGACTACGACGTGGTGGTGATCGACACGGCGCCGTTGATCGCGGTGGCTGACGCGGCCATCCTGGCCAGGCAGGTCGGAGGCGCGATCGTGGTGGTCGATCGCACGCACGTGCGCCGCCAGCAGCTCAGCCAGACGATGGACTCCCTCGAGAAGTCGGGCGTCACGGTCCTCGGCGTCGTCCTCAACAGGGTCAGCGCCCAGAAGAACCGCGACGTGTACTACCCGGCCTCCAAGCAGCCCCCGCGCCGCTTCGGCCTGCCGAACCGCGCTGCGGCCGCGCCGAGCCAGGACGACGAGGGCGCCGCCCAGTCGTCGGAGTCCGTTCCGACGCACAAGTAGCCGGCGTCAGCCCTCGGCCGTCACCGCTTTGTGTCCGGCTCGATCGCCGGTGTGCCCCGGTGGTGGGATGCGCTGCCTGCTCGGGGCCGGAGCTTCGGGCGGGCGACGTCCGCCTGGTCGGCCGGGGAGGTCCTCAGGTTCTTGAGCCGGTTGAACGGTCGCTCGACGGCGAACCAGGACACTGCCGCCGCTGCCACGGTGAGCAGGATGGCCGGCGCCTGCCAGTCGGTCACCCCGAGGTCGCGCAGCCACCAGCCGATCGGATAGTTCCAGAGGTACGCGGCGTAGCTGATCGTCCCCAGCCAGACGAGGGGCCGCGACCACGCAGGCATCACGGCGATGTCCTTCCACCACCAGACGACAAGCATGGTGAGCACCGCGATGACCGCGCCCCCGAACAGGTAGACGAACGGATTGCTCTTCGCGTCAGGGAGGAAGGAGAGGCCCACCAGGCCGACCAGCCCGACCACCCCTCCGATGCGCGCCACGACGCCCCTGAGCACCAGCGAGAGCCGATTGCGCCCCAATTGACACGCGGCGCCGACCACCATCGCGATCGTCCAGGTCGACGGCCAGGTATAGATCTTCACCAGTGGTTCTGTGAAGAGGATCGTCGCGCCGAGGACCGCGACGATGGCCGCCGCGGCGATCGTCACGGTCAGCCACTCCTTGCGGAACCGGACGGCCAGGAGGATCAAGATCGGCCAGACGAGGTAGAACTGCTCCTCGTTGGCCAGGGTCCACAGGTGGGACATGTCGTCGGAACCGTGGTTGAGCCCGGGGACGTTCGCCGTGTAGGTGAGCGCCACCTCGACGGTGCGCAGCACCTGAGCACGGTGGCCGCCGAGGTCGAGGAGTCCTTCGACCACGGCGAACCCGGCGAGGGCGAAGACGAGCGCAGGGAGGAGCCGGATTGCCCGGTTCTTGTAGAACCGCAGATACCTGACCCGGCCGTACGTCCGGACGTCGCTGGCGAGCAGCCCGGTGATGAGGTACCCGGACAGTGTGAAGAACGCGACGACGCCGACGATCCCGGCGCCGCCGAAGGTGTCCCCCAGGAATGTCGGAGCATGACCAGCAGAATCGCGAGCCCTCGGAGGGCATCCAGACCCTGGATGCGATTGTGAGGTTTGCTCATGAAGCAAACAGTACGCCCGGTTTCATTCTCGCGGTCCACCCCCTTTCAGGGGGTGAACCGATTCAGGGAGCGCGCCGGCTCAGGGAGCGCCGGTGAACGTGACGAGCTTCGCACCCGCCGCGTCGGCCAGCGTGATCGTGACGGACTTCGCGTCAGCGGGCACGGTGAACACGTACGTGGCCGTCGCCGTGGCGCCGGGCGCGAGCTCGGCGGCGAACGGCTTCGTGGCCTTGTCGCCGTCGACACGGGATGCGGGCGTCGCGTCGTCCCCGTAGTATCCGTTGACCGTGACCGCCGTCAGCGGCACCGACGATCCCGTGCCGTTCGTGAGGGTGAGGGTCGCCTTCACGGCGGGCCCGCTGACCTCTCCCGCGCGGGTCGCCGTCGCCGTGTACGACGCGAACGTCGTGACGGCAGCCGTCAGCCCGGCCGGCGTCTTCGCCTCCTGCTTCGTGCTGACACTCGCGGCGACCTGCTGGCCGTACTTGACCGCGTCCGTTCGCTCGGCGGGCGTCTCGCTCTTCGTGCCGGGCGTCGGCTTCGCGCTGCTTCCGCTGCTCGCAGGGCTGTCGGACGGCGCCGCCTGCTGCGTGGCCACGGGCTGCAGCGCGTTCGGGACGGGGCCTCCGGGTTTCGCGCCGTGGATCCCGGCCACGATGAGCCCTGCCGCCACCGCGGCGACGGCGACGCTGCCGACGACGATGAGCAGGATGCGGTTGCGGACGTGGTGGTCGGGGCCGCGAGGAGCCTCTGTTGCTTCGGTCATGATCGTCCTTCTTCGGTGCTCTGGCGCTGGTCGGTCGCCAGATGGGTGTCGGGGGTGGCCGGGGCGCGCAGCTCCCGGAACCAACTGGCGGCGGCCAGCAGCAGGAAAGCGGTCGTCGCCGCGAAGAGCAGGGTGTACACCACGAGGAACACGGGCAGCGCACCGAGCAGCACGAACGAGAGGCAGAGCACGCCGTAATCCATCGGCAGCACGGCGATGGCGCGCATCCACGATGGTCGTCCCGGCGCATCCGCGGCGATGGACGCGCGCCCGCGCTGACGACGAAGTTGCTCGGTGAGGATCATGCCGAAGAACAGCACGGACGAGACGATCGAGAACGCCACGGGGATCAGCAGCCACCAGGTGGGAACAGAGTCGTGCAGCCAGAAGCCGACGGCGAGCGCCAGCGGCATCGTGACTACTTTGAGCGAGTCGACCATGTGGTCGAGCCATTCGCCCGCCGGGCTGCTGAGCCCGGCGAGCCGGGAGACCTGGCCGTCCGCGCTGTCGAACGCGTAGCCGACGAGCAGCAGCACGGCCGCGGCGATCCCCGACCACCAGGACGGCGGGAGGACGACGAGGATGGCGATGGCAGCGAACGTCCACACCGCGCTGATCGCGGTGACCGCGTTCGGGCTGAGACCGGCGCGGTACGCCCAGGCAGCCAAGTAGCGTCCGATGCGACGGTTGACGTAGCGCGAGTACGCCGGCGCGCTTCTGGCGGCCGGCTTCTGCGCCGCGGCGAGGCGGCGCACGACGTCGAGGTAGCTCTCGCGGGCAGCGGGTGCGCCCGTCGGTGCGCCTGCCGCGGCTCCTGCCGCGCCTGCCGATCCGGTGCTCATCAGCTTGTCCGCTCGGTTGCGACCGGCACGGCGGCCAGTCCGCTCTGCCCGTTCACGCGCTGCCCGAAGAACGGCCGTTTCGGCTTGACCGCCCTGTGTTCCACCAGGTCGGCGCAGAGCGTCTCGTACGCGTCGGCGACCGCGTCCCAGTCGTAATCCTTCGCGCGTTCCCGCGTCGCAGTGCTGCGGGCGGCGTGCTGCTCAACGGCCGCCTCCGCGAATCCGATGGTGCTCGCCAGATCGCTTGCGGCCGTGAAGTAGAGGCCGGCGTCGCCGAGGACCTCGCTGTTGAACGGCACGTCGTACGCGATCGTCGGCGTACCTGCACCGACTGCTCTGAGCAGCGACGGGTTGGTGCCGCCAACGGAGTGGCCGTGCAGGTAGGTGAACGCGGACGAGTAGAGCTGGTCGAGGAGCTCCTGATCCCACACGCCGCCGAGGAACCGCACCCTGTCGTCCGCCAGCGCACGAACCCTGCGGGTGTACTCCTCCGCGTACGGAGCGGAGCCGACGACGACGAGCGGCAGCTTCGCGTCGCTCCTGCGGTAACCGTCGACGATCGTGTCCACGTGGTTCTCCGGCTCGAACCTGGCGACGACCAGGTGGTAGCCGTGCGGCTCGAGGCCGAGCTCGCTGAGTCGGTGGGTGGTGGACGGCACGGTCGGCGCTCCGTATGCGATGAGCCTGGTGCCGACCGCGAACTCGGTCGTGTAGTAGTCGGCGATGCCCTGGGCGTCGGCGATGAGGGCGTCCGACCAGCGCACTGCGGCCGACTCGGCGAAGCGGTAGTACCGCCTGCCCATGGCGCCCCATTTGGCGCGCTGCCACTCCAGGCCGTCCACGTGCGTGGCGACCGGGATGCGGGCTGCGCGCAGCATCGGGAGGTACATCGAGTTCGCCGCGTTGAAGACGATCGCGGCGTCGGTGCGGTGACCGAGCAGGTGGCCGACAGAGAGCCCTGTGTGGCTGAGCGTCTCCAGCGACCTGCGGCGCATGGCGCCCTGGTGCACGAGCGTCATGCCCTTGTACGTTGGGAGTTCCTCCTGCGGCGCGACACCATCCGCGGTCTCGATGCGGCGGCAGTAGACGCGGACGTTGTGGCCGCGGTCGGCGAGCCGGCTTCCGACTTCTTCGACGCAGGTCTCGAACCCGCCGTACCTGGCGGGCACGCCACGCGTACCGACCAGTGCGATGCTGAGTTGCTTTCCCCCTGCGCCCATCGGATTTCCACTCCCCGTCTCTCGGGCCGTGTGTCCGGCCGTCGGTCAGCCGACGTCGGCACGGTCCGCGCTCCGACCGGACCAAGTCGGGACGCACCAGGGTGGAGAGGATCGCTTCAGCGTCGGGTACTGCTGCCCCGCCAGTCTAATCCGAGAAATCCTCACTGAATGCCCCCTCTTTCGGGGGCGCGCGTTTCCCTAGCGTTTCCGCGACGCGCGCAATCCGTCCCGCACTCCGGTGAACGCCGCGCGAACGGGAGCGACGGGATGCGCGAACTGCCGCCGCCCGCCCTGCAGCAGCACCTCCCACGCGATCGGCAGGCTCGCCCGCCTCCACCGGCGCACGGTCGCCGCGTCCAGGTTGCGCGCCGCGAACACCAGCCGGTTGCGGATGTTGAAGTAGTAGTACCCCTCGGACTTCGCCGCACCGGCCGTCTCGAGGCCGTCTCCCTGGGTGCCCCCCTCCGCGTGCACGGCGCTCGCCGCATCCACCACCCGGACGCTCGCCCCCGCTCGCCGCGCCCGATAGGACAGCTCGACATCCTCCCAGTACAGGAAGTAGCCGTCCCCGAAGCCGCCGATCCGCTCCCACAGCTCGGCGGACACCATCAGGCACGCTCCGGACAGCCACTGCTCCAGCCGCGGGTCGTCCGCGACAGCGCGCTTGCGCGTCGCGGTGATGCGCCCGTCGTCGAGGTTCAGGTCGGACCCGTCGAACCACACCGACCCGTCCGGCCTCAGAATGCGCGGGGCCAGCAGCGCGAGCGGCTCGACCGCGACGGCGGCGGACAGCGTCTCGACCGCATCCCGTTCGATGGTCGCATCCGGGTTCAGCAGCAGGAAGCGGGTGGCGCCGTTCGCTGCGGCCGCGTCGACCCCGGCGTTCATCCCGAGACCGAAACCGAGGTTGTCGTCCGGCGTGACGACGACCCAGCCGCGCTCGGCGCCGAGCGCCACGACCGCGGCGCGCTCGGCATCGCCGGAGAAGTTGTCGACCACCACGATGCCAGCCTCCGGCAGCGCGTCGGCGAGCGGCGCGAGATTCGCGCGCAGCAGCCCGGACGAGCCGTAGTTCACGACGACGACCGCCAGCTCTCCGACCATCCGCGGATGCTATCACGCACCCTGCATCCGCCGAGTTGCGCAGCAGCCGCCCCTGGTGGGTAGGTTGTGCATGTGCCGAACCTGACGATCGCGGTGCCCACCTACCATCGCCCAGACGACCTGCGCGAGCTGCTGCCCGCGCTCGTCGCACAGGGCCGCGCCCTCGCGGACGAGGCAGACAGCGACTACACCGTCGAGGTCCTCGCGGTCGACAACGATCCGGACGGCAGCGGGCGGGATGCGGCCGCGCAGGTGGACGGCGTGCGGTACGTCGTCGAGCCGCGCCCCGGTATCGCCGCCGTGCGCAACAGGGCCATCGACGAGGCTGCCGGCTCGCGGTTGCTGGCATTCATCGACGACGACGAGCGACCGCATCCCGGATGGCTGGAGCAACTGGTCCGGGTGTGGGAAGCGTCGGGCGCCTCTGCCGTGTCCGGGCGGGTGGTGGCCGCGTTCGAGCGGCCGCTGGACCCGTGGCTGAAGGCCGGGGACTTCTTCACGCGGCGGTCGCTGCCGACCGGGACGCTCATCGACGTCGCCGCCGCGGGAAATCTGCTGCTCGACCTCGACCAGGTGCGGGCGAGCGGCGTGCGCTTCGCCCTCGACCTCGGACTGAGCGGCGGCGAGGACACCCTGTTCAGCAGGCAGCTGCATCGCGCCGGCTTCCGGATGGTGTGGTGCGACGAGTCCGTGATCACCGACCTCGTGCCTCCCGCCAGGCAGAACAGGCGGTGGGTGCTTCGCCGCGCGTGGAGCCACGGCAACTCCGCGGCCGTGGTGCGCCTCCGGCTGTCCGACGGAACGCTCGGGACGCTCGAGGCCCGCGCCTGGGCGATCGGCGGCGGCGCCGCGCGCGTGGCCGGCGGCGTGCTCCGGGTCGCATTCGGGCTCGTCACCGGCTCGCTGCGCCACCAGGCGCGCGGCTCGCGCGCCGCGTACCGCGGGCTCGGGATGATCTGGGCGGCGTTCGGCGGCGTCTACCAGGAGTACGCACGGACGGAGACGGCAGCGTGACCGCGCTGCGACGGCTGCGCAACAGAGCTGTCACGGCGGTGCGGCGCGCCGGCTCCCCGCTCGGCTCGGTGATGCGGGTGCGCACGGATGCTCCGCTCGTCGCGCTGACCTTCGACGACGGGCCTGTCGACGGCGACACCCAGAAGATCCTCGCAGCGCTCGGCGACGCCGGTGCGACCGCAACGTTCTTCGTGCTGCTCAGCCGGGTGCGCCGCAACCCGACGCTGCTGGCGGAGGTCGTGGCAGCCGGCCACGAGATAGCGCTGCACGGTCAGGATCACCGACGCCTCACCGACCTCCCGCCCGACAGCCTCGGCTCCCGGATGCGCGACGGCCGCGCAGAGCTCGAAGACGCGGCCGGTGTCCCCATCCACTGGTTCCGGCCACCGTACGGCGTCCAGAACCTGCGCGTCTGGCGCGCGACCAGGGCGGCAGGGATGACACCCGTGCTGTGGGGGCCGACGCTCGCCGACTGGCGCACTGCGCCCACCGAGGAGCGGCTGCGGCTCGCTCTGCAGGGCGAACGCGGCGCGATCATCCTCGGGCACGACGGGTTCGCCGACGCGGTCGACGGCGTCGACGACGGCCCGGCGCCGGTGCTCGACAAGGGCGGCCTGGTGGATGCGGTGATCTCCGGCTACGCGGACAAGGGACTGCGCCTGCGTTCGCTCGGCGAGGTCGCCGCGAGCGGGAAGCCGGTGCGCGAGGCGCGCTTCACGCGCTAGCCGCCAGCGCGCGCATGGTGCTCTCGCGCGCGCCTTCGCGCCGCCGTACCTCCGGCGAGCGCGATGGCGAGGCGATACGCCTCCGCGTGCTGCTCCCCCGCCTTCGCCCAGTCGCGGTCGCTCAGGTCCGGTCGGCCGGTCGGCGCCGACGCCGTGACGCTCTCGACCGCCGCGGCCAGCGCATCCGGGGTCAGGTCGCCGGAGTACCTGTGCACCCAGGCGTGCCCCACCTCGTCGGCGAGCGCCTCGGTCGTTGCGTTGTCCGGAACCAGGATGGGCCGGTCGAGCGAGAGCGCGGTGAGCGCGCCTCCCGAGTTGTGCATCTCGCGATACGGGAGGGCGATCAGCGACGACCCTGTGACGAGGTCGACGATCTCGGCGTCGTCGAGGAAGGCGAGCGTCACGGCGACGCGCTGGTCGCGCTCGGCGCGCTGGAGGAGGGAAGCGGCGAGCTCGCCGGTGGACGGCTTGCCCGCGACGTCGAGGCGGAGATCGTCTCCGGGGACGGAGCGGAACACGTCCAGCAGCTCTTCGACCCCCTTATAGCGGCGGATGAGGCCGAAGTAGCCGATCCTGCCCTGCTGCGGGGCGCGCTTCGGGTACGAGGCGAACCAGTCCCGGTAGTGGCCGTGCAGGATCGTGGCGTATTCGACGCCCGGCGCGAACTCCGTGGTGGGGTTCAGCCGGATGCGCAGGGTCGTCCTGCGATCGAACCAGCGCAGCAGGGCGCGCTCGCGGCGGGAGATGCCCGTCGGAAGCTGGAGGTTGTGGGCGGTGCGGACGATCGGCGTCCTGGTGAGCGTGAGCTTCCACATCAGCAGCACGAAGAGCCCCTGGCGGACGAGTGCTTTGAGTCTGCTCTGCCCGGCCACGAGGATCTCGGGCCAGTGTGCGTGGAAGACGTCGTGGCGGCCGAGCAGCGCCCTCCTCCAGGAGAAGGTGCGCAGCTCGACGCCGGGGGTGGAGAGCAGGCTGTCGCGCAGCATGATGATGTACGGGTTCGTGGTCGGCCGCGGGTCGGGGAACGACTGCTGCACGACGATGCGCTCTGCGGCTGTCATGGTGCCACCCAGGATAGGCCCGCGGCGACCTGGCCCCCACAACCGGGGGCATTTGATGAGAAATACTCGTTATTGCTTGATTTTCGCCCTAAGCTCGATGGACAGAGCCAGCGAACCGACCCTCGCGGGCTGAAGGACGTTCGACGAGATGGCCACCGCAACCAGCCTGCAGCACCCCCGCGTGCGGCTCTACGACCAAGTGCGCAGCGTGCACCTGGAGCGTGCGCGCGAGCTCGAACCCGCCGCGATCGTCTTCCGAAGCAAACGATACGACTTCGACGAGAACCTGACCGACGGCCTGGAACTCGCCCAGGCGGGCACGCTCGCCGCCGCCCGCCTCGCACTCACCAGCAGGATCACCCACCTCGAGATCAACGAACCTCTCTACCTGGATGCGCTCCCGCGCACCGCGGTCACCCTCTTCGCCATCGGCCTGCGCCGCGTCGTCGGCGCCCCTCGCGTGACCGTCGCGACGTACGCTATCGAGAACCTCGGCCCGTTCGAGACGACGCCGACGCGATTCAAGACGCGCATCCGCCGCCGCATCGAACGCCTCCTGGCCGAGTATGTCTGGCGCAGAGTCGACAACGCGGTCTTCGGCACGGCGGGTGCGCACGGCCTGTACGCGCAGTCCTTCCGCAACCAGCCGCCGCGGCACTCCACCGTCGAGGCGCTGCCGAGCCCGTGCCCGTGCACCACGGATGCTCCCGGCTCTGCCCGCGACCGGAACAGCGTCGTGTTCCTCGGCAACTTCGGCCCGCGCAAAGGCTTCAGCGACGTGCTCGCCGCCTGGCCGCTCGTGCGGGAGAGCCGGCCGGATGCACGGCTCACGCTCCTGGGCACCGGCAGCCAGCTCGACGACGCGCGGGCAGCAGCAGCGGAGGACCCGTCGATCACCCTCGTCGTCGACCCGCCGCGCTCCGCGATCCACGACCACCTCCGCACCGCCCACGCGCTCGTGCTCCCCTCGCGCAGGATGCCGGGCTGGCGCGAGCAGGTCGGCCTCCCGATCGTCGAGGCGCTCGCGCACGGCTGCGAGATCGTCACGACGGACGAGACCGGCATCGCCGACTGGCTGCGCGAGAAGCGCCACAGGGTGCTGCCGTCGGACGCGAGTCCCGCCCGCATCGCCGGCGCGATCGTCTCCGCCGTCGACGACGGGCGTTCCATCGCCGACATCCTCGCGACGCTGCCCGCCGTCGACGGGCGGATCGCCGCAGGACGGCTCCTCTTCGACGACGCCGCGCATCCGGTGGCCGCCTCATGAGTCACGCACGGGCGGCGCGCGGCGGGATGCTCAGATCGGTCGGGTCGACGGCCGTCATGAAGGTGCTCGTCATGGGCGTCTCCGGCATCATCGGCATCGTCAACAGCCGGCTCATCATCCAGAACTTCGGCACGGACGCGTACGCGCAGTACGGCCTGCTGGCGGCGCTGCCCGCCCTGCTGCCGTTCGCCGACCTCGGCATCGCCGCGGTGGCCATCAACGCCGTCGCCGGCTCGTCCGAGCCGCGCAGCGACCCGGTGGTTCGGCGCACGCTGACGACGGCGTTCCGCATCCTGCTGCTGTCCGGCGCGACGATCATCGGCATCGGCATCGTGATCTCTCTGCTCGGTTGGTGGCCGCTGCTGCTCGGCCAGGGGCTGCTCCCCGACGGCGGAAGCCTGGCCGCGATGCTCTGCCTCGGCACGTTCGGGCTGGTGCTCCCGCTGAGCGTCGGGTCGCGCATCCTGGTCGGGCTCGGGAAGACGAGCACGCAGGTGGCGAGCCAGGCGGTCGTCGCGCCTGCGATGTTCCTCGGCATCGCCACACTGGTCGCCCTGTCGGCGCCCGCCGGCAGCTTCATCGCGATCCTGTCGTACATCGCCAACGGCCTCGCCTCGCTGATCTGCTTGCTCGTGGCCGCCCGCATGATCAAGCCGCAGGTGGGCGCCGCGCTGCGCGAGGTGCCGTTCCCCCGCCGCTACCCCGGCGTCCCCGCGATCGGGGTGGCCTGGCCGATGCTCGTGCAGATGGTGGCGCTGCCCATCGCGATGCAGACTGACCGGCTGCTGCTCAGCCACCTGACCACGGGCACAGAGCTCGCCCAGTACAACCTCGCATCCCAGTTGTTCGGCCTGGCGGTGCAGACGATCGCCGCGGCGGGCGTAGCCCTCTGGCCGATCTACGCGCGCGCCCGCTCGGAGCGCCGGGTGGAGTCCCCGCTGAAACCGACGATCTGGTTCCTCGCCGGCGGCCTGGCGATCGGCCTGGCGCTGGCGATCCTGTCACCGTGGCTGACGAAGTTCATCGCGGGCAACGCCCTCACCCTCGACCCGTGGCTGATCGGCGGCTTCGTGGTGTTCGTGGCGCTGCAGGCGGCGAAATACCCGGTCGGGATGTACATGACCGACCAGCGCGGCCTCACCTTCCAGGTCTGGCCGATCCTCGCCAGCATCCCCCTCAACCTCGGGCTCTCCTGGTGGCTGATCGGCGTGATCGGCGCGGGCGGCCCGATCATCGGCTCGGCGGTCAGCGTGCTGCTCTGCCAGGTCATCCCGAACCTCTGGTTCGTCTCCCGCGACCTCCGCCGCCGCCGCGCGGAGCTCGCCGCCGACCCCGACCCGGCACCCGCGACGCTGTAGCGCCGGACCACGCAAACGAGCGCGAGCGCCGAGACCTTTCGGTCCCGGCGCTCGCGCTCGTGTGGCTGTCCGGCCCTACCAGGCGCCGAGGTGGACGGTGCCCGCTGCCTTGCCCGTGAGCGAGGCGAGCGACGACGGGATGGCCGTCGGTACGCTGCTCAGGGCGGAGGCGATGCCGCTCAACTGGGTGGGAGCAGCGGCTGCCGCGCCCTCCTGGAGGACACTGTGCGCATCCTGGCCGGTCGCCGCTGTGAAGGCGGAGAAGGTCGGGTAGATGGAGGGGTCACCCGCGCCGCGCGACCAGATCACTGCCCAGGACGGCGCGTTGGCCGATGGACGGCGGTACAGGTTGTGGTCCGACGTGATCTTCATCTGCGCCGCCGAGAACTGGTGCGAATAGTCCTCGACGCACAGCAGACAGTTGCCCGTTCCGCCCGAGATCACGTTGTTGCTGATCTGGATGGGGCCCGTGATCCAGGTCATCGTCGGGTCGGGGAAGGCCTGGCGCTGGTCGTGGCCGGCATCGGACGCGTTCGCCCCGCGGCGTGCATCCTGGGTGATGTCGAGGTTGCGCACGTTGTTCGCGATCGTGTTGTTCCAGACCTGCACCGAGCTCACGTCGTTCAGCTTGATGCCGGACTTCGCGTTGCCGGAGACCACGTTGTTGACGATGTTCGCCGTGGACGAGATCTCGATCACGATGCCGTTGCCCGCGTTGTTCAGCGAGTCGTTGTTCGCGACGGTCATCCCGTACACCGACTCGTCGAACCAGAGGCCGTGGCTGGCGTTGTTGAGAAACGCGCTCGACTGCACGTCGATGCCGCGCGAACGGGTGATCTTCACGCCACCGCTGACCGGCGAGGTGTTGAAGTGCTCGCTGTTGTCGTTCGCCGCAAGCACGCCGGACAGCTTCAGGTTGTCCGAGTTGTTGGCGTGGATGCCGAGGAGGCCGTTGCGGGCCGCCGTCACCTGGCGCAGCGTGTTGCCCGACCCGCCGACCGAGACGCCGGTGGTCGCGTTGTCGAGGAACGAGACGTTCTCGAACGTGGCGCCGCCCTTGTAGTCGGTGACCGCAGCCATGTCGGGGACCGACGGAGCGTAGCGGCGCACGCCGACGCCCTTGAGGGTGAAGCCGGCGCTTCCGACCGAGATCGCCTTCTGCAGGTCGCTTGCGCGGATCTCCTTGCCGGTCGGGTCAGAACCCATCACGAGCTGCTTGGCGGCCGTGTCGTAGAAGAACGTGCCTGGCTTCACAGCGGCGCGGCTCGAGACCTGCGTCTGCGCGACCCCGCCGATGAACAACTGGTCGGGATGCGCGGCCATCGGGTAGTCCGGGTTCAGCCACTGCCAGCCCGCCGACGTGCCGTCAGGAGCACCGCGCGTGTACGTCGGGCTCGAGTCGAACACGTGGTTCCAGCCGGAGGCTACCCAGGTGGCGCCGGACTTCGCCCAGCCGCCGACCACGGAGCTTCCGTCGAGCCACGCAGCCTCCTTCGGGTACGACTGAATGGTCACGGCCTTGCCGGAAGGCACGTTGAGCGACTCGTGATAGCTGCCGCCGCGCAGGACGATCGTGGCGCCGGAGGGGGCGACGTCGAGTGCGTGCTGCACAGTGCGGAACGGGGCGGCGACCGATCCGGCCGCCGAGTCGGACCCGGACGGCGACACGGCGATGGCGTTCGCCGGCACGGCGTACTGCGTCGTGCCGATGGCCGCGGCGCCTGCCGCGACGCGCATCCCCGTGGTGTCGATCGACGGGTCAGCCGCTGGAGCGGGCTGGGCCGGCGTCGTCGGCTGCGTCGGGGTGACCGGAGTCGTCGGCGCGGTGGGCTTCGGAGCAGGAGTCGTCGGCGCCGGGGTGGGCGTCGCGACGGGCGGCTTCGTGGGCGCCGGCGCCGGAGTCGTCGCTGTGACGGGCACCAGCGTGCTCGCTGTCAGGTTGTCGAACGCGACGTTCTGCGTCGCGGTCGAAGCAGAGAGGTACGACCACGCGGCGATGGCTCCTGAACGCTGGATGCGCTGAGCGCTCGCGTCGTTCGCCGTCGCCTGCCAGTTCGGCTTCGCCGCACCGTTCTGCCACGCGCGTGCCGACAGGGCGACGGGGTTGCTGCCGGTCGCCTGGAACTCGAGCTGGACGCTTGCGCCCGCCTTGAGACCGGTGGCGACGCGGATCTCCGGTGCGACGGTGGTCTGGTTGGCGGTCGAGCCGTTGACGCGCACGATGGTGAGCGTGAGGTTGCCCCCTGCTCCGACACGAACGTCCGCCTGGTAGTACGACCCGGTCGCGACCCGGAGCTGCAGGCCGGCGAAGACGCCGTTGCCGCTGGTCGGGATGCGCGGAACGTCGATGGTCGTCGACGCCGTCAGGTCTGATGCGCTGACCGCCGGAAGGGATGCGGTGAGCGACGCTCCAGGACGGGGGAGCGCCATGACGCCCGTCTTCCCGTCCGCGGAGAAGGATTTGCTGCTGCTGAGCGAATAGGTGCCGCCGACCTGGGCTGCGCCCCAGCCGTTCGGCTGTGTGCGGTCGAGGGAGTCGGTCACGATTCGCTGACCGACTTGATAGGTGATCGGGGCAGCGGTCGCCGCGAGAGCGGGCAGACCTAAGGCCGCGACAGCCACCACGGTGGCGCCTGCGGCAATGCCGAATCCGAGTTTGTGGTTCTTCTTGGGGGTTTCGTTTCTATGTGCGGGCTGACGAACCATAAATACGTCTGTCCAAACTTTCGTCGTTGCGGGGGTGGAACAGTAGGTGAGACCAACGACTACTGAAATGCTGTGAGCACGCTAGCAGACCGACTACCCGGTCGCGAAACATAAATCGACAAGCGTACCGCGCGTCTGCTTGGGCTTTTCTCCGACAGCCACCCCCCATTCGGGTGCCACTTTCCGCATAATGGCGCGCCACACAGATTGGCCAACACCCGTGATCTTGAGCAAAACACAGGTTGAAAGCGCTCTCAAAGCGGGCTCGATCAGCGACCCCCTCTCAGGGGATTGCCAGGCTCAGCGCGACCGGTTCCGCGAGTAAGCGCATCCATCAGCGTCGTCCGGGAGAATGGCGGAGTGCCTCACGCAACTTTCCGCATCCTGACGCTCTGCACGGGAAACATCTGCCGCTCCCCCGCCGCCGACCTGCTGCTAGCGCACGCCCTCTCCGGCGACGCGCGGTTCTCCGTGAGCTCGGCAGGCACGCACGCGATGACGGGATGGGGGATCTCCTCGCCGATGGACGAGCTGCTGGCAGAGCGCGGCATCGAGAGCGACCAGTTCGTGTCGCGCCAGGCCGACCACCGGATGCTCTCCGGCTCCGATCTCGTCCTCACGGCCACCCGCGAGCACCGCGAGTGGGCAGTCGGCACGGCGCCGGGGGTGGTGAGGAGGGCGTTCACGCTGACCGAGTTCGCGGATGCGGTGGCCGCGCACCCAGAGCCCGCTGCGCTGACCGCGCGCGAGCTGACGGCCTGGGCGGCATCGCACCGCCCGAGCGCCGCTGTCGCGAACCGCGGAGCGGCGACGAGGCGCGGGTACGTGGAGGGAGACATCCTCGATCCGTATGGGCGCGGACGGTCGGCGTACGTGGCTTCGCTCGGGCAGATCGAGCCGCTCACGGCGCGGATCGCCGCAGTACTGCTCGCGACGAAGCCGTAGACGGCGCGGCGGCGCGCGCCAGAGCCGACGGAGTTCTCGGAGTTCTCGGAGTTCTCGCCAAAGGGGTGACAAATTCTCACTTATTCGACAGAATAGGTGAGGATATCTCAACCCCGAAAGGTGCAGCCCGTGACCCGACGCGTCGGCTATGCAGCAGGGGCGTTCGATCTGTTCCACATCGGACACCTCAACATCCTGAAACACGCCAAGAGCCAGTGCGACTACTTGATCGCCGGCGTCGTCTCCGACGAGATGCTGCGGCAGGTGAAGGGCATCGACCCTGTCATCCCGCTCGCCGAGCGCCTGGAGATCGTGCGCAACATCGGCTTCGTCGACGAGGCCGTGGCGGAGACGGTCCCCGACAAGCTGGACACCTGGCGCGAGCTGCAGTTCGACGTGTTCTTCAAGGGCGACGACTGGCGCGGCACCGAGAAGGGGCTGCGGCTCGAGCGCGAGTTCGCCGCGGTCGGCGTCGAGGTCGTCTACTTCCCGTACACGATGACCACCTCATCCACGACCCTCCGCCGAGCCCTCGCCGCCCTCGCCGGCTGACCCTCCCTCCCCCAGCAATCGAGCCGGGACTTCTGTACGCCCACGCCCGGCGTGCCGCATGCACAAGTCCCGGCTCGATTATGTGGGGAGGGGGTCAGGCGGGGAACTCGCGGCCGGCGACGAGGACGAGGGCGCGGGGCGGAGCGGCGACGAGCGCCTCTGGGACGTTCTCCGCGTCGAGGAGGATGACGTCGGCGACGGAGCCGACGGTGAGGTCGTGGGAGGCGCGGCCGACGAAGGAGGCGGCGGCGCTCGTGGCGACGCGCACCGCATCCACCAGGTCGTCGTCGCGCCGGAAGCCGGAGAGCTGGGCGAGGCGCGCAGCCAGGCGCAGCAGGTCGCCGTCGCCGTACGGCCCCCACAGGTCGCGGATGCCGTCTGTTCCGAGCCCGACGGGCACCCCGGCAGCGCGCAGTTCGGCGAGCGGCAGCCGCGGCGCGTTGATCGGCGCGACGGTCGTGATCGAGACGCCGGTCTCGCTCATCCCCTCGATGAGCGCGCGGCGCCGCGCCTCCGGCAGCTCCCCGATGGCGAAGCCGTGCGCCACGTTCACCCGCCCGGCGAGGCCGGTGGCACGCGTGCGCTCGATGATGAGCTCGTACTGGAACGCGCCGAGCTCCCCACCGTCGTGCAGGTGGATGTCGATGCCGACGCCGCGCCGGTCCGCGATGTCGAACAGCGCGTCAAGCTGACCGACGGGATCGCGGTCGATCGACGCAGGGTCGAGCCCGCCGATGTGCTCTGCGCCCTCCGCCGCCGCGCGGTCGAGCAGGTCGAGCACGCCCGGCCGCCGCAGCACGCCGTCCTGCGGGAACGCCACGATCTCCAGCGCCACGGGCACTCCGAGCGCCGCCACAGCATTCCGCACCACGTGGATGCCGTCGAGCCCCACCCCGAGATCCACATCCACGTGCGAGCGGAACGCCGTGGTCCCCTGCGCCACCAGCGCGCGCAACAGCGCCAGGGTGCTGTCACCGCTCGGGATGCCCAGCTCGCCTCGGTGCGCACGCTCGTGCTCGATGCGGCCCTGGGTGGTGGCCTCTCCGCCGTACGACACCCACGGCTTGCCCCACCAGCTCTTGTCGAGGTGCGCGTGCGCGTTCACCAGGCCGGGGAGGGCGAGCAGCCCGTCGCCCTCGATGAACCGGGTGCCCGGGTCGCCTGACACCGCTTCGGCGGACGGATCGTGCGGCTCGATCGCGACGATCACGCCGTCGGCGATACGCAGATCGGCCGGGGAGCCTCCCCACGGCCGCACGTTGCGAAGAACGGTCTGCATGGCGCTCACTCCGCGAACCGGTCGGTGGCCTCGATGAGCGCATCCAGGATGCCTGGCTCGTCGAAAGCGTGGCCGGCGTCGGGGATCAGCCGGAACTCCGCTTCGGGCCAGGCGCGATGCAGGTCCCAGGCGGTCATCGCCGGAGTGCACGCGTCGTACCTGCCCTGCACGATCACGGCGGGGATGCCGGCGAGTTTCGGCGCATCCCGGATCAGCTGCTCCTCTTCGAACCAGCCGCCGTTCATGAAGTAGTGGTTCTCGATGCGCGCGAACGCCACCGCGTACTGCTGCTCGGTGAAGCTCGCCACCACCTCCGGCCGGGGCAGCAGGGTGATCGTCGACGACTCCCAGCGCGACCACGCGACACCGGCGGGGATGTGCACGGCAGGGTCCGGGTCGTTGAGCAGCCTGCTGTACGCCCGGATGAGCCTCCCCCGCTCCGCGACGGGCACCGGCTCGACGAAGCCCTCCCACAGGTCGGGGAACAACGCGGCAGCGCCTCCCTCGTAGAACCAGTCGAGCTCTTCCGGCCGCAGCGTGAAGATTCCGCGCAGCACCAGCTCCGTCACCCGTTCGGTGTGCGTCTGCGCGTACGCGAGGGCGAGCGCGCTCCCCCAGGAACCGCCGAACACCATCCACTTCTCCACGCCGAGGTGCTCGCGCAGCTTCTCGATGTCGGCGACGAGATGCCAGGTGGTGTTCGTGCTGAGATCGGCCTCCGGCTCGCTGGCGTGCGGCAGCGACCTGCCGCAACCGCGCTGATCGAACAGCACGATGCGGTACTTCTCCGGGTCGAACGCCCGCCGCTGGTTCGGGCTCGTTCCTCCGCCTGGGCCGCCGTGCAGGAACACGACCGGTTTGCCCTCCGGATTTCCGCTGGTCTCCCAGGAGAGCTGCTGGCCGTCTCCGACGTCGAGCATGCCGGAGTCGTACGGCTCGATTTCGGGATAGAAAGTGCGCATACGCCCGAGGCTACCCGGCGGGTGCGGTGCGGGCACAGTCGCTACAGCGACCCCGCACGCACCGAGAACGTGTCGCACGCCCCCGCGCCGTTCTGGAACCCGGTGAGGAACCAGCGCTGCCGCTGCTCGGAGGAGCCGTGGGTCCAGGTGTCTGGGCGGATGCCGCCGGTGGATGCCTGCTGGATGCGGTCGTCGCCGACCGCGGAGGCCGCGCTGAGCGCATCCGTGATCTGCGGCTGGGTGATCGGCTGCAGGAACGGCACGCCGTTCTCGTCCTTCGTGCTGGACGCGGCAGCCGCCCAGGAGCCGGCGAAGCAGTCGGCCTGCAGCTCCAGCCGCACGCTGTCGGAGGCGGCGCCGGTGGCCCTGCTGGGGTGCGCATCCATGATCCCGCCGATGTTCTGGATGTGGTGACCCCACTCGTGCGCGACCACGTACATCTCGGCCAGCGGTCCTCCGCTCGACCCGAAGCGGCTGCGCAGCTCGTCGTAGAACGCCGTGTCGACGTAGATGGTCTCGTCCGGCGGGCAGTAGAACGGGCCGGTCGCGCTCGACGCCGTGCCGCACCCGGTGCTGGTCTGGCCGGTGAACAGGACGAACTGCGGCGACGAGTACGTGCCGCCGAGTGCTGGCATCTCGGTCGCCCAGTACGCCTCGATGGATGCGGCTGCCCCCTTCATCCTGCAGTCGATGTTCGCGTTCGCGTCCGCGCCCGTCAGGCAGTCGGTGAGCTCGGCTCCTGTCCCGATCTGCTGGGTCTGGCTCTGCGGGGCACCGCCGTCGACGAACGCGCTGAGGTCCACCCCGAAGAGTTGCGAGACGAGCAGGACGACGATGGCCCCCAGGCCGACGCCGCCCGCGGCGATCCCGGCCGTGCGGCCACGTCGCTTGGCCTTGCCTCCGCTGATGTCGGCGTTCGGGTTGAAGGTCATGCCCGACACGGTAGTACGGCTCCGCGCCCCGTCATAGGCTGGCGGCATGAGCGCCGACAGCAGAACAGAGACCACGGCGGGCAGCACCGCACGCACGCCCGTCACCGTCACCGTCACCGGGGCGGGAGGGCAGATCGGCTACGCGCTCCTGTTCCGCATCGCGTCAGGGCAGCTGCTCGGGCCGGACGTCCCCGTGCGGCTGCGGCTGCTCGAGATCCCGCAGGGCAGGGCAGCCGCGGAGGGGACGGCCCTCGAACTCCAGGACGGCGCGTTCCCGCTGGTGCACGACCTGACCGTCACCGAGGACGCGACCGCCGCCTTCGACGGCGTCAACATCGCGCTGCTCGTCGGGGCTCGGCCGCGCGGCCCCGGCATGGAGCGCGCGGACCTGCTCCAGGCGAACGGTGCCATCTTCGGGCCGCAGGGCGCGGCGATCAACGCGGGCGCAGCATCCGATGTGCGCGTGCTGGTGGTGGGCAACCCGGCCAACACGAACGCGCTGATCGCGAGCGCCCATGCTCCCGACGTGCCGGCCGACCGGTTCACGGCGATGACGAGGCTCGACCACAACCGCGCCGTCGCGCAGCTCGCGGTGAAGCTGGGCGTGCCCGTGTCCGCGATCGACGGCGTGATCGTGTGGGGGAACCACTCGGCCAGCCAGTACCCCGACCTCAGTCACGCCACCGTGAACGGCCGACCGGCGACCGAGCTGGTGGACGAGGAGTGGCTGGCGAACGAGTTCATCCCCAGGGTCGCCAAGCGCGGCGCGGAGATCATCGAGGTGCGTGGATCTTCGAGCGCTGCGTCGGCGGCGAGCGCCGCGATCGACCACGTGCGCGACTGGGTAGACGGCACGGGGTCGCGCTGGACGTCGGCCGGTGTCGTGTCGGACGGGTCGTACGGCGTGGACGCCGGGCTGATCTCGTCGTTCCCCGTGCGCTCGGTCGACGGCGCCTGGCGCATCGTCGACGGTCTCGACATCGACGCGTTCTCGCGCGACCGCATCGACGCCTCCGTTGCCGAGCTCCGCGCCGAGCGCGACGCCGTCCGCTCCCTCGGGCTCCTCTAGCCTCCCCGCCCCGTCCCGCCCCAAGCAATCGAGCCGGGACTTGTGCACACCCGACCACGGCGTGTCGCGTACATAAGTCGCGGCTCGATTGCTTGGGGGCGGGGTCAGCGCTTGGGGGACTTGAGGGACTTTTCGGGGGTGGGGGCGGTGCCGGAGGCGCGCTGGGCGGCGTAGTAGTCGCGGGCTTCCGCCTGGCGGGCGGCCTCTGCACCGGTCGCGATCTTGGCGCGGACCAGCTCTGGGCCGTAGCCGAACGCATCCACCAGGTCGACGGCGTGCGGCCGGATGCGCGTGAGCAGCCGGTCGATGTACGCCGTCACGGCCTGCGCGCGCTGCGGCGACAGACGACCGTGGATGAGGTACCAGGCCAGGTGCTTCTCGATCAGTCCGAAGCCGAACAGGTCGCGCAGCCAGGTGAGCACCTGACGGGTGCCTGCGTCCGGCGCCTTGTCGAGGGCGTCCGTGAACGCCTCCCACTGCAGCAGCTCCGCGTGGGCGCGGGCGGCCTCGATGAGCTCGTTCTGCTGCGAGTTGAACAGGTCGGCAGCGGCCTTCTTGCCCAGCTTGGATGCCGGCCGCAGCTTGCCGGCGACCTCGCCGATCATCGACTCCACCCTGTCGGTGAGCAGTTCGCGCTGCGTGCTCGGCTCCTGCAGCCAGTTGACGGAGCGGCCGGTCGAACCGAAGTCCTTCACGGTCTGGGCGACGGAGCGGAGCCCGGAGCCGTGGTACGCCTTGCCCGCCGCCTGGGTGACGACGTAGCGGGCGAGCGCCCCGGCATCCGCCTTGGCGAACTTGCGCGAGAAGTCGGTGAGGAGACGCTTGGCGACGAGCTGCAGCAGCACGTTGTTGTCGCCCTCGAACGTGACGTAGATGTCGAGGTCCTGGCGCAGCGAGGTGAGCCGGTTCTCCGTGAGGAAGCCGGAGCCTCCGCAGGCCTCTCGCGCCTCCTGCAGGGTGTCGAGCGCGTGCCAGGTGGACAGCGGCTTGAGCGCCGCCGCGATGGTCTCGAGGTCCTGGCGGTCGGTGTCGGAGTCTGCTCGTCCGCTGAAAACGTCGTCGAACTTGTGCAGGAACACCTCGTGCGCGAACCCGGCGGCGTACGTGGTCGCCAGCAGCGGGAGCAGGCGGCGCTGGTGGCGCTGGTAGTCGAGGATGACCTCCTCGTCCGTGTCGCTGCCGGCGGTGAACTGGCGGCGCTCGTTGCCGTAGGTGATCGCGATCTTGAGGGCGATCTTGGCGGCGTTCACGGCAGACCCGTCGAGGGAGACGCGGCCCTGCACGAGCGTGCCGAGCATGGTGAAGAAGCGGCGGCCCGGGCTGCTGATCGATGACGAGTACGTGCCGTCCTCTGCGACGTCACCGTACTTGTTCAGCAGATCGGTGCGCGGCACGCGCACGCCGGTGAAGTGCAGGCGGCCGTTGTCGATGCCGTTCAGGCCGCCCTTGAGACCGTCGTCCTCTCCGCCGACGCCGGGCAGGAACGCCCCGTCCGCATCCCGGATCGGAACGTAGAACGCGTGAACGCCGTGGTTGACGCCCTTGGTGATGAGCTGGGCGAACACGACAGCGGCGATGCCGTCCTTCGCCGCGTTGCCGAGGTAGTCCTTCCACGCCCCGCGGAACGGGGTGTCGATGACGAACTCCTGCGTCTCCTCGTCGTAGGTGGCCGTGGTGGCGACGCTCGCGACGTCAGAGCCGTGCCCTGTCTCCGTCATCGCGAACGCGCCCGGCACGTCGAGGGACATGATGCCCGGCAGGTACTTCTCGTGGTGCGGGGCGGTGCCGAGCTGCAGCACGGCCGCGCCGAACAGCCCCCACTGCACCCCCGACTTGATCTGGAGCGACGGATCGGCGGCGACCAGCTCCTCGAAGCCGGCGATATTGCCGCCGTTGTCCTCCTCGCCTCCGACGCTCTTCGGGAACGCGCGGTGCACCTGGCCGTTCTCCACGAGCAGCTTCAACTGCTCGAAGGTGCGGGCGCGCTGATCGTCGAGGCTGAGCCCCTCGACCTTCTGCATCTCCGGACGGCTCGACAGCTCACGCGACTTGAGCCGGATCTCCGCCCAGTCCCCAAGCAGTTGGCGCCCGAGCGCCTCCACGTCGATGCGCGCCCGCGCGTCACCGGGCGGGGTGGTCGTCGATCGGGTCTCCGCCAGGGAGGCGGACGGGGTTTTCTTCGTCGGAGGCGTGCGCTCGGCGGTATCGACCATCAGGGTTCCTCTTCGCTCTCGTGCGGGATATCGTCACGCTACGACGCACATCCGGGTTCGCGAAGTCAGCGGTGCGCGGCCTACAAACCATTCCCGGATGCACGCCGGACGGTTTGCGGAATGCTCCAATCGCGGGGGTGGTGAGTGTGCCCCTGTCCACAAGTACGACAGGCACGGCGAGCGAAGGCGGATGGCATGGGCGAGCACACGGCACGGGTGACGCGGACGCTCGGGGCGGATCGGGAGCGGGTCTGGCGGGCGTTCGTCTCGCAGGAGGAGCTGGCGTCGTGGTTCTGGCCGCCGAGATTCCAGACCGTCGCGACCGTGGATGCGACGGCGGGGTGCGCGTGGAGCATCCGGTCCGCGCCGACCGCGATGGGCGCATCCGGCGTGGTGGTGGAGGCGGACGAGCCGTCGCGGATCGTGCTCACCTGGCGGTGGGACGGCGAGGACGACGAGACGCGGGTGACGGTGGGATTCGCGGAGGCGGCAACGGAGTCGGCACCCGGGGCGGAGCGGGTTTCCGTCCCCGGCACGGTCCTCACCGTCGTGCACGACGGCTTCGGCTCGGCCGAGGCGGCCGCCGACCACGTCGAAGGCTGGGAGGACTGCCTGGCCCGTCTCGGTGCGCACCTCGACTCCCAAAGGAACGTTTGACAGTTGCACCGGCTCCCGCCACACTGGGACGGTGACGGAACAGACCACCCCCACGCGCGAGCGCGAACCGCTGGACCTGCGCGACCTGCGCGTGCTCGCGCATCCCCTGCGGTTGCAGTTGCTCTCGCTGCTCGGCGGCTCGGCACTGAGCGCTGCTGAGGCGGCCCGCGAGCTCGGCGAAAGCCAGGCGAACGTGAGCTACCACCTGCGCCGCCTGCACGAGGCAGGACTGGTGGATGTGGTCGAGGAGGTGGCCATCCGGGGCGGCAAGGCGAAGCGCTACCGGCACGATCCGGCCAGCGGCGAAAGACTCGGGATGTCCGGGGCGCCCGAGCTGTTCGTCGCGATGAGCTCTGAGCTGGCCAGGAGAGCGGCACTGCAGGCGCCTGGCACGCGATTGACGTTCACGGACGCCGAGTTCTTCATCGACGAAGCGGCATTCCACGAGGTGGAGGGGCTGGTGCGGCAGGCGGGCATCCTGCTCGCCGACGCCGCGCAACCGGCGGGAACGCCCGGCACCCACAGGGTCGCCGCGACGCTGGCGCTGTTCGAGCTGGTGGCAGGGGCCATCGCGGCGAGTGGTTCTGGCGCGTCCGGAACATCCGGCGCGTTCGGCGCATTCGGCGCGTCCGGAACATCCGGCGCGTCCGCTGCATCCGGAGCGGCATCGTGAAGCGCGAGTCGTACGCCGACGTCCTGCGCATCCCCGGCGCAGCCGCGCTGTTCGGCTCCGCGCTGATCGGGCGACTCGCGTTCGCGACCGTCTCGCTCTCGCTGCTGCTCAGCGTGCAGGCGGCGACGGGCACGTTCGCGGCCGCCGGCGCGGCGACGGGTGCGTTCGGCGTCACCAACGTGATCGCTTCGCCCGCCCGTGCGCGCGCCGTCGACCGGTTCGGGCCGACACGCTCGCTGCTGGTCATGGGCGTGCTGTTCGCCGCATCCCTCGTCGCCACCGCGATCGGCTGCCTTGCGGACGCCCCGGCGTGGCTGCTGATCGGCCTCGCCGCCGTCGCCGGCGTGTTCGCGCCTCCGCTCGGCTCGACCATGCGCGTGATGTGGGCCGCGATCGCACCGGACGCGCGCATCCTCCCCCGCGCATACAGCCTGGATGCGGTCGCAGAGGAGCTGCTGTTCACCACCGGCCCGCTGCTGGTCGGCCTGATCGTGCTCGTCGCGAGTCCGGTGGCGGCGCTGTTCACCACCGCCGGCGTCGCGTTGGCGGGGACCGTGCTGTTCTGCCTGCACAGGCACGTGCGCGCGAAAGGTCCGGCGACCACCACGGCGCACGCCCACGAACGTCCGCTGCGGCAGCGCGGGTTCCCGACGGTGCTGGTCGCGCTGACCGGTGTCGGCCTGGTGATCGGCACCGTCGAGACCGCGGTCCCTGCGTTCACGGCCGAGCGGTCGATGGCGGCGGTGTCCGGCATCCTGCTCGCCCTGCTCGCCGCGGGAAGCGCCGTCGGCGGACTCGTCTACGGCCACCGCACCTGGAAACCGGCGCTCGCGATCCGGCTGGTGGTGCTGAGCATCGCGTTCGTGGCGGTGAGCGCCATCGCCGCGCTCGCGCCGGAGCAGATCACGCTGGGGGTCGTCCTGTTCGGGCTCGGCCTGTTCCTCGCCCCCACCGTCATCACGGCGTACCTGCTGGCCGACGCACTCACCGCAGAACACGTCCGCACGGAGGCGACCACCTGGACGAACACCGCCGTCAACTTCGGCGTCGCGGTCGGCGCTGCGGTGGCCGGTCTGCTGGTCGACCACGCGGGAACGACCACGGCGTTCGCGGTCGGCGCGGCCGTCGCCGGGGTCCTCGTGCTGGCGGCAAGCACGCGCACCCGCACGCTGAAGGAGGCGAGCACGCACCCCGTGCATTCGGGCGGCCAGGTGGATGCGGTCGGCCACGTGGATGCGGTCGGCCACGTGGATGCGGTCGGCCACGTGGATGCGCATCCCATCGCCGAGGAGGACGGGACGACCCCCACCGCGGCCTCCGCCCCCGGCGAGCTGCCCGCATCCCGCGGCAGTGTCGAGGACTGACCAGCTGACGAGATGCCAGTAACTGTCGCGAAACGCCCGGGATGCGCGACAGTTACTGGCATCTCGTCGCTCGCCGCGCGTGCGGTGGATGCACGAACGCCCTGAGCCGAAACCGGCTCAGGGCGTTACGTTTCCGCCGTGGGACGTCAGGCAGCGCGACGCGACGCGTCGCGCCTGGCGTGCTGCGCGGCAGGGCGCACGGGGGCGCTGAGTGCAGCGCGGGCCGCCGCGGAGCCGCGGAGTTCGATCACCGCACCCTGCTCCACCTGCGCGTCGCGCTCGATGCGCGCGCCGTTGCCCACCATCACCGCGCGGCCGAGCTTGGCGTTGCTGCCGATGCGCACGCCGCTGCCGATCACGGAGCCGGCTCCGATGTGGACGTTGGCGCCCACGAACGTGCGGTCCCCGACCGTCGCGCCTGTGTCGATCCAGCTTCCCGCTCCGACGTATGCGTCGAGTCCGACACGGGCGTCCTTCTCCACGTATGCGGTCGCGTCGATGAACGCGGACTCCGCCACACGCGCAGTCGGTGCGACGAGGCCCCGCCCGTTGGCGTGCCTCTTGTACTTGATTACGGCGCCGGTCTCATCTTCGAGCTCTTCGATCATTCGTGCCATCGCGTCCTCCTTCGAGATCGTCGCAAATGTCCATATTTCGATAACGCGAGCCGGGGGAAAAAGATTCCCTGATCGTCCCGCAGAACCGCGACGGTACACCGTCGTTTTCGTTACATCCACCCCGTACTTTTCGGGGCAAGATCGAGGTATGGCCGAACACAGCATCCTGCACCTTCCCGACGCGGCGGCCTGGCGCGCCTGGCTGGAGCAGCACCACGACACCGAGGTCGGCGTCCGGCTCGCCATCGCGAAGAAGAACTCGGGCCATTCCAGCCCGACCTACGCGGAGGCGGTCGACGGAGCGCTCTGTTTCGGCTGGATCGACGGGCGGCGCAACAGTCTGGATGAGACACACTTCCTGCAGCTGTTCACGCCCCGCGGGGCACGCAGCATCTGGTCGCAGCGCAACCGCGAGCTGGTCGCAGCGCTGATCGAGTCGGGGGAGATGACCGACGCAGGGATGCGCGAGATCGAACGCGCGAAGGCGGACGGCAGGTGGGAGGCGGCATACCAGCGCCAGTCGGACAAGACGGTGCCGGACGACCTCGCCGCGGCCATCGCCGCCAATCCTGCGGCGGCGGCGTTCTTCGAGACGCTGAGCGGGCAGAACCGGTTCGCGATCATCTTCCGCACCACCACGGCCAAGCGGGTGGACACGCGCGCTCGCCGCATCGCTGCGTTCGTCGACCAGCTCGCCCGCGGAGAGACCATCCACTGACGCGACCTGCGCCGCACCCGCACCCGCACCCAGCGCGACTCGATGGATGCGCGTCATCCGCCGTTCGCGCGCCGTTCACCGCGCGTTCCCGTTGCGTCACGAAGCTGCGAGTGTTCGCATCTTTGCCGGGTCGCCGCGTCGTCAGCGCCGCATCTACCCGGTCGGCGCACCGCATCCACCGGATCGGCAGCCTGCGATGCGCGCGCTCCCCCGTCGTCGCAGAAGGAGAACACGCTTGCGCACTCATTGGCGAGGAACGGTGGCGGCCCTGGTGGCCGCAGCGTTCGCCACAGCTTCCCTGGTCGCAGGAGCGGCCCCGGCGTCGGCGGTCCCTGCGCCGTCGTCCGTCGTCATCAACGAGGTCGAGTCGAGCGGGGGAACCCCCGGCGACTGGATCGAGCTCATGAACACCGGCAGCACGGCCGTCGACCTCACCGGCTGGTCGCTGCTCGACAACGACGACACGCACACCGCCGTCCCGCTGCTTTCAGGCTCGACCATCGCGGCCGGCGGGTTCTTCGTCGTTGACGAGTCCACCCTCGGCTTCGGGCTGGGCGGAGCGGACTCCGCCCGCCTCTACGACCCGTCGCACGCCCTGATCGACACGTACAGCTGGACGGCGCACGCCACCACGACGTACGGCCGCTGCCCGGACGGCACCGGCGCGTTCACCACGACCACATCGTCGACGAAGGGCGCCGCCAACGACTGCAGCGTTCCCGTCGCGATCAACGAGGTCGAGTCGAACGGCGACGCGACGGACTGGATCGAACTCATCAACAACGGCGCAGCACCGGTCGATCTGTCCGGCTACATCCTGCGCGACAACAAGGACAGCGACGCCTTCCCCATCCCGGCAGGCACGGTCGTCGCGGCAGGCGGCTACTACACGGCCGACGTGGATGCGGTGTTCGGCCTCGGCGCCGCCGACTCCGCCCGCCTGTTCGCACCGAACGGCACCACCCTGATCGACTCGTACGAGTGGACGGCCCACGCGGCCACCACATACGGTCGCTGCCCGAACGGAACAGGCGACTTCGCCACCACCGCCGCCTCGACCAAGAACGCTCCGAACGCCTGCGCGGGCGACGTGCAGCTCAGCCCGTGGCCTGGCGGCTCGACCGTCGCGACGGCCGACGACGCCAACCTGCTCGGCGGCAACATGAGCGGCCTCTACTACCAGGCGTCCGGCACGAGCGCGCCCGGCGTGCTCTGGGCCGTGAAGAACGGACCAGGCACGCTCTACCGCCTGCTCTGGAACGGCACGGTCTGGGCTCCGGACACCGCGAACGGCTGGGGCGCGGGCAAGGCGCTGCACTACGCGGACGGCACGGGAGACCCCGACTCGGAGGGCGTCACCATCACGGGCGCCGGCCCTGACGGCGGCATCTTCGTCTCCACCGAGCGCAACAACTCCAACAACGGGGTGAGCCGCCCGGCGATCCTCCGGTTCGACGCGAACGCCGCAGGAACCAGCCTGAACGCCACCGCCGACTGGAACCTCACGGCCGACCTGCCCGTCGTCGGTCCGAACCTGGGCCTCGAGGCCGTCACCTGGATTCCGGATGCGTACCTCACCGCCCACGGCTTCGCCGACCAGCACACGGGCGCGGCATACGACCCCGCGTCGTACCCCGGCCACGGCGACGGCCTGTTCTTCACCGGGCTGGAGGCGAACGGCGACATCTACGCGTACGCGCTCGACCAGTCCGGCACCGGATACACGCGCGTCGCGACGATCTCCAGCGGCATGACCGGCGTGATGGAGCTCCAGTTCGACCAGGAGACCCAGAAGCTCTGGGCGGTCTGCGACGACACCTGCAACGGTCAGCACGAGACGCTGACCATCGCATCCACGGGGGCGGACGCCGGCGACTTCACGGTCGACGCGACGTTCGCGCGCCCGGCCGGGATGCCGAACCTCAACAACGAGGGCTTCGCGATCGCCCCGCAGGCGGAGTGCGTCGACGGCCACAAGCCGGTGATCTGGTCGGACGACACGAACGACGACGGCCACGCACTGCGCACCGGCACGATCGAGTGCACGGTCGTGACGGAGCCCGGTGGACCCGGCGAGCCCGGCGGACCCGGCGAGCCCGGCGGACCCGGCGAGCCTGGCACGACCCCGGCGACCGTGACCCTCTCGGCCGGGACCGTCGCCGTCGGCGGTCAGGTGAGCGTCGACGCGTCCGGCTTCACGGCGGGCGAGACCGTCGAGGTGTGGCTGCACTCCACGCCGGTGAAGCTGGCGACGCTGACCGCGTCCGGTGCCGGCACGATCAGCGCGACGGTGAGCATCCCGAGCAGCACGCCTGCCGGCGCGCACACCGTCGTGGTGACGGGCCTGACCTCGGGGGTCACCGGCTCGATCGCCATCACGGTGACCGCAGCCGCCGCCCCGGGCGGCACGGACCCTGGCACCACACCGCCCGGCACCACGCCGGCAGGCACGACCCCGGCGGACAACACGCCGGCCGGGCTCGCCGCGACGGGCTCGTCGGTGACGGTCCCGCTCCTCGCCGCCCTCGCGGCCGCCATCGTGGGCGCAGCAATGCTGCTGCTCAGGATGCGCCGCCCGGCCAGCCAGAAGTAGGGCCCAGCCAGAAGCAGCACTCAGCCAGAAGCAGCACTCAGCCAGACGTAGCACTCAGCAGGAGAAGTCCCGCGCCACGCCGTTGCCGCCTCCGTTCCGACGGAGAACGCAGCGGATGCGGCGCGGGACTTCCTGCGTTAGGGGCGGGCGGGGGATGGGGCGGCTACGCCGACGCCACCACTTCGAGCAGGGCCTCGCCGTATGCCTCGCGCTTCTTGGCGCCGATGCCGGTGATGCCGTCCAGGTCGCCGAGGGTGGCCGGCTTGGCCGCGGCGACCGCTCGCAGGGTGGCGTCTCCGAAGACGATGTATGCGGGCACGCCCTGCGACCGCGCGGCCTCTGCACGCCAGGCGCGGAGCGCCTCGAACAGCGGGTGGTCTGCCGGTTCGAGGTCGGCGACCGCTGCCGCGGAGCGGGAGGCGCGGGCGGGACGCTCAGGGCGATCCGGCTCGCGGCGGAGCACGACGGGACGGTCGCCTGCCAGCACCGCTGCGCTCTCCGGCGTGATCGCGAGGACGCCGTACTCGCCCTCCGGCTTGAGCAGTTCCTGCGCGATGAGCTGGCGGATGACACCGCGCCACTGGCTCTCGCTCAGGTCGGCGCCGATGCTCCACGTGGCGAGGGCGTCGTGACCGTACTGGTCGACGCGGGGGGTGCGCTTGCCGCGCAGGATGTCGACGAGGTGACCTGCGCCGAACTGCTGGTTACGCTCACGCTTCAGTCGCACCACCGTCGAGAGCAGCTTCTGCGCGGGGACCGTGCCGTCCCAGCTCTCCGGCGGCGTGAGGCAGGTGTCGCAGTTGCCGCACGGCTCCGCGCGCTGACCGAAGTAGTTGAGGAGGTTGACGCGGCGGCACTGGACCGTCTCGCAGAGAGCGAGCATCGCATCCAGGTGCTGCGTCATGCGGCGGCGATGGGCGAGGTCGCCAGGCGAGTCGTCGATCATGCGTCGTTGCTGCACTACGTCTTGCAGGCCGTAGGCGAGCCAGGCCGTGGACGGGAGGCCGTCTCGGCCGGCACGGCCGGTCTCCTGGTAGTAGCCCTCGACCGACTTGGGGAGGTCGATGTGGGCGACGAACCGCACATCCGGCTTGTCGATGCCCATGCCGAACGCGATGGTGGCGACCACGATCACGCCCTCCTCGCGGAGGAAGCGGGCCTGCGTCTGGGCGCGCAGCCGCGCATCCAACCCGGCGTGATACGGCAGGGCGTTGAGGCCGCGGGCGCTCAGGAACTCCGCCGTGCGCTCGACCGTGTTGCGCGACAGTCCGTAGACGATGCCGGCGTCGTTCGGGTGCTCCGTGGTGATGAAGTCGAGAAGCTGCTTGCGCACCTCCACCTTGGGAACGATGCGGTACTGGATGTTCGGCCTGTCGAAGTCTGCGACGAACTGCGCGGCCTTCTGCATCCCGAGCCGCTCGGTGATCTCGCGGTGCGTCGCCTCCGTCGCCGTGGCGGTGAGGGCGATGCGCGGGACGTCCGGCCAGCGCTCCCCCAGCTCGGACAGGGCGAGGTAGTCCGGCCGGAAGTCGTGGCCCCACTGCGACACGCAGTGCGCTTCGTCGATGGCGAAGAGGGCGATCTTCCCCCCTGACAGGAACCGCTTGGTCGCCTCGGACGACAGGCGCTCCGGCGCGACGTAGAGCACGTCGAGCTCGCCCGCCAGGTACGCGTTCTCGACCCTGGCGCGCTCTGCCTGGTCTTGCGTGGAGTTGAGGAACGCAGCGCGCACGCCGACCGCCGTGAGCGCATCCACCTGGTCTTGCATGAGCGCGATGAGCGGAGAGATGACCACACCGGTGCCCTCGCGCACGAGCGACGGGATCTGGTAGCAGAGGCTCTTGCCTCCACCCGTCGGCATGAGCACCACGGCGTCTCCGCCTGAGACGAGCTGGTCGATGATCTCGGCCTGCTCCCCGCGGAACGAGTCGTAGCCGAACACCGTGTGCAGCGCCTCGGCCGGGCTCGCGAACTTGGCCGTGGATGCGCGGAGTTCGCGCCGTACAGCCGTTGCGGTCGCCGCGCCGCGCGATGCCGGCGTGGCGGAACCCGGAACAGCGCCGGCGTCGCCGAAGTCGACAGCCCCGCCCCGGTACGCGTCGTCCGGAGGGAACAGCTCCTCCTGGTCGCTCGGGTATTCCGGGAACGGCGGCTCATCGTCGGCCGGGGGCGCGTCTCGCTCGTCGGGCTCCCAGGGGTGTTCCGCGTTCCAGCTCATCCCTCGATCGTAACGAGCGGGACCGACGAATACCTGGCCGTCCTCGATCTGTGGAGAACGGCCGAGCACGCGCGACCTGTGGACGGGTACCATCAGCGACATGCGCCGATTGATCGTGACCGAGTTCATGACCCTCGACGGCGTCGTCGAGGCGCCGGGCGGGGAGCCGACGCATCCGCACGCCGGATGGACCATGCCGTACGGCACGGACGCCCTGTACGCGTTCAAGCTGCGCGAGACGATGGAGGCGGAGTCCCTTCTCCTCGGACGCAAGACCTTCGAGGGTTTCCGTGCCGCGTGGCCGGAGCGCGACGGCGAGTTCGCCGACAAGATGAACGCGATGCCGAAGCTGGTCGCCGCGAAGGGCACGGGCGACCTCGGCTGGAACGCCACGCGCATCCACGGGGATGTGCGGGTAGCCGTCGCCGACGCGAAAGAGGGAGACGGCGGCCCGATCCTCGTCGCAGGCAGCGCCACCCTCGTGCGCTCGCTGCTGGTCTGGGGGCTCGTCGACGAGTTGCGCCTGCTGACCTATCCGGTGATGGTCGGAGGCGGCCTGCGGATCTTCCCCGACGACAGGGAGAAGTGGTCGTTCGAGCTCACCGAGCTGGAACGGTTCGACAGCGGCGCCGTCCTGCACGTCTACCGCCTCGCAGGGAGCTGATGCTCACCGCCGTCCTCGGGCTGGTCGGGGCGTTCGTCTACGGCTCTGCCGACTTCCTCGGCGGGATCGCCGCACGCAAGATCAGCGCGATCAAGGTCACAGCGATCGGCGCCCTGTCCGGGCTGGTGCTCTTGTTCGTCGCTCTGCCGTTCGCCGGAGGGGAGTGGTCGGCCTCCGCTATCGGCTGGGGCGCGCTCTCCGGCGTGACAGGCGCTGTCGCCATCTCGCTGCTCTACGCCTGCCTCGCGATCGGACCGATGAGCATCCTGTCGCCGCTGACCGCCGTCGTCTCGGCCGTCGTGCCGATGACGTGGGGACTGATCGGGGGCGAGCAGTTCGCGCCGATCGGGTACGTCGCCCTCGGCCTCGCGCTGGTGGCTGTGGTGTTCGTCGGGTTCGTGCCGGAGAAGGGCGCCGTGCGGCCGAGTCTGCGCGGCATCCTGATGGCGGTGGGCTCCGGCGCGATGATCGGCGCGTTCCTCATCATCATCGACCAGACGCCCGACTCGTCCGGGCTCGTGCCTCTGGTGCTGAACCGCGCCGTGAACGGCGTGATCATGCTGGCGGTGGTCGGGGTGCTCGCGCTGCGTTCACGGCGGGTGCACCAGACACAGCCCAGCGCATCCGCCTGGCTTCCCGGGCTGCCGTTCGCCATCGCCTGCGGGGTGCTCGACGCTGCGGCGAACATCGTCATGCTGTTCGGGCTCCGCCTCGGCGACCTCGCCGCGTTCTCCGTGCTGATCGCGCTGTATCCGGCGGGGACCATCGTGCTCGCCGCCATCGTCCTCCGGGAGCGCATCGCGCCCATCCAGTGGGTGGGGCTGGCGCTCGCCGTCGCGGCAGCCGGCATGCTCGCTATCGCCTGAGCGCGCATCCTTCACTAGTGTGAACAACTGGAAACACGAGGGGGCTGACATGACACAGCACGATCCGGCCGACGATCTGGAGAACAGCCGCGAGCACGTCGGAGACATGAGCCAGGCGGTTCAGGACTTCGCCAGCGAGCAGGAGGGCTACCACAAGAGCCTCAAGCCCCGGCAGGTGCAGATGATCGCCATCGGCGGCGCGATCGGCACCGGCCTCTTCCTCGGCGCAGGCGGCCGCCTCGAGCAGGGCGGCCCGATCCTGGTCTTCGTCTACGCGCTGTGCGGGTTCTTCGCCTTCCTGGTGCTGCGCGCGCTCGGCGAGCTGGTGCTGCACCGGCCGTCGTCCGGCTCGTTCGTCTCGTACGCCCGCGAGTTCTACGGCGAGAAGATGGCATACGTCGCCGGGTGGATGTACTTCCTCAACTGGGCCATGACGGCCATCGTCGACTCCACCGCCATCGCCCTCTACGTGAAGTACTGGAGCATCTTCTCCGCAGCGCCGCAGTGGCTGCTCGCGCTGATCGCCCTCGTGGTGGTGGTCAGCCTCAACCTCATCTCCGTGAAAGTGTTCGGCGAGATGGAGTTCTGGTTCGCGTTGATCAAGGTGACGGCGCTGGTGCTGTTCCTCGTGGTCGGCATCGTGGTGCTCGCGTTCGGCTGGCCGACCGACCAGGGGCCGACCGGGATCGCGATGCTCCAGGCGAACGGCGGCCTGCTCCCCCACGGCTTCGCGACCATCGGCATGGCGATCGTGCTCGTGCAAGGTGTTGTCTTCGCGTACGCGGGCGTCGAGCTGGTCGGCATCGCCGCCGGTGAGACGGAGCACCCGGAGAAGATCATGCCGCGTGCCATCAACAGCGTCGTCCTGCGCATCGCGGTGTTCTACTGCGGATCTGTCCTGCTGCTCGCCCTCCTGCTCCCCTCCGATGTCTACAGCGGAGACGAGAGCCCGTTCGTGACCTTCTTCAGCCACCTCGGGTCTCCTGAGCTGAGCGCTGTCATCGGCTCCGTGATGAACTTCGTCGTGCTCACGGCCGCCCTTTCCAGCCTCAACGCCGGGATGTACTCCACGGGGCGCATCCTGCACTCGATGGCGCAGACGGGAGCGGCGCCGACCTTCACCGGCCGGATGAACAGGCGCGGCGTGCCGTACGGCGGCATCCTGCTCACCGGCTGCATCGGCGTTCTCGGGGTCTTCCTCAACCTGATCGTGCCGGAGGAGGCGTTCAACATCGTGGTGAACGTTGCATCGCTCGGCATCGTGACGAGCTGGGGGATGATCGTGATCTGCCAGATGCAGCTGCGCCGGTGGGCGCTGCAGGGCAAGCTGGAACGACCGGCGTTCCGGCTGTTCGGGGCGCCGTTCACCGCGTACCTGACCCTGGCGTTCCTCGCGGCCGTGCTGGTGCTGATGGCGTTCGACTACCCGACGGGGACGTTCACCATCGCCTCGCTGGTGATCATCATCCCGCTGCTGGTGATCGGCTGGTTCGCGAGCCGCACCAAGATCCTCGCCATCGCGCAGCAGAGGCAGGGATACACGGGCGCGCATCCGGTGATCGCCGCGCGTCCCGGCTTCGACTCCGCCAAGCGGCCAGAGGACGATGAACCGCACTGACCGGCTGTACGCGCTCGTGGAGGAGCTGCGCGCGGTGTCGCCGCGGCCCAGGAGCGCCAGGTGGCTGGCCGAGCGGTTCGAGGTGACCTCGCGGACGATCGAGCGCGACCTGTCCGCCCTGCAGCAGTCCGGCGTCCCGATCTGGGCCGAGCCAGGGCGCACGGGCGGCTACTCCATCGACCCTTCCCACACCCTCCCGCCGCTCGGCCTCACCCCGGATGAAGCGCTCGCGGTCACGGTCGGGCTCGGGATGCTCGCGTCGAGCCCGTTCCGCGAGGCAGCGGCGTCCGCCGTGCGCAAGGTGACCGCTGTGATGGATGCGCGCAGTCTGCAGACGACCGCGGAGCTGGCAGCGCGCATCCACTTCCTCGACGACGGCCAGGCACGGGATGCGCCTGCCGCGCTCGGCGGCGTGCTCGGCTCCGGCCGGGTGCTCACCATCGTGTATCGCGACCGGTCGGGGGCGGAGACGGTGCGCGACGTGGAGCCGCTCGGCTACGTCGGCAAGGGGACGGACTGGTATCTGATCGCGTGGTGCCGGCTGCGCGCGGGGGTGCGGGCGTTCCGCGGCGATCGCATCGTGAGCGCGGAGGCGACGGGCGAGCGGGCGCCGCAGCGGGAGCTGCGGCCGGAGGACCTGGACGTCGCGTACGGAGAGCTGCAGTCGGTGAGCATCGGGCGGTGAGCATCGGGCGGTGAGCATCGGGCGGTGAGCATCGGGCGGTGAATCGCTAAACACCGACAGGACGGTGTCGCGCACGGGTTCGAGTATGGGGTCAACGGGCGGAACGGCCGCCCGAACCCTCCGAAAGGACCACCGATGGACTTCGCCTCGATCAGGATCATCACCGACGACGTCGACCGCCTCGCCGGCTTCTACGAACTCGTCACCGGCTCGGACGCTGTGCGGCCGGCGCCGGTGTTCGCCGAGTTCCGCACAGCGTCGGTGACGCTCGCCATCGGCAGCACCGCCACCGTCGCCATGCTCGGCGAGCGCGCCCCGAAACCGGGAAGGAACGACTCCGTCATCGTCGAATTCCTCGTGGCGGACGTGGATGCGGAGTTCGCCAGAATCCGCGCATCCATCGGCGACGGCGCCGACATCGTGCTGGAGCCGACGACCATGCCGTGGGGCAACCGCTCTGCGCTGATCCGCGACCCGGACGGCAACGTCGTCAACCTGTTCTCCCGACCGGCGGCGCGCTTGTAAGGCAACCCTTACCCATCTACGCTGGTGGGGACATGAAGAACACCAGCACCCGACTCCTCCTCACCTGCGCCGCGATCGGTGTCGCAGGTGGCATCGTGTTCTCGATCAGCGCTTACATCTCCGGCACGCTCGCCGCTGCTGCTCCGATGTTCTACGGCGCTGTGATCGGCGTGTACTTCCTGCCGGGCGTCATCGCGCAGGCTCTGCTGCGTCGCGGAGGGGTCGCCTTGATCACCTCGGTGATCGCCGGCCTGGTGTCCGTGCCGTTCCAGCCGATCGGGTTCGCCGCCGTGATGGCGGCGGGGTCGATCGGGCTGCTGCAGGAGCTGCCGTTCGCGGTGACCCTGTATCGCTACTGGCGGGCGTGGCTGTTCTACGCCGCCGTGACGATCGCCGGGCTGGTCTTCGGGATCGGGGTGTTCGTCGCGCAGGGAGCCGAGCAGACGCAGCCCTGGGTGCAGGTGGTGCACATCGGGCTGTTCGTGGCGTCGCCGATCCTGTTCACCTGGGCCGGCCGCGCCGTCGCCGCCGGACTCGACCGCACAGGCGCCGGGCGCGGCCTGCAGCTGCCGATCGTGCGCACCAGGCGCGGGCGAGACGGCGACGCCGGCTCCGACGCGCTGCCCATGCTCGCGGCGCCGACGTTGCAGTTCTGAACGCCGTGGCCGCCGAGCCCGCGCCGCTCTCGGTGCGCGGGGTGCGCATCCGGCACGATGGCGCAGACCAGTGGACGCCGGACGGCGTGACGTTCGATCTCGTACCGGGCGACGTGCTGCTCGTGCTCGGCCCGAGCGGCTGCGGCAAGTCGACGCTCGCGCTCGCCCTCAACGGGCTGGTGCCTCACGCGGTGCCCGCGAGCCTCGACGGGTCCGTCAGGGTGGCGGGCGTCGACACCGCGGACGCCAGGGTCGCCGAGCTGAGCGAGCACGTGGGCACGGTGTTCCAGGACCCGGATGCGCAGCTGGTCACCGCGACCGTGCTCGACGAGGTCTGCTTCGGCCCGGAGAACCAGCTGGTGCCCCCGGTTGCCGTGCTTCAGCGCGCTGAAGCGGCGCTGCGGGCGGTCGGGCTGTGGGAGCGCAGGGCGGACAACCCGGACACGCTCTCCGGCGGAGGGAAGCAGCGCCTTGCGATCGCCTGCGCCCTGGCGCTGGAGGCTCCCGTGCTCGTGCTGGACGAGCCGACCGCGAACCTCGATCCTGCGGGCGCGGAAGAGGTCTATGCGGTGCTCGGTGCGTTGACCGGCCCTGGCTCGACGCGATCGGTGGTGCTGGTGGAGCACAACCTGGATGCGGCACTGCCGGTGGTGGACACGGTGCTGTTGCTCGACCGTGACGGGCGGCAGGTGGCGCATGGCCCCGCCGCTGAGCTGTTCCGGGAGCGTGCGGAGGAGCTGGCTGCGCTTGGCGTGTGGCTGCCGGTCGCGACGCTCGCCGGGCTGCGGCTGCGGGATGCCGGGTGGGCGGTGGAGCGACTGCCGGTGACGATGGAGGAGCTGGCGGAGGTCGCGGCAGGGCTGGGGGTGGTGGAGGCGATGCCGGATGCGGGTGGCCGCGCCGCCGACGCTGCGGCCGCCGTGGAGGTGCGCGATCTGGAGGTGCTGCGCGGCAAGCGGGTGGTGCTGCGGGACGTGAGCCTGCGGGTCGGGCGGGGCGACTTCGTCGCCGTCCTCGGGGCGAACGGGGCAGGGAAGACGTCCCTGGTGCAGGCCATCGCCGGTGTGGTGCGGCCGCCGCGCGGGACGGTGTCGGTCGGCGGGGTCGACCCTGCGCGTGCGAGCGTCGCAGCGCTGACCGCCGCCGTCGGCTTCGTGTTCCAGAATCCCGAGCACCAGTTCGTGGCCGACTCTGTCGAAGACGAGCTCGCGTACGGTCTACGGGTTCGGCGCATCCCTGCCGACGAGATCAGCCGCCGTGTCGACGCGATGCTCGACACTCTCGACCTCTCCGGACAGCGCGATGCGCATCCGTACCTCCTCTCCGGCGGTCAGAAGCGACGGCTCTCGGTCGGGACAGCGCTGATCGCCGGCGCACCCGTGCTGGTGCTCGACGAGCCGACGTTCGGGCAGGACCGCGCACGCGCCACCGAACTGCTCGGGATGCTCGCCCGCCTCAACGACGCAGGGACCACGGTCGTCATCGTCACCCACGACCTGCAACTCGTCGCCGAGTACGCCACCCACGCCGCGGTGCTCGCGGACGGGACGCTCGCCGCATACGGCCAGACCGCAGACGTCCTCGGCGACGTCTCTCTGCTGGAGCGCAGCGGACTCCGGCAGCCCCCGCTCGCCGCCGCCCTCGGCGGGGTGCCCGGCTGGGGCCACGTGACCAGGCTAACCGATCTGCCGGGCAGGGACGAGCGCGGGGCCGACCCCGACAGTGCTGGGACAGACGGGCGCGGGGCCGACGGCGCAGCGACGGGCAGCGCATGACCTTCCTCTCCCCCGACCCGTACGGCACCTCCGCGCCAGTGCCCCGCTCCCGGTTCCTGCACCACCTCAACCCGTTGGCCAAGGTCGCCGCCGTGCTTCCCGCGTGGGTGGCGCTGCTGTTCACGCGCGACATCGTCACGCCGCTCGTGTTCGTCGTGCTCGGCGTCGCGCTCATCCTGGTCGGCGCTCGGCTGCGGCCGGCGATCGTCGTCGGCCTGCTCGTCGTGCTCCCGGCGATCGTGCTGGTGATGGCGGTGAGTTTCGGATTCTGGACAGACGCATCCAGAGTCGCGGACCAGCGCATCCTGTTCTCGATCGGGGCGTACGACTACACCGTCGGCGCGCTCGCGGTGGGGCTGGCGACCTCGCTGCGGCTCGGCGCCCTGGTGACACTCGCGCTGGTCGGCGGGCTGACGACCACGGGTCCCGACCTGGCCCGCGCGCTCGTGGCGCAGCTCCGCATCCCGTACCGGATCGGGTACACCGCCATCGCGGCCTACCGCTTCCTGCCCCGGTTCGGCAGCGAGCTGATGCTGATCAGGCAGGCGCAGCGGGTGCGGGGCGTGGCGGGTGGATGGGGTCCCATCGCGGCCGTCCGGCGCGCATTCGCCGCCGTGGTGCCGCTGCTGGCGTCGTCGATCAGGCACGCGGAGCGCATGGCGCTGGCGATGGAGTCGCGGGCGTTCGGTGCGCATCCCACCCGAACCGAGCGGACGCCGTCGCGCTGGCGGATGCGGGACTCCGTGTTCGTCGCTGTCGCCGTCCTCGTCACCGTGGCCGTCTTCGTGCTCTGAGTCGCAACACCCGTCGCGCGATTCCTGCCGAACGGGCGGTTCAGGTACCCGCGAGCGCACAAATCGCACGAGTCGTTTCGCGCGGCTCTCTAGGACACGTGCGCGGCGGACTCCAGGGCCGGCAGCGCCGCGGCGAGCGCGGCGACCTGCTCCGGCGTCAGCTCGGCGAGGATCGACTGCACCGTGCGGGCTCGGTCGGAGCGGGCGCGCAGCAGGAGCTCGATTCCGTCCTCCGTGCCGCTGACGAACGAGGAGCGGCCGTCGTCAGGGTCCGGTTCGCGCTGGACGAGCCCTCGGGCCTCCAGGTCTGAGACGACGCGGGTGATGGTCGGGGCGGCGACCACCTCGATGGCGGCGAGCTCGCCCGGGCGCAGCGGCCCACGGCGCACGATCGTGGACAGAGCGGAGAGCTGGCCGTGGCTCAGGTCACCGGTGGATGAGCGCATCCTGCGGTTGAGGCGGCCGACGGCGAGCGCCAGTCGTCCGGCCAGATCGTCGTCCTCGAGCGAGGAGCGGCCGTCTCCGACGTCGCCGTCTGTCACCGTGAACGCTCCTGAACGCTATGCGCGGCTCGCACCGACTTCCTCGCCTTCTTCGCTGATCGCCTGCGATTCGGCGATCTTCTCCTCATGAACATACTTGCCGCCGCCTGCGAATGAGGCGATAGCTCCGATGATGCTCATCACGGCGGCCGCGACGAACACGACCACGAGGCCGTCGTGGAACGGTCCGGAGATGAGTTGAGGGAAGAATTCCTTGCCGGTGAGGGTCGCCGCATCCACGTGGGGGCTGCTGAGGACGCCGGTCGGCCCGAGCAGACTGGCGATCGGGTTGTAGCCGAGGAACGCGGCGAACAGGCTGCCGACCGGGGGCGTCGCACCGATCTGCGTCGCGACAGCGTGCGGCACGCCGTGGGTGGTGAGCCCGTTCGTCAGCGCGGTCGGGAGGGCGACGGACAGGCCGGCGATCATCAGCGAGAAGAAGATTCCGATGGACAACGAGCTTCCCGCGTTGAGCGCGACGCCCGCCATCCCGGATGCGGCCCCTCGCTCGTTCGCCGGCACGCTGTTCATGATGGCGGTGCGGTTCGGCGACGAGAACAGGCCGGAGCCGATGCCGTTCAGCCCGGTGAGCACGGCGAACTGCCAATACTCGAAGTTGACGGGGATGAACAGCAACCCGATGAACGTCAGAGCGACCAGGGAGAGACCGACCGTCGCGAACGCGCGGGAGCCGAACCGATCGGAGAGCGCGCCGGAGATGGGGCCGGCGATGAGGAAGCCGATCGTGATCGGCAGCATGTAGATGCCCGCCCAGAGCGGCGTGGACTCATAGCTGTAGCCGTGCAGTGGCAACCAGATGCCCTGCAGCCAGATGATCAGCATGAACTGCAGACCGCCTCGACCGATCGCGGCGAGGAACCCGGCGAAGATCCCCGACGAGAACGACCGGATGCGGAACAAGCGCATGTCGAACATCGGCGACTTCACGCGCAGCTCGATCAGCACGAACGCCACCAGCAGCAGGATGCCGCCGATGATCGCGCCGAGCACCCACGGGTTGCCCCAGCCCTGCGAGCTGCCGCCGTATGGCTGGATGCCGTACGTGATGCCGGTGAGCAGGGCGATGAGGCCGACAGCGAAGGTGGCGTTGCCGAGCCAGTCGATGCGGCCAGGGTTCTTCTGGCCGACCTCGTGCAGCGACTTGTACGACCAGATCGTGCCGACGATGCCGATCGGCACCGACACGAAGAACACGGCCCTCCAGTCGATCTCGGCGAGGATGCCGCCGACGATCAGACCGATGAAGCTTCCGGCGATGGCGGCCACCTGGTTGAGGCCGAGGGCGAACCCGCGCTTGTTGGCGGGGAACGCATCCGTGAGGATGGCGGTCGAGTTCGCGAACAGCGCTGCTCCGCCGATGCCCTGCACGAACCGCCAGACGATCAGCCACATGGCGGCCGGTCCCCCGGTGAACGGGTCGAGCGAGAGCGCGATGGCGGCGACGGTGAAGATCACGAACCCGGCGTTGTAGATCTTGACCCTGCCGTACTGGTCGCCCATGCGCCCGAACATCACGACGAGCACGGCCGTGACGAGCATGTAGCCCATCAGCATCCAGAGCAGGTAGGAGACGTTGCCCGGTTCGAGCGGGTTGAGCTTGATGCCGGTGAAGATGGCGGGGAGGGAGATGATGACGATCGACGAGTTGATCGTCGCCATGAGCATCCCGAGGGTGGTGTTGCTGAGCGCGACCCACTTGTAGTGCGGGTGGTCCTTGCTGAACATGCCGGTGCGAGGCAAAAGAGTGCGTCCTTCGAGTTGGTTTATATGCATTAACTATATAACTCGATGGATGCGCGTGGAAGCGCCCGAAAATGCTGCCCGATTATTATTTGCGAATTCTCGCGACATGTGCGAGCGTAAAGGCAAATAATTTTCCGCACGAGAAGGAAGCCTCTGCGGTACGAAGGAGTAGCGCGACCATGCAGCAACAGACGGTCACTTCGGACGTCACGGTCATCGGAGGCGGCCTCGCCGGTGTCGCGGCAGCCATCGCCGCCGCCCGGGCGGGCGCGACAGTCGCGCTGATCAACAACCGCCCGGTCCTCGGCGGGAACTCGAGCTCCGAGATCCGGGTCTGGGTGTGCGGTGCGACGGCGCACGGTGCGCAGAAGTACGCCAGAGAGACCGGGATCATGGGAGAGCTCTACCTGGAGAACCAGTACCGCAACCCCGAAGGCAATCCGTACTTCTGGGATCAGGTCGTCCTGGACGCGGTTCGCGCTGAGACCGGCATCACCCTCTTCCTCAACACCGACGTGACAGCGGTCAACGCGGACGGCGACGACGACGATCGCCGGATCATCGACGTGACCGGCTGGCAGCAGGGCTCCGAACGGCGTCTCACCTTCGCGGGGCCGGTGTTCATCGACGCGAGTGGCGACGGCCTCGTCGGCGAGCTCGCAGGAGCCTGGTACGCGTCCGGTCGGGAGGCGGCGAGTGTCTACCAGGAGGAATGGGCGCCGGAGGTCCCCGACGGCAACATGCTCGGCAGCACGCTGTTCTTCTACACCAAGGACCTCGGTGAGCCGGTGCGCTACGTGCCGCCGTCGATCGCGAAGGACATCGCGGAGACCAGCATCCTGGTCCATCGCAGGATCGACACCAGCGCCAACGGCTGCGACTACTGGTGGATCGAGTGGGGCGGAGAACTCGACGCGGTGGCCGACAACGAGCGCATTCGCGACGAGCTGTGGGCCGTCGTCTACGGCATCTGGGACCACATCAAGAACTCCGGACGCTTCGACGCCGAGACACTGACGCTGGAATGGGTCGGCTCCGTGCCGGGCAAGCGCGAGTATCGCCGGTTCCTGGGAGATCACGTGCTGACCCAGAGCGACATCATGGACCAGACGCGCTTCGACGATCGGATCGGCTTCGGCGGCTGGTCCATCGACCTGCACCCGCCGGGAGGGATGTACTCCACCGACCACGGCTCCAAGCACCTGTTCACGTCAGGGGTTTACCACATCCCCTTCCGCTCGCTGTACTCCAGGAACACCCGCAATCTCCTGATGGCCGGGCGCGACATCTCCGCCAGCCACGTCGCCTTCGGCACCACCCGTGTCATGGCGACCTGCGCTGTCACCGGAGAGGCCGCCGGGGCCGGTGCGGCTCTCGCGGCGCTGCAGGGAATCACTCCGCGCCAGGTCGCGACAGAGCGGATGGCCGAGCTCCAGCAGCTGCTGCTGCGCAGCGACGCCTCTCTGCTCGGCGTGCCGTGGACCTCGGAGGACGATCGTGCCTTCGCGGCCGACATCACCGCTTCCAGCACCCTGACCACGCTTCGCGTCGAAGAAGCACCAGACGCCGTGCCGTACGCCCTGGACGAGCACGACTTCGGCCTCCACCTGCCCGTGGACCCTGTGCTCGACAGCGTCGGCATCCTCGTCGAGGCGGCCGGCCCGACGGAGGTGACCGTCGAGCTGTGGAGCACCGAGGGCGGCGAGAACCACATCCCGGTGCGCTTCGTCGATCGGCGGACGCTGCACGTCGAGGCCGGCCGCAGCATGGTCGGCGCGGACTTCGGCTACGCGCCGACGACACCGGAAGACGTCGTCGTGGTGATCCGCCGAGCACCAGGACTCTCGGTGATCGTGAACGCAGGGGCTGCGCCATCCGGCGTGCTCGGGCTGCTCAGCCGTACACCGGCGACCGATCTCAACCGGCCCCAGTCCAACGCGTGGTCTGCGGCCGAGCTGCGGAGGCATTCTCCGGTCTTCGAGGCCGCTCCGGCGACGCTGGCCTACGAACCCGAGCACGCCGTCGGCGGGTACGCCCGTCCGTACGGCGGCCCGAATATGTGGTCGTCCGCACGCATCGCGTCAGGGCGAGAGGAGTCCCTGGAGCTGCGCTGGCCAGGACCGATCGGCGCCGGGCGCATCGAGGTGATCTTCAACGACGAGGTGGACGAGGACCTCGTGAACCTCCACCACCATCGCACCCCGTTCGCCGTGATCCCCGAACTCGTGCGCGACTACCGCATCGAGGCCGCGACCGCGGATGGCTGGGTGACGCTCGACGCGGTGGCCGGCAACCGCCGCCGCCGCCGCGTCCACGACCTCGGCGGAGTGACCACGGATGCCGTACGGCTCGTCGTCGAGGCGACGAACGGGTCGGCGTGGGCGAGCGTCGTCGCCGTCCGCGTGTTCGAGTGACAGGGTCAGGCCGGCAGGGCGAACGACGCGTTCAGCCGCTGAGCCACGAGCATCCACAGCACGGCCCCGACGAAATCGTCGCTCGCCCGCCCCGCGAAGTACTCGGTCCAGGTGCGCCCGCCGCCCGTGCCGGTGTAGAGCACCAGGTCGGCCTCGCGTGTGACGCGCCCGTCCGGCACACCGGTGATGACGATCGTGGTCGCTCCGTGGGCGGAGGCCTCGTGCAGGAAGGATTCCACGATCGCGCTGTCGCCGTTGCGGGACACCGCCACCGCCACCCCCTTCCGGTCGAGCAGGCTCGCACCCACCTTCGCGGCGTACGCGCCCTCGTGCATCCAGACCGGAACGCCCAGCCGCATGAGCCGCATGGACAGCTCGTCGGCGGGCGGACGGTCGCCCCACTCTCCGAAGATCTCGACGCGCGTCGCAGCAGCGATCTTCTCCGCCGCCTGACCGAGGAGGCCGAGGTCGACGTTCGACAGCGCGTTGCGGAGCGCACGGAACTCGTGCCCCGCCAGCACGTTCATGACCTGCTCCGGCGAATCCGTGGGGGTGACATCCGGCCCGATGTCGCTCGCCCATCCCGCCTGCGACTCGCGCCCCGCCTCGTTCGCGACCGCCGCGCGGAACGCGGGAAACCCGGAGTATCCGAGCGAGACGGAGAGTCGCGTGACCGTCGCGGGCTGTGTGTCTGCCTGCGACGCAAGCCACGTGATGGAGTTGCGCCCGGCCTCGAACGGGTCGGTGAGCACGATCTCGGCGACGCGCTTGCGCGCGCCGGACAGCGTCGGCAGCGCGTGTCGGACGAGTTCGAGCGGACTGGGCTCTGCTGCGGTGGTCAAGAAGGCCTCCCTCACTGTGCGGCGCGAAGCACCTACTGAAAATAAATTACACGAGAGGATGCCGGATGCGCTTCTGGTACGGAGCCGATTACAACCCTGAGCAGTGGCCGGAGGCGACGCACGAGGAGGACATTCGCCTCATGGCGGAGGCCGGCGTCACCGTCGCGACCGTCGGCGTCTTCTCGTGGGCCTTCCTGGAACCGGAGGAGGGACGATTCGAGTTCGAGTGGCTCGACCGCGTGCTGGACCGCCTGCACGCGGCCGGCATCGGCGCCGACCTCGCGACCGCGACCGCGACGCCGCCGCAGTGGCTGTCCCTGAACCACCCGGACACCCTGCTGGTGGACGAGTGGGGGCACGTGCTCTCGCCGGGCAGTCGCCAGCACGTCAACCCGAGTTCGGCGACGTACCGACGGCTGGCCCTCCGCCTCGTCGGCGCCATCGCAGAACGCTACGGCGACCACCCTGCCCTGGTGGCCTGGCACGTCGGAAACGAGTTCGGCAACGACAATCCCAGGGACTACGGCGACGAGACCGCGCTGGCCTTCCGCGACTGGCTCCGGCGCCGCTACGGGTCCATCGACGAGCTGAACGCCCGCTGGGGCACCGCGTTCTGGTCGCAGCGCTATTCGTCGTTCGACCAGGTCCTCCCTCCGCGCGCTGCCCCCACCTTCCGCAATCCGGCCCACCTCCTCGACTTCGACCGATTCGGTTCGGACGCTCTGCTCGACGGGTACCGCGCGGAGGCCGCCATGCTGCGGCAGGCGACACCCCACATCCCGGTCACCACCAACTTCATGGGGATGTTCAAGCCGGCGGACTACTGGTCCTGGGCGGGCGAGGTGGATGTGGTGAGCGACGACGCGTATCCCGACCCCGCGCATCCAGGGTGTGGAAGGACGCCGCCCTGCACAGGGATCTCATGCGGTCGCTCGGCGACGGCCGCCCCTGGCTCCTGATGGAGCAGTCGACGAGCGCTGTCAACTGGCGCGACCTCAACGCCCCGAAACTGCCAGGCCAGATGCGCGCGCTGTCGTACCAGGCCATCGCCCGCGGCGCGGACGGCGTGATGTTCTTCCAGTGGCGTCAATCCCGGCGCGGCGGCGAGAAATTCCACTCCGCGATGGTGCCGCACGCCGGCACGGACACACGCATCTGGCGCGAGGTATGCGAGCTCGGCGCCGAACTGCGCGGCCTCGACGATCTCGTCGGCACCAGGGTGCAACGACCAGACGTCGCCATCGTGGTCGACTGGGACTCGTGGTGGAGCATCGAGCAGCAGGCGACGCCCGCCCGCATCGACTACGCGCAGGTCATCGCCAGCTGGCACCACGCGCTCCTCGACCTCGGAGTGAACGCGGACTTCGTAGCCCGTGGCGGCGAGCTGTCTGCGTATCGGGTCGTGATCGCGCCTGCGCTGTTCGTCGTCTGTGACGAGGACGCAGATCGGCTCGGCGGCTTCGTCCACGACGGAGGCACCCTGCTGGTCGCCGCACCGACCGGCGTCGTCGACCAGGATGCGGCCTTACCGGAGGGCGGTCACCTCGGGCGGCTGGCGGACCTCCTCGGCATCGAGGTCGAGGAGTACGCACCGCACGGTCCAGCGGACGCCGTCCGACTGGTGGGAGCGCTCGACTGCTCTGTCACGCAATGGGCCGAGGTCGTCCACGCACGGGGCGCCGAGGTCGTCGCCGGCTTCTCCGGCGGTCTCGCGGACGGCGGCCCCGCGCTGACGCGTGCAGCCGTCGGCGACGGATCGGGATGGTATCTGGCGGCAGACCCAGACGACGAGGGGGTCCGCGGAGTGCTGACGTCCGTTCTCGCCGACGCCGGTGTCGCGCTGCACGAGACTCCGGACGGGGTCGAGGTGGTGCGCAGGGGCGCGCTGACCTTCGTGGTCAACCACAGCCGTGTCTCCGCCCGCGTCGACGTCGCCGGCATCGACCGGCTGACGGGCGACCGTGTCGACGGCCCAGTGCTCGCGCCATTCGGTGTACTTCTCGTGACGTCGGATTGAGCGCAGGCGGAGAACTCACGCCTCGAGCGGCCCGCGATCCGGCTGAGCGAGCCACCTCGCACGGGACGGGAGGACCCCGCCGAGCGCGAGCACGACGAGCTCGTTCTCGCCCGTTCGCGTCGCGGGTCCAGGCACGTAGAGGGAATGCTGCGGCCCTCGGCTCCAATAGCGACCGAGCGGCCAGCCGTTGACCCAGGCGAAGCCCTTGCCCAGGTCTCGCGTGGCCAGCTGCAGGTCCGCGGGTTCGTCGAGCAGGAATGTGGATCGGGCGACGACAGGACCGAGGGCCCCCGTGCGGCCGTCGTGCTCGGTGTCCAGGTAGCGGTCGGGACGGTCGAGGTCGATGGGGGTCACAGACCAGCCCCGCAGCTCGCGCCCGTTCACCGTGACCGGCCCGATCAGCCCCTTGGGCTCGCCGAGCCTCTGCCCGTAGTTCACACGTCCCTGATCCTCGACGAGGATCTCGAGCAACCGGATGCCGTCCGGCAGTTCGATCCCGACATCGTTGTGCTCCCGTTCGAGAACGCCGATCGGACGACCGTCTGCGAACACCTGCGCGCGATCGCGCACCTCACCGACGCGCAGGACGCCGGCGGTCGCCCTCGCCCGATAGAGCACGAGCCCCCGGTACACGCCCAGATCGTCCATGCTCGGAACGGATGAGAACTCGCTGCCCCTCTCGAGCGGTACGGCCGGCAGCAGGCGGGCAGCGGCGTCGAACGGGGAGGAGAAGGCCGGCGAGGCAGACGGCTCGCGACGTACGCGCTCCGGCAGGCGCGCGTACCGCCCGATGACCTCGCGGAACGCCAGATACTTCGCCGTGGTCGCGCCGTGCTCGCTGAGCGGGGCGTCGTAGTCGTACGAGGTCGTCGTCGGCTCGTAGTATCCCTTGTGATTGGCCCCGTTGGTGAGGCCGAAGTTGGTGCCGCCATGGAACATGTAGATGTTGACCGACGCCCCGGTCGAGAGGATCTCGTCGAGCTCGCGCGCGGCGGTCGCGGCGTCTGTCGTGTTGTGCCGGCCGCCCCAGTGGTCGAACCAGCCGTCCCAGAACTCCGCACACATGAGCGGGCCATCCGGTTGGTGCTTCCTCAATCGGCCGAGGCGCTCGATCCCGTTCGACCCGAATGATGCGGTGAGGTGAGCTCCCGCGACGCTGCCGTTCTCGAGCATCCTGTCTTCCGGCTGGTCGACGGTGGTCAGCGGAACAGTGACGGCCCCGGCCCGCATCCAGCGCACCAGGGTGGTCAGGTACTCCTTGTCAGAGCCATACGCCCCGTACTCGTTCTCGACCTGCAGCAGGATGACGGGACCCCCTCGATCCACCTGACGCGGGACGAGGATCGGAAGGACCGAGGCCAGGTAGTCGCCCACCGCGCGCAGGAAGGTCGGATCGCTGCAGCGGATGTTGCTGCCGCACTCACGCGTCAGCCAGCCGGGGAGACCGCCGTTGTCCCACTCCGCGCAGATGAAGGGGCCCGGACGGACGATTGCGTGCATCCCTGCGTCGGCGATCAGGTCGAGGAAGCGCCCGAGGTCGAGTGCACCATCGGTGCGGAAGGATCCGCGTTCGGGCTCGTGCTCGTTCCACGCCACATACGTCTCGATGGTGTTGAGCCCCATCTCTTTCGCAGCGAGGATGCGGTCCTCCCACTGCTCGGGATGCACGCGGAAGTAGTGCAGCGCCCCCGCGAGGATGCGGAACGGCTCACCGTCGAGCAGGAAGTCGCGTTCGCCGATGGCAAAGGTGGTCATGGGACTCCTCGAAAAGGGCAGGGAACGGGTGGAGTGGCGGCAGAGAGAAGCGGCCGGCGCTTGCGCACCGGCCGCTCCTTCGCACTAGTTGACGGTGAAACCTTGCTGTTTGCCGTAGGTGACGAGCTTGTCGCCCCACGCCTTCAGGCCCTCTTTCAGCGTCGTCTTGCCGACCCAGGCCTGGCCGGCGGTGTCGCTGAACACCGAGTTCGCGTACGACTGGTACGGCAGGTACTGCCAGCCCTTGATGGCGTCTGCAGCGGACTGCGAGAAGATCTTGTTGATCTGCTGGCCGCCGAAGTAGTCGTTCTTGGCGTCGAGGAACTCACTGGAGTTCTGTTCCTTCACTGTCGCGGGGTACTGGCCGGCCGCGATGGAGAGCTGGATTCCTGGGCCGGTCTCCATGAACTTCAAGAACTCGGCCGCGACGAGCTGGTGCTGCTTCGAGCTCTGCTTGAGCATCGCGTATCCGCCACCGCCGTTCATGGCGCTCGCCGTCTGGCTCTCCTCGTACTGCGGCATTGCGGCGACGCGCCACTGTCCCGCACCCGTCGGCACGCTGGACTTCAGCGACCCGGCCATCCACGCACCGCTGACGACGGTGGCGATCTTGCCGTTGGCGAGTCCCTGGTACCAGTCATTGCTGAATCCAGAGGCCGGCATGAGGAGCTTGCCGTCCAGAAGCGGCTGATAGAAGTCGGTGAACGTGTCTGCGGCGGCGCCCGAGAAGTCGACAGATACGTCGGACGTTCCCTTCACCTGGAAGGGCTTGGCGCCGGCCTGCCAAAGCATGCTGGAGACCATCCCGGCGTCTCCCGTGTCTGCTGCGATGTACGCAGTCGGGTCGGCGTCGTGGATCGTCTTGGCGTCCGCCGCGTACTCTGCCCACGTCTTCGGAACATCGAGGCCGTACTTGTCGAAGACGGTCTTGTTGTAGAACATGGCGATGGGGCCCGCGTTGTGCGGCAACTCGTACAGCCCGCCGTTGAGATTCGTCGAGTTCCAGATCGCCGGCGTGAAGAGATCTTTGTACTTCCCGTAGCCGAAGGTGTTCAGATCGACGAGGCTGCCCTCGAGAGCGAACTGCGGGATCGTCTGGTATTCGACGGTCGCGAGATCGGGGGCGCCCGAGCCCGCCTTGATGGCGTTCTCCAGCTTCTGGTAGTGCGCCGCACCCGTGCCGACGTTGACCAGCTTCACCGTGACGTTCGGGTACTTCTTCTCGAACGCGTCGACGATGCCGGTCAGGGTGGTGGCCCAGGTCCAGATCGTGATGGTGGTCTTCTTCTTCATGGCTGCGTCGATCTGCGCCTGGGTGACGCTCGCGGTGGGGGTGTCGCCGGCCGAGGATGCACCGGAGCAGCCCGCGAGGCCGGCCGTGACGGCGAGGCCCACGGAGGCGGCGACGACGAGCTTCTTCGCGCGAAGTCGCCAGCGGCTGTGTTTGATCATTCGGGAGTTCACCTTTCTTGGTTGCCGGGGAGAGACCGGACGTTTCAGGCCTTCACGCTTCCGGCCGCAAGGCCGGACTGCCAGAACCGCTGCAGGAAGAGGAAGGCGACGATGAGCGGCACGATGGTGAGCAGCGAGCCGGTGATGACGAGGTTGAAGACCGTCTCGCCGCCCGCGGTGTTGGCCTGTTCGCTCCACTGGTTGAGCCCGACCGTGAGCGGGTACCATTTGGGGTCGCTCAGCATGATCAGGGGAAGGAAGTAGTTGTTCCACGTGCCGACGATGTCGAGCAGCAGCACGGAGACCACACCGGGGGCGAGGAGCCGCGACGAGATCGTGAAGAAGGTGCGGAACTCCCCTGCGCCGTCCATGCGTGCCGCCTCGAGGAGTTCGTTCGGCACTGCTTCCCGCGAATAGCTCCACATCAGGAACAACCCGAACGACGAGACGAGCGACGGGATGAACACCGCCCAGGGCGTATTCGTGAGACCGAGCTGACTGAACAGCAAAAAGGTGGGGACCGCGAGCGCCGAGCCGGGAACGGCGACAGCGCCGATGATCACGGCGAACAACACGCGCTTGCCTGGGAAGTCGAACTTGGCGAGCCCGTAGCCGCCGAGGGTGGAGAGGAATGTCGAGCCGAACGCGCCGACCACCGTGTACAGGAGAGTGTTGAGCACCCACCTGCCGAAGGTGCCGTCTTGGTAGGTGAAGACCTGAACGACGTTGTCCCAGAACGCGAACGGGCCGGAGAACCACAGACCGAAGCTCGACACCAGCGCGCCTTGAGTCTTGGTCGAGCTGATCACCAGCCAGAACAGGGGCAGCATGCTGTACGCGAACAGCACGGACATCAGCGCCGTGAGAAGCCAGGACTTGCGGGGCTTGAGTCCGTTCCGTCTGCGCGAGGGACGCAGGCCGTCCTCGGTTGTGGCGGTCCCGGTCTCTGACGTGCGCTGGAGAGTGGCGATGGCCATGATTCAGCCCTTTCGGTTTCCGACGCGCTGGATGACGTATGCGACGATCATCGTGATGACCCCCATGACGATCGCCACCGTCGCCGCAGAGTTGAACTGCTGGCCGGCGAACGAGAGGTTGTACGCGTACATGTTGGGCGTGAAGTGGGAGCTGATGGCGTTCGGCGCCAGCGCCTTGAGGATGTTCGGCTCGTTGAACAACTGGAAGGCCGCGATCGTCGAGAACATCACGGTCACCACCAGGGCGGGGCGGATGGCTGGAAGCTTGATCGCGGCGATCACCCTCCACGCTCCTGCCCCGTCGATCTCGGCGGCTTCGTAGAGCTCCCCCGGCACCACCCGCAGCGCTGAGTAGAAGACGAGCATGTTGTAGCCCATCGTGAGCCAGACCATGATGTTGCCGATCGAGAGCAGCACCAGATTGCTGGAGAGCGGGTCCGGGATGGTGATGCCGAAGAACTGGTTGATGTTCCCCACCAACCCGAAATGGGTGCCGTACATGTATCCCCAGAGCAGGGCGGCGACCACTCCCGGCACCGCGTGCGGCAGGAAGATCGTGAGGCGGAAGAGTCGAGGTGCGTGCAGCCTGGCCGAGTCGAGGGCCAGTGCCGTCAGCAGTGCGAGCCCCAGCATGACCGGGACGAACACGACGAGGTAGAGGCATACGCGGGTGAGCGCATCCCAGAAGTCGGGGCTGGTGAGTTGCTCGACGTAGTTGCCGAATCCGACGAAGGCATTGCCGCCGATCAGTCTGTGCTGGAAGAGGCTGAGGTAGATCGTGTATGCCAGTGGCGCGATGAGCACGAAAGCGAAGGCGATCGTGAACGGTGCGACAAAGGCCCAGCCGATCCAAGAGCGGCGCGGCCGACGTCGACGCGTCTGCAGCGTCGCCGTCGGTGCCGTGCTCGACATCGTCGTCATGGGAGTCCTATCCGTGCGGGCCGGGGGGCCGTGGTGCTGGAGTAGAGAGTCGCATGCGTTACCGATGCTTGTCAAATGATTTGCACTACCTGGGAGTTTGCGTGATCAATTTGATACTTATTTGCAAGCCGGTTTTCATTCACAACGCGTGCAAAATCATTTTCACCAAACGGCAGCTGGCGCTGGTGTTGCCCATAATTCTTTGATTAGCTCGGCTCATGACCATGCCGCGCTCCCCCGCAGACGCGAGCGGCGTGACCGACACGCTGCTCCGCGTCCGGCACGCCGTCACGCCCGTCCGCTCAGCCGCCGTCCACGCACCCGTCCACGACCTCCAGCAGCTCCCTGCTCGCCAGAATCCGGAAGTGGCCGCCGACCGGGAGCTCCACGTTCCGCGCCCCGGAGAGCGCACTCCCGCCGGGGATGTGCGGGTCGAACCAGCCGAAGACGGACACGATCCGCTCGTTCGCCGCGCTCTCCGCGGTCAGGCGCAGCAGGGTCGCATCGGTCGGGGCGAGCGAGCGCAGGCTGCGCGTCGGCAGATAGCGCGCGTAGACCGACCCGGCGAACGGCGTGCTGACCGCGACCGCCAGGCGCACGCGGACGCCCTCCGGACTGGACGCCATCAGCTGCTTCGCGATCAGTCCGCCCTTGCTGTGGGCGACGATGGTCACCTCGGTCAGATCGTGCGCACGGAGGTAGGCGGCGACCCGCTCCGCGCCGTCTCCGATGGTCGACCCGTTGCGGCCGAGGGCGGCCACCACGTGCACCGCGTGACCGCGCGCGTGCAGGTGCCGCGCGAGCGGGAGCATGAACCGCCAGGTCTCCAGTATCCCGGGCAGCAGCAGCACCGTGGATGCGCCAGGTCGACCCGCCGCGAGCATCCCTGGGTCGTCTCGGCTGAAGGCAGCGCGCACCTGGTGGCGCGCCGCATACAGATAGTCGAGCGCCCAGATCACCGCCTTGCGGAGGACGCCGGCCGCCCGGCGGGGCGACGGAGGTTCTGGCTCGGTCACCTCGCGACACCGGCGAGCGCCGCGAGCAGCGCAGCCGTCTGCTCCGGCCGCGCGTGCATCGCCAGGTGACGGGCCCCGCCGATCGAGCGGGCGCCCCCACGCACTGCGGACGCCGCGAGGACGGACGCCCAGCCGACGCGCGCGATCGGGTCGCGCTCCCCACGGAGCACCAGGACCGGCTGGCGGAGCCGAGGCACGTCATCTTCGATGCGGTAGGTCAGCATCGACGGCAGCACCGTCAGATACCAGCGCAGACCGCACCGGATGTAGTCGGTCAGCACCACGACGTTCGCCCGGGGGCTCTCGCCGACGGTGTCCAGCGCCAGCAGGGCGGCAGCGCGGAACGGGGTGCGGTCGCGGGGATCCATCACGGGACCCATCAGGGCGACGGCGCTCACTGCATCCGGCCGGTCGATGGCCAGCCTGGTCACGACCTGCGCACCCATCGAGTGGCCGAGCACCACGCACCCCGCTAGGCCGAGGTCGTCGACGACCGCGGCCACCGCCGCAGCGAAATCCTCGACACCCATCGGGTGGCCCGGCTTCGGGTTCCTGCCGAATCCCGGCAGATCCACGGCGACCACCCTGGCGCTCCTGGCGAGGACGGGGACCAGCCGCTCGAACGAGCGGGAGCTCACGCCGATGCCGTGGACGAGGAGGTACGTGGTGTCTCCGGAACCGGTGTCGACGGTGACGACGGCGTTCGCCTGCTGACGGGGTGGGGCGCTCTGCGCGTCGTTGGTCACTCCTGCTTTGTACACCCTGCGACTCGGGCATCCGGATAGTAAGCCTGCTTATAATCGGGACAGCGCGCCGACCGGAGGAGTCCAGATGCCCAGACCACCGCACCGCGGAAGGCGCCGCACCGTGCGCATCCTGGTCTCGATCGTCGCCGTCGTCATACTCGTGCTCGTCGGCTTCCTCGCCTGGGCGAACACGCCGATGATGGGAGACCGCGCCGCGGCGATCGAGGTGTGGACGAACCCGGCGGTGAGCATCACCGACGAGGGCGACTCCGTGCTGCTCGCGCCGACAGGCACCCCGTCCGGGCAGGGCCTGGTGTTCATCCCCGGCGCGCTCGTCGACCCGTACGCCTACCTCTCGAAGCTCGCCGGCGCCGTGGAGGAGACCGGGCTGACGGTCGTCGTCACCAAGCCGACGCTGAACCTGGCCTTCTTCGACCGGCGGCCGCTGTCGACGTTCACCGCGCACGCCCCCGACGTGACCTCGTGGTACGTCGGCGGGCACTCCCTCGGCGGTGTGCGTGCGTGCCAGCTCGCGTCGGATCAGGCCGTCGACGGACTGATCCTCTTCGGCAGCTACTGCGCGAACGACCTCAGCGGAACCGACCTGCGGGTGCTCTCGATCGGCGGCAGCGACGACGGCCTCAGCACGCCCGCGAAGATCGATGCGGCCAGGCATCTGCTGCCGGCGGACGCCACGATGGTCGAGATCGCAGGGATGAACCACGCCCAGTTCGGCGACTACGGAACGCAGCCGGGCGACAACGCGCCCGGCATCAGCGACGACGAGGCCCGCACGAAGGTGACCGACGCGCTCACGGCATTCCTGGGGTCCGCAGGGTAGTTCCCTCGTCTAGAAGCCTTCCGGCCGTCGCGGCGTGTACGGGCGCTCCAGCAGCGCGCATTCCTCCGACCTGAGCATCAGATCGACCGAGGCGACCGCATCCACCAGGTGCTGCTGCTTCGTCGCGCCGACGATCGGCGCCGTCACCGCGCTCTGCTGACGCACCCAGGCGAGCGCCACCTGCGCACGCGAGACGCCGCGCGCCTCGGCGACCAGGGCGACGGCGTCGACGATGCCGCGGTTGGACTCATCGTCGCCGCGGTACAGAGTCGCGCCGAACACGTCTCCCGCCGAACGGTCGGTCGTCTCGCCCCAGTCGCGCGTCAACACCCCGCGGGCGAGCGGCGACCACGGGATGACACCGACGCCCTGGTCGACGCACAGGGGATGCATCTCCCGCTCCTCCTCGCGCTGCAGCAGGTTGTACTGGTCCTGCATCGAGACGAACCGCGCCCAGCCATTGGCCTCGGCCACGGCCTGGGCCTTCGCGAACTGCCACGCCCACATCGAGGACGCACCGATGTAGCGGGCCTTGCCGGAGCGGACGACGTCGTTCAGCGCCTCCATCGTCTCCTCGATCGGCGTCGACGGGTCCCACCGGTGGATCTGGTACAGGTCGACGTGATCGGTGCCGAGCCTGCGGAGACTGTCGTCGATGGCCGACAGGATGTGCGCCCTCGACAGGCCGGCACGGTTCGGGCTCTGCCCCATCCGGCCGTGCACCTTGGTGGCGATGACCACGTCGTCGCGCTCCGCGAAGTCGGCGAGCGCCCGCCCCACGATCTCCTCGCTGGTGCCGTCGGAGTACACGTCTGCCGTGTCGAACGTCGTGATCCCGGCCTCCAGAGCGCTCCGGATGAACGGCCTGCTCGCCTCCTCGTCGAGGCTCCAGGGATGCGCACCCCGCTCCGGCACGCCGTAGCTCATGCAGCCGAGGACGACCGCCGAGATCTTCAGACCTGTGCTGCCGAGGTTGACGTACTCCATGCGTGCTCCCATCCGGTTCGAACAGGCTCAACCGTACTCCCGCGTGTCCGTCGAGCCCGGCCTCCGTCACGCTGAAACCACTGGCACGATGAGAGAATCGGGGCTCTGCGGCGCAGGCGGCGCGCTTAGGATGAACCGATGGACGAGCAGACCGTGAACGCCGACGAGCAGCGTCCGGAGAACTGGCCGATCGGCCGCTTGCTCGGCGTCGCGTCGCGCGCGGTCGAGCGGACCTGGGCGCAGGCGCTCGAACAGCGCGGACTCACCCACGCCGGGCTGATCGTGCTGCACTTCCTGGATGCAGGCATCACCTCGCAGGCCGACCTCGCGCGCCTCGCGCGCGTCGAGGCGCAGACGATGTCGCGCACGGTCGACAGGCTCGAACGCGAAGGACTCGTCACGCGCTCCCCGTACCCGGGAGACAGGCGCAGGCACGCGCTCAGCATCACCGACGCCGGGCGCGAGGCGTTCGCGGGGGCGAAGGACCTGGAGCGGGACGTGTTCCCGGCCGTCGACGATCCGGATGCGTTGCGCGCCGCGCTGGTGCAGATCGTCGCGGCGGTGGGCGAGCGGGGGTGAGCGGGACGAGCCGGGGCGGGCCGAGTCGGGGCGGGCCGAGCCTGGGCGGGCCGGCCCTGGGTGGTCCACGGCCGCGCAGGCCGGCAGCGTCACTCCGCCGCTGGCACCTTCACGATCAGGCTCTTCGGGTCTATCCAGGTCTTGATCGCGACCGCGCGGCCGAACAGGTCGCCGTCGAGTTCCACGTCCTCCGGGCGGCTCAGGCGCAGCACGAACTCGCTGCCCTTCAGGTAGTTGAGGGCGCGCACCTCCTTCGACATGCTCAGCAGCCGCCGCCCTGCCGATGTGCGGCGCAGCACGCCGTTCTCCCAAAACACCTTCGCGACGATCTGCACCCAGCCGATGAAACCCTCCGGACGCAGCACCACGATGTCGAACTCGCCGTCGTCCACCGCGGCGTCCGGCAGCAGAAGGATGTTGCCAGGCAGTGAGCCGCAGTTGCCGATCATCACGGTGTGCGCGCGTAACGAGCGCGCCCGTCCGCCGTCGAGCTGGTAGCGCAGGTGCAGTTCGTTCTTGTCGCGCAGCACGGTGCCGATCGCCCGAACGTACGCGAGCCACCCGGCCTTCGCCTTGAGGTCGTCGTCGGTGGCGGCGAGCATCTTCGCGTCGATGCCGAGACCGGCCATCACCAGGTACGAGTGCCTGCTCACCGTACCGTCGGCATCCCGGAGGTCGGCGACACCGACGTCGATCGGGCGGTCGTCGCCGTCGAACGCGGACTGCAGGGCGTTCTCCACGTCGTCGAGGGTGAGGCTCAGGTTGCGGGCGAGCAGGTTCCCCGTGCCGGACGGGAGCAAGGCGAGCGGCGTCCCAGAGCCCTGCAGCACCTCGGCGACCGTGCGGACCGTGCCGTCGCCGCCCGCCGCGATCACCACATCCGCCCCGCGCTCCAGCGCCTGCTTCGCCTGCCCCGTACCCGGGTCGTCCTCCGTCGTCTCCAGCCAGATCGTCTCCCCCCAGCCGTAGCGGGACTCGGCCTCCTCGACGGCCGCGCGGACGGCGGGCAGGTCGACCTTGATCGGATTCACGACGATGGCAGCGGTCTTCAGGGAGTCCTCCTCGAATGGGCGACGCCGAATGCACGGGTCACGCGAGACACTACTGGCGCACGGGGCCTGACGGAACCGGCGCACGGCACATCCACGGCATGAAAAGCTGGGGGGATGCACGTTCTCGACAATCCCGCCTGGCACGCCCTCACCGGTGCGCAGCGCTCCCTGGCCATCGGAACAGCTGACGCGAAACGCTTCCGTCCCGACGTCTCACCGTTCGCGGCCGTCGCCGACCCTGACGGGCCGCTGGATGCGCTGGCCGGCCTGATCTTGCCCGCAGCGAGCGACGCGGACGCAGACGACGCTCTCGGCGTGTTCGGCGCATCCACAGGCCCGGACGGCTGGGAGACGCTCGGCGTGTACGACTGCTGGCAGCTGACCTACGAGCACGACACCGTGCCGGAGCTGCGGCCGCTCGGCGACGACGCTGTGCTGGTGGAGCTGGGCGACGCCGACGTTCCGGATGCGCTCGACCTGGTCGACCGCACCAGGCCGGGGCCGTTCCTCCCCCGCACAATCGAGTTCGGCGGGTATCGCGGCATCCGCGTCGGAGGACGGCTTGCGGCGATGGCGGGGCAGCGGATGCGGCCGGACGGGTGGTGCGAGGTCAGTGCGGTGTGCGTCGACCCGGACTTCCGCGGGCGCGGGTTCGCCGCGACGGCGATGGTCGAGGTGATGCGCGGCATCATCGCGCGGGGCGAGCGTCCCTTCCTGCACGTCGAGACGACGAATGAGCGCGCGACCAGCGTGTACGAAGCGCTCGGGTTCGAGCGGCGACGCAGGGCAAGCATCCTGGTCTGCCGCCCGCGCTGAGCGGCACGCGGTTCGATCGGGCGTCGGGCCGGCTAGCGGCTACTTGTTCTTGCCGTTCCCATTGCCGTTCCCGTTGTTGTTGCCTTTGCCCTTGTTGCCGTTCCCGTTGCTGCTCGGCGTCGGCACAGGAGTGGTCGCCGGGGCGGACGTGGTCGCCGGCGGAGGCGAGGTCGGTGTGGCAGGCGGGGACGCCGGATCGGGGGTGGTGACCGGCGCGACGGTCGGCGCGAGGCTCGGCGTCGCCGGGGTGTGCGTGGCCGGGCCCGTCCCTGGCGACGTTCCGGACGGCGCGAGCAGCGCGCCGAGGCCGATGCCCCCGGCGACCAGCACCACCACCACTACGGCGATCACCGCCGCGACGAGTCCGCGGCGACGCTTCGTGGGGGTCAGCACGGCGGTCGGTGCGTCGGCTGCGTCGGCGGCGTCCGCTGCGGCAGCGCTCCCCTGCATCGCCACGGTCGCCGCCAGAGGCTCCGGCGGCACCTGAGCGTCCTGGCGAATCATCGCGACCGTTGGCTCATCCTCCGGCGCCAAACCGGCCGCACCAGCATCCCACCCGGCCAGTTGCGGTGCGAGCTCCCTCGCCATCACCGCTGTCTCCATCGCTGTCGGCCGCAGCGCCTGGTCGCGCGCCGTCATGGCGGCGAGCATCCCGCGCCAGTCCTCCGGCAGTGTGCTCGGGATGCGCGGGTCGTGAGCCGCCCTGGCGCTCACCGACTCGACGGGGGTGCCGGGGTACGAACGTCGACCGGTGAGCGCTTCGAGCAGCACAAGGCCGAGAGAGTAGATGTCGGCCGGCGCTCCTGGCTCGGCTCCCGCCACCTGCTCCGGGCTGAGGTACGCCGCCGTTCCGATGACCGTCCCGTCCGTGGTGAGACGTTCCGCACCGATCAGGTGGGCGATGCCGAAGTCCGCGAGCTTGGCGTGCAGCCGCCCTCCTGGCACCGTCGAGTCCGGCAGCAGGATATTGGCGGGCTTGAGGTCCCGATGCACCATTCCCGCGTCGTGCACCACCACCAGCCCCTCCGCGATCTCGGCGGCGAGCTCGGCCGCTTCCGGACCGGTCAGGGGTCCGTCGTCCAGGCGGGTGCGCAGGTCGGTTCCCGCGACCAGCTCCATGACGAGGAAGCTCGGCGTCTCGTCGCCCTCGACGGCCAGGTGCGCGTCGTGCAGGGTCACCAGGCTCGGGTGACTGAGCCGGGCGAGCAGCGTCGCCTCTCCGCGGCGGCGCGCGTCGTCGACGGCGGTCCCCGGCGCGAAGAGCTTGACGGCGACGAACCGGCCGAGCTGGCGGTCGAACGCGCGGTACACCGTCGCCATCCCTCCGCGACCGAGCGCGTCCCTCAGCTCGTAGCGGTCCAGCAGCACACGATCGTCCACCGTGCGAGCATACGCGCGGCCCTCGTCGTCGTCGCCCTGGCCGTGAATCAGCCGAAAGTGTCGGGTTCCTCCCTTGTCAGATCGGCGAACGTGGGTTGAGTGAGTGCTGTGAGTGACGAGACCGAGGTGCCGGACCGCCCAGAGACGGGCGTCCTCGAGGCGCTGCAGGTCTACCGGGCCGCGGAGGCCGCGATGCGTCGGCGCACCGGCGCTGCGATGGGCATCGGAGACAGCGACCTGCTCGCGCTCCGGTTCATCCTCGATCGTCGCGCGGTGGGAAGGGTGACAGCCTCCAAAGACGTCAGCGCGTATCTCGGCATCTCCAGCGCATCCACCACCGCCCTCATCGACCGGCTGGCGAAGGGCGGATTCGTGGAGCGCAAGCCCAGCACGGTCGACAAGCGCTCCATCGAGATCGTGCCGACCGCCGCGGCGCTCGGCGACACAGGGCCGATGCTCGAAGCCGCGCAGACCCAGATCGAAGCGGCGACCGCGGAGCTCAGCCCCGAGGAGGCCGCGACGATCACGCGCTTCCTCACCAAGATGCGCGAGACGGTCGACCGCATCTCGACCAAGCCCCGGCACTCCTGAACTCTCCTCCCCCGAACTGCGCGCGCGAGTAAAGCAGGAATTCTCGTCAAGTCAAGGGGATTGCTAGGCAACTGAACTAGTAGTTCTGTGGTGTCGTCAAGGAAAGGACACCTCTGCCATGAACATCCTGCTCATCGTGATCGCCATCATTGCGATCATTCTTCTGCTGACCGGCGGATTCGTGCAGTCTCTGAACTTCCTGCTCTGGGTCGGCATCGTCCTGCTCGTCATCGCCGTGATCGTCTGGCTCGTGAGGATGCTCACCGGCAGCCGACGCGTCTGACCGGAAGGGAGACACCATGAGTCTCGGAACCGGAATCGTCCTGTTCGTCATCGGCGCCATCCTGGCGTTCGCGTTGAACCTGCAGGTGGCCTGGATCGACCTCCATCTGGTCGGCTACATCCTGATGGCCGCCGGCGCGATCGGCATCATCATCGGCATCGTGTTGCTGACCCGCCGCCGCCAGTCGGTTGCGACGACGCGCACGGCTGTCGACCCCGCCTCCGGCGAGCGCGTCACCCGTCGCACCAGCGACACAGACGACCCCATCGTCTGAACAATCGAGTCCGGAGTCATGCACGCTCGCGCCCGGCGCGTCGCGTGCATAACTCCGGACTCGTTTGCGTCTACATCGTGTCGAGGATGGACGTGAGGTGGGCGAAGGTGGTGGTCGGGTTCACGATGGCGAACCGGGTGTTCGGACGTCCGTCGTGCGAGCTGGGCGTGACGAACGCGCGCTGCTCGTCGAGCAGCCTGGCCGACCAGCGCGCGTAGTCGTCGCGAGTCCAGCCATCCCGCTCGAAGACCACGACAGACAGCTGAGGCTCGCGCACCAGCCGGAAGCCGTCGCGAGACTCGATCTCGCGCGCGATCCGCTGCGCCACGTCCAGAGATGCTGTCACCGCATCGCGATACGCCGCCGCTCCATAAGTGGCGAGCGAGAACCACAGCGGGAGGCCGCGCGCCCTCCTGGTGAGGTGCGCTGCGTAGTCTGACGGACTCCACTCGGTGGTCTCCGTGAGCGTGTCCAGGTATTCAGCGTGCTGGGTGTGCGCCCTGCGTCCTGCCTCGGGGTCGCGATAGAGCAGCGCACACGCGTCGAACGGCGCGAACAGCCACTTGTGCGGGTCGACGATCGCCGAGTCCGCTCGTTCCACCCCGGCGAACCTGTGCCTGGCGGCCGGCGAAAGCATCCCGGCCAGGCCGTACGCGCCGTCCACGTGCAGCCAGAACTCGTACTCGTCTTTCAGTGCCGCGATGGATGCGATGTCGTCCACGATGCCGAAGTTGGTCGACCCTGCCGTGGCGACGACGGCGAACACGGATGCGCCGTGCTCGTCGAGTGCTTCCCTCACGTTCGCGCCGGTGAGCATCCCGCTGTCGTCGGGTCGCACAGGCACGACCTCCACATCCATCACCCGTGCCGCGGACGCGATGGAGGAGTGCGCCTCTGCGCTGCAGACGATCTTCCAGCGGCCGTGCCCGAGCTGGTCGCCCCGCTCCGCGCGCGCATGCTCGCGGGCGGCGACGAGGGCGGAGAGATTGCCGAGCGTGCCGCCCTGCACGAACACCCCGCCGGTGGTCTTCGGGAGACCGAACTCGGCGGCGAGCCAGGCGAGCACCTGGTTCTCGGCGAACACCGCCCCCGACCCCTCCAGCCAGGAGCCGCCGTAGACGGCGCTCGCGGACACGACCAGGTCGAACGCGGTGGCCGCCTTGGTCGGCGCCGTCGGGATGAACGACAGATACTGCGGGTGGTCCGTGGTGATGCAGGCGGGAGCGAGGACGTGCTCGAACAGCGCCAGCGCGCGCTCGGCGCCGATCCCGCCCTCGACCACGGTCTGCCCGGCCAGCCGGTTCAGTTCGGCCTCCGACAGCGGCTTGTCGAGCGGGGTGTCCGTGCTCAGGATGCGCCGCCGCGAGTATTCGAGCACGAGGTCGACGAGACCGCGGGTCTCGTCTGAGACGGCGTGCATCCTGGTCGGCGTGGCGTCGGCTTTGCGGTTATCCATGTTTTCCTCTCGGGCCCACAGCAGACTCTCACAACACTTCGGCATTCTTTCGCCGCTGCGCGCAACGATCCCGCGCATCCACCGAGCTTGTCGCAACACTTCGCCGCACCCTCGTGCGGTTGACTGGTCGGATGCGCGACCAAGCCTTGTTCGTGAACGGTACCGTCGGCGTCGGCAAGACCGCTACCGCCGACGCCCTCAGCGCGCTCCTCATCGAGCGCGGGGTCCCGCACGCGATCGTCGACCTCGACGCCCTCCGCAGCGCGTGGCCCGCCCCGGCGGGCGATCCGTTCAACAACGCGCTGGAGCTCGCGAACCTCCGCGCTGTCGCCGCGAACCACCTGGCAGCCGGGGCGCGCGTCCTGGTGCTCGCCGGGGTGATCGAGGACGCGGCGGCGGTGCGGCTATACGAAGACGCGGTCGGCAGCATCCCGCTGACCGTCGTCCGGCTCACCGTCGACCCAGAGGTCGGTGCGGCCAGGCTGCGCGCCAGGCACCGCGAGGACGCGGCGGGTCTCGCCTGGCACCTGCACCGCCACGGGGAGTTGGATGCGGTGCTCGCCTCCGCGGGCGTCCCCGGTCCGACCGTGGACACCACCAGCGCGTCGCCGAGGCAGGTGGCCGAGGCGATCCTGGCGATGGTGGGCTGACCGAGCCCCGCCGGCGGCACAGAGCCTCGGCTCAGCGCAGCCGCTCGATCATGCCGTGCAGGATGCGGAACGCACTCGCCTGCTCTTCCTCCGTCATGTCGCCCAGCATCCTGAGCTCGACACCGCGGACAGCGACCGTCGCCACCTCGAGGCTTCGCCGTCCGCGCTCCGTGAGCCGCGTGGGGAGCACCTTCCCGACCGACGCCTCCGCCGGCCGCACCACGGAGCCGTCGCGCTCGAGGTTCTGGAGCAGCACGTTCATCGACTGCCGGGTCACGAAGGTTCCCCGGGCGAGCTCGGAGTTGGACAGGCCGGGGCGCTGTGCAAGCAATTCGAGACACGAGTAGTGCGTGATGGTCATCCCGAGCGGGCGCAGCACGGCCTCCATGGCGGCGCGGAGCGCGCTGGACGCCTCTTTCAGCAGGTAGCCCAGCGAGGTCTCCAGGTCCACGCCCGCTCCGTCTTGACTCATGTCAGTAGTCTGACATAGGTTGATGCGTGTCAGATAACTGACACATCACGAAGGAGCATCACCATGCCCGTCACCGGCCCCGACTTCATCTCCCTGCAGGCGCGCGATCTCGACGCTTCGCGAGCGTTCTACGAGCAGTACCTCGGACTGGTCCGCTCGCAGGCCGGCCCGCCGCACGCCGTCGTCTTCGAGACGACGCCGATCGCGTTCGCCCTCCGCGACGTCGTCCAAGGCACCGACCTCGACGCCGTCGCCCAGCCGGGCATCGGAGCCGCCCTCTGGCTGCACGCCACCGACGTCCAGGCCATCCACGACGCGCTCGTCGCCGACGGTCACACCATCGTCGCCGCGCCGATCGACGGTCCTTTCGGGCGCACCTTCACCTTCGCCGACCCGGACGGTTACCAGATCACCCTCCACGACCGCACCTGACACGAGAACGCGCCTGAGGCGCACGCGGGCGGCACGCGGCACGCGGGCGACGCGCACGCCGCCCGCGCACGCGATCAGGAGGTCGCGACGACCTCGAACCCGGCCGAGAGCAGCGCAGCTTCACGGGAGGACGGACCGACGAGCAGCTCGAAGTCCCCCGCTTCCACGCGGCGGACTCCCGCGGCGTCCACGATCGAGCAGTCCCTGACGGGGAGCTCGATGCGCACCCTGACCGACTCGCCAGGGGCGAGGTCGAGCTGGCGGTACGCCTTCAGCTCCCTGTCCGTCCAGCTCACGCTCGTGACGGTGTCGCGCACGTAGACCTGGACCGTCTCGCGGACAGGACGTGCGCCGGTGTTGCTCACGGTGACCTCGGCGACGATGTCGTCGTGCGCACCGAGCTCGGTGCGCACGAGCGCCAGGTCGGCGTACTCCACCGTCGTGTACGACAGCCCGTGGCCGAACGCCCACGCGGACTCCTGGGTGAGGTCGGCGTAGCGGTCGCCGTGCTGCCCGCGGATCTGGTTGTAGTACGTCGGCTGCTGGCCGACGTGCCTGGCGAACGAGATCGGCAGGCGGCCGGACGGCTCGATCCGGCCTGCGATGATCTCGGCGAGCGCCTGCCCGCCCAGCATCCCCGGGTTGGCCGCCCAGATCACGGCTGCGGCGTTCGCGACCGACGGCGGGAGGACGAGCGGCTTCGAGGCGAGGAGCACCACCACGACGGGCTTCCCCGTCGCGATCATCGCGTCGAGCAGTGCGATCTGGCCGCCGATCAGTTCGAGGGTCGCGGTCGAGCGCCCCTCGCCGACGAGCTCGATCCTGTCTCCGACCACGGCCACCACCACGTCGGATGCCTCTGCGGCCGCGACGGCCTCGGCGATCAGCGCGGCGTCCGGAGCGGCAGGCACGACCACGGAGGGCCGCGGCTGTCCGTCCTGGAACGTCTTTCCGCGCGGGTCGTCCTCGAGCGTGAGGATCTCCGCGCCCCTGGCGTGCTGGACGCGCCAGCCGTCGATCGCGCTCAGGCCGTCGAGCACGGTGGTGATCATCTCGCGGGGCTGGCCGTCCAGCCAACCCGCCTGCCCCGATCCGCCCGCCCAGTCGCCGAGCTGGCTCTGGGCGTCGTCGGCGAGCGGGCCGACGAGCGCGACCCTGAGCGGCTCGGCGGCGAGCGGCAGCGTCCCGTCGTTCTCCAGCAGCACGATCGAGCGCCGCGCGATCTCCAGGTTCAGCTCGGCGTGCTCAGCGCTGCCGACGACGGCGTCGAGTTCCGCAGAGGGGAGGCGCGGGTTCTCGAACAGTCCGAGGTCGAACTTCAGCGTCAGGATGCGCGCGACCGCGGCGTCGAAGTCGTCGCCGGAGAGCATCCCCTTCTCGACGGCCTCCAGTGCGCCCTCGTAGAACATCGGCGTGGTCATGACCATGTCGTTGCCCGCCTTCACCGCGGCGGCCGCGGCGTGCGCGTAGTCGGGCTGGACCTTCTGCTCCCAGACCATGCGGCCGACGTTGTCCCAGTCGGTGATGAGCGTGCCCGTGTATCCCCACTCGCCGCGCAGCACCTCGCTGAGCAGCCAGTCGTTCACCGTGATCGGCACGCCGTCCGTGCTCTGGTAGCCGAGCATGAAGGTGCGGCAGCCCTCGCGGGCCACGCGCTCGAATGGCGGCAGGAACCAGCTCCGGAGCTTGCGCCGGGAGATGTCGGCCTCGCTCGCGTCGCGGCCGCCCTGCGTCTCCGAGTAGCCCGCGAAGTGCTTCGCGGTCGCGAGGATCGCCGTCGGATCGTCGAGCCCGTCGCCCTGGTAACCGCGCACCATGGCGCTCGCCAGCTCTCCGATGAGGAACGGGTCCTCGCCGAAGGTCTCGCTGATCCGTCCCCAGCGGAGGTCCCTGGCGATGCACAGCACAGGAGAGAAGGTCCAGTGCACACCGGTCACGGCGACTTCTTCTGCTGTGGCGCGGGCGACCCGCGCGATCAGGTCAGCATCCCACGATGCCGCCATGCCGAGCTGGGTCGGGTAGATCGTGGCCCCCGGCCAGAACGAGTGCCCGTGGATGCAGTCCTCCCCCACGAGAAGGGGGATGCGCAGCCTGGTCTCCTGCGTGAGCCGGTTGGCCTCCAGAATGCGTTCGGGCGAGGTGTGCAGGATGGAGCCGACGTTGCGTCGCAGGATGTGGTCGCGCAGGTCGTCGCGGGCGTCGAGCTGCAGCATCTGCCCGACCTTCTCCTCCACACTCATGCGTGCGAGGAGATCAGCGACACGTTCGGCTGTCGTCAGCGATGGATCCTGGTACGGAAGGGTTCCCGATGCCAGAACCGGGGATGCTGATGGCAGTGTTGAGGTCATTCGGTCTTGACTTCCCGTGTGTGTTCGGCCGAACCGGCGGCGGAGGTATCCGTGCGCACCTGGGTGACGGCGTTGTTGATGTTGATGCCCTTGCGCTTCATCGCACGGGCGCGCTCGCCCGCCGAGCGGAGGCGGGGGTTGACGTACTCGTCGATGCCGAAGTTGATCAGCGACAGGGCGACGCCGAGCAGTGCGATGCACAGGCCGGCGGGGACGTACCACCACCAGTACTCGGGGAACGCGTTGTTCTGCTGCGCCCAGAACAGGATGGTGCCCCAGTTGAGGTTGGACACCGGGATGACGCCGATGAACGCGAGGGTGGTGAGCCCCAGCACCGCTGCCGTCATCGTGCCGACGAAGCTCGACGCGATGATCGCGAGGAGGTTCGGCAGCATCTCCACCAGGATGACGCGGTGCAACGGCTCACCGTTCGCCCGCGCCGCCTGGATGAAGTCGCGGTTGCGCAGCGACATGGTCTGGGCCCGCAGCACGCGTGCGCCCCAAGCCCAGCCGGTCAGACCGAGCACGGCGGCGATGAGCCACAGCGGAGGGTCGTCGAACTGTGAGGCGACGATGATCATCAGCGGCAGTCCCGGGATGACCAGGAACACGTTCGACAGCGCGGACAGCGATTCGCTCTTCCAGCCGCGCAGGTAGCCGGCGGTCACGCCGACGATGATCGCGACCACGGTGGCCATGATCGTCGCCAGGAACCCGACCACGAGCACGCCGCGCGTACCGAAGACGAGCTGGCTGAACACATCCTGACCGATGTGGGTCGTGCCGAGGAGGTGCTCGAACGACGGCGGCTGAAGGGTCTCGTTCAGGTTCTGCGCGTTCGGGTCGTACGGGGCGATCCACGGGGCGAAGATCGCGACGAGGATGAACACGCCCATGATGATCAGGCCGGTCGCGGACTTGGGGTTGCTGAACATCGCGAGCGACGCCTTCAGCTGCGACCAGAAGGTGGCCTTCGTCGGACGCTGCCGGTCGGCGACCGCGACCGCGAGGGTCTCTGGAGCGCCGACGCCTGCCGGCTGCGCGAGCGTCTGCGCGTCCTGCGTGACGGTCTGCGATTCTTGTGCGGGGGTTGTCATGATCAAGCCTCCGTCTGACGGGTGCGTGGGTCGAGGATGGCGTAGGCGATGTCCGCGAGGATGTTCGCCACCAGCACTGCCAGGACCAGGACGAGGAAGATGCCCTGCATCAGCGCGTAGTCCTTCGCACTGGTGGCGTTGAGCAGCAGCAGGCCGATGCCGGGGTAGGAGAAGACCATCTCCATCACGATCGTGCCGCTGACGATGAAGCCGAGGGCGAGCGCGAAGCTCTGGATCTGCGGGAGCACCGCGTTGCGCGCGGCGTAGCGCCAGAGCACGCGGCGGTTCGGCATCCCCTTGGCCTGCGCGACGGTGATGTAGTCCTCGTCGAGGACGGTGAGCATCATGTTGCGCATGCCGAGCACCCAGCCGCCGATCGAGACGATCACGATGGTGATCATCGGCAGCGCAGCGTGGGAGATCACCTCGCCGATGAAGTCGGCGTTCCAGCCCGGCTCGACGCCCAACTCGTATGCGTGCCCCGCGGGGAACCAGCCGAGCGTCGTCGAGAACACCGCGATCAGGATCAGCCCGACCCAGAAGTACGGAACGGTTCCGAGGAACGTCGTGATCGGGACGAACACATCCAGTCGTCCGCCGCGCTTCCAGCCGATCACCGCGCCCAGGCTCGTGCCGATCAGGAAGGAGATCACGGTGGCGAAGCCGACGAGGCCGAGCGTCCAGGGCAGGGCGGAGGCGATCGCCTCTCCCACCGGCGCCATGCCCGTGGAGATGGAGACGCCCAGGTTGCCGTGGAACAGCATGTTCCAGTAGTCGAGGTACTGCTGCCAGAGCGGCACCGACGTGTCCAGGCCGAACATGGCCCTCAGCGCCTTCTCCGCATCCGGGGTCAGCTGGCCCTGGCTGCGCGCCATGTACGACGAGACGGCGTCGCCCTTCATCATGCGGGGCAGGAAGAAGTTGATGGTGATCGCCGCCCACAGGGTGAACGCGTAGAAGGCGGCTCGTCCGCCGATGAAACGCCAAGGGATGCGGACGCCGCGGCGCTCCGCCCTGGCCGCCATCGTGCCGACAAGCGTGGGATCAACGGGAGTCTCGACGCTCACAGCGCACCTCCTGACGTCTGTGCGGCCAGCGATCCGAAGTGCTTCTCCGGGTCGGGGGACGCGGCGCGGAGCTCGCGCGTGTATGGGTCTTTCGGCCGGAGGATGACGTCATCCGCCGTTCCGTGCTCGACGATCCTGCCCTGGTTGAGCACGATGATCTCGTCGCTGAAGTGCCTGGCCGTCGCCAGGTCGTGGGTGATGTAGAGGACGCCGAGCCCTTCCTGGCTCTGCAGCTCGGCGAGCAGGTTCAGGACGCCGAGGCGGATCGACACGTCGAGCATCGACACCGGCTCGTCGGCGACGAGCAGTGCGGGGCGGGATGCGAGCGCGCGGGCGATGGCAACGCGCTGACGCTGACCGCCGGAGAGCTCGTGCGGGCGACGGTCGATCACGGCGTCCGCATCCAGCCGGACGCGCTGCAGCAGCCGCCGCACCTCTCCGTCCACCTCTTTGCTCGGGACCACGTTGTCCAGGCGCAACGGGCGCTCGATGTGGTGGCGGATCGAGTGCGACGGGTTCAGGGAGGCGAAGGGGTCCTGGAAGACCATCCGCAGTTGCTGGCGGTACTTCCGCAGCCGCTTGCCGGAGCGGGGAACAGGGGTGCCGTCCAGCAGCACCTCTCCGCTGGTCGGCGTCTCGAGCTGGGTGAGGATCTTCGCGATGGTCGACTTGCCACTGCCGGACTGACCGACCAGACCGATGGTCTGGCCGGGGCCGAGGGTGAAGCTGACGTCGTCGAGCGCCTTGAGCTGTCCCGCTCCGCGCACGTTGTAGATCTTGGTGACGTTCTTGAACTCGAGCGTGGTCATCGGACGACCACTCCTCTCTCGCCGGTGAGGCGTGGGAACGATCGGAGCAGCTGGCGCGTGTAGTCGTGCTGGGGGTTCGTCCAGATCTGTTCTGCGTCTGCGAGCTCGACGATCTCCCCTTCGCGCATGATCGCGATGCGGTCGCTGATCTCCAGCAGCAGCGGGAGGTCGTGGGTGATGAAGACGACGGAGAAGCCGAAGTCGTGGCGGAGCTGCGAGATCTGCTTGAGGATCTCACGCTGCACGAGCACGTCGAGTGCGGTGGTGGGCTCGTCCATCACCATCAGCTGCGGGCGGAGCGCGAGGGCCATGGCGATCATCACGCGCTGGCGCATACCGCCGGAGAGCTCGTGCGGGAACGAGCGCAGGCGCTGAGCGCCCACCTTCACGATCTCGAGGAGTTCGGCTGCCTCCGCGCGTCGCTGGGCCTTGCTCATCCCCGGGCGGTGCACCAGGAACACGTCCTCGAGCTGAGAGCCGATGGTGGCCACCGGGTTGAGGGCGTTCATGGCTCCCTGGAAGACCATGGAGACCTTGTTCCAGCGGAACCGGCGCATCTCCTCCGCGTCGAGGGAGTTGATGTCGATGTCGTCGCCGCCTTCGTCGTGGAAGACGACGCTGCCGCTGCTGATGACGGCCGGGGGCTTGAGGAGTCGCTGCACGCCGTAGGCGAGGGTGGTCTTCCCACACCCGCTCTCACCGGCGAGGCCGACGATTTCACCACGTTTGATGTCGATGGTGACGTTCTTGACCGCCTCGACGGGCGGGTCGACGTCGTACACGACCGAAAAATCGCGCACGGAAAGAAGGGAGTCTGTCATAGGGATGTCGCTTTCACGCTGACCGCGGACGATCCGGGGTGGACTCGGGCTCGGAAAGCCCTCGTCCACCCCGGACGCGCAGGTTGCTTACTTGCTTGCCGGCTTCAGGTTCATGAGCACCTGGACGGCCGACGGCTGGGTGGGGTCAGCAGTCGCGTACTGGTTGCTCTCGCTCGGCCACCCCGTGAACTTGCGGGTGTTGTACTCGGCGAGCTGCGGGTGCGTTCCGATCGGGATCGCCGGGACGTCCTCCACGAAGATCTTCTGCAGCTTGTTCAGCGCAGCGGTGCGTGCGGAGTCGTCGGAGGACTGGGCGTACTCCTTGAGCAGCGCCGTCGCCTCCGGGTTGTTGTAGCGACCGAAGTTGTCCGCGACCTTGCCGTCCGCTGCCTGCTCGAGGTATGCGCCGTTCATGACGTCGTCGTAGATGTGCCACGGGTTCGAGCCGGAGCCGGTCCAGTGCAGCACGGCGTCGAAGTTGCCGGAGGCCACGTTCGCGGTCCAGGTGTCGGCGTCAGGGGTGGCGACCTTCGCGTCGGCGCCGAGCGTGTTCTTGATCTGCGTCGCGACCAGCTGGATGCCGGTGACGTAGTCGTTCCAGCCCTGAGGGTCGGACAGCGTGAAGGAGACAGGGTTGCCAGACGGGTCGATCAGCGCGCCGCTCTTCCAGGTGTACCCGGCGTCGGTGAGCACCTTCTTGGCACCGTCGACGTCGATCTTGAACGTCTGGTCCTTGTACTCGGGAGCGATGTACTGGTCACCGGTCGGCTGCGGGATGCCCGTCACGTTGGTCAGCTCCGGGCCGGCGTTGCTGCGCGCCTTCTCTGCGTGCGCCTTGCGGTCGATGACCATGTTGACGGCCTTGCGGAACGCCACGTCGTTGAACGGAGCCTTGGTGTTGTTGACCAGGATCATGTCCGGGCTCAGGACGTTGGCGCCCCAGAACACGTTGTGCTTCGGGTCCTTGTCCACGTAGTTCTTCTGGTAGTCCGTGATGAAGATCTGCGCCCAGTCGGTCTCGCCGCTCTGCAGTGCGCGGAGGAGGCCGGTGTTGTCGTTGTACTCGAGGTACTTCAGCTCGCCCACCGGGACCTTGCCGCCCCAGTAGTCGGTGCGCGCCTTCAGCACGACGCCCTGCGACGAGAACGTCTTAACCGTGTACGGGCCGGTGCCGATCGCGTCCTTGACCGCATCCTTTGTCGGGTCTGCGATGCCCTTCCACTGGTGCTCCGGGACGATGCCGACCTGCAGCACGTCGCCCTGCTTGACGAACTTCGACTCGCTGAAGTTCAGGACGACGTTGTCCCCGTCCTTCTTGACCTCGGTCAGCTTGAGGCCGCCCAGGTCGAGTGCCGGGGTGCTCTTGATCAGGTTGTACGTGAAGACGATGTCGTCCGCGGTGAAGGGCTTGCCGTCGCTCCACTTGACGTTCGCGCGCGGGGTGACCGTGAGCTGCGTGTAGTCGGAGTTCCACTGGACCTTCGAGGCGAGCCACGGGGTGGTCTCGTTCTTGCCGACCGGGTTGACGAGCGCGAGGGGCTCGTAGATCATCCGGTCGTATCCGAGCGACATGCCGGAGCCTGTGGTGATGAACGGGTTGTTGATCTGGGTCGCGAGGACGGCTGCGCCGTCGGGCTTCGCGACTGTGAGCGAGCCTCCGCTCGCACTGTTCGCTCCTGATGAGCCGCTCGATGAGCAGCCAGTGAGCGCGAGTGCGCCGATGGCCATGATCGCGGATGCCGTGATCAGGGTTTTCCTAAGCCTCATTGCTTCTCCTTCATGACGGGCACATTCGCTGTGCCCTCTTGGTGCGTGTTGTCGGCCGACGATAACTTGCTTACTGGTCAGAAAGCAAGTCGGTCCGAGGTTACTGAGTGGTAAGCTCGCATGCAAGCAGCACGAGACAGAGGACGGCACGAATGGTCACCACGGGCGGCAGCACCAGTCCGCGCCCGGAGACCGAGCGCAAACGCAAGAAGATCCTCCGCGCGGCGATCGAGACCTTCGGCACGAAGGGCTCGGCAAACGGCACCCTGACGGACATCGCCGAGCAGGTCGGGATGACCCACGCCGGTGTGCTGCACCACTTCGGAACCAAGCAGAACCTGCTGCTCGAAGTGCTCGAGTTCCGCGACCAGGACGACGTCGCCCACTTGGCCGACCGCCACATCCCCGGCGGTCCCGCACTGTTCGCCCACCTCGTCGACACGGCGCTGCGCAACGCCCAGCGGCCGGGCATCGTGCAGGTGTACACCGTGCTCTCGTCCGAGTCCGTGACAGACGACCACCCGGCGAAGTCGTACTTCTTCGACCGCTACCACACGCTCCGGCTCGAGATCGACGATGCCTTCCGTGAGCTCTGCGCGCAGGAGAACGTGACGGATCCGGACACGATCGACAAGGCGGCGGCGTCCATCCTCGCGGTCATGGACGGACTGCAGCTTCAGTGGCTGCTCGATCCGACAGCGATCGACCTCGCCAAGGCCAGCGAGTTCGCCATCGAGGCGATAGTGAACGGCGTCCTGCACCCTGGACCTGCCGTGTCGTCGTACGTCCGGACGCCGTAGCAGGGCGTCGAGCAGTGCACAACACCCCGGAATCCGACATCGCCAGCGACGCCGACCTCGTCGCGCGGCTGATCGCCACGCAGCACCCCGACCTCGCCGGTCCGCTCACGCTCGTCTCCGACGGCTGGGACAACCTGATCTACCGGCTCGGCGATGCGTACGCGGTGCGCATCCCGCGCCGTGAGGTCGCCGCGCACCTGATCGAGCACGAGCAGCAGGTGCTGCCCGCGTTCGCGGCGCGCGTCGGGGTCGGCATCCCCGCTCCCGTGCGTATCGGCGTGCCGTCGGAGCTGTTCCCGTTCGCGTGGAGCATCGTGCCGTGGGTCGACGGGATCGACGGGGCCGAGGTAACGGCGGAGGAGCGCGCATCCATCGCCCTGCCGCTGGCGGCGTTCGTCGCAGCACTGCACGAACCGGCGAGCGGCGACGTCCCGGCCAACCCCGTGCGCGGCGTACCCCTGGCGACCAGGGATGCGGCAGTCCAGGAACGGCTGCGCCACCTGTCGGAGCGGATGGAGGTGGCCGACCTCGCTGACGCGTGGCGGGATGCGCTCGAGGCGCCGGCGTGGGATGGGCCGCCGATCTGGCTGCACGGCGACCTGCACCCTGGCAACCTGGTGCTGACGCCCGACCTCGCCCGGCTCGCCGCGGTGATCGACTTCGGCGACGTGACCGCCGGCGATCCGGCCACCGACCTCGCGACCGCGTGGCTGACCTTCGACCAGGATGCGCGCGCCGTGTTCCGCGCAGAGCTCACCCGTCTCTCCCCCGCTGCGCTCGTCGACGACGCCGCCTGGCGCCGCGCCCGCGGCTGGGCGGTCACAATGGCCACGGCCCTCGCCGTCAACTCAGACGACAACCCCCGCATGGCCGGCCTCGCAGCTCACGCCCTCGCCCAGCTCATCCCCGCATAATCGAGTCCGAAGTTGTTCACATCCTCGACCGGCGTGTCGCCTGAAGAGGTTCGGACTCGATGTCAGTGGGTACGGTCGAGGGCGGCGCGGATGCGGTGGGCGGAGGCAGCGCCGATGGTGCGCCCAGCCGCGGCGGAGGCCGGGCGGGTCGCCGGGTCGAGCGGGTTGACGCTGAAGGCGGCGAAGGAGGCTTCGTCGGCGTAGACGACGTGCACGGGAGCCGGAGCGAGCGACTCCAGCTCACCGGGAGGGATCTGGCCGAAGCCGGGAACGCCGTCCAGGATAGGCGCGACCACCAGCACCCAGTCCGAACCGGCGGCGAGATCGGCGTTCGCGAGCGAGCGCATCCCGCCGTCCATGTATCGACGATCTCCGATGGTCACGGGCGGCCACACCCCCGGAACGGCGCAGCTGGCAGCGACGGCAGCGCCGAGGCGCACCCCCGACGCGGCGTCGAAGACGCGGAACTCGCCGCTGACCGCATCCACTGCCGTGATCAGCAGGCGTCTGTCCGGCCATTCCTCGTACGGCAGGCGCGCGTCGATCGACACCATGCGTTCCGCCTCGGCCACGGTCTGCGTGTCGAGAGCGAGTCGGCCGATCGCCTGCAGGCTCTCCGCTGTGGATGCGTCCGGTTGCGCCGCCGCCATGAACCGCTCCATCAGGGCGGCGAGGTCGACGCGGGGGTCGAACTCTGCGGTGTCGTCGGAGACCTGCGCTGCGTACAGCGTGTCCAGGTCGACGCCGCTGGCGAGCTGCGCCGCCACCGCCGAACCCGCCGATGTGCCGATGAACGTGACCTCCGGCGCGAGGAGGTGCTCGGCGAGCTGCGGGTCGGCGTCGGCGATGCCGGCGATCACGCCGACCTCCCACGCGATCCCCGCCACCCCGCCGCCTGCGAAGACGAGCGAACCGTTGGTCATGGCCAGACACTACCCCGCGCCGGCCCGATCGAGCCAGAAGACGACGAAGGCCGCACCGGATGCATCCGGTGCGGCCTTCGTGCGTCGCTGTCGTGCTGCTCGCCGCGGCGTTATGCCTGCGCTGCCGCCTGAGCCAGGTCGGTGATGAGCTGGTCGCCGGGGATCGCCGGCACGAACTCGGCCTCGATCTCGGCGCGACCGAGCAGCTCGGTCATGCGGCGCTGACGCTGACGCGGGATGAGCGTGACGACCGTGCCCTGCTTGCCGGCGCGGCCGGTGCGGCCGGAACGGTGCAGGTAGGTCTTGTACTCGTCGGGCGCGTCGGCCTGGATGACCAGATCGATGTCGTCGACGTGGATGCCACGGGCGGCGACGTCGGTGGCGACGAGCACGTTGACCCGGCCGCTGGTGAGCTGGCCGAGGTTGCGGGTGCGGCGGGACTGGTTGAGGTCGCCGTGCAGGCTGACGGCCGGGATGCCGGCGTCGTCGAGCTGGTCGGCGAGCATCTCGGCGAACGCGCGGGTGCGGGCGAAGACCAGGGTCTTGCCGTCGCGGTCGGCGAGCTGCTCGATGATCGCCGCCTTGTCGCGGTGCTCGATGACCAGCACGCGGTGGTCGATCGTGGAGGACGCCTGGTCTTCGCCGGCGACCTCGTGCACGGTCGGGTTCACCAGGAACTCGTCGACGAGCTGGGCGACACCCTTGTCGAGGGTCGCGGAGAACAGCAGCTTCTGGCCGCCCTCCGACGTCTCGCGCAGGATGCGCTGCACCGGCTCCAGGAAGCCGAGGTCGCACATGTGGTCCGCCTCGTCCAGGACGGTGATGACGACCTCGCTGAGGTCGAGACGCCCCTGCTCGATGAGGTCCTCGATGCGGCCGGGGGTGCCGATCACGATGTCGACGCCGCGCTGCAGCGCTCCCACCTGACGGGCCTGCGGCACACCGCCATAGATCTGCGTGGTGAACAGGCCGACGCTGCGGGCGATCGGCTGCACGGTGCGGTCGATCTGCAGGGCGAGCTCGCGGGTGGGTGCCAGGATGAGGGCGCGCGGCTTGCGGCCCATCTGGCGCTTGCCGCCCGACTTGCCCGATTCGGCCCAGAGGGTCATCAGTCGCTCCACCATGGGGGCGCCGAAAGCGATGGTCTTGCCGGAGCCCGTGCGGCCGCGGCCGAGGACGTCCTTGCCTGCCAGCACATCCGGGGTCGTCGCAGCCTGGATGGGGAACGGCCGGTCGGCGCCGAGCTCGGCGAGCGCGCGGACGATGTTGCCGCCGAGGCCGAGGTCGCCGAAGGTCACGCCGTCGACGTCCTTCGCCTCGATGGCGTCTGCCTCGAGGCGCTCGAGCACGACGTCGTCATTCGCCGTGAACGCGGGCTTCTCGTCGCGCGACGGGTAGAACGACGACGAGCTGTCGCGGCGCGGTGCGCGGTCGGCGTCGAACGAGCGGCGGGGGCCGCGGTCGTTGTCGAAGTCACGACGCGGACGGTCGTTGTCGAAGTCGCGACGGGGAGCGCGGTCGTCGTTTCCGCGACGCGGGCGGTCGTTGTCGAAATCGCGACGCGGTGCGCGGTCGCCGTCGAACGAACGACGGGGTCGGTCGTTGTCGAAGTCACGACGCGGTCCGCGGTCGCCGTCGAACGAGCGCGGAGCGCGGTCCTTGTCGAAGTCGCGACGGGGAGCGCGGTCGTCGTTTCCACGGCGCGGGCGGTCGTTGTCGAAATCGCGACGCGGTCCACGGTCGCCGTCGAACGAACGCGGAGCGCGATCCTTGTCGAACGAACGCGGAGCGCGGTCCTTGTCGAAGTCGCGGCGCGGTGCGCGGTCGCCGTCGAACGAACGACGCGGACGGTCGTTGTCGAAATCGCGACGCGGAGCGCGGTCGCCATCGAACGAACGACGCGGACGGTCGTTGTCGAAATCGCGACGCGGAGCGCGGTCGCCATCGAACGAACGACGCGGACGGTCGTTGTCGAAGTCGCGACGCGGAGCGCGGTCGTCACGGCCGCGCGAGCGGTCGCCGTCCGGCTGCCAGGTGCGGCGTGCGTCCTTGCCGCGGGGCTCCCAGTTCGGGCGCTCCTTGCGGGCGCCGGTCGAGCCTGCGCCTTCGCGCCCGCCATCGCGGCTTCCGCCATCGCGGCTTCCGTACGTTGCGCGACCGCGGGCGGCGCGCTCGTCCTCCGACCAGCGGGCCTTCTTCGGGGCTGCGCCCTCTTCCGCCGCGCGGTATCCGCGGTGGCTGGGGCTGCGGCTGCCTGCCTTGGGGGCACCCTTGCGGGCGCCAGGAGCGCTGTTGTTTCCGTGCTTCTTGAATCCGGGCATGGATGTCTTCCTGGGTTGTTCTCGTTATGCATGACGAAGCACGCGGATCGTTACCGCGCTTCAAAGGAGAACCCGGGCAGTCTTTGGCCGGGGCCGTTCACATACAGTGATCATTCGCCTGCCGAACGGCGGCGAAACCGGCCCACCTGACTTACAAACCCATCCGCACGAACGTGCGGTGTCAAGAGCCGACTTATCTACGATACAGGAACAAGCCTGAGCGTGGGCGGTGACTTTTCGCCACCGTCCACGCTCAGGCTCATCGGCGCGGTCAGACCCGCTTGCTCGCCTTCACTGCGGCGAAGTACTCGTTTGCCGGCTTGAGGAAGATCAGCACGGTGGCGATCACGCCGACGACCACGCGGGCCGCGCCGAGACCATAGCCGCCGAGGATGCCGAAGAGCGAGAGCACGGTGACGATCAGCAGCACGATGCGCGCCCAGTTCGCACCGCGGCGCATGAAGAACGCGAACAGCACGTACGCCGCGATGTAGAGGATGCCGAACACCACGGCGAGCGTGACGGACACGCCGACCGTCGCGTTGAGCGTCGCGTCGGAGATCTGCTGGCCCTGGTTCGCGAGCTGCTTCTGCACGTCGTCCTTGAGCGATCCGACCGTCGCGAGCGAGACGATGAGCGCGATGAGGCTCAGGGCGGCGCCGACGATGTACAGCCAGAACGCGATGTTCACCTGCTGCGGCGGAGCGACGGGTGCGCCGCTTCCCGCCGGGGACGACGACGCGGGGTAGCTGGCCGGTGGGGTGGTATCACTCATGGTGTTCTCTCCTAGAACGTCGATGTTGCACACGGACGCTGGTCGGCGAAGACCCAGCCCGTCGCACGGTAGTCCTCGGCCCGCTGTTGAGCAATGGTCAGTTCGGAGGTTGCCACAGCTCGATCGCGAGCCCCTCCGGATCGTGGATGCGCGCGAAGCTCCCGTACTCCGTGTTCGTCCACTCGTCTTTGCGTTCCACCTGGATGCCCGCCGCTTCGAGGCTCGCCGCCAGCGCATCCAGCTCGGTGACCCGCAGGTTGAGCATGAACGCCTGGTCGGCGGCGAAGTAGTCGCTGTCGGCGGGGAACGGGGCGAACACGGTCATCCCTGCCTCCTGCTGCCAGACGGATGCCTGCCCTGCGTCGATGCCGAGGTGCTCCTTGTACCAGGCGGCCCGCGCATCCGGGTCGCCGCTGCGGAAGAAGAGTCCGCCGATTCCTGTCACGGGCATGTGAGCCTCCTCGTGTCCTGGTCCCCTCATTCTGCCGCGCCAGGGGATGGCAGACCCCTACTCCGCCAGGTTGTCGCTGATCGCGTCCAGCGCCAGCGACTTCGCCGTGGTCGCAGCGTCGCCGAGGCGCTGCGTCACCGCAGCGACCAGCCCCTCGATGAGGATGGCCTGCGGAAGCCGGGAGGCGAGGGTGATCTCGTCGCGGAAGGTCAGGTCGGGCATGGTCACGACCAGTGCGACGTCGGCGGCCTGCGCGATCGGGCTGCGCACGAACGCGGTCACCGCGATCACGGTCGCGCCCGCCGCCGTCGCCGCGCCGGCCGTGCGGAGAGTGGATGCGTTCGAGCCGCTCCCGCTGACCGCCAGCAGCACGTCGCCTGGCGAGAGCAGCCGCGCGGTGATCTGCTGGCCGATCACGTCGAGCGGGGACTCCGCTGCCCGGCCGACGCTGGTGAGGCGGGCGGCCGCATCCAGCGCAAGAGGGGCAGAGAGTCCGTTGCCCACCGCGACCACGCGGCGGGCGGAGACGAGTGCCTCGACGGCGCGCTCCACCGCGTCCGCGTCGAGGAGGGCGACCATGTCGTCCACCCTGCCTGCGATGTGGGTGAAGGTCTGCGTGACGATGCCGGCCGACCCGACGGGCGCGGCGGCCTCTGCTGCGACGGGGCGGTAGCCCGCGTCCCTGGCGAGCAGCACGCGCAACTGCTGGTAGCCGGTGAAGCCGAGGCTCTGGCAGGTGCGCACCACGGTGGCACGGGAGGCGCCGGCCAGCTCGGCGACCTGCTGCGAGCTGAGCTCCACGATCTCCGCCGAACGCTCCAGCAGCACGGCCGCGACGGCCTGCTCCGTCGGCAGCAGGGAGGGGAGGACGGAGCGGATGGTCGCGATGACCTCGCCGGGACGGTGGTCGGTCATCGTGGCTCCTTCGGGCCGGCCGCCGCGGCGATGCGCTCGACCTCCGCCGCGTCCAGGTCGAAGATCTCCGTGCCGTCCTCTGCGCTGGGCGCGGCGACGAACATGACGGTCGGGTCACCCTCCAGCGGGAGGTCGATCACCGCGAAGCCGGAGCCGACGGTCGCGCGCTCCGTTCCGGCGGCGGCGATGGGATCTGAGCTGTTCGCCGTGCCAGGGGCGACGACGACCGGGATGCCCTCCGCGACCGTGCTCATGGCGTGGTGGTAGTGCCCTGCCAGCACGAGCCGCACATCGCCGGATGCGCACGCCTCCAGCACCCCGGACGGGTTCTGCAGTTCCAGAGCAGCCAGCAGCGCGCTCGCGGCGGGGATGGGCGGATGATGCAACACCACGACGGCGCCGTGCGCGGACGGGGAGTCGACGACGCCGCGCAGGCGGTCGAGAGCAGCCGCATCCACCGCCCCGTAACCGGCGCCAGGCACGGAGGTGTCGACCGTGACCACCCGGAAACCGGCGACCTCCACGACCGTCTCGCGGGCGCCGAGCACGCCCTCGAAGCCATCGCGGAGGTCGTGGTTGCCCATCGCGTAGACCACGGCGGCTCCGTGCTCGGAGGCCCACGGAGCGATCCGCCCGGCGAGCATCCTGTACGACTCCGCGCTGCCGTCGTCCGACAGGTCGCCTGACACCGCGACGAGGTCGACGACACCGAGCGAGGACGCGCGGGCGAGGACACGGTCGAGCGCGGCGAGCGTGTCGACCATCCCGTAGTGCAGGCTGCCGTCGCCGAAGAGGTGGGTGTCGGAGATGTGCAGGATGCGCAGGCCGCGCTCGGCAGGGAAGCTCACGACGTCACCCTATTCCGTCGCCTTCAGCTCGATGCTCTCCGCGCGCACCCGACGCGCCGAACGACGCCGAACGGCCGTGACCACCGGCAGCTCCCAGTGCCCGGAGATGATGCGGTGGCGCACCAGGCCCGAGAGCTGGTCGATGATCATGGTGACGACGATGACCACGATCATCAGCATCCCCACCACGTCCCAGATGCGGAACTGGATGTTGTCGACCAGCATCTTGCCGATGCCGCCCGCACCGATCAGGCCGAGGATGGCGGACGCGCGCACGTTGATCTCGAACCGGTACAGCCAGAACGCGAGCACGTCCGGCTTCGCGTTCGGCCACACGCCCCAGCGCATGATCTGCACCCGCGAGCCGCCTGCGGCTGTCGCCGCCTCGATGGCGCCGCGGTCGACGGACTCGAAGCTCTCGTAACCCCACTTGCCGAGCGTGCCGATCGAGCCGATCGCGATGGCGAGCGCACCGGTGTATGCGGTGAGCCCGGTGACCGACAGCATCAGCACGGCGATCACGACCTCCGGCACGGCGCGCAGCACGGCGAACACCGCGCGGAGCGGCCAGCGCACCACCGCCGGGGTCAGCCCTCTCGTGGCGAGCAGGCTCAGCGGGAACGAGACGATCACGCCGATCACGGTGCCGAACCAGGCCATCGCGACGGACAGCATGGTCGCGGAGAGCGCATCCGGCAGCTTGTCCCAGGCGGGAGGCAGGAACATCAGGCCGAGGTAGTGGGCGAGCTTCTGCGGGAGCTGCCACAGTGCATCCCAGGAGATGTCGACGCCCCAGAAGGCGGCGACCACCACGACGGTGACGATCACCCACACGACCGTGCGCGCGATCCGCAGCGGCTTGCGCGGCCGCAGCTGGCTCGGGATGCGCGTGGCGGGGCTGGTGCGGTCGGCGATGGTGGGCGCGGTCATCGGATCAGCCTCCGCCTGGTGTATGAGCTGAGCAGCTCGAGCAGCACGACGAGGATGAGGATCTCGAAGATGATCATGCTGAGGTAGTGGTACTGGTAGAAGGTGCGCACCTTGTCGATGAGCATCCCGAGACCGCCGGCGCCGACCAGGCCGATGACGGTGGATGCGCGGATGTTCAGCTCGAGCACGTAGATCGCCTGCGACAGGTAGGTGGGCGCGACCTCCGGCACCATCGCGGCGCGGTTGGCCTTGAACCAGGTGCCGCCCGCGGCGAGCGCCGCCTCCTGGCCACCGCGGTCGAGGCCGTCGAGCGCTTCGGAGATGAGCTTCACGATGATGCCGACGTTGAAGAGCACGAGCGCCAGGATGCCGGACAGCGCCCCCGTGCCGACCACGGTCACGAACAGGGAGGCGTAGAGCAGGTCCGGCACGCTGCGGACGACGTTCATCACGAACCGCACGATGCCGAGGACGACGCTGTTCGGGTTGGTGGCGCGGGAGGCGAGGAACGACAGCGGCAGCGCGATGATCACGCTGACGGCCGTGGAGATCACAGCCATCTGCACGGTCTGCAGCAGCCACGGCAGCGTCTCGGGGAAGAACGTGTAGTCCGGCTGGAAGAGCTGGATGAGGGTGTTGGAGGCGTTCTGCGCGTTGGCGAAGAGTGCGCCGACGTCCACCTGCACGGCGATCGCCGACCAGACCGTGATCGCGGCGAGCACGGCGATGGTGACGACGACTTTCCACGCCGAGCGCGGTTTGACGGGGCGGGCGTTCTGCGCCGAACCGGTGGTCACGCTCGTCACGGCAGCACCGCCGGGGCGTCGAGCACGTCCTCCGCGGTGAGGGAGCGGCCGTAGATCGACTCGAACACGGATTCGTCCGCGCCGGCGCCAGGGCCGTCGTAGACGACCTCGCCGTTGCGCAGCCCGATCAGGCGGGTGCCGTAGCGGCGGGCGAGGTCGAGGAAGTGCAGGTTGACGACGACGGTGATGCCGAGTTCGGCGTTGATCCGCTGCAGGTCGCGCATCACCACGTGGGAGGTCGGAGGGTCGAGGGAGGCGACGGGCTCGTCGGCGAGGATCACCTTCGGCCGCTGCGCCAGGGTGCGCGCGATGGCGACGCGCTGCTGCTGACCGCCGGACAGCTCGGAGGCGCTGGAGTACGCCTTCGAGACGATCTCCACGCGCTCGAGCGCCTGCATTGCGAGTTCGACGTCGTCGGCCGACCACGCCGCGAGCAGCGTCCGCCAGGCCGAGGTGTGGTGCAGACGGCCCATCAGCACGTTGTTGAGCACCGTGGTGCGCTTCGCGAGATTGAAGCTCTGGAACACCATCCCGACCTCGCTGCGCAGGGTGCGCAGCCGCTTGCCGCGCAGCCCGGAGAGCTGGTAGTCGCCCACGGTGATCTCGCCGGACGTGATCGGGACCAGCCCGTTGATCGTGCGGATGAGCGTCGACTTGCCTGCGCCGGACAGCCCGACGACGGCGACCATCTCGCCGGGCTCGATGGTGAGGCTCACGTCCCGCAGTCCGGAGAATCCGTTGGGGTACGTGACGCCCACGTTCTCGAACCGGATGCGCGCTCCTGACGACTCCGTCATCTCGTCTGTCCTTCCTTGCCGTCGATACTGTCGATGCGGGGCGGCAGGCATGTTGTGCCCGCCACCCCGCTCATGGTCGTGCGATCAGCCGAGGCCGATGGATGCTGCCGCGTCCTGCGTCTTCTTCAGGCTCGCGGGGTCAGCGTCGACCAGGCCGGTGATCTGGTAGATCGCGGTGAGCGCCTTCACGCCCTCCGGGGTGCCCGCGTAGTCCTTCATCGCGTCGGCGATCTTGGTCTGCCAGGTCTTGCTGAGCTTGCTGCTGATCGAGGCGCCGTCGTTCGGGATCTCGTCGGTCAGAGCGAAGACCACGACCTTCTCACCCACATCCGGGGTGTCCTTCTGCACGACGGAGCGCGCATCCCAGTAGCTGGTGCCGACCTCGGCGTCGCCGTTGTAGACGGCGAGCACGCTGGCGTCGTTGGCGGTGACCTGGACGGTCTTGATGTCCTTGTCGACATCGAGGCCTGCCTTCTTCATCGCCGCGACGGGGAAGATGTAGCCGGCAGGGGATGCGGCCTGGAGCAGCGAGACCGTCGCGCCCTTGATCTTCGTGATGCTGTCGAGCCCGGCAGGGCCGGTGCCCTTCTCGGTGCCGTTGCAGTACAGCATCCCGTTCGCGCCCTTCACCGGAGTGTCTGAGCAGTACTTCTTGGGGTCGTTGGTGAAGAACTGAGCGGCGTACGTGCTCTTGCCGTTGCGCTGCGTCTGCAGGGCGGGGACGGCGCCGTACTTGTCGCAGGCCTGGCTCATCTGGAGGCTCGGGAGCATGCCGATCTGGGCCTGGTTGCTGCCGATCGCCTCGACGGCGGCCTGGTAGTCCTGCGTGATGACACCCTTCACCGGGATGCCGAGACGCGAGGTGAGCGCCTCTTCGAGCGGCTTGACCGTCTCGACGAGCTTGGCGGCGTCGCCGGAGGGGACGAGCGCGAGGGTGAGCGAGGTGGGGGCCTTGGCCGAGTCGTCCGAGGTGCCCGTGCAGGCGGCGGGGGCCGCCGTGCCGGATGCGGTGGAGCCGGATGCGGTCTGCTGCTGCACACCGCATCCACTCAACGCGAGCGCGGCGAGGATGGCGAGGCCAGAGGCGCTCGCGACGGCGATCTTCCGGATTTTCATGACGTTCCCATTCTGTGCGGAGGTGAGGACTGCGAGTGGTGGGTGGTGCTGATTCTGTGGAGAGAGAGGTCGTGGGGTGGGGGTGTGGAGGGGTGAGGTCGGCTGCTGGTCAGGCCGGAGCGCTGGCCGCGGCCGTCGTCGACTGGTGCGCGGCGGTGAAGCCGGCGGGGTCGGCCGCCCAGCGGCGGATGCCGTCGTACAGGCCGGGGAAGTCCGCCGCGACCAGGTGCGCAGGACCAGCGCGGTGGCCGAAGCGGTCGATCAGGGCGGTGGCGCACCCGGCCGCGAGCGGCTGGGCGAGGTCGTTGCCCCAGATGTCGCCCACCGACAGCAGCTGCGACGGCTCCCTGCCGTCGAGCAGCACAGGAAGAAGGCTGGTCCAGCCGGCGGGTTTGTCCGCGTCGGTGACGATGCGGTCGATCGCGTCGGCCACCCCGATGGCCGCGAGCGTCTCCCGCACCCCGTCGAGCGGCGCGTTCGTCACGAGCACGCGCTCGACGCTTCCCCCCAGGCTGCCGAGGAAGTCGGCGAGCCCGGCCGGCGCCGACACCGCGACGGTTCCCCCGGCGAGCGCCCGCCGGCTGGTCTGGTACGCGCTCTGCAGCAGGTCGTCGCTTGCGTGCCCTGCTGCGAGCGCTGCGACGGCCGCGTAGCCGTCGATGTATGCGGGTGAGCCAGGCTCCCCGTCGAGGAACGCGCCGAGCCTGGCGCGGAGCGACGCATCGAGGTCGGTCCGCCCTGTCGATCCGGCGTCGAGAATGCCGGCGATCACCGCCTCCGCGTACTCCCACACGGGGGCGTCGCCGACGCACACGGTCCCGTCGAAGTCGAGGACGATGGTCGGTCTGCTGGAGGTCTGACGGTCGTTCACGAGTGCAGCCTATGCGTTCATGAACGCTCTGTTCATGTTTTTTTGTGTCATGAAACAACTGTTCACAACTCGTTAACCTCAGGCGATACGCTGACCGCATGGCCAAAGCGCACGACTTCTTCATCATCGGCGACCACGAGAACGGCAGGCGCATCGTCGCGTCCGCACTCCAGAGCGAGGGGTTCGCGGTCACAGCGAGTCCGGCGGGCGGCCTGCTCGCCAAGCGCGGGAGCACCGCCATGACCGTGCTGCTCGGCGGCCTGGCCGGCAACAACTTCCAGCAGACCTTCCTCGTCGACTTCATGGTCGACCAGCACGGACGGCTCGTCGCGCGCCTCAACAGGAACATGGCGGGGGGCGCGCTCAAGGGCGGAGCCATCGGCGCCGCCAAGACCGACAGCGCGTTCCAGCAGACCGCGAACGCCATCGCCGCCGCCCTGCACGGGGCAGGCGCCCTCTCCGACAGCGTCGCCCAGCTCTGAGCATCCCGGTCGAATCGGACGATAACGGGGTATACAGGGAGGCATGAGCTCCACCACTCCGGACGCGATCGTCGTCGGCTCCGGCCCCAACGGGCTGTCCGCCGCTGTCACCCTCGCCCGCGCGGGGCTCTCCGTGCGCGTCTACGAGCGCAACGCGACCGTCGGCGGCGGCACCCGCACAGAAGAGGTGACGCTCCCGGGGTTCCGTCACGACATCTGCTCCGCCGTGCATCCCCTGGCCTTCGCCTCCGGGTTCTTCCAGAGGTTCGGTATCGAGCAGCGAGTGCCGTTCGTCGTCCCGACCGCCTCGTACGCGCATCCCCTGGACGGCGGGAGAGCGGCGATTGCCTACCGCGACCTCGACCGCACGGCCGACGCCCTCGGCGTCGACGGGCCGGCGTGGCTCCGCATGCTCGGTCCGCTCGTGCGGAACGCGGACGCCGTGGCCCAGTTCACCGGATCGCAGCTCTTCCAGGTGCCGCGGCACCCGCTCGTCGCGGCGCGGCTCGGGGCGACCATGCTGGCCCAGGGCGGCCCCTGGTGGGATGCGTTCTTCCGCACGGAGGCCCCGGGCGCCATGCTCACCGGGGTGTTCGCGCACACCACGCTCGCCCTGCCGAGCATCGCGGGGGCAGCGGCGGGACTGACCCTCGCCACATACGCACACGCCCGCGGCTGGCCGATCCCTGTCGGCGGGAGCCAGGCCATCGCCGACGCGATGGTGGCCGACATCGTCGCGCACGGCGGCGAAGTGGTGACGGGGACGGAGATCACCTCCCTCGCGGAGCTGCCGGATGCGCGCGTCATCCTGTTCGACACGGGAGCCGAGGCCGCCGCCCGGCTCGGCGAGGACCGGCTGCCGCCGTCCTACTTGCGGCGCATCTCCGCCTTCCGGAACGGGAACGGGGTCGCCAAAGTCGACTTCGCCCTCTCCGGCCCCGTGCCGTGGTCGAATCCGGAACTGCTGGAGGCCGGCACCGTGCACCTCGGGGGCACCCGAGCGGCCGTCGCCCGCTCGGAGCGCGAGGTCGCCGCCGGGCGTCACAGCGACGATCCGTACGTTCTCGTCTCCCAGCCATCGCTCTTCGACGGCACGCGGGCACCGGCAGGCAAGCACGTTCTGTGGGCGTACACGCACGTGCCGGCCGGTTCCCCCGTCGACCAGACGGAGGCGATCACGCGGCAGATCGAACGCTTCGCGCCCGGCTTCCGGGATGTGGTGCTCGCCAGCACCCACAAGACGGCCGTGGAGATGGCAGCGTACAACCCCAACTACGTCGGCGGCGACATCTCGGCGGGGGCGCCCAGCCTCCGTCAGCTCATCGCGCGACCCGTTGCGTCCGCCGACCCGTGGCGGATGCCCGGCCGCGGACTGTACCTCGCCTCTGCCTCCGCCGCGCCTGGCCCAGGAGTGCACGGGCTCGTCGGCTACTACGCGGCGCGCAGCGCGCTGCGGCACGAGTTCGGGATGCGCGCGATGCCGTCGCTCGCACCGGACGCGGACGCGCGCGCCATCCCCGGCGCAGGCGCGCATCCATCCATCGACCAGGCCGAGGCGTCGCTGCGCCCCGACGGCCTTCCGGAGCAGTGAGCACATGTCCGTGACCGTCCGCGAACTGGATTGCACGCCAGAGCAGGTCTTCGTCGCCCTCGCCGACCCGTGGGTCTACCCGACCTGGGTGGTCGGGGCGTCCCGGCTGCGCGCCGCGGAGCCGAGCTACCCCCGGCCGGGCTCCAAGCTGCACCACTCCATCGGCGTCTGGCCGTTCGTTCTCGACGACGAGACCGTTGTCGAGACCTGGGATCCGCCACGGCGGATGGCGCTCGAGGCGAAGACCCGCCCGGTCGGCAAAGAGCGCGTCATCATCGACGTGAAGCCCCGCGGCACCGGGTGCGTCGTGCGAATGGAGGAGTACCCCGTCAGCGGCCCGGCCCGCCTCATCCCGAAGCCGCTCGCCGACCTCATGCTGCACATCCGGAACGTGGAGACGCTGCGTCGCCTCGAGCACGTCGCCAGGGGCCGCGCCGCGGAGCAGGCGAGAGGCGAGCAGGCGAACAGCGAGTAGCCGAGCAACGAGCAGCCGAGCGGCGGCCGCCGGCCTAGCGCAGCAGGCCGGTCAGGGCGTCGAGCAGAGCGGGACGCCAGACAGTGAAGTCGTGAGCGCCGGGGTAGGTGCGCGCCCGGACGGTGATGCCGCGGGTGTCTGCTGCCAGGCGCGCGATGGCGGCGGTCTGGCTGACGAGAGAGAGCGCGTCCGGCGCGCCGGGGTGCGGCTGCTCCGCGTCGCCAACGGCGAGGTCGATGCTGAGCGGCATCCCTGCGTAGCCGTCGAGCGCCGCGCGGATGCTCAGCGTGCGGTAGCGGTCGGCGTCGTAGACGGTGTCGCCGACGCCGAACGCGCCGAACGTGCGCGCCGACGATCCGGCAGGCGGCTCGGGATCGTACGCCGCAGGGCTCAGCGCCACGACCTGGCCGAACAACTCTGGATGCGCGAGCCCGAACCGCAGCGCACCGTACCCGCCCATCGAGTACCCGGCGACGATTCGGGATGCGCGCCCCACTGCGGTTCGCCCGTCTGGCAGCCGCGCCTCGACGTGATCCACCAGGTCGCCGGTCAGCGCCGTCTCGACCTGGCGGCCGGCCCGGTGCGCCGAGTCGACGTAGTAGCTCGCGCGCTCGCTCCACGGCGCATCCGGAAGCACCGCGATCAGCGGAAGCGCGCGCAGGTCGTCGAGCACCGGCTCCCACGACGCGGCGGAGTCTCCTCGCCCGTGCAGCAGGTAGACGATGGGCAGCGGCCCCGGCACGACGTCCGGCGCGATCAGGGTGTAGCGCAGTTCGTCGCCGATCGCCCTGCTGATGAATGATCGCTGCTCCAGCATCCGTCGGCCTGCTCCAGCGCGTCAATCAGCACGGGCGGCGAGGATGGCACGGGCTCGGCCGAGCATCGCCGGGTCCACCATCTCGCCGGACGGCAGCGTCGCCACCCCGCCACCTTCGACCGCGGCGAGCACCGCGCGCGCCCAGGCCGTCTCCGTATCAGTGGGCGCGAAGACGGCGGCGATCACCGCGAGCTGGCTGGGGTGCACGGCCGTCCGCCCGAACCAGCCGAGTCGCGCTCCGCGTTCGGTGTCCGCTCGGAGACCGTCGAGGTCGCGGATGTCGGGGTACGCCGACAGCATCGGCGCGGGGAGACCTGCCGCGCGTGCCGCGAAGAGCAGGCGCGTGCGCGCGTAGTCGATCACGACCGCATCCCTGCTGCCGAGGTCGCTTGCGAGGTCGGACTCGCCGAGCGCGATGTGTGCGATAGCGGGGTGCGCGGCGATGGCTGCGGCGTTCTCCACCCCCAGCGCGGACTCGACCAGGGCCGCGATCGGCAGATCGCCCGCCACGGAGACGATCCGCTCGACATCGGCGGCGCTCTCCACCTTCGGCACGCGCAGTTCGATGGGCGCGTCCGTCGCGCGGAGGGCCACGAGCTCGTGGTCCGCTCCCGCGTTCACGCGCACCTGGATGAGCGGGCCACGAGATGCCGAGCCGTTCGACACACGCCCGTTCAGCCACTCCGCGACGGCAGAGAGGGCTCCGGCTTTCGCTTCAGGGGCCACGGCGTCCTCGAGGTCGAGGATCACCAGGTCGGCGCCCGTCGCGACCGCCTTGTCGAACCGGTCCGGGCGGTCGCCCGGCACGTAGAGCCCTGTCACGATCGCGCTCATCGCACGACCCCCTTCGCCCGCAGCGCCTCGACCTGCTCTTGAGTGACGCCGATCTCGGCGAGCACGTCGTCCGTGTCCCGTCCGTGCGGCCGGCCGGTCCAGCGGATCGCACCGGGGGTGTCGGAGAGACGGAACAGCACGTTCTGCATCTTCACCGGCCCCAGTTCGTCGTCGTCGACCGTCTGCACCGTGCCGATCGCCTGGTACTGCGGGTCGGCGAGGATGCCGCGCACGTCGTAGACCTGCGCGATGGCGGCCTGCGCGTCCTCGAACCCGCGGACGACCTCCTCGGTGGGGCGAGCTGCGATCCAGGCCGCGACTGCTGCATCCAGCTCGTCGGCGTGCTCTGCCCTGCTGTGCCCTGTCGCGAACCACGGCTCGTCGATCACATCGGGTCTGCCGACCAGGCGCATCACCCGTTCGGCGATGGACTGCGAGCTGGTGGAGACCGCGACCCAGTCGCCGTCCGCCGTGCGATAGACGTTGCGCGGCGCGTTGTTGACCGAGCGGTTCCCTGTGCGCGGCTGGACGGCGCCGAGCTGGTCGTACGCGGTGATCTGGCCGCCGAGCAGCATCAGGATGGGCTCGATGATCGCGAGGTCGATGACCTGACCGTGCCCGTCGCGTTCCGCTGCGCGCAGCGCGACCATCACCGCGTATGCGGTCGATAAGGCGGCGATGCCGTCCGCCAGTCCGAACGGCGGGAGCGTCGGCGGCCCGTCCGGTTCGCCCGTGAGCGCCGCGAATCCGCTCATCGCCTCGGCCAGGCTGCCGAAGCCGGGACGCGCGGAGTACGGCCCGAACTGGCCGAACGCCGTCACGCGCGCGATCACGAGGCGCGGATTGGCGGCGTGCAGCGCCTCCGGCCCGAGCCCCCAGCGTTCCAGGGTGCCAGGGCGGAAGTTCTCGATCAGCACGTCGGCGTCCGCGGCGAGCGCGAGCAGCAGCTCTGCGCCGTCCGGCGACCCGAGGTCGATGGTGACCGTGCGCTTGTTGCGTCCGAGCGTCTTCCACCACAGGTTCACACCGTCTTTCGCCGGTCCGTGCCCGCGGGCCGCGTCCGGCCGGGTGGGATGCTCGACCTTGATCACGTCGGCGCCGAAGTCGCCGAGGAAGGTCGCCGCGAGGGGCCCGGCGAACAGGGTCGACACATCCAGCACCCGGATGCCGCGGAGGGCGGACTCGCTCATCGCTGGACTCCTCCGTCCACGGCCTGCGTGTCCGTGGTCGGCTCTCCCACAATCAGCTCGTCCGCGCTCGACAGGTCCCATGCGAGCCGGAAGCCGATGCTGCTGGATCGCTCGACGCCCAGTCCGGGAAGCAGGAACTTCAGGCTGAACGACGCGTCTCGCCGTCCGCCGTCCGTGTACCAGTCCGAGCCGGAGGCGACGTGGTCGCTCCCGCCCTTGAGCATGACGAACCGGGTGATGCCGTCGCTGTGCTCGCTCTCCGTCCAGTTCCAGACGGCGGGCTCCGACCTGGCGAAGCCCGGCTGTTCCGCGGCGAGCTGCCACTCGAACTCGTCCGGCAGCCGTGCCCCCGCCCAGGCCGCGTATGCGCGCGCGTCGGCGAGCGAGACCCCGACGGCGGGGGTGTCACCGGATGCGGTGCCCACCAGGAAGCGCGCTCCGGCGACCGGCCGGTACCCCGTGGCCGCCACGAAGCCCGCGAACTCGGCAGCGGTGACCTCCCTCGCGGCTACGGCGACGCGCCCGCGGATCGTGACGGTCAGCGTCTCCCGCCGATCGTCGTGCAGCCGCGGAGGCAGCGGCTTCCACTCCTCCACGTACGGCGCGCCCTGGTAGAAGCCCGTCTCGCGGCGGCGGAAGGTCACAGCGAGCTCGCGCTCGCCCTGTTCCACGACCACCGCATCCACCGGCGCGGTCGCAGCCGGGGTGCGCGGGGGCACCGTGCGTACGGCCTCCCGCGCGGGGAACCGGGCGTCGTCCGCCGCTGTGTCGTCCGCCGCCTCGCGCAGCAGCGACGCGGGATGCGCTCCCCCGGCCACCACCTCGAGGATGCCCGTGACGCCACGCGCGGGAACGCGCACCGCCGTCACGTCCGCCCGTCCCTCGGTCACGTCGTGACGGCGTGCACCGTCGGCGGCGGGTGCCGCCAGCGGGTCTCCCGTCCAGTCCTGGTCTCCCCGGTTCACGACCGTCCACAGGGTCGCTCCGTCTGCCGCGAACCGCGAGACGTACACCCCGGCTGCCAGCGCCTCCTCCGACGCGCCGAGCAGCGGCGACCACTCCCCGTCCACCAGGACGTCGGAGAGCGCACGCTGCACCCGCAGCATCCGTCGCAGCGTCGCCTTGTCCCGCTCGTTCCAGCCGACCCAGACGCCGAACACCGCATCCCAGACCAGCAGACCGGTGCCGTTCATCCACGCGGACTGCAGCTCGTCGCTGTGGTCGCGATTCCAGCGGCGCGTCGAGTGCATCATGTGTCTGCGCTCGAACCAGTGCGCCCGCATCACGCCGGGCGCCGCCGAGTCGGAGAACCACTGGGCCCAGCTCAGCTGGTGGTCCTGGATGCGCTGGTTCGGCACCCTGGACTCCCCCTCGAGCACCTGCGGCGGGGTCGCCTGCAGCAGAGCGTCGATCAGGCGGGCGTCGCCCTCCTTCATCGTGTCGAGGAAGACGCCGTCGACGCCGAGCTCTCCGACGACCTTTGCGAGTTCCTCCGGGTCCGCGTCCGGTGCGCGACGGGTGCCGGTGTCCCACGGGTTGTAGTCGATGAAGATGCGCACTCCGCGGGCGTGGAAGGCCGCGACCACCGCATCCAGGCCCGGGACGTCGCGGTAGAAGTCGAACTGGTTGCGATCGTCGATCCCGATGACCGGGTATGCGTGCCAGAGCACGATGCCGTCGAAGCCGCCGTGGTCGGCCGTCGCGTCGAGGAAGGCGTCGACGGTGAACTCCTGACGCTCGTGGTCGAACAGCCGTTCATCCCACAGCCAGATCTGGGCGACGCTGTACGCCGCACGCGCCCACTCCGTCTCCGCACGCTCGTAGACGGCGCCGTCGTAGTTCAGGCGAGCGCGCGCCTCCTCTCGCCAGGCCGCGAGGTCGGCGCGCCAGGCCGGCCACTCCGCCGGGTCCTCCGGCGCGGCGAAGATCTTCGCGATGTCGCCGGCAGCCGGATCGATGACGCCGCCGCGCGGCAGCACCGTCGGCAGGTCGATCGCCCTGGGCACCAGGGGATCGAAGTCGTTGGTGTTCTCCTCGTCCGGGTCGAACGTGGTGACGGAAGCCTGGTCAGCTGGCCGAGTTGAAATCGTGAATCTCCTCGAGAGTGGGGATGGAGGGCACAGCGCCTGCGCGCTGCACCGAGATGGCGGCGGCGACAGTCGCGAACTCTGCGGCGCGCACCAGCGTGCCGAGGTCGGGGCGGCCACTGCCCGCGCTGCCGTTCGTACCGCGGCGGCGGTCGAGCTCTGCGACGAGCGCGCCGCAGAACGTGTCGCCTGCGCCGGTCGTGTCGACGGCGTCGACCACCTGCCCCGCGACGTGCGCCGGCGGCTCGTCCGGCACCCGGACGATGGCGCCGTCAGCGCCGAGCGTCACGATCACCGCCAGGCCGAGCCTGCTCAGGATCGCGGCGAGATCTTCGCCGCTCGCCTCGTGCACGGCCTCGCCGGTGAGCTCGGCTGCGAGGTGCGCCGCCTCGTGCTCGTTCACCACCAGCACATCCACGTCGGCGAGGAACGCGGCGGAGAGCGACTGGATGGGGGCGGCGTTGAGCACGACCGTGGTCGCGGATGCGTGCGCGACGGCAGCCGCCTCCGTCACAGTGGCGAGCGGCGTCTCCAACTGCAGCAGCAGCACGTCTGCCGCAGCGACGACTTCGCGCTCTGAATCGTCGAGGCCGTCGAGCATCCGGTTGGCGCCGGAATCGACGACGATCGCGTTCTCGGCGGAGACGTCGACCGTGATGATCGCCGTGCCCGTCGGCTCGTCCACCCGCCTGATCCGCAGGTCGACCCCGGCGTCCTCCAGGCTCGCGATCAACCGCTCGGCCGCCGCATCCCTGCCGAGCGCAGCGACGAAGGTCGCCCGCGCGCCCGCGCGAGCCGCGGCGATCACCTGGTTGTTGCCCTTTCCACCGGGAGCGGAGTCGGATCCGACCGCCAGCACGGTCTCACCCGGCGACGGGATGCGCTCCACCCGGTACACGAGATCCAGGTTGGCGCTGCCGACCACGACGACGCTCATCGGGACGCTGCCTCGACCGGCTGGACGCCCGCGCCCTCCGCCAGGCGGAGCGTGCGCGCAGCGAGGTCGCTGAACCGCACGTCGGAGTAGCCGGGAACGCTCGTCGCGAGCGTGTCGTGCAGCGGGTGGATCCAGCGTGCCGGGAGCTCGCGGGCGCCGGTGAGCGCACCCGCGATGGAGCCCGCCGTCGCGCCGACGGAGTCCGTGTCCCAGCCGCCGCTCACCGCGAGGGTGATGGTGCGCTCGAAGTCGCCGTCGCCGCGCGTCAGCGCGAACGCGAGCAGCGCGGAGTTGCCGAGCACGTGCACCCAGTGGAGGTGCCCGAACTCCGCGTGCAGCGCATCCACTGCCGCTTCGTCGTCGAGGTCGCTCGCGCCGAGTTCCGCCCCGCGGCGGATGGCGGAGGCGTATCGGGATGCGGAGGGAACGACGGAGAGGCCGGCGTCGATGACAGCACGGACGTCGGCGGCGATCACGGCCGTCGAGCAGGCCGCCGCCGCGAACATCGCGCCGTACACGCCGTTGCGGCCGTGGCTCAGGCGGGCGTCCGTCCAGGCGAGACGAGCCGCGGCGACCGGATCGCCAGGGTTGGCCCAGCCGTAGACGTCGGTGCGGATCTGCGCGCCGATCCAGTCGCGGAACGGGTTGCGCACGGCGCCTGCCACCGTCGGCTCGTAGCCGTCGAGCAGGTTGCGGTACACGATCCGCTCCGCTGTGAAGACACGGCCGCCCGGCAGGCTGTCCAGCCAGGCCTGCGCGACGTCGTCGGTCGTGAAGCCCGCTCCGACGCGCTCGAGGAGCCCCAGCGCGATGAGCGGGAAGTTCAGGTCGTCGTCCTCTGGCATCCCGTCGATGTTCTCGACGAGGCTGGTCGGACGACTGCGCCGGTTCCAGGGGAAGCGCGCCGCGATGTCGCTGTCGAGTCCCGCCTCGGTGAAGTAGGAGTGGAGAGGCCAGTTCCCCGTCGAGCGCGCGATGGCCCTGATGCCCTCCAGCGAGATCTTCTCCACCGGCTTCCCCAGCAGGCACCCGGCTGCGCGGCCGAGCCAGCCGCCGAGGATGCGGTCGGCGAGGTCGGCGGAGTCAGCGGGACCCACGGCACTCGCGCTGCGCGCACCGCCCGCGCTGTCTGCGCCGGACGCCGCCGCCAGGATCGCGTCGAGTGCGTCCGGCTCCGCCGCGACCAGCTCGGCCGGATCGGCCCGCTCGTCCACCTCGGCGAGGAGGTCTCGCGCGAGCCCGACGAGCGCGGCGGGCGCCGGTTCCGGCGTCGCGCCGCTCACCGCGGCCGTCGGCGTTCCGCCCGCCGCCTCCCAGCGCTTCCGCAGGTCGGCGACCGGCCGGCCGTCGAGTTCGGCGGCCACCAGCGCGTGCGGCAGCAGGTCCTCCGGCTGCGTCCAGCTCAGCCTGAGCACTACGCCACCTCGAGGTCCGCGGCGAAGGCGTCGCGGACGGACGCCACCGAGCGCGCCCGCTCGGCGTCTGCCGCCCAGACCTGGCGCGCCACGGAGGCGATGACCGGCCCCGTGGCCGTGATGTCCATCCGGCTGCCGTCGCTGACGCCGTCGATCCACTCGGCGGGAACCACGTCTACTCCGCCGAGAGCGCCGGCGATCGAGCCGGCCATCACGGCGATCGAGTCGGAGTCGCGGCCGTAGTTGACCGAGCCGAGGACGGCCTCGCTGTAGTCACCCTGCGCGGCCACCAGCATCCCGAGGGCCACCGGCAGTTCCTCGATCGACTTCGTCCTGCTCGGGATGCGCGCATCCTTCGCCGGCTGCCGGTAGTACGGCCCGACGGTGTCGAACGGCTCGACGGCCGAGCGGAGCACACCGAGGCCGGAACGCCAGTCGGTCACCGTCGCCGCAGCGTCGACGACCGATGCGATCGCATCCCTGGTGCCGTCCTTCGCGAGCCGCAGCGCGGTCTCGACGACGCTGGAGACGGACGCCCCCGGCCGCATCGCCTCGGCGACGGCCGCCGCGTAGACGCCTGCAGCCTCCCTGCCGTAGCTGGACTGGTGCGCCCCGGCGACGTCGATGGCCTCCGCGTACGCCGCATCGGGAGCTCCGGCGTTGACGATCCCGATGGGGGCGACGTACATCGTCGCCCCGCAGTTGACGATGTTGCCGACCCCGGCCTCACGCGGGTCGATGTGGCCGTAGTGCAGGCGGGTGACCAGCCACTTCTCCGCGAGGAAGATGCGGTGAAGCAGCAGCCCCTCCGACTCGAACTCCGGGATCCACCGCTTGTCGCCGATCAGCAGCGGCACCAGGTGGTCGGCGATGGCGTACGCGTCCAAGTGGTCGCGCACGGTGTCGTAGACGTCGACGAGAGCCGTCGTCATGAGGGTGTCGTCCGTGACGTGCCCGTCGCCCTTGTGGTACGGCGCGATCGGCCTGGCGTTGCGCCAGTCCTCCAGGAACGGAGGGACGATGCCGGTGATGAAGCCGTCGTAGCGCTCCTGGATGGCCTCCGGCGTGTTGCCCTCCGCCGCTCCTCCGAGCGCGTCGCCGACAGCCGCTCCCGCGAGTGCCCCCGTCGCCTTCATCACCAGCGCGTCCATCGATCCTTCTCCTTGTTTCGGTTGTTCTTCGTCGCCGCGGTCGGCCGGTCTGTCGGCGGGTCAGCCGACCGCCGACCAGCCGTCCGTGAGCTGCTTCTTGAGGTCGTCGAGCGAGATCGAGTTGGCGAAGTACTTCTGCAGCGCCGGGGTGGCGTACTGGTCCTTCCACTGCGGGTAGTTGGTCGCCCCCTGGAACGGTGCCGCCTTCAGGGCCTCGCCCGACTTGAGGATGGCCTCCCAGCCGTTCTTGCCCGACGTGTCCTTCGCGACCTGGTCGCGAGCGGCGGCGGAAGCGGGGATCAGCCAGTCGCCCTCTGCGAGCTTCGCCTGGTTGGCCGCATCCATGAAGTAGTTGATGAACTTCGCGGCCTGCTCGACGTGCTTGCTCTGTGCCGAGACGGACATCGTCTGCGGGTTGGCCGCCTGCGCGGCACCGTCAGCGCCGGCGAGCGGAGGAAGGACGGCCCAGTTGAATCCTGCGGGAGCGGACTCGGTGATCTGCTGCGCCACGTAGTTTCCGCCGACGTACATGGCGTACTTGCCGCCGAAGAAGCCGGGAAGCACGTCCGTGCCGCTCTGCGTCAGCGACGTCGGGTCGAGCGACTTGTCCGTGTACGCCATCTCATTGATGCGCTTGGGCACCTGGAGCTCGTCGTCGCCGACATGGATGGTCGACTTGCCGTCCTTGTTCGTGAAGAAGGTGCCGTCGAAGCCGAGTGCCAGGTTCATGACGGTCGCCGTCGGCTGCTTCAGACCCCATCCTGTGCCGAAGTTCCCTCCGGAGGTGAGCTTCTTCGACAGGTCCTGGAAGTCGTCCCAGGTGAGCGTCTTGCCGCTCGGGACCTCTGCTCCTGCCTTCTTGATGGCGTCGGTGTTCGCGAACACGACGTACGACTGAAGCAGCGTCGGCGCGGCCACGATCTTGCCGTCGCCGGTGGTGACCGAGCTCCAGACGTCCTTCGAGACCTGCTTCTTGACGTCCGCGTCGAGATATTTGCTCAGGTCGGCGAGGTAGCCCTGGTTGGCGAAGCCCATGATGTCGGCGGACTCGTCGTGGATGATGTCCGGGGCCGTTCCACCCTGGAACTGCGTGACGAGCTGGTCGTGCACGTTGTCCCAGCTCCCCTGGCGGAGTTTCACCTGGATGTCCGGGTTCTTCTTGTTCCAGGAGTCCACGATGTCCTTCGTCGCGGCGACGGTGGTGTCCTGATAGGCCAGCGACTGGAAGGTCAGCGTGACCTTGCCGCCGCTGGAGGCGTCGGAACTGCCCGACGTCGAGCATCCGGACAGTGCGAGCGACGCGGCCACGATGCCGGCAACGGCGACGCCCAGACGGGCGGCGGTTGTTGTGCGCATTGCACACCTCTTTCTGTTGATTCGACTCTTGCTGTGGGTGTTGGGGTGGAGCGGGCGTCTAGCCCTTGACGGCCCCGCTCAGGAGGCCGGAGGTCAGACGTTTCTGGATGAGCATGAAGAAGACGAGGCTCGGGATGGTCGCCAGCAGCGATGCGGCGGCGAGCTGACCGAGCTGCACCTGGCCCTCCGCCCCCACGAAGCGGGCGAGCGACAGCGGCAGCGTCTGCAGGTTGGGATCCTGGATGAGGACGAGCGCGAAGAAGAACTCGTTCCAGGCCGAGATGAACGTGAACAGGCTGGTCGCGACGAGGCCGGGGGCGAGCAGCGGCAGCACGATGGAGCGCAGCGTGCGGAACCGGGTGGCGCCGTCCATGGCGCCGGCCTCCTCGAGCTCGACCGGGATCCCCGCGACGTAGCCCTGCAGCATCCACAGGGCGAACGGGAGCGACCACACGGTGTAGACGAGGATCAGCCCGAGCAGGTTGTTGATGAGGCCGATGTTCTTGAGCACCAGGAACAGCGGAATGATGATCAGGATGAACGGGAAGACCTGGCTGAGCAGGATCCAGCCGGTCGCCAGCCCGCGCAGCTTGGTGCGGAAGCGGGCGAGGGCGTACGCGGCGGGAAGCGAGATGACGGTCACCAGCACCGTGGTGGCCACCGCGACGATCAGGCTGTTGCCCGCCGACGTGAACAGGTTGGCCTTCTCGATCGCTTGAGCGAAGTTGTCCCAATTGAACGAGGTGGGGAAGAACCCCGGGTTCGGGGACTGCAGCTCGCGCGGCGTCTTGAACGCCGTCGTCAGCAGGAACAGCAGCGGGAAGCCGAGGAACACGATGTAGGCGAACAGCGCCAGGTATTGCAGCGGCCGGCCGATCATGCGGCCGCGCCGCAGGGAGCCGCTGTGCGACGCGTCCGGCTTGCGGTCGCGCGCGGGGCCCTGGCTGGTCGCCGCGTCGCTCTGGGTGCGGGTGTCGGTGGTGCTCATGAGTTCCGGCTCCTCATCTGGCCGCGCAGGTAGACGAACAGGAAGACGGCGATCACCACGACCATCACGTTGCCCATCGCGGCGGCGTACCCGAAGTTCCCGTAACGGAACGCCTCGTTGTATGCGAACAGCATCGGGAGCATGGTCGTGCCTCCCGGTCCTCCCGCCGTGAGCACGAAGACGAGCGCGAACGAGTTGAAGTTCCAGATCAGGTCGAGCGTGGTGATCGCGATGATGATCGGCCGCAGCGCAGGAAGCGTGACGTGCCAGAACCTGCTCCAGGTGCCGGCGCCGTCGATGGCCGCGGCCTCCAGCAGCTCGGTCTGCACGCTCTGCAGTCCGGCGAGCAGGGTGATGGTGGTCTGCGGCATCCCAGCCCAGACGCCGACGATGATCACGACAGGCAGAGCGATGGATGCATCCCCCAGCCAGTTGATGTCGCTCGGCAGCCCGACCGCTTTCAACGTCTGGTTGATCGGCCCGTAGCTCGGATTGAGCATCAGCCTCCACATGATCGCGATGATCACCGGCGGCATGGCCCACGGGACGAGAGCGAGCGTGCGGGCCAGCCAGCGCATCCTGAGGTTGAGGTTGAGCAGGAGGGCGAGCCCGAGGGAGGCCAGGAACTGCAGGATCGTGACGCTGAACGCCCAGACCAGGCCGATGCCGAACGAGCTCCAGAAGAGCTGGTTGGAGCCGAGCTTGACGTAGTTGTCGATGCCGTTGAAGTTGACCGGCAGGTTGAGCCCGGCGCGCGCGTCCGTGAAGCCGAGGAAGATGCCCTGCACCAGCGGATAGACGCTGAACAGCACGATCGGGATGAGCGCGGGAAGGACGAGCAGCCAGGCGTCGCGTCCTCCGTCGCCCGCTGGGCCTCCGCGGTTGCGGCGGCGGCGCTTCGGTGTCTTGGCTGCGTCGCCGGGGGCGACGATCACGGGTGCGGAGGTCGTCACGCCGGCACCTCCGCCGTTTCCTTCGCGTCCGCTTTCACGACCGACGACTCCCGCACGGAGAGTGTCGGCTCGATCACCACCTGCTTGACGGCCGCATCCGGGTTGGCGAGACGGCGCAGGAGCAGCTTCGCCGCCGCCTTGGCGCGCTTGCCAGAACCGAGGTCGACGCTCGTGATCGACGGGTTGGCGAGCTCGGCGGCGTCGGTGTCGTCCATGCCGACCACCGCCACGTCCTCCGGGACGCGCACGCCACGGCTCGTGAGCTCCTTCAAGGTCGCGACGGCGAGAAGGTCGTTGGCGCACACGATCGCGTCGGGGGTCGACCGGCCGAGCAGCTTGGCTGCCGCCTTGCGACCCGCTTTGTACGTGAAGTCTGACGCGGCGATCTGCACGTCGGCGCTCGTGCTGAGGCCGAATCGGTCGATGGCATTCAGGTATCCGCTGAGCCGGGCAGCACCAGGGACCGTGTCGACGGGACCGTTGACGAAAGCGATGCGCTTGCGTCCCTGACCGACGAGGTGTTCGACGGCGAGGCCGATACCGGCGACGGAGTCTGCGCGCACGTTGTCGAGGTCGACGCCCGCCGGAAGCGAGCCGATGATCACGATCGGCAGCCGGCTGGCGCGCAACGCATCCACCAGGGGCTCCGTCACGCGCAGCGGGCTGAGCAGGAGTCCGTCGACGAAGCCGCGGTTCAGGCTGCCGAGGAGCTCGATCTGATCCTGCGGGTCGTTGCCCGTCGAGGAGAGCACCAGTCGATACCCGGCCTTGGAGACGACCCGGGCGACCTCGTGCATCATCGCGACGTAGACCGGGTTTCCGACGTCGGCGACGGCGAACGAGATCTGGTCGGTGCGGCCGACCTTGAGCGAGCGGGCTGTGGCGTCGGGAACGTAGCCGAGGGCATCGGCCGCCTCACGGACCTTTGCGGTCAGTTGCGGCGACGCCGGCAGTCCGTTCAGCACCCGGGAGACCGAGGCGATCGAGACTCCTGCGCGCTCCGCCACGAGGACGAGCGTCGACTTCCTGCTCTCGGCCATGGTGCTCCCTGCATCATCGAAGGTGGTTTAGTAAACGTTTACAAGAACGTTTACAGAGACTATAGGCCCCCACCCCCGCCCGCTGCAACTCACCCGTCCCCGTCCCTCCCCGTCTCTCTCCGTCCCCCCAAAACCATCGAGCCCGGACTTGTGCATGCGACACGCCGGGACGAGGCGGCGTGTCGCATGCACAAGTCCGGTCTCGATTGCTGCGGAGGATGGCCGAGCGGCGTACCCTCTGTGGCATGTGCCGGAACATCCACACCCTTCACAATTTCGAGCCGGCCGCGACGAGCGACGAAGTGCACGCTGCGGCCCTCCAGTACGTGCGCAAGATCAGCGGCACGACGAAGCCGTCGAAGGCCAACGCCGAGGCGTTCGACAGGGCGGTCGCCGAGATCGCCCACCTCACGCAGCACCTCCTCGAGGATCTGGTGACGACTGCGCCTCCCAAGAATCGCGAGGAGGAGGCGGCCAAGGCGAAGGAGCGCTCCGCGCGTCGGTTCGCTGCGGCCTAGCCGAGGCGGGCGTCCGCAGCCGGAAACATCCCTGCAACGACGAATCGCTACGATCGTCGCCATGCACACCGCCATCGCCGCAGAGCCGCCACGCAGCCCAGACGTCGAGGAGCTGCTGCGCCTTGGCGACGAGTTCACCTTCGCGCTGTACCCGGCGGAGAGCTGCTACCTGCTGGATGTGTCGGAGCTGGAGGCGCCTGGCGTCACAGTGTTCGTCGGCCGCGACGAGGCGGGCCGCGCCCTCGGAATGGCGGCCGTCGTAGTGAAGCCCGACGGCTCCGCTGAGGTCAAGCGGATGTTCGTGCACGAGGATGCGCGCGGCCGCGGCCTCGCATCCTCCCTGCTCGGGGCGGTGGAGGCCCAGGCTGCGGCGGCCGGTGTCGGCACCCTTCAGCTCGAGACGGGTCCGTTGCAGCACGCGGCGATCGCGCTGTACGAGCGCAATGGGTACGCGCGCATCCCGAACTTCGGCCCGTACGTGGGCGACCCGCACTCGATCTGTTACGCCAAGCGGCTCGCCGAGGTCGCTGCTCTCTAGCGTCCGCGTCGCGGGAGCCGCTAGCCTGACGCCATCGGCGGAAGGGGCCAGCGATGAGCGACGACACGAGTGCGACTGGGCCATCCGGCGAGACGCCGCAGCCACAGGATCCGGCACCCACCGGACCGGCACCCACCGGACCGGCACCCGCCGGACCGGTACCCGCCGGACCGGCACCCACCGGACCGGCACCCACCGGACCGGTACCCGCAACACCCGCCACCGCGACCACCCCAGCGACCCAGCCCGCCAGCACCGGCCGCGCCTGGCTGATCGCCGGCCTCGCCACCGCTGCCGCCCTCATCCTGATCGCGGGCGGCTTCATCGCGGGCACCGTCACCACCGTCGCGCTGTCGTCAGGCTCCAGCGGGGCCTGCAACGCCGTCAGCGTTGCCGACCGCGTGCTGCCGAGCATCGTCACCATCAACGTCGCCGGCCCGACGGGGGCGGGGAGCGGCAGCGGCCAGGTCATCAGCAGCGACGGCTACATCCTCACCAACAACCACGTCATCTCGCCCGCCGCATCCGGCGGAACGCTCTCCGTGCGGTTCAGCGACGGCCACACCGCGGACGCCACCCTCACCGGCCGCGACCCGAAGACCGATCTCGCCGTCATCAAGGTGTCCAACGAGAAGTCGTTGTCGGTGATCGACGTCGGAGACTCGCACTCGCTCGTCGTCGGCGAACCGGTCGTCGCCCTCGGCGCGCCGCTCGGCCTGTCGAGCACGGTCACGGCCGGCATCGTGAGCGCGCTCGGCCGCACCGTCCCCGTGCCGAGCGACGACGACCGCAACGCGATCCTCGTCGGCGCCATCCAGACGGACGCGTCGATCAACCCCGGCAACTCCGGAGGAGCCCTCGTCGACTGCAGCGGCCGGCTGGTCGGAGTGAACACGGCCATCGCGACCGTCCCCGGCGACAACGGCCAGCGCAGCACGGGCAGCGTCGGCATCGGGTTCGCCGTCCCGCAGGCGATGGCCATGCCGATCGCGCACGAGCTGATCGACACCGGCACCGTCAGCTACCCGACCGCCGGGGTGGATGCGGTCCCCATTCCCCACGCGGTCGCCCAGCACTACGGCGTGAGCGACGGCCTGTTCGTCCAGGCGGTCACGCGCGGAGGCCCAGCGGCGGACGCCGGCATCCGGCCGGGCGACATCATCACCTCGATCAACGGCTCGCCGGCGGTCAGCATCGACGTGCTCACCGCGATCCAGGTCACCAGCCAGCCCGGCGACGAGGTGAAGGTCGAGTACGAACGCGGCGGGCAGCGGCACACCACGACGGTGACGCTCGCCGAAGGGTAGCGGCGGCAGGCAGCGCAGCAGCAGGCAGCACGGCCGAAGGGCGGAGCATGGACCCCGTCAGCTCCCGCGGATGCGTCTGGACAGTTCCGCCGCCGCCTCCGCCACCCGCTCTGCCAGCGCATCCCAGTGCTCGTGCGCAATATTCTCCCGCGGGAATGTGACGGCGATGCCCGCGGCCGGCCACCCGGCGTGGTCACGCACAGGAACCGCCACCGACGCGAAGCCCGGCGTCACCTCGCCGTCCTCCGTCGCGTACCCGCGCTCACGCACCTCGGCCACCACGCGCTTGAGTTCTCCGTAGGTGTGCGGCCCGGAGCCGGTGCGGTCTTCGAACGCCGCCGCGTCGGGGTAGAGCGCGCGGAGCTGCCCGGCCGGCAGCGTGGCGAGCAGAGCCCGGCCGCTCGCCGTGAGGTGGCTGGGCAGGCGGACGCCGACGTCCGTCACCAGCCGCGGGCGGCGTGGTGCGCGCTCTTCGACGATATAGACGACGTCCCGCCCGTGCAGCACCGCCACGTGACCGGACTCCCCGATACCGTCGACGAGCGCGGCGAGGATCGGCCGTCCCAGCCTGCTCAGCGGCTCCTGGCGAGAGAAAGCCGAGCTGAGCTCGTACGCCGCGACGCCGAGCCCGTACCGCTTCGCCTCCGGGAAGTGCAGCACGAAGCCGTGATCGCACAGCACCGTCAGCAGGTGGTACACGGTCGAGCGGGGCAGCCCGAGCGCGGCGGCCACGTTCGCCGCCGGCACCGGCCCACGCTGCGCGCTCAGGTACTCCAGTATGCGCAGCGTGTTCTCCGCCGCAGGAACCTTGCTCACCGCAGTCCCTCCTGATCGCATTCCGCCGTGCCGCATCCCGTTCTTCGCCCGCACGCGTCGTCTGGGATACCGGACGGGGATGAGCATACAGGCGGGACAGAGACGCCTGCGAGGGAGTGAGATCGGATCATGCTCCACACCACGCACACCGTCACGGTCGGCGCGCACCCGCTCAGCGTCGCGGACGTCGTCGCCGTCGCCCGCCACGATGCCCCCATCGAACTCGACACGGCGTCGCTCGACCAGGTGGAGGCGTCGCGCGCGATCGTCGAAGCCCTCGCCGACGACGTCGAGCCGCACTACGGCATCTCCACCGGTTTCGGCGCCCTCGCCACCACGTTCATCCCGAGCGACAGGCGTGCGCAGTTGCAGGCCAGCCTCGTCCGCTCGCACGCTGCAGGCTCCGGCCAGGAGGTCGAGCGCGAGGTCGTCCGCGCACTGATGCTGCTCCGCCTCTCCACCCTGATGACCGGCCGCACCGGCGCCCAGCGCGCGACCGTCGAGACGTACGCGGCTCTGCTCAACGCGGACATCACACCGGTGGTGCGGGAGTACGGCTCGCTCGGCTGCTCAGGCGACCTCGCCCCGCTCGCCCACTGCGCCCTCGCGGCGATGGGCGAGGGCCAGGTGCGGGTCGGCGGCGAGCTGGTCGACGCATCCACTGCTCTGGCGGAGGCCGGGATCAGCCCGGTCGTCCTCGCCGAGAAGGAAGGCCTCGCGCTCATCAACGGCACCGACGGGATGCTCGGGATGCTCGCCATCGCCATCCACGACCTCACCGCCCTGCTGAGCACGGCCGACATCGCTGCGGCCATGAGCGTCGAGGCCCTGCTCGGCACGGACGCCGTGTTCGCCGACGACCTGCAGCGATTGCGCCCGCAGCACGGCCAGGCCGTCGCCGCCGCGAACCTGCGAGCGATGCTCGCCGGGTCGCCCATCGTCGCGAGCCACAAGGGCCCGGAGTGCACCCGTGTGCAGGACGCGTACTCGCTGCGATGCGCCCCGCAGGTCCACGGCGGCGCCCGCGACACCCTCGCGCACGCGACCATCGTCGCCGAGCGCGAACTCGCCTCCGCCATCGACAACCCGGTGCTCACCCTCGACGGGCGCGTCGAATCGAACGGCAACTTCCATGGCGCCCCCGTCGCATATGTCCTCGACTTCCTCGCCATCGTCGCCGCCGACGTCGCCAGCATGTCGGAGCGGCGCACCGACCGCTTCCTCGACCAGTCCCGCAACCAGGGGCTCACTCCGTTCCTCGCCCACGAGGTCGGCGTCGACTCCGGGCTGATGATCGCGCAGTACACGGCCGCCGGCATCGTCTCCGAGCTGAAGCGCCTGGCCTCGCCCGCCTCTGTCGACTCGATCCCGTCGTCGGCGATGCAGGAGGACCACGTCTCGATGGGCTGGGCAGCGGCCCGCAAGCTGCGTCGCTCCATCGACGGACTCGGCCGGGTGCTCGCCATCGAGGTCATGACCGCAGCCCGCGGTGCCGACCTGCGCGCGCCGCTGCGGCCGGGGGCGGCGACCGGCGCCGTGATCGCCGAGGTGCGCGAGGTGGTCGCAGGGCCTGGCTCGGACCGCTACCTGTCGCCCGAGATCGAGGCCGTCGTCGCGCTCGTGCAGTCCGGCCGCGTGCTGGCCGCCGCCGAGAGCGTGACCGGTCCGCTCGGCTGACGTCAGCCACTGATTCACTCACCGAAGAGGAGACACCACATGCAGGGAGCACGAGAGGTCCGCGCCCCGCGCGGCACCACCCTCAGCGCGAAGAGCTGGCAGACCGAGGCGCCGCTCCGGATGCTCATGAACAACCTCGATCCCGACGTCGCCGAGCGCCCGGACGACCTCGTCGTCTACGGCGGAACCGGCCGCGCTGCAAGGAGCTGGGAGGCGTTCGACGCGATCGTCCGCACCCTGCGCGCCCTCGAATCGGACGAGACCCTGCTGGTGCAGTCCGGCAAACCGGTCGGCGTGTTCCGCACGCACGAGTGGGCGCCGCGCGTGCTCATCGCCAACTCGAACCTCGTCGGCGACTGGGCCACCTGGCCGGAGTTCCGCCGCCTCGAAGCTCTCGGGCTCACGATGTACGGCCAGATGACCGCAGGGTCGTGGATCTACATCGGCACCCAGGGCATCCTCCAGGGCACGTTCGAGACCTTCGCGGCCGTCGCCGCCAAGCGGTTCGGCGGCACCCTCGCCGGCACGATCACCCTCACCGGCGGCGCCGGCGGCATGGGAGGCGCGCAACCGCTCGCGGTCACCATGAACGAAGGTGTGGTGCTCATCGTGGACGTCGACCCGACCCGGCTACAGCGCCGCATCGACCACGGCTACCTCGACGAGCTCGCCGACGACCTGGACGACGCCGTCGCCAGGGTGCTCGCCGCCAAGGAGGCGCGCATCCCGTTGTCGGTCGGTCTCGCCGGGAACGCCGCGACCGTCTTCCCCGAGCTTCTGCGCCGTGGGGTGCCGATCGACGTCGTCACCGACCAGACCAGCGCGCACGACCCGCTCAGCTACCTGCCGGAGGGCTACACGGTGGAGGAGTGGCACGACGCTGCCGCTGCGGACCCGGAAGGCTTCACCGCCGCATCCCGTGCGTCGATGGCGAAGCACGTCGAGGCGATGGTGGGATTCCAGGATGCGGGCGCCGAGGTGTTCGACTACGGCAACTCCCTGCGCGCAGAGGCCGAGCTGGGCGGCTACGAGCGGGCGTTCGACTTCCCCGGTTTCGTGCCCGCGTACATCCGTCCGCTGTTCGCCGAGGGCAAGGGCCCGTTCCGCTGGGCGGCGCTCTCCGGCGACCCGGCAGACATCGCGGCGACCGACCGCGCGATCCTGGAGCTGTTCCCCGAGGATGAGCACCTGCGCCGCTGGATCACGCAGGCGAGCGAGAAGGTGCACTTCGAGGGCCTTCCCGCCCGCATCTGCTGGCTCGGATACAAGGAGCGCCACCTCGCCGGCCTGAAGTTCAACGAGATGGTCGCCAGCGGCGAGCTCTCCGCGCCGATCGCGATCGGCCGCGACCACCTCGACTCCGGTTCTGTCGCCTCTCCGTACCGCGAGACGGAGTCGATGGCGGACGGTTCGGACGCGATCGCCGACTGGCCGCTCCTGAACGCGATGCTGAACACCGCCTCCGGCGCCACCTGGGTGTCCATCCATCACGGAGGCGGCGTGGGAATCGGCCGCTCCATCCACGCCGGCCAGGTGATCGTCGCCGACGGCACCCCGCTGGCGGCCGAGAAGATCGAGCGCGTGCTGATCAACGACCCTGGAACCGGCGTGATGCGGCACGTGGATGCGGGGTACGAGCGGGCGGTGGAGGTCGCGGAGGAACGCGGCCTGCGCATCCCGATGCGGGAGGGGTGAGCGTGGACGGGGATCGGGTGGGCGCCGCTGCCGCTCCGCTGCTCGTGACCGGGATCGGCGAGCTGGTCACCAACGACCTGTCCCGTGCCGGCGCGCTCGGGCTGGTGTCGTCGGCGTCGCTGCTCGTCGCTGACGGCCGCGTGCTGTGGTCGGGCGAAGCGTCTGCGCTGCCGGCCGAGTTCGCCGCGACGGCCGCGCAGGCTGAGGTCGTGGACGTCGGAGGCGCCGCTGTGATCCCCGGCTTCGTCGACAGTCACACGCACCTCGTCTTCGGCGGCGATCGGGCGGCGGAGTTCGAGGCGCGGATGTCCGGTCAGCCGTATTCCGCGGGCGGCATACGCAGCACTGTTGCGGCAACCCGTGCGGCGACGGATGCGTTCCTGGCCAGCCGCCTGGACGGTTTCGTCGCCGAACTTCACGCGCAGGGCACCACGACGTTCGAGGTCAAGAGCGGCTACGGCCTCACCGTGGAGGACGAGGCCAGGCTTCTGCGGCTGGCCTCCCTGGTGACCGCGGAGACCACCTTCCTCGGCGCGCACGTCGTCCCCGCCGAGTACGCCGACGACCCGGACGCCTACGTCGACCTCGTCGTCGGCCCCATGCTCGACGCGTGCGCCCCGCACGCCCGCTGGATCGACGTGTTCTGCGAGACCGGCGCCTTCACTCCGGAGCAGTCCCACCGCATCCTGTCGGCGGGCGCGGCTCGCGGCCTCGGCGTGCGCGTGCACGCCAGCCAGCTCGCGCCCGGCCTCGGTATCGCCCTCGCCGTCTCGCTGCACGCCGCGAGCGTCGACCACTGCACCTACCTCACCGACGACGACATCTCCCGCCTCGCCGCCTCCGACACGGTCGCCACGCTCCTCCCCGGCGTCGAGTTCTCCACCCGCCAGCGGTACCCGGATGCGCGCCGCCTCCTCGACGCCGGCGTCACCGTCGCCATCGCGAGCGACTGCAACCCCGGCTCGTCCTTCACGTCGTCGATGCCGTTCTGCATCGCGGTCGCTGTGCGCGACATGGGCATGACCCCCACCGAGGCCGTCTGGGCGGCGACCGCCGGCGGGGCGGCCGCGCTGCGGCGGGAGGACGTGGGGCACCTCGCGCCGGGCGCGCTGGCCGACTTCGTCGTGCTGCGTGCGCCGGGGTACGTGCACCTCGCGTACCGGCCGGGGGTGCCGCTGGTGGATGCGGTCTACCGCGGCGGGACGCGCGTGGCGTGAGACGGTGCGGCTGACCCGCGCGAGCGCTCCGCGCGGCGGGGCGTCCGCGTCAGCGGCCCGGGTCAGCGGCCCGCGTCAGCCGCGCCCGGCCAGCCCAGCCGCCACCTCCAGCACCAGCAGCGCCGCGAGCCGCACCGTGCGTCCGTCCGCGACGTCGGCCGTCGCATCCACCTCGGCGATGTCGACGGACCGCACCGCGTCGTCGGCGCCGGCCAGCCGCGCGAAGCGGCGGAGCTCCCACGCGGCCAGTCCGCCAGGCACCGAGGCAGGGCAGCCCGGCGCTACCGACCTGTCACACACATCCACATCCAGGTCGACATGGATCGGGCCGTCTGCCGCACCTGCGCGTTCGAGCGCCTCGGCCATCACGTCGTCGATCGGGCGGTGGTGCAGCGCGTCCCGGTGCACCACCGTGATGCCGTACTCCTCGGCACGCGCCGTGTACGCGGCCGAATTTGCGAAGTCGGCGATCCCGATCTGCACCACCCGGCGTCCGGAGAGCCCCGCCTCCACCAGGCGTCGCACCGGCGACCCGTTCGAGACGCCGTCGCGCAGATCGTGGTGGGCGTCGAGGGTGATCAACCCGGCCGATCCCAGGTCGTCGCCCCACGCGCCGAGCGCTGCGGGAACGGTCAGCGCATTGTCGCCGCCGACCGCCACGGTCACCCGAGAGCGCGCGACCGCATCCGCCATGGCTGCGATGGCCCGCCCCTCGCCCTCCGGCCCGTCCGGCTCGTGCACGTCCCCGGCGTCCGCGAACACCAGCCGCTCCACCTCTTCGCCAGGGACGAACGCCGAGTAGTAGCGCAGCGCCGACCGCACCGCCTCCGGAGTCCGCCCCGCGCCGGTCGCCGACAGCGACGTCCGCCAGGTCGGGATGCCCAGCAGCGCCAGGTCGACGTCGACGTCGACGGGAAGCTCACCGAATGACGGCCAGCTTCCAGCTCGTGGCCACAGCGGATCGACGGACAACGCACGAGTGCTCATACCGCGACGGTAGCAACTGCACCGGATGCGCGGCACACGTCACGGCGTTCGCCGTCTGGGATCGCGGACGGGTCGCGCCTCCTCCCCCGCATTGCGCCTCCACACACTCGTCACCCACACCGCAGACCTCACTCCACCGCACGCGCGTACCGCGCCCCCAGCTCCCGCACCCGCTCCACCAGCGCACGCGGCTCCGTCACCCGGAAGTCCAGCCCCAGCATCCCGATGTACACCGCAATGATCTCCACGCTGTCGCCGCCGGTCACCAGCACGCAGGTGGTGTCGTCGATCGGCTCCACCACGCCGACGGCCGCGTTGATGCGCGACACCACCTCCTCCGCCGAGGCGAAGACCAGGATGCGCGCGTGGATCGCCCAGCCCGTCGACGAGACGGTCCGCAGCACGAAGCTCGAATAGTCCTCGCCGTCGAGAGGGCGCGGGTCGAACGGGCGTCGCGTCGGCATCCGGAGCGTCAGCCAGTCGACGCGGTGCGCCGCCCACTCACCGGAGCGCGCATCCCGAGCCACCAGATACCAGCGCCGCTGCCAGTTGACCAGGCGGTACGGTTCCACGAGCCGCTGCTCGCCGTGCTCGTCGAAACGCAGCCAGTGATGATCGTGGATGGCGGTGGCGATCGCGGACAGCACCTCCGCAGCCACCTCGGGGTCCTCGACATTGCTTCCGGTGTTCTCCGGCGCCTTCGAGACCGTCTCCGACACGGCCGCGACGGTGATCCGCAGCCGATTCGGCAGCACCTGCTCCAGCTTGCGGAGCGCACGGGCCGTGCTCTCCTCGATGCCGCTGATGCCGGTGGCCGCGCGCAGTCCGATGGTCACCGCGACCGCCTCCTCGTCGTCGAGGAGCAGCGGAGGCATCGTGCCGCCGGAACCGAGACGGTAGTGACCGGCAGGGCCGCGCACCGCATCCACCGGGTAGCCGAGTTCGCGGAGCCGCCCCACATCGTTGCGGATCGTGCGCGCGCTCACGTCGAGCCTGCCGGCGAGTTCGGTCGCGGTCCACGCCGGACGCACCTGCAACAGGCTCAGGATGCGCAGCATCCGGGATGCGGTGTCTGCCATGCCGAAGATCATCGCACAAAGCGGAATCAAACGTTCCTATTACGTTCCTACAGTGAAGCCATGACAACCCAGACGAACCCCAGCACCACCGCCGCGGCCACGTCCGCCATCACCCCGTTCTCCGTCTCCGTCTCCGACGCCGACCTCGCGGATCTGCGCGAGCGCCTCGACCGCACCCGGCTGCCCCGCCCGGTGCCGGATGAGGACGACTGGCTGTACGGCGTGCCGAACTCCTATCTGCGCGAGGTGGTCGAGGCGTGGAAGTCGTTCGATTGGCGCGCACAGGAGGAACGGATCAACGCCTTCCCTGGCTTCCTCACCGAGGTCGACGGGCAGCGCATCCACTTCCTGCACGTCCGGTCGGCGGAGGCGGACGCGACGCCGCTGCTCCTGGTGCACAGCTACCCCGGCAGCTTCGTCGACTTCCTCGACCTGATCGGACCGCTCGTCGACCCTGTCGCCCACGGCGGCCGTGCCGAGGACGCGTTCGACGTCGTCGTCCCGTCGCTCCCGGGCTTCGGATTCAGCACGCCGGTGGTCGAGCGCGGCTGGACGATGGCTCGCGTCGCCGGCGCGTTCGACACCCTGATGCACCGGCTCGGCTACGACGAGTACGTCTCGCACGGCAGCGACGGTGGCGCGATGGTCGCCCGCGAGCTCGGGTTGGCTGCTCCGGACGGGTACCTCGGCTCGCACGTTCTGCAGCTGTTCTCGTTCCCGTCCGGCGACCCGGCCGAGTTCGAGAAGCTGGAGCCGAAGGATTACGCGGCGCTCGAGCACATGAAGTGGTTCCAGTCGGTCGGCGGCTACAACGCGATCAACTCCAGCCGCCCGCAGACCGTCGCGGTCGGCATCTCGGATTCGCCGGTCGGGCAGCTCGCCTGGAACGAACTGTTCCAGTCGTTCGGCAACGGGACGAGCCTGGTGACCACGGAGCAGATCCTCACCGAGGCGTCGCTCGAGTGGTTCACGAACACGTCGGCGACGATGGGCCGCTACCACTACGAGGAGGCCCACGCCGGCGCGGAGCCCGCGGTGAACCACTCCCCGATCGGCGTCGCGGTCTTCTCCGACGACTTCAGGTCGATCCGCACGTTCGCGGAGCGGGACAACGACACCATCGTCCACTGGTCGGAGTTCGACGGAGGCGGCCACTACGCCGCGCTCGAGCGCCCCGAGGTCCTGGCCGCCGACATCCGCCAGTTCTCCACAACCCTCCGCACCCGCTGACGCACGAGATGCCAGTAACTGCGCCGCCGCCTGGGCGTGTCGCGACAGTTACTGGCATCTCGCCGTCTTAGCGCTGCTGGCCGCCTGCCGGGGCGGTCCAGACAGGCGGCTCGGCGGCCACGCCGTTGCCGGGTGCGGCAGCAGCCGGTCCGTCGGTCGCTGGGCCGCGACCGTCACCGGGGCCGCTGCCGCCAGAGCCGCCGCCGCTGCCACCCGCGCCGCCGCCAGGGCCGCTGCCACCCGCGCCGCCGTCGCCGCCGGCGTCCGGCCCGCCTGCGGCTGCCCGCTTCGCGGCGCGCTTCGCCGCCCGGCGGTCGCGCGCACCCTCGACGAGGTTGTACAGCGTCGGCAGCACGATCAGGGTCAGCAGGGTGGAGGAGACCAGGCCGCCGATGACCACGATGGCGAGCGGCTGCGAGATGAAGCCGCCGTGACCGGTGAGGCCGATCGCCATCGGCGTGAGCGCCGCGATGGTCGCGAGCGCCGTCATCAGGATCGGGCGCAGACGGCGGGACGCACCGTGCGCGACCGCCTCCGGCACCGACATCCCGCGTCTCCGGTACTGGTTGACGAGGTCGATGAGGACGATGGCGTTCGTCACGACGATGCCGATCAGCATCAGCACACCGATCAGGGACGCGACACCGAGCGGGATGCCGGAGATGATCTGCAGCGCGATGGCGCCCGTGGCCGAGAACGGCACGGAGACCAGAAGCAGCAGCGGCTGCCGCAGCGACCGGAAGGTCGCCACCATCACGATGTAGACGATCAGGATGGCCGCCAGGAGCGCGATGCCGAGCTGCGAGAACGCGTCGGACTGGCTGGACGAGACGCCGCCGATCTTCGCGGTCGCGCCGGAGGGAAGTTTCGCATCCTTGAGGGCCGTGGTCACCGCGGTGTTCGCCGTGCCGAGGTTGTCGGACGCCGGAGTAGCGGTGACCGTCGAGGTGCGCAGTCCGCGCTCCGTGGTGACCGTGGACGGACCGTTGGTCTCCTGGACCGACGCGAGCGTGCTGAGCGCGACGGGCCCGGTGACCGTGGGGATCTGCAGGGCGGACAGCTGGGCGACCGTGGTCGGCGGGTTGTCGCTCTGGATGTAGATGTCGAGCGTCGAGTTGTCGAGCGCGATGGATCCGGCCTGGGTCGGCTGCATCGCCTGGGAGACGATCCCGCCGACCGCGACCTCGCTGAGCCCCGCCGCCGCTGCCTTGGCGCGGTCGACGTTCACTGCGACGTACGGCAGCGACGCGCTGAGGTTGTCGGTGACCTGCTTGACCGCATCCTGCTTCTTGACCTCGGCCACGACCGAGTCGGTGGCCTTCTGCAGGTCTTCGTTGCTCGTGGCCGTGATGTCAATCTCGATGTCGCTCGAGCCGCCGAAGCCGCTCTGCGCCGACACCGTGATCTCGCCCTGATCCTTGATGGCGGCGAGCTCGTCCTCGATGGTGCTCTTGAGGGCGTCCTGGTCCACATCCGGATCGGTGGTGACCGAGAACGTGGTGTTGCCGCCGCCTCCGGTGAACGCGGCCTGCAGCGATGCGCCACTCGACCCGATGGAGACCTGGACGGTCTTGACGCCCTTGGTGTCGATGAGCTTCTGCTCGACGACCTTGGATGCGTCGTCCTTCGCCTGCAGAGAAGCACCAGGGGCAAGGGTCTGCGTGATCGAGAGCGTGTTCTGGCCGGTGGAACCGAGGAAGTTGGTCTTCATCAGCGGGGTCAGGGCCAGGGTGCCGACCAGCACGACGACCGCGATCAGCACGGTGGCGACGGAGTGCCGCAGCGTCCAGTGGATGATCGGCAGGTACCCGCGCTGCAGCCGCGATGGGTGTTCCAGCTCGTCTTCGCCGGCAGCCATCGCCTCCTCGATGGAGAGGTGCGAAGCCTCGGAGGCCTCTGCCCCTCCCTCGTGCTTGCGCGCCTTGGGCGGGCGGAGGAACCAGTACGCCAGCACCGGCACGATCGTCAGGGCGACGAGCAGGGACGAGAGCAGCGCGATGGTCACGGTCAGGGCGAACGGCCGGAACAGCTCGCCCGTCACGTCGCCGACGAACGCGAGCGGGAGGAATACGGCGACGGTGGTGATAGTGGATGCGGTGATCGCGCCTGCGACCTCGCGCACGGCCTTGACGATGGTCGCCGCCCTGTCGACACCGGCCACGAGTTGTCTCTTGATGTTCTCGATGACGACGATGGAGTCGTCCACGACGCGACCGATCGCGATGGTGAGCGCGCCGAGCGTGATGATGTTGAGCGTGTATCCCGTCGCCCACATCACGATGAACGTGATGAGCACGCTGGTCGGGATGGAGATGGCGGTGACCAGGGTCGACCGGATCGACAGCAGGAACACCAGGATGACGATGACCGCCATCAGGAGGCCGAGCAGGCCTTCCTCGGTGAGCGAGTTGATCGACTGGGTGATGAACGGAGCCTGGTCGAACACGACCGTGACCTTCGCTCCGTCGCCGAGCTTGGTCTGGATGCCGTCGATGAGGTCGCTGACGCCGTGCGAGACCTCGACGGTGTTGGCGGACGGCAGCTTGGTGACCGCGATGGTCAGTGCCGGCTTGCCGTCGACGCGGGAGATCGAGGTGGTGGGGTCGTCGGTCTTCTGCACGGTCGCGACGTCGCCGATGGTCGGCGGGGTGGCCGCAGCTGCGGCGGCGGCTGCCGCAGCGCCGGTCGCGTCAGCCGCGCCAGCGCCGGTGGCAGCGCCGGCCCCGGATGCGCCACCCGACGCTCCAGCACCTGCACCTGCACCTGCACCTGCACCAGCACCGGTGGCCGAGGCCGACCGGATGAGCGGAAGCCCCGTGATGTCGTCGAGCGACGTCAGCTTCTTGCCAGACTGCACCGACAGCGTCTTGCCGTCCTCGGTGATCGACCCACCGGGGACGAGCACGCCGTTCTGCTGCAGCGCGTCCTTGATCGACTGCGTGCTCACACCCGCCGCCGCGAGCTTGGCCGTGTCCGGCGTGATGGTGACGCGCTGGCCGACCTCGCCGACGAGCTGGGCGTCGTTGACGCCCGTGACGTTCTTGATGTCGGGGATGACCAGCTTGGTGATGTTGTCCGCGAGTGTGCGGGAGTCCTGGTTGCCGGTGACAGCGAGCTGGATGACAGGGAAGTCGTCGATGCTGCCGGAGAACACCTGCGGGTCGACGGAACTCGGCAGCGTGGACTTGATGCGGTTGATCGCCTGGTCGATCTTCTGCTCCGCCGTGGCGAGATCCGTGCCGTACGTGAACTTGGCGGTGATGATCGACTGGTTGGTGCTGCTCACCGCCGACGTGCTCTCGAGGTCGGGCACGCCCTGGATGGCGTTCTCGACCGGCGTGCTCACGTCGTTGTTGACCACCTCCGGCGATGCGCCAGGGTAGCTCGTGATGACCGCGAGCTGCGGGAACGAGATGGTGGGCGCGAGCTCCTGCTTGAGGTTCGTCAGCGCCAGACCGCCGAACACCGCGGCCACGATCGTGACGAGCGCGATGAGCGCGCGGTTCTTCATACTCAGGACGGCGAGAAAGTGCACAGGCTTTTCCCTTGGCAGAAAGTGGATGCGAGACATACGGCACCAACGCCGCCCGCAAAGTATGACATTGCAGCCTGTGCAAATTCCTCATGCCCTGGTACGACTTCAGGGTGGAGACGTACTCCCACGGAAGGCTCAGGCCGGTGGATGCGCCTGGTCACGACGGCTCCCACCCTCGGGACGCGAGCGTACGGAACAACAGCCCGACCAGGCGTTTCTCGGCCCGGAGATGCTCGGCGCCGATCCTGAGCACAAGTTCGCCCTCTCGCTGCAGCGCCGTCGTGCGGGTGAGGTCTGTGCGCCGAGCACCACCAGCTGCCGGATGCTCGAGCTCGCGGCCAGGTCGGCCCACGTGCGCGCCGCCGAGGTGACGGGAAGGCCGTTGGCGAAGCGGACCTCGCGCGCCCGGATGGGCCGCACGTGCGATCGCACCCCGGCGATGCGCGGAGGGCGCGCCGGGGACGGGACGGTCAGGTGGAACTCGGGCTGCGCATCCGTGGCGGGCGGCGGCTCGCCGGGCAGGCGGCGCAGGTCTGGCAACCCGAGGAGTCGCGCGGCCGTGGTGTGGGAGAGGACCGCATCCGGTTCGCGAGCGCACAGGGCGGCGCAGCGCGCCACGAAGTCCGCGGCGAGCGCGGTCGGGATGCGCGCGCCGCGGAACGGGGCGACGAGCTCGCTGCGCGACAGCCGCGCTGGCTCGACGCCGAGCACGCGCGCCTCCCTCAGCGAGAAGGGGCGGTGTCGCAACCGGGGATGGATCATGGCACCCACCATGCACGATTCCGCCGCAGAGCGTCGAAATCCATCCACAGGCCGCCCCGTCGAAGCACGAGATGCCAGTATCTGCGCCGCATCCCGGGCATGTCGCAACAGTTACTGGCATCTCGCGCGCGCGAACGTGGCGCGGCAGCGGCGCGAAACGCGGGGCGGCTAGACCACGTTGGGGAGGGGGGCCGCGTCCGGGTACGCGGCCGGCTCGCGCAGCGCGCCCGGCCACGCGCGTGACAGCGCAGCGAACGCCAGCGCCGTCTCCTCCTCCGAGTACGTGATCGGGATGCGCAGGAAGCGCTCGAACGCGCCGTCCAGCCCGAAACGAGGGCCGGCGGCGATCAGCAGCCCCTGGCTGCGAGCGCCCAGCGTGAGCGCAGAACTGACAGGCGCGCCGATCCCGACCCAGGCGGCGAGGCCGCCGTGCATCCGGGGCACGCTCCATTCCGGGAACGTCTCCGCCGCCATCCGCAGCACCCGCTCGCGCCCGGCCGCCAGCTGCGCGCGCCGGTCTTCGAGGATCTCGTCCATCTGCGGCAGCATCCGCGCCACCACGAGCTGTTCGAGCAGCGGCGTGCCGAGGTCGGTGGCCGGCTTCGCCGCCGTCAGCTTCTGGATCAACGACCGCTCCGCCCTGATCCAGCCGATCCGCAGACCGCCCCACAGGCTCTTGCTCGCCGATCCGATCAGCAGCATTGGCGCATCCCCTGCCCCCCGGGAGCCGTAGACCGGCAGCGGCAGGTGCTCGCCGAGCCTGTCGATGTCGAGATCGGCCGTCGTCTCGTCTCCGACCACGATCGTGCCCTGCGCGGCCGTCGCCGCCAGGACGCGCTCGCGCGTCGACGGGGACATGGACGCGCCCGTCGGGTTCTGGAAGTCGGGGATCAGGTAGGCCAGGGCCGGGTTCGCGCGCCGCAGCGTCTGCTCGAGCGCGTCGATGTCCCAGCCGTCGTCCTCCTCGCCGACGGGATGCGGTGCGTCCGCACCCGGCACGGTGACCGTGACGGGCACCAGCCTCGCGCCGGCGAGCCGCAGCGACTCGGTGGCGTGCGGGTAGGTGGGCATTTCGATCATCGCGCGGTCGCCGCGCCCGAGGAACGTGCGGGCGATGAGCGCGATGGCCTGTTGCGCGCCCACTGTGACGAGCACCTGGTCGGGGTCGGTGGGGAGGCCGCGACGGCGGTAGCGCTCCGCGATGGCCTCGCGCAGATGCGGCAGGCCGACGGCGTCGTAGCCGGAGTGCGGGAGGAAGTGCGGCAGCTCCTCCGCTGCGGCGCGGGCAGCGGCAGGGAGGGAGGCGGCCGCGGGCAGCGCGGCCTTGGTGAAGTCGAGCATCCCGTCGCCGCCGGGGATCGGAGCCGTGACGAGCACGGGACCGGGGAGGCGGGCGACGCTGCCCGACCCGCGAACACTGTCGAGGAATCCGGCGTCGCGCAGACCCCGGTACGCAGCGGTCACGGTGGTGCGGCTGAGTTCGAGCCGTGCCGCCAGGTCGCGTTCGGCGGGCAGGCGCGTGTCGATCGGGATGCGGCCGTCGAGCACCAACAACCGGATGCGGTCGGCGAGCGCTTGGTAGTGGGCGCCCCCTCCTCGCCACTCTCCGAGGAGCGATTCGAGCGAGCGGGCGGTGAGTTGCGCATCCGGCATAAGGCCACCTTAAGCGAATTGGACTCTTGATAAAAGGCCAATCAGGAAATTGGATAGGAGAGTGACCAGCCGCCTCCTCCTCACCAGACGCCTTGCGCAACTCCTCCTCGGGCTGTTCCTCTACGGAATCGCCATTGCGATGATGGTGCGTGCCGGCATCGGAGTGTCGCCGTGGGACGTGCTGGCGCAGGGCGTGTCGCTCAAGACCGGCCTGCTGTTCGGACTGGTCACCAACCTCGTCGGCGTCGCTGTGCTGCTGTTCTGGATCCCGCTGCGTCAGCGCCCGGGGCTCGGCACGGTGCTGAACGTGCTGCTCGTCGGGCCGAGCGCCCAGGTGGGGCTCACGATCATCCCGCAGCAGACGGAGCTGTGGGCGCAGGTGCTGCTGTTCGTCGGCGGCTTGCTGCTGCTGGCCGTCGCGACCGGCCTCTACATCGGCCCGAAGCTCGGCCCTGGCCCCCGCGACGGCCTGATGACGGGACTGCACGCCCGCACCGGCTGGCCGATCTGGGCGGTGCGCACGGGCATCGAGGTGACCGTGCTGGTGATCGGCTGGTTCCTCGGCGGCAACGTCGGCATCGGGACGCTCGCGTTCGCGCTGCTCGTCGGCCCGCTCTGCAGCATCACCCTCCCCTTCTTCGCGATCCGCCTGCCGAAGGACGCTGCAACGACTGCGGCGGCGCTGGAAAGCGAGCTCGAAGGCACGGCCGAGCAATCGGCCGGCCTCGAGGAGCAGGATGCCGCCACGTTCGACGTGCGTGACGGCATCCTGCTCGAAACCGACGCGGCCACCCGGATGCGCGACCACCGCGCATCCGACAGCAACCTCATCGGCGCGGTGCAGCCCGACCGAGAGCCCAGCCCGCGGTCGCCGCGCGGGATTCGCCCGGCGCAGGCCGTCGCGGCCTATTGGCTCGACGACCGACTGACCCGGGTCGCGAGGGCACGGGCACGCAGGCGCCCGCGCCGCGCCTGAGCCGCACCGCCCACCGTGACCGCACCGATCTCACATCCGCGCGGCGAACACCCGCAGCGCGTCGCGGACGAACACCGCGCCCGTCTCTCCTCCGTAGTTCGCTGCGAACCGCGGGTCGGCGACGTACATGTCGCCGAGGCCGGTCAGGTAGGCGGCCGTCGGGCCGTTCGCGTCGCTGCCAGGGGTTCCAGGGATCGCGCCGAGCCAGTCGTAGTGCCGCTGGGCGAGCGCCTGCGCCTCCGCGCTCTCCGGGTCGACGCCGCGGGCCGCCGCGGCCGTCCAGTCGGCCGCGAGCCGCTTCTGCAGCCGCTGCCACTCCGCGCGCTCGGCAGGCGTCTTGCTGCGCCACCACGCGTCCGACCGCGCGTACGCCTCCTTGCCCCAGCGCTCCTCCACCTCGTCCTTGTACTGCGTGTGGTCGAAACCGTCGAGCATGTCTTCCGCCATGATCTCTTCTCCCTCTCTCATCGCCTGGATGGTCGACTCGACCGACGCGATCTGTCGCGCCAGCCGTTCCCGCTCGTCGCGCAGCCACGTGAGGTGGCCCTGGAGGGCGGGGACCGCATCCACCTGGCTCGTGAGGACGTCGGCGATGGCCGGGAGGCCAAGACCGAGGTCGCGGAGCAGCAGGATGCGCTGCAACCGCACGAGGGAGTCCCTGTCGTAGTACCGGTAGCCGTTGCCGCCGATCCTGCTGGGCGGGAGGAGGCCGATGTCGTCGTAGTGACGCAGCGTCCTGCTGGTCGTTCCGGCCAGCCGTGCGATGTCTTGGATGGACCAGTCCACCGTCGTCTCCTCTCTCGTGGGATGCGAAATCCACGGTAGAGGTTGACGTTACGTCAAGGTCAAGCGGCGATCAACGCTTGGCGCGTGCGGGGACCTTCTTGGTCTCGGACGCCGGTGTGGCGGCGGGCGGAGCCTGCTCGGCCGACCCGGGGCCCTTCGCCGCGGGCGGCTGGCCGGCAGAAGCCGGTGTCCCGTGCGCGCGGGTGTGCCCGTGCTGCTTGGAGGCCGGTTCGAGCGGCCTGCGCGCGACGGGGCGCATCGGCTCTCCACGGCGGTCCTGACCGGGGAGCGGGCGGGAGCGGCGGCCGTAGATGAGCGACGACGAGTCGAGCAGCCACGGCACGAGCGCGACGGTCACGCCGTGACACAGCAGCAACTGCTGGCGGATGCGCCTGGCCCTGTGGTTGTGCAGCAACGACTCCCACCAGTGGCCGACGATGTACTGCGGCAGATACACGGTGACGACCTCGGAGCCGTGCTCCTCGCGCCGGTGCTTCAGGTACTTGATCAGCGGGTGGCCGAACTCGCGGTACGGCGACTCGATGATGGTCAGCGGCACGTGGATGTTCTGCTGGATCCACTGCTGCTGCAGCTTCTCCGTCGACTCCTCGTCGACCGCGACGTGCACGGCTTCGATCGAGTCGTGGCGCGCGGCGATGGCGTAGTCGAGGGCCTTGAGCGCCGGCTTCTGCATCTTGCCGACGAGCACGATGGCGTGGTCGCCCCTGCTGCCGAACGTGGTGACGGGGTCGACCTCGATCTCCTTCTCCACATCCCGGTAGTAGCGGTTCACGCCGAGCATGAGCAGCCACAGGATGGGCATGAAGATGAACACGAGGTACGCGCCGTGGGTGAACTTCGTGATCGTGACCACGATGAGCACGACGGCGGTGAGGAACGCGCCGAACGCGTTGATGCAGAGGCTGCGGACGATGCTGGACCGCTCACTCGGCGCGACCGTACCGGACCGCAGCAGCGTGATCCAGTGCTTGACCATCCCGGACTGCCCGAGGGTGAACGAGACGAACACGCCGATGATGTACAGCTGGATGAGCTGGGTGAGGTTGGCCTGATAGACGAGCAGCAGGGCGGTGGCGGCCAGCGCCAGCAGGATCATGCCGTTCGAGTACACGAGGCGGTCGCCGCGGGTGTTCAGCGACTTGGGGGCGTACGAATCGCGGGCGAGCACGGAGCCGAGCAGCGGGAAGCCGTTGAACGCGGTGTTCGCCGCGAGCAGCAGGACCACAGCCGTCGCCGCCTGCACGATGAAGAACAGGATGGTGTTGTTGCCGAACGTCGCCGCAGCGATCTGCGCGATGAGACTGCGCTGCGGCTCGGTGGCGCACTGGGCCCAGCCCTGCAGGTCGCAGGGGTTCTCGGCGTAATGCACTCCACTGATCAGCGCGACCGTGGTCAGCCCGGCGAACAGGACGATCGCGATGCCGCCCATCAGCGCGAGGGTCTTGCGGGCGTTCTTGATCTTGGGGGTGCGGAAGGCGGGGACACCATTGGCCACGGCTTCCACACCGGTCAGGGCGGAGCATCCACTGGAGAAGGCGCGCAGCAGCAGGAGCACCATCGCCGCCTGCGTGAGGCTGCTGGCGTGCACCTGGAAGTTGGCCGACTCGGCGATGGGGGCGTCCCCGAACGCCGTGCGGACCAGTGCGGTCACGATCATCACGAAGATGCTGCCGATGAAGAGGTACGTCGGGATGGCGAACGCTTTGCTCGACTCCCGCACACCGCGCAGGTTCACGGCGGCGATGATGACGACGAAGAGCACCGCGAGCTCGACCCGCCAGTTCGACAGGAACGGCAGGGCGGAGATGATGTTGTCGACACCGGATGCGACGGACACGGCCACGGTGAGCACGTAGTCGACCAGCAGCGCGGACGCGACGACGAGCCCGGCCTTCTCACCGAGGTTCTTGTGCGCGACCTCGTAGTCTCCGCCGCCGGACGGGTACGCCTTGACGAGCTGACGGTAGCTGAGGACAACGGTGATGAGGAGGACCACGACGGCCGCTGCGACCCACGGAGCGAAGCTCAGGAACGCAAGCCCGCCGATGAGCAGGATCATCAGGAGTTCCTGCGGGGCGTACGCGACACTCGACAGTGCGTCGGAGGCGAAGATGGGTAGGGCGAGGTGCTTCGGGAGTAGCTGTCCTTCGAGCTTTTCGCTCGGAAGCGGGTCGCCGATCAACCACCGCTTCGGGGATCTCCCCTCATTTGTCACGAGGGTCGAGAATACTCGCTGCGAAACCACTGTCAAGTCGGCGCGTCGCGGCCCGCGGAGTATGCGGATCTGCAAAGGATGGACCTTGTCTTCACGGCGTCCCGAAACGCGTTCAAAACTCGCGGAAACACGCCGGAAATACGGAAAGCGCGCCCGCACCTGAGTGTCGGACGCGCTTTCGCTGTGTGTGGCTGTGCCTGGTGCGCCGGCGGCGTGTCGTCGAATGCTCTCAGCCGCTGCCCAGCCGCGGCGCGCATCCCCCGGTTTCTCGCGCCTGCCGCCTCCGGGGTGCGCGCGCTCAGCGGCGCGAGAACGCCTCCAGGACGGATGCACGCACCCTGGCGAGCTCGGATTTGAGCTGCGGGACGACCCCATCCGGCAGCACCCCGCGCGCCGCCTGCGACCGGAAGTCTGTGCGGAGCTGCTGACGGAAGTCGTTCAGCACCGCCTCGGCTTCGCGCGCGGCCGCGTTGGCAGCCTGCCGCGCATCCCGGCCGGCGTCGCGCGCATCCCTGGCTCCGTCCCGGATGTCCCGCACGTCGACGCGAGGACCGCGGCTGGCCTCGCGCGCGGCAGAGGCCAGGTCGGCGCGCAGCGAACGCATGGCGTCGTTGACCCCGGCCCTGACCTCGTCGGCGAGACGGCGCACGGAGTCGGTGACCTCGTCCTCGATGGCGTCTAGCTCGTGCTCCCGCTCCGCCAGTTCGGCTCGTCCGGCGTCGGTGATCGCGTAGACGGTCTTCCTGCCGTCGACCGCCTTGGTCACCAGGCCCTCCTCCTCGAGCTTCGCGAGCCGAGGATAGATGGTGCCGGCGCTCGGGCTGTACGTGCCGCCGAACCGGTCGCTGAGCGCCTGGATCAGCTCGTAGCCGTGCTTGGGCGACTCGGCCAGGAGGCTCAGCAGGTAGAGGCGCAGACTCCCGTGCGCGAAGACGGGGCTCACGCCGACGCCCCGTCCTGGCCGGCGGGAGCGGAGGTCGCGCCGGACGGCGCACTGGACGGCGCGCTGCGGAGGACGTAGACATTGCCGGACACCGAGTTGGCGTTGACGTCGACCCAGGTGCCGTCGAGCGAGCCTTCCGTTCCCTGGTATGTCTTGCCTGGCATACCGTGGATGATGGTGTTGTCGAGCTGGACCTTGCCGGAGACGGTGTTCACCCGGTAGCGGGCGCCGAGGGCCTCCGGGATGCGGATGGTCAGGTCGCCGGAGACCGAGTTGCTTGCGATCGCGTCCGGCGTGCCGACGATGTCGAGCATCGTGTTGCCGGAGACGCTGTCGACCGTGAACTTGGGGATGGATCCGGATGCGGTCACATCCCCGGACACGGTGTGCGCGAAGATGCGGCCGGTGTGGCCGCGGGCGGAGAGCTCGCCGCTGACGCTGTTGAGCTCGATGTCTCCGGTGAGCCCGTCGACCACGAGGTCGCCGGAGACCGTGCTGAGCTTGGCGTCGGTGTGGAGGCCGGCGACGAGCGCTGTCGCGGAGATGACGCCGAGCTTCAGGGCGACGTCGCGGGGGACGAGGACGCTGACCTCGGCCTTGGCGTTGGACCGCATCGACTTGAAGACCTCGATGAAGTTGTCCCAGCGAAGCTGCGGGTGGTCGATCTCGAGGCGGTCGCCGTCGAGCGTGATCTTGAGGTCGCGGCCGGAGACCGAGTGGACCTCGACCCGCGCTCCCTGCTCGTCGTGCCCGATGATGTCGACCTGTCCTGCGATGAATCCGGCTTTGAGCGTCCGGACGAGCTCGATGTCGATGGTCTTGCTCTCGCCCGGCTGGATCAGCCACTTGTCCTGCGTCATGGTGCGTGCTCCTGTGTTCGTTCCGGGCTGTGGATGCGGCCCGTGTTCTCTGGTGCCGCGCGGTGGCGGACCCTCGGTGATCGCGATATATCGCGTTGTTGACAAGGTCACGATATATCGCGTTTGCGAGAGATGCAAGAGGCAGGGGCAAAAGACCTGCGGATTCAGGGTCGGGTCAGGGGAAACCCTGGGCGCTGGGACGGTCGCGCCGGGGCGCGTCCCGTCTCCGTCCCACAGGAGAACCGAGGCGCCGCGCCGACGTGCACTCCGTCCGGACGGAGAACGCGGATGGAAGCGTGCGCGAACTCCGTTCGGGCGCAGGTGGCGCGCGGCGGCGCGCGTCAGCGACGGCGCGGGCGCTGCAGCCAGGGGTGCAGGAGACGCGTGACGAAGGGGAGCAGTAAGTACGTCATCGTCGGCGTCAGGCAGAGCGTGGTGATCAGCACTGTGGCCGGGATCCAGAGCTGGTGCCAGAAGGGGATGAACGTGGTGACCAGGAACGTGAACAGCAGGGACAGCGGGAAGAAGCCGAGCCAGATCGTCACCGCCTGCTTCCAGCGCGGCGGCGCGACCGGGATGGGGCGGGCGCCCACATCGAGCGGGTCGGGCTCGCCCGCGACGGCGTCCTGCGGCTGATCGAACCAGCCCTCGATGCCCGTTCGCCGCTCGACCCTGGCGAGCTCGACCAGTTCGCGGCCGTCGAACAGCCAGGCTGCTCGGTCCTCCGAGCCCTCCCAGACGTCGAGGGCGGCGGCGTCCGCGAAGCGGTAGAGCATGTGCCACTCGTCGGAGTCGTGACCAGCGCGCACCCACCCGGAGCCGAGGAAGCCCTCATAGGTGTTGGCGATGTTGACGCCGGACTGCACCCAGCGGGTCACGTCCGGCAGTCGGGTGCTGTCGACGCGGCGGGTGATCGAGACGGTGACGGGAAGGCGACGCGCTTGTGGCGCATCCAGCAGAGACTCTTGTGGAGGCATACCTCCAGTGTCGCCGACAGAGCGTTACAAACGCATTTCAGGATGCTGCGACGTCGCCGCGCGCCCTGTCCCGCGCCGCCGCGATCACGGTCGGCCCGTCGCGCACCACCAGGCGCGGGGCGACCAGCCTGTGCATCGGGTCCGCCGTCGCCGACCCGGGATGCACGCGGCCGCCGTGCGTGCCCGTCAGCAGATCGAGCACGCCGGCCGCCACCTCGTCGAGCGGCTGCTCGACGCTCGAGAAGCCGAGGGACGCCGCGACCGGGGTGTTGTCGTAACCGACCACCTGGATGCGGCCGGCCGTCGCCATCAGCGCGCCGAGGGCGAGCGAGTCGCTGGCGCAGACCACCGCATCCACGGTGCCCGCTGAGCGTTCGAGGCGGCGCATCGCGTCCGCGCCGAAGGTGACGCCGTCTTCCGCGTCGGCTTCGAGGGAGGCGATCTCGTCGTCGGAGAGGCCACTGCCGTCCCGCATCGCCTCCAGCCAGCCGCGGCGGCGATCGTCTCCCGTGCCTGAGCCGCTCGGCCAGCCGACGTATCCGATGCGACGCGCGCCGGTGCCGAGCAGGTAGCGGGTGGCGTCGCGGAGGCCGGACGAGCCGTCGACGTCGACCCAGAGGTGCTGCGGGTCCGTCATGTCGTCGATGCCCCACGGCCGCCCGAATGTGACGAACGACTGGCCGTGCTCGATCAGCCACTCGGTGCGCGGGTCACCGTGGAAGGTGGAGGTGAGCACGAACGCATCCACGTCCGCCCCTTCGCTGAGACGGCGGAACTGCTCGATTTCGTCCTCGGGTCCGGACGCCGTGAAGAGGAGGACGCGCAGGTTCATCCGGTCGGCCTGCTCGGTGAGGGCGTGAAGGAAGCGATCCAAAATGCTGCCGGAGATGCCGTCCGTGGTGATCGGGTCGAGGCGGATGCCGATGGTGGAGCTCTTCTGGGTGCGCAGCCGCCTGGCGGAGGCGTGCGGGCGGTAGCCCAGTTCGGTGATCGCCGCCTGGACGCGCTCCCTGGTCTCCGGGCGCACGAGCTGCGGGGAGTTGAGGACGTTGGAGACGGTCTGGCGGGAGACGCCGGCGATGTCTGCGACATCGCTGACCGTGGGCTGTGCACCCATGTCTCTCCTCTCCGTCGACTGGATAAGACCCTAGCGCGGGGTCCGCTTGACACGTCGCGGGGCCCATGGTTATCTTGGCAGCACCCCGATTTGATCGTTCAAAACATAACTTAGCAGCACAAAATTTGATCGATCAAACCCGCCGTACCGACCAGAGGAGGTCCGATGCCAGCGCCGATCGCGCCGCGTCCCTCCCGTCCGCACGCACCCGCACCGCGCATGACTCGTGCCCAACCGACGGTGCAGCACCCGCGCACCGCACCGTTCGCACGAACGCTCTCCCCGCGCCCACGACTTCGCCGACGTAACCCCTGTGTGTCCGATGACGGGCACACTCACACCAAGGAGAAAACAATGCAACGACCAACACACCGGTGGCTCGCCGGCGGCGCTGTCGCCGTCGCGACCGCCCTTGCCCTCACCGCCTGCGGCTCCGGCTTCAGCGGCAGCGGGAGCAGCGACGGGGCTTCCGGCAAGCTCACGTCGTCCGACAAAGCTCTGACCGTCATGATCGGCTCGTCAGGCGACGCAGAGACCGCCGCGGTCAAGTCGGCCGTGTCCGACTGGTCCACGAGCGACGGCACCAAGGCGTCGGTGATCGCCGCCAGCGACCTCAACCAGCAGCTCTCGCAGGGCTTCGCGGCGAAGAAGCCTGCCGATGTCTTCTACCTGTCCACGGATGCGCTGGCCGGGTACGCGTCCAACGGCTCGCTCCTCGCGTACGGCGACCAGCTCTCCAACAAGAGCGACTTCTACCCGAGCCTGGTCAAGTCCTTCACATACGACGGCAAGTTCTACTGCGCGCCGAAGGACTTCTCCACGCTGCAGCTCATCATCAACACCGACATGTGGTCGGCTGCCGGCCTCACGGACAGCGACATCCCGAAGACGTGGGATCAGCTCCAGGCCGTCGCGAAGAAGCTGACTGGCGCCGGCCACGTCGGGCTCGGCATCTCCGGCGAGTACGCGCGCATCGGGTCGTTCATGACCCAGGCGGGCGGCAACCTGATGAACGAGGACAGCACCAAGGCGACCGCGAACAGCGACGCGAACGTCAAGGCGCTCGACTACGTGAAGACGCTCCTCAACGACGGCGACCTCAAGTACGCGAAGGACCTCGGCGCAGGCTGGGGCGGCGAGGCGTTCGGCAAGGGTCTCGCCGCGATGACCATCGAGGGCAACTGGATCACCGGCGCCCTCAAGTCGGACTTCCCGAACGTCAAGTACAAGGTCGCAGAGCTCCCAGAGGGTCCGGCGGGCAAGGGCACGCTGCAGTTCACCAACTGCTGGGGCATCGCAGCTGACAGCCCCAACCAGGCCGCAGCGCTGAAGCTCGTCGAGAAGCTGACCAGCAAGGACGACCAGCTCGCCTTCTCCAAGGCGTTCGGCCCGATGCCGTCGATCAAGTCGGCCGCAGACGCGTGGAAGTCGGCCAACCCCGAACTCGTCCCGTTCCTGAGCGCGGCGGATTACGCCAAGGGCGTTCCGACCGCCAAGGGTTCGGCCGACGTGGTCACCGACCTCAACAGCAAGCTGGAATCGCTGGCGACGGGTGACCCGAAGACGATCCTGGATGCGACGCAGAAGAACCTCGAAGCGCTCCTGAAGTAGCGGGAGAGCAGAGAACAATGTCGAAAACCACGAGTCGGTCTCGCCGTTCCGGAATCCGGCGCGGCGAGGCCGCCTCGGGGTGGTTGTTCACCGCCCCGGTCATCATCCTCCTGGGGGTCTTCCTCGTCGTCCCCGTGCTCATGGCACTGTGGGTGAGCTTCTCCGACTGGGGAGGCAGGGGCAGCCCCTTCTCCTCCGGCGTGAACTTCGTCGGCTTCGACAACTACTCGGCGATCCTCTCCGGGGGCGGGCTGGCCGAGCAGGACTTCGGCATGTCCCTGAAGAACAACGCCTGGTACGTGGTTCTCGTGGTCCCCATCCAGACGGCCGTCGCCCTCGGGCTGGCCGTGCTCGTCAACCGGGCGATCCTCCGCGGCCGCGGCTTCTTCCGCACCGCCTTCTACTTCCCCTCGGTCACCAGCTCCGTGGCGATCACGGTGCTCTGGCTGTTCCTGTTCAGCACCAGCGGCGCCGTCAACAAGGTGCTCTCCTGGTTCGGGATCAACGGACCCAACTGGTTCAACGACCCCAGCGGGATCGTCCACAACTTCCTCGCCCTGTTCGGCGTGAAGAACGGCCCGAGCGCTCTCACCCAGAACACCCTGCTCGGCGTCTCCTGGTGGGACTGGCTGGGCGGCCCGTCCGTCGCCATGACCGCGTTCGTCATCATGGCCGTCTTCACCACGAGCGGCACCTTCATGCTGCTCTTCATCGCCGCCCTGCAGAACCTCGGCGGCGACATCACGGAGGCCGCGATGATGGACGGCGCGAACGGCTGGCAGCGCTTCTGGCGCATCACGCTCCCGCAGCTCCGCCCGACCCTGTTCACGGTGCTCACCCTCGGGCTGATCGGCTGCTGGCAGGTCTTCGACGCCATCTACACCGGCACACGAGGCGCACCGGGCAAGACGACGCTGACCCCCGCGTTCCTTTCGTACAAGAGCTCGTTCATCGACCAGGACTGGGGACAGGGCGCGGCCATAGCGTTCATCCTGTTCGTCATCATCGTGGTCTTCACGATCTTCCAGCGCTGGGTGCTGCGCGAGCGCGGCGTCTCCAAGCGCCGGATGCGCCTCTACCAGCCGTCGATCACGGCGGCGGACGAAGCACGCACGGACAGCGCCGACAGCAAGGGAGCCCTCCGATGACCATCGGCCCCACCGCCTCCCAGACGGCGAACACCATCGCGGTCGGCGCGCTCGCCAACGCTCAGCCTCCCGTCAGCCCCCGCAGGCAGCGGTCGACCGGCGTCGTCGTGGCGTCGTCGATCACGTACGCGATCCTCGTCGTCCTCGCGATCATCTACATCGCACCGTTCCTCATCCAGCTCGCCACCTCGTTCAAGACGGATGCGGACGCCACAGCCAATCCGGTGTCGCTGATCCCGGAGACCTGGACGACCGCCGCGTACACGAAGCTGTTCATCAACTCCGACTTCCCCACCTGGTTCAAGAACTCGATCATCGTCACGCTGTTCGTCACAGCGGGACGCGTGTTCTTCAATTCGCTCGCCGGCTACGCTCTCGCCCGCCTGCACTTCCGGGGCCGTGGCGTGGTGTTCGCATCCCTCGTCGCCGTGATGTCCGTTCCCGTCGTCGTGCTGCTCATCCCGAAGTTCCTGGTGATCAACCAGCTCGGCATCTACGACTCGTACGCCGGCATGATCATCCCGCTGCTGACGGATGCGGCCGGCGTCTTCATCATGAAGAACTTCTTCGAGTCCATCCCCGCGAGCGTCGAGGAGCAGGCGCGCATCGACGGTGCGGGCACCTTCCGGGTGTTCTGGTCGATCGTGCTCCCGATGGCGCGCCCTGCGCTCATCACGATCATCATCCTGTCGTTCCAGGGTTCCTGGAACGAGCTGGCGCACTTCATCGTCTCGACGCAGGACCCGTCGCTGACCACCCTCACCAAGGGCGTCGCAGGGCTCGCGAGCGGGCAGCTCAGCCAGGGCAGCCAGTACCCGATCAAGCTCGCGGCTGCCGCCATCATGACCATCCCGGTCGCCGTGCTGTTCTTCGTCTTCCAGCGCCGCATCATGAACAGCAGCGAGGGGGCGGTGAAGGAGTGACCGCCGCCGAACCGACCATCGTCGCGACCTGCGGCGGCCTCATACCAGGAACCTGGACCGACGCCGCGTACGGCCCGCTGATCGAGCACGCGATCGAGCTCGCGCGCGTGTCGGGCCGGCGCCCGAGGGTCGTGCACGTCAACACCGCGGGCGGCGACCAGCGGCAGATCGAGGGGACCGAGCTCGAGGCAGCGCGTCTGGCAGGTGTCGACGCCGGCCACCTGCGCCTGTTCCCGCACCCGAATGTCGACGACGTGCGCGCGCACATCCTCTCCCAGGACGTGGTGTGGGTGAGCGGAGGCAGCCTCGTCAACCTCCTCGCGGTCTGGCGCGCCCACGGCCTGGATGCGGTCTTCCGCGAGGCCTGGCAGGCGGGCGTCGTGCTCGCGGGGGGCTCCGCCGGGGCGCTGTGCTGGCACAGCGGAGGCACGACAGCGTCCTTCGGCCCGCAGATCGACGCCGTTCCTGACGGCCTCGGCCTTCTCCCAGAGTCTCTCGGCGTCCACTACGACTCCGACCCGAACCGCAGGGTCGCCCACCGGGCGGCCGTGGCGGCAGGAACACTGCCGGAGGGCTACGCCCTCGACGAAGGGGTCGGCATCGTCTACGCCGGAACCAGCGTCGTCGACGTGATCGCCGAGCGTGCAGGCCAGTTCGCCTGGCGCGTCGAGCGCGACACCGAGAGCAGGATCACGCCACGCGTGCTCAGCACCACCATCACAGACAACCCCCACTCCGAGGAGGCGTGAACGCCACGATGACCCAGCCGCTCCAACCCCTACTGCACGACAGTGTCGTAGTACTTACCGCTCCCAGCCAGGCCTGGTCGACAGCGGACGGCACCGTCGACGGCCGGGGCATCCACGGCTTCTACCACTCGGATCTCCGGGTGCTCGGCGGCATCGGCCTCACCATCGACGGCGCTCTGCCAGAGCACATCGCGACAGGTTCTCCGGATGCGGCGACCGCCGTCTTCACCTCGCTCGCCCGCGCCATCGACGACCACACCGCCGACCCGCGCGTGCGCATCGACCGCACCAGGCAGGTCGTGGCCGGTTCGCTGGCCGAGACCATCACCGTGCGCAACGCCCTCGCCGAGCCCGTCCACCCCACCATCGAGGTCGCGCTGCGCGCCGACTTCAGCCCGATGCAGGTGGTGAAGGCCGGACTGAGCGGGAGCGAGCATCCCATCGCCGCGATCGCCACCTCTGACGGGGTGACGTTCACCTCCGGCGTCGTCACGGCGACGGTCGTCGCCCCCGCGTCGGAGGTGGCGGTCGACGACGTATCGGCGACCCTCACCTGGTCGGCCGAGATCCCCGCGCGCAGCGCCGCGACCTTCAGCTGGCGCATCGAGGTCGACGACCCGACCGCCGTGGTCGCCGGCGCAGAACCGTCGCCTGACTGGGCGTCCTTCACCGCGGCGACGGGCGACTCGCGCCTCGCCGCCTGGCTGCAGCGCGCCGTGGCCGACCTGCAGGCGCTCCGGATGTCCACCACCGACCGGCCGGAGGACGTCTTCCTCGCCGCCGGCGCCCCCTGGTTCTTCACCCTGTTCGGGCGCGACTCGATCTGGGCGGCCAGGATGCTGCTCCCGCTCGGCACGGACATCGCGGCGTCCACCCTCCGCGTCCTCGCCTCCATGCAGGGCACGCAGACCGTGAACGAGACGGCGGAGCAGCCGGGCAAGATCATGCACGAGCTGCGCCCTGCCGCGCTGACCATCCCCGGCGAGGGCGTCGTGCTGCCCCCGCTCTACTACGGCACCGTGGATGCGACCGCCCTGTGGATCACGCTGCTGCACGACGCGTGGAAGTGGGGCATGCCTGCCAGCGAGGTCGAAGCTCTCCTCCCCCACCTCGAAGCAGCACTCGCGTGGATGCGCGACTACGGCGACAGCGACGGCGACGGCTTCCTCGAATACGTCGACACCACGGGCCACGGCCTCGCCAACCAGGGCTGGAAGGACTCCGGCGACTCCATCCAGTGGCTCGACGGCACCCTCGCGGACGGCCCCATCGCTCTCTGCGAGGTGCAGGCGTACGCCTACGAGGCCGCTGTCGGCGGCGCCGAGCTGCTGGAGGCGTTCGGGCGAGAAGGCGCAGACGCGTGGCGCGCCTGGGCCGCCGACCTGAAGGAGCGGTTCGCCGCGTCGTTCTGGATCGACGACCCCGCCGGTGCGTACCCGGCGATCGCGCTCGACTCCGCCAAGCGCAAGGTCGACACGGTGACGAGCAACATCGGACACCTGCTCGGAACCGGCATCCTCACCGCAGAGCAGTCCGCGCTCGTCGCGCGACGCCTCGCCGGCCCCGAGCTGAACTCCGGGTACGGTCTGCGCACGATGTCGTCGGCATCGGGTGGATACTGGCCGCTCAGCTACCACGGCGGCTCCGTGTGGGCGCACGACACGGCCATCGTCGTCTCCGGGCTCGCCCGCGACGGTCACACCGCGGAGGCGGAGGCGCTGGCGAGCGGACTGCTCGCCGCAGCGGATGGCTTCGACTACCGTATGCCGGAGCTGCACTCCGGCGACGCGGCGACGGACACGGCGACGCCCATCCCGTACCCTGCGGCCTGTCGCCCGCAGGCCTGGTCGGCCGCTGCCGCGGTCGCGGTGCTCGGCGCGCGCCTCGGGCTGCGCGCGGACGCGCAGGCCGGCACGCTCGACGTCGCACCGGTTCCCGGCGTCGGCACCATGGCGGTCTCCGGCCTCCGGTTCGCCGGTGAGCCTGTGGCCATCTCGGTCGACGACGCAGGCGCCGTGACCAGGAGCTGAGCACTCCGCTCCCCCTGTCGAGTGGCCAGGAGGCGCCGCGCATCCCCCATCGCGCGCGGCGGCTCCTGGCCACTTCTCTGTCGGCGCGAAGGCGCCCCGCTCGCCCACGGGCTGTCTCACGAGCCCACCTTCGGCACGCTGCTGCTGTTCCTCGCCCTGTTCGCCTCGGTGTGGTGGTCGTGGGTCAATCTGACCTTCACCGCCAACGTCACCCCGGAGCTGACCAGGCGCGCGCTCGGTGCTGCGCTGGGCGATCTCTGCCGTCGCGCTTCCCCTCATCCTGATCGGCGTCGCGCTTGTCGCGCCAGCCGCGGTGAGCACGCTGCTGGCGGTGCTGGTCCTCGGGTTCGTGGTGGCGTCGTCCGAGCGTTCGACCAGGCGACAGACAGGACAGGCAGCAGCGGGAGCCGACCCTACAGCTGCGCCATGATCTGCCTGGCGATCACGCGCCCTGCCCGGTTGGCGCCGATGGTGCTCGCCTGCGGCCCGTATCCCGCGAGGAAGATGCGCGGGTCCTGCCACGACGCTCCGGAGGCGACGGTCAAGCCGCCGGACTTCTCGCGCAGCTTCAGCGGGGCCAGGTGACGCAGCTCCGGCCGGAACCCCGTCGCCCAGACGATCGCGTCCGCCCGCGTGAAAGAACCGTCCTGCCAGCGCACGCCGTCGCGCTCGATCGCGGCGAACATGGGACGTTCGACGAGCAGCCCGCGCTCGATCCCCGCAGCGATGCGCCGGGTGCGCGGCACGCCGGTGCCGCTCACGATGCTGGGGAGCGCCCCGCCTGCGCGCGCGGCAGCATCCTGCGCTGCGACGGCCGCGACGCCGCCCTCGATGGTCAACTCTGACTCGTCCTTGAACTCGACGGGCCTGCGGGTCGCCCACGCAACCTCTGCCGCGACGTTCTCGAGCTCCAGCAGGAAGCCGATCGCCGACGTCCCGCCGCCGACGACCACCACGGACTGCCCGGCGAACTCCTCGGCCGCGAGGTAGCCGGACGTGTGCACATGCCGCCCGGCGAAGTCGTTCATCCCCGGGTAGTACGGCACGAATGGCGCACCCCAGGTTCCGGATGCGTTCACCACCATCCGCGCGCCCGTCTCGCCGTTCGTGTGCTGCACGATCAGGTCGGCTCCCCGGTCGAACACGCTCGTCACGGTGACAGGCCGCTGCACGTTGAGCTCGAAGTGCTCCTCGTACCGGCGGTAGTACCCGGCGACGATGTCCTTGGCGGGGAGGGACCTGTCCGCGGTCTCGAAGCTGATGCCGAGCTCCGCCATGCCGGGCAGATCGTTGACGTGATGGGCACTGCCGAGCTTGAGTGCATCCCACCGGTGCTGCCACGCGCCGCCCGTGACGGGACCGCGGTCGAACACGATGAAATCGGTGCCGGGAGTGAGCTCGAACCGGCGAAGATAGTATGCGACAGCGAGGCCTGCCTGGCCAGCGCCGATGATCGCCACCTGAGTGTCGGTCCTCGTCGTTGTCACGCGCCAATCCCATCATGTCTCGCTGTGCGCAAACTAAGGGGCACTCAGGTCCCACATGCTAAACTAGACGCTAGTTTTCACTGTTCCTGTTCGGATTCCCGGGTGGCTCATCTCCCACCCGGCCTGGCACCGTAAGGGGGTCACGCATGGGGCGCGGCCGTCAAAAGGCAAAGCACACCAAGATCGCGCGCGAGCTGAAGTCTTTCAGCCCGAACGTGAACTACGACGCGCTCGAACGTGAGCTGACGGGGCATTCTCACAACGACGAGCAGTACGAGAAGTGGGCGGACTACGAGCCGGAGGGCTACAAGGACGACTACGAGGACGAGGAGACGCCGAAGCGCGCTTGACGCTTCTTCCGGCACTCGGTTCCTGTTGCATGCCTGACGCTCACGCTGACGCTGTCGCTGAAGCTGTCGGGTCGAGGCGTTTTCGCGCGCGCCCGGCCGCCTGATCCGGTTAGAGCCAGCCCTGCGATGCGGCGATCGTCGCCGCCTCCGAGCGGTTGCGCGCTCCCGTCTTGCCGATCGCGCTCGACAGGTGGTTGCGCACCGTGCCCTCGCTGAGGTGCAGCTCTCTGGCGATGTCCGTGATGCTTCCTCCGCGCCCGGCGACCGAGAGCACCTCGGTCTCCCGCGGTGTGAGAGGCGACGTCCCTGATGCGAGCGATTCCGCGGCGAGCGTCGGGTCGACGACCCGCAGCCCCTGCGCCACCCTGCGCACCGCATCCGCGAGCTGCCCTGACGGGGTGTCCTTGACCACGAACCCCGATGCGCCCGCCTCCATCGCCCTCCGCAGGTAGCCGGGGCGTCCGAACGTCGTGACGATCAGCGAACGGCATGACGGGAACTCGGAGCGCAGCGCCGCTGCGGCCTGGATGCCGTCCATGCCCGGCATCTCGACGTCGAGGAGCGCGACCTGCGCTGAGGAGGCTCTGGCCGCATCCACCACGTCGTCGCCGCGTCCCACCTGGGCGACGACCGTCAGGTCCGGTTCGAGATCGAGGAGGGCCGCGAGGGCGCCGCGCACGAGCGCCTGGTCGTCGGCAAGCAGCAGCCGGATGGGGTCGGTCACGCGTCCGCCTTCCGCACCGTGAGACGCACCCCGCCGCGGGGGCTCGCGCTGACGAGCACCCGCGCTCCGACCTCGCGAGCGCGGACGATCAGGCCGTCGAGGCCGTTGCCGCGTGCCCTGGTAAGAGCGGTGTCCGCGAACGGGCCTCCGTCTCCGGTGCCCCGGCCGTTCGCTGCGCCGCGGGCCGGCTCCGTGGTCCGGCTGTCCCCTGCTCCGATGCCGCCGCCCCTACCGAGACCGACGATGCCCACAGCGCCGACCGCGGCCATCCCCCGGCCGTCGTCGTCGATCTGCAGCATGTCGCTCGTCACGGTGACCCAGCAGTTGCGCGAGCCGGAGTGCCTGATCACGTTGGTGACGCCCTCTCGCAGCACCCAGCCGAACAGTTCCCGCAGCTCGGGGTCCACACCGTCGCCGTTGCGGGGCAGGTGCGCTTCGATGTCCGCTGCTGCGAGCGCCGCCTGAGCCGCAGCGAGCTCTGTCGAGAGGCTCATCTCGCGGTAGCCTGCGACCGCGGCGCGCAGGTCGGCGAGGGCGGAGCGGCTGAGTCGTTCGATGTCCGCGATCTCCTCCTCCGCCTTCGCAGGGTCGATGGCGACCAGGCGGCGGGCCAGCTCCGACTTCACCGTCACGACGGTGAGAGAGTGGCCGAGGACGTCGTGCATGTCGCGGGAGAAGCGGGCCCGCTCCTCGATCACGGCCAGCCTGGCGATCTCGCCCTGCGCCTGCCGCAGCGCCCGCAGCGACTCGATCTGGCGGGAGAACGCTGCCATCATCACGCCGATCGACACCGTCACGAGTGCGATGAACCAGTTGTCGTCGAACGACCCGTCGATGGCGATCGCGATCAGCTGGCCGAGCCCGATGGCCGCGATGATCACGATGGCGGTCCGCGTGCTGCGCAGGAGCATCCCCGCCGCGCAGGCGACGTAGACCCAGGTCCACGTCGTCGCCACCCCGATGAACGGGAACAGCAGGCAGGTGAACGCGAAGTACACCGCGATGCCCGTGACGCGCACCGACTCCCGCTCCCACCAGAGCAGCGGCGGCAGGAGCAGGAAGCCGAGGTAGACGACGATCAGGACGGCGGTGGCCGTCACCTTCGTGGCGAGCGCGCCGGCCGACGACCACAGACCGATCAGGACGGAGATCTGGTAGAGCAGGCCGACGACGGCGCCGGGGTACCAGCGGCGGGCCGACATGTGGGTGAGGCGTGGGACGACGCCCAGCGGCCGACCGTTCTCTGTGCTCTGCACGCTCACCAGCCTAGGCCGCGCGCCGTCAGCTGCGCGAAGCATCCCGCCGGTACCTCCAGATGATGAACGCGCCGAGCACGATCGTCCACCCGGCCAGCACGAGCGCCGGAGTCAGGACGTCGCCGCTCTGGTGAGCACCCATCTGGCCGATCCGGTTGAGCCAGTACGACGGCACGATCTGCGCCACGTTCGCGACCCAGGCCGGGAAGATCTGCAGCGGCACCCACAGGCCGCCGAGCACGGCCATGCCCATGAACACCGCCATGAACAGCGGCTGCGCGAACTCCGGCTTGGCGAACTGCCCGATCAGGATGCCGAGCAGCGCGAACGGGATCACCCCGCACCAGATGCCGAGGCCGGCAGTGAGCCAGTTCCCGAACGCGAGCGGCGGGTGGAACAGCAGTTCGGACACGGTGAAGATCACGACGATCGACACCAGAGCCATCAGCATGGCCGTGATCACTTTCGAGACCAGATAGCCGGTGCCGGTCAGCGGTGTGATGCGCAGCTGCCTGTTCCAGCCGATGGAGCGCTCCGTGACGATGTTGAACGCCTGGGACAGCGCCGCCATCATCCCGCCGTAGCTGGCCACCTGGATGGTCGTGACGACGATCCACGGCAGTTTGGTGACGGGATCGACCTGCCCGCTGCCGCCGAAGCTGCCGCCGAAGGCGACCAGCATGATCAGCGGGACGGCCAGGGTGAAGATCATCGAGCGGGCGTTCTTGAGCTGGCGGAAGGATTCCAGCCCGAGGTAGGCGATGCTCATCGGAGTGCTCCGTTCGTGATGGTGGTGTCTGAGGCGGCTGCGGTGTCTGCGGCGGCTGCGGTGTCGGTGGATGCGCCGCCTGCCGCCCCTTCTGTGAGGGCGAGGAAGGCGTCGTCCATGGTGTGCGCCGTCACCTCGATGTCGTGCACGTCGGTGTGGGCGGCGAGGAGCGCGCGCAGGGTGGCGTCGGAGTCGTCGCTGACGATGGCGACCTGCCCTGCACGGTGGTCGAGCGAGCGGACGCCGGGGAGGCGGCTGAGCGCATCCCGTGCGTCGTCCGTCCAGGCGAAGTCGATGGATGCGCGGATGCGCCTGCCGGAGACGACGGCCTTGACCTCGTTGGGTGTGCCGTCCGCCACCACGATCCCCTCGGACAGCATCACGATGCGGTCGGCGTACGTGTCGGCCTCATCGAGGTAGTGGGTGGCGAACACGACCGTGCGGCCCTCGTCGGTGAACTCGCGCATCGACTGCCAGAAGGTGCGCCTCGCCTCCACGTCCATGGCGGCGGTCGGCTCGTCGAGGAACAGCAGGTCCGGGTTCGAGACGACGGCGACCGCGAACCGCGCCCGCTGCATCTGCCCGCCGGACAGCTTGCTGACCCTCTGCTTGGCGATCTCGGTGCACCGTGCGCGTTCGAGGGCCTCCTCGACGCTCAGCGGATGCTTGTGCGCTGCGGCGACGAGGGCGACGGACTGCGCGACGGTGAGGGTCGGCAGGAGAGCCCCGCCCTGCAGCATCGCGCCGACGCGCCCTGCCTCGATCGCCGCCCGCGGATTCTCGCCGAACAGGGCGGCGGTGCCGGAGGTCGGATGCGCGAGCCCGAGCGCGAGGTCTATGGTGGTCGACTTCCCCGCACCGTTCGGGCCGAGCAGTGCGACGACCTCGCCAGGCGCGATGCTGAGGCTGACGCCGTTGACGGCCTGCAACGAGCCGAATGACTTCCGCAGGTCGGTGAGCTGGATGGCTGGTGTCTGATTCACCCTCTCAGCCTGGCGGGGCGAAAACGCGGTCGCGCAGAGCGGATGTCAGGGATGGCGGGTGACATTTGTCACGGGAAAGAGGTCGGCGGCGAGCAGAAGATACGACTCGCGGCCGTCGGGGAGAGCGATCGAATCCTCGCCGTAGACCCGGTACGCGATGTCCACCAGGGTTTCCGCGTCGGTGATGCGAACCAGGCAGATTCCGCTCCGCTGCCATCTCCGCTATCACCGCGCCGACATCGGGGCGCGGCAGGTAGACGGCATCGATGTCGGTCGTCACTCGGACGGCGTCGTCGTCTCCGTAGCGGAGCGCCATCGCCGCGCCACCGACGATCCGGATGTGCCCCGTGACACCACGCTCGCTCAGTCGTCTGGTCAGTTCATCCAGCAACTCGGCGACCTGGGCGCGGTCGAGTTCATTCTCGTCGCGACGCCTCATGCGCAACTCAGTGAGCGCTCGTCGATGTAGATGTTGAGATCACGCAGCCTCTGGGGCGTCGTCTCCCTGGCGCGTTGACGGAGAGAGTCGAACTGAGAGACATACCAGCGACGGGGGAGCTTCTGCGGCTTCGTCCAGGAGGGTCGGCGGTCCTCCGGCAGCGCATCCTCGTACATGGCGCGGAGGAACTGCTCCCATCGAGGATCGGAGAGCTGCGACGGCCGGGCGTTCAACTCTCGGTCCGTCAGCGCCTCCGGATGCTGCGCGACCATCTTCGCGGCCTGTGTGATCAGCCTCAACGCGAAGGCTGTGTCTCCGTCGGCGAGAGCTTCCGCCACCGAATCCGTGACCCTGGCAGGGGCATAGCGCGAGTACGGCGATTCCACAGCCTGGTCGACGACGAGCTGACGATCCATTGCTCGGAGAGCGCGCCGAAGAGTGTCGAGCTGGATCCGGCCTTCGCGCTCGGATCTCTCCATCTGGGAGACCGCCCCGGCCGTGACACCCAAGCGCTCGCCCAGCTCGTGGCCGGTCAGTCCGAGCTGTGCGCGCGTCGTGCGGATCAGATCAGTCATGCGTCAATTATAGCTGTAGCTATATTCAAGGCAATGTCCGCAGGCCGTCGCAACCACGGCGCCGGGTCGTTGTCCGCGTGCTGAAAGGCGCAGGAGCGGCCGGAGGGGTAGCCCAGCGGACGCCGTCACAGCGTCGAAGCAGCGGACTCGAATCGCGCTCCGCCCTCCCGGGCTCGGCCGAACCGTCAGAAGCGCGCCTCGCGCGACCCGCCGAACCGCACCAGCCCCACGACGCCGAGGATGCCGCCCGCCGTCAGCAGGGCGGCGCCGATCAGCATCGCGAGGTCCTGCGCCCCTGCGGCGGGGGCCGGGCTCGTCGGGTCGAGCGCAGGCAGGAGCGAGTCTCCGCCTGGGCCGCCGGTGCGCGACACCCCGGTGGCGAGGGCGCCCGAGGGGGTGCCTGGGACGGCGGGCAGCGTGATCGTGGCCGAGGCCGCATCCACGGTGGTCGTGGCGCGCTGCAGCAGCACGAAGAACGTGGAAGCCGGCGACCCTGCGGCCCGGGCGTGCAGCTGGACGTCGATGGCGGCTGTGGTCTGGCCCTCGCGGAAGGTGAGGCTGCCCGTGGTCGCGGTGTAATCGGCGCCGGCGATGGCGGTGCCGTCCGCTGTCGTGAAGTCGACCGTCGCTCCGCCTGCTCCGGATGCGCGGCTCACGGTCACGGTCGCGGTGCGTCCGTCGGCCGCGAGCGAGGTGGCGGTCACGCCGAGCGCGCCCGTCCCTGTGCTCACCGTGAGGGGCGCCGAGCCGGCGGAGGCGCGGAGGGAGGCGCCAGGAGCCGGCGTATACCGGGCCGTGACGGTGTGGTCGCCTGGCGGCGGAGCGGGGAGGTCGGCACGCGCGATGCCGAACGCGCCGACGGCCGCGTCCACCGGGCTGGCCCCGTCGATGGAGAAGCTGACTGTTCCGTCTGCGGGGGCGGAGAGGAACAGTCGGCCGACCGCGGCGGTCAGCGTGACCGTCGAACCCGCCGCGGCGAAGGACGGAGCGGAGAGCGCCGTCGTCGTGACCGTCGCGCAGGACGGGACGTCGCCGTCGATAGTGGCGGTCGCGCCGCCGAGACGCCACGTGGCGGACGGGACAGCGCGGCCGTCCAGCGTCAGCGACCAGACCGCGTGGTGCTCTCCCGACTCGAAGTTGGTGGGCTGACCGCGGTCCGCCGCGCCAGGGACGATCGCGTTGGCGCTGGCGGAGGCGGCGAGGCGCACGGTGTCCTGCGCCGTGCTGCGGTAGCCGAGGAGCACGGTGCGCGCGGTGAGCGAGGAGCTGATGGGCGCATCCACGATGCAGTCGACGATGGGGGTGAGCGTGCCGGCGGGAACAGTGGATGCGACGGGATCAGCGGATGCGGCGGGGCCGGCGGACGGGGTGGGCGACGGACTCGCGGTCGGCGCCGCGGTCGCCTGGGCCGCGTCGGCCGAGGTCGCCGTGACGGCCTGCACGAGCACTCCGGCGCCGCTCACCGCGACGACGAGTCCGGCAACACCGAGCATCCTTCGGATACTGGAATACTTGGCGGCCACGCGCCAACTCTAGCCGTTGGGGGCCGACCGCCGCGTCTACCAGAACGGGTGACGCGCCATCCGCCGCGCGGTCAGCTCGCGTAGGAGCCGACGAGGCGCACCGCGCCGCCGTCCACGCCCTTCGCGCCCTGCTCGAAGCCGGTGAGGTCGCGCTCCGACATCGACACCGTTCCGACGCGCCAGGCCGGGATGCCGTCGTCCTCGATCGCCCTGATGACCTGGTCGGCGGTCTGCGCCGCGACGACCGCGAGCATCCCGATGCCGAGGTTCCAGGTGCCCTCGCTCGACTCCAGGCTGGCGCCGGCCAGGTCGCTCAGGATGCGGAACACCGGGCTGGGCGACCAGCTCGCGCGGTCCACCTCCACCCAGGAGCCGACGGGGAGGACGCGCGCCAGGTTCGCCGCGATACCTCCGCCGGTGACGTGGCTCAGGGAGTGCACGGCGCCGCCGAGCGACGGCTCGCCGAGGACCCGCAGCAGCGGAGCGGTGTAGAGGCGGGTCGGCTCCAGCAGAGCCTCTCCGACCGTGCCGCCGAACGCATCCGAGTGGTCGGTGAAGCCGATGCTGTTCTTCGCCAGGATGTGACGGACGAGCGAGAAGCCGTTGGAGTGCAGCCCGGACGACGCGAGCGCGATGACCACGTCGCCGTCCTGCACCAGTTCAGCACCGAGCACGGCGTTGGCCTCGACAGCGCCGACGGCAGCGCCGGCCACGTCGTAGTCGTCCGGCCCAAGGAGTCCCGGGTGCTCTGCCGTCTCGCCGCCGACGAGCGCGGTGCCCGTCGCTTCGCAGGCGCGGGCGATCCCGGCGACGATGTCGGCGATGCGCGACGGCATCACCTTTCCGCAGGCGATGTAGTCGGTCATGAACAGCGGCTTGGCGCCAACCACCACGATGTCGTCGACCACCATGCCGACCAGATCCTGGCCGATGGTGTCGTGCTTGTCGATGGCCTGCGCGATCGCGACCTTGGTGCCGACGCCGTCGGTCGAGGTGGCCAGCAGCGGGCGGTCGAACATCTTCAGCGACGACACGTCGAACAGCCCGGCGAACCCGCCGACACCGCCCAGCACGTTGGGGCCGTGGGTGCGGGACACCGCCGCCTTCATCAGCTCGACAGCGAGGTCACCTGCTGCGGTGTCGACACCGGCTTCGGCGTATGAGGCGGACGTGGATGCTGGCTGATCGGTCACGGGTCAATCGTAACGGGGGTGGACCGCTACTCCTTGCGCCCCGGGTCGCCGAACGACGGCAGCAGCACGCTCTCGAACTCCGCGTCCGGTCCAGGGTCGCAGCCGTCTGCCGCAGCGCCCTCTCCCTCGCCGCGCGGAGCCTCCGGACGTTCGAGCAGGTTCTTGCCGAGGTGGTGCGCATCCGGGAGCTCGATCGGGTACACCCCGGTGAAGCAGGCGGTGCAGAGGCGCTCGCGCGGCTGCTCCGTCGAGGCGATCATGCCGTCCTCGGAGAGGTAGCCGAGGCTGTCCGCGCCGATGGACTGGCGCACCTCGTCCACCCCGAGCCCTGTCGCGATGAGCTCTGCGCGCGAGGCGAAGTCGATGCCGTAGAAGCACGGCCAGGTGATGGGAGGGCTGGAGATGCGCACGTGCACCTCGGCCGCCCCCGCCTCGCGGAGCATCGAGACGAGCGCGCGCTGCGTGTTGCCGCGCACGATCGAGTCGTCGACGACCACCAGGCGCTTGCCCTTGATGACCTCTTTGAGCGGGTTCAGCTTGAGCTTGATGCCGCGCTGGCGGATGGTCTGCGACGGCTGGATGAAGGTGCGGCCGACGTACGAGTTCTTCACGAGCCCCTGGCCGAACGGGATGCCGGACGCCTGCGCGTATCCGATGGCGGCCGGGGTGCCGGACTCGGGGGTCGGGATGACCAGGTCGGCCTCGACGGCGTGCTCGCGCGCGAGCTGGCGGCCCATCTCGACGCGGGCCTCGTGGACGCCGCGGCCGGCGATGGTCGTGTCAGGGCGCGCGAGGTAGACGTATTCGAACACGCAGCCCGCGCGCTTCTCCTCGGCGAAGCGCTGGCTGCGGAGGCCGTTCTCGTCGATCGCGATGAGCTCGCCAGGCTCGACTTCGCGCACGAAGCTCGCGCCGACGATGTCGAGGGCCGCCGTCTCCGATGCGACCACCCAGCCGCGCTCCAGCCGGCCCAGCACCAGAGGGCGGACGCCCTGCGGGTCGCGGGCGGCGTAGAGGGTGTGCTCGTCCATGTAGACCAGGCAGAACGCCCCGCGCAGACGGGGAAGGACCTCGAGGGACGTCGCCTCGAGCGTGTGGTCGAGGTCGCCGGTGAGCAGCGCGGTGACCACGGCGGTGTCCGTCGTGTTGCCGCGGGACAGTTCGCCGTCGTGCTCCGGGTATCGGTCGTGGACGAGCTGCATCAGCTCGGCCGTGTTGGTCAGGTTGCCGTTGTGGCCGAGCGCGACCGTGCCGCTGGAGGTGCGGCCGAGCGTCGGCTGCGCGTTCTGCCAGCTGGATGCGCCCGTGGTCGAGTAGCGCGTGTGGCCGACGGCGATGTGGCCGGTCAGCGAGTTCAGCGCGTTCTCGTTGAACACCTGCGAGACGAGACCCATGTCTTTGTAGATGAGGATCTTCGAGCCGTCGCTGGTGGCGATGCCCGCGGACTCCTGGCCGCGGTGCTGCAGCGCGTAGAGGCCGAAGTAGCTGAGTTTGGCGACTTCCTCGCCTGGCGCCCAGACACCGAAGACGCCGCAGGCATCCTGCGGACCCTTCTCGCCGGGAAGTAGATCGTGACTGAGAAGACCGTCGCCTCCGGACAAACCGGAACCCCCTTCAGGGTGTTAGCTCTCGATGGATGTGCTCGTGCCTGGTGCGCTGCCGTCCGCCGGCCGCTCGGCCGGCTTCTCGGCCGGCTGCTCGCCGAGGGTGACGCGCACGTCGATTCTATCCGCCTGGACGGTGCGCGCCCGACGGTTCGTCGCCCGGTCGACCAGCAGGGCGACGACCGCCCCGATGGTCACCCCGACGGCCACGCCGATCGCCAGCAGGAAGCCGAAGACGCTCCCGCGGTCGTACGTCGGGTTCGCCGGGAACGCGAACGTGAGAATCAGCGCGACGATCGCGAACAGGATCGCGCCGACCAGCATGAACCGGAAGTATCGCGGCGACCGCCGCACGAGCACCGAGCTCTCGGTGACCGTGGTCTGTTCGTCGTTCTCCTGGCTCATGCATCCATTGTCCCTCACCTTTTCTGTGAGGTCGGAACGCTTCAGAAGCGCAGCGGGAGGAGCCCGTCGAGGGATGCGCGCTGGCCGGACGCGTGCACGGCGCCGGACGCCAGCGCGTCCTCCCACGGCGTCGCTCCGCTCGCCAGCGCGAGCCAGGTCGGCGCGTCCATCTCCACCACGTTCGGCGGCGTTCCCCTGGTGTGCCGGGGGCCGGGGATGCACTGGGTCGCCCCGAACGGCGGCACACGCACCTCCACGGTGTTGCCTGGCGCGCGCTCGGCGAGGAGCTGCAGCAGGTAGCGCACGGCCATCGCGGTGGTGTTGCGGTCCGCTCCGCCCGCGAGCGCCGCACGAACGGCAGGGCCGCCCTCCGCATCCTGGATCTTCGCTCTGGCCATCCCCATATCCTCTCAGCCTCTACCATTGGTCGCGTGAAGATTCTGGTCCTGGGTTCCGGTGCTCGCGAGCACGCCATCGTCACGTCGCTGCTGAGCGAGGAGGCCGAGCACCGGATCGTCGTCGCCCCAGGCAACGCCGGGATCGCGGCCGATGTCGCCGTCGAGCCAGGGCTCGACCCGCTCGACGGCCAGGCCGTCACCGAGTACGCGATCGAGAACGGCATCGAACTCGTGGTGATCGGGCCGGAGGCCCCCCTCGTCGCCGGCGTCGCGGACCCGCTTCGCACGCGCGGCATCCCGGTGTTCGGGCCTGGCAAGGTCGCGGCGCAGCTCGAAGGGTCGAAGACGTTCGCCAAGCGGATCATGGATGCGGCGGGCGTTCCCACGGGCCGTGCGGTCCGCGCATCCACGCTGGTGGAGGCGGAAGAAGCGCTCGACGCGTTCGGCGCCCCGTACGTGGTGAAGGCGGACGGGCTCGCGGCGGGCAAGGGCGTGCTGGTGACCTCCGACCGGGATGCGGCCGTCGAGCACGCCGCGCACTGGCTGGCCCACGGCAGCGTGCTGATCGAGGAGTTCCTCGACGGCCAGGAGGTGTCCCTGTTCCTGGTGAGCGACGGGCACACCGTGCTGCCGCTGTCGCCTGCGCAGGACTACAAGCGGCTGCTCGACGGGGATGCCGGGCCGAACACCGGTGGCATGGGCGCGTACTCGCCGCTGCCGTGGCTTCCGGAGAACTTCGTCGACGAGGTCATCGACACCGTCGCCCTGCCGACCGTGCGCGAGCTGGCGAAGGAGCAGACGCCGTTCATCGGACTGCTCTACTGCGGCCTCATCATGACCAGCCGCGGCATCCGGGTGATCGAGTTCAACGCGCGCTTCGGCGACCCGGAGACGCAGGTCGTGCTCCCCCGGCTGGTGACGCCACTGTCCACGCTGCTTTTCGCGGCGGCGACCGGCGCGCTGGCCGGTGTTCCGCGTCCGGAGTTCGCGCTCGACACGGCGGTGACGGTCGTGCTGGCCAGCGAGGGCTACCCGGAGGCTCCGCAGACCGGTCGCCCGATCACCGGGCTGGATGCGGCAGCGGCGGTCCCCGAGGTGACCATCGCGCACGCGGCGACTGCCCGCGACGAGGCGACGGGCGCGCTGCTCGCGACCGGCGGACGCGTCCTCAGCGTCGTCGCCCGCGGCACCACGTTCGCCGAGGCGCGCGCCCGCGCGTACGAGGCGGTCGAGCTCATCGACCTCCCCGGCTCCCACTACCGCACCGATATCGCCGCCCGCGTCGCCGACTGACCCCGCGCCGCGCCCCGCTCCCCCACGCCATCGAGCCGGGAGTTGTGCACGCCCGGCGCCGGCGTGTCGCGTGCACAAGTCCCGGCTCGATGGCGTGTCAGGCGAGGAGGCGGGCGACGAAGGCGTTGCGGAAGGTGCCCGTGGGGTCGAACTCGGTGACGAGGTCGCGGAACGCGTCGAGTCGCGGGTAGAGACCGGGGACGACGCCGGCGGCGTCGAGATAGACCTTGCCCCAGTGCGGACGTGCTCCGAGGGGCAGCAGCGCGGCCTCCAGGACCGGGAGGATCGCCTCGACGCCCTCCTGGTCGCGCAGCCAGGTGAAGTGCAGCCCGACCGCGTCCGTGCCGTATGCGCTCGACAGCCACAGGTCGTCGGCCGCGACTGTGCGGATCTCGCTGATCTGCAGCAGCGGCGCGATCACCGGCGCGAGTTCGCGCACGGCCTTGATCGCCTCGACGGCGTTCGCCCGCGGCACCAGGTACTCCGACTGGATCTCCGCACCGTTCGACGGCGTGAACTCGAAGCGGAAGTGCGCCAGCCTGTCACTCCACGGCCCGAAGACGCCGAGCTGCTCCGTGGTGTTGCGCACATCCATCGTCGCGATCATGTGGCGGGCTTCTGTGAGCGCCGTCGCCCCGAAGAAGTCGTCGCCGATGTCGGTTGGGTCGTCTGCGCGCTCCTTCAGCCAGGCGAGGCTGACCGCGTCCTCCGCCCAGTCGGTGAAGAGGGACACGCTGTACGCGGAGGAGGTGATGTCGTCGAACCGGTCGATGACCGCATCCCACGGCAGGCCGCCGAACAGACGCTGCCGCACGTCGTACGTCGGCCGGATGTCCAGCGTCACCTCGGTGACCACCCCCAGCGCGCCGAGCGACACCACTGCGCCGTCGAAGCCGGGCTCACCGCGGTGGAGGTCGACCAGCTCGCCGTCCGCCCGCAGGATGCGCAGGCCGCTGACGGCGGTGGCCAGGTTGCCGTTCCTGTCGCCTGAGCCGTGCGTCGCCGTCGCGATCGCGCCGGCGATCGAGATGTGTGGCAGGGACGCCAGGTTGTGCAGCGCCCAGCCGGCGCTCTGCAGTTCGCGCGCGAGGTCGCCGTAGCGCACGCCGCCGCTGACTGTCACCTGCGATGCCGCCTCGTCGATCCGGATCGCCGACGGCAGGCCGGCGGTGCTCACGAGCAGCCGGTCGTCGTCGGCCAGATCGTTGAAGGAGTGCCTGCTGCCCAGGGCCCGCACCGAGCCGGCACCGAGCACGAGCTCCCGCAGTTCGTCGACGGACCGGGGATGCGCGATGCGCTCCGCCCTGTACGTGTAATTCCCCGCCCAGTTCTTCTCGTCCACCGTGGTCCTTCCTCGCACCGGCCGCTCCGTATGGAGTGCTGCCAGTCTGACACCGATGTGAACGTGCTCATCGCGAAATCTCCCCGCCAGATGCGCGAAAGGTTTCCAATCGAACGCGGCCGCCACCACACATCCGGACAGAAAGCAATCATTGTGCGCGGTTCTGCCCCCCGAGTAGCGTGACGCCTGTCGGATGCACCGGCGCGGAGGGAGTTCAACGTGACCGAATTCGAGTACGGCCCCGCGGAGTTCATCGTCGCCCAGTTCGAGGGCGAGCGACCGTCGCCGGGGGTGATCCAGGCCATCGTCGACCTGGTCGGCACCGGCACCGTCCGTCTCCTCGATCTGCTCTTCGTCTCGCGCTCGCTCGACGGCGACGTGGAGATCGTGGAGTTCGAGGACGCCGGAGACGAGTACGGACTGACCGAGATCACGCTCGAGGCCAGCGGGATCGCCGGATCGGAGGATGTCGACGACATCGCCGACCTCATCGACCCTGGCACCTCCGGCGCGATCCTGGTCCTCGAGCACACCTGGGCGAAAGACCTCGCCAGCAAGTTCTTCGCCGCGGGAGGGAACGTCGTCCACGCCGAGCGCATCCCCGCCCCCGTGGTCAACGCCGTCCTGGCCGAAGCGTCGGAAGAGTAGGGAGACACCATGCCGTTCATTCGTCGAGTCGGCCGTCCGGGATTGCTCGGACTGGCAGCGCGCACCGCCGTCGTCGCAGGGACGGCCACCGCCGTCAGCGGCGGAATGCAGCGGCGCCAGCAGGAGAAGGCCATGGAGCAGCAGCAGGCAGAGCAGTACCAGGCCCAGCAGCAGCAGGCCCAGATGGATGCGGCGGCTCAGCAGGCCGTCGCGCAGCAGCAGGCAGCGGCTCCGGCAGCAGCCCCGGCCCCGGCCGGTGGCGGAACCGACCTGATGGCGCAGCTCCAGCAGCTCGCCGCCCTGCACGCGCAGGGGATCCTGTCCGACGACGAGTTCTCAGCGGCGAAGGCGAAGCTCCTGGCCTGAGCCGATCCGCTCGAACCGAACCGAGCCGCTCGAACCGAACCGAACCGACCGCCGTCGACCGTCAGGCGCGGCGGTAGCCTGGATGTCCGTCCGCCGACAGCCCTGACGCACCGGCGAGCTTGCCGAGGAGCGCGGCGAAGGCCTGCTGCTCGTGGGGGTCCAGGGGTGCGAGTACGTCCGCCTGGTGCGCTTCGGCGATCACGCGGAGCTCGCCGAGCATCCGTTCTCCCTCCGCGGTCAGGGCGAGTTCGTTGTTGCGGCGGTCGGCTTCGCTGCGGGTGCGTTCGACGAGGCCGCGGGCCTGCAGGTCGTCGATGAGGGCGACGAGCCTGCTCGGGACGGTGCCGAGCCGGTGGGCGAGGTCTTTCTGACTGATGCCGGGAGTGCGCCCGAGGACGCGCAGCACACCCGCATCCCGTGCCGTCAGGCCGAGCTCGGAGACGCGTTCGCCGAACCGGTCGGCCGCGGCGGCGCCGAGCTGCGCCAGCAGGAACGCGGTGCGCGGGCTCACACCGCTCTGGCCACGATGAGGGGTGGATGCGTCGGTCACTCCCACAGAATACCTCTTGCCATTAATGATTACAATGTGTAATCATTACTCCCATGAACGAAACCATTGCTCCGTCGCGGCGCCAGGGCGGACCGCACCTCGGCGTCCTCGCCATCGTGTCGGCGGCACTCGTCGTCGCCGCCATCGTCATCGGCGCCGCGCTCGCCAGCGGCACCGTGTTCGTCTCCCCGTTCGCAGGCAAGGCAGCCGTCGCCGCATACGCGCAGCAGGACTGGGCGAGCATCCGGGTGACGGCGATGCTGCAGTTCGGCTCCGCCGTGCCGTTCGGCATCCTCGCGGCGACGGCCTTCGCCCGCCTGCAGCGGCTCGGCGTGCGCGTGCCGGGCCCGTCGATCGGCTTCACCGGCGGTCTGACCGCGGCCATCCTGCTGATGGTGTCCGCACTCGCCACCTACCTCCTCAGCCGCCCGGAACTCACCACGGACGCCACCCTCGCGCTCGCCCTGTCGTTCCTCGCGTTCGCCACGGGCGGCGTCGGCTACGTGACGGGGATGGGGCTGCTGCTCGCCGGCATCGCGGTGCCGTCGCTCATCCTGGGACTGCTGCCTCGCTGGCTCGCCTGGGCGGGTCTCGTGATCGCCGCCCTGTCGGAGCTGAGCTTCCTGTCGCTCGCGATCGAGCCGCTGCAGTTCCTCCTGCCGATCGGCCGGTTCGGCGGCCTGGCGTGGCTGATCGTCGCCGGGTTCCTCCTTCCTGTCGACCGCCGCGAGGTGCGCGACCGCGACCGCGAGGGGGCGCGGGCATGAGCTCGGCCGGCGCCGGCGCATCCCCTGTCGCGTTCGTGCTCGGCGCGAACGGCCTGATCGGCAATGCGATCTGCCACGAGCTGGGCGCTGAGGGATACACGGTCGTGCCCGCTGCGAGGGATGCGGAGGCGCTGTCAGAGCTCGCCGAGCTGCTCCGCGCATCCGGTGTCGACTGCCCGCGCACGTTCGCGTTCGACGCGACGGACGATGACGCTCTCGCCTCCGCGATCGACACGGTCGCGGCGGAGCACGGACTCTCCGTCGCCGTCAACAACGTGGGCCGCGGCCACCAGCCGACGCAACTCGCGCGGATGGAGCTGGACGAGTTCGACGCGGTGATGGCCGTCACGTTCCGCAGCGTCGCGGTCGCCATGCGGGCGGAGCTGCGCGCGCTGGCGGAGGCGACAGGACCCCGCGCCATCGTCAACGTCGCGTCCAGCGCCGGGACGGGCGCCGCTCCGGGGATGTCGGCGTACGTCGCGGCCAAGCACGCTGTCATCGGCCTGACCAGGACGGCGGCCATCGACGAGGCGCGCACCGGTATCCGGGTCAACGCCGTCGCGCCTGGCCCGATCGAATCCGGCCCGATCATGGCCAAGGACGCGAGCGTTCGCACGACGGTCGGCGGATACGTCCCGCTCGGCCGCATGGGGCTCGCGGACGAAGTCGCAGCAGCGGTGCGCTGGCTGGCGTCTCCTGCCGCGTCGTATGTGACAGGCGCCGTCCTTCCCGTGGACGGCGGCAAGTCCGCCTGAGCGCTGCCGCGCCGTACGATGGAAGCGTGACTTCCTCCCCCGAACTGGCCGACTGGTCGCACGTGTACTCCGGCAAGGTCCGCGACCTCTACGTCCCGGCCGGCCGCACCGGCCTCGGCGACACCGACGCCGTGCTCGTCGTCGCCAGCGACCGCGTCAGCGCGTTCGACCACGTGCTCGAGCCTGGCATCCCCGGCAAAGGCGAACTGCTCACGACGCTCAGCCTGTGGTGGTTCGACCAGCTCACCGAGGTGCCGAACCACCTGATCCCCGATCACGTCCTCGACGGCGAGAAGGCGATCGAGCGCATCCCGGCAGAGGTGGCAGGACGGTCGATGCTGGTGAAGCCGCTCGACATGTTCCCGGTCGAGTGCGTCGTGCGCGGCTACCTCACGGGGAGTGGCTGGGCGGAGTACCAGCAGACGCAGAGCGTGTGCGGCGTCCAGCTCCCCGCTGGCCTCACCGACGGCGACCGCCTCCCTGAGCCGATCTACACGCCGGCGTGGAAGGCTCCGCTCGGCCAGCACGACGAGAACATCAGCTTCGAGCGCACCGTCGAACTCGTCGGTCCCGAGGTCGCCGAGGAACTGCGCCGCCTCTCGCTCCTCGTCTACGCGCGCGGCGCGGCCATCGCGGAAGCGCACGGCGTGATCATCGCCGACACCAAGTTCGAGTTCGGCGCAGACCGAACGACCGGCGAGATCACGCTCGCCGACGAGGTGCTCACCAGCGACTCCAGCCGGTACTGGGATGCGGTCGCATACGCCGCCGGAACGACCCCGCGCGAGCGGATGGCCAGCTTCGACAAGCAGATCGTCCGCGACTGGCTCGCCGCCAACTGGGACAAGACGGGCACGCCGCCGGAGCTCCCCTCCGACATCGTCGAGCGCACAGCGGAGCGCTACCGCGAGCTGCTGGAGCGCCTGACCCGCGACTGAGCCGCGCCTGACCCTGGCCTGGACACGCCGCGGCCCTGCGCATCCGGATCGAGCAGATTTCGAGAAGCGACGTCCTCGTGCCCGCTCGTAGCCTGGCGACATGACCAGCATCCAGCACATCACCCTCGAGGTCCCCGACCTCGCAGCCGCCGAACGTTTCTACTCGTCCGCGTTCGACCTCGGCTCGCTCACCGCGCTCCGGCAGTCCGACGCCCCGACCAGCGGCTTCCGCGGCTTCCACATCTCGCTCACCGTCGCGCAGCCGTCCACCGTGGAGACCCTGATCGACTCGGCCGTCGCCGCGGGCGCGACGACCCTCAAGCCCGTCGCGAAGTCTCTGTGGGGCGTCGGCGGCGTGGTGCAGGCTCCGGACGGCGCCATCTGGAAGGTCGCGACCTCGGCCAAGAGGGACACCGGCCCCGCCACGCGCGCCTTCGAGTCGCTCGTGCTGCTCCTGGGCGCGGAGGACATCGTGGCGAGCAAGAAGTTCTACGTCGACCACGGGCTGACGGTCGACAAGAGCTTCGGCAAGACCTACGTGCAGTTCGCCACCCCGAAGGACACGGTCGGCTTCGGCCTCTACCGCCGCAGCGCCCTCGCGAAGGACGCGGGCGTGCCGGAGGAGGGCAGCGGCTCGCACCGCATCGTGATCGGCGGCGACGCCGGCGCGTTCACCGATCCAGACGGCTTCCCCTGGGAGTAACCGCGGCAGCCCCCGCGAGATACCAGTGACTGCCGACAACCGCATGGGGTGCGCGACAGATGCTGGTATCTCGCGAACCCGGCCCCTGGACGGCGCTAGGTTCTGAGACATGCACGAACTCACCGCACCCGTCCCGACCGCGGCCATCGCCGACGCCGCGGTGCGCCTCGGCATCCCGGTGGCCGCCGCGCCGGCAGGGCTCGTCGCCCTGCTGCCCGGCAGGCCGTTCGCCGGACTCGCCGCTCCCGTCACCCACCTCGGCAGCGTGGATGTGCTTCTCGAGACCATCGACGACGCCCCGCCGGGCGCCGTGCTCGTGGTCGACAACGGCGGCAGACGCGACGAAGCCTGCGTCGGCGACCTGATGCTGCTCGAAGCCAGAGAGGCCGGGATGCGCGGGGTGGTCGTCTGGGGACTCCACCGCGACACCGCCCAGCTGCGCGAGATCGGGTTGCCGTTGTTCAGCCTCGGCGCGTACCCGTACGGTCCACGGCGGGTGCCTCCCGCCGGGCGGGCGATGCGGAGCGCGTTCCTCGACGGCGTCCCCGTCGCGGAAGGCGACTGGATCGTCGCCGACGACGACGGCGTGCTCGTGGTCGGGCGGGACCGGCGCGACGAGCTCGTGGAGACGGCGCTGCGCATCCAGTCGGTGGAGGGAGCGCAGTCCGAGCGGATGCGCGGGGGCGCGTCGCTGAGGGATCAGCTCGACTTCGCGGAGTATCGGCGCAGGCAGGCCGCCGACCCAGAGCTGACGCTGCGCCGCTACCTGCAGGAGACCGGCGGCGCGATCGAGACGTAGGCACGGGCCGGAGCCGCCCAGGACGCGGAGCGCACGCGCCGGGCCGGGCCCCGCAGCAAGCACGCCGCCGGCTCCCTGCCGCACCGCACCGCGTTCCTTGCGATGCGCCACGGTGGTACTAGCGTGTCGGTCATGCGCACAACGGAGTCTCCCGACGAGCGTCGCCGCCACATCGCCGAGGCTGTGTGGCGGATCGTCCGTCGCGACGGGATCAACGCCGTGAGCACCCGCACGGTCGCCGCGGAGGCCGGGATGGTGCTCGGCTCGCTTCGCCACTACTTCCCCCGGCAGTCGGACGCGGTGGCGTTCGCGATGCGGCTGGTCATGGAGCGGGCGACAGGGCGCATCCGGGGCATCGTCGCCGTTGCGGGGCCGGAAGGCGCGAGCGGCCCGGAGCTACTGGAGCAGTTCCTTCCGCTCGACGAGGAGCGGAGGGAGGAGATGGAGGTCTGGCTGGTGTTCGCCGGCGCCGCCCTCGCCGACGACGCGCTCGCTCCGCTGAAGCGAGACTCGGACGCGACGATGCTCGCGATCATCCGGCGAATCGTGTCCGCCGCCGCGCCGGCGGACACTCCGCTCGACAGGGTCGAGCGGGTCGCCGACAGGATGCGGGCGCTCACGGACGGGCTCGCCGCCCACCTGGTCGGGCGATACCCGGCGCTCACGCCTGCGTCTGCACGGGCGATCCTGGCAGACGAATACCGCGGGATGTGGGCGTGAGCGGCCGCGCGCTTGGAATATCACCGCGGCTCCATGCGTTCGAATAGATCATGACCGAACTCCTTCCCGCCGACTCTGCGATGGGGGCCGTGACCCTCCGGGTCGCCGACCTCGACGCGATGACCGCCTACTATCGCGACGCCGTCACGCTCAGCGTGCTCGCGCAGGAGGGCGGCAGGACGATCCTCGGCCGCGCAGCGACGCCGGTCGTCATCCTGGAGCACGCCCCCGAACTGCGTCACGCCGGTCCGCGGGATGCCGGTCTGTTCCACACGGCCATCCTGTTCGACACCGAGGAGACGCTGGCCGCAGCCGTCTACTCTGTCGCCCGTCGCGCGCCGGGCACGTTCACCGGCAGCGCCGACCACCTCGTCAGTAAGGCGTTCTACTTCACCGACCCGGAGGGCAACGGCGTCGAGCTGTACTGGGACCGCGACCGCACGCAGTGGAGCTGGACCCATGGGCAGGTCGAGATGGCAACGCTCTACCTCGACCCCAACGACTTCCTCGGCGAGCACCTCAGCGAGCGCGCCGCCACCCTGGCGAACGCCGCAGCCGACGAGCGCTTGGGCGATGCGGTCGTCGGCCACGTTCATCTGTCCGTCGGCGATGTCGCGACGGCGCGGGCGTTCTACGTGGACCGTCTCGGCTTCGAAACCACCGCGGCGCTTGGCGACCAGGCCCTGTTCGTCAGCGCGGGCGGGTACCACCACCACATGGCGATGAACACCTGGAACAGCAAGGGAGCAGGACCCAGACGCCTCGCGCTCGGGCTCGGCGAGGTCGAGATCCAGGTGCCGACAGCGGATGACCTCGGCTCGCTCACCGAGCGGATGCGGCACTACGGAGTGCAGACCCGCGACGACGGCCGCTCGGTGGCCTTCGACGACCCGTGGGCGAACACCGTGCGCGTCGTCGCGTGAACGACGAAGCCGCCCGCCCCGAGGTGGGGCGAGCGGCTCCGGATGCGCAGTGCGCGGTGCGTGCCGCCGGTCAGTCCGTGACGGGTGCCGCGTGCACTCCGTGCGGCGGCTCCTCGTCCGGCGCGAGACCGGTCGCGGGCGGCACATCGGCGGCGTGCGAGCCGTGGGTGACCGCATCCACCGGGACGGGCGCGGCGTGCGAGCCGTGCGTCGTCGCGCCGACCGGCTCGGCGACCGGCGCATCCGCGCCGGCACCAACGGCCGCACCAGCACCGGCACCGGCACCGGCGGCCGCAGCAGCCTCCGCCACGGCGCCCGCGGATCGCGGACCCCACGCCGGCGGCTTCGGCTTCTCCCACCACACCACGATGAGCGCGCCCAGGAGGGCGACAGCCGCGGGGAGCAGCAGGGCCTCCGACATGGCCTGGGTGAATCCGGCGTGCAGGAACTGCGGCAGCTCGGTTCCCGCCGACGCCTCGGACGGGGTCGCTCCGCCAGGCGCCTTGGGCAGGTCGACGGCGAGACGGCTGGAGATCAGGGCGGCAATGGATGCGCTGCCGAGCACCGCGCCCACCTGGCGCGTCGTGTTGAACACTCCGGACCCCGCACCGGCCTGGTTCATCGGCAGGTTGCGGGTGGCCGTGGTGGAGATCGGGCCCCACACGCCGGACATCGCGATGCCGAGCAGGGCGCTCGGTGCGAGCAGCCACCAGATGGACACGTCCGGGGTCAGCAGACGCGAGTACCAGAACAGCGACAGCGCGAACAGCACGAGGCCGGTCGTGGCGAAGTAGCGCGGGTTGATCCTGTCGATCAGCTTGCCGACGAACGGCGCGAGCACACCGGAGAAGATCGCCATCGGGGCGAGCATCAGCGCAGACTCGGTCGGAGTGAGACCGCGCACCGTCTGGAAGTAGAACACCAGCGGAAGCGCCATGCAGGTCACGGCGAAGCCGACGGCGGTGATGGCACCGTTCGACAGGGAGAAGTTGCGGTCGCGGAACAGCTTGAGCGGGAGCAGCGGCTCCTTCTTGTTGAACGCCTGCCAGACCACGAACGCGATCAGCACGACGATGCCGGAGATGATCAGGCCCCACACGGTGATCGGGCCGGTGATGGTGCCCCAGTCGTACGTCCCGCCCTCCTGGATGCCGAACACCAGCAGGAACATGCCGACGGCGCTCAGGATCACGCCGAGGATGTCGAAGCTGTGCGAGTGCGTCGGCAGCTTCGGGACGAGGCGGGCGGCGAGGATGAACGCGACGACGCCGACCGGGACGTTGATGAAGAAGATCCACTCCCAGCCGAGCCCGTCGACGAGCACGCCGCCGAGCAGCGGGCCGATCAGGGTGGCGACACCGGCGACGGCGCCCCACAGCCCCATCGCCGCACCGCGGCGGTCTGGCGGGAAGATGCGGGTGATGACGGCCATCGTCTGCGGCGTCATCAGCGCGGCGCCGAGACCCTGCACGACACGGGCCGTGATGAGCATGCCGATGCCACCGCCAGGCAGGACACCGGAGAAACCGCACCAGGCCGAGGCGAGCGTGAAGATCACGAGGCCGACGAGATAGAGGTTCTTCGGGCCGAACCGGTCACCGAGGCGACCGGTGATGAGCAGAGGGACGGCGTAGGCGAGCAGGTAGGCGCTGGTCACCCAGATGACCGCGTTGTAGTCGGTGCCGAGGTCGAGACCCTTCATGATCGCCGGGTTGGCGACCGACACGATGGTCGTGTCGATGAGGATCATGAAGAATCCGATGACCAGGGCCCAGAGTGCGGGCCACGGCTTCAGTTCTTTTTCCATGGAAGTGTTCCTGTCAGTGGTGCTTCTCCTCGGACCAGGACAGTACGCCCGATTCGAGGTCGTCGATGAGGGATTCCAGCCAGGTCGCTTCGACCTCGCTGATCGCCCGGCTGTACTGGACGTTGATCCAGTACTTGCGGGGGAGCTGCTTGGCCTCGAGGTCGGCGATGCCCGCATCCATCACCGCCAGGTCGGCCCGGATGAGGGCGACCCTGTTGCGGAGGAGCTGGATGACGGACTCGACGGGCAGGTTGTGCGACTCGCCGAGAGCAAGCGGGAATTCGGGATATTCGTTGATGGGTGTTGCGATGATCTCCGCGATGCGCGCGGTGAGCACGTGATTGCCCTGTTCGGTGATCTCGTACGTCGTGCGCTCCGGCCGGTTGCCTTCGCGTTCGGTGCCGGTCGCCCGCACCAGCCCCTGACCGGCGAGCCGGTCGACAGCGTGGTACAGCGAACCTGGACGCACCTTGACCACGCGTTCCTCCGAGCGCTGCACCAGCGTCTGGTACATCTCGTACGGGTGCATCGGCCGCTCGACGAGCAGCGCGAGGGCTGCGACGCCGAGCGACGTGAGCGTGTTGGTGGATGGCATGGGGAAGGTGATCCTTGTTATTCCGGACTGATTATTCCTTGAGGAATATACGGCGCGGGGCAATGGGTTGTCAACCCCGCCGGCGTGCCGTTCCGCCGGATCGCGCGCGAGGCGGCCCGCGGCCGGTCGCCCTCCTTGACAGCACCTGCTCGCATGCTCGATAGTTCTTTTACAACGTTGTTGGTAAACGTTGTAGAACCGCAGAGGGAACGCATCCATGACTGACTCCACCATCGTCCTCAGCCGCGCGAACGCGGTCGGCCCCGTGCGCCGCCGCACCTTCGGCTCCTTCGTCGAGCACCTCGGACGGTGCGTGTACGACGGCATCTACGAGCCTGGCCACCCCACGGCGAACGAGGATGGTTTCCGGCTGGATGTCGTCGACCTCGTCAAGGAGCTCGGCTCGACCACCGTGCGCTACCCGGGCGGGAACTTCGTCTCCGGCTTCCGCTGGGAGGACTCCGTCGGCCCGCGCGAGAACCGCCCGGTGCGCCGCGACCTCGCCTGGCACTCGCTGGAGACCAACCAGGTGGGCCTGGACGAGTTCTCCCGCTGGCTGAAGCTCACGGACTCCGAACTGATGTTGGCCGTCAACCTCGGCACCCGCGGCATCGAGTCGGCGCTCGACCTGCTCGAGTACGCCAACCACCCGTCCGGCACCGCGCTGAGCGACCAGCGCGTGGCCAACGGCACGCCGGAGCCGCACAACATCCGGATGTGGTGCCTCGGCAACGAGATGGACGGCCCGTGGCAGACCGGCTACCTCACGGCCGACGACTACGGCAAGCTCGCCGCCCGCACGGCAGCCGCGATGAAGATGGCGGACAAGGACCTCGAACTGGTGGCCTGTGGTTCATCCGGCTCCGGGATGCCCACCTTCGGCGAGTGGGAGCGCATCGTGCTCGAGCACGCGTACGACCACGTCGACTTCATCTCCGCGCACGCCTACTACCAGGAGCGCGGAGGCGACCTCGGCTCGTTCCTCGCCTCCTCGGTGGACATGCAGTACTTCATCGACACCGTCGTCGCGACCGCCGATCACGTCGGCTACAAGCTCAAGAGCACCAAGAAGATCAACATCTCGTTCGACGAGTGGAACATCTGGTATCTCGACGAGCACCAGGCCAGCGACGAGATCAACGACGAGTGGCGCGTCGCCCCTCGCCAGCTCGAGGACGTCTACTCCGTCGCGGACGCCGTCGTGCTCGGCAACCTGCTGATCACCCTGTTGAAGAACAGTGACCGCGTCGCCTCCGCATCCCTCGCCCAGCTGGTCAACGTGATCGCTCCGATCATGACCGAGCCCGGCGGAGACGCCTGGCGGCAGACCACGTTCTTCCCGTTCTCCGTCACCAGCAGGCTCGCGTGCGGCACCGTCCTGCGCCCGGTGATCGTCGCTCCGACGTACAACACGGCGGTCCACGGCGACGCCGCAGTGGTGGATGCGGTCGCGACCTTCGACGAGGAGGCCGGGACGGGCGCGGTGTTCCTCGTCAACCGCGACCAGACCGCATCCCGCACCGTCAGCATCGACGTGCGCGACCTCGGCGCCTCACGGATCACGGAGGCTGTCACCCTCGCCGACGACGACGTCTACGCCAAGAACACGATCGACGACCAGACCCGCGTCGGCCTCGCGCCCAACACCTCCGCGACCATCGAGGACGGACGGCTCACCGTCGTGCTTCCTCCGGTGTCGTGGTCGGCGGTCGCGTTCGGCTGACGCCTGTCACTTCGGCTTCGACATCTTGTCGATCCAGGCCAGCGCAACGGCCGACAGGATGAAGACGCAGTGGATGACGACCTGCCAGAACACGCCCTCGCTGGTGTACTTCTCGTCGCCGAGGATGCCGCCCTTGGCCGCTCCGATGTCGGCGACAGCGATGAAGGTCTTCAGCAGGTGGATGGACGAGATGCCGATGATCGCCATCGCCAGCTTGACCTTGAGCACGTTGGCGTTGACGTGGGACAGCCACTCCGGCTGATCGGGATGTCCATCGACGTTCACGCGTGACACGAACGTCTCGTATCCGCCGATGATGACCATGATCAGCAGATTCGCGATCATCACCACGTCGATCAGCCCGAGGACCGCGAGCATGATGTCGGCTTCCTCGATGTGCGTCGGGTGGGCGATCACATCCGCGGCGATGTGCCAGAGCTCCACCATGAAGACGTAGACGTAGATCAGCTGCGCGACGATCAGCCCCAGGTAGAGCGGGGCTTGCAGCCAGCGGCTGGCGAAGATCAGCGAGCTGATCCCGCGCTGCGGCGCGTTCGGCCTGCGCGGCGCAACGGGCGCATTGGCGGTCGTGGTGACGGGTGGGGCAGTCTCTGGCACGGGGGCTTCCTCACGTATTCGGCAGGGAAAGCCTAAAGAGCCGTTTATGTGAAAACCCTCAGGATGCGTTGAGCGCCAGCACTTGCTCCGTGAACGCCCGCGCGCCGCCCTGGGCCGGATGCCGTACGGCGGGCGCATCGACCCCCTCTGCGGCGAGCGCGCCCTGCGCCTTCCTGCCGACCGCGACGATCGTCTCGATGCCGAACGCGCGCGCCAGCTCCAGCGCGACCGGTGTTCCGTCGCGCACCTCGGCGGGGCGGGGCGTGCGGTTCGTGCGCGGTTCGCCGGCGACGAACGGGTGGTGCGGGTAGATCGGCCAGGTGAGCGGGAGCGGCCCGCGCCAGTCGGCCAGCGCCGCCCAGACCACCCGGCTCGACGCCTCCCACGGGGCCTGTGGATCCTCGGGGAGCTCCAGGCCGGGGACGGCCCGTTCCGCAGGTCCGCCCTCCTCCGCCTCGCGTGCTGAGACGAACGGCACTCCTGTGACGGTCATGCCGCGCCAGCCAGGAGCCTCCGCGAGGAGGAGGACGGTCGCCCCGTCGACGGCCGCAAGGTAGCGGCGCAGGTTGCGCTCCCGCATCCTGCCGAGCTCGTCGTCGGCGTAGAGGAACTCGGCGTCCGGAGGTGCTGGGACGGCTCGCAGCAGACGGAAGAAGGTGTCGAGCATCCCTTCATGGTCGCAGACAGGGCAGAATTGTCCCACCTCGCGCTGCTGGGGCGGAGAGTCGGAGCGAAGGGTCCTGGATGCCCGCCATCATCCTCGTGGGGTTCGCCGCGATCGCGCTGTGGTCGCTGGTCGCGCACCGGTTCGAGCGCAGCGGCATCGCCGGCCCTGTCGTCCTCGCGCTGGTCGGCTCGCTCGTCGTCCTCGTGGACATCCCGGCCTTCGTGGAGGCGGTCGACAGCGACGTGGCGGAGCACGTGGTGGAGCTCATCCTGGCGGTGCTCCTGTTCGTCGACGCCTGCGAAGTGAAGGGCGGTGTGTTCGGCGGCGAGGGCAGGATGATCGCCAGGCTCGTGTTGATCGCGCTCCCGCTCTCGCTGGCCCTCGTCGTCGTGACCGGCCTCTGGCTGCTGCCCGGCGTGAACCTGTTCGTGCTGATCGTCGTGGCCTGCGTGGTCATGCCGACCGACTTCGCACCGGCGACGGCCCTGCTGCGCTCTCCTCTGATCCCGGCGCGCGTGCGGCAGATCCTCAACGTGGAGAGCGGCTACAACGACGGGCTCATCTCTCCGATCTTCGGGATGTCGCTCGCGATCGCCGTGCTCCTGCCGACCCTGATCGAAGTGGCCGACAGCGGGACGGAGCCGACCGGCTCGACCGAGACCGCGCTGGAGAAGAACGTCGAGGACTTCATCAACGCGTTCCTCGGCGCCGTTCCGGCGACCATCGTCGCGATCGTGGTCGGCGTGCTGCTCGGCGGCGTGATCGGGCTGCTCACCAGGTGGGCGTCCGGCCGCGGATTCGCGAACCAGACCGGCATCCGCATCGTGATGCTGATCACCCCGCTGCTCACCTACGGCATCGCGACGCTTCACGGGATCGGGGCGAACGGTTTCGTCGCCGCCTTCGTGGCCGGCGTGATGTTCCGCTTCACCCGCACCCGCAAGACGCGGCAGTTGTCGATCGCGCACGACGAGCTGGTGCTCGTGGAGGAGGTCGGCACGTTCGCGACCAACTTCGTCTGGTTCGTGCTCGGCGCGATGACGACGGAGATGATCGTCAGGGGTGTCGACTGGCGCCTGCTGCTGCTCGCGGCGCTCGCGCTCACCCTGTTCCGTGCACTGCCGGTGTACCTGGCGACGCTCGGCTCCTCCGTCTCGTGGCGCGACCGCACCGTGATCGGGTTCGTCGGTCCGCGCGGTGCTGCGTCGATCGTCTTCGGCCTGCTCGCCTTCAACAAGCTCCCCACCGGCGTCGGCGACGACGTCTGGGACGTCGCGGTGCTCACCGTCATCGGCAGCATCGTCCTGCACGGTCTCGCCGCCCCGTACGTCGTGAAGCGGATCGCCAGGCGCACCGGTGCGTCCGGACGCAGCGCGACGCCAGCGAGGTACTAGGGCCGGAGCGCCACCCGCGGGTGCCGTCCTGCGGCGGCGAGCGCCGCATCCACCTCGGCCAGCGGGAAGGTCTCGCCGACCTGGGCGGCGAACGGGTAGCGCTGCCACGCCTCCGCGAGGAAGCGGACGGCGGTCGCGAGGTGGTGCGGAGCGTAGTTGTGGACCCCGCGGATCGTGACGAGCCGACGGACCAGCTGTTCCGGATCGATGGCGAGGTCTGGGCCGGGCGAGACGGAGCCGACCAGCACGAGCACGCCACCGACGTCGACCGTCTGGAGGAGTGAACGGACGGCGGCCGGCGCGCCCGAGAGTTCCAGAGCGACGGTCGGTGCGGCGCCGCGTCCTCCCGCCTTGATCAGCGCTGCGGTGAGCCCGCCAGGGGCGTCGGCGGCGACGCGCGGGTCGGCGACGGCGACGGCTCCGAAGGCGAGCGCCGCCTCACGCCGCTCCGGGAGGGGGTCGCTGACGACGACGGAGGCACCCGCGTCTGTGGCCATCGCTGCCGCCGTGAGCCCGAGCATCCCCGCCCCCGCGATGAGGACGAGACCGCCCTCGAGCGGCGTGATCGCTGCCGCGGCCTCCAGCGCTGCGGCGACGGTCGCCGTCGCACAGGACGCAGGGGCGAGCACCTCGGACGGTACGTCCTCGGGAACGGCGGCCATCGGCGTGCCGTCGAGGATGTGCGCGTGGGTGGCGAATCCGCCGGACAGCTCCCAGCCGCGGCGCATCCGCTCGTGGCCGTACTTCTGCAGGTTCACGCACTTCTGCGGGAGGCCGCGGCGACACCTGGTGCAGCGCCCGCACGGCACGGCGACAGACCAGACCACTCGCTCGCCGAGGCTCACCCTGTGGCCGTCGATCGTCTTCGCTCCCCCGCGCCCGAGCGCGACCACTCTGCCGACCTGCTCGTGGCCGAGGATGAGCGGCGTCGGCGCAGAGCGGTGCCCCAGCACCGTGTGCACGTCGGAGCCGCACACCGTCGACAGCTCGATCTCCACTAGCGCGTCCCCCGGCGATAGCCGCACTCCAGGCACGGCCACCGCCTCGTGCAGATGACCCTCCCCCTGCCATACCATCGCCGTCGCAGACGGGTAGACGCTGACCCCCTTCCCCAGACGCGCAGGCGGTTCCACCACGCGCGGGGTCACCGCCCGCACGGTCATCGGCCTGCGGTGTCGTCGAGGCCGAGCAGTTCCGCGAGGTCGGCGATGCTGGGGATGACAGCGTCAGCACCGGCGTCGGTCAGGGTCTCCTCGTCGTGCGCGCCGGTGAGCACGCCGACCACCAGGCCGGCGCCCGCCGCGATTCCGGATGCGATGTCGCTCGCCGTGTCGCCGACGACGACCATGCCCTCCACGCTGGTCCCTCCGGTGCGCAGCAGTGCGGTGAGCGGCAGGTCGGGGTACGGACGGCCGCGACCCGCCTCCGCCGGGCTGAGAGTGAGGTCGGCGATGTCGCGCCAGCCGAGCGCATCCAGGACGGCATCCTGCGTCGGACGGGAGAACCCGGTGGTCAGCGCGACCTTCACGCCGAGCTGCCTCAGGTGCCGGATGAGGTCTTCTGCGCCAGGCACGGCACGCAGGCCCTCGCTCGCGGCGAGCTCGCCGTACGCGGACTCGAACAGGGCGTTGGCGTGCTGCGCCTGGTCCTCGTCGTCGGTGAGCGCGCGGAACACGGCGATCTTCGACTGGCCCATGGTGTCGCGCACGTACTCGAGCGCACGCTCGCGCTCCTCCGGCGTCTTCCCGATTCCCGCTGCGTCCGCCGCGCGCTCGAAGGCGCGCTCGACCAGGCCGTCGTCGACCACGGTGGTGCCCGCCATGTCGAGCACGACGAGCTCGAGGTCGGCGTCGAGGTCGTCGGCGTCGTCGAGGTCGTCGTCGCTGAACTCCTCGTCGTCCTCCCAGTCGTCGTCGGCGGTGGGGTCGTCCACGGCGGCGCCGATCGTTCCGGCGACGGCGATGTCGTCGAACTCGCTGGTGATGATTCCATCGCCTGCGCTCGTGGTTGCGTCTGTGCTCATGGTCGGTGCCCTTCTGTGGTGGATCTGGTGGATCTGGTGGGTCTGGTGGGTCTGGTGGGTCTGGTGGGTCTTGTGGTCTGGTGGTTTCGTGCCGGTCTGGCGGAGCTGATCGGCCTGCAGTGCGGCGAGTGGTCAGTCGGCCCGCGCGGCGCCTGCGGTCGCGAGTACGCCGGGCGCCGCCGAGAACAGCTCGTCCACCACCCGCTCCGCGAGGCCGAGGCCCGTCGTCATCCCGATGCCAGTCGTCACGGAGACGACCCGCACCTCCGGCGCTGGGGCCGCGACCAGGAAGTCGTCCGGCGCCGTCGCGTACACGCCCTGCCAGCGCTCCCGCACCCGGATGCGGTCGGTGCCGAAGAGCTGCCGGGCCAGCTCGAGAAGCTGGTCGTTCGCCGCCTCCGACTGGAACGGAGGAACGTCGGCCCCGCGGTAGTGCGTGTCCCCCACGATCAGGCTGCCGTCCGGTCGCTGTGTGTACATCTGGTTCAGGTCGAGGGCCGCCAGCTCAGGATGCTCCTCCGCCAGCCGCTCGCGCAGCGCACCGGCTGTCGGCGTGTGCGCGAACCCGGAGTAGCGCACCAGGGACCAGCCGGTGAGCAGCGGGGCGCTGAGCGGGTGGTCGAGCTCCGCATCCACCAGCATCATGTCGAGGCCGCAGCGCTCGACGCCGTGCGCCTCGGCGAGGCCGGGGAACAGCAGGTCGACGTCGTGGTTGACGGCGACCACGACCGCGTCGGCCGACAGCGTGCCACGCGAAGTGTGCACGGCGCCGGTCTGCACCCCGACGACGGCCGTGCGCCAGAAGAAGTCGACACCGTGCGCATCCAGCCAGCGGACGATCGCCGACGCCGCCTCGCGTGGGTCGACCTGAAGATCGCGGGGCAGCCAGGCCCCGCCGACCGCGACGCCGTCGGCGACGGGGATGCGGTCGCGCACCTCTGCGGGCGTCAGCAGCCGCACGTCGGAGCCGCCCCGGCGCTGCCGGAACTCGTCGAGCACGTCCAGTTCGTCCTGGGCCTGCGCGACGACGACCGTGCCGCTTTCGCGCAGCCAGAACCCGGCCTCGGGGGCGAGGGTCAGCCAGAGCTCGCGGGCCAGCTCCGCGTACGCGCGGGCCTCACCCTCCTGGCCGGTGATGCAAAGGTGCCCGAAGTTGCGCACGGACGCCCCGACGACGCTGGATGCGCGGTCGACGACGGCGACCATCAGCCCGCGTTTCAGGGCCGCGACCGCGTGCCCGAGCCCGACGATGCCGCTGCCGACGATCGCGAGGTCGTAGTGTCTGCCCATCGCTGTGCCCTTCCTTCCTGAGCCGCCGCTCATCGCAGCGCCTTCCTCATCCAGACCGCGATCCCCTCCACGATGAAGACGGTCGCCATGATCACGAGCACGAACGCGAAGACCTCGTTCCAGGCCGACACGCGCGCCGCGTTGTTCAGGTAGAAGCCGATCCCCCCGCTGCCGACGACGCCGAGCACGGTCGCGGCGCGGATGTTGCTGTCGAACAGGTAGAAGCTGTGGCCGACGAAGGCGGGAACGCTCGGCGGGACGGTCGCGGACGCGTAGACCTGCAAGCGGCGGGCGCCGACCGCGGTGAGCGCGCGCTGCGGCCCGGCAGGCACCTCCTCGATGGAGTCGGCGAACAGCTTGCCGAGAAGCCCGACGCCGCCGAAGGCCAGCGCGAACACCGCAGCGGTCGGCCCGAGCCCGGTGATGATGATGAGCACGATCGCGAGCACCAGCTCCGGAACGCCGCGCACGGCGACGAGCAGCACGCGGAACACACCGCGCGTCGGCGCGTTCGGCGCGACGTTCCTGGCGGCGAGCGACCCGACGACGAGCGAGAACAGCAGGCTGACGACCGTTGCGGCGAGCGCGATCAGCACGGTGTCGCGCATGGCGACGGCGATCTGCTCGACCGAGTACGGCTCGAACGTCGGCGGCCAGAACTTGATGAGGGGGACGTTGCGCCAGAAGGTGAGGAAGTCGCCCCAGTGCACCTGCGCGATCACCAGCGCGCCGACGATCACGACGGCCGTGAGCACCCAGGTGATGGTGTTCCTGACCCGGCGGGCGGTGAGGCTGCGCGTCGCGCCTCCCCCGAGCATCCCGCGCCGGACGGTGGACGAGACGACCTCCATCACGACACAGAGCGCGAACATGACCAGCGCGAGCGCCATCGCCGTGCGGTAGTCGAGGGTGGCGAGCGCCTTCCACATCTCGTAGCCGAGCCCGGCGACGCCGACGTAGCCGAGGATGATCGACCCGCGCAGGTTGATGTCGTTGCGGTGCAGCACGGTCGCCACCCAGCTCGGCGCGACCTGCGGCAGGATGCCGGAGAAGAACTCCTGCGACTTGCTGCCTCCTGCGGCGCGGATGGCGAGCCGCGGCCCTTCGTCGATCTGCTCGATGGCGTCGGCGAAGAGCTTCGAGATCATGCCGATCGAGTGGATGCCGATGGCGAGGATGCCGGGAAGGGTGCCGAGCGTGAAAAGCACGGCGAAGACCATGGCGAGCACCACATCCGGGATCGACCTGGTCATCACGGTGATGAACCGGCCTGCCCACTGCGCGGCGCGGTTGGGACTGGTGTTCGCGGCCGCGAGGTAGGCGACGGGCACCGAGATGATCGCGGCGAGGAGCGTGCCGAGCACGACCATCCCGAGCGTCTGGCCGATCGCCGGCCACAGCACCTCAGGCGCTGGAAGGCGCAGCGGCACGATCCTGCCGAAGAACGCCTCGGCCTTCGGGATGCTGCGGACGACGGTGTCGAAGCTGACGCCGAGCACCGGGAACGCGGCGATTCCGAGCGCGAGCAGGGCGAGCAGGACGACGACGGCCGCGATCCTGGATGCGGGGGGACGGGGGCGACGCAGCGCTGCGGAGGATGCGCGCGCGTCGGCGAGCGGGACGGTGGCCATCAGGCGCGCTGGGAGGTGTCGGCGGTGGCGGATGCGGCTAGTTCGAGCTCGGCTGCCGCATCCACCTCGGCGGCGAGCTCGCTGTCGATGGCGGTCAGTTCGCGGGTGGTGGCTGCGACCCTGCCGTAGATCTCCATCACCTGCGCCTTGTCGAGGCCGGCGGTGGGGGTGTCGAGCACGACGCGTCCGTGGCGGAGGCCGACGATGCGGTCGCCCCAGCCGAGGGCGAGGTCCACCTGGTGCAGGCTGCAGATGACCGTGAGGCCGTTGTCGGCGGCGATCTCCCTGATGAGCGCCATGACCTGCTCGCTCGACTCGGGGTCGAGGGAGGCGACGGGCTCGTCGGCGAGGAGGATCTCCGGGTCCTGCATGAGCGCACGCGCGATGGCGACGCGCTGCTGCTGACCGCCGGAGAGGGTGTCTGCGCGCTGGTATGCCTTGTCGGCCAGCCCGACCCTGTCGAGGTGTGCGATGGCGCGGCGGCGCAGCCCGGCCGGATAGGTGAAGGTGCCGAGGCGGGGACCGCGGAGCGTGGCGAGCGAGCCGGTGAGCACGTTCTCGATGACGGTCAGCGGGCCGACGAGCTCGAACTGCTGGAAGATGAAGCCGATGCGGCTGCGCAGCGTCCGCAACGGACGCGCTCCGAGCTGCGGAACGGACTGGCCGAGCACCCGCACCTCCCCGCTGGTGGGCCGCTCCAGGCCGTCCAGGTGGCGCAGCAACGTGGACTTGCCTGAGCCGGAGAGCCCCAGCAGCACCACGACCTCGCCCTTGGCGACGCTCAGGTTCACGCCGTCGAGCGCGGTCGTCTCCGCGAACCTCTTGGTGACCCCCGCCACCTCGACGATGTGCGCTGCTTCAGTCATGTCCCTCAACCCATCCCTGCCATCCGAAACCTGCGGCAACAGTAGGAGCCGGGTGCGTCCGACGACGCAACGCCCGGTTACCGTCCGGTGAACGGCGGGCGGCGCCGCGGGGTGAGCGCTCGCGCCCCTCCGTCCGGACGGAACTCCTGCGTCCGGACGGAACTCCTGCGGGACCTCCGCGCATCCATTGCCGGATGCGCGAACCGCCGCCCACCCGGAGGTGGACGGCGGTCGCGGTGCGCGGTGTCAGCGCTGTGCTACTTGACCTCGCACTGCGCGGCCTTGGTGACCTTGCAGATGTCGCGGATCTGGTCGTAGTACTTGTCGTCGACGGGGCTGAAGGCGAAGAAGGTGGCCTTGAAGCCGTCGGAGTCGGCGTTCTTGATGCCGGCCTTCTGGATGTCGGCGATGGTCACCGTGGACAGCTTGTCGCTGAGGTCCTTCTTGATCTCGTCCGGCAGCGTGTTCGAGAACACCATCGGAGCACCGGGGACCATCGTCTTCGCGACGACCTTGAGACCCGGCTGCGCGTCCACCGCGGAGTCCTCGGCGAAGCCGGCGTCGCACTCGGCGCCCTGCGAGACCTTGAGAGCGGAGGCGTCGTGCTTGCCCGCGAACACCGGGGTGATGTCCTTGGCAGGGTCGATGCCCGCCTTCAGCAGGTTGTAGGTCGGGAACAGGTAGCCGGAGGTCGAGCTCGGGTCGACGAAGCAGACCTTCTTGCCCTTGAAGTCGTCGATCGACGAGATGGAGGACTTCTCCGGCACGATGGCCTCGGAGTAGTAGCCGGGCTTCTGGCCCTCCTTGGTGATGATCGAGGCGAACGGCGTGATCTTGGCTCCGCCGTTGGTGGCGGTGACGTAGGTGAAGCCGGAGAAGCTGGCGACGTCGATCTGACCGGCGATGGCGGCCTGGATGAGCGCGGTGTAGTCGCTCGACTCACGGTACTCGACCTTCTTGCCGGTGATCTTCGCGATGTAGTCGGCGATGGGCTGGTAGTTGGACTGCGTGTTCACCGTGTCGGGAACGACGCCGAAGACGAGCGTGCTCGAGTCCTTGGCGAAGGTCGCCGCCGATGCGGTCGACGACGCGTCGTCCGTCGAGCTGGCGTTGGCCGATCCCGTACAAGCGGCGAGGCCGAGGGAGAGGACGAGCGCTGCGCCGACGGCGAGCGTCTTGGTGATGGACAGTTTCATCGAAGACCTTCCTGGTGATGCGATGCGGTGTGGTGTGGTGTGGTGTCTGCACGCCGAACGGCGCTGCTGTGTTCGTTGGAACGCTAGGGGCGGGATGCGACGCCGACGGCAACCACCGGTTACGACTCGATGAACGTGGAGCGGCGCGCAGGGAGCGCGGCCGGGCGAATCCACCCGTTGCAGTTTCGTGACGACCGGTGCAAGAATGCAGCATGGTCGTCGATGACAACACACGCGAGTTCGATCCTGGGATCGTCACGGACTTCCGGCAACGGATGTCGTACGCCTCGTACCTCGACCTGGAGACCCTGCTCAGCGCGCAGAACCCGGTGAGCGAACCAGAGCACCACGACGAACTGCTGTTCATCATCCAGCACCAGACCACCGAGCTCTGGCTCAAGCTCGTGCTGCACGAACTGGAGTCCGCCCGCGACCTCCTCCGCGCCGACCAGCTCGCCCCGTCCCTCAAGCGCATCGCCAGGGTCAAGCACATCCAGCGGACGCTCACCGAGCAGTGGTCGGTCCTCGCCACGCTCACCCCGACCGAGTACGCGGAGTTCCGCGGCTTCCTCGGCAACTCGTCCGGCTTCCAGTCCTATCAATATCGCGCTGTGGAGTTCGTGCTGGGCAATAAGAACCGCCGGATGCTCAGCGTCTTCGAGAACGACCCTGTCGCCCACGCGCTGCTCGCCGAGCTCCTCGACGCACCGAGCATCTACGACGAGTTCCTCCGCTATCTCGCGCGGGCGGGCTTCCCTGTACCGTCCGCCGTGCTCGACCGCGACGTGACGGAGGCGTACGTCTTCACCCCCGAGCTCGTTCCGGTGTTCCGCGACATCTACGAGCACGCCTCGGACAACTGGGCCGAATACGAGGCGTGCGAGGAACTGGTCGACCTGGAGGACAACTTCCAGCTCTGGCGCTTCCGCCACCTCAAGACCGTGCAGCGCACCATCGGCATGAAGACCGGAACCGGCGGCTCGACCGGCGTCGGCTTCCTCCAGAAAGCGCTCGAACTCACCTTCTTCCCCGAGCTCTTCGCCGTGCGTACGGAAATCGGCACGCCGCGATGATGTACTCCGTCGACGCTGTCTGGGACGGGAGCGCCTTCCGCGGCCCGGCCACCTACGAGGTCGACGGCGACATACTGCGCGAGGTGCGACGCGACGGCGACCCCCGCACCAGCGCCCCCGCCGCCATCCACCTCGGCGGCACCCTCATCCCCCGGCTCACCGACCACCACACGCATCTCGGCCTCACCGACCAGCGCGCGCTCTTCACGGCGGGCATCACCGACGCGGTGGACCTCGGCTGGATCCCCGACGTCGCATCCACCTGGTTGTCCGATGACCTCGACCGGCCGGCCGTCGCGATCGCCGGCGCGCTGCTGACCTCCCCCGGCGGATATCCGGTGAACGCCGGCTGGGGTCCGCGAGGGTCGAGCGCCGAGCTGACAGGGCCGGTTGATGCGCGGAATGCGGTTCGTGAACAGGTCATGCTGGGAGCCTCCCGCATCAAGGTCGCCCTGAACACAGAGGCCGGTGGAACCGTGGATGACTCCACCCTCGCCGCGATTGTGGAGGAAGCAGCCGCATCCGGTGTGCCCGTGACGGTGCACGCGCAGGGCGAAGGGCAGGTCGCCCGCGCGATCGCCGCCCGTGCCGCACAGCTGGCGCACGCGCCGTTCACCGAGCGGATCGGCGACGCCGACCTCCTGCGTGCCGTAGCCGCGGGCATGAGCTGGGTGTCGACCCTGGACATTCACGGCTGGGGCCAGCCGACCGCCGCGTTCGCCGTGGCACAGGACAATCTCCGGCGCTTCGCCGCTGCGGGCGGCAGCGTGCTGTACGGCACCGACCTCGGCAACGGGCCGCTCGCGGTGGGCGTCAACCGGCGCGAGCTGGAGGCCATCGCCGGCTGCGGGCTCGACGGCGCGGCCCTCGTGGCGTCGATCGCGAGCGCGCCGGCATCCACCTGGGTCATCGGTCCGCGCTTCGCGTTGGTCCCCACCGCGCCACCGTCCGACCCCGCCGACCTGCCGGCCTGGCTCGCCACAGCGACAGGTCGCACGGTCGCGACCCTTCCGACATCCCCCGCCGTTTCCACGTCGCCGGCCGTCCCCACGTCGCCGACCCTCCCCACGTCGCCGACCCTCCCCATGTCCCCCACCTTCCCCCTGTCCCCCGAGGAGCACGCATGACCAACCCCGCCGGCCCCGTCGACCCCGCCGCCTTCCCCACTCCGTCCGTCCCCTCCGATTTCGCCGACCCGAGCGCCATCCCCGATCCGCTCGCCGCCGCACGCGCGCTCGATGCCGCCGACCCGCTCGCCGCGTACCGCGATCGTTTCGCCGGGATCGACGACGGCACCAGCAGCGTCGTCGCCTACCTCGACGGAAACTCGCTGGGGCGTCCGACCAGGGCGAGCATCGAGCGCATCCACCGTTTTCTGCTCGACGACTGGGGCGGCCGCCTCATCCGCGGCTGGGACGAGGAGTGGCTGGAGCTGCCGTTCACGATCGGCGACGCCATCGGCCGCTCCGTCGTCGGGGCGGCGCCAGGCCAGACGTTCGTCGGCGACTCAACCACCGTGCTCCTCTACAAGCTGGCGCGCGCCGCCGTGGATGCGCAGCCCGGACGCACCGAGATCGTCCTCGACACCGACAACTTCCCCACCGACAGATACGTGCTCGACGGCATCGCCCGCGAGCGCGGCCTCACCCTGGCCTGGATCGAGGCCGACACGCACGCCGGAGTCACGCCGGAGCAGGTCGGCGCGGTGGTCGGTCCGCAGACGGCGCTCGTCGTGCTCAGTCACGTCGCATATCGTTCTGGGTTCCTCGCCGACGCGCCAGCGATCACCCGCATCGCCCACGACGCCGGCGCCCTCGTGCTCTGGGATCTCTGCCACTCGGCAGGCTCCGTTCCCGTCGAACTCGACGCCTGGGGAGTCGACCTCGCCGTCGGCTGCACGTACAAGTATCTGAACGGCGGCCCCGGTTCGCCTGCCTTCGGCTACGTGCGCTCCGGGCTGCAGGCCGACCTCGCCCAGCCGATCCAGGGCTGGATGGGAACAGCGGACATGTTCGCGATGGGGCCGGAGTACCGGCCGGCCCCGAGCATCCGGCGCTTCATTAGCGGCACGCCGCCCGTCGTGGGGATGCTCGCCATGCAGGACACGGTGGCGATGATCGCCGAGTGCGGGATCGACGCCGTGCGCGCCAAGTCGGTGGCACTGACCGAGTTCGCCATCGCGCTGTCCGACGAATGGCTCGCGCCGCTCGGCGTCACCGTGGTGAGCCCGCGCGACGCGCAACGCCGCGGCGGCCACGTGACGCTCGACCACCCGGCGATGCGCGAGGCGACCGCTGTGCTCTGGGAGCGCGACGTGATCCCGGACTACCGGGACCCGGACGGCCTCCGCCTCGGCTTGTCCCCGCTCAGCACGAGCTTCGAAGAGACGTACCGGGGCATCGTGGCCGTGCGGGATGTGCTCGGCGAGCTCACGCATGACTGACACCATCGTGGGGGCACCGCCTCCCAAATCCCCGACTGCCGCACCCGGGCCCTCCGGAGCCGCCCGCGAAGATCTCGAGGCGACCACCGGCAGCTCCACGGCCCTGCTCAGAACGATCGTCGGCGCCGTGCTGCGTCCGATCGGCGGGTGGATGAGCGCGTCCGGGGCCGTCGAACTGCTCGCCGCCCTCGACATCCCCGCCAGCACGGCCCGCTCCAGTCTCGCGCGACTCTGCGCGCGCGGGGTGCTGCAGCGCGAGGCCCGCGGGGATGTGGCTGGCTATGCCATCGACCCGGCCGCGATCCCGATGCTGGAACGCGGCGACTCCCGCATCTTCCGGCGTGTGGATGCGGGCGACACCACCACGAGCAGCACCCCCTGGTGTCTCGTCTCCTTCTCCCTGCCCGAGCGCCAGCGCGCCCGCCGCCATCAGTTGCGCCGCAGACTCTCCGCTCTCGGCTGCGGCACGGTCGCCGATGGCCTGTGGATCGCGCCGGCCGGACTCGAAGCGGAACTCGTGGAGACCATCGGCGAGCTCGGCTTGCGCGAGCAGGCCGTCCTCTTCACCAGCGCCGTCGCGCTCGGCGACCTCGCCTCCGCCCTCCCGCGCTGGTACGACCTGGCGACCATCCGTGCGGCGTGCGACGGGTTCCTGGCGCACCACGCGCATCCACTGGTCGACGCAGCGGATGCGGTCACCGGCCGTGACGCGTTCGCCAGGTGGGTGCGCGCCCTCGACGAGTATCGTGTGATCCCCTACCTCGACCCTGGCCTGCCCGTCACGGCGCTGCCTGCCGACTGGCCGGCCCCCGCCGCTGCCGCCACCTTCGGCGAGCTGCGCGCGCGGTTGGAGCCTGTCGCTGTCGCGTACGCAGCAGCGGTCGCCACCGCCCAACCGCCCCGCGCGGATGAGCACCGCGCTTCACGGTAGAATCGACGCATCCCCCCGGACCACGCGAGCGGAGTGAAGCCTTGCCAACGATCGTTGTAGAAGTCATGCCGAAAGCCGAACTGCTCGACCCGCAGGGCAAGGCCGTCGCCGGTGCTCTCGCCAGGACGGGCAAAGGTCAGTTCACCGGTGTCCGCGTCGGCAAGCGGTTCGAGCTGACCGTCGACGGCCCGATCGACGACGCCACGCGCGCCGCCGTCGAGGAGATCGCGGGCGAGATCCTGTCGAACTCCGTGATCGAAGACGTGGTGGGCATCCACTACCCCGCCGAGGTCGACGCCTGATGCGCATCGGCGTCGTCACCTTCCCCGGCTCCCTCGACGATCGCGACGCCCTGCGCGCGATCCGCCTGGCCGGTGCAGAGCCGGTCGCCCTCTGGCACGGCGAGCACGACCTGCACGGTGTCGACGCTCTCGTCCTTCCCGGCGGTTTCAGCTACGGCGACTACCTCCGTGCCGGCGCCATCGCCAGCCTCTCGCCGATCATGACCGAGGTCGTGGATGCGGCTGGCAAGGGGATGCCCGTGCTCGGCATCTGCAACGGGTTCCAGATGCTCGCGGAGGCGCACCTGGTCTCCGGCGGCCTGATCCGCAACGACCACGGCAACTTCATCCGCCGCGACCAGCACCTCACAGTCGAGAACGCCGACACTCCGTGGACGAACGGGTTCGAGGTCGGCCAGGAGATCGTCATCCCGCTGAAGAACGGCGAGGGCGGCTTCATCGCGTCCGCCGAGGAGCTGAAGCGCCTCGAAGGCGAAGGCCTGGTCGTGTTCCGCTACAAAGGCGTCAACCCGAACGGCTCGCTCGACGACATCGCCGGCGTCCGCAACGAGCGCGGCAACGTGGTCGGCCTCATGCCGCACCCCGAGCACGCCGTCGAGCCCGGCTTCGGTCCAGACACCGCCGCAGCCATGCGCTCCGGCATCGACGGTCTCACCTTCTTCACCTCCGTCATCCGCTCCACCCTCGTCGAGGCGTAGCGCTCCCGCTTTTCATCGAGCCCAGGGTTCTTCACCGCATTCTCCGGATGCGCGGCGAAAGTCCTGGGCTCGACTGCTTTCGAACTTTCGGGTGATTCGCGTGCGAGCGTCGTCGGCGAGGCTGGAAGCATGAAACCCCGTGTGCTGTACCGGACGCTCGCGATCGCAGAGGCGATCACCTGGACGCTGCTGATCAGCGGGATGCTGCTCAAGTACGTGGCGCAGGTCGGCGACTGGCCGGTGCTCGTTGCCGGGTCCATCCACGGGCTGGTGTTCATCAGCTACGCCGTGGCCTCCGTGCTGGTCGGCGTGAACCAGCGGTGGCGCATCCCCGTGATCGTCGTGGCTGTGGCGTCGGCGATCGTGCCGTACGCGACCATCCCGTTCGACCTGTGGGCGGACCGCACCGGCCGTCTCGACGGCGGCTGGCGCACCACCCCCACCGACGACCCGCGCGACCACACCGCCATCGGCCGCATGTTCCGGTGGATGCTCAACCACGTCCCCGTGCTCGCCGTCACCCTGGTCGTCCTCATCGCCGCGATCATGGCCACCCTCCTCATGATCGGCCCGCCCCGCCTGAGCTGAGCCTGCCTCAGCCGTCCGGCATCTGACGGTGCGTCAGCGGTCTGCGTCGGCAGGTGGGCCTGACTCGGTATAGCCCACGAAGACAAGCGCATACCCCGAGACGTCGCGTTGCGGCAGGTGGTAGAAGGGAGAATTGATCTGCCAGTCGTTCGATTCCGCGGTGGCCAGAAGGTGCGCGTAGACCAGTTCTGTCTGGTTCTCGAAGTCGCCTTTTACGACCCCTCTGAGCAGTGGAGACACCTCGAAGTAGGAATGAAACACGAGCCCTTCTTCGGCGTGAAACGTGTGCTGCTGAATGGGAAGGAACATCTCGATGTCGACCAGCTCCTCCATCGGCACGTTATTGAGACTGTAGAAGAAGGGCCCCGTGGGGTCGTAGCCCTTCGCCGCGATCCGTGAGACAAAACGGTCGACGTGCTCTGCCATCTCGCTGTAGTGAAACGTCGCGCGAGACGTGACCACATTCTGGTAGGCCAAACGCTCGTGAGCAGTCACATCGTGAAGCGCAGCTTTCATTACGGGTTCTCCACTTCAACGTACATATCGAGGACGGTCTCGCCATAGAAGTCAAGAATCACGTGATAGATGTTCTTGATCCTCGACCCTCCCACAGCGACCGCATTTTCAATCTCTGGATACGGCACAGGCTTTTCGATGTCGAAATGCCTGTAAAAGTAGTCCGTCCGAATCTCCAGATGCTCATCGAACTCGAAACCGGTGTCCCGGCCGCTGATGAGGTTCACCCGATTGCCCAGGGTCGTCATGATGGTGAACTCCCTCGAATCCGGAAGCGCACGAAAGACCATTGGGCCGGTGGTGTAGTAGCCGTTGTGCACGAGCACGCGCCTGAAATAGTCAGCCGTATCGTCGATAACCTCGAAAAGCTCGTCGCCGTCTCGAAGCTCCATCGTGTAACGCACCACGTTGTTCAAGCTCAACGTACGACGCTTCAGTTTCATGAACAGGGTCCCTTTCCTTCTTGCAGCCACTCACAGCCATAGCGGCAGAACTTTGCCCGATACCCAGACCAGCCCGAACGTCGCGATGACTCCGAACACCCACAAGGCGACCTTCTTGGCCACCCTGCGACGCTCCTTCTTCGTCGCCCGACGGGGACGCTCCTCCCAGTAGTCACGATCCTTCGATTTCAAGTAGGTGAGATACGCGTACTCCACCGGAAGGCTCGGCGTCACAAACGCAATGACCAGCAGCCCAACGGCCCCGAGTGAGTTCGTAAGGTATTGGCCCTGGGTCAGGACGTTCGGCACCACCGCCACCACGCCTGCGATGATCCAGAACGTCTTCGACCTGTTGGACATAGAAACCGCCCCGATGTTCCCCATCGTGCGATTCTCCGAATGCCCCACCCGCAACCGGTGCCGCAGCATCAGCACATGCACCACCGTCGACCCCACCACCAACGCCACCGCAACCAAACCAGCAACACTGAACAGCATCGCAAAGAACGGCTCACCTCTCGCTTGCACGAGCGTCGCCAACCCGAGACACATCAAACAGAGGCTGTAGACCATACAAACTGCCAGGACCGCCATGACACCCGACGAGAACACCTGAAACCGGTACGTCAACGACTTGAACATCCACAGGATGGTGAAGGCTACACAAACCCAGACGATCACCACGTTCACACCGGCGAGATGCAACAAAACCTCATAGCCTCGGTAATGAGGAGGCGGATTGAGAAAGCTGATGTTGAGTGTCACCAATACGGGGATGATTACGAAGGGGAGGCCGGAAAACATGGTTAATGACGCTCGCGAATTGGCGAGGACAATGAAGTAGGCGCGGTTCGCCTCAGCAACAGTTAGCTTCTTGTTCTTCTTCTTTGCCACTGGTCACCTATACATCTGCTTGATCGCGTCTTTGGTTCGATCCGTCGCCGACTTGCCGTCAAATATTTCAGCATTGAAGACCACGCTCATGGCAAGCCCCACACCCGCTCCGATGACGGTTCCGAGCGGGGGCAGTAAGAACGATCCGAAGGCCGCACCTACGCCTGCCGCGGCCGCCGCGCTTGCCAGGTCGACGCCGGTGTCGACCGCGAAGTCTTGGACGTCGTGCCCTTGCACCCCGTCACTGAAGTACCTGTTGGCGTTGGCCCCGACGGTCAAGGCCGTGCCTGCGATACCGAGACTTTTACCTGCTTTGCTGAGCTTGGAGGCGTCTTTCCACCCTCTGAAGTCGTCCACGGGAGCCGCAAGGGCGGCACTTCCGCCAGCCTTGAACGGCCGCTTGTAGTGCTCGATCTTGGTCCCGGTCGCCTTGTTGAAATCTTCGCCCCTGCTATACCGGTGTTTGGTCTTCGGCCTGTACAGGTACCGATCGCCCCATTTCACCCGGCCAGTAGAGTCCACAGCGAGTTTCTTGCCTGCTAAGTGGTCGAGAATGAGTCGGCGCGTCGCGAGAGCACCGAGTCCACCGGCCGTATCACCGACGAACGAGAAGCCGATCTGGGTCTCGTTCAGCTGTTTCAACAGAGCAATGGTGTCGCCGGTGGCGGCTGCCAAATTCTCGAGGCTGTCGAGGAACAATCCATTCGTGCGCGCAGAGAAGTCGCGCAGCGCCTGCAGCTTGGCCTCCAGCTCACGAATATCGTTCTCTAGCTGGGCGAGCACCAACTCCAGCTGACGATTCTTTATCTCCAAGGCATCACCCAATCCGGGCAACGCGGCAGCGGCATCACGGTTGGCCTCGATCTGACGCTCGGTCGCGTCTCGCTGATTCCTCGTCGCCATGAGCTGGGTGTTCAGCTCTTCTTCCTTCAGGACGCCGTACTGGCTGACCTTGGCGTCCTCCTGCGTGTACGCATCGAGATCCTTCTGGATGGATGCGATCTCGTCTTTCGCCCTCGATAGGCAGGGGGCAATGACCTGTGCGAACAGTTCGTCGACCGCCGAGTAGCCCTTTCCGGACAGCTCGCCATCACCCAGGGCGGCAATAAGCCGGGTGCAGGCACTATCTGTGGAATTCAGCACGGACAGAGCTGCAGCGAGATTCGTCGAGAGCGCGTTCTTCACGCTCGTCGACTCCCCCGAGTCGTAATTCAACCCCATGACGTGCCAGCCTTCTCGCGCCGTAGCCGTTCCGACTCGAACTCCGCGTGCGAGCGGATCTCTCGTGCCGTCTCCGCCAGGAGTTCTGCTTGTTCGTAGGCGAGCTGGCCGACATACGAATCGAGCTCCCTTCGCGCGGCCATCCCCTTGTGCACCGAGTGGGTCTTCGCGCCCATCCCGATGCCGGCTTCCTCGAATCGGGCAGTGTTCTCGTGCATGACCTCCCGGTAGTCATCCCACTGCTGTTCGAGAAGGCGAACCGTGGCGATGTCGTCGGCGGCCCGGTTTTCGAGCGCGCTGATCGTGTACTCACGCTCCATGTGCTTATCCGTGTTCATGGCGTGTTTTCCCAGCTCCCTGCGTCGCGGTCGTCGCGCTCCTCGATTTCTGCCGCGAGCGCAGTGACGTTATCTGCCTGGCCTTTGACTGCTGAAACCAGTTGCAAGACGCTTTTCAGCAGTTTGTTTGCGACGTTCGCGCCGTCGCTCATGCTCGCGACGGTGCTTGAGCTGAGAGTCACGTGCTGGCCGTTGCGGTCAAGGTCGACAACCGCGAACCCTGAAACGGCGTCCTGCGCGGCGCCGATGTTTGAAGACAGCTTCACTGTTCACTCCTCCGATATTCGTGGCTGGCTAATGTCCGAAGTTCAGCGAAGGGGTCTGCCAGCGCCGGAGCGCTGTCGTCATCGGCCGGATGGGCTGCTCCTGCTTCCGGAACAACGGTGAGGGCGTCGGTGAACTGCTTCGCCGGCGCAGTGATCCTTCGCCCGTTTTCCATCTGGTCGAGGAGATCCTCGAGAAAGGTTGCATCGGCGTCATCCAGGTAACCCTCGAAGACGACCTCGCGAACGTCGCTGGCCAAGACCGGGAACGTCTCCTGATCGGGGGCTTCGCCGTATGGATGCGGGCCGACCAAGTAGCGAGCTAGGACCTCGTCACGATTGCTGTCCGGCCGAAATGCTCCGCGCGCGAGAACCACGAACAGGCCGGAGACACTCTGGCTTTCCAGCCGAACGACGGACCCCAAGCCCAGGAGCATGCCTGCGAGTTCTAAGGGCATCGCTAACCTTCGCTCTCGTGCGCCATCGGAACGACAATCTGGAAGAGCTCGTCGTTCTTCAGCGAATGCAACACGCTCTTGCCATGGGTCTCCTTCTTGACCGATAGCGGCAGATTGTCGACGAAGCGCTGCGTGCTCAATTCGCCGCCGAACAGGATCTGGCCGACGTTCTCCTTCACCGGCCCGACCATGCCGAAACTGCCGTTCACCCTGGACAAGTGATCCAGCACGATCAGCTGGGCGTTCTGACTACCGACACTCAGGAGTTCAGCGACCTGATCCGTCGGAAGCGTGAGCTTGTCGAACACATCGGTCATGCCGTTGATCACGACGCACTGCCGCGTCTGAGCGCCGTTCTCCACCAGCTCCGTCAAGGCCCTCGCCACCACCGTGGCCTGACCCTTGAGCATGGTCTTTCCAACATAAAGACCCACCGCTGACCCGAGAAGCGGTTCCAGCGTGTTGTGAGCATCGATCACCACGAGATCTTCGCCAGCGGCAGCGCCCAGCATTTGACTGATCAAGAACGGATACAGCAACGCGGCTTGCTTTCCTGTCTCGGGGAAGATCGCCAGGGACTCACCCTGAAACAGCTCGAAGCCTTCGGGTGCGGCACTGCCTTTGTTCAACCCGAAGAACAGCGTGTCCGGCGACGCCTCACGGGGCACATAGCTCCGGAACGCGTCTGGCGTGAGCTCCCGCGGGACCATCGGGATCTCCGTCGGCCGTGCGCCCGTCCAGCTCTCGCCCAGCGCGGCGATCTGCTGTTCGAGGGCTGCGAGCGTCTCGGCGCCGTCCTTGCCGGGTGCGGGGAGATAGAACTGGATGGCGGTGGGGACGTCGATCAGTACCTGACCCCGACCAGGGAGATCGGCCTGGGTCAGCCGATCGCGCCCCATGAGCTGCGCGAGTTCGCTCTCTTCGTTGAGGTAGAGGCACAGCTTGGTCGACATGTTGCTCAGCATGTTCATGCGAACCGCGCCGACACGGCTCGCGCTCATCACGAGGTTCACGCCGAGGGCTGAGCCTTCGCGCAGCACCTGCAACAGCAGGGAATCGATCGCTTCCTTTCGGCGATCGTTCGCGGTGAGGTTGTCGTATCCGTCGAGCACGGTCACGACGATCGGCAGGTCTCGCCCCGTCTTCGCCCGGTACTGCTCCAGGTTCGCGACGCCGGCTTCTTTGAAGCGCTCCTTGCGCGTGGCCAGGAGCGCCGCGATCACGTCGAGCATTTTGCCGAGCTTCTCGGCCTCTTCGAGGGTGACGATGTCCGCTACATGCGGCAGGCCCCTCAGCGGCAGCAGGCCGTTGTTCCCGAAGTCGATGAGCTGCACCTGCACCTGTTCAGGCGTGCTGGTCTTCGCAAGGTTCATCACGAGGGTCTGCAGCACGGTCGATTTGCCGTAGCCGGGGCTGCCGAACAGCACGGTGTGTCCGGCCCGTGCCAGATCGAACTCGTAGTTCTCCTGCGCCTGACGGGCGGGGATGTCGAGCATGCCCAGCGGAACACTCAGGCCGCTGGTGCGGCCAGACTCGGGGGTGGGGATGCTCGCCGGCAGGTTCGGGAGCCACGGCTTATCCGGAGGCGTCAGCGCATCGTCGCTGCGGAAGATGTCGGCGATGGTGTCGATGACTGCTTCCAACTGCGAGGGGAGATCGCTCGTGTCCTTCCCCTGCGTGACCTCTTCGTCTGGGTCGTAGAACAGTTCGTACTGGCCGAGGTCGTTGATCTTGTAGATGCGCTCGTCGATCTGCTCGCTCACCACCGCATCCGGGTCGTATTGCGCACCGGCGTAGCCGTTCTGGAAGAGCTCGTAGACCTCGTTCTGTCCGACTTTGAGGAACCCACGACCCGGGTTGGTGATGTGCGCGGCGTCGGTGGTCTTCAAAAGCTCGTTGGAGTCCTGCTCGCTCGCCATCTTCAATGCGATCTTCGACGTCGAGTTCGCCTCGATCTGATCGTTGACCACCCCGCTGGGCTTCTGCGTTGCGAGAATCAGGTGCACGCCGAGGCTTCGCCCGATGCGCGCCACCGACGTGAGCTCGTCGAGGAACTCGGGCACATTCGCTTTGAGCTCGGCGAATTCGTCGGAGACGAGCACCAGATGCGGCAACGGTTTGGTCGGGTATGTGACGTCGGGCTTCGGGTCGTGCCGCTGCTTGTACAGGCTCATGTACGCGTTGATGCTGTTGACGCCGTAGATGGCGAATTCGCGCTGTCGCTTGTTGAGTTCGGCCGTGATGCTCGCGAGCGCTCGCGCAGTGCCGGCACCGTCGAGGTTCGTGATGGCGCCCATGAAGTGGGGCAGCTTGTCAAGCGTGTTTGCGATGCCCCCGCCCTTCCAGTCGATGATGAGCATTCCGATGTCTTCGGGAGAGAAGTTGATCGCGAGGCCGATGAGGTACGTGGTCAGGAACTCGGACTTGCCCGAACCCGTCGTTCCGCCGACGAGAGCGTGCGGGCCGTGCGCGCGCTCGTGCAGATCCCAGTGCACGTAGTCGGCTTTACCGCGCCAGCCGATCAGGGATGCGATCGATTTGTTCGGTTCGGCCCGGCTCCACCGCTCAGCGATCTGCAGGTCTTCAACGGTTTTCACCTCGTACTGATCCAGCAGGCTCAGCGACTCCGGCACCGCGTTCTTCTCGACCTCGAGATGGTTCAGGTTCGACAGCTTGCGAAGCGAATGCTCAAGATCGTGCGGGAGCGCGTGCGGTGTGAAGGGTGTCGCGACGTACACGCTGTTGTTCGTGGTCAGTTCGCCCCGAACGTGATGCGGCGCCTGGATGAGCGCGGTCACCGTCTCGGGCAGCAGCTTCGCGTCTTCGCTGCACCAGATCACAGTCACCCCGAGTTCGCTCACGTCGTCGGCGAGGAGCTCGTTGATGCCGTGACCGGCGAGGAAGCGGTCATCGGAGATCGTGAACACATAATGCGGCGCGAACTGCGGCATCTGCGTGCCGGCGTCTTTCCGGAGTTGCACGCGCTTCTGGAGGAGTTGATAGAAGCTGTTCAGCACCACATCACGCAGCTTCTCCGTGTGGATCAGACCGCGCATGTTGAGTTCCTGCAGTTTGAAATGCGGCAGCAACCTCCAGGTGTTCCACGTCTTCGCGTAGGCCTCGCGCGAGAGCAGACTCACGAAGTTCACGTCGCGATAGGAGTGGAAGAACGCGGTCTGAAACAGCAGCGACTGCACGTAGTCGGTGACGACTTCGGGCGGCCCGACCAGCCCGATCGTCTGCCCGGAGAGGTCGATCGGGGTCGGTACATCGCGTTGTGTCTGGAACCCCGCTGCGAGCTCCGTCACATGCTGCCCCTGCGCGCTGGCGTCCTTCTCGCTTACGTCCGAGGACACCTTCACCGCAGAAGGGCGATCAGACAGTCCCAGCGAGATGCTCAGAAAGTCCTTGTTGAAACGCTGACGCTCGTAGATTCTCGGGTCATATCGCTCGACCATCTCGGTCAGCTGCAGCGGGCTCGGCTGCTGATACCGAAGCACCTCGCGTTCGTCGTCATACGCGCGGGAGACGTCGGCCACCGTCCGCAGCAGGTAGCGGGTGTAGTCCTCCTCGGCCTGCAACGCCGACGCCTTTGCTTCCTTCTTCTCCGTGACGAACTGGGACACGGTAAAGGAAGCCGTCAGGATGCTCGCGAGCCCCATGCCGATCAACATCAGCGGGTTGTTGCCCATGATCAGGGTCGTGGCACCCATGGCCGCGATCATGGCAAACGGGGGCACCAGCATCCGCATGACGCGGTTCTTCGGCTTGGCACCCGGCCTGTCCGGGCCCTGCAGCGTGAATTCGGCCTCGGCAACTTCGAGATTCAGCTTCGGGGAGCGTCGATAGTCGGGGAAATCCGGGGGGAACTCGCTCACCGGCCGCTGGATCAGCAGCTTCGTGTGATCGAACACGAGGCCGGAACGAAGCTGCGTGATCTTGAATTGCGCTGGGCGCTTCTCGAGCAGGAATCCTTCGGCCAGCACCACCATCCCGGCAACGATGTCGAAGCTCTGCCGATCTGTGACCGCCGCGTCGTTCACGTACACGAGCCGATCGAGCGGGTCGACGATCAGCGATCCATCACGCACGATCAGCAGCGGTGAGTCCACCGCTCTGATACCGGCGTACGGCGCATCTCCGATGACGAACTCCGCGCTCTGGTCGATGGTGAAGAACTCGGTGACGGCGCGAGAAGCGGAAACCACCAGACAGGTGAGGTCACCCACCGTGTGCAGTCCATCGCTGAGGCGATCGCCATCCGCGTAAAGCGCGGCATTGATCACGCTGAGCTTGTGACCGTGATGATCGACGAATGGATGATCTTCAGTGAGCGCGAGTTTGATCGCGCGCTGACCATCGAGCACATACACGAGATACTCCAACCGGCTCGCATCGAGTCGGGAATCGAGAGCCACCTGCCGAGGGGCTCCAGGCTGCTCTACGTCGAACACGGTCATCTTTTCGCCGCCTCAGCACCCGCACCCGCACCCGCACCCGCAAGCTTCGCCGTCAGCTCGTCGATCGCCTTCGCGTAGCGGTCGAGGCGCTCCTGCTTTTTGCCGCCTGCCATCTGGGTGTCGAGCTTGGTCGCCTGATACAGGTCGGTGTATGCCAGCAGCGTGAGCTGGTCGTCGCCGAGGTTCTGCGCGAAATCGAGTGCCTGCTCGAACTCGCCTCGCCCGATAGCGATCCAGTAGTTCAGCGTGACGTCGTCGGATTTCTCGGAGACATTGTTGAGAATGGCCTGCTTCTGCGCCGTTGTGAGATCGTCCAGCTTGATGCTCGACACGGCCAATACGTACTTGGCAGAGGGCGGCAGCGCGGTGGCCGCATAGTCTTCCAGCTCACCGAGCGCCCCGGCGAAATCGCTCGCCAGGAATTTCGCCTGGGCGCCGACGACGGCCGTCTGCAGACGATTCTGGCTCTCGGCCTGCCAAGCGAACACCCCGGCGGCCAGCCCGGCAGTCACGCCGACCACGCCCATGACCCGGTACCAGGCGTAGCGGCGTCTCGAAACGCTCACCCTGGTCGCCACGGTCTCCGCGTGCTCGGCTTTCAACTGCGCATCGATGAATGTGAACAGTTCGGCCGTCGTGGTCGCCTGCCGCACTGAGTTCGAAAAATGATCCCTGAGCCCCCTAGCCCCGTCGAGGATGTGTTCGAAAGCGAGCTTCGGGCGAAAGATCTGGAGCACCATCGCCTGCAGAGACCGGAGGAACATCGACTCGTCGAAAGCCATCGGAGTGAGCATGCCCTGCAAGCCGCAGTGCACCACCCGCAGAAGGTCACCGTTGAGATAGACGTTGTCCGGGTGGACCACCGGCACTCTGAAACTGCCCCGATAGCTGACGAACGCCACGAGCTTCTGCGCCAGAGCCAGACGGTCGCGTCGAGTCATTGCCCGGCTGACGGCATCCCTGAAGCTGATTTCTCCTTCAGTGAGCGCGTAGTCGAGGTTGAGCCCTGATTCCGTCTCGCGCGCATCGACGTATCGCTGGATCACGTCGAGGTACGCCGCGTCGTAACCGTTCTTGGAGACGTCGACACGGAGAGCGCCACCACCGGCGTCAAGCTCGAGGACGTTGCCTTCCAACTCAATACGCATTGCTCACCTCTTCGTCATAATCTGCAGGCGATCACCGTTGCCGACACCGAACGATGCGATCACGTCAGAGCCGCTCAGCCCGAGAGCCTTGTCGTCGAGCGCCAGGGAGAAATCGCCGGGCAGCACCAGGCCCTTTTCGGCGAAGGCAGCTCCGATCAACCGACGCAGTCTGTCGAGCGTGACTTCGCCTGGCACGACCAGATCAATCTGCTTGCCCTGCAACACAAGGGTGATCTCGATCACGCAGCTGCTCGCTTTCGTCGCGCCCAGAGCCTCCCCAGCACCAGACCCGCCACCAGCACGAGTGGGACGCCTGCCCCCAGCACGAGGGCGTAGAGGACCGGAGACTCCGTGCGGGCTTCGCGAACCTCGGAAAGCACCGCCGTGGAGTAGTCATCGAACAGCGCTTCCCGCACAGCTTGGTGTTCGCCGGCAACGACACCGGACGGCGCGAACGTCACGGTGCCGACCACACCGAGCCGTTCGGCGTCGGCCTCTCGCTGCTCGTGTGCCCGAGCCGCGAGATCTGCCGAGAACAGCCTGCCGCGAATGGCGAAATCACCGGCGGTGCCCGTGCCGACCGACTCGTTGACCAGGACGTTGGTGTTCAGATCCAATCGCCCGGCGTCGTCGTCGGTATCGGCGGTGGCGGGCGACGCCGCGTGTGCGCCGACTGTCAGAGCGACAGCAAGCGTGCACACGAGGATGCTGTGCGCCGGGAAACGCGACCGTGGTCGCATCGTGTCTCTGTGGTGTGGAACGGGTTCAGAAGCCGAAGCTCTGCGCGTCCTGCGCGTCGCGTTCGGCGATGGTGTCGGCATATTTGTTGAGTTGCTCATTGATGTTGACCAGCAGTTCCTCGAACTTCTTCACGCTGTCGTGAAGCTGGTTGTACTGCTCGAGATATGCCTGGAAAGCCTGGCCCTTCCACTGCTCGGCAATGGTCGAGTTCATCTGGTTCACATTCTGGATCGATTGCTCGATCTCTTCCTTCGAACGCGTGTAGACCTGAGCCTGCTGCTTCAATTCTTCTGGTGTGACACTGATCTGGCCCATGTGAACCCCCTATATCATGATGAAATACCGCATTACTATTTAACGTTCTTGTACGGTTGTGCAACAAATGTTGAATGTGTTTTAACGTATAGGCGGCGAATGGCGCGCGTCAAGTCCGGGCGCATCCCAGCGGCGGCACAGTGCCGGGTCGGATAAAGTCGGAGAATGGGTCAGAACGAGGACACTGCCGAAGCGCTCGAGCGGCTGCACAGCATCCGGCAGAGCATCGACAACATCGACGCAGCGGTCGTGCACATGCTCGCCGAGCGCTTCAAGTTCACGCAGCAGGTCGGAGCGCTGAAAGCGGAGCACGGGCTCCCCGCCGCCGATCCTGAACGCGAACGCGAGCAGATCCAACGGCTACGCGCCCTCGCGGAGGAGAGCCACCTCGACCCGGCATTCGCGGAGAAGTTCCTCAACTTCATCGTCGCCGAGGTCATCCACCATCACGAACGGATCGCCACAGAGAGCGCCAGGTGACCTGGGACCCTGCCGCCGTGCCGAACGCGCACGGCAAGACGGTCGTGGTCACGGGCGCCAACGCAGGCGTCGGATACTTCGCCAGCGAACAGCTTGCAGCGGCGGGTGCCCACGTGGTGCTCGCCTGCCGCAGCCCTGAACGAGCGGAGGCGGCCGTGTCGGCGATCCGCCGCCGCGTCCCGGGTGCGAGCGTGGAGGCGACGCCTCTCGACGTGGCAGACGCGGGGTCCGTCACCGAGGCCGCAGACGCGCTCCTGCAGCGGGAGCGGGTCGACGTGCTGCTCCTCAACGCCGGCATCGTGCATCCACCGGCAGACAGAGCAGTGGATGCGCGCGGCAACGAGCTCGTGCTGTCCACCAACGTCCTCGGTCACTTCCAGCTCACCGCTCTCGCATTTCCCGTGCTCGAGCGCACGCCGGGCGCGCGGATCGTCACGCTCGGCTCCCTGGCGACCCTGCTCTCGCGCTTCCCGGTCGACGACCTGCAGCTCGACGGGAGCTACAACTCCTGGAACGCGTACGCGCAGTCGAAGATCGCGGCGCAGGTGCTCGGGTTCGAGCTGGACAGGCGGCTGCGAGCGGCCGGGAAGGACATCGCGAGCGTTGTCGTGCATCCCGGGTACTCCACCTCTGGCCGCACCCCGGGCATCCGGGGCGTGAACCAGCCGTCGAAGGCGAAGCGCTTCGCCGACAACCTCCAGGCCGCTTGGACGCAGGGCAAGGACCACGGTGCCTGGGTCCCGGTGCGCGCTGCGCTCGACCCCGAGGTGCGCGGCGGAGACTTCCTCGGCCCGCGCTGGGTGACGAAGGGCGCACCCGCCCGCGCGCTCGCCACACGCACGAGCCGCGACAGGACGGTCGGGGCGCGAGTGTGGGAGCTGCTGGAGGAGTACACGGGACAGCGGTTCACCGTCGCTCCCTGACGCCATACACCCACCCACCCCACCGGTCTCCCAGCGGCCGTTCAGAGCGCTGCTGTGTGCTGAAGGCATGGATATCGCTTACACCGCAATCGCGCACGCCACTGGTGGGGGACGGGACGGACACGTCCGCAGCGAGGACGACCGGATCGACTTCGACACCCGCCCGCCGAAGGAAATGGGCGGATCGGGTGAGGGGACCAACCCGGAGCAGTTGTTCGCCGCGGGGTACGCTGCCTGCTTCCTTGGCGCCATCCACGCCGTCGGCCGTAGCGAGAAGCTGGACACCACCGACGCCGCCGTCTCGTCGAGCGTCGGCATCGGAGGCAACGGCGAAGGTGGATTCGCGCTCGCCGTCGAGCTGGACGTGTACATCCCGCGCGTCGGCAGGGAGCAGGCAGACCTGCTCGCCGAGAAGGCGCACCAGGTGTGCCCGTACTCGAACGCCACCCGCGGAAACATCCCGGTGAAGGTCACGATCGTCGAGTAGCCGGCGTCCGCGCGCGCAGCGACGGCCACGTCAGTTCGTCGCGACCCGCCCGACCTTCTCCGTCTTGTCCCAGCGCGCCTCGACGTGCGCGAGTTCTTTCAGGTACGAGTCGAACGTGATAGCGCACAGCAGCGAACCGTAGCCGGCCAGGTAGATCAAGGTCGGCGCGAGCCAGCGGCCGGCGCGGGTGCGGTCCGCCGTGCGCGCGAGCCACGCGACCACCATCGAGAACGGGATCCAGATGTAGATGGCGAGCGTCAGCCAGAACAGGGTCGCGCCGCTGAGGGTGGCGCCGAACAGGCCTGGCAGCCACACCAACATCACCTTCGGGAACAGCGCCGTCAGCATCACCAGGATGTTGACGATGCCGGGGAACAGCAGGATCTGACCCAGCTCGCGTCTGCTGGTCGCCGCATCCGTCATCGAGCCGAGGATCAGGATGAACAGGTAGGCGAGGGCCGCGGAGATCCAGAGCACGCGGAACACGTTGGTCGCGAAGTCCTGCTGCAGGAAAAGCAGCCCGGCCAGCCCGATCGACGACGCGATCATGATGAGCGGAAGCAGCCACAGGCTGAACCAGACGATGCCGAACGTCCATGCGCCGAGGTGGTGGTTGCCGCTGGGGCGGAACCAGATGTTCTTGTAGCGCGCCGTCACCGTCACGTTGCCGCGCGCCCAGCGCAGCCGCTGCTTCCACAGCGCGTCGACCGACCTCGGCTCCTCCGCGAGCACGTGGGCGTGCGGTTCGAAGACGACCTTGCGGCCCTTGAGCTGGGTCTCGAACGTGGTGATCGTGTCCTCAGCGAGCGACGACGTGTCGATCTGACCGCCGATGGCGAGCAGGTTCTCCCTAGTGTGCAGTTGCGCGCCTCCGGCGAGGCAGGCCTGCGCACCCATCACGTTCTGTGCGCGGCGCGCTGCCGGCTGCGACAGCACGTACTCGACGCCGATGAACTTCGTCAGGAAGTTGCGGTCGCTGCTGCCCTCGCGGATGTACGCGGAAACGGCGCCGACGTCGGGGTCGGCGAAGTGGCGGGTCATGCGGCGCAGGGAGTCCGGCAGGTAGATGACGTCGGCGTCCATGATGAGGAGCGCCTCCATCCAGTCGTCCTTGAGGATCTCGCGGATGCCGTGGTTGAGGGTGTGCGCCTTGCCTTCTCCGCCCTTGTCACGGCGGAGCAGCACCACGTTGCCGGGATAGAGAGCCTCCTTCTCGCGGACCACATCCGGAGTCAGGTCGGTGCTCGCGTCGTCGACCACGAAGATGCGCAGCGCCTCACGGGGATAGTCGAGCTTCATCAGCCGGTCGATGGATGCGCCGATCACCGCGCCCTCGTTCCAGGCCGGAACCACGATCGCCACCCTCGGCAGGTACGGCTTTGCCTTGCCGTAGTGGTTGATGAACGCGTGGAACGGGATGACGACGAACGTCGCCGCCGCCGCGATGACCGGGATCAGCCCGGTGAGTGCCAGGATCAGGCACACCCAGACGCCGATCGCTTGCAGTACGGCCACCACGTCCATGTCTGCCTCCCCTTCGACGGCCACGATACCAACAGGAGACAGCCCGGTCTGCTCGCCGGTCCGGCAGGGATGCGCGGATGCGCTCCGCGCCGCGTCCGATTCCTGCCAGCGGGCGTCGGCGGGTACCGATAGCGTCGGACCGTGAAGGTCGCACTGCAGTTCATCGCCATGGGTCTCGTCTGGGGCGCCAGCTTCCTGTTCATGAAGGTCGGGCTGGAGGGCGTGAGCTTCGGTCAGGTGGTGTGGGCGCGCCTGGTCTTCGGCGCGATCACGCTGGTGGTCATCGCGATCATCACCCGCAGCAGGCTCCCGCGCGAGCCCATCGTCTGGTTGCACTTCCTGGTGGTAGCGCTCACGTACTGCGTCATCCCGTATCTGCTGTTCGCCTGGGCGGAGCAGTACGTCTCCTCCAGCCTGGCGAGCATCTACAACGCCGTCACCCCGATCACCACGGCCATCCTGGTCACGGTCGCGTTCCGGGTGGAGAAGCTGAACCGAGACCAGGTCCTCGGCGTGGCGATCGGCGTGCTCGGAGTGGTGATCGTGGTCGGTCCGTGGCAGATCGCCGCGCTCTCCGGCAGCCTGTGGGGGCAACTCGCGTGCCTCGGCGCTGTCACCTGCTACGGCTTCAGCTTCGGCTACATCCGCCGCTTCATCAGCCACAGGGCCATGCCGGCCACCACCATCGCGGTGATGAACATCGGCGTGGCCGCCGTGGTCATGCTGCTGCTGACGCCCGTCATCGCCTGGGGACCGATCACGTTCAGCTGGCCGGTGCTCCTCAGTCTGCTCGCGCTCGGAGCTCTGGGGACCGGCGTGGTCTACATCTGGAACATGAACGTGCTGCGCGCGTGGGGGCCGACGGCGACCTCCGGGGTGACCTACGTAACGCCCGTGGTCGGCGTCGCGCTCGGCATCCTGGTGCTCGGCGAGACGCTGAGCTGGAACGAGCCGGTCGGCGCGCTGGTGGTGATCGCCGGCATCCTGCTGACGCAGCAGCGCGTGCGGCTGTTCACGCGTCGGCAGGCGGAGCTGGTGGACCGGGCGGCGTAGCCGGCCGCGACATCCGCCTAGCGCAGGGCGTAGCCGCCGTCGACGTAGAGGGTCGACCCTGTCGTGTATGTGCTGGTGAACAGGTGCACCACAGCGTCGCGGCCCGCGAGACGCTCGATGCTGCACTGAGTCATGCCACTGACTTCCGCGCCTCGATGAGCGTGCGCGACGAGTACGCCACGAACGCGCCCTCCCGCTCGATCAGCTCGTGCAACGCCAGCAGGCGGTCGCGGTAGCGGTCCACCGTGAAGTCGGGCACCCACCAGATCACCTTGCGCAGGATGTAGACGACAGCGCCGATGTCGAAGAACTCCATCCGCAGCCGCTCGGTGCGCACGTTGACGATGTCGAGCCCTGCCGCACGCGCATCCCTGGTCTCGTCGTCGGGGTGGCGTCCGCGGTGGTTCGCCTCCGGCAGCGGCCCGGTGAAGAACTCGATCAGCTCGAAGGCGCTCTCCGGGCCGACGTGCTGGGCGAAGTACGTTCCGCCCGGCTGGAGCACGCGGGCGAGCTCCTCCCACCAGATCGTCGCGGGGTGGCGGCTGGTCACCAGGTCGAAGGCGGCGTCGGCGAACGGCAGCGGAGGCTCGTCGGGGTCGGCGACGACCACAGCACCCAGTGGATGCAGCAGTCGCGTCGCCACCGCGACGTTCGGCGCCCACGACTCCGTCGCGACCATCACGGGCGGGAACTGCGCAGCGGACGCGAGCACCTCGCCACCGCCGGTCTGCACGTCGAGCGCGGCACGGGCACCCAGCAGCCGGTCGGCGAGCAGGCGGGCGTACCCCCAGCTCGGCCGCTGCTCGGTGGCGCGGCCGTCCAGCCAGGAGAAGTCCCAGCCGGACACGTCGACGGCGGCCGCCTCAGCGACCAGCTCGTCGAAGCTGCGAGACGGGCGCGACATCGTGCGAGAAGGCGCCGCCGTCAGGCGACGACCGGGCCGAAGTGCTCGGGGAGGGTCGAGCGGTGGGTGCCACGCAGCTCCTCCAGGCCGACCGTGAACTGGTCCTGGACCTCGAGGACCGGCTGTGCGCCGACCTCGGCGTCCGTGACGCCGATGCGCAGCGCAGGCACCCCGCGACCCTCGCAGAGGCCCCGGAACTTCACGTCGTCCTCGCGCGGAACGGAGACCAGCACGCGGCCCGTCGACTCGCTGAACAGGGCGGTCGCCGCATCCACGCCGTCGCGCTCCATGATCTCGGTGATCCAGACGCGTGCGCCGACGCCGAAGCGCATGACCGACTCGGCGAGAGCCTGGGCGAGGCCGCCGTCCGACAGGTCGTGCGCCGACGCGACGAGACTCTCGACCGACGCGGCGTGCAGCAGCTCGGCCAGGTTGCGCTCACCGGCGAGGTCGACCGCAGGCGGACGTCCGCCGAGGTGCCCGTGGACGGTGCCCGCCCAGGCGGAGCCGTCGAGCTCTTCGCGGGTGACGCCGAGCAGGTAGATGTTGTCGCCCTCGTCCTGCCAGCCGCTCGGGATGCGGCGGGCCACGTCGTCGATGACGCCGAGCACGCCGACCACCGGGGTCGGGAAGATCGGGTTGGTGCCTGTCTGGTTGTAGAACGACACGTTTCCGCCGGTGACCGGGATCTCGAGTTCGAGGCAGGCATCCGACAGGCCCTCGACGGCCTGCGAGAACTGCCACATGACCTCGGGGTTCTCCGGGCTGCCGAAGTTGAGGCAGTCGGTGACCGCCGCGGGCACAGCACCGGATGCTGCGACGTTGCGGTACGCCTCGGCCAGGGCCAGCACAGCACCCTGCTTCGGATCGAGCTGGCAGTAGCGGCCGTTCGCATCGGTGGCGATGGCGAAGCCGAGGCCGCTCTCCTCGTCGACCCGGATCATGCCGGAGTCGTCGGGGAAGGCGAGGGCGGTGTTGCCGCCGACGAAGTAGTCGTACTGGTCGGTGATCCAGCCCTTGTCGGCCAGGTTTGCGCTGCCGAGCAGTGCGAGGAACTGGTCGCGCAGCTCGTCGCCGCTGGTCGGGCGGGCGAGACGCGAGGCACTGTCGGCCTGCAGGGCGTCGATCCAGGCCGGGTACGCGACCGGACGCTCGTAGACCGGGCCGTCGACCGCGACGGTGCGTGGCTCGACGTTGACGATCTCCTCGCCGTGCCAGTTGATGACGAGGCGGCCGGTGTCGGTGACCTCGCCGAGCACGCTGGTCTCGACGTCCCACTTCGCGGTGACCGCGAGGAACGCATCCAGCAGCTCTGGCTTGACGACGGCCATCATGCGCTCCTGGCTCTCCGACATGAGGATCTCCTCAGCGGTGAGCGTCGGGTCGCGCAGCAGCACCTTCTCCAGCTCGATGAACATGCCGCCGTCGCCGTTCGACGCCAGCTCGCTGGTGGCGCAGGAGATGCCGGCGGCGCCCAGGTCCTGGATGCCCTCGACCAGCTTGTCGCGGAACAGCTCGAGGCAGCACTCGATGAGTACCTTCTCGGCGAACGGGTCGCCGACCTGCACGGCAGGACGCTTGGTCGGGCCGCCGGCAGAGAACGTGTCGGACGCCAGGATGCTCGCGCCGCCGATGCCGTCGCCGCCGGTGCGGGCGCCGAACAGGACGACCTTGTTTCCGAGGCCTGACGCGTTGGCGAGGTGCAGGTCTTCGTGACGGAGGACGCCGACAGAGAGGGCGTTCACCAGCGGGTTGCCCTGGTATACCGGGTCGAAGTATGTCTCGCCGCCGATGTTCGGCAGGCCGAGGCAGTTGCCGTAGAACGAGATCCCGGAGACGACGCCGTGCACGACGCGGGCGGTGTCCGGGTTGTCGATGGCGCCGAACCGCAACTGGTCCATGACCGCCACGGGCCGCGCGCCCATCGAGATGATGTCGCGGACGATGCCGCCGACGCCGGTCGCAGCGCCCTGGAACGGCTCGATGTAGGAGGGGTGGTTGTGCGACTCGACCTTGAAGGTGACCGCCCAGCCCTCGCCGACATCCACGACACCGGCGTTCTCGCCCATGCCGACCATGAGGTTCTTCTTCATGGCGGGCGTGACCTTCTGCCCGAACTGCCGCAGGTACATCTTCGACGACTTGTACGAACAGTGCTCCGACCACATGACCGAGTACATGGCGAGCTCACCGCTCGTCGGGCGCCGCCCCAGGATCTCCCTGATGCGCGCGTACTCGTCCTCCTTCAGGCCGAGCGCCGCGAAGGGCTGCTCGCGCTCAGGAGTGGCGATCGCATTCTCGACGGTGTCGACGACGTGCGTGGTGGTGGTGTCGGTCACGCTGGCACTCCAAAGAGGGGAGACGGTGGCGGGGATGCGACCAGTCTACCGGGGGTGGCGGGGTGCGGAGGGCGGGGTGCGGATGGTGCCAGGATGGTCGTGTCGAGAGGACGCGGGATGCAGATTTCGAGAGAACGAGCGCGGCGATGACCAGGGCAGCGTTCCCCGGCTGGTCGCGCGCCGCAGCCGACTTCTACCTCGGGCTCGAGGCCGACAACTCGAAGGCGTACTGGAGGTCGCACAAGGAGGTGTACGAGACGCAGGTGCTCGCGCCGATGCTGGCGCTGCTCGCCGAGCTTGCCGACGAGTTCGGGAACGGGACAGTGTTCCGGCCGTACCGCGACGTGCGGTTCAGTCAGGACAAGTCGCCGTACAAGACGCACATCGGCGCACTTCTCGAACGCGGCTACGTGCAGTTCTCGGCGTCGGGGCTCGGCGTCGCAGCCGGTTATCACACGATGGCGCCGGACCAGCTCGACCGCTACCGCGCAGCCGTCGCGGACGACGAAAGCGGCCCCGCCCTCGAGGACGCGATCGCGGCGGTCGAGGCACGTGGGCTGACGGTGGTCAGCCACGACTCGCTGAAGACTGCACCGCGCGGCTACCCGAAGGAGCATTCGCGGATCGAGCTGCTCCGCCGCAAGAACCTGGCCACCTGGCGCGAGTGGCCGGCGGACACCGCGTGGATCGGGTCGAAGGCAGTCGTGGCGCACATTGCGGACGCACTGCGCGCATCCCGAGTGCTCGGGGCGTGGCTGGAGGAGCACGTGGGGGCAAGCGAGCTGGAGGGGCGCGAACGGCCGTAGGCGAGGATCGCTATCGAGGCGGCAGGGTCGGCGCTTCGCGGTCGGCCCGCGCGACGCGGTCGGGCTGGGCGGTGGGATCGCTCCGCGCTCGCAGCAGGTTGTTGAGTCCGGCGAGCGTCGCGGCGCCACTCAGCACGAGGAGTTCGACCGGCAGGTGCGTGGTGAACGCGCCGATCAGCAGGGTCAGCGCGCCGACCAGGAACACGAAGGACGACCAGCCGGCACGGTGCATGGACTCAGCGTTCCACCTCGGTGCGGCGAAATCAATCACGCTCCCGGCCTCATCGTCCCGGCCTCTCACCTGGGCTTCGTGCGGAAGGAGCGGCTGAGCGCCGTACCCAGAACGCCAGCGAGCAGGCCGACAGCGAAGACGAGCATCCAGGTGAAATCGACGGTGCCGGCGACGGCGACCCGCTCGGGGGTGATGTTCTTGGCGGCGATGGGGGCGGAGAAGAAGTCGTGGATCTTGCCGGTGTCGACACCCTGCGTCCTCGTGTTGGCCAAGACCGTTGAGAAGTTCCGGTAGAACTGCCGGCTCGTGCCCAGCTCAGTGCTGCCCGCCGACAGCAGGCCACTGACCCCGCTGTGTACCGCTTCGGCACCAGTGAACGTGGCGTTTGCGCTGTTCAGGAGCGCTTCGAACAAGAGGAGGTTGTCTGGGACGTTCAGTGTGTCGGCGGCGAGTTGTCCGCTGGTTTCCGCCGTCTGGGTCACCAGGTCGGCGATGCTCAGATACAGCGCGTCACTGTTGTCGATGTACACCCCGGCACTGTCCGGGTCGTAGGCGGTCCAGTCTTTGACCTCGAGACCGTCGACCACGCTCGCTTCGAGAACGGAATCCTTAACGGCAGTGCGTGTCCCGTCGAGCCAGCCGCCCAGATTCTCGAGATGGGTCTCGAATGCCGGGGCAGGCAGGTCGCCCACCTTCAGCGCATCCCTCGCACTCTTGAGAGATGAGACGTCCGCCTTCAGGGTGTCGAGCGCTGCCGGATCAAACGCCGGACCACCCGGAACGGTCGGTGTAGCAGGAACGAGCGGAATGCTGGGAACAGTCGGACCATTCGGAATCGCAGGAACGAGGGGAACGGTCGGAACGGTCGGAACGCCAGGACCAGGCTGGACAGGCGCGTCTGTCGGGTCGCCGGAGGGGTCGAGCAGCGCTACGAGCGCTTCCAGGTTCGTGATGCTGTCGTCCAGGCTGGTCCGCATCCCCAGCATGGTCGTCTGCAGGGAGTCGATCGCCCCGGTGTAGTCCGTGGCGTAGTCCGTGATGGCTTGTCGCAACGAGGCAAGGTGGCTCTCCAGGTGCGGAGAAACCGTGCCGTTCGCATCCGAGCACGGAGCCGCGCCCTCGGTGGAATCGGCCCGGCTCAGCCTGCAGAGGATGCTGGCTTTCAACCCATCGAATTGCGCGCCGTAGAAGGCTCGATCGGAGGCGGCTTGGTCCGTGACCCTCGTGTTGCTGTTGGCTGCGTTGATCTGCGCGATCTCCCGCTGCCGTTTCGCGTGATCGTCGATCTCGTACAGCTTGCTCGAAAAGGCCTCGCCGGTGCGGGCGAGGGTGTCAGTGACCGTCTCGGAGAGGCTGTTCTGAGCTTCGACTGTTGCAGCGTTCACGTCTTTGAGGCCGGTGGCGCTCGAGACGAAGCCGTGGAAGTCCGGCATCGTTCCCGAGAACGGCTCCTCGACGTCCGATGTCAGGGCCGCGATGAGAGCTTCCTGGTTGCCGAGGGTGGCATTCAGGTAGCCGTCGGCTTCCGCGATGTTGTCGGCAACAGAGGCGTAGTACATCTTGACGACGCTCTGGTTGAATCCGTAGACGATGTCGACGATCCTGCTCTGCAGCAGCCGGTCCGACTGCTCGTCCACCTGTGGTCGAAGCCTGTACTCGACCGTCGCCTTGGTCGGGGCGAGTTCCTGGAGCGTCAGAATGTCATGCGAGAACGACTGCGGCAGGTAGATGGCCGCGTCGACGGACCCATCCTTGTAGGCCTTCTCAGCGACTGGCCGGGAGAGAATGGTCCAGTTGTACTCGGAGTCCTTCGTGACCCTGTCGACGAAGTCCGAACCGAACGCATACGCCTTGCCGTTGAACGCAGCAGGGAGATCCTCATTGACCAGAGCCACCGTCGGCGTGAACACATGGGAGCGCTCGGCGAGCTCACCATTCACGACGAGGAAGCCGAGCACCACCGTCACGAGCAGCAGGGTTGCAGAAACAAAGCGTGCAACCCACGACTTCCGCTCCACCCCGCGGAACAGGCGCGTCATACTGATATCTCCTCATTTACTGTCTTCCCTGAAGAAATATCGTACTACACGCGGTGGTGAATTCTCGCTGTGCAATCAAGCGGGATCGAGTTGCTGCCTCACAGCGACGGCGACGGGTCTGCCAGCACACGGGCGAGCACCGGACGCGTCGCGCGGAGTCCCAGCCAGACGAGGAAGATGCCGGCGGCCAGGCATCCCGCGATCATGAGGAGGCTCGCCGGAGCGACGAGCAGGCTGAGGCCGGTGAGCGGGAAGATCACGACCGCCGCCGTCACCGCAGAGCCGATCGTGGTGATGCGCAGCGGGGAGAGGACGGCGCGGGAGCGGGCGGCGTTCATCGTCTCCACGGGCATCCCGAGCCTGTCGAGACTGACGTAGATGGCGCGGCGGTCGAGCACGGCGGACGCCTGGTTCACGCCGACGGAGCAGGCGACCATGAGGAACGACGCGACCACGGTGATGATGACTCCCGTGCGGATGTCGGCGAAGAGCTGCAGTGATTGAGCGTCCGCCTTCCCGCTGTCGGCTGCGACACCGAGCAGGGCGACCCCGACGCCGGCGAAGACGGCCATGAAGCTCGTCATCGCCACACCGGACACCTGCCGCCACGCCGCCTTGGGCGACTCCAGGATGCTGCGGGCGGCGAGCAGCCTGGTCGGCGTCTTCGCGCGCTTCGCCTGGCCGGATGCCACCAGCCTGAGCACCCACGGTCCAACGAGGTTGAGCACAGCGACCGTTCCGCCGAAGCCGACGGCCATGATCGTCAGCACCACGCCGAAGCCGGAGGCGAGCTGAAGCACGCTCATGGCCATGAAGGTCACCGCGACGACGCCCAGGCCGATGACCACCCGCATCCAGTGCATCCTGGGCGCCGTCTGGCGGGTGCGCACCCCGAGCGGCGACAGGATCACGCCGCGCAGCCCGATCACGGCGCTGAGCGCGGCGAGCGCTCCCACCGCCAGGACCACGACGGCGACGAGCAGTGGATGCAGGAAGACGGTCGCGCCGAGCGGCTCGCCCCGGAACGGGATCAGCCCGACCAGCGGCGCGGCTCCGAGCGAGACGACCACACCAGCGAGTGCGCCCACCAGGGCGAGCACGGTCGACTCGATGACGGTCAGGGCTGTGACGGTGCCCGGCGTCGCCCCGAGGAGGCGGAGGCTAGCGAGCCTGTCGTCCCTGCGACGCGCCGAGAGCCGGGCGGCGGAGCCGCCGAGCGCGACCAGCGGCACGATCAGCAGGGCGAGGGCGACGACCGCGAGCAACTGGTAGAGGAATGCGGTCTCCCCGGTCCAGGAGAAGAACGCCTGCGCCCCGCCGGCGACGATGAGCAGGAGGGCGGTGACGACGGCGAAGGCGACGACGGGCAGCACGATGGTCCCGCGGTCGGCTGCGGAGCGGCGGCCGAGCAGCCAGGCGAGCCTGAGGGTGTTCATCGGGTGACCGCCTCGTCCACGATGCGGCCGTCCGCGAGGCGGAGCACGCGCGAGCAGCGGGCGGCGACCTCCTCGTCGTGGGTGACGACCACGAGCGAGCGACCGCGACCCGTGGTCGAGCCGATCAGCGCATCCATCACCTCGACGGAGGTGTGCGAGTCGAGCGCGCCGGTCGGCTCGTCGGCGAAGACGATGGATGCGCCCGTCACCTGAGCCCGAGCGATCGCGACCCGCTGAGCCTGGCCGCCGGAGAGCTGGCCGATGCGCCGCGTCTCGTAGCCTGCGAGGCCGAGCGCGGCGAGCCAGCCTGCCGAGTTCTGCTCGGCCGCAGCTCGCGCAGCGCCTCCGAGCATGAGCGGGAGCGCGACGTTCTCGATCACAGTCAGCTCCGGCAGCAGGAAGCCCTGCTGGAACACGAACCCGAACGCCTCGCGTCGCAGTCGGGAGCGCTCCTTCTCGCCGAGCGCCGTGACCTCGAGAGGTCCGTGCGGTGTCGCGAGGGTGACGCTGCCGGTGTCCGGCTTCACGATTCCTGCGAGGACGTGCAGCAGAGTGGTCTTTCCTGAGCCGGATGCGCCCATGATCGCCACGGAGTCGCCGACGTTCAGCCGGAAGTCGACACCGGCGAGCGCGACGGCGGCGCCGTACGCCTTGGTGAGGCCGATGGCCGCGAGGGCCGGGTGCTGGACGGTGGGATCTGAGGTCATGCATCCATCGTCTTCGCCACGGACCGGGCGCACATCGGTCGGGGGCCTCATCCTGGGCGGCTGGGCGTCATCCTCGCGATGGAGGTCGGGAGCACGACAGGACCGAGAAGTTCACCGAAGGTCTTGTGCATCGGTTCATCTCGTCGTATTATCTATGCATAGATGATCTACTCCTAGACAGAAAGGCACGATCATGTGGAGCACAGAGCACACCGCAGAGACCACGCTCTCCCGCGACGCCGTCTGGGCGGCGCTGCGCGACCTGCACACCGGGGACCTCACCTACGACGGCGCAGACACCTTCGAGCTCGACGGCCCGTTCGCCGTCGGGACCGAGCTCACGATCACCCCTGTCGGGCAAGATCCGTTCCGCTCGACCATCGTCGACCTCGTCGACGGCGTCACGTACGCCGACCGCACCGTCTACGGCGACGTCACGCTCACCTTCCGGCACACCCTGACCGACACGGCAACCGGCACCAGCGTCACCCACCGCCTCGACATCACCGGCCCAGCCGCCGACGAGGTCGGCCCGGAGCTCGGCCCGCAGATCAGCGACGACTTCCCAGAGTCGATGGCCGCCCTCTTCGCGCAGGCCACACTGAGAGCATGACGAAATTCCCGGAGGGTCCGACCGCCAGCCCCGGCTTTCTGCTCTGGCACGCCACACTGCGCTGGCAGCGGGCGATGGCGGAGGCGCTCACCCCGCTCGACCTGACGCACGCGCAGTTCGTGATCCTCGCATCCACCTGGTGGCTGAACGGCGCAGGCGAGCGACCCAACCAGGCGCGGCTGTCCGAGTTCACCGGGTCGGATGCGCGCATGACCTCGGAGGTGGTGCGCCGCCTGCTCGCCAAGGGCCTCCTCGAACGCGAGCAGGACCCTGCGGACACCCGTGCGAAGGTGCTGCACGCGACCGAGGCCGGGCGCGAGCTGGCGGCGGCCGCGATCGAGGCGGTCGAGTCCGCGGACACCGCGTTCTTCACCCCCGCGGCCGCCGCAGCACCGGATGCACTGCTCCCGCTGCTGCACGCGCTCAGCGCCCGCTGAACGCGGTTCGGCAGGAACGACGGCGCGACGCGGGGCGCCGAACGTCAGTCCACGAGGTCGTGGCGCACCACGATCTCGTCGCGCGCCGGGCCGACGCCGATCGCCGAGATGCGGGCGCCGGACAGCTTCTCCAGCGCGATCACGTAATCCTGCGCGTTCTTCGGCAGGTCATCGAAGGTGCGCGCACCGCTGATGTCCTCGGTCCAGCCGGGGAACTCCTCGTAGATCGGGGCGGCGTGGTGGAAGTCGCTCTGCGACGCGGGAACCTCGTCGTGACGCACGCCGTCCACGTCGTACGCGACGCAGACAGGGATGCGCTCGATGCCGGTGAGCGTGTCCAGCTTGGTGAGCACGAAGTCGGTGACGCCGTTGATGCGCGCCGTGTAGCGGGCGACAGGCGCGTCGTACCAGCCGGTGCGGCGCGGGCGACCCGTGGTGGTGCCGAACTCGAAGCCGCGCTCGCGCAGGAACTCTCCCCACTCGTCGAACAGCTCGGTCGGGAACGGGCCGGCGCCGACACGGGTCGTGTACGCCTTGACGATCGCGATGACGCGGTCGATGCGGTTCGGGCCGATGCCGGAGCCGGTCGCCGCCCCGCCCGCGGTGGAGTTGGAGGAGGTGACGAACGGGTACGTGCCGTGGTCCACATCCAGCATCGTGGCCTGACCGCCCTCGAACAGGACGTACTTGCCTGCCTCGAGCGCCTGGTGCAGGAGCAGCGAGCTGTCGACGACCATCGGCCGGAGGCGCTCCGCGTAGCTCAGCAGCTGCTCGACGACCTCGTCGACGCTGATGGCGCGGCGGTTGTAGACCTTGACCAGCAGGTGGTTCTTCTGGTCGAGGGCTCCCTCGACCTTCTGGCGCAGGATGTTCTCGTCGAACAGGTCCTGGATGCGGATGCCCACCCTGTTGATCTTGTCGGCGTAGGTCGGGCCGATGCCGCGGCCGGTGGTGCCGATCTGGCGCTTGCCGAGGAAGCGCTCCGTGACCTTGTCGATGGTGCGGTGGTACGAGGTGATGACGTGCGCGTTGGAGCTCACCTTGAGGCGGGACACGTCGACGCCGCGGGCGATCAGCCCGTCCAGCTCCTCGAACAGCACCTCGATGTCGACGACGACGCCGTTGGAGATGACGGGCGTGACGCCCTCGGTCAGGATGCCGGACGGAAGCAGGTGCAGCGCGTACTTCTCGCTGCCGACGACCACCGTGTGGCCGGCGTTGTTGCCTCCGTTGAACTTGACGACGTAGTCGATGCGGCTGCCGAGGAGGTCGGTCGCTTTGCCTTTGCCTTCGTCGCCCCACTGGGCGCCGATGATCACGATCGCGGGCACTTTTCGGTCCTCTCGATGGGATGAGCGCGCCGGCGTCCTTCGGGTCGACCGTCGCACTCGATCCTATCAAGCCATTATCTTGCACACCGCTGTGCAAGAAGAGTATGATCGATTGCATGCCCACCTCCACCACCCGCGCCCCCCGGCGCGACGCAGCAGCGAACAGGGAGGCGATCATCGCGGCGGCCGCAACGGCGCTCAACGAGGACATCGACGCCTCCCTCGAGACCATCGCCGCCCGCGCCGGTCTCAGCCGCCGCGCCATCTACGGCCACTTCGCCACCAGGGACGACCTCCTCATCGACGTCTTCACCCGCGGCGCGGCCAGGCTCGCCGCCCTGCTCGACCCTGTCTCCCATCCGGATGCGCTGGTCGAGATCGCTCTGTTCGGCGCCACCCTCTGGGCCGAGGTCGAGCACGTGCGCGTCAGCGCGGCCCTGGCCGTGCGCGGCCCGCACCGGGAACTCGTCGGCGCGGCCCTCGACCCGGCCCGCGAGCGGCTGCGCGACACCGTCCAGCGCGGCATGGCAGCAGGGCGCATCCGCACCGACCTCGACCTGGACACCGTCACCAGACTCATCGAGAACGCCGCCGTCGCCGTGCTCGACGAGGCCACCAGCGCCAAGCTCACCAACGAGGCCGGCCACCGGCTCGTGATGCTCGCCGGACTGAGCGCAGCAGGACTCGGCTGGCGAGAAGCGGATGCGCTCATCGCCGAAACCCCCGAACTCGGCTTCCAGGAGGTCGCAGCATGAAGATCGTCCTCGACAGAGTCGCCAAAGGCGCACACAACGCCGCCCTTCCGCCCGCCACCGTGTCGTTCCAGACCGGCGAGGTGACGCTCGCCAGGGCGGAGACGGAGCAGCGGCCGTCCGTGCTCGGCCTGATCGCGTCCGGCCGGATGCGGCCGGACGCCGGAACCGTCACCATCGACGGTGCCACCGACTACTCGGCCATGCGAAAGCGCATCGCCCTCATCGACGCGCCGGACGTCTGCGAGCCTGCTGCGGACGTGACCGTGGCCGGGATCGTCGCGGAGGAGCTCATGTTCGCCGGGCGCGCCTCCAATCCCATCGCCGTCAACAGGCGGCTGGGCGAGCTGGGTGCTTCCGAGTGGGCGCGGTTCGCCATCGGCAACGTGCCGCCGACCGTGCGCATCAAGCTGCTCGCAGAGCTCGCGCTCATGAGGAAGGGCGTCGACGGTCTCGTCATCACGTCGCCGGACAGGCACGGTGGAGACCCGAACGAGTGGTGGGAGCTCGCCCGCGGGCTCGCCGCCAGGGACATCGCGGTGCTGGTCGTGGCCGGGGACGCCTCTGCGGCCGCCATCGCCGCCTCCACGATGATCACCCGCCTCGGTGAGACCGCCGCGAACGCCACCTTCGACGAAGACCCGGGGCGCGACGACACCGACGAGCTGCCAGACCTCATCGTCGCCCCAGCACTCGCACAGCGCGCAGACCGCGCAGCCACCGCAGACCGCGCAGACACCGCAGACACCCCAGAACGTGCAGACAGCGCCAAGCGCGCAGAGGAAGCCGAATGAAGATCCCCCAGATGATCGCGGCGGAGTTCCGCCGTCTCACCGCCAGCCCGATGTCGATCGTGGCGCTCATCGCCCTGATGTGCGTACCGGTGCTCTACGGCGGCCTGTACCTGTGGGCCAACCAGAACCCGTATGCGAACCTCAACAAGATCCCGGCGGCGATCGTGGTCGACGACAGCGGCACGACGGTCGACGGCAAGACGGTCAACTACGGCGACGAGGTGGCGGACGAGCTCATCAGAGACGGCTCGTTCGACTGGCACCGCGTGGAATCCGGCTCCGCCGCGAGCGGGGTGGACGACTCGAAGTACGACTTCTCCATCACCTTCCCCGCCGACTTCTCCGAAGCCCTGGCCTCCGCATCCACGTCGTCTCCGCACCGCGCGACGGTGACCCTCACGACCAACGACACCAACAGCTACCTGGCGTCCACCATCGGAACGCAGGCCGCGGAGAAGATCCGCACCTCGATCGTCAAGAAGGTCAACCAGCAGGCCGCAGAGCAGTTCCTGCTCGGGCTCGCCGACATCCGCTCCAACCTCGTGTCGGCCGTGGATGGTGCGAACAAGCTCGTCGACGGCAGCGAGACCGCGCGCTCCGGCGCATCCACTCTCGCCGACGGCACCAGCCAGCTGGCGACCGGTTCGCAGCAGTTGTCGGATGCGCTCGCCCAGCTCTCCTCCGGCGCAGGACAGGTGAGCGACGGCGCTGCGCAGGTCGCAGCGGGCAACGACCAGCTCGCCGCGAAGGCCGGCCAGGCGGGAAGCGCGGCGGCCCAGCTCGCCGCGGACGCACCGGCTGTCGGCCAGAAGCTTCTCGCGCAGTTGCAGCAGGCGGGTGCGACGCAGGAGCAGCTCGACCAGGTGTCGGCGGCGCTCGGCACGATCGACGCCAAGGTGCAGGACGGCAACGCCCAGGTGCAGACCCTCGTCGGTCAGGTCAACCAGCTCGCCGCCGGCGCCGATCAGGTCGCCTCCGGAGCATCCCAGGTGGCTTCGGGCTCGACGCAGGCGGCCGGTGGCGCCGCGCAGCTCGCCGATGGCAGCAAGCAGGCGGCGACGGGCGCATCCCAGTTGCGGGACGGCCTCACCACCCTGCACGACGGCACGGCCACGCTGCGCGACGGACTGACGAGCGGGGTCGACCAGATCCCGGACAACTCGCCGTCGCTGCAGAAGAAGCAGGCCACAACGATCGCCGACCCTGTGAACCTCAAGAACGACTCGATCACCTCGGCGGGGACGTACGGAGCCGGCCTCGCACCGTTCTTCGTGGCGCTGGCGGGCTGGATCGGCATCTACGCCCTGTTCCTGATCGTCAAGCCCGTCTCCCGCCGTGCCATCACGGCGCTGCACTCGCCGGTGAAGATCACTCTCGCCGGCTGGCTCACCCCCGGTCTGCTCGGCGCCATCCAGATGGTCGGGCTGTTCGCGATCGTCTCAGGGGCCCTCGGGTTCCGGATCGACAATCCGCTCGGGATGTACGGGCTGATGGCCCTGGCGTCTCTCACGTTCGCGGCGATCATCCTGGCGCTGAACGTGTGGCTGGGCAGCGTCGGTCAGTTCCTCGGCCTCGTGCTGATGGTGCTGCAACTCGTGACAGCGGGAGGCACGTTCCCGTGGCAGACGTTGCCTGGCCCGCTGGCTGCGCTGCACCACGTCTTGCCGATGTCGTACGCCGTCGACGGCATCCGGCAGCTGATGTACGGAGGCAATCCGGCGACCGCCTGGGCGGACGCAGGCGTGCTCGGGCTGTGGCTGCTGATCGCGCTGCTGGTCTCGGCGATCGGCGTCACGAGGATGACGCACTTCCGCACGCTGCGCGACCTGCGGCCGAGCCTGATCGGGTGACGGCGGCCGTCTGATCCGGTGACGGTGCTGCCTGATCAGGTGACGGTGCCGGGCGGTAGGGTGTCCGCGTGAGCGACACCCTCCGCATCCTGCACCTGTCGGACACCCACCTGTACGGCGACGGCCGCCTGCACTACGGGCTGGTCGACACGCTCGCTGCGCTCGACAGGGTGCTGGCGCGGGCGGCGACGCTCGAGTCGATCGACCTGGTCGTCGCGTCAGGCGACCTGTCGGACGACGGCAGCCAGGAGTCGTACCGGCTGCTGGCCGACCGGCTGGAGCCGTGGGCGTCCGAACGGGATGCGCGCGTCGTCTACGCGATGGGCAACCACGACATCGCCGCAGGCTTCGAGCAGGTGCTCGGCGCCCGCGAGACCGTCACCGACCTAGACGGCTTCCGCATCGTGACCGTCGACTCCGTGGTGCCTGGCGCGGGCTACGGACGCGTCGACGCCGCACAGCTCGAACGCCTGCGCAGCGTGCTGGCCGAGCCGTCTGCGCGCGGGACGATCCTGGTGCTGCATCACCCGCCCGTGCCGCCGACCACCGGGCTGTTCGAGACGCTCCGACTGGTCGACCCCGACGCGCTCATCGACCTCTGCACGGCCACCGACGTTCGGCTGGTGCTCGCCGGGCACTATCACCACGCGCTCGTCACCGAGGCCGGGCCGCGACGCATCCCCGTCGTGGTCGCTCCCGCCGTCGCCAACACCACCGACGTGCTCTGGACGCCAGAGCGCGAACGCGCCGTGCGAGGCTCCGGGTTCGCCGTCGTGCAGGTGCCCGTGGCCGGACCGGTGCGTGCCCACGTCGTCTCCGCGCCGGCGCCGGACGACGGGCAGACGGTCTACGACCTCTCCCCTGCCGACATCCGGCGCATCGCCGACGCATCGGGATGGACGGGACGCGCGTGACCGCCGCGGCCGGATACTCCGGCACTCCGCTCTGGAAGAAGCTCGGCCTCAAGCCAGGGATGCGCGCCCAGGTGCTGCACGCCGACGAGGGCTGGAGCATCCCGCTCGACGGCGGACCGGCGGGGATCGACTGGCTCGCACCGGAGGAGACGGAGCCGGCCGGGCTGGTGCTCGCCTTCTACCGCAGCGCCGCAGACTACCTCGCAGAACTCGACGGGCTCGGCGCGCGCATCCGGCCGGACGGGATGCTGTGGGCGGCCTGGCCGCGCAAGGCGGCCGGGCACGTGAGCGACCTCGACGAGAACCTGATCCGCGACGCAGCGCTCGACCGCGGCCTGGTGGACGTGAAGGTCGCCGCGGTGGATGCGGACTGGTCGGGGCTCAAGATCGTGTGGCGGCGGGAGAACCGCTGAGCGTTGCCCTGGACGCGCGGCGCGGCCTGCTCAGCTCGCGAACGACACGTGCTGCAGCACCCAGGCGTGCATCGCGACCGCCGCTGCCGCCGACGCGTTGATCGACCTGGTCGAACCGAACTGCGAGATCTCGACCACCGCATCCGCGGCGGCGATCGCCTCGTCCGACAGCCCTGGTCCCTCCTGCCCGAACAGCAGCACGCACTCGCGCGGGAACGAGAAGGTCTCGATGATGACGGACCCTGGGACGTTGTCGATCGCGATGATCGGCAGTCCGGCCTCCCGTGCCCAGGCGACGAACCCGGCGACGTCGTCGTGGTGCGAGACATGCTGGTAGCGATCGGTGACCATCGCGCCGCGCTTGTTCCAGCGGCGGCGGCCGATGATGTGCACCGTGTCAGCGGCGAACGCGTTGGCGCTGCGCACGATCGACCCGATGTTCATGTCGTGCTGCCAGTTCTCGATGGCGACGTGGAACGGGTGCCTGTGCTCGTCGAGGTCGGCGACGATCGCGGTCATGGTCCAGTAGCGGTAGCGGTCGATCACGTTGCGGGTGTCGCCGTGCTGCAGCAGCTCACGGTCGTAGCGCTCGTCCTCCGGCCACTCGCCCTGCCACGGCCCGACGCCGTTCGTCGTCCACTCCGCCGTTCCCGCCGCGCCCGTTTCGCTCTCCGCCACCCCCCGAGCGTATCCCGCCGTCGAGTCCTGAGTTCTTCGCGGCAAATCCTCGATTCGGGCTGAAAAACCCCGAGCTCGATCGTGGGGGTCGAGTGGGGCGAATAAGCTGGGCCTGTCGAAAGGGGATTGCGTGGCGCGACGCGACGAGATCGAATGCTGGCTCACCGACATGGACGGCGTGCTCGTGCACGAGAACCATGCTCTTCCTGGGGCGTCCGCCCTCATCCAGCAGTGGCGGGACGACGGCACCCCCTTCCTCGTGCTCACCAACAACTCCATCTTCACGCCGCGTGACCTCGCGGCCCGCCTGCGGGCATCCGGACTCGACGTGCCGGAGGAGTCCATCTGGACCTCTGCGCTCGCCACCGCCGACTTCCTCAAGTCGCAGATCCCCGGCGGCAGCGCGTACGTCATCGGCGAGGCCGGCATCACGACCGCGCTGCACGAGGCCGGCTTCATCATGACCGACACCAACCCCGACTACGTGGTGGTCGGAGAGACGCGCTCGTACTCCTTCGACGCCATCACCAAGGCCATCCGCCTCATCGGCAAGGGCGCGCGCTTCATCGCCACCAACCCGGATGCGACGGGACCGAGCGCTGACGGCCCGCTGCCGGCGACGGGCGCCGTGACCGCCATGATCACCAAGGCCACCGGCATGGAGCCGTACGTGGTCGGCAAGCCCAACCCGATGATGTTCCGCTCCGCGATGAACCGCATCGGAGCGCACTCCGAGAACACCGCGATGATCGGCGACCGGATGGACACCGACATCGTCGCGGGCATCGAGGCCGGGCTGCACACGATCCTGGTGCTCACCGGCATCAGCGACCAGAGCGAGATCGACCGCTACCCGTTCCGTCCGGACGAGATCCTGAACGGCGTGAGCGAACTGGTCGCGGCGGAACCGCACGAGACGGACCTGTAGGCCGCGATACGTCCTGACGACGCCCGCTGCCGGAGCCTGCCCGCCTAGGCCGCTGGGCCAGGTCCCGCCACGCTCGAGGTCAGCGGTTGGCCGCCGGAGCGGCTGACGAAGCAGTAGAACGAGCGCTGCCCGTCCTTCCACTGCTGCTCGGTGGCGGGGAAGGTGCCCTGCAGCTGCAGGTCGGGGTATGCGGCTGCCGCGGCCAGGTCGATGATCCCCGGCTGCGTGCACACGGCGTTGATCTGCGCCGCGAGCGCATCCGCGCCAGGGTATGGCGCAGCGATATCGGTCGAGAACAGGTTGGTGTACGCCAGCTGCGCCGTGTGCGGTGACGCGCAGTCGACCACGGCGAACGTCTCAGCCCACGGTGACGTGAACGGCTGGATGCACTCCCCGCCGCCCAGCGTGTTCCACGGGTGGGTGCCCGCGGCGACAGGGCCGGCCGGCTTGGCCTGGATGGTCGGCGTCGGTGTCGGTGTTGGGGTGGCGCTCGGCGGTGCGGTGCTCGCGGACGGCGCGGCGGACGGCTTCGCGGCTCCGAACATGTCCGGCACACGGGTGCCGAGAGCGAAGAGACCGATCAGGACGAGTACGACCGCGAGCCCGCCGGCCACCCAGAACAGGATGCGGTTCGTGCGGCGCGACCCTCCGGCGCCGGGGCCGGACGGGGCGCCGCCGCCGGTTCCGGCGCCTGTGCCGCTTGGCCCGGTGGCCGTGGCCGTGGCGGGGACCACGGCCGGAGCTACGGGGGTTGTCGCAGCGTGGCTGCCGGTCTGGGTCGCGGACTGGGGTGCGGGGGTGGACGCGGGCGCAACCGGGGGAACCAGCGCGATGGTCTCCGCAGTGGCGGGCGACGCGAGCTCCGGGAAGAGGATGGTCGCGGCCGTCGGCGCCTCACCCTCGGCGGTCGGCTCGGCGGCGGGCGGCTCACCGTCGGTCGGATCCGCGACGGCGGTAGGCTCGCTTGCCTCCCCGATGCTCTCGGCGTCCAGCGGCTGCGTCGCCGGCGACGGCAGAGCGCCGAGCAGGAAGGTCGCCTCCTCGATCGGCGGAACGGTCGCTGCCGGGGGCACCGCCGGGATGGCGCCGGTGGACTCCGTGGATTCGGATGGCTCAGCCGGTTCTTCCCGCACGCCGAAGGTGACAGGCTCCGGGTCGCCCGGCCGGGCACGGAGCAACGCCGCGATCTCGGCGGTGTCGAGCTTTGCCGTCGGGACGTCGGCTGAACTCTGCCCGGACGCGATTCCCGGCTCGAACAGCGCGGACGCGTCCGGAGGCGGAAGAACGGGGGACGCCGGAACCACAGGGGGCGTCGGCACAGCAGGGGGCGTCAGGACAGCAGGGGGCGGCGAAACCGCAGGGGGCGTCGGGACAGCAGGGGGCGTAAGGGCGCCAGGAGGAATGGGGATGATGCCGGTCGTGTCCCCGATCACCGAACGGCTGGTGGATGCTGGCTCCTCCGTGTCGTCCTCGCCGAAGAACCCGAGCAGAGCGGCAAGGCCGTGGCTCTCCTCAGCTTCCGGTGCCTGCTCCTCGTCCTCCTGGGCCTGCGGCTCCTGAGGGTGCGGCTCGGGGACGTCAGCCTCCGCCGCGGGCGGAGTGGCGAGCGGGGGTGGGGTGACGAGCGGGGGTGGGGTGAAGAGCGGTGGCGTTGCCTGCCGCTCCTCTGTTGCGGGTGTTGTGGGCTCGGTGCCTGCAGGCCCCGTTTCTGCCGCGGGCTCCGTGTCGATGTTCCAGACGGGTGGCTCCGGCAGACGGAGCGCCTCGAAGAAGCTCGGGGGCTCGAACGTGGTGGTGTCCGGCGGGGTCGGTTCGCGGTGTGCTGCCTCGGTGAAGGACGATGTCTCGGCGACGGGCGGTTCGACCATGGGAGCAGACTCGACCACTGGAGCGGTCGTCGGCTCCGCGACGGGGGCGCCCTCGTGCTCCGCCGTGGTCTCCGGCTCCTCCGCGCGCGACGCCGTGGATTCGTACGAGTCGAACGACGGAACCGGAATCACAGGGGGCACGGCGGGCGCGTCAGGTGCCGCGGGGACGTCCGGCTCGTTCGCGGGCTCGGCGTCGTCCACGGAGTCCGCCTCCGGGCTGTCGAGGTGCCAGACGGTTCCGGCCGCCGGCTCGGCCGGTTCGTCGACGAGTGGGTCGCTTCCGACCCCGGGGGTGAGGTTCCAGCTGAAGCCCTGGACCGGTTCCGCATCCTCTTCCTGCTCGCTCGCCGGAGCGACAGGCTCCGGCTCCCGCGCATCCGCAGCCTGCGGGTTGAGGAAAAGTTCGAACGTGTCCTGGTCGTTGGCGACCGGCAGAGCCGGGGTGGGCTGCTGCCCGGGCTCCTGCTCGACGGGCTCCTGCTCGATGGACCGCGACTCAACCGGTTCCGGCCGAGGCTCCCAGACCGGAGCGGTCTCCGGCACGACAGGAAGCGCGACCGTGGGCGCGGCCGCTTCCGAGGCGTCCTGGCGCGGCGCGGCACTGGCATCCGCGGCACCCGCATCCGTGGTCTCCTGCTGCTCCGCGGCGTCTTGCTGCTCCGGCGCCTCCTGCTCCGACGGCGACGACGCGATGCGCCTGCCCCCGGTGAGCTGCTGCAGCAGCCATTCCGAACTGCCGAACTCAGGCTCAGGCGCGTCGGGGCGCTCGTCGCCCTCGGCGTCGTCGCCTGTGCCAGGGTGGCGTTCGTCGGTCACTACTCGAGCCCCAGGTCCTTCAGGCCGATCGCGGCGAAGTAGGGATATCCGGCTTCTTCGATGACCTCGCGCGCTCCCGTGTTGCGGTCGACAACGACCGCGACGCCGGCGATCTCCGCGCCGACCTTCGTGAGCGCCTCGATGGCCTTGAGCGGCGATCCGCCTGTCGTGGAGGTGTCCTCGAGCACGATGACGCGCTTGCCTTCGAGGTCGGGGCCCTCGACCTGCTTGCCCCTGCCGTGGTCCTTCGGCTCCTTCCGCACGACGAACGCGTCGTACGAGAGGCCGCGGGCGGCGCCCTGGTGCAGGATCGCTGCGGCGACAGGGTCGGCGCCCATCGTCATTCCTCCGACCGCGACGACATCGGGGACCTCCGCGATCAGGTCGATCATCACCTGGCCGATGAGGGGCGCGACCCGGTGGTCGAGGCTGACTTTGCGCAGGTCGACGTAGTAAGTCGCCTTCTTGCCGCTCGTGAGGGTGAAGTCCCCGTGGAACACGGCGTCGGCCGAGATGAAGTCGATGAGCTGCTGTCTGACGTCGGTCACGTCCCCGATTCTAGAGGGGAACCCCGCGAAATCGCCTCTTCCACAGCCCGGCCGCCGAGCGCGCTGTGCACAGGTTCCGCCCGCGAACGACCGCTGTCGGCACCGGCCGATACGATCGACGCATGCGTGTTGCGACCTGGAATGTGAACTCGATCCGCACCCGAGTGGGCCGTACCGTCGACTGGATGGTCCGCGAAGACGTGGATGTGCTGGCCATGCAAGAGATCAAGTGCAAGCCGGAGCAGTTCCCCCTGCAGCAGTTCGAAGACGCAGGATACGAGGTCGTGCTGCACGGTCTCAACCAGTGGAACGGCGTCGCCATCGCGAGCCGCCTGCCGATCGAGGACGTCGAGATCGGCTTCCCGGACATGCCTGGCTTCCTCAAGGGGCACGACGGTCCAGACCTCCCCAAGGAGGCGCGCGCGATCGGCGCGACCATCGGTGGCATCCGGGTGTGGAGCCTGTACGTCCCGAACGGCCGAGCGCTCGACGACCCCCACTTCCACTACAAGCTCGACTGGCTGGCCACCCTCGCCGCCGACACGCAGCGCTGGCTCGCCGAACAGCCGGACCTCCCGCTCGCGCTGATGGGCGACTGGAACGTCGCACCGCTCGACTCTGACGTCGGAGACCCCAGCCTCATCCCCGGCGTCTCCACCCACATCTCGCCGCCGGAGCGCAGCGCCTTCAGCGCGTTCGAGGCGATCGGTCTCACGGACGTTGTCCGCCCGCTGGTGCCGGAGGGCTACACGTACTGGGACTACAAGCAGCTGCGTTTCCCGCGCAACGAGGGGCTGCGCATCGACTTCATCCTCGGTTCCAAGCCGTTCGCCGACCTGGTGACGTCCGCCAGCATCCACCGCAACGAGCGCAAGGGCGAAGCCCCGAGCGACCACGTGCCGGTGCTGGTCGAGCTCGACCTCGAAGTGGACGAGGACGACGACGACCGGCCGATGATCTTCGGCTAGCGTGTCGCGGCACCGTCAGCGCTGAGGGAGCAGGGCCCGCAGGTAGCGCCTCCTGGCGACGCGCTGCGCCACCAGGAGGAGCGGATACAACGCCCGCCACGGTTGCTGCGGTGCCGCGCGCGTCAACGACCGCACGACGATCCGCACCTCGTCGCCGTCGCGCTCGACGATGAACGCCTCCTCACCGGCCACGGGATGTCCGGGGAGCGTGCGGTACGCGAAACCGACACGATCGGCGTCCTCGACGACGCTCACCACCTCCACCGGCTCCCTCACCGTCACCCCGAGCACGCGCGCCGTTACGATCAGCCGCTCCCCCGGCGAGACCCGCCCAGGATCGACGCGGCCGGCCACGAGGAACCCGCTGGCCGTCTTGACTCGCCAGCGCAGCACGTCCGCGCGCACGCGCATCCACACGTCGTCGCCGGAGCCGAGCAGGGCTGTCGATTCCGAGCGGCGGTAGCCTGGCTCGCTGGGAGGCCAGATGGGGAGCTCAGGCGCCGTCATGTGCATCCGCTCGCCCTCATCCGCTCGCCCTCACGCGCGTACCCCCATCGACGCACCGGCCCTCCAAGCGAGCGTAGCAATCGTCGACCACACCGACCGCGACGGCCCGAGCGCTAGACGCTGCGACGCCCTCGCCGAGCGCTAGTCGCGACGACGCGACGCCCTCAGAGAGAGGACGACCACGTCGTTGCCGAACGCGCGGCGGAGCTTGGCGGTGACGGCCACCGCGTCGTGTCCTTCGACCTCGACCACGAACCGGCGCTGCTGTGCGGTCTCCACGACCGCTTCGAAGCGCTGCATCACAAGGCCGCCCTGGTGAAGCGCGCGACCCAGTCAGCGTAGGTATGGTCCTCGCCGATCGGGCATTCGCATTCGATGAGGATCAGTTCGCCGGTCACGAGGCTGGTGAATCTCTCGAAATGCGGGGCGATCGCCCCGAGCTGCGGCTGGCTGTCGGAGGGCTTGTCGGTCATAATCTTCATTCGTCTCCGGCGGAGGTGTGGTGGCCGACCATCACGGGGCGGACGACTGGGCGAGCACAGGGACCTCAGCCGGTTCCTCGACCGGTTTCGCGGCCGGTTTCGCAGCCGGTTTCGCAGTTCGTTTCGCGGTCGAGCCGGCGACCGGCGTTGCGCGCGACCGCTTCCACGCCTTCGCGAGGCCGCCGCTCAGCTCCCGGTAGGTCGCGTCGCGGATGAAGATCGCGTCGATCGCGATCATCGCCAGCGAGAACCACGGCAGCCCCATCAGCACGGCGATGCCGATGTGGAAGCTGAGCATCACGATCAGCGCGAAGATGCGCGTTCCCCTGCGCATGAGGAGGAGCGGGAAGCTCACCTGCACCATCAGGGTGAGCAGGGTCGCGAACGCGACGCCGGGACCCCAGGTGGTGACGAAATCGCTCAGCTCTGGCCACGGCCCGAACTGCGTGACATGGATCGGGTCGTAGATGGCCGTTCCGCCGGACCAGGGTGCCCCGCCCGCCTTGTACAGGCCGCCGGAGACGTAGATGAACGAGACCTGGCAGGCGAGGGCGATGATCGCGAAGTTGTGCAGGACGTTCGTGTAGTGCTCAGGGATCACCCGCTGGAAACGCCACCAGCGCACGAGGAACCCGGCGCGCGTGCCCTCCCTCTCCGACTTCTCGTCCGCGCGTCTGCGACGACGGGCGTCGAGCGACCAGCGGTCGCCAGGTGCGGTGAAGAACATCACCATCAGGGCGATGCGGGTGAGGTTGTCGCTCTGATCGTTCACGTTCGAGTTGGACTCGACCAAGGCGACCCAGAAGAAGAAGAGGAAGAACTGCGAGAGCCGCGTGCGGTAGCCGATCGCGAAGCTCACCGCCAGCGCGATGGCGATCAGGTACAGCACCGTGAACAGGAACGGGTTCTGGGCCTGGTCGTGGAACATCGTGAACGGCCACAGCTTCATGAAGTCGTTGGCGGGAAACGCGAACTGGCCGCTCCAGGCCATCCCTGCGCCCCAGGTGTAAAAGCGCGTGGAGAAGTTCGTGAGCATCAGCCCGAGCATCATTGTGCCGAGCAGGATGCGGGTGACAGCGATTCCGTACGACGCGCGCTTGCCGTCCAGTATCCAGGTCTCGCCCTGCAGGTACAGGGACGTCACGAGCGCGCGGGCCCCGCGCACGCCACGGTGGACCAGGTCGGCGATGAGCCTGCCGACCCTGGAGAAGAGGTTGGGTGTCGTCACTTCTGGGTCACTTTCGCGTTGAGGGGTGCGAATATCTCGGCGAACTGCTGTTCGTTCTGCCCTGGCATGACGATGAGTCCGCGCCAGCCGGTGTTCGCGTACTGCAGGGGCGGCAGCTTCGCGTCCGGGTTGTTGCGCTGCTCGAACGGGATGATGTTCTGGCGGCTGGTCTGGTACTGCACGCGCACGACGCTCTTGCCCCAGACCGCACGAGCGACCTGCACGGCGTACGCGTCGGTGTAGCGCTCCTGCACGATGTAGGTGGCGACGGCCATCGTGTTCTTCTGCTTGTTCACCTCGTTCATCGCGACCTGCATCCGGCCGAGCCAGCTGTCGCCCTTGAAATAGTTGAGCGCGGCGATCTTCTGCTGTTCCGGGGTCAGGGCATCCCACGCACCCTTGAGAGATGACGCCTGCTTGGTGGCGAGGTTGGAGGCGCGCGGCGGGAACAGGTTGTGCACGAGCATCTTCTGCTCGGCATCCACCGCGGAGATCCACTTCGTCGCGATCTCCGTGCCGTCATCGCCGGCGAGCACAGCGCGGATGCGCAAGTCGTAATTGCCGTTGATGGGCTCAGGGGCGAAGACGCTCCAGCTCTGCCCGAGCCACGGGATCATGTACTGCGTGAGCAGGTTGCCGGGGACCACCTGACGCAGCGGCGTCACCGGACCGATCCAGAGGAAGCTGGCGAAGATGTGCCAGGCCGTGAAAAGACCGACGATGACGACGGCGACTCGCGCACCTCTGGTGCGGCGCTTCGGCGTCGTGGACACTGCCTGGCTCCGAGCCGGCTTCCTGTTCCGCTTCTGGCCGGGCTTCTGGTCGGGCTTCTGGTTCGGCGGAGCGGCGAGGGGCTCATCGAGACGAGCATCCCCGTCCCGTTCAGGTGAAAGCACGCTCATGTCTCTGTCTTCTCCGGTCGATCTGCGAAACGTTCCATGCATTAAGAGCGCGCAGCGCGCCGCAGATAACGCCGCGCGCTCTCTTTCGGCCGCGGACGGACGCGCATATCGCCGATTCGTGCCGAGCGCACGGTTTCGTTACGCCACGTTTCGCCTGGCACTGCGTGGATGCGGGTCGACCGCTAGCGTCGAAAGACCATGCCACCCACGCCGTCCGCATACTCCGTCGAGTTCGTCGACGTGGGGCGCGCGTTCGTCGCGCCGCGGGTGAAGGGCGAGCGAGTCACCCGCACGACGCCGCGACCTGTGCTGCGCGACGTGTCGCTCACCGTCGAGGCCGGCGAGGTCGTCGCGATCCTCGGGGCGAGTGGATGCGGAAAGTCGACGCTCCTGCGCATCGCAGGAGGACTCGACAGCCCGAGCGCAGGGGCCGCACTCATCGACGGAACGGCCGTCGCCGGAATCGACGCGCGCTGCGCCGTCGGCTTCCAGGAGCCCCGCCTGCTCCCCTGGCGCTCGATCGCCGACAACGTCGCCCTCGGCCTCCCCCGCGGCTTCGACAGGACAGCGGGACGCGACCGCGTCGCCCAGCTCCTCGACCTCGTCGGGCTCTCCGCTTCCGCCGGACTGCGGCCGCGCGAGGTGTCTGGCGGCATGGCACAGCGTGCATCCCTGGCCAGGGCGCTCGCCCGCAACCCGGGCGTGCTGCTCCTCGACGAGCCGTTCGGGGCGCTGGATGCGCTCACCAGGCTCAAGATGCAGGACCTGCTCCTCGACGTGCACGGAACAGCGCCCACCACGATCCTCCTCGTCACGCACGACGTCGACGAGGCCCTCCAGCTCGCCGACCGCATCATCCTGCTGGGCGCCGAGGAAGGACGACAGGGCGCGACCATCCGTCGCGTCGTCACCGTGCCGGGCAGCCGGCCGCGCGACAGAGGCTCAGCTGAACTCGCCGAACTCCGCGCGGAACTGCTCGATGGGCTCGGCATCGACCGCCACGGGCACGCCCGCGGCATCCCGTCCACGAACACGATCCCCGCGTTCCCGTACTGATCCACGGTCGCTCCGCCGCACCTGGGCACCAGCTCGACACAGTAGCAATCCACAGCACAGCAGCGATCCACAGCACCTGCTCGATCCACAGCACAGCAGCACCCCGACTGACTACCTGAGAGGCACCATGCGCCGCACATCCACCATCGTCACCGCCGTCGCCGCGATCGCGGCCGCCGCCAGCCTGATGCTCACCGGCTGCGTCGCCGGCGAAGGCCAGGCAGCCGCCGACCCCCAGAGCTCCGCCGGGGTCACGAAGGGCGGGACGCTGAACATCGACTTCGCGACGTACAACCCGCTCAGCCTGGTCATCAAGAAGGAGGGCTGGCTCGAGAAGGCACTGAAGAAGCAGGACATCACCGTCAACTGGGTGCAGTCCGCCGGCTCCAACAAGGCCAACGAGGCGCTCCGCTCTGGCGCGATCGACGTCGGATCGACCGCAGGCTCCGCCGCGCTGCTCGCGCGCTCGAACGGCTCGGCGATCAAGACCATCGACATCTTCTCCCAGCCGGAGTGGTCGGCCATCGTGGTCGGCAAGGACTCCACCATCACCTCGGTCAAGGACCTCAAGGGCAAGCAGGTCGCCGCCACCAAGGGCACCGACCCGTACTTCTTCCTTCTCCAGGCGCTGGAAGCCAACGGGCTCTCCGCGAGCGACGTCACCATCCAGAACCTGCAGCACGCCGACGGCTGGTCCGCCCTGCAGAACGGCTCCGTCGATGCGTGGGCCGGACTCGACCCGATCATGGCGAACGCCGAGAAGTCGGGCGCGAAGCTGATCTACCGCAACGTCGCGTTCAACACCTACGGCTTCCTCAACGCCACGGAGTCGTTCGTCAAGGACAAGCCGGATGTGGCGCAGACCGTCGTGAACACGTATGAGTACGCCCGCGCCTGGGCCCTCAAGCACCCGGACGAGACGGCGAGCATCCTCTCCGAGGTCGCGTCGATCGACCCGTCCGTCGCCACCACCGTCATCACGGAGCGCACCAACCTCGACGTGTCGAACATCCCAGGCGCCGCGCAGCTCAAGGTCCTGAAGAAGGTCGGCCCGATCTTCGTCTCGACCGGAGACGTGCGCAGCCAGTCCGACATCGACAAGGCTCTCGACACGCTGCTCGACCCGACCTTCGCCAAGAAGGCCGACCCGAGCGCCATCGGAGGCTAGTCTCCGCATGAGCTATCAGAACGCACCGGAGGGCGACGGCGCGATGGTCGCCGTGTCGATGTACGGCACCGCCGTCGCACGCGACGGCGATCCGCGCGAAGAGGAGCCAGGCGACCGCCGGCGCGGCAGCCATGCGGATGCGCGCATCCCGTTCCTGTCGCGGCGCTCGACCAGGATCGTCGGCGGCTTCGTGCTCCCGCTGATCCTGCTCGCGGCGTGGCAACTCGCCTCGACCTCCGGTGCGTTCAACTCCTCCCAGCTCCCATCGCCCGCGATGGTGTGGGAGGCGGCGGTCGACCTCGCGCAGCGGGGGCTGCTCGGCCTCTACGTCGCCATCTCGACGCAGCGCGTGCTGCTCGGTTTCGCCTGCGGAGCCCTCCTCGGGCTGGTGTTCGGCGCCCTCGTGGGGCTGTCGCGGCTCTGGGACATCTTCTTCAGCTCGACGCTCAGCGCCATCCGTGCCGTCCCGTCGCTTGCGTGGGTGCCACTGCTCATCCTGTGGTTCAAGATCGGCGAGGAGTCGAAGGTCATCCTGATCGCGATCGGCGCGTTCTTCCCCGTATACACGACGGTCGCCGCCGCGCTGAAGCACGTCGACCGCCACCTCGTGGAGGCCGGACGCGCGTTCGGCCTGAGCGGTGTGCGGCTGTTCGCCACGGTGCAGCTGCCGTTCGTGCTGCCGACGGTGATCTCCGGCCTGCGACTCGCGCTCGCCCAGTCGTGGCTCTTCCTCGTGGCCGCGGAACTCATCGCTTCCTCGATGGGCCTCGGCTTCCTGCTGAACGACTCCGCGAACAACGGACGCACCGACCGCCTGTTCCTGGCGATCATCCTGCTGGCCATCCTCGGCAAGCTCAGCGACTCCCTGATCGGCCTCCTCGAACGCTGGACAGCCCGCCGCTGGGGCTGACCTCGCAGCAGTCGTCGCTCAGCGTCGGGATGCGGCGTATGTGAATGCGCGGGCGACGGCCCACAGCACCACGCCGATGGCGAGGAGCGCGAGCGCGATGCCGTACTGACCGGCCGGGCGTCCGGAGGTCCACGGGAACACCAGGTAGAGACAGGTGATCGCGCCGACGATGGGCAGCACCCGCGGCGTGCGGAAGTGCTTGTGGTCGACCGGCTGGCGGCGCAGCACGAGCACGGCGACGTTCACCACGGCGAACACCGCGAGGAGCAGCAGCGACGTCGTGCCTCCGAGGAGCGCGACGATCGAGCCCTTCGGGTCGAGCGAGACGTAGACGATCAGGCCGAGCGCCAGGGCGCTGGTGAACAGGATCGCCGCCCACGGCGTGCGGCGCTTGGGCTGCACCTTGGAGAGGAAGCCGGGGAGCACGCCCTGCTTGCTCATGCCGTAGAGCAGACGGCTCGCCATCATCATGTTGATCAGCGCCGTGTTCGCCACCGCGAACATCGAGATGAACGGGAGCAGGTCGGCGATCGGGAAGTCCGGCGCCGCCGTCTGCACCGCGGTCACCAGCGGGGTCTCGCTGCCCGCCAGCTCGCCGATCGGGACGAGCGCCACCACCGTGATCGAGACCAGCACGTAGATCACGGCGGTGATGCCGAGTCCGGTCAGCATCATCTTCGGGAAGATCTTGCTCGGGTTCTTGGTCTCCTCCGCCATGTTGACCGAGTCCTCGAAGCCCACCATCGCGAAGAACGCCAGCGACGTCGCCGTGCTCACCGCCAGCAGGATGCTCTTGTCCTCCGGCGTCTCGAACGCCACCACGCGGGAGAAGTCGGCGTTGCCTCCCCCGATCGCCCAAAGTCCGATCATGATGACGAGCAGCAGGCCGGACAGCTCGACGATCGTCAGCACCACGTTCAGCCAGACGCTCTCCGTCACGCCGCGCAGGTTGACGAGCATGATCAGCACGATGAACGCGAGCGCCACCAGCAGGGTCAACCCGTTGTCGTCCGGCAGGCCGAAGCCGACGGAGAGGTTGACCGCGAACGCCCGGGATGCGGTGGCCGCCGACGTGATGCCGGACGTCATCACGATGAAGCAGACGATGAAGGTGAAGAAGTGCACGCCGAACGCCTTGTGCGTGTACAACGCAGCTCCGGCGGCCTGCGGGTACTTGGTCACGAGTTCGAGGTAGGAGAACGCGGTCACGGTCGCGACGGCGAACGCCAGCAGGAACGGCAGCCAGGCGGCGCCACCCACCTCCGCCGCCACCTGGCCGGTGAGCGCATAGACACCCGTGCCGAGGATGTCTCCGACGATGAAGAGCAGCAGAAGACCAGGGCCGAGCGCCCGCTTCAGCTCCGGCTGCTCGCCGTCCGCGGTCTTGATGACCTGGGTCCAGGAAGGATTGCTCACGTTCGCTCCGTTGTCGATCGACGGTGGGAGCTACTTTATGTGAAAGTTCTCAGAATTGTCACCCGAACGGGGCGCGACATGCTGGTATACCCCGCAACGACGCCTCCGGGCGGCCGCCGAGCCTGCCCTCAGCGCTTGCGGCCGGTGAAGTGCTCCATCGAGGAGTAGACGCCGAACAGGTTGCCGGCCACCGCATCCCAGGCCCGCAGCGGCAGCAGCCCCCTGAGGGTGCGCGCGAGGCCGACCGACCAGGGGAGCAGCAGCATCGGCCGCCCGGCGAGCATCGCCTTCCAGACCCTGTCCACCACATACTCCGGGGTGAGGATCGGCGTGAGCAGCGGGCCGCGCGCTCCCTCGAACATCCCGGTCGAGATGTAACTCGGGGCGACCGTCGTCACCTTGACGTGCCCGAAGCCCTGTTGCAGCAGTTCCAGCCGGAGGCTGTCGCTCCAGCCGATCACGGCCGATTTGGATGCGGCGTAGACGCTCATCCGCGGGTTCGACACCGTTCCCGCCGCCGACGCGATGTTGACGATGCGCGCCTCCCTGGAACTGGAGATCATCGCCGGGAGGAATTCGCGGGTGATGTACATCGGGGCGAGAGCGTTGACCTGCATGGTCTGGCGGGTGTCCTCGCCGTTGTCGTGCTCCCAGAAGTACTTGCCACGCACGATCCCGGCGTTGTTGATGAGCACGTCGATGCCGTCCAGCTCCTTGCGGACGACCTGCGCGGTCTGCGCGATGGCGCCGAGCTCGCCGATGTCGAGCACGAACGGATGCACGGTGGTCGCCGGCCGGCCGGCCGACGAGCTCGGCGACCCTCCAGGCCCGCCCCACGGCGACGCGGAACGCTGGTCCATCACCTCGGCGCGCAGCTCGGCCGTCACCACGGCGAGCGCCGCCTCGTCGCGATCCCAGAGGACGACGGCGGAAGCCCCCTCGCGCACGGCGCGCTCGGCGTACAGCTTCCCCATCCCCGAAGCTGCCCCCGTGATCAGCACGCGGGCGCCCCGAACCGTTCTCGTCATAGGTCTATCATCCCAAGTCGCGGGCGTGCGCGTCAGCGCGAGAGGCGGAACGGGTCAGCGCCGCGCGCGGTAGTCCGCCCGCTGCTCCGCGCCGAGGTGCTCGGTGGCGTAGCTCAGCATGGTGCGCGGCATCTCGGCCGCGTGCTCGTCCAGGAAGGCGAGCAGCGCATCCCTGTCGACGCGCTTGCCCACCTCGCGGAGCATCCAGCCGACGGCCTTGTGCATCAGGTCCTCCCTGTCCTCCAGGAGGAGGGCGGCGAGCTCGAGGGTGGTGGACGCGTCGCCGTGCTTGATGAACGCGAACGAGGACAGCACGGCGACACGACGCTCCCAGAGCACCTCGCTCGCCGCGAGCTCGAAGAGCAGGTCGCGCGGACGGTCGACGAGGTATTCGCCGAGAACGAACTCGGCGGACGCGTCGACCAGGTCCCAGTTGTTCACCCGGCCGCGGCGCACGGCATCCAGATAGAAGGAGGCGATCTCCTCCCTGCGCGCCTCGTCCAGAGCACGCGGGCGACTGGCCAGCTCGAAGTCCCTGTTCAGGATGATCAGAGCGGCCAGGCGGTGCTCGTGCACCTCGCTGTCGAGCAGTTCGCGGAGCTGGTCCAGCGGCATTCCGCCGAATCGCTTGGCGACGGCGCGGGTCTGCGGAACGCGCACGCCGATGAACACGTCGCCCTCTCCGTACTGGCCGTGACCGGTCTTGAAGAAGCGCTGCAGGAAGACCGCGTCCTCCGGATCGGCGACCTCCGCGAGCGCATCCCGAACCTCTGCTGCCGTCACGAGCCCGAGCATACCGGCGGAAAAGTGCGTGGCCGAGGCGTCGGGCGCAAGGGAAGACACCGGATGGGCAAGAAAACGTCGATAGCGAGTGGATAGGCTCGAATCCGGGTGCAATCTGGCACCCGGACCAGTGCCGCAGCCGCGGACGACCAACGACGGGAGGTTCGTCATGTCACAATTCGTTTCCCAGTTCAGCGCAAACGCCATTGTCGGAGAGCCCGAGGTCGTCGAGGACGCCCGTTCCGTGCGGTCGCTGGCGACGCATCCCGCGTGGCTGGCCCTCAAAGAGGCAGCGATCGCCCTGCAGCAGGTGCAGGTCAAGGACGGCTCCGTGCCGGAGGAGGCCGACAAGGCCGGTGCTGCGCAGCAGGTGGATGCGATCATCGCGTCGATCTCCGAGCTCGCGCCGCACTTCCCGCACGACGCAGCGTACCTGGATGCGCTCCGCGCCGATTTCCGCCGCTGGGCGGACGACGGGCTCGGCGTCCCCGACTTCCTGGACGCGCTCAACGCATTCCAGCCGCAGCAGCACCGCGTCGACGGGCTCGGCCACCTGGTCGTGTTCCCGATGTACACGCAGAACGGCTCGACCAACCGCCTCGTGGAGGCCGTGCTGGTCGAGGTGATCTGGCCGGAGTTCATCGCGGAGCTGGAGGCGGGCGACTACGGCAACAAGCTGTTCGTGCCGCTCCGCTTCGTGGACTTCACGCCCGGTTACGACACCAATTCGGCCGTGCTGTTCCCCGAGACCGTCGCCATGCGGGAGATCCCCTCCTTCACCTGGGGAGCGATCTTCCAGGACCGCGAAGCCGCACGCTACCGGCGGGTGGTCAGGGCGGCATCGGAGATCACCAAGCTGGAGCTGCCGGACGATGCAGCCGCGATGCTGGACGACCAGAAGCTCGCGGAGGAGACCTTCGTGATGTGGGACCTGATCCACGATCGCAGCCACATGCGCGGCGACCTGCCGTTCGACCCGTTCATGATCAAGCAGCGGATGCCGTTCTTCCTCTACTCGCTGGAGGAGCTGCGCTGCGACCTGACCGCGTTCCGCGAGTCGGTGCGTCAGGAGCGCGAGCTGAAGGCACTGCCGGACGCCGAGCTGTCCGAGGCGCAGCGCCAGATCCGCGACCACGCGAAGCTGGTGCAGTACGCGGTGATCTTCGACCGGATCTTCCGGTTCGCGATCACCGGTTCGCGCGTCCGCAACTACGACGGGCTCGGCGGGCAGCTGCTGTTCGCGTGGATGCACCAGCACGACGTGCTGCACTGGACGGACACCCAGCTCACCATCGACTGGGAGGGCGTGCCGGAGGTCGTCGTGGCGCTGAGCGACAGGATCAACGACCTCTACTGGCGGTCCATCGACCGACCGAAGGTGTCGCACTGGCTGGCGGCGTACGAGATGCTCACGGAGACGCTCACGCCGAACCCGGCATCCCACTGGGCGCGCGGGCTTCCCGACGAGATCCTCGCCGGCGTCCCGAAGGGATACACCGACCAGGTGCTGGACGACGAGTTCCCGCTGTCGATGTTCTACGAGGCGCTGAACAAGAAGATGGCCGGAGTCATCGAGTCGACGGCCGGGATCACCGGCCACTCGGACGAGAAGTGACGGAAGGTCTGCCGCTCGACGGTCGGCTGGTGCTGGTCGCTGGTGCGACCAGCGCCAGCGGCGAGGCCGTTTCGCGTTCGCTGGTGACGGCGGGCGCGACGGTCCTCGCCGTCGGCACGCGGCCGGAGGCGCTCGACGCCCTTGCCGCTGCCGTGCCGGGCGTCGACACCAGAGTCTGCGATCTCTCCGACCGGGATGCGGTGGCCGAGCTGGCCATGCGCATCCACCTGAAGTTCGGAGCGATCGACGGGCTGATCCACCTGGTGGGCGGCTGGCGGGGCGGAGGGGGCATCGCCGGGCAGTCCGACGAGGACTGGGACTTCCTGGAGCGCGGGTTCCGCACGCTACGGAACACGACGCGGGTGTTCTACGACGACCTCGTCGCATCACCGGTTGGGCGGCTCGCGATCGTGTCGTCCACGGCAGTGGATGCGCCGTACGCGGGCGGGGCGAACTACGCGGCGGCGAAGGCGGCGGCGGACGCCTGGACGCGCGCTGTCGCGCAGGGCTTCGCCAAGGCGGCGCCGAACGCCGCCGCCGTGGTCTTCGTCGTGAAGACCCTGGCCGGGCTGGAGGAGCGGCTCGGCGCCGCTGTCGTGCGGCTGTGGGAGTCCGATCCCTCCACAATCAATGGCACGCGGGAGTTGCTCACAACTTCCGCGGACGCCGCGAACTGACTCTCACACTCCTGCAAGGATGGATACGTGACGCTACAACTCCATGACCTCAACCTGCGCGGTTTCGCCTCAGACAACTACGCGGGAGTCCACCCCGAGATCCTCGACGCCATCGCCGCGGCCAACGAGGGCCACCAGATCGCCTACGGCGAAGACGTGTACACGGCGCGACTGCACGACGTGTTCGCGGAGCACTTCGGCGACGGCGTGCAGGTGTTCCCCGTGTTCAACGGCACCGGCGCCAACGTGGTCGGGCTGCAGTCGATGATCCCGCGCTGGGGCGCTGTGGTGTGCGCGAAGACGGCGCACATCAACACGGACGAGGCGGGCGCGCCCGAGCGCGTCGCCGGGATCAAACTGCTCCAGGTCGAGACACCGGACGGCAAGCTCACCCCGGAGCTCATCGACAAAGAGGCCTGGGGCTGGGGCGACGAGCACCGCGCTCAGCCGCTCGTCGTGTCGATCACGCAGACCACAGAGCTCGGCACGGCGTACAGCGTCGACGAGGTGAAGGCCATCGCAGACCACGTTCACTCGCTCGGCATGAAGCTGCACATGGACGGCGCGCGCATCGCGAACGCCGCCGCGTCGCTCGGGGTGCCGCTGCGCGCGTTCACCACCGACGCAGGAGTGGACGTGCTCAGCTTCGGCGGCACCAAGAACGGGATGCTCTACGGCGAGGCGATCGTCGTGCTCAACCCGGAGGCGTCCGACGGGCTGCTCTACCTGCGCAAGCTGAACATGCAGCTCGCGTCGAAGATGCGGTTCATCTCCGCCCAGCTCATCGCGCTGCTCACCGACGATCTCTACCTGCGGTCGGCGTCGCACGCGAACGCGATGGCGAATCGGCTGCGCACGTCCCTCGAGGCCGGCATCGCGGACGGCAGCATCGTTGGTGTCGGATTCAGCCAGGCGACCCAATCGAACGGCGTGTTCGCCACGCTGCCCGCCGGTGTCGCCGACAGGCTGCGCGAGCACTTCCGCTTCTACGACTGGGACGCCGCACGCCACGAGGTGCGCTGGATGTGCTCATTCGACACCACAGAGCACGACATCGACGCCTTCGTCGCAGCTCTCAAGCAGGAGCTTTCGGCGTAGACAGTTCGTTTCTTGCACTACAGCGTCGGCTTTTTGACGTCAAGAGCCAGGGACACCCCAAGCGAGGGCCAGAATGACACTCCTACTGGGGTACAAATCGTGTCCTCCATTTGACCCACATTGGCTCGATCTTCGCTAGTCTGGGATAGCCGGCGGAGGAACCCGAATATCCTCCGAAGGTAACCCCGAACGTATGCCGGGCTGCGTGGATTCCCTAGGTCCACGCACCCGGCATCGCGGTGTTAACGGGCGGATGTCAAAGGGCGGATTCGCTCCAGTAGCTGTAGCTCGACGCCTGGACGAAGCCGAGCCTCTCGTAGAGGGCGACGGCGGCGGTGTTGTCCGCCATGACCTGCAGCCAGAGGCGCTCGACACCGCGGACCGCTGCGGCGTCGGCGACCGTACGGATGAGGGTGGCGGCGTGGCCACGGCGGCGTGCCTCCGGCCGCGTTGCCACGGCGAACAAGCCACCCCAGCCGTCGACGACGGCGAGCCGGGCCACCGCATCCGGGCGTTCCGCCGGGCCTGAGGCGGCGTAGAGCGCCTGGACCCCGGCGAGGATGCGCTCGGCGACGGCCTGCGCTGCCCGGTCGCCGCGGCCGTCGACCGACCACCAGAGCTCCATCCACGGCTCGGACGGGAGGGAGGCGATGGCGATGGCGACGGCAGCGGAGGCCGCCGCGATCGTCGCGCGGTCGGCGACCAGGATGCGCGTGGCCGAGTGCTCACGATAGCCGCGGGCCGCGAGTTCGGCGGGGAGGGCAGCGTCGGTGGCCGGGCTGACCTGGAAGACGGTGGGCAGGCCGCGACGACGGTATGCCTGCTCGGCGGCGGCGACGAGGTCGGGCACGGCGGCCGCATCCGCCCGGCCGGAGGGGAGGACCGAGTTGGCGCGGTTGGTGACGCCGTCCGCGAAGCGGAGCGTCCACGGGCCGAGTGCTTCGCGCTCGGGCGCCGGCCAGCCGCGGTCGGCGAGGTCGTCCAGCTCGGCGGGAGACGGGAGAGGCAGCACGACGGCAACGCTACCTCCTCCCCCGCGCGCCGCCTGCGAACGTTGCACAGTGCGCCCACACCTGCACCCATGCCTCCGCGGTCAGGTCGCGCGGCAGTGCGGACGGCGCCACCTCTGCCGCGGCGAGCGCCGACCTGCGGGCCGCAGTGGGGACGCCGACCGCGTTGGCGAGGATCGCATCCATGCCCCTGCCGTGGCCGGTGAAGACGGCTGCCACGAAGCGCTCGTATGCCCGGCGCTCGGTCGAGCGGATCAGAGGGTCGCGTCGTCGCTCGACGGTGAGGAGGCCGCCGTCGACGGAGGGTCGTGGACGGAAGCCGTCGGATGGCACTCGGGCGTGCAGCGCGAAGTCGAACCAGGGGGCGGCCTGTGCCGTCATCATGGTGCGTCCGCCGACGCCCGCGCGCTTGCGTGCCACCTCCCACTGGGTGATCACGATGGCGCTGCGCCACCGGCCGGAGCCGAGCAGGCGGCGCAGGATGGGAGTGGTCAGGTGGAACGGGAGATTGCCGACGACGACCGGCCTGTCCAGCGGGAAGCGCAGCGCGTCTGCCTGGCGGATGTCGGCGGACGGCAGCCGCTCGGCCAGACGGCGCACGCTGGCGCCGTCGAGGTCGATCGCCAGCAGGTCGCGGCCGAGCCTGGCCAGGTGCCTGGTGATGGCGCCGTCGCCCGCGCCGATCTCGAGGATCGGCCCGCGCGTCGCCCGGGTGAGTGCGACGACCCTGTCGATGGTGGCCTGGTGGACGAGGAAGTTCTGGCCGAGCTCATGCCTGCCGCCGACCGGGGCGACCGGTCGGGATGCGCGGGAGGGACGGGATGGATGGGATGGACGAGAGGAATGGGTACGCACGTGGGACTCCAGCAACGAAGGATGGAGCGCCCGCGGAACAGGTCGGAGGCAGCACGAACGGCTTCCGTATCCGGGGCGCGAAGGTCTCCGGAGGTACGGCGCGATCAGTGAATCGGTGGAAGCGCGCCGTCAGGCGCGACGCTCCCGCGCGATCACGCGTCGCCCGCAGGCGACGCTGTTCAGTGTTCCCATACACAGCACGGTAGGCCATCTGCCACCCGCGCGTCCAGAGCGGCGGGCTCGGGATGCGCGACACCGGCCGGCTCTGCACGTTCGGCTCGGTTGACTCGGCCTGGGACGCGAGTACCGTCAATGAACGCCCGAGAGCACGACCCGAAAGGACCGCAGATGACCGAGGCACTGACCGACGCCCAGGTGGAAGGACTCGGCGCGAAGACCGTCGCGCACGTCGTCCATTATCGGCGCAAGACGTACGTGACAAGGCCGTCAGAAGGGTACGCACTGCTGAAGCGCGTGCGCACCCTCCTCAAGGACGGCACCACCGACCTGGTTCCCCTCGTCCACAGGGACGGTTTCGTGTGGCTCGCCATCGGTCCAGGCATCCCGATCGCGGTGGACGAGATCGAGACGGACGCCGGGCACAGCGAGCACCACACGCTCAAGCGCCTCGGGCTCGACTGACCGGGTCAGCGCGTAGCGTGCCTGCGGCGGTAGGTCCTGGCGATCGCGATTCCGACCCCTGCGGCGGTGAGGGCGAGCGCGGCGGAGAGCGGCGCGGTGAGGTCGGAGCCGGTCTCGGCGAGGTGTTCCCTCGCTGACGGCGTCGCCGGGCCGGTGGCCGACGGCGCGGGAGTCGACGTGGCTCCGGCGGGTGCGGGTGTCAGCGTGGAGGTCGGCGTCGGGGTGGGCGTCAGAGTCGGCGTGGACGCGGGTGCCTGCCCGGTTCCCGTCCCAGCGGCCGCCGTCGTCTCCACGGTCGACTGCACGGGCGTCGATTTACCGTTCATCACCACGGTTCCCGTGTTCTTGTATGCGCCGAGCGCCGCATCCGTCACCACGGTGTCGAGGTCGAGCCTGGTGTATTTGCCCGCTGGCACATCCACCCAGGTGACCGTCACGCCGGCCGGCGTGCAGTCGACAGCGGCGGGATAGTCGGCGCTCCGGTCCGGCTGCGCGATGGCTCCCGTCGCCGGGTCCCACATGCCGATCGTCGGGGCGACGCTCGTGCAGTCGATCGACGTTCCGCCCGCCGGGGTGTCCGTGATCGTGACCGTGTTCACGGTGTCGGTGGTCGCCGGATCCTCGATGAACGAGTGGATTCGGGTCTGCGCGGTGTCCGCCCAGTATCCGTTCTTCGACGCCGTCGTGGGAGCGGCGGTCTCGCACGAGCTGGTGCACGGTCCAGCCTCGACGACATCGATCGGGTAGACGGTCGATCCGACCGTGAACTGCAGAGTGGTCGGACCCGCCTGGGTCTGCTCGGCGGTGAACAGCGTCGTGAAGGCGCAGGTGCCGTTCACCGAGTGGGGATGCGTCGACACGAAGCTCGTGAGGATGAAGGTGACCAGACCGGAGGCGTCGGCGTGGGCCGTGGCGACCACATCCCCCGCCGTGTCCTTCAGATCGAAGTCGGCCGTGCCGAACCAGGAGAGCTGTTGCGGGAGCTGGAGGGTGAACGTGTCGCCGGCGGACGAGCCGTCCGGAACCGCCCAGGTGCAGTCGAAGGTCGACGTGGCGTATCTGCCGACCGAGGGCGTGGACGTGAGGGAGACGCCGGTGATGGCGTTGGGGATGACGGCAGCCTCCGCCGTCGGGGCGGCGAGGAGGCTCAGCCCGCTCAGGCCGAGAAGGCCGACGGCGGAGAGGACGATAGCGAGCAGTTTTCGGGACACGGGTGCACATCCATTCGGGTAGATGGCCGCCGACGACAGCGGCACCCGAAGAGATGCACGGCCCTCGCGTTCATGACGCGAGGGCCGTGAGATTCAGCGAGTGGTCAGGCTCCTGCCACCGGCACCAGGTCGCGCTTGCGCGGCGCAGGCTCTGCCGCCGGCTCGGCCGGGATGGTCGCGACGGTCGGTTTCGCCGGCTTGGCGGGCTTGGCCGGCTGGGCCGGTGCGGGAGCGACGGGAGCGGCCGCCTCGACCGCATCCACGCCGTCCGTCGCGGTGAACTCGCGCAGCCACGGCACGAGGTCCTTGCCGAGGTCGTCGCGGGCGGCGGCGAGCTGCACGATCGCCTTGATGTAGTCCAGGCGGTCGCCGGTGTCGTAGCGACGCCCGGAGAAGACGACGCCGTGCACGCCGCCCGTCCACGATGGCGCGGTGGCGAGGCCCTGCAGCGCATCCGTCAGCTGGATCTCGCCGCCCTTGCCAGGCTCCGTCTTCTCCAGGATGTCGAAGATCTCCGGCCGCAGCACGTAACGCCCGATCACCGCGTAGTTCGACGGAGCGCTCTCGCGGTCCGGCTTCTCGACCAGGCCGGTGATCCGCACGACGTCGTCCTCGTCCGTCTCGACCACTGCGGCGGCACCGTAGAGGTGGATCTGGCTGGGGTCGACCTCGAGGAGAGCGACGACCGTGGTGTTGAGCTGCCGCTGCACCTCGAGCATCCTGGACAGCAGCGGGTCGCGGGCGTCGATGATGTCGTCGCCGAGGAGGACGGCGAACGGCTCGTGGCCGATGTGCATCTTGGCGCGGAGCACGGCGTGGCCGAGACCCTTCGGGTCGCCCTGGCGCACGTAGTGCATGTCGGCGAGCGACGTGGACTGGTTGACCTTCTCCAACCGGTCGAGGTCGCCCTTCCTGGCGAGGGTGTCCTCGAGCTCTGTGTTGCGGTCGAAGTGGTTCTCCAGCGCGTTCTTGTTGCGGCCCGTCACGAGCAGGACATCGTTCAGGCCTGCGCCGACCGCCTCCTCGACCACGTACTGGATGGCGGGCTTGTCAACGACGGGGAGCATCTCTTTGGGCATGGCCTTGGTGGCCGGCAGAAAGCGCGTGCCGAGCCCTGCGGCCGGAATGACGGCCTTGGTGACGTAACTGGTCATGATGGTTTCCTCTCGAAGGAAGCGGGGAACAGCCGAAAAGGGGGATGCGGTGGATGCGGTGGATGCGCTCAGCGCACGCCGGCGAGCGCGGCGAGGTCGTCGGCCAGCGGGGCGCCCTCCGGCACCCTGCCCATGACGTGCACCGCCCAGCCGGCGGCCGACCACGCGCCGGCGTCGAGGCAGTTGCGGGCGTCGATCACCGTTTTACCGTGCACGATCGCCGCGAGGGCGGCAGGGTCGGCCTCGACGAACTCGGGCCACTCGGTGAGCACGACCGTCACGTCAGCGCCGTTCACCGCTTCCTCGACCGAGTCGGCGTAGCCGAGGGTCGGGAACATGCGCTGGGCGGTGGAGCGCGCCTCCGGGTCGTACACGACGACCTGCGCTCCGCGGAGGTGAAGGGCGGCGGCGACGTTGAGAGCCGGCGAGTCGCGCACGTCGTCCGTGTGCGGCTTGAACGCGGCCCCGAGCACGCCGATCCTGCGGTTGAGCACCGAGCCGCCGCAGGCCGCGATGGCGAGGTCGATGACCCGCTGGCGGCGGCCCATGTTGATCTCGTCCACCTGCTGCAGCAGGCCGACCGCCGCGTGCGCACCGAGCTCGCTCGACCGGTGCATCAGGGCGCGGATGTCCTTGGGCAGGCAGCCGCCGCCGAAGCCGAGGCCGGCGTTCAGGAACTGGCGACCGATCCGAACGTCGTGACCGAGCGCATCCGCCAGCAGGGACACGTCGGCGCCTGCGGCGTCGCACACCTCGGAGATGGCGTTGATGAACGAGATCTTGGTGGCGAGGAACGCGTTGGCGCTCACCTTCACCAGCTCGGCGGTCGGCAGGTCGGCCACGAGGACCGGCGTGCCCGCCGCGATCGGGGTCGCGTAGATGCGGCGCAGCACGGCCTCGGAACGCTCGGACGTTCCGCCGAAGACGAGACGGTCGGGAGAGAGCGTGTCGTCCACGGCCTTGCCCTCGCGGAGGAACTCGGGGTTCCAGACCAGCTCGGCCGAGATGCCGTCCGGCAGCTCGGCGGCCACGATGGCGCGCAGCCTGGCGGCCGTGCCGACCGGGACGGTCGACTTGCCGACGATGACGCCGTCGTGCGTCATGTTCTGCGCGATCGACCGCGCCGCAGCCTCCACGTAGCTGAGGTTGGCGGCGAAGCTGCCCGACTGCTGCGGCGTGCCGACGCAGATGAAGTGCACGTCGGCGAGCGCTGTCGCCTCAGCGATGTCGGTGGTGAAGTTGAGTCGACCGGATGCGACGTGCTGGGTGATGAGCTCCGGCAGGCCTGGCTCGAAGAACGGCACGCGGCCGTCGCGGAGGGCGTCGACCTTGCTCTGGTCGGTGTCGACGCCGATCACGTCGAACCCGAGCTCGGCCATCGCTGCGGCGTGGGTGGCTCCGAGGTATCCGGTGCCGATCACGCTGATGCGCGGGGCCGGCTGTTCCTTGGTGGTCTTCTTGGTGGTCATGTCGCGTGGTCCTTTCGCTGGGATGTTCGCTGAGGTCATTGCGCCGGGGTGAGCGTGAAGTGGTCCTCCGGGCGCGTGATCCCGGAGATGAACGCGGAGAGCGTGTCTGCGCGGGAGTCGATGCGCCAGTCGTTCGTCGCTCTGACCCCCTCGACGTAGCTCGTCACGGCGAGGTTGAACCAGGAGAACCCGATGATGTCGTCGTTCTCCGGCTTGGAGAAGGCGTTGAAGAAGTCGGTGACCCAGGCCGTCTTATGGCCCTGCGTCTCTGACGCCCCCACCTCCGCGAGGACGATCGGCTTCTTCGTGATGGCCCTGAGCTGGTTCAAGCTCGGGGTGAAGGTGTAATCGAACGTGAAGCTCTGGTCCGCCTTGTACGGCGGCCGCAGGTAGCCGGACAGTCCGACCCAGTCGACGTAGTCGTCGCCGGGGTAGAGCGAGGGAAGGTAGCCGTCGACCTTGTGCTGCGCCGGGAGATTGTTGACGATGTTCGGCGCCCACACCCAGATCACCAGGTCGTTCGCGCCCTCCTCCTGGAAGACGTCGTGGACGTGCTTCCACATCTTCACGTAGTCGCCGGGGCTGTTGCCGTTGATCGAGTTGCCCTTGCCGTCGGTCTCCGCCCACGGGTACCAGACGCCGTTCATCTCGTGGTCGAGACGGATGGCCAGCGGCAGGCCGGTCGCCACGATGTCCTTGGCGTACTGGTGCAGGTAGGCGTCGAAGTCGCCTCCGATGATCTTCGGGAGCGAGTACTCCGGCGCATCCACCGAGTCGTTGCCCGCCGAGATGGGCCTGGACTCCCAGGTCATCATCGGCAGCCTGCCCTGCTGCCAGGCGCGGGTGACGGCGCTGGCACGGAACGTCTCGTCCCAGCCGCTGAAGTAGCCGACGAGGTTGGGCTGCACGCCGACCTTCGCGCTGGTCGCGTCGAACGTCGCCCAGTTGAACGGGGCCTGCTCGGTGTACATCCCGTAGTAGCGGCTGGCCGGCTGCAGCAGCTCCGCCTTGCTCGGCGCGGTGATCGGGGTGGGCTCCGGCGCGATGTTTCCGCCGTCGCCTCCGTTGCCGTTACCGCCGTTTCCGTTGCCTCCGGTGCTGGTGCCTCCCCCGGTTCCTGCCTTGCCACCGGACGCGCCGCTCTTGGCTGCTGCGTTGGCCGAGAGGGCGCCGTTCGCGCTGGCGAGCTGGGCCTTCGCCTGGGCGAGCGCCTTCTCCGCCGTGACGGCGCGCTGCTGCGCGGAGGCGAGCTGCTTCGCGGTCGACGCCTGCGCGGCGAGCGCCTGCTGCTGCAGGGAGGAGAGTTTGCCGTTCTGCGTCGCGATGGTCTTCTTCGCGGTGCTCAGGTTCTTCTGCAGGCTCGCGTTCTGCGCCGCGAGCGGGTTGACGGCGGTGGCCGCGGCGTCGACCACGGTGCGGACCGTGCTCGTCGGGGACGACCAGACGTAGTAGGAGATGCCGCCGAGCACGAGGCTCAGCACGACGAAGGCGGCGGTGGTCATGAGGGAGCGCGACTTGGTCTGCGCCCACCAGTGGGCTGCTTGGCTAGACAAGGAACAGGGCCTCCATGGTCAGGATCGCGATACCGATCAGGTACGGGATGGCGGCGTACGGGTTGAGCCGACGCCGCTCGGCGCGAGCGGTCTTGGTCTGGGTCTTGGTGATCTTGGTGGTGGTCTTGGTGGCCGCGCGGGTCTCTGCGCGGGTGGCCAATGCGGTCGTGGTGCTCAGGGCGGTCGTGGTTGTCAAGCCGCCGACCGCGTCGGGGAGCTGCTCGGCCCGGGTAGGCGCATCCAGTGCCTGCGCATCCAGTTGCTGCGCATCCCGCGCCTGGGCCAGGGCGATCTCGTCGTCGCTGCTGATCTCGTTCGGTCCGCCGGAGTATGCGCCGGAGCGGGTGCCCCAGCCACTGGCGTGCGCCATGCGGAAGAACCCGAGCAGGCGGATCGGCATGAGGAAGAACGTGGAGACGATGATGAACACCGGAAGGCGGAAGAAGTCGGACGGCTTCTCTGAAAGGTGCCGGATCTGACGGATCGACATGCTGATGACGGAGGAGGCGACCATCAGCGCGACGACCGTGAGCACTCCGCCCTGCACGCCGTACGCCTTGAGGAAGCCGGCGTAGAAGTTGTAGCCCTCACCCGTGATCGAGCGGTAGACCCAGCCGCCGAGGACCCCGGCGAGCACGAACGGCAGGATGATGTCGGTGATGAAGAAGAACGCCAGCAGCGGGGCGTGGCCGAGCATCCAGGGCAGCATCCTGAGCGTGTTGTACTGGCTGCCGCGAGCCCAGCGGAGCTGCTGCTTGAACAGCTTCTTCACCTTGAGCGGCGCATCCGTGTAGACCAGGCTGGTGTGCTGGTACACGGTGCGGTAGCCCTCCTTGAGGGTGAGGTTCGTGAGCGTCCGGTCGTCCGAGACCTCGAGAAAGACGCCGAGGAACTTCTCGTTCATGAACTTGTCCATGACGCGCATAAGGATCGACCGCCGGAACGCGATGGTGCGGCCGGGAAGGCAGCCGATCTGCCCGACGACGCTCTGCGCCGGCATCGAGTACAGGGCGCGCGAGTTCTCCAGCCAGTCCGCCCACCGGGTGATCCAGCTCCGCTCCGGCTCCAGGATGCGCTGCTTGGTGGTGACGCCGCCGACGCGCTCGTCCTTGAACGGCTTCACCAGCTCGGAGAGCGTGTTCTCCGTCCAGACGGTGTCGGAGTCGACCAGCACGGTGATGTCGCCCGTGGACATCCTGGTGCCGATCATCACGGCGTTGCGCTTGCCGGGGATGGGGGTGTGCACCCATCGCACCAGCGGCGCGAACTCCTCGCAGACCTCGACGAGGCCGGGGTTCGGGGCGCCGTTGATGACGACGATGATCTCGCCCGGCTTCTGCTCGACCATGCGGCCGATGACGTCGCGGAACAGATCGAGCGGTTCGTCAACCACGGGGACGACGACGCTGGTCGATACCTCGAAGTCCTCGGTGTACGGGCGGTAGCGGCGGGAGACGGCCACCTTGATGAGCCAGATGACCCAGATGAAGGCGGAGTAGACGGCGAACAGATAGAACTCGGGATGCCCCTCCAGCATGTGCCGGATTTGCAGAATGAAGATGAACATGGACGGGACCTCGCAGAGATACAGGGGGTGTCATCCACGTCACTGGGGATCTGGGCGGTCGGGTTGATCAAGTTCTAGCCGGGACGTTTCGCGCGCCGCAAGTGACGTTTCCGGGCAGCGGGCGACGGGGGGCGGTGTGCCCCGTCCCGCCCCTGTCCGCCGACACGCGGACACGATCCGGCTGTCGGCAGAATGACGGACGCACCCCCGTTCGGGGGAGGCGGAAAGGCCGGTCAACTGAGAAATCGCTCAGAGTGATGCTGCGCATCCCGTCGACCGCGGTGCGCAGGGATGGCGATGCGATTTGTACCCCGGATGCGGGTAGAAAACGGACGGGCGCAAGCCGGGGAGAATTAACACACCTGTAACAAATGGTTCATTTTCCGGGGGTCGGAATACTCCCACGCTGAATGTGTTTGCATGGTTATAGCTTGGCAATGGAGCCACGCGCTTCCATGTCGTTCGAACCACCAGGAGAGCCATGTCCATCGCCGAGCTGAACTCGCGCGCCGCCGTCACCGCGGCACCCATCATCCCCGCCCTCGCAGAGCGCTGGAGCCCCCGCGCCTTCGACCCGAGCGCCGTCGTCCCCGAAACCGCGCTGACCGCCGCGCTGGAGGCCGCCCGCTGGTCGCCGTCCGCGAGCAACACGCAGCCGTGGCGTTTCGTCGTCGCCCGCCGCGGAACCACCGAGTTCGACACCATCGCCGCGACCCTGATGGGGTTCAACCAGGCGTGGGCAGGATCGGCGAGCGCACTCATCGTCGCATTCGCCGAGGTGAAGGATGCCGAGGGCAACGACCGCCGCTGGGCCACGTACGACCTCGGTCAGGCCGTCGCCCACCTCAGCGTCCAGGCGCACCACGACGGCCTGCACGTGCACCAGATGGGCGGCTTCGACGGGGAGGCGCTCCGCACCGCCTTCGGCATCGAAGACCGCTTCGTGCCCACCTCCGTCAGCGCCATCGGCGTGCTCGGCGACCCTGACGCCCTTCCCGACCCACTTCGCGAGCGCGAGCTCGCACCGCGCACCCGTGCCGCGCTGGACGACATCGTCGTCGTCAACGCGTAACGGATAACGCCTGACGGCGACTCCCTACGAGAAGGGCGTGGTCGGCCCCGCACAGGATCGGCCGCGCCCTGTCACGGAGTTTGACGCGCGCCGGATCTGTGGGAATATGGCCGAACTCAGACGGCCATAGCAGTGTCGCGGGTCGTTGCAGAGTCGCAGCGTCGCCCGCCGAAGGAGAGACAATGACGACTCCCATCGCGCCAGCGATCGCATCGAGCGGCAAGCTCAAACGGAACCTCGGCCTGTGGGCGATCGTCGGTCTCGGCCTCGGCTACATGACGCCGACCGTCGTGTTCGACACGTTCGGCATGGTCGCGAAGGACACGAACAACGTCGTCCCGTCGGCTTACCTGGTTGCGCTCGTCGTGATGATGTTCACGGCCATCAGCTACGGCAAGATGGCCGGCGCCATTCCGAGCGCCGGGTCGGCATACACCTACGTGCGCGAGTCCATCCACCCGAACGTCGGCTTCCTGGTCGGCTGGACGTCGCTGATCGACTACGTGCTGCTGCCGATGGTGAACTGCCTCATCATCCGCAGCTACCTCGAAGCACTGTTCCCCGGCGTGCCAGGCTGGATCTGGGTGGTCATCTACTGCGCGGCCGTCACCTCGATCATCTACCTGACGATGCGCGGCACCTCCAACATCAACATGCTGCTGCTGGTGTTCTCGATCGTGGTCATGGTGGTGTTCGTGGTCATGGTGATCGCGCAGCTCGCCCAGGGTCAGGGCGCCGGGACCATCGCGTCCGTCCAGCCGTTCCTGCACGACGGCGTGACGCTCGGCGCTGTGCTGACCGGCGCCACGATCGTCTGCTTCTCGTTCATCGGATTCGACGCTGTCACGATGTACGCCGAAGAGGCCAAGACCCCCAAGATCATGCCGAAGGCGATCCTGTTCACGGTGATCATCGGCGGCGCGATCTTCCTCATCACCTCCTACTTCACGCAGCTCCGCTTCCCGTCGTCCCACGTGTTCCCGGAAGAGGCGATCCAGGACAGCACGCTGCCGGAGATCGGTCTCCAGGTCGGCGGCCAGACCCTGCAGGCCGTGCTGACCGCTGCCGGGTTCTGCGCGACGCTGGCCTCCGGCCTCGCCTCGCACGCCTCCGTGTCCAGGATGCTCCTGGTGATGGGCCGCAACAACGTGCTGCCCAACCGGTTCTTCGGTCACATCAACGCGAAGACGCACACCCCGACGTTCAACATCGTGCTGGTCGGCGTCATCAGCCTGCTGGCCGCGGCATTCACCCTGGAGACGATCGCAGCATTCATCAACTTCGGCGCGCTCATCGCGTTCACCTTCGTGAACATCTCGGTGATCGCCTGGTTCGCCATCCGCAAGGGCCGCCGTCGCACGCCACGCGACATCGTGACCTTCATCGTGCTCCCCGCCATCGGAATGCTGCTGACCGGCGTGCTCTGGGCAAACCTCCACGTGGATGCGCTGATCGGCGGCAGCATCTGGATGGGCCTCGGCGTCGTCTACCTGCTGGTACTCACCCGCGGGTTCCGCCGTAGCGTCCCCGGCTTCGACGAAGGCCAGCCGGTGACCGGGTTCAACAAGGCCGTGAAGTAGCGGCGGGACTGCTGGCCGGACTGGCCGCCATCGCCGCGCTCGTAGCCTTCGAGTTGATCATCCAGGCGATCGACGTGCAAGCCGAGCGCGACGGCGCCCCGGACTCACCGTCCGGACTTGCGGACGCGTGAGAGACGAGCGCCGCGGTCAGCGAGCGAACCCGCTGATCGCCTCCGCCATGCGCTCTGCCGATTCCGGGCCGCCGTGCCCCTCGCCTTCGACCACGATCAGTCGGCTGGCCGGCCACTGCCTGTGCAGCAGCCAGGGCGTGATGACCGGGCCGCTGACGTCGTGGCGGCCGTGGATGAATACGGCAGGGATGTGCGCGAGCTCGACCACACGGTTCAGGATGGCGCGGTCGCCTGGCAGGAATGCGTCGTTCGCCCAGTAGTGGGTGACGAGAGTCGCGAAGACCAGCCGCTGCATCGGATCGGTGTGGAGCGGACCCGGCACGAAGTTGGGGTCGAGTGAGACGTGGGTCGACTCCCAGTCGTCCCACGCGTCGGCCGCAGCGATCCGCTCCTCGACCGTGCCGGTCGCGAGCACGCGCGCGTACGCGTCGACCACGCGCTCACCCGGGCGGCGGTTCGACGACCGCTCCAGCGCAGCCCACGCCTCCGGGAAGATGCGTCCCATCGTCTCCGTGATCCAGTCGACCTCATCCCGGCCCGTGGTGGTCACGGCGCCGAGCACGATCCCTATCACCCGCTCTGGATGCGCCAGAGCGTACGCCAGCGCGAGCGTGGACCCCCACGAACCACCCGTCACGAGCCAGCGGTCGATGCCCAGCTCGGTGCGGACCAGTTCGAGGTCGGCGATGAGTCCGTCTGTGGTGTTCGATGGAAGGCGGTCGAGCGCATCCACGATAGACGGAGTGCTCCGACCGCATCCGCGCTGGTCGATGCCGATGAGGCGGAACTTCGCGGGGTCGTATCGTTTGCGGTAGTTGCCCTGCCCGAGCCCTGAACCAGGACCACCGTGCAGCCAGACGACGGGCACACCGTCCGGGTTGCCACTGGTCTCCCAGTAGATGCTGTCTCCGTCCGGGTTCTCCACCCAGCCGTGTGCGTCAGGATCGATCACAGGGAACATGTCCGCACGCTACCGCATCGTCTACCGGTCCGCCCCGGCCCTCGTATCATGGCGCTGTGAGCGCAGCGCAGGAATCAGGGCCGTTCTACCACGGCACCACGGCCGATCTCCTGGCCGGGGATCTCCTCTCGCCAGGGTTCCCGTCCAACTACCGGCCCGATGTCATCATGAACCACATCTACTTCACCGCGCTGCGAGACGGCGCCGGCCTCGCGGCAGAACTCGCCGCAGAGCTCGCGCCAGACCATCGCGAGCCACGGGTCTACCTCGTCGAGCCGACGGGCGGCTTCGAGGACGACCCGAACGTCACAGACAAGAAGTTCCCTGGCAACCCGACGCGCTCGTACCGCAGCGCCGAACCCATCCGGGTCATCGCCGAGGTCACCGACTGGACCAGGCTCACCTCCGAAGCGCTGCAACAGTGGCGCGACCGGCTCACCGGACTCCCACCGGAATCGCGCGGCGAGATCGTCAACTGACCAACGAACCGTAGGTCGACACCGGTCTGCTCCTTACGGCCGCAGGAGCACCTTGATAGCGCGGCGCTCATCCATCGCCGCGTACGCCTCTGCCGCCGCGGACAGCGGGAGCTCCAGGTCGAAGACGCGGCCGGGGTCGATGGCGCCGGACCAGACGTCCTGGAGCAGCTCCTCCACGTAGTTGCGCACGGGAGCGACGCCCCCGTTGACGCCGACGTTGTTGTTGAACAGCGGACGGACGGGCAGCTCGGGGCCGCCGTTGGGCACGCCGACGTAGCCGACCATTCCGCCAGGGCGGGCAGAGCGGATCGCCTGGTCCATCGACTCCTTGGTGCCGACCGCCTCGAGCACGCAGTCTGCGCCGATCCCGTCGAGCAGTTCCTTCACGGCCGCGACTCCGGCGTCGCCGCGCTCGGCGATGATGTCGGTCGCGCCGAACGCACGCGCCAGCTCCTGGCGGGACTCGTGCCTCGACATGGCAACGATGCGCGATGCCCCGAGGCGAGCGGACGCGAGCACAGCGCACAGCCCGACCGCGCCGTCTCCGACGACGACGACCGTGCTGCCCTTCGTCACGCCGGCCGAGACGGCGGCGTGGTGACCGGTGCCCATCACATCCGACAGCGTCAGCAGGCTCGGGATGAGCTCGTCGCGCGGGTACTCCGGCGTCGCGACGAGCGAACCGTCGGCGTGCGGCACGCGTACCTTCTGGCCCTGGCCGCCGTCCGCGAACCCGCCGAGCTTGTCGTCGGAGCCCCACCATCCACCGTGCAGGCAGGAGGTGCTGACACCGTTCTTGCAGTTGACGCAGGTCATGTCGCAGTCGTAGAACGGCGCGATGACGAAGTCGCCAGGCGCGATCGTCGTGACCTCCGGCCCGACCTCCTCGACGACACCGACGAACTCGTGCCCGATGCGGTGCGCCTCGTGCGTCGGCGTGACGCCGCGGTACGGCCACAGGTCGGACCCGCAGACGCAGGCAGCGACGACGCGCACGATGGCGTCGCCGCCGGTCGACAGCACGGGGTCGGGGACCTCTTCGACGCGGATGTCCTTTTCACCGTGGATGACTGTTGCAAGCATGGGAGAAAGCCTACGCCGCGCCCAGTGGCGCCGAGCACACCCGTCCCCCGTTCGGGGCACGGATGGTGACGGCCTGGTGAACAACGCGTGAAGCGCCGACCAGGGGATGCGCGACCCTCCTAACATCGCTCCTGCCGGTTCGGTCCGGCTCAGCCGTCCCCGCCCGCCCATCCGCCAGGAGGCCGTGAGTCCATGTCGAAGCGCTCCAGACTCGCAGTGTTCTTCGCTGCGCTCGGAGCCCTGGTGGTCATCGCGGTGGTGGTCACGGTCGCGGTGAGGTCGCAGAGCGCGCAGGCCGGCGAGCATCCTGCGTCGTACGCGGTGGCGGCCGACTCCGACGCCTGCGGCGCAGGCTGGGGTGGTCAGGATGCGCCGACGAACGCGTCCGTCCCTGGCGGCGAGCAGACCTTCACGGTGACGAACCACACGGTCGCCGGGATCGAGGTGTACCTGCAGGCCGTCGATTCGAAGAAGGTCTTCCTCGACCTGGAGGGCCTCGGCGCAGGCGCGCACGCCACAGCGCGGGTGACGATCGGCGCAGGACGCTACCGGTTCGTCTGTCTTCCTGCCGACGCCGACCCCGTGCACGGACCAACCGTCTCGGTCGGGCCGGCTCCGCCGTCCGCTCAGCTCACGCCGGGGGTCGTGCCTGTGACCAGGAACGACCTCATCCCGGTGGCCAAGACGTACACGACCTGGGTGGCGTCGCGCATCCCCGTGCTGCAACGACAGGTGGCCGAGCTCGGCACCGACACCGCGGAGGGCGACTTAGCGGCGGCACGCCGCGACTGGCTCAGCGCCCACCTCACTTATGAGACCCTCGGTGCAGCGTACGACGCGTTCGGGGACACCGGCGATGCCATCGACGGCCTGCCCGCGCCGGGCACCACCGCGCTCACCGACTCCGACCTCACCGGGTTCCACCGCATCGAGGCCCTGCTGTGGTCCGGTGCTCCTGCTACGCAGGTGGCGGATGCAGTCTCCGCACTGTCCGCGTCGGTCGCCACGCTCGCCTCCACGATCGCCGACGCCGAGATCGACCCTGGCGCCATCGGCCTGCGGGCGCACGAGATCGTCGAGAACGCCCTGCAGTTCGAGCTGACGGGCGACGCCGACGCCGCATCTGGGACAGAGCTGGCCACGGTCGACGCCAACCTCAGCGGCGCGTCTGCCGCCCTGGCGCCGCTCACGAGCATCCTGAGCAGCCGCTACGACGGGATGACCGCGACCACGGCGTCGATCGCTGCGACGCAGAAGCTGATCGAGTCGTTTCGGGCCGCCGACGGCAGCTGGCGTCCGCTCTCGTCGCTCAGCCGCGCGGAACGAGAGCGGGTCGACGGCGCGGTGGACGGGACGCTGGAGCTGCTCGCTCCCGTTGCGGCGATCTGCGACATCCGGAGGGAAGCATGAGCGGGATCGGACGGCGGGACTTCCTGCAGGCAGCAGCGGGCGCGGCGGTGGGCGCCGGTGCGGTCGCGGGGGTCGGTGCAGTCGCGGGGGTCGGTGCGGTCGCGGGCGCGCAAGCTGCTGCGGCGGGGACGGCCCGCACCGGCTACCCGTTCCACGGCACGCACCAGCAGGGCATCCTCACTCCTCCCCAGCGGGCCGCGGCGTTCGTGGCACTCGACGCGACGACCGCGAACAGGGCCGAACTCGCGGACCTGCTCAAGACGGTCACCGAGCGCGCCGCCTTTCTCACCACGGGAGGCACCCCGCCCGACCCGGGGCTCACCGCGCCGCCGCGCGACTCCGGCATCCTCGGCCCGACCGTCGTTCCCGACAGTCTCACCGTGACCCTCTCGGTCGGCGCCTCGCTGTTCGACGAGCGGTTCGGGCTGGCGAGCGCCAAGCCGGCGCGCCTGCGCACAATGGAGGACTTCGCCAACGACGCGCTCCGCCGCGAGGTCTGCGACGGCGACCTGCTGCTCCAGGTCTGCGCTGACGACCGGGACGCCGTCACCCACGCTGTGCGCGAGATCACGCGCGCCACCAGGGGAGGGATGCAGGTGCGCTGGCGGCAGGACGGCTTCATCTCCCCGCCGCGTCCGTCCGGGACGCCGCGCAACCTCATGGGGTTCAAGGACGGCACGAGCAACCCGGCCACCACGGACGCGAAGTGCATGGCCGACCTCGTCTGGGCGCGCGCAGGCGGAGCAGAGCCCGGCTGGGTCGCCGGCGGGAGCTATCACGTGGTGCGGCTCATCCGGATGCTCGTCGAGTTCTGGGACAGAGTCAACCTGCACGAGCAGGAGAACATGATCGGCCGGCGCCGCGACACCGGGGCGCCGCTCACCCGCTCGTACGAACACGACGACCCGCACTACGAGCTCGACCCGACGGGCGACGTCATCCAGCTGGATGCGCACATCCGCCTCGCCAATCCGCACACGACGGCCACCGCGAACCAGCGCATGCTCCGGCGGGCATACAACTACGACGCCGGGCTCGACGCCAATGGCGACCTCGACATGGGACTCATCTTCACGGCGTTCAACCAGGACCTCGAACGCCAGTTCGTGACAGTGCAGAAGCGGCTCGCCGACGAGCCGCTGACGGACTACATCTCGCCGTTCGGCGGCGGCTACTACTTCGCGTTACCCGGCGCGCGGAACTCCGGCGACTGGCTGGGCAGCGGAATGCTCGCCTGACACCGGTGACAGAGCTCGGCGCATCCCGTGCCGACGACCAACACACAAAGGAAGAAGGAATCGTGTTCAGACCATCACGTCTGCACCGCTCCAGGACGGTGGGCCGCGCCGGTCTCGCCGTCGTCGGCGCCGTCGCTCTCGTCGGCGCCGGGCTCCTGACGGTCGCGCCAGCGACCGCGGACACCTCGCACTCGTCGTTCACGCTCACGCCGATCAAGCACCTTGTCGTCATCTTCGACGAGAACGTGTCGTTCGACCACTACTTCGGCACGTACCCCTCCGCGGCCAACACGGACGGAACATCCTTCACCGCCGCCAAGGGAACACCGAAGGTGAACAACCTCGTCACCTCCGGCACGCTCGCCAGCAACCCCAACCTGTACCCGCCGAAGCGACTCGCATCCACCCAGGCCGTGACCTGCGACCAGAACCACAGCTACGCGGCCGAGCAGCAGGCGGTCGACGCGGGCAAGATGGACCTCTTCGTTCAGAAGACGTCGACGGACACCTGCACCGGCCAGTTCGGAGCACCAGGTCTCGCCATGGACTACTACGACGGCAACACCGTCACCGGTCTGTGGAACTACGCCCAGAACTATGCCATGAGCGACAACAGCTGGGACACCACGTTCGGCCCGTCGACCCCCGGCGCGCTCAACCTCATCTCCGGCCAGACCCACGGAGGCACCGCGTACGACCCGAAGACAGGGGCGACGCTGACCGCATCCACCGCAGTTCAGTCGCCCAGCGCATCCGGAGTCGGCACGGTGATCGGCGACCCCGACCCCGCATACGACGACTGCTCGGACAACGACCACACGTCGACGTCGGCCGTGGTCGGGATGGCGGGCAAGAACATCGGCGACCTGCTCAACAACCGCGGGGTGACCTGGGGCTGGTTCCAGGGCGGCTTCACGCCGACCACGTCCTGGGACGGCACGGCAGGCCACTACGCGAAGTGCGACGCCGTGACGGCGAACATCGCGGGGGCGACGCCGAAGGACTACTCGCCGCACCACTCGCCGTTCCAGTACTACAAGTCCACGTCCAACCCGCACCACCTTCCGCCGACCTCGACGAAGGCGATCGGGCACACCGACCAGGCCAACCACCAGTACGACCTCACGTCGTTCGACGCGGCGCTGAAGTCGAACAACCTGCCGTCGGTGTCGTTCCTGAAGGCGCCGGAGGCGCAGGACGGGCACGCGTCGTACTCCGATCCGATCGACGAGCAGAAGTTCCTCGTCAACGAGATCAACGCCATCCAGAAGTCGAGCTCCTGGTCGAGCACGGCGGTCGTGCTCGCCTATGACGACTCCGACGGCTGGTACGACCACGTCGCCCCGAAGGTCACCAACGGCTCTGCGGATGCGGCTGTCGACTCCGCCGTGTGCACGTCGGTCTCGCACACGGCCGGTGGATACGCCGACCGCTGCGGGCCGAGCCAGCGCCTTCCGCTCGTCGTGATCTCGCCGTACGCGGCGCAGAACAAGGTCGACCACACGCCGACGGATCAGACCTCCGTGCTGCGCTTCATCGAGAACAACTGGCTCACCGGCCGGATCGGCGACGCGTCATTCGACGCACGCGCCGGATCGCTCGGCGGCCTGTTCGACTGGTTCCGGCCGCAGCAGCGCGAGGTGCTGCTCTCGCCGACGACCGGAGCCGTGACCGCCGTCGTGCCGACGCGCGGGCACTGGCCCACGCCTCCGCGGAACGGGTGGTCGACGCAGCCGTAGGCACCGCTGAGCGCAGCAATCGAGCCCAGGCTCACTCACCCGTCACGCCGGAGCGTGCGGTGAGAGCCTGGGCTCGATGGTCGCGGGTTGTCGCTACTCCCGCACAGGTGCGACCGTGAGGTGATCGCCCGTTTCGGCGAGGTCGACGCGCACGAGGTCGCCGTCGCGGATCTCGCCGGACAGCAGCTCGGTGGCCAGGCGGTCGTCGATCTCGCGCTGCATCAGGCGACGCAGCGGCCTTGCACCGTAGATCGGGTCGTAGCCGCGCTCGGCGAGCCAGCGGCGAGCATCCGGGGTCACCGCCAGTTCCAGGCGGCGCTCCTGCAGCCTGCGCATCAGCCGGTCGATGTTGAGCTCCACGATCTCACCGAGCTCCTCCTTGTCGAGCGCCGAGAACACCACGATGTCGTCGAGGCGGTTCACGAACTCCGGCTTGAAGGCCTGGCGGACCATCTGCAGCACCGCCTCCTCCTTCTCGGTGTCGTTCAGGGTCGGGTCGACCAGGAACTGGCTGCCGAGGTTGGAGGTGAGGATCAGGATGGCGTTGCGGAAGTCGACCGTGCGGCCCTGGCCGTCGGTGAGGCGACCGTCGTCGAGCACCTGCAGCAGCACATCGAAGACCTCGGGATGCGCCTTCTCCACCTCGTCCAGCAGGATCACCGAGTACGGGCGACGGCGCACGGCCTCGGTCAGCTGACCTCCCTGCTCGTAACCGACATAGCCGGGAGGAGCGCCGACGAGCCTGGACACGGAGAACTTCTCCCCGTACTCGCTCATGTCGATGCGCACCATCGACTTCTCGTCGTCGAACAGGAACGCCGCGAGTGCCTTCGCCAGCTCCGTCTTGCCGACGCCGGTCGGCCCGAGGAACAGGAACGAGCCCGTGGGCCGGTCCGGGTCGGAGATGCCGGCCCTTGTGCGACGAACAGCATCCGCCACAGCAGCGACGGCCTTCTTCTGGCCGATGATGCGGCGGCCGAGCTCCCCTTCGAGCTGCAGCAGCTTCTCCGTCTCGCCCTGGGTGAGCCTGTCGACGGGGATGCCCGTCCACGCGGCCACCACGGCGGCGATGTCATCGGCCGTGACCTGCTCGTTGACCATGCGCGGCTGGTCGGGGTGCTGCTCGGCGCTCTCCGCCTCCGCGAGCTCCCGCTCGATGCCGGGGATGGTCTCGTACTCGATGCGCGACGCCTCCTGGTATCGGCCGTCCCGCAGCGCGAGGTCGCGCTTGGTCTTGGCCTCCTCCAGCTGCGAGCGCAGTTCGCCGACGCGGTTCAGCGACGCCTTCTCCGCGCGCCACCGCTCCTGCAGCTCCGCCAGCTCGGACTCCTGCTGACGCAGCCGCTCGCGCAACTGCTCCAGCCGCTCCTTGCTCGCCTCGTCCTTCTCTTTCTTCAGCGCGAACTCTTCGAGCTTCATCCGCTCGACCACGCGCTGGAGGGTGTCGATCTCGACGGGAGCGGAGTCGATCTCCATCTTGAGCCTGCTCGCGGCCTCGTCGATGAGGTCGATCGCCTTGTCCGGCAGCTGCCTGGCGGTGATATACCTGTTCGACAGGGAGGCGGCAGCGACCAGCGCGGAGTCCTCGATCGTGACCCCGTGGTGCGCCTCGTAGCGCCCCTTGAGCCCGCGAAGGATCGCGATGGTGTCCTCGACGCTCGGCTCGCCGACGTAGACCTGCTGGAAGCGGCGCTCCAGGGCCGCGTCCTTCTCGATGAACTCGCGGTACTCGTTGAGGGTCGTCGCGCCGATCAGGCGCAGCTCACCGCGGGCGAGCATCGGCTTGAGCATGTTGGAGGCGGCGACAGAGCCCTCTCCGCCGCCTGCGCCCATCAGGATGTGCAGCTCGTCGACGAAGGTGATGATCTCGCCCTCCGCGTCGTTGATCTCCTTGAGCACGGCCTTCAGCCGTTCCTCGAACTGTCCGCGATACATGGCCCCTGCCACGAGCGCGGAGAGGTCGAGCGAGACGAGCTGCTTCCCCTTGAGCGAGTCGGCGACGTCGCCGGCGACGATGCGCTGGGCCAGCCCTTCGACCACGGCCGTCTTGCCGACGCCGGGCTCGCCGATGAGCACCGGGTTGTTCTTGGTGCGTCGCGTGAGCACCTGGCTGACGCGACGGATTTCCGCATCCCGGCCGATGACCGGGTCGAGCTTCCCGCTCTTGGCGATCTCCGTGAGGTTGACGCCGTACTGTTCGAGCGCACTCTTCTGCTCCTCCTGAGTGGAGGGCGCGCCTTGCATGTTCGCCATTCGTGTCCTTTCCTCGGTCGGGCAAACTTGAGTCTACTAGGCTCAACTTTGTTTCGCACCCCTGTATTCCAGGAAAAAGCACGATTTTCGAGGAGGCCGCGCGAGCGAGCACGGCCAGCGGATGCGCGGCCTACCGCCCGTTCATCCGCAGCACCGCCACCGCGTTCGCCGTGACATAGCCGCGCCAGTCGAGCGCCGCGGCCGGCGAGTAGCTGGCGTAGTCGACGTCCCACCCGCCGTCCGCCAGCTGACCGCCCTCCAGCCGGTCGAGGTCGCGGGCGACCGCGGCGGGGTCGAGCAGCTCGCGGACCGGACGGCCGGGCTCCGGCGCGTAGTCGAGCAGGTGCAGCGTCTCGCCCTCCGACCCGCCGTCGACGGGCACGGCGCCATCGCCAGGAACGTACCTGCCCAGGTGGGCGAACAGGTCGCGCGCCTCCGGCTGGGAGTCCGCTGCCGCATCCAGGAGCTGCAGCGAGAACGAGAGCACGTACGCGAACGGCGCCGTGTCGATGCGACCGATCGCATCGAAGCAGTAACGCATCGCGGCCTGAAGCCAGGGGTGGTCGAGCACGGTGGCGTCCTGTCTGGCCACCCGATGCGCTCGCGCTGCGATCGCTGCGGTGATCTGCAGCGAGGACTCCGTGGGGTCCGCCTGCGCCCAGAACGGCGCGCAGGCGGTGGTGTCGGCGATCGGCAGGGCGAACGGGAGGCCGCCGTCCGGGAGCGTCGCCGCATCCAGCCAGTCGAGCAGGCTGCCGAGGTGGGGAGTCGCGACGGGCGCGGCGTCCGCGATCACCTCGAGTGCGTGCTGCGCGCCTCCCGGCTGACTCTCGGTCGCCCGCAGATCGGGCTCGAGCCCCCATCCGTATCCCCCGTCGGCGTTGCGGTATCCATCGAGGGCGGCGACGAGCGCGCGCTTGGCGGCGTCTCCACCTCCTGTCGCCGCCTCGAAACGGCGGCGGTCGAGGACGCGGGCGTGCGCGGCCATGAACGATGCGGCGCTGGTCAGGTCGATGCTCATGCCTCGACACTGCCACGCCATCGAGTTCCGCGTCGCACCGCCGCGAAAATCTCTTTGCTATTCAGTCTTGCTAACTACCGGTACTCGGCGTTACTATCTACCAGTACCAAGCACCACTGAGTAGCAAGGAGGAGTGCCATGGGCAAACAAGCGACAGAGATGCTCAAGGGAACACTCGAGGGCATCGTCCTGGCCATCCTGGCCGGGCGGTCGGCATACGGCTACGAGATCACCGCGTGGCTGAGGGACCAGGGCTTCTCCGACATCGCCGAGGGCACCATCTACGCCCTGCTCGTCCGCATCGAGCAGCGCGGCCTCGTGGATGTGGAGAAGGTGCCGTCCGAGAAGGGCCCGCCCCGCAAGGTGTACTCCCTCAACAGCCAGGGCAGGGAGTACCTCGAGGAGTTCTGGACCACCTGGAGCTTCCTGGCCGAACGACTGGAGCGGCTGAGGAGCACGGGCCGGACCGACGAGCAGACGCACGAACAGACACACGAACAGACCGAGACAGAAGGACAGTAGCAATGGTTGCGAAGTGGATCGAAGCCCTCACAGGCTCGCTCGAACAGAAAAAGCAGTACAAGCAGGCCGTCGCCCGCGTCGACGCCCTCCCCGAGCCGTACCGCAGCTCGGCGAAGGCGGTCAACCGGTACTTCATGTACTACGGCGGCATCACGGACGGAGACACGCTGGTCACGATGATCAGCGACCACACCGACCTCTGGGAACGCGCGGCCATCGACGGAACGCCTGTCCGCGACATCGTCGGCGACGACCCGGTGGAGTTCGCCGAGACGTTCGCGGCGTCGTACTCCGGCACCCAGTGGATCGACAAGGAGCGCGCCCGCCTCACCAAGGCGATCGACGCGGCGATCAGCGGCACGGCAGTTCCAGACGACAAGGAGACAGACGAATGAGCACGACGACCACCCCTGCCCCGGCCATCCGGGTGCAGGGCATCGAGAAGTCCTTCAAAGATCTGAGCGTGCTGCGCGGCGTCGACTTCGACGTGGCAGCGGGGAGCATCTTCGCCCTGCTCGGCTCGAACGGCGCAGGCAAGACGACCCTGGTGCGCATCCTGTCGACCCTGTTGAAGGCCGATGGCGGCAGCGCGACGGTCTCCGGCTTCGACGTGGCCACCAAGCCGGGAGACGTGCGCGAGTCCATCAGCCTCACCGGACAGTTCGCTGCAGTGGATGAGGTCCTCACCGGACGGGAGAACCTCATCCTGGTCGCCCGGTTGCGCCACCTGAAGAACCCGGGGGGCATCGCAGACGACCTGCTCGCCCGCTTCTCGCTCACCGACGCCGGCAACCGCAAGGCGGCGACATACTCCGGAGGGATGCGCCGTCGCCTGGACATCGCGATGAGCCTGATCGGCAACCCGCCCGTCATCTTCCTCGACGAGCCGACGACCGGGCTCGACCCGCAGGCACGCATCGAGGTGTGGCAGACGGTCAAGCAGCTCGCAGGACAGGGCACCACGGTGCTGCTCACCACGCAGTACCTCGACGAAGCGGAACAGCTCGCCGACCGCATCGCGATCCTGCACAAGGGCACGATCATCCAGAACGGAACGCTCGCCGAGCTCAAGCAGCTCCTCCCGGCCGCGAAGGTCGAGTACGTGGAGAAGCAGCCGTCGCTCGAGGACGTGTTCCTCGCGCTCGTCGGCGAGACGGGCGAGACCGAGACAGAAACCACCACCGAAACCGCAGGAAAGGAAAACCGATGACCACCCACGTCCTCAGCGACACCGGCGTTCTGACCGGTCGTTCGCTGCGCCACATCCTCCGCAGCCCAGACACGATCATCACCACCGTGATCACGCCGATCGCGCTGATGCTGCTCTTCGTCTACGTGCTCGGCGGCGCCATCCACACCGGCTCCGACGAGTCGTACGTCAACTACATGCTCCCCGGGATCCTGCTGATCACGATCGCCTCCGGGGTCGCGTACACCGCGTACCGGCTGTTCCTCGACCTGCAGGGCGGCATCTTCGAGCGGTTCCAGTCCATGCCGATCTCACGGTCGAGCGCGCTCTGGGGGCACGTGCTCACCTCGCTCGCCGCCAACCTGGTCTCCGTCGCCGTCGTCATCGGCGTCGCCCTGATCATGGGCTTCCGCACCGGGGCGTCGGTCGGCGCGTGGCTCGCGGTCGCGGGCATCCTGATCCTGTTCACCCTCGCGCTGACCTGGATCGCCGTGATCGCCGGCCTCTCGGCGAAGACGGTGGACGGGGCGAGCGGCTTCAGCTACCCGCTGATCTTCCTGCCGTTCATCAGCTCGGCGTTCGTCCCGACGGAGACGATGCCGGCCCCCGTCGCCTGGTTCGCGGAGAACCAGCCGGTGACCTCCATCGTCAACACCATCCGGGCACTGTTCGCACAGCAGCCGGTGGGGGCGGACATCTGGGTCGCACTGGCCTGGCTCGTCGGCATCCTCGTCGTCGCCTACGGCTTCGCCATCGTGATCTACCGACGCAAGATCAGCTGATCGCGTCGATCGGCAGTCGAGTCCGGACTTGTGCACGCGACACTCCAGGGTGTCGCGTGCACAAGTCCGGACTCGATTGTCAGTCGGCGGTGAGGGCGGACGGAGACGGGGATGCGGCCGGAGACGGGTCGGGGAGCTCGTGCGGGCGGTAGCGCGGGAGGCGCACCGCCGGGATGATCGCGACCGCGCTCACACCGGCGAGCAGCAGGAGCCCGAGCCGGAGGGCGTTGAGACGGGAGTCCTCGTTGATCTGCACAGCCGCATCCACTTGGGCGGGGGTGGCGTCGGTCTTCGAGAGGACCTCCCGGAGACGGTCGTTGCTGACGAAGTTGACGCTGTCGAGGTCCACCTGCGACGTGAGCGACTTCGGCAGGTCCGGATGCGCGATCACGGCCTGCCCGACGTTCAGCCCGAGGATGGTGACGAGCAGCGCGCCCGCGAAGGCCGTGCCGACCGCCGACGCGAGGTTCTGCGTCGTACCGCGCACGGAGCCGACATCGCCGGCCAGCTCCTTCGGAGACGCGGTGACCAGCACATTGAACACCAGCGTGACCAGCGCACCCTGCCCGACGCCGAACACGATCAGACCGAGGATGGTCGGGAACGTCTCCCAGTTGTTCGTCACGACGAACGACAGCCAGACCAGGGCCGCCGTCGTCAGCACGAAGGAGAAGATGCCGATGGTCCGCGGGCTGTACCTGCGGTAGAACCGCACGACGAGTGTCGCGGTGACGAACACCGTCAGGTTGAACGGGATCATCGCCAACGAGGTGTCGAACGGTGTCCGCCCCTGCACGATCTGCGTGTAGAGCGGGATGGTGAAGTTGATGGCGGCCTCGAGCAGCACGATGATGAACATCGCGTACACCGCGGAGCGCTCCCGAGACGAGCGCAGGACGCTCAGCGCGATCAGCGGGACCTTCCCGGTCTTGGTGCGGCGGCGGGTCCACAGGAAGAACGCCTGGCCGAGCACGATGCCGACGACGATGAAGACGATGGCGGGGGACAGCCCGAGGATGTCGAACGGCGCATCCGGTCGCGCCTCGAGGATGCCCCAGGCGTTCAGGTTGTTGAAGCCCAGCGTGAGCAGCACGATGCCGAGACCGATCAGCACGGCGCCGACGATGTCGATCTTGATGCTGCTGTCTCCGCGATCCGACCGCAGCGAGAAGCTGAGGATGAACACCACGACGGCCAGCACCACCAGGATGGCGAACACCGGACGCCAGCCCACCAGCGTTCCGAGCGCGCCGCCGATGAAGAAGGCGCTGAAGCCGGAGATCGCCCTGGCCGATCCGAGCGAGCCGATGGCCGTCGCCTGCTGCGTTCCGCGGTAGTTCTCGGCGATCAGGGCGACGAGCGCCGGCACGATGATCGCGGCGGACGCACCGGCGAGCGCCTGGGCACCGATCACCCAGCCGACGGTCGGCGCGAAGATCATCAGCACCTCCGCGAGGGCGAACAGGCCGATCACGATGCGGAAGATCAGCACCCAGCCGACCCGCTGCCCGAGCTTGGCGCCGACCATCACCAGCGCGGCGACCGCGATGCCGTACATGACGATCGCGGTGCTGACGGTGGTCGGAGGCACGCCGAAGTCGTCCACCATGCCGCCGAGCGACACGGGCAGCGCAGCGACGTTGAACGACATCAGGATCTGCGCGCAGAACAGCGCGATCATCGGCCGCCAGGACGCCTTCTCGATCGCCGGAGCGTTCGTCTCTGCTGTGGTCATCTGTCCTGTCCTTCTGCTGGGTGGTGCACGTCCGACGAGAAGAGGTTCAGCCCGAGGCTGCGCGAGAGGAACGCCGTCGCGCGCTGACCCCTGACGCTGTTGCCCGCCGCATCCAACGGGGGAGAGAATGTGCCGATGCCCGCCTTGCCGGGCGCGATGGCGACCAGGCCGCCCGCGACGCCGGACTTGCCGGGCATCCCGATCTCGAACAACCACTCCCCCGACCGCTCGTACAATCCGCTCGCGGCCATCACCGAGAGCGTGTCGCGGCAGACGTGAGCCGAGACCACGCGCTCGCCCGTGACGGGATTGACGCCGCCGTCCGCGAGGGTGGCGCCCATCACCGCGAGGTCGCGAGCCGTCACGAGCAGCGAGCACTGGCGCGTATAGACGTCGACCACCTCGGCCGGGTCGGCGGTGATCCTGCCGTAGCTCTGGAGCAGGCGCGCGATGGCCTGGTTGCGCTGGTTGGTCTCCGTCTCCGATTCGTAGACCGCTGCGTCCAGCTCCAGCCTGCGCCCGGCGAAGCGCGACAGGCCGTCCTGGATGAACGCCCAGCGCGCTTCCGACGTCTGCCCTGGGACGAGGGCGGTCGTGGCGAGCGCACCGGCGTTGACCATCGGGTTCATCGGATGCCCGTCGTTGAGCTCGATGGCCATCACCGAGTTGAAGGCGAGTCCGGTGTTGTTCACTCCGACGCGTTCGAGCGCCAGCTCGTGCCCCAGCTCGTCGCAGACCAGCGCGTACACGAACGCTTTCGAGATGGACTGGATGGAGAACGCGTGGTCGACGTCACCCGCTCCGTGCGTTGCGCCGTCGACCTCGGCGACGCAGACGCCGAAGAGCGCAGGGTCGGCGGCGGCCAGCGCCGGGATGTAGTCGGCGACCGTTCCCGAGGTGACACCGGCGTTGCGCGCGTGAGCCTTCTGCACCAGGGCTTCGACATCGTCCCACCCGGGAAGAGTGCCGGTGGAGACCCGTTCGGCGACTCCGTCCACATCCAGTTCCACGTGGGTTCCCCTCCCCGCGATGCCACGCACGGTCGGTGCAGCGGCATCGGTCTGTCGCGCTCATCCTTTCGCCATTCGGTGGTGCGCGCAACACACATGGCAACGGGTTGCGGCGGGGATGCGCTCGCGCCGGCGGTCATTGAGAGATAGCCTATATGAAAGTCATGTTCACCTACGAAAGTTGAGCCCGTGTCCGAACTCGCCGCTCGCGGAGCATCCCGCACCGCCTGGATCCGCTCCCGGATGCCGCTCCTCGCCGCAGCCAAGACGGAATTCGCCGCATCGCAGCCGTTCGCGGGCCACCGCATCGGGATGTCGCTGCACCTGGAACCAAAGACCGCCGTCCTGCTCGAGGTCCTCGCCGCGGGCGGCGCCGAGATCGTCGCGACGGGCAATCACGGCTCGACGCAGGACGACGTCGTCGCGTTCCTCCGCGAGCAGGGGATGACCGTGCACGGCCGCAGAGACGACACGATCGACGAGCATCACGCCAACGTCGCCGCCGTGATCGCGGCGCGGCCCACCATCCTGCTCGACAACGGCGCAGACCTCGCCGCCGGCATCGTGGAGGCCGGCCTGGCGGAGACGGTCGTCGGCGGCACGGAGGAGACCACGAGCGGCGGCGTCCGGCTGCGGCGCGAGCTGGCCGGCTCCGTGCCGTTCCCGATCATCGTGATCAACGACAGCATGCTCAAGGCGGTCGGCGAGAACCGGCACGGCGTCGGTCAGTCGGTCGTGGAGAGCATCATGAGGATCACGAACCTGATGATCCCTGGCCGCCGCTTCGTGGTGGCGGGATACGGCTGGTGCGGGCGCGGGATCGCGCAGTACCTGCGAGCATTCGGCGGCAAGGTGGCCGTCGCGGAGATCGACGAGCTGAAGATGTTCGAGGCGGCGCTCGACGGCTACCGGGTGGCGCCGCTCGCGGACCTCGCCGACTGGGGAGAGGTGTTCGTCACGGCGACAGGCTTCCCCGACATCGTGACGCCCGACATCATCGACCGGCTCCCGGACGGCGCTGTGCTCGCGAACGCCGGGCACTTCCCCTGGGAGATCGACACCGCAGCCCTCTACGCCTCGGCGAGCGCGGTGACGACCCTGGATGCGGCGATCGAGCAGGTGGACCTGCCGGACGGCCGGTCCATCGTCCTGCTGGCGGAGGGTCGCATGGTGAACCTCGCCGGCCGCGAGCCGAAGGGCAACTCGCTGGAGGCGATGGATCTCGGGTTCCTGCTGCAGTCGCTGTCGCTGGAGCGCGTCGCGACGGCGGCCTCGACGCTGGATGCGGGCGCGCAGCCGGTGCCTGACGACATCGAGCGCACGATCGCCCGGCGGTTCCTGACGGCGATCGGGGCGGATCGATGATGGCTCCGTCTCCTTCTCCGCAGCCCGACTATTCGGTTCCCGCCCTCGACAAGGCCCTCGACATCCTGGAGTATCTGGCGGGCGAGCCTGGGGAGCGATCGCAGACCGAGATCGCTGACGCTGTCGGGCGCAGCGTGAGCCAGATCTTCCGGGTGCTCACCACTCTCGAACGGCGCGGCTATCTCTACCGCGACCGTGCATCCGGTCTCTACGGGGTCTCGCTCGCCCTGTTCGACCTCGCGCACCGGCAGCCGCCCCTGCGCGGGCTGATCCGGCTGGCGATGGGCCCGATGCGCGACCTCGCGGACGCCGTGTCGCAGTCCTGCAACCTCGGCGTGCGCGACGGAGACGCCGTGCGGGTGATCGCCCAGGCGGAGTCGCCGGCGAACTTCGGTTATGCGGTGCGGGTCGGCGCGCTGTTCCCGCTCGACACGGCGGCGGGGCTCGTGCTCACCGGTGCGGGCGGGCGCGGCGACGGTGACGGCGAAGGTGACGTGATCACCCGGCCGGACCCCGTGCAGGACGCGGTGACCGACGTGGTCGCCGCGATCCGGGATGCGACGGGAGCGACGGTCGCGACGCTGACAGTGCCGTACATCGGCACCTCGTACAGCGCGCATCCCCTGGCCGTCGTCGTCGCTGCCGCTCGCGAGACGGCCGCCATTATCTCGGGGCGGGTACAGGGGCGCTGACCGCTCCGTCCGGACGGAGAACTGCGACGCCACGCCGCCGGGATCCCCGTTCGGACGGAGATCGGAGCCGGGCGGAGGCGTTTCTCCGTCGGAACGGATCGGGCGGTCGACCGGAACGGGCGCCCGGGTGCACGATAGAGACGTGGTCGACCCGATGGATGTGCATATCGTGCTGATGGACAGCGCGTCGGCGGCTGCGCTCGCGCAGATCCTGCCCCTGCTGCTGCTGACGCTCATGGTGGAGCTGCGGAGGCTGGAGCTGCACAGACGCGGGAAGTCGATCCGCCTGACGCGCGTGCTGCTCGGCCTGTTCTTCCTCGTCTTCGGCTTCATCGAGTGCGCGCTGGTGCTGTCGATCGACGGCGCGCTCGTGCCGTTCCAGTGGGGCGATCTTCTGGCGTCGCTGGCGATCTTCGGGCTGCTGGCGATCCTGTTCTGGCTGTCACTGCAGGAGTCGCCTTCACGATCGAAGCGCTCCCGCGACGACACTCTCTGATCGCGCGTGCGCGTTCGAGCGCGAGAATGCATCCAACACTGGTAGTCACGCTACCGGTAGTGCTACTATCACCACATGCTCATCACCGAACTGGCCGAGACCACCGGCACCCCCTCCGCCACGATCAAGTACTACGTGCGCGAAGGACTCCTGCCGGCCGGGGAGCGCCTCAACGGAAATCGCACGGAGTACGGCGATGCGCACATCCACAGGCTGCGCCTCATCCGCTCCATGCTCGAGGTCGGTCACCTGTCGGTCAGCTCGGTCGCGCAGGTGCTCGCCGCCCTCGACGACCCGGATGCGCCCATCGCGCACACCTTCGACGTCGCGCAGCAGGCGCTCTCCCGCGCTGCCGTGCCCGACGTCTCGGAGCCGACCTCCGCATCCATCGCCCGCATCGACGCCCTGATCGGGCGCGCGGGGTGGACGGGATGCGAGGACAACGTCGGCACGGAGATCGCCGCCCGCGTGCTCGACGCGTTCGTGCACGCCGGCTACCCCCTCCCCGACAGCTATCTCGACGCGTACGCGTCGGCCGCCCGCCTGGCAGCCGACGCCGACCTCGCCGCGGTCGCCGCCCTGCCGGACCCGTCGCGGATGGCCGAGCTCATGGTCATCGGCACGGTGCTCGGCGATTCCCTCGCCCTCGGCCTGCGGCGCATCGCCCAGGCCGCCGCAACCTCGGAGAGAAGGCTCTCATGAAGTCCGTCTTCGCCTGGCACCGTCCGCTCATGACGGTCGCCGCCCTCATGGTCGTCAGCACCATCGTGTGCGTCGTCGGCCTGCTCGTCGACCAGAGGCAGGTCCTCGGCGTCGACACCTGGCTCAAGCCGCTCAAGTTCTCGCTGTCGATCCTGCTCTACAGCGTGACCTGGGCGTGGCTGATCGCCCATCTCCCCCGCTTCCGCCGCCTCGCGCACAGTGCGGGCACGGTCATCGCCGTCTCCCTGATCGTGGAACAGGTGGCGATCGTCGGCGCCGCCGCGGTCGGCACGACCAGCCACTTCAACGTGTCCAACGGCGTCTCGGCCGCGGTGTGGGGCATCATGGCGGTGTCGATCACCGTGCTCTACGTCGGCACCTTCCTCACGACGATCGCGGTGTTCTTCCTGCGCCTGCCCACCGCATCCACCACCCTTGCCGTGCGGGCCGGCGCGGCGATCGCCATCGTCGGCATGGGCCTCGCCTACCTGATGACGGGCCCGACGGCCGCCCAGCTGCACGACTTCCAGGGCATCGCCGGCGCCCACACTGTCGGCCTGGCGGACGGTGGGCCCAGCCTCCCCCTGCTCGGCTGGAGCACGGTCGGCGGCGACCTCCGCATCCCGCACTTCGTCGGGATGCACGCGCTGCAGCTCCTGCCGCTGTTCGCCATCGCGCTCGGCTGGCTCGGACGCCGCTGGCGCGCCGTCGCCGACGACAGGGTGCGGCTGCGCCTCGTGGTGGTGGCGACGGTGGTCTACGCAGCGGTCGTGACGCTCGTGACGTTCCAGGCGCTGGCCGGGCAGTCGATCGTGCACCCGGACGGGGTCTTCCTCGCCGCAGGCTGGGCGATCCTGGTGGGCGGAGTGCTCGCCGCCGCCGTGGTGCTGGCGCTCGGGATGCTGGCGGCCGCCAGGCCGAGGCTGCACGCCGGAGCGACGGCGTGACCGGCGGCGGCGTGAACGGCGGCATGAGCCGCGGCGGCTGGAACGGGAGGGCGGTGTTCTTCCTGGTGGTCGCGATCGTGGGGCTGGTCGGCACGTGGACGTTCAACATCGCCGCCATCGTCGGTCGCCGCAACTACGTGGGCGACTGGCTGCAGAGCGGCCCTGCCGTGCTGTCGCTGACGGTGGATGTGCTCATCGCCGCCGTCGCGGTGGTCGCGTTCATGCTGTTCGAGAGCCGAAGGCTCGGGATGCGGCGGGTGTGGGTGTACGTGGTGCTCATCCCGCTGGTGGCGCTGGCCTTCGCGCTGCCGCTGTTCCTGGCGATGCGGGAGCGGGCGCTGGTGGCGCGACGGGGTGGGGGCACAGGTGGCGCGGGCGGGGCGACTGCAGGCGGCACCACCGCGGGCGACGCGAATACGGGCGGCGCCGCGTGATCGCGGCGGGCGAAGTTCGGCAGCGTCGCGCGCTGACGACGTCCCGGCGGACCCGCGCCACAGGCGCCACCGGATAATCGGCGCGCGTGGTTCACGCGCCCTGCGCGCTACACCTCAACGCTGTAACCCAGCGCCAGGTCGGTCGCGACCTGGCCGCGGATCCCCCAGTTCGCCTTGGGGGTCTCGGTGATCGTGATCTCTACGCTGTGCGGATCGATCCCCGCCTCCGCCCTGATGCGAGCGAAGAGCTCGGTGATGAGAGCCCGCTTGGCTTCGTCGGATCGACCCTCGAACATGGAGATCTCGATGATCGTGTAATCCGGTCCCCGGTCCTCGGGATATATGAAGTCGCCGGAGTCGAGCGGGATGAATCGCTGGAATCGTTTCTCGGCCGGATAGGTCAGCGAGACCATGATCGCCGCGTGAATCGCGTCCGCGAGAGCCGTTCTGTGCCGAGCAAGGGATTCCCGCCGGCCGTAGACCAGTACTTGAGCCATCTCCGCAGGCTATGCCACACCGGTGACGAATGTTGGCTCTGCGGGGCAGCCGGCCAGATGAGTCGAGATGCGTTCGGGGATCACGACGTGCCGAGCACCCTCGTCGCCGCAGCGACACCTGGGCCGCTATCACGAGTCAATTTACTCGAACACATGTTCGAAAGTTAATGGTTCAATGGAGTCATCCCTGAACCCCTTGGAGGCTGTCATGAGCATGACGCAAGCGACCGACATCGTCTCTGTCTGGACCGACAACGGCCGACCCACCCGCCTGGTCTGGCGCGGCACTCGCTATGTCGTCACCGATCAGCCGACGCCGCTGCGGGAGGTCGCCTGGCATGACGCGCTCACGCATCCGGCCGGGAAGCTCGCGGGCTGGCGGTTCCAGGGCTGCTCTGTCGCGGACGGCGATGTGCGGATGTTCGAGGTCCGCCCGACAGGCGATGGCCGCTGGGAACTGGTACGCACCTTCGTCTGATCGTGGGCACCGTCTAGGATCGTCGCATGTCGCTGCTCACGATCCTCGCGTTCGCCGGGCTGTGCGCGGTGCTCGCGCTCACGCCGGGGCCGGACACGTTCCTGGTGCTCCGCTACAGCATGGGCCGCGCTCGCGACGGGTTCGCCGCAGCGGTCGGGTGCTCTCTCGGGTCGCTGGTGTGGGCGGCGCTCGTCGCCATCGGGCTCGCGACCCTGCTCGAACAGTCCGCCGAGGTGTTCCGCGTCGTGAAGATCGTGGGAGGCCTGTACCTGATCTACCTGGGCGTCATGGCGTTCGTCGCGACCCGCAGGAGCGCCAGGGCCGCTGCAGCGGAGAAGGCAGCGGCAGAGACCGCATCGACCTCGGTCACCGCAGGCGACGCGGATTCCACGACCCTGACCGGACGAGCCAGGGGCGGCTGGTCGGTCCGCAGCCTGCTGGCCGGGATGCTCTCCACCCTGCTGAACCCGAAGGTCGGCCTGTTCTTCCTCGCGGTCGTGCCGCAGTTCGTCCCAGCGCACGCAGGCCTCGGCGAGACGATGCTGCTCGGCGCCGTCGACGCACTCGTCTCCGTGGCGTATCTGGGCGTCGTGGTGCTGCTGGCGTCCCGGATGGTCGCCTGGCTCAAGCGGCCGCGGGTCACCCGCGTGCTCGAACGGGTGTCCGCCGCCATCCTCGCCGCGCTCGGAATCGGGACGGTCGTCGCGGGCGCCGAGGGCTGACCCCGCAGCTCTCGTGCCCGTCTTATACGCTCGAACGGTGACGATTCGAGCGGCACGAACAGCGGACATCCCGGCCATCCAGGGCATCGAGCTGGCGGCGGGCGAGGCGTTCCGCAGCATCGGGCTCGCCGACATCGCCGACGACGACCCGCCCTCCGCCGCCGAACTGACGGCGCACATCCGGAACGGCGGCGCGCTGGTCGCGGTCGACGGGACGGACACGCCGGTCGCCTACCTGCTGGTCGAAGCGCTCGGCGGGCGCGCCCACATCGAGCAGGTGTCCGTGCATCCGTCGCACGCACGCCGAGGGCTCGGCGCGCGCCTGATCGAGGTCGCCGACGCGTGGGCGGACGCCCATGGACTCGCCGGACTCACGCTCACCACCTTCGCCGACGTGCCGTGGAACGCGCCGTACTACGCGCGGCTCGGCTTCGCGGTGCTGCCGGACGACGCCGTCGACGCCGCCCTGCGCGAGCGGGTGCGCGAGGAGGAAGCGCACGGACTCGGGCTCGCGGAATGGCCGCGCGTGGTGATGGCGCGCGGGGCGTCCGCTCCCTGAGCCGCGCGTCCTCCGCCGGCGTCGGCGACCCCGGACGGATGGTCGCCCATCACGGACGCAGAGTCAGGCGCGCGCCGTCCGCGGCCGTCAGAGTGGAACAGTGACGACAGACACCTCTCCCATCCGGGCCACCTCCCCCGCACCGACCGGCGCCGCGCACACCCGCACGCACTGGCTGGCGCTCATCGTCATGCTGCTGACCAGCTTCGTGCTCGTCACCGCCGAATTCCTCCCGTCCGGTGTGCTCACCGCGATGGCCGCCGAGCTCGGGGTGACGCCGGGGCAGGCCGGGCAGACCGTGACCGTCACCGCGTTCGTCGGGTTCCTCGCCGCACCCACCATCGGCATCCTCATCCCGCGGATGGACCGGCGCACGCTGCTCGTGCTCGTCGCCGTGCTCGCCGCGGTCTCCAACCTGGCGGTCGCCGTCGCACCGTCGCTGTGGGTGCTGCTGGTGGCGCGTCTGCTCATCGGTGTGGCGATCAGCGGGTTCTGGTCGATGTCGCTGACCGTCGCTGCGCAGCTCGCCAGCCCGGACAGGCTCGGCCGCGCGATGACCATCGTGAGCGCGGGGATGACGCTCGCCGTCGTTGCGGGCGTGCCTGTGGGCGTCTTCCTCACCGAGATCATCGACTGGCGCGGCGTCTTCTTCGGCGCCGCCGCACTGACCGCCGTCGTCGCCGTCGCCCTGCGCCTGTCGCTCCCGCCCATCGCTCCGGCGGCGGCGTCGAGCCTGCGGATCCTCGGCGACACCCTGCGGCGGCCTGGCGTGCGGCAGGGGCTCGCCGGACACATCCTGATCGTGTTCGGGCACTTCATGGCGTACACCTTCATCCGGCTCGCCCTCGACCAGGTGCCTGGACTCGACACGGCCTTCGCCGCCGGCCTGCTGGTGCTGTTCGGCATCGGAGGCGTGATCGGCAACCTCGTGGTCGGCGCGCTCGCCGACCGGTTCCTCGGGCTGCTGCGCTACCTGCAGCCCTCACTCATCGCCGGTGCCATCCTGCTCTCCGTGGTCGGGCAGGGCTCCGTCGTGGTCGTCGCGATCGCGGTCGCGGTGTGGGGGTTCGGCTTCGGGGCGTGGCCGGCGGTCATCAACACCTGGGCAGGCCGGTACATCCCGGACCGGCTGGAGGCGGCGGGCGGTCTGGTGGTCGCCGGGTTCCAGCTCGCGATCACGCTGGGCGCCGGGATCGGCGGGATCCTGGTCGACAGCGTGGATGTGCGCACCACATACCTGGTGGCGGTCGTCGTGGTCGCGGTGGGCGTGGTGCTGTTCGGCAGCGCCGGGCGACGCCGGGCCCGGCTGAACTGACGACGCTGCGGCTCAGCTCGCCCGCTGCCGCCACACAGACGGCGCGGAGCCGGTGTGCCTCCGGAAGGCGCGGCTGAAGCCGGCGTCCGACTCGTAGCCGAGCATCCTGGCTGTCTCGCTCACGGTCAGGCCGTCCCTGGACAGGTAGGACATCGCCGCGTCCATCCGCACCTGAGCGAGGTAGCTCGCCGGTGACTGGCCCACCTGCCGGCGGAAGCGCTCGGCGAAGATCGTCCGAGACATCGCACCGACAGCGGCGAGGTCTCCCACCGTCCATGGATGCCCTGGGTCGCCGTGCATCGCATCGAGAACGCGGGCGACGAACGGGTCCTCGACAGGCGCGGGCCAGTTCGCCGGAGCGCAGTCTCCTTCCGCCCACGCGCGGATCGCCACGGAGACGATGGTCGTCGCCATTCGCCCGCAGATCACGTTGTCACCCGCCCGTCCCGGCTGCGCAGGGCAACCCATGCGGGAGGCGAGGAGGGCTATCGCTGGGTCGAGTTCCGCCAGTCTGTTCACGCCGATCAGCTCCGGCAGCAGGTCGAGAGCGCGCGACCCGCCGACGGGTCGCAGCTCGGAGACCACGACCTCCGCCGCCGAATCGGCCGACAGGTCGACGGGGTGGCGGCCGGGCGTGAAGACCACGTCGCCGGTCGCGAACGAGAGCGAGACGGCCTGCGGGCCTGTCGAACGCACCCGCACGGACCCGCCGATGACGTACAGGAACGTCGGCTTGGCGAAGCGGAGGGTCGCGCCGGCGGCGAGCGCGTCACGCCGCGACTCGTCCACGTGCCATTCGAGCGTCGAGAGAAGCTCGTCGAGGGTGGCGGGAGAGGTCAGCGCGGTGATCGTCACTCTCGCGAAAACAGCGGCGCGGACGTCCCTATTCCGCAGACACCCAGCGGTAGAGCTGGCCGTCGCGGAGTTCGACCGACGCGGGCTCCGGCACCTCGGCCAGTGCGGACAGCGCCGCCAGCACGTGGATGCGCCCCCGCAGTGTCGTGCCGTCCGGGAACGTCCAGTGCAGGTACGGGTGCAGACTCAGCCGCGCGGAGGCTGGGTCGCCGGCCGCTACGGCCGCCCGGACGGCGGCGATCTGCGCATCCGGTTCGTCCTGCGCATCCGGCGCATCCGGCGCATCCGGCGCATCCGGCGCATCGTCGTGGCTCATGGACACGAGCTTCGCGGCTTCCCGCGCGGAAGGCAACCGGTCAGCGGCGGCGGGAGGCGGTCACCGTGAACTTCGCGTTGCGCGCGATCAGCCTGGTCGGCCCCACCGTGCGCTCCAGCGCTGCCCGGTAGCCGAGGTGCGAGTTCCACACGGTCCACAGTTCGCCGCCGGGGGCGAGCACGCGCGCGGCGTCCGCGAACATCCGGTGTGCGACGCCGGTGTGCACGGCGCTCCCGATGTGGAACGGCGGGTTCAGCACGATCAGGTCGGCGCTCGCGTCCGGCTGCGCGGAGAGCCCGTCGTCGCGGACGACCGCGACCCGGTCGGCGACGCCATTGGCGGCGGCGGTCGCCGTGGCGGAGGCGACGGCCGCGGCCGACTGGTCGGTGGCGATCACCCGCAGTTCGGGCCTGCGGATGGCGAGCGTCGTGGCGAGCACGCCGGTGCCGCAGCCGAGGTCGATGGCGGTGCGCGCATCGGGTGCAGCGTCGTCGACGACGCTCAGCAGGAACCGGGTGCCGATGTCGATCGCCGTGCCGGCGAACGCTGCGCCGTGCGCGCACACCCAGACGCCGAGCTCGTCGTCGTACGCGCGCTCCGGCCACCGACCCGTGCGCAGGTCGGCCACGGGATGCGGTCGCTCCGCAGTCAGGACCCGCGCCTTCTGTCTGGCCAGCGACGCGGTGACGGAGCCGAACGCCGCGCCGAGCACGTCGTTCATCGCCATGCTCATGTGCTTCAGCATCCCCCCGGCGTAGACGACGACCTCCGGATGCGCATGCTCTGCCACCAGGGTCGCGATCTCGTCGAGCGCATCCAGGCTCCGCGGCAGCCGCAGCAGCACGACCCTGGCCCCGCGGACGAGATCGGCGTTGAGCGGGTGCTGCGTGTACGCGTCGGCCAGGCCGAGCGCTGCCGCGTTGGCGGCGAGCGCCTGCTCGCCGGTCAGCGGGTCCTGGTGCACGCGGATGCCGCGCGCACCACCGGCCGCCGCCGCGAGAGTGAGAGCGCCATAGGCGTCGCCGACGATCACGAGCCCGCCTGCGCTGTCGCCCAGCGCGGCGACCGCATCCCGCGCCACCTCCGCGATCAGCCGGTCGGCCGCATCCGACGCGAACAGGTTCTCGCCTTCCACGTCCGGCCACCGCCGCAACCCCGCATACTCGAACACGCGGTCAATTCTCGCAGCCGGTCAGAGCCAGTTGTTGCGCCGGAACGCCCAGTACAGGCCTACGCCGGTGGCGAGCATGAGCGCGAGCGCGAACGGATAGCCGAGCACCCAGTGCAGTTCCGGCATGTGATCGAAGTTCATCCCGTAGATCGTCCCCACCAGCGTCGGGGTGAACAGGATCGCCGCCCACGATGAGATCTTCTTGACCTCGTCGTTCTGCGCCTGTCCGACGAGCGTCGTGTGCACGAGCAGCGCGTTCTGCAGGATCTGCCGGAATCCGTCCGCCCGCTCCACGATGCGGATGACGTGGTCGTGCACATCCCGGAACCGGTCGCGAAGCGTCTCGTCCGCTCCGGACGCGGCAAGCGCATCCCGCAGGCCCTGCAGAACGTCGCCGAGCGGGTTGACGGCCCTCTGGAACGTCATGACTTCGGTGGACAGCTCGTAGATACGGCGGGAGACGGTGCGGTCGCCGTTGAAGAGCTGGTCCTCGATCTCGTCGATGTCGTTCTCGAGACCTGCGATCACCGGCGCATAGTCGTCGACGATCTGGTCCAGGATGCCGTACAGCACCGCGATCGGGCCGAGCTCCAGCAGGCGCTGCTCGCTCTCCATCCTGTGCCGCACCTCGGAGAGGTCCGGCCACTCGAAGTGGCGGACGGTGATGATGAACTGCTCGCCGAGGAACACGTGCACCTCGCCGAACTCGACCTTCTCCGTCTCGTCGATGTAGTGCGCCGGCCGCAGCGCGACGAACGTCGTCGCCCCGTACTTCTCCAGCTTCGCCCTCTGGTGTCCGCTCAGGGCATCCTCGACGGCGAGGTCGGGCAGCTCGAACTCGGTGGCGACCTCCCCCAGCTCGGTCTCCGTCGGCCGGTAGAGGCCGATCCAGGCGAAGCCGTTTCGCTCCTGAACGGTCTCGAAGGTCTGCTCCAGCGAACTCGGGTCCGCGGTGCGCCGGCCGTCCACGTACACGGCGTTGTCGACGATCATGGCGGGGGATCCTTCCGATGGGCTGCCGCAACGTTACCCGCTCGAACGGCGAGGAGTGGTTCCGAACTGCCGCAGGCGCTCGCCTGACTGGCGGTCCGGAACCACTCGTCGGGGATCAGGCGGCGGTCAGACCGTGAACTCCACGGCGTCCGACAGCTCGGCCACCGAGACGCCGACCCGCACCGCGTACGTGCCTGCCTCGTTTCGCCAGGCGTGGTCCTCCACAGACCAGTGCTGCAGCGAGCGCGGCTCGATGACGATGGATGCGGCCGTCGCCTCCCCCGCGTCAGCGCGCACAACTGCGTACCCGGCCAGCCAGAGCACGGGGCGCTCCACCTCCGAGTCGGAGACGCGGGACAGGTAGACCTGTACCACCTGCTTGCCCGCGCGGTCGCCGACGTTCGTCACCGGCACGCTCACCGAGAGCTCACCGGACGCCTCGTCGATGCTCGGCGTGCCGAGCTCCCAGGCGGTGTAGCCGAGGCCGTGGCCGAACGAGATCGCCGGCGCCGGACCGCCCGCCGCCTGGCGCCGCAGCCACTCGCGGTAGCCGACGTTCAGCTTCTCGTCGTAGTAGAGCTGCCCGTCCACCGGCTCGACCTGCCACACCGGAACGTCGTCCTCCGTCGCCGCCCAGGTGGTCGGGATGCGTCCGCCGGGCTCGACGGCGCCGCTGAGAACGTCGGCGATGGCGTGACCCATCTCCTGACCGGGGAACCAGGTGAGGAGCACAGCAGGCGCATCGTCGAGCCAGGGCAGGATGACGGGTCCGCCGGAGTTCACGACGACGACGGTCCGCGGATTCGCTGCGACCACGCGGCGCACCAGTTCGTCCTGGCCATCCGGCAACCGGAGGCCGCTCCTGTCGAACCCTTCCGACTCGAGCTGCTCCGTCGTGCCGACGACCACGACGGCGACGTCCGCTGCCGCGGCCAGTTCGACCGCGCGCTCCAGTTCGTCCTCCGCCGCGCCGAACGGCTCCTCGTAGCCGAGGGTGAACATCACGGCGGCCAGGCCGAGCTGCTGCTGCGGACGGTGTTCCAGCCGCAGCGACACCGACTGCCCGGCCGTGAGCTGGAGCGGGAACGACTGCTTGGGCGGGTTCAGGAAGGCCATGAACGGGTCGGTGCCGTCCGGGAAGAACAGGCCGTCGCTCTTCAGCTCGCCGTCCACCTCGAACCGGAACAGTCCGAGTCCGGCGAAGCCGACCGCGTACTCGCCGTCCGCCGGAGCGGTGAACGTGGTGGTCGCCTCGACGACCGCGGTGTCCGCGAGCACGGGGTCGCCCAGCCAGGTCAGCCGACCGCTGCCGCGGTGCTCATCCAGCACGACGCCGCCGTCGGCGTCGAGGAAGCGAACGTGCACGCCCGTCTCGCCCGTCGCGGGGTCGACGGCGACCGTCGCATCCACCGGCAGCAGCGAGTCGGAGGCGCGCACCCCTGGCGCGAACGAGACGAGGTCATCGCCGAACGCCTCGACGATGCCGTCCAGCGGGCTCACGACGTGGTCGGGGAAGACCGTCGCGGATCCTCCGCCCTGGCTCCTGGCGATGCGCGCGTGCTGACCGATCACGGCGATCGAGCCAGGCGTTGTGCCGAGCGGCAGCACGGCGGTGGATGCGTCTCCTCCGCCGTTCTTCACCAGCACCATGCCGTCCGCGGCGGCTTCGCGCAGCAGCGCATCCACCCTCTCGGCCGGCCACGGCTCGGCGAGCTGGGTCGCGGCGGCAACGCCGTCGAGGGCGCCGAGGCGTCCGGCGAGGCGCAGGATGCGCAGCACCTTCTCGTCGATGTCCGTCTCGGAGACCTGGCCGGAGCGCACGGCCTCGACCAGCGCATCCCCCCAGACGCCATCGGGGCCAGGCATCGCCAGGTCCTGCGCGGACGCACCTGCTGCGACCGTGTCGCGCACGCCCATCCAGTCCGAGACGACGACGCCGTCGAAGCCCCACTCGTCTTTGAGCGGCGAGCGCAGGAGGTCGTTCTCGCTCATCGTCACGCCGTTGACCGAGTTGTACGACGACATCACAAGCCACGCCCCGCCCTCGGTGACCATGCGCTCGAACGGCGCGAGGTAGACCTCGCGGAGGGTGCGCTCATCCACGTTGACGTTGACCGTCATGCGGTCGGTCTCACTGTCGTTGGCGACGAAGTGCTTGGGTGTCGCGCCGACGCCGCAGGACTGCACGCCCTTCACGAACGCCGTGCCCACGACGCCGGAGAGCCACGGGTCCTCGCTGTACGCCTCGAAGTGGCGTCCGCCGCGCGGCGACCGCTGAATGTTCACGGTCGGGCCGAGTGCGACGCCGACGCCCTTGCGGCGCGCCTCCGCCGCGATGAGCTGCCCGAGCGCGTGGACGCGGTCCACATCCCAGGATGCGGCGAGCGCGGTCGGCGACGGAAGGTTCGCCGAGCTGTCCCGCTCGTCCCAGAGCTGCCCGCGCACCCCGGCAGGGCCGTCGGAGACGACGATCGTGTCGAGGCCGATCTGCGGTTCGCTGTGCAGCGTCCAGAACGAGGCGCCGGTGAGCAGGCGCACCTTCTGCTCGATGGTGAGGCTGGAGACGAGGCCGGCGATGAAGGCGTCGGTGTCGGTGTCGGTGTCGGTGGTGGTGTCGGTCATCGTGCAGTCTTTCAGTCGGTTCGGCCGGATGGGCGGGGTCAGCGGACGGATTTGATCGGCATGACCGCGAAGGCGCCGAGGAGGGCGAGCACGATGCCGATCGGGAACAGCGGGGTGTACGAGTTGCCCGCGATGAAGACGATCAGTCCGGCGAGGCCGGGCGCGAGCGTCTGCGGCAGTGTCGCGGCGATGTTGAGCACGCCGAGGTCCTTCGCGAAGTCGTTCTTGGACGGGAGCACCTCGCTCATCAGCGCGGTGTCGACGGCCTGGTATGCGCCGAAGCCGAGCCCGGACACGAAGGCGAACAGCATCATGCCGGTGATGCTCGGGATGATCAGCGGGAACACCAGGGAAACCGCCATGACCGCTCCGGCGACGATGACGACGATCTTGCGGCGCCCGATCCTGTCCGACACGGGTCCGCCGATGAGCGTGGTGATGATGATGCCGACCAGGCTGATCAGGCTGAGCACCGGAACCATCGTCACCGCGTCGCCCTTGAGGCCGATGTAGTCCTGGAGGATGTAGAGCTGGAAGCCGGTGACCATGAAGTAACCGGCGTAGAGCAGCAGGCGGCCGGTGAAGCCCCAGAAGAAGTCGGGGTGCTTGCGCGGACTGACCCAGAAGGTCTGCAGGAACGTGACGAAGTTGAACGGCGGCTTCGGCTCTCCCTTGTTGGACGCATCCGGGTTGAAGATCACGAACAGCACGATCACGATGAGCGCGATACCGGCGAAGGTCAGGTAGCCGGCGGGGATCGACTTCGCGAACTGCGCGCCGGCGATCGAGCCGCCGAGCGAGCCGAGCATCAGGCCGAGGCCGGACAGCGAAGAGAAGGTTCCCCGCGCGCCGCTCGGGACGCGGTCGGGGAGGATCGCGCTCAGCGGTCCCTGCGCGAAGTTGAACGTGACCTGCACCATCACCCAGGCGACGGTGAGCTGCACGATGCCGTTGGCCGCTCCCATGAAGAGGAGGGAGAGCCCGCCGAGCAGCACGCCGATGACCATCCACGGCGCGCGGCGGCCGAAGCGGCTGCGGGTGCGGTCGGAGACCAGGCCGGCGATGGGCTGTGCGATCATCGCGGCGAACGCGCCGATGGTGGCGACGAGACCGTAGATCGGTCCCTTGTCAGCGTCTCCGACGATGCCCTGCACCTGGAGTGGCAGCAGCACGCCAGGCACGGCGCCCCAGATCGCGAAGATCGCGATGTTCCCGACCATCATCGACAGCATCAGCTTGAGCAGCTTGCCGCGCACCTTGACCTTGACGGGGCTCTGCGCCGAGACGGCGGAGGTCGGAGCGGCGCTGAACGGGCTGCCTGCTGTGGTGATGGTGGAGGCGAGGGATGCGCTCTCCGGTACTCCGGAGAGGTTGGAGGGGATCGTGGGCTGGACCGGTCGTGCGGGGGTGGGACCGGTGGTGTCTTCCGACGGCGTTGTCACTTGGATGTCCTTTCGAGCAGGCGACGTTGCGTGCTAACACGCGTAACCATAGGGCACCGGATTCTTTAATACAAGCCATTGCTCGGTTTTTGCTTACCCGTGTAACCAACGACGCCTCTCCGGCCTAGACTGAGACCAGGATGTTCACCCCTCACGTCGTCAAAGCCCCGACGAGCGCCGACGTCGCCCTCGCGGCCGGCGTCTCGCGCGCGACGGTCTCCTTCGTACTCAACGACAAACCGAACTCGCGGGTCTCCGACGACACGAGGCACCGCGTCCTCGAAGCCGCCAGACTGCTCGGCTACACGCCCAACACGGCGGCCAGGTCGCTCGCCAGCGGAGAGGCCGTCTCCGGTTTGCTGTTCGCCGCATCCAGCCACGACAGCGGCGCCACCCTGGAACGCACGTTCGCCTCCCTCCTCACCCGCACCATCGACGACGGCGTGGATGCACTCAGCCACGCCGAGACCGACCTCGTCGGCGCCGAGGCGGGCCAGCTCTGGGCTCGGCTCCGCCCGGAGGCCGTGCTCGCCGAGGCTGCGCGCTGCGACGCGGAGGCCACCGAGCTGCTGCGTCTCGCCGGGGTCCGCGCGCTGATCGTGCACGGCCAGGAACCGGTCGGGTACGCCCCGACCCTCGTCGTGCCGCAGGAGCCGTTCGGCGACGCCGCGGTGAGCCACCTCACCTCGCTCGGCCACGACAGGATCGTCTTCCTCGCACCGACTGCCCCTCCAGCGGCTTCGACCGCGCGTGCCAGGCTCGCCGGAGCGCAGGCGGCGGCCGAACGCTCCGGGGTGACGCTCACGGTGGCGCACGCGGGAACGTCTGCAGCGTCTCTCCGCGACTGGGCCCGCAGCTGGCGCTACGACGCCACGCGACCGACCGCCGTCGCGGCGTACGACGACCGCCTCGCGATGGCGGCCATCCGCGCTCTCGCCGACGCGCGCATCCGCGTGCCGGACGACGTCTCGGTGATCGGGGCCGACGACCATCCAGCTGGGGCGGAGTTCGTCCCGCGCCTGAGCACGGTCGCGTTCGACGCGGACGCCCTCGCCGCCACCCTGCACGATGCGTACAGCAGGATGCGCGCAGGCGAGCGGGTCGAGCGCGTCGACGCTCCGCCGGTGCGCGCCATCCCGCGCGAGTCGACCGCGCAGCGCTAGGCACGCTCGGCGCGAGCCGCGCCCGGCGCGAACCGCGCTCAGGCGATTCCCTGCGACGCGAGCGACGATGTAGCCCGGTACAGGGAGGATGACATGTCCACGAACTCCAAGAACGAGCGCTCCCGCGAGGCGAAGGCGGCCGCGCGCGCCAGGTCGGCGGAGCTGATCCGCCAGCAGAAGCTGCGCGAGCGGCGTCGCCGCACGCTGGTCTGGGGCGGCGGAGGCGTGGCGGTCGTGCTCGTCGGCGCGATCGTGACGTCGGTGATCGTGGCGAACGCCGGTTCCAAGGCGGCGGACGCTGCGGCGGTTCCGTCCGTGGCGCCGACCGTCGCGGCCGGAGCCGAGTCCGCTCCGCCGTGGAACGCCCCGTCCGACCCGGCCGCTCGCGCCAAGGCTGCCGGTCTCACCATGCTGAGCAGCGAGGGCACGGTGGAGCACATCCACTCGCACCTCAGCGTCACCGTCGACGGCGCGAACGTCCAGGTGCCCGCACTGCTCGGGATCGACGAGAAGGCCGCATCCATCTCCCCGCTGCATACCCACGACACCTCGGGCATCGTGCACGTCGAATCGCCCGTGAAGACCACGTTCACCCTCGGTCAGGTGTTCACCGAGTGGGATGTGGCGCTCGCGTCCGGCCGGATCGGCTCTTACTCGGCGGCGTCCGGCGACACCGTCACGACGTTCGTCGACGGCAAGCCGGCCACCGGCGACCCCGCCGCGATCACCCTGGCCGACCACGAGGACATCGACATCGTCGTCACCGCGTCCGGCACGTCCGCCACCCCGCCCGCCCCATTCAGCTGGCCTGCGGGGTACTAACCGACGCAGCCGAAGACTCGCGGGCGGTCACGCGCGGCGCTCAGACGGCCACCGTCAGGCGCAGCGCTTACGCGACCGCATCCCGAGCGGCGACGAACGCGGCCACGCAGCGACGGATCTCCTCGTCGGTGTGCGCAGCGGAGAGCTGCACGCGGATGCGCGCCTTGCCGCGCGGCACCACGGGGAACGAGAACGCCGTCACGTAGACCCCCAGCCGCTGCATCTCGTCGGCGATGCGTGCGGTGAGCGCCGCGTCGCCGAACATCACCGGCACGATCGGATGCTCGCCCGGCAGCAGGTCGAAGCCCGCCTCGGTCATCAGCGAACGGAACAGCGCCGCGTTGGCGACGAGCTGCGCGCGCAGGTGGTCGGACTGCTCCAGCAGGTCGAGCGCCGCGATGGTCCCGGCGACGATCGACGGCGCGAGCGTGTTCGAGAACAGGTACGGCCGCGCGCGCTGACGCAGCAGGTCCACGATCTCGCTGTGCGACGACACGTAGCCGCCTGATGCGCCGCCCAGCGCCTTTCCGAATGTGCCCGTATAGATGTCCACCCGGTCGGCGACTCCGCAGAACTCCGGCGTCCCCCGCCCGTGCTCCCCGACGAACCCGACGGCGTGCGAGTCGTCGACGAACACCAGCGCGCCGAACTCGTCGGCCAGATCGCAGATCTCGCGCAGCGGGGCGATGTAGCCGTCCATCGAGAACACGCCGTCTGTGACGATCACGGTGTGGCGGGCACCCGCATCCCGTGCGGCGGCCAGCTGGGCGCGCAGGTCGGCCAGGTCGCGGTTCTTGTAGCGGTAGCGCTGCGCCTTGGAGAGCCGGATGCCGTCGATGATGGATGCGTGGTTCAGCTCGTCGGAGACGATGGCGTCGTCCGCGGTGAACAGCGTCTCGAAGACCCCGCCGTTCGCGTCGAAGCACGACGAGAACAGGATGGTCGCCTCCGTGCCGAGGAACTGCGACACGCGACGCTCCAGCTCGAGGTGCTGCTCCTGCGTGCCGCAGATGAACCGCACGCTCGCCAGCCCGTATCCCCAGTCGTCGAGGGCCTGTTTGGCCGCATCCACGAGGGCGGGGTGGTCGGCGAGGCCGAGGTAGTTGTTGGCGCAGAAGTTGAGTACCTCGGCGCCGTCCGCCGTGATCAGCGCCGACTGCGGACCGTGGATGCTGCGCTCGCGCTTGGTGAGCCCCGCCGCTTCGATCTCCGTCAGCTGCATCGCCACCGTCTCCCGAAACGTTCCGTACATCAGAGCTCCGTCCAATCCAGGATGACCTTGCCGCCGTCGGCCGCCGCGGCCGCGGCGAACCCCTTCTCCCAGTCCCGCGCCGCGAACCGGTCGGAGACGACGGAGGCGATGGCGTCGCGCAGCGTTGCGGAGGTCTGCAGCATCGCGCCCATCGCGTTCCAGGTCTCGAACATCTCGCGGCCGTAGATGCCCTTGAGGGTGAGCATGTGGGTGACCACGTTGCCCCAGTCGATCGCGATCGGAGCGGACGGCAGCCCGAGCATCGCGATGCGGCCGCCGTGGTTCATGTTCTCGATCATCCCCGGCAGCGCGCTCGGTGCACCGCTCATCTCGAACCCGACGTCGAAGCCTTCGCGCATCCCGAGCGCCTGCTGCGCCGACCGGATGGGCGCCTGCGAGACGTCGACGGTGTAGTCGGCGCCCATGCCCTCTGCGAGCGCGAGCCTGGCCGCGCTGATGTCCGTTCCGACGATGAAGCGCGCTCCGACGTGCCTGGCGACCGCGATGGCCATGAGGCCGATGGGGCCGCACCCCGTGACCAGCACGTCCTCGCCGACGACCGGGAACGCGAGCGCGGTGTGCACAGCGTTGCCGAGCGGGTCGAACAGGGCGCCGACCTCCGGCTCGATGGTGCTGTGGTGCACCCACACGTTGGTGGCCGGCAGGGTGAGGTATTCGGCGAACGCGCCGTTGCGCTGCACGCCGAGGCCCTGGGTGCGGATGCACATCTGGCGGCGTCCCGCGCGGCAGTTGCGGCAGGTCCCGCAGACGATGTGCCCTTCGCCGGAGACGAGGTCGCCGACGGCCACATCGTGCACCAGCGGGCCGACCTCGACCACCTCGCCGAAGAACTCGTGCCCGGGGATGAGCGGGGTGACGACGGCGGACGCCGCCCAGTCGTCCCAGCGCTGGATGTGCAGATCTGTTCCGCAGATGCCGGTCCGCAGCACGCGGATCTTGACGTCCGCCTGCCCGATCTCCGGCTCGGGTACGTCGACCAGTTCGAGACCGGGTCCGGCCTCGCTCTTGAAGAGAGCCTTCATCGCCACCTTCCTTGTGGACAGCCCCTCGTGGGGGTTCGTGAAGCAGTTCGGGATGCGCGGCCCTCGTGGGGCGGCGCGTCTCGCCGCTGACAGCCTAGACGCTCCGACGTCCATCGGCTGAGGCCGTCCACGCGTGCGGAAGGCGCGGCCGGCGTGCTGCCGACCGCGCCTTCTGCACGAGTGATGGGTGCCGTCAGTCGCGGTCCAGGGGACGCCAGACGACGACCTGGTTGCTGCGACGGACGCGCGTGCCCGCGCGCAGCGAGATGACCTCGCCCGCTGAGCCTGCCGCGAAGACGCGGTGGCCGGGCCGGTTCAGCAGCTCGTCCGCCAGCGCCGTCTCGAGCTCGCGCACCCGTTTCGTGAGCGCGCCGACCTGATCCTCCAGGTCCAGGATGCGCCGGATGCCCTCGAGGCTCACACCTTCCGCCCCGAGCCGCGCAATCTCCTGCAGCTTCGCGACGTCGCGCATCGAATAGCGGCGCGACTTGCCTGCCGTCCTGCTCGGGCTGACCAGCCCGAGCCTGTCGTACTGGCGGAGGGTCTGTGGATGCATCCCCGCCAGTTCGGCCGCGATCGAGATCACGAAGACCTGGCTGTTCTCATCCATGATCAGGTGCGGGCCTTAGCGAGCAGATCTTCGCGGGGATTCTCGTCTGGAAGCTTCGCAGCGAACTCCTTGAGCGCCTCCTGAGCCTCCGGGGAGAGGTGCGAAGGAACCGCCACCTGCACCACCGCGAGGAGGTCGCCCGTGCCCTTCGCCGTCTGCACACCGCGGCCCTTGACGCGCAGCACGCGGCCGCTCGGCGTTCCCGGCGCGACGCGCAGCTTGACGGGGTCGCCGCCCAGGGTCGGCACCTCGATGGTCGCCCCGAGGGCCGCCTCCGCGAACGTCACGGGGACGGTCACACGCAGGTTGAGGCCATCGCGCTCGAACACCGGGTGCTTGCGCACGGTGACGGTGAGCACGATGTCGCCCGCCTCGCCGCCGTCCGGGCTCGGCTGACCCTTGCCGCGGAGCTTGATCTTCTGGCCGTCTGCGACGCCGGCAGGGATCTTGACCTTGATCGGCTTGCCGTCCGAGGCCTGCAGCGTGATGGTCTCGCCCTTGGTGGCCGTGACGAAGTCGATGGTGGTGTGCGCGGTCACGTCGCGGCCGCGCGTCGGTCCGCCGTAGCCGCGGAACCCTCCGCTTGACGAGCCGAAGCCGCCTCCGCCCTGGCCGAACAGTCCGCCGAACACGTCGTCGAAGTTGCCGCCCTGCTGGTAGCTGTAGCCTCGGCTTCCTCCCTGGCCGAACATCCCGCCGAAGACGTCGTCGAAGCCGCCCTGACCCGCGGAGCCAGGCGCGGTGAAGCGGGCACCGGAGCCCATCGCGCGGATCTGGTCGTACTCCTTGCGCTGCTCGGGATCGCCGAGCACCGAGTGCGCTTCGCTGATCTCCTTGAACTTGGCCTCCGCGGCCGGGTCGCCGGGATTGGAGTCGGGGTGGTACTTGCGCGCGAGCTTGCGGTAGACCTTCTTCAGCTCCGCTGGGGTGACGTCTTTGGAGACGCCGAGAACCTTGTAGAAGTCCTTGTCGAACCAGTCCTGGCTTGCCATGGCGCCTCCTTTCTAAGCCTGTTGTCGTGTGTATGAAGTCTGCATGTATTCGTGGCGCACGTCACGGAAGCGGCGGGATGCGTATCCCGCCGCTTCGCGTGTCACGTGCATCCGGCCGTCGGGGGTCAGGCCGGAACCGCGACGACGACCTTCGCCACCCGCACCGTGGTGGAGCCGAGCCGGTAGCCCGTCTCGACCACGTCGGCGATGGTGTCCACCGTCACGCCGGGGGTCGGCTGCTGGAAGATCGCCTCGTGGATCTGCGGATCGAACGGCTCGCCCTTCTCGCCGTACGGCGTGAGGCCGAGACGTTCCACCGTGGTGCGCAGTTTGGCCGCGATCGTGGCGAACGCGCTGCCCTCTTCGAGGTCGCCGTGCTTCTCAGCACGGTCGAGGTCGTCGAGCACGGGAAGGAGCCCCTTCACCGTGTCGCCGACCGCACGTTCCCGCTCGAGCTCGCGGTTGGACTCTGTGCGCTTGCGGTAGTTCGCGTACTCCGCGGTGACCCGCTGGAGATCGGCGAGGCGCTCCGCCGCGAGCTGGTCCGCCGTCGACTGCCCGCTGAGCAGATCCAGGTCGTCGTCGGAGAGGAGGGACCCGAGGTCGTCCCCGTCGGCCGGGCCGACGTCGACGAGCTCCTCGTGGGCGAGGTCGGGGCCGGCGCCGCTTCCGTCTCCGGAAGCCGCGCCGGCGTCCTGACCGTCGCCGTCCTGGCCATCCTGGCCGGCCTGCGGCTGCCGAACCTTGCCGGTCTCGGGGTCGATCTTCCGCTTGTCGCGGATGATCGGCTCCTCGCGCTCAGGGTCTTCGCCCTGCCCGTTGGGGTTCTGGTCCGACATCGTTACTTCTTCTCCTCGTCTTCGACGACCTCTGCGTCGATGACGTCCTCGTCCGAGTTCTCCTCGGCGGGCTGGTCACCGGCAGGAGCCTGCTCACCGGCGGTCGCGTCGGCCTGAGCGGACGAGTAGATCGCCTCTCCGAGCTTCTGCTGGCTCGCGTTGAGCTTGTCGTACGCGGTCTTGACTGCGTCCTCGTCGTCTCCGGCGAGCGCGGTCTTCAGCGCGTCGACGTCGCCCTGGACCTCGTTCTTGACGTCCTCGGGGAGCTTGTCCTCGTTGTCCTTGATCAGCTTCTCGATCGAGTATGCGAGCTGCTCGGCCGTGTTGCGGGTCTCGGCGGTCTCACGACGCTTCTTGTCCTCGGCGGCGTGCTCCTCCGCCTCGCGCACCATGCGCTCGATGTCGTCCTTCGGCAGCGACGAGCCGCCGGTGATCGTCATCGACTGCTCCTTGCCCGTGCCCTTGTCCTTGGCGGACACGTGCACGATGCCGTTCGCATCGATGTCGAAGGTGACCTCGACCTGCGGGATGCCACGGGGAGCCGGGGCGATACCGGTGAGCTCGAACGTGCCGAGTGGCTTGTTGTCGCGGGTGAACTCGCGCTCGCCCTGGAAGACCTGGATGGCGACGGACGGCTGGTTGTCGTCCGCGGTCGTGAAGGTCTCGCTGCGCTTGGTCGGGATCGCGGTGTTGCGGTCGATCAGCTTCGTCATGATGCCGCCCTTGGTCTCGATACCGAGGCTCAGCGGGGTGACGTCGATGAGGAGGACGTCCTTGCGCTCTCCCTTGAGGACACCGGCCTGGAGGGCGGCGCCGACGGCGACGACCTCGTCAGGGTTGACGCCCTTGTTGGGCTCCTGTCCACCGGTCTCCTGCTTCACCAGCTCGCTCACGGCCGGCATGCGGGTGGAACCGCCGACGAGCACGACGTGCGCGATGTCGGACACCTTGATGCCCGCCTCGCGGATGACGTCCTGGAACGGCTTCTTGGTGCGGTCGAGGAGGTCGCTGGTCATCTGCTCGAACTGGGCGCGGGTGAGCGTCTCGTCGAGGTTGGCCGGGCCGTTCTCGGTGAGCGAGAGGTACGGCAGCTGGATGCTCGTCGACATGCTCGACGACAGCTCCTTCTTGGCCTGCTCTGCAGCTTCCTTGAGGCGCTGCAGCGCGATCTTGTCCTTGGAGACGTCGACACCGGTCGAGTCCTTGAAGCGCTTGATGAGCCACTCGACGATGCGCTGGTCCCAGTCGTCTCCACCGAGGCGGTTGTCACCGGCGGTGGCGCGGACCTGGATGGTCGAGAAGTCGTCGTCCTTGCCCACCTCGAGGAGGGAGACGTCGAACGTTCCGCCACCGAGGTCGAAGACCAGGATGAGCTCGTCTTCCTTGCCCTTGTCGAGGCCGTATGCGAGCGCGGCCGCGGTGGGCTCGTTGATGATGCGGAGCACGTTGAGGCCCGCGATCTCACCGGCCTCCTTGGTGGCCTGGCGCTCTGCGTCGTTGAAGTACGCGGGAACGGTGATGACCGCATCCGTGACGGTGTCGCCGAGGTACTGCTCCGCGTCCCTCTTGAGCTTGGCGAGGATGCGCGCCGAGATCTCCTGCGGCGTGTACTTCTTGCCGTCGATGTCGACGGTCCAGTCGGTGCCCATGTGGCGCTTGACGGACGCGATGGTGCGGTCGACGTTGGTGACGGCCTGGCGCTTGGCGGTCTCGCCGACGAGCACCTCGCCGTCCTTGGTGAACGCGACGACCGACGGGGTGGTGCGGAAGCCCTCCGCGTTGGCGATGACGGTGGGCTCGCCACCCTCGAGGACGGAGACGACGGAGTTCGTGGTTCCGAGGTCGATTCCTACTGCACGTGACATATGTGCTTTCTCCTTTTGTTGCTGACTGTGTGGCTGAAAAATCTGGGGTCAAGAGTTGAGTCCCGACGACTCAAGTGTTGCATCCACTGCTGAACCTGTCAAGCCGAGGATCCAAAACTTGAGCGCACTTGACTCAACTTTGAACGACGGTCGTTCATTCCCGAAAACTGCGAGAGATGACAAGCGCTGGAGACAGGGAAGTACGATCCGGGCGCGGTGGTGCGCCGTGAGCGCTCAGCGTCGGACGAGCATCCCCCGCCCGGCGTAGAAGCGCTGGAAGTCGTCGACCGGGAGGGACGCATCCGCTGCCGTCGCGCCGATCCCCGACGGGTTGTGGAACGAGACCGTTTCGCCGTCGAAGCCGTGCACGAGAACGAGATGGCCGCCGACCCGGTCGTTCTGCCGCTCCGGATAGCGGATCTCTGGCGTGACAGACGCGATGGCGACGACGCTCCGCCTCGTGGATGCCTGCCTGATGGGCTCGAAGTGCTCGCGCGCTGTCGACCTCTCCACCACCTCGCCGTCCAGCTCGTACGCGGCGGCGATCCAGGACAGGAACGGGCGGTAGTAGAGCCCGCGGACGGTGTCGGCCTCCGGGATCAGCGCGCCCGCCGCCGTCGCGCCGTCGATCAGGTCGCGCATCGTCGCATCCGCAGCCTCCGGACGCCAGACGCGCATCACGGAGCGCAGGCAGGCCAGCCCGCACACATTACGCGCCCAGTACCGGTACTCGTCGGCGGACGCGTACCCATCCCGCGCCCAGTCGTGCAGCGCTGCCGGGTCCTCACCGCGCACGATCAGCGCCTCGTTGCAGCGCGGATCGCCCCACTGGGATTCGTACGGGAAGCCGGTGTCCCCCGAATTCACACCGCCTCCACAAGGACCGTCGATAGCGTGCTGTTCATGGATTCGGAGTCCCTTCCCGTCGATCACAACGGACCGCTGCTGTCGTCGCGCGCCATCGAGGCGCTGCAGAACATCGACGCGGCGACGCTCGACGAGGTGCAGGCGTTCCGCACGGACTTCGCGCGGTTCATCATGCCCTACAAGTTCGGCATCGACGAGATCTCGACCAAGGTGTCGATCCTCCGCGAGGAATTCGCCGAGCTCCACGACTACAACCCGATCGAGCACATCACCAGCCGCCTCAAGTCGGCGGAGAGCATCGAGCAGAAGATCATCCGCAAGCAGTGCGACCCGTCGTTCGACGCGATCCGCGAGTCGATCACCGACATCGCGGGCATCCGCATCGTCTGCAGCTTCGTCTCCGACGTGTACCACGTGTTCGAGCTGCTTTCGGCGCAGGCGGACGTCAACGTGCTGCGCGTGAAGGATTACATCGGGCATCCCAAGGCCAACGGGTACAAGAGCCTGCACGCGATCGTGGAGGTGCCGGTCTTCCTGTCTGACGGACCGATCGCTGTTCCTGTCGAGATCCAGATCCGCACCGTCGCGATGGACTTCTGGGCCAGCCTGGAGCACAAGATCTACTACAAGTACGACGGCGAGGTGCCGGAGGAACTGCTCCGCGACCTCACCGACGCCGCGGTGAAGGCCAACCAGCTCGACATCACGATGGAGAGCCTGCACCGGCAGGTGCGCGGCAAGGGCGGCACCCAGTACACGCTGCCGATCGCGATCTAGCCGCCAAGGCGGGACCTGCCCTGCTCGTCCCTGGACCCAGTCCACACGCAGACTCATCGAACATGTGAGCTCTCCCCCGCGGGCCGATCGACCTGAACGAGAAGAAGTGAAGCAGCAGATCATCGCCTCGCGCATGTTCGGGCATCCGGTGACCGACCTGCCACCGTCGTGCACGTCCTGTCCGTGGACGCGCAGCGGGGCGACGGCACGGATGCGCAGGGAGAAGTCCGTTGCTGGACCGGTGACGTAGCCGCTCATGCTCCACGACAGTACGGCGCGGCCGGACGCCAGCGACGAAACGAGCTTGCATTCCATGGACCGCTGTGAGGTCGAGCGGCTATGGGACTTGACCCTCACACCGTGTCAGGCTGGAGCGTGGCCTCCATCATGTACACAATCGGGGAATTCGCGGCGATCGGGAGAATCAGCGTGCGGATGCTGCGGCACTACGACGCGATCGGCCTGCTGCCGCCGGCACATGTCGACGAGAACAACGGGTACCGATTCTATTCGGACGTGCAGCTTGCGAGCCTGCTCCTGATCGTCGAGCTGCGACAGCTCGGGATCGGCCTGGACGCCATCGCCGCCGTGCTCGCCTCCGCCGACCCGCGGCCCGCCCTGACGGCCACGCTGCGGCAACGCCGGACGGAGCTGGTGGCGGGAATCGCCCAGGACCGCGAACGGCTCGATCGGCTCGAGCGGCGCCTCAACATTTTGGAAGGAACGGAAATCATGTCCACACTCGTCGAGTACCGCCCCCTCGAGGCGCTCACCGTCTACGCCGTCAGCGGCACCGCGCCCGGGATGGGGCCAGAACTCGTGGGGCCGGTCGTCGGGCCGCTCATCGGCTCACTGGACCAGGCTCTGGAGGCCGCGGGGCGTCCGATCCTCGCGCCTTCGACGTTCTGGTACGAACCCCGGGACGATGAACGGCTCGAGGTGAACATCTCCTATCCGGCGGAGACACCTCCCCAGCCAGGCGAGGGCTATGACGTCGTCGAGCTGCCTGCTGTGCCCCTGGCCGCGACACTGATGCACCACGGCGACATGTCCGGCATCGGCGATTCCTGGATGGCGCTCATCGAGAGCCTCGTCGCCGACGGCTACCGCGTCATCGGCCCCACCCGCGAGGTGTACGTGCGTGCCACCGGCCACATCCCGGGCCCCGACTGGCTGACCGAGCTCCAAGCGCCCGTCGAGCTGGCCTCCTGATCGAGGATCGTTCGACGCTGCCGCCCCGCGGCTTCTCGTTCTCGCTCGGCCCCCGAACCTCCGTCGGCCCGCGCTGCTCGTGAGCGTCAGTAGCCGACGACGCCCGTGAAGTCGGGAGAGCCGTCCGACGTCACTGGGAGCGGCTGGCCGCTGATGTAGCGCGGCCACTCCAGCCGGAGGCCGCCGGCCACGTCGAGCCGGGGGTACGCGGCGGTCGGCGGGGTTGCGGTGGGGACCTGGGATGCGGCGGGAACCGCTGCGAACGCGGTTTGGGGCGCCTGCGTCGCGGTGGGGGGCGCGGGCTGAGGGGCCGTCGGCTGCGCGAACGCGCCCGGCTGCTGGGGCGGCCACGGCTGCGGCCTCTCCCGCTTCGGCCCGAAGAGTGTGTACGTGAGCGGGATCAGGATGGTGCCGAGGGCATCCAGGATCGCCACCACCGCCATCAGGCGCCAATACGTCTCGCCGAAGTCGACGCTCGGCAGCGCGAGCGGAACGGACAGCCCGAGGGTGAGCAGCGCGACGAGGAGCAGTGTCGCCACGGTGACCTTGCTCATCACCGGGCCGGTGAAGCGCCGCTGCGTGTTCAGGACCAGGTGGATGTGCAGGAGCCCGAGCCGCGTCACGATCACCAGGGCGATCCACGCGAACGGCTCCCACCACGGCCCGTGCGCGAACGGGTCGTCCGGGTTGACCGCGACGGGCACCCAGATCTTCGCCAGCCCCGCCATCAGCAGGTACGCGGACGTGATCACGCTCACCACGCCGAACCAGGCCGCTCGCCTGGCGGACACGTCGGCGTCGTACCAGGACACCAGGGAGAAGAAGACCAGCAGTGCGATCGTGCCGATCAGCCGCCAGCAGGTCTCGTCGAACCGGCCGATCACCACCGCGTAGACGCCCACCAGCGCGGCAGCGATGAGCGCTCCGATCACGATGCGGGGCAGCAGATGCCGCACCCATCCGTACTGTCGGACCTGGTTCGCCGTCGTCGTCATGTGAGCCTCCGTGCCGTGTATGCCGCTCCGGACATATGCACGTCCGGAGCACCTTCGGCGCGAGCCTATCCGCGGCGGCGGTGCGGCGATAACCGTGTCCGCACGGATCATCGGGACGGGGCACGCCACGAGCGCGCGGTTCACCCACCGGCAACCCCGACGCCATACGCTGTGCTCATGAGCACTCCCCCGAGCGCGAACGGCAACGACGCCGACCGCGGCACCCAGCCTCCGTCAGCGCCAGGCACCCCGACGCCGGCCGGGCCCCCGCCCGCGAACACCGATGCCCTGGTCACCTCCGCGTCTCCGCTGTTCGTCGACAGCTCGGCCGAGCGCCGCATCCCTCGTCGTCAGGTGGTGTCATGGGCCCTCTGGGACTGGGGAGGGGCCGCGTTCAACGCCGTCATCACGACCTTCGTGTTCACCGTCTACCTGACGGGCAGCCTGTTCGTCGACCCGGCGCTCGTCGCGGCACGGGATGCGGAGACCGACCTCAGCGGACCGGCCCACGCCGCCGTCACCGCCGCCGAGGCGCCGCTGTCGAGCGGGCTCGGCTGGGGACTCGCCATCGCGGGCATCGTCGTCGCCCTGATCGCCCCGGTGCTCGGCCAGCGCACGGACGGATCGGGCCGCCGCAAGCTGTGGCTCGGCATCAACACGGGCGTGGTGGTGGTGATGACGGCGCTGATGTTCTTCGTCGTCGGCGCGCCTGGCTACTTCCTGTTCGGCGTGATCCTTGTCGCCATCGGCACGATCTTCTACGAGATCGCGACCGTCAACTACAACGCGATGCTCGTGCAGGTGTCGACGCCGAAGACGGTCGGCAGGGTCAGCGGATTCGGCTGGGGCGCCGGATACCTCGGCGGCATCGTCCTGCTCCTCATCGTCTACTTCGGCCTCGTCACCGGCAACGACGACGGCACGGGCGGGATGTTCCACGTCACCGAGGACGCCGGCCTCAACATCCGGATCATCGCCCTGATCGCGGCAGCCTGGACGCTGATCTTCTCCCTCCCTGTGCTGATCGCCGTGCCGGAGATGCCAATCGGCTCCCGGCGACCGCGGGTGGGGTTCTTCCAGTCGTACGGCGTGCTCGTGCGCGACATCGGACGGTTGTGGAAGGAGAGCCGCAACACGGTCCTGTTCCTCATCGCATCAGCCCTGTTCCGTGACGGCCTGGTGGGCGTGTTCACGTTCGGCGGTATCCTCGCGCAGGGCACGTTCGGGTTCAGCAGCGGCGACGTCATCATCTTCGCCATCGCCGCGAACGTCGTCGCCGGTATCAGCACGTTCGTTTCCGGCCGCTTCGACGACCGGTTCGGGGCGAAGCCGGTGATCGTCACCTCCCTGGTCGGCCTGGTGATCGCCGGGCTCGCCGTCTTCTTCGCGCACGACCTCGGCGCGACCGCGTTCTGGATCGGCGGACTCGTGCTCTGCCTGTTCGTCGGGCCTGCGCAGTCGGCGAGCCGCACCTTCCTCGCCAGGGTCACGCCCGCCGGCAGGGAGGGCGAGGTGTTCGGGCTATACGCCACGACCGGACGCGCCGTCTCATTCCTGGCGCCGCTGCTGTTCGCGACGTTCGTCGCGGTCGGCGGCGCCCAGTACTGGGGCATCCTCGGCATCGTCCTCGTGCTCGCCGCGGGCCTCGCGCTGCTCATCCCGGTGCGCGCCACGCGCTGACCGCCCGGCGCCCTTCCCGCCCCCCCCCCCCCCCCCCTTCGCGCCATCATCGAGTCCGGAGTTGTTCACACCCGGGGTCGGCGTGTCGCCTGAAGAAGTTCAGACTCGACGATCGGGGAGCTGGGCGAGGGCGGGGATGACGCGGTCGCGGAGGAGCGGGGCGAGGTCGCCGAGCGGGTCGGCCTGGCTCGACCAGCGCAGCTCTGCGATCTCGGCTGCCGCAATGGGGATGCCCGTGAGGTCGGCGGTGAACACCGTCGCGTCGAGGATGTGGCCCGGCTCGTTCGCCGCGTCGGCCTCCCAAGCGCCGAGCAGCCGCAGCTCACTGTGGGCGAGGACGATGCCGACCTCCTCCCGCACCTCGCGCACGGCGGCCTCCGCCGCTGACTCGCCCGGTTCCGGCTTTCCACCCGGCAGCATGAACCGCGACGTGCCCTTCTTGCGGACAGTGAGGACGTCGCCGTCCCCCCGGACGAACGCGACCGCGGAGACGGTGATGACGGGGTGAGACATGGAACGAGCGTAGCGAGCCGCCCAGCCACGCGCGTCACCCGGAGCGCAGCCTGTCGAGCTTTGCGACGATGGCCGTCCGTTCCGATGGGGACGGGCTGAGGGCGAGCGCCTCCTCGAGGGCCGCGGCCGCCGCATCCCGTCGCCCCAGGCGGGCGAGCAGCTCGCCACGCGTCGCAGGGAGCAGAGAGGAGCCGGCGAGCTCCCCTCGTTCGATCATCGCGTCGACGAGCGCGACACCGGCGGCCGGGCCGACCGCCATGGCGACGGCGACCGCGCGATTCAGCTCGACCACGGGAGACGGCGCGAGCTGAGCGAGCGCGTCGTAGAGGAGGACGATGCGATTCCAGTCCGTCTCCGCCACCGACGACGCCACAGCGTGACACTCGGCGATCGAGGCCTGCAGGCCGTATGCGCCGAGCCCTCTGCCTGCCGACGCCGCGTGCGCGAGCGCGGCCCGTCCCCGCCGGATGGCTGCCGTGTCCCAGAGCCGTCTGTCCTGGTCCTCCAGTAATACAGGCTCGCCGTCCGCATCCATTCTGGCGGGGAAGCGCGCCGCCGTCAGCTCCATCAGCGCCAGCAGGCCGAACGCCTCCGGCTCCGGCGCCAGACGCACGAGCACCCTGGCCAGGCGGAGGGCCTCGTCGGCGAGGTCGGTGCGCATCCAGGTGTCGCCCGTGGAGGCGAACGACCCTTCCGAGAAGATCAGGTAGACCACCTGCAGCACCGATCCCAGGCGTTCGCCTCGCTCGGTGGGCTCCGGCACCGCGAACGGGACCCTCGCGGCCGAAAGCGTCTTCTTGGCGCGGGTGATCCTGGCCTGGATGGTCGGCACCGGCACCAGGAACGCCCGCGCGATCTCGTCGCTGGTGAGACCGCCGACCACGCGCAGCGTGAGCGCGATGCGCGCCTCCCTGGACAGGACGGGGTGGCAGCTCACGAACATCAGGGCGAGCACGTCGTCGTCGATGGCCCCTGGGTCGAACAGGGCATCGACGCCGGGTTGCGTCTCCTCCAGGTCGCGCGCGAGCAGCGCATACCGGTCGTCGCGCGCCGCCCTCCTGCGGAACGAGTCGATCGCGCGGCGGCGGCCGACGGTGAGCAGCCAGCCGGTGGGTTGAGCAGGCACGCCGTCGACCGCCCAGGAGACGAGCGCCTCGGCGAGCGCCTCCTGGGCCAGGTCTTCAGCGAGCGCGAAGTCGCCGGTGTAGCGGGCGAGGGCGCCGACGATCCTCGCCGACTCCATCCGCCACACGGCCTCGACGGCCGCGCGCGCTGCTGTGCTGGTGGTCACAGGGTGCCGGGGTGCCTCAGAGCTGGCCGGTCTGCTCGCGCCAGGCGCGTTCCTTCTGGATCCATACGTTGTCCTGCGGGAACTCGTCGATCGTCGGCACCCGGCGGATCTCGCAGATGCTGCCGGACATCATCGGTGCGCGCTTGGCCCACTCGACGGCCTCCTGCGCCGACGCGACGTCGAGGATGTAGTAGCCGTTGAACAGTTCGCGGGTCTCCCCATACGGGCCGTCGGTGACCACGGGAGTCTCACCCGTGAAGTCGACGACGACACCCTCACTCGGGTCGGCGAGCCCCTCGGCTGCGAGCAGGACGCCCGCCCGGATGAGTTCGTCGTTGAACTGCCCCATTGCGTTGAGGATCTCTTCGAAATCGACGTTCGCGAAGGCAGCCATCGACGCCTCGGTCGGTCGCAGGATGAGCATGTACTTGGGCATTGTCTTCTCCTTGGTTCGAGGTCCTTTCGACCTTTTCATCCAGAGGTCGAACGGCGCGACCCCCGATCGACAGGATGTGGAAAGCTTCTTCGGGAGGCCGTGGTGTGGAGGGATGCTCGCCTGCTGGCGATGCGATACGTGCTCAGTCGCGCGGCCACGCCCGCACGAAGCGTGCGAACAAGTCGGCGAAGGTCCGCGCTTCCTCCGGCGTGAATGCCTCGAGTGCCTGCTCGACCGCCGAACGCCGGTGGTTGCGCACCTCGGAGATCTGCTTGCGCCCCGCTGCCGTCAGCTGGATGAGGGTGCGTCGTGCATCCGCCGGATCGGTCACCCTGCTCACGAGGCCGCGGTCGACAGCCTCCTGAACGAGCCTGCTCGCCCGCGGCTGGTCGACGCCGATCGCCGGTGCCAGGGTGCTGATGGAGTACGTCGCGCCCTCGCGTTCCGCCGCTTCGAGCACGTCGAGCATCCGGAAGCGCGCGGCGCGGCCGAGGGAGCCGTCCGGGCGGCCTCGACGGCCGGGGGCCTGGCGGCCTGAGTCGCCGAAGCCGGGGAAGCCGCCGGGGACGGAGCCCGCGCCGGGGACGGAGCCCGCGCCGGGGACGGAGCCATCGCCGGGGGCGGAGCCTGGCGCGCCGCCGGGGAACCGGCCGCGGGAGGCGTCCTCCGCCTCGCCGTCCTGCGCATCGAAGCCGTGGCGACCGCCGTGACCCGCCCAGCCCTGGCCACCGCGATGGCCGTGGCCGACGCCCTCCTGCCACGGGGGACGGCCAGGCATTCCGTGCGACGGCGGCCCTCCGTGCATCCTGCGGCGCGACTGATCGTGACGGACGGCCATCAGGGACTGCTCGACGAGCGCCACGATGTCCGCATCCTGCGAATCGGATTCGGGGACTTGACCATCCATTTCCATGTATGTAATCATACAACTGCTTGTAACAGTACATGCAATAGGAAAGGGTTCCTGATGAACACCGACACGAATACACACACGACACCCCCCGGCTACTGGTTCGGGGTCATCGAGCACGAGCTGCGGCACCGGATGCGCCACGAGCTCTCCGGCTTCGACCTGCGCCGCGGAAGCTGGCGGGTCCTCAACACGATCGCCGACGGCGCGACCAGCGTCGACGACATCGCAACCACACTTCCGCCCGGTCGCGGCGGACGCGGCCGAGGCGGGTTCGCCCGCGGCCAGTACGGGTTCCGCGGCGGCGAGCGAGGCGGTTCAGGCCGCGGACGCTTCGGTCACCCGCGGTTCGCGACCGACGAGGAACGCGCAGCGTTCTGGGAGCAGCGACAGCAGCGGTTCGAGGAGCTGCATGAGCGGCACGGCTTCGGCCCAGGCGAGCGCCACGGCTTCGGCCCTGGCGAGCACCACCGCCCGGAAGGCTTCGCGCACGCCGACGCAGCCTGCCACGGTCACCGGCACCACCACGACGACGAGCACACGCGCGACGCCCACAGCCAGCACGACCACCACGGCCATCACGGCCATCACGGCCATCACGGCCACGAGCACCCGCACGGCGCCGCCCGTCACCCATCGCGCGCATCCCGCGTCGAGGCGACCATCGCCGACTTCGTGGAGCGAGGCTGGGTCACCCTGTCAGGCGACCGCAACGAGGTGGTCGAGTTGACCGACGCCGGACGTGCGGCGCACGAGTCGGCCCGTGAGCGCATCCAGGGCCTTCGCACCTCGATGACCTCCGGGATCAGCGAGGCGGACTACGCGACCACCATCTCCACCCTCAAGGCGATGGCGCGCAACCTCGGCTGGCACGAGAAGTCCGCACCGGAGGACGCCCCAGCGGCAGCAGCACCGGCACCGGCACCGGCCGACGACACCTCCGCGCCGGACGGCAGCTCTCCATCGCAGGAGAAGTGACAGCTGTGCGCCCGTCCGATCGGGCGCAGCCACCGTCGTGGTCCCACTCGCCGCGCTCCCGCCGTCTCTACCGCTGTTCCAGGTGCTCCTTCAGCACCCGGAGGGTCCGTCGGTTCTCCGACGCTATGGCGGAGGCGGCGAGGGGGCCGACCGCGCGGATGAGGCCGCTCGCCACCACGGCGCCGGTGCGGACCACGCGCGTGCCGCCCTCGATCGGCGTCAGTTCGTAGCGAATCGTGATGGACAGAGCACTGCCGCCTGATCGCTTCGGGGCCGCCTTCTGCTGGAAGACGAGGAGCCGGACCGGTTCGTACTCGAGGACGGTGCCGTGCGCCGTGCCGATCAGGCTGGCGTCGGTGTACGCGGTCCCCTTCCCGACAGCGGCGCCGGACGCGCTCGTCCTGGTGCGCGGCAGCCAGCCGGGATAGCCGTCCAGGTCGGCGAGAGCTGCGAAGACGCGGTCGGGGCTCGCGGCGATGTCGATGGTCACGATCGTCTCTTTCGGCTTCGGCACGCTTCGAATATAGGGGAGTTCCCTACCCGTCCTGAATGGCAGGGCGCGATGGCACTCCGGTCCCGCCGATCAGCGAGAATGGACCCATGACCGCATCCCGCGAAGAGGTCGTCCTGCTCGCCGACGACGGCACCCCGATCGGCGTCGCAGACAAGGCGACCGTCCACACCACGGACACGCCGCTGCACCTGGCGTTCTCGTGCCACCTGTTCGACGGCGACGGTCGCATCCTGGTCACCCGCCGCGCGCTGGGCAAGCTGACCTGGCCCGGCGTGTGGACGAACTCGTTCTGCGGGCACCCCGCCCCCGGCGAGGGGTTCGAGGATGCCATCCGACGCAGGGCGGGTGAGGAGCTGGGCGTCGCCATCGAGAACGTCGCGGTCGTGCTCCCCGATTTCCGCTACCGGGCAGTGGATGCGGGCGGCATCGTCGAGTACGAGGTCTGCCCCGTGTACACGGCCACGATCAGCGGCGAGCTCGCCCCGGAGCCGAGCGAAGTGGCCGAGTGGTACTGGGTGGACCCCCGCACGCTGCTCGGCGCGGTGGAGGCGACACCCTGGGCGTTCAGCCCGTGGCTCACGCTGCAGCTGCCCGCTCTGTATGCGGACGCCAGCATCGAGCCGTCGGATCAGCTCTGAGCATCCCGGCCGTCGCTGAAGAGTGAAACGCCCTCACTATTTCCACCTGTGTAATTGACTGTGGATAACTACCGCGCCCGTATGCCGGCCCCGGCATCGGTCAGTCGGAGTTCTTCGTCCGCGCGCTGACCGTGTCGAGGAAGTCGACGGTCGACTGGAGCGCCGACCTCGCCTTCGCGAAGTTCAGGTGGAACTGGTACTCGTGCGGGAGGGCCGGCGACTCGTCCTCCGGATAGAAGACACTCGTCACCTCCACTCCCAGCCCGGCGAGTTTCTTCGCCAGCGGCTTCGATTGGCTGTTCGTGAGCGGGTCGCCGTTGCCTCCGGAGATCCAGGTGGTCGGGAAGTCGGCCGTGACGTATTCGATGGTGGACATGTCCCTGCCTCCTGCGGTGTCCGACCAGTCTTTCTCGCCCAGGTACGACCAGAGCGCCACCCGGAAACCCCAGCCTCCGATGCCCGGAGCGTTCGGGATGCCGCGCACGTCGTAGATACCGCAGTTGAGGATGACCGCCCTGAGCTGGTCTGCCGTGAGTTTCGGGGCGATGCCGACGCGCTCGGCGTACGCCGGGTTGGTCACCATGGTGGCGAGCTGGGACGCGTACTGCGAGCCGGCGGAGTCACCGGCCAGCACGATGCTCTCCGGGTCGATGCCGTATTCGGCCGCGTGCTCGACGAGGAATCCGAGGGCGTCGTTGAGCTGGGTCAGCGCGGTCGGGTACGTGGTCTCCGGCGAGATCGTGTAGTTGAGGCCGACCGCCGCGTAGCCGTGCGATGCGAGCAGCTGCAGGTATGGGTCGACGTTGGACTTGTCGCCGGAGATCCACGCCCCGCCGTGGATCCACACCACCGTGGTGAGCGGGGTGGATTCGCCTGCCGGTGTGAACACGTCGAGGGTGGTGTCCGAGCCGGCGTCGCCGTAGGAGATGTCGCGGCGCGCATCCACCCCGCTGCGCGGCACGTACGGTTCCATCTCGGCGACGGTCTGCGCCGCACCGCGCTCGAACAGCGCCCGGATCAGGAGGGCGGACGGCCACGGGTTGACGAACGCGACAACGGCGAGGGTGGCGAGCGCGAGGCCGAGCGCGGTGAACAGGACGGACGGGACGCTGTCGTACCAGCGTTCGCGCGATCGCTTCCCCACTGCTGTCAGCCGTTGCGGGTGGCGTCGATGTGCTGTTCGAGCCACCAGGTCTTTCCTTCGTCGTCGGACACCCAGCCGTCCCACGAGAAGGAGTCGTCGGTGATGCTGCTGAAGTTCCAGCGGATCGGGCGGCCATCGGTCTGCGTGCCGTCCTGCCGGATACCGTCGCGGTGGTGGGCGCTCGCGACCAGCGTGCAGAAGTCACCGGCGACCGCGCCGAACCAGCTCACCCGCCAGAGTCCGAGGACGGGGTCGTAGACGCGGATGGTGGTGCCCTTCGCCTCCGTCATGGTCGGGTCGGACGCGCTCGGGGCGACAAGCACATCCTGAACTGCTCGACCTCCCAGCGTGTACGCGAACAACCAGTCGGTGGTGAACTCCGCCCACGCGCCCGACTCCTCGTCGAGGAACCGGCACTCCGCCCGCCAGCTGCCGACCAGCTGACCGAACAACTGCATCCGTTGTGGCCGGACGGGCGTCGGACCCGACGCCACGAGTGCCCGCGCGAACGCTGCGTCTGTCGACTCGCTCATGGTTCTGCCCTCCAGGACGAATGGGACGGACGGACGGGATCAGCCTGCGGTGCGACCCGCCTCTGTCGTCGACACGTCTGTGCGGTGGAAGTTGAGGTACGACCGCGACGCCGTCGGGCCGCGCTGGCCCTGGTAGCGCGAGCTGTACTCGCTCGACCCGTACGGCCGCTCGGCCGGCGAGGTGAGCCGGAAGAAGCACATCTGGCCGATCTTCATGCCGGGCCAGAGCTTGATCGGCAGGGTGGCGACGTTGCTGAGCTCCAGCGTGACGTGACCGGAGAAGCCGGGGTCGATGAACCCGGCGGTGGAGTGCGTCAGCAGGCCGAGACGCCCGAGCGAGCTCTTGCCTTCTAGCCGCGCCGCGACGTCGTCCGGCAGAGAGACCAGCTCGAAGGTGGAGCCGAGCACGAACTCGCCAGGGTGCAGGATGAACGGCTGGTCCGCATCCACTTCGACCAGCCTGGTGAGCTCCGGCTGATCCTCTGCAGGGTCGATGAACGGGTACTTGTGGTTGTCGAACAGGCGGAAGAACCTATCGAGCCGCACGTCGACGCTCGACGGCTGGACCATGGCCCCGTCGAACGGTTCGAGGGCGATGCGTCCGGAGCCGAGCTCGGCCTTGATGTCGCGGTCTGAGAGAAGCACGGGATCAGCCTATCGGCGGAGACGACGATCGAGCAGGATCGGAGAAGCGTTCGCTCCTACGGCCGTCTTAGATTGTGTGCAGACCGGAAAGGGAGGGGCATCATGGCCACCACGACGTTCAGCAAAGAGGAGAAGGCCGCCATCAAGGCCGCCGTCGCCGAGAAGAAGGCAGCACAGGAGGGCGCAGACGCCGCGGCAGCGTGCGACGCGGCCATCGCCGCCATGACGGGCACCGACAAGGACCTCGCCGAGGCGTTCCACGCGCTCGTCGCCGAGAACACGCCGCTCGCCGCGAAGACCTGGTACGGGATGCCCGCATACGCCGACGCGGACGGCAAGATCGTCGTGGCGTTCAAGCCGGGCGCCAAGTTCAAGATCCGCTACGCCACCCTGGAGTTCCAGCAGGCGGCGAAACTCGACGACGGCACGCTGTGGCCCGTCGGCTACGCGATCACCGGAATGGGCGACGCGGAGAGGACGCGGATCGCCGAGCTCCTGCGGACCGCCGCCGCGCGCTGAGGCCGGGTCGGGGGTCGGTTGTCGGTGGTGGTTGTCGACCCATCCGTCAGGGAACCGTTAGCGTCCCCTCCGTCGCCGTAAGGACATCGCAAGGATCGGCCATGGCATGCAGGAACCGGCGCACGCTGAAAGCGTGAACGAGGTCCTGAGACGAATCACCGAAGGCCGCGCCCTCTGGGGCACGATCGACGTGTCCCCGCTGAGCAGGGGCATCTGGCAGCGCGCGCGACTGACCGTGTACCCGCCAGGCATCAGCCGCGGGGAGCGACGTCTGCTGCATGCCTTCCACGCGTGGCCGATCGTCGGCGCCGTCGGTTGCCTGTTCGCGCTCATCCCGCTCAGCGACGCGGGTCCTGTCCTGGCGCTGGCGACGGCCCTGGCGGTGTACCTCGCCGGCTTCCTCGTGCTGGCCGCGCTCAGCCACGACCTGCGCGTCCGCTGCCACGTAATCACCGCCGCCTCCGAGTACGTCGGAGGAAGCCTCCGCGAGTTCGGCGACGTCCAGCTCCTGCTCACCGCCGGCCGCCGGCTCGTCGACCTGGAGACACAGCGCCGCGCCGGGCACATCGACCCCGTCGCATACGAGGCCGAGTGGGCGGCGGTGTACGACACGCTTCCGGCGTCCGCCGAGCGGGCCGCGGTTTGGCCAAAAACCACAGACCGGGTACGCTGAGGATCCAACTCGGATTCCAGATATTCACTGGGAACCTGGGTCGTGCGAGTGTAGTTCAATGGTAGAACTTCAGCTTCCCAAGCTGATAGCGCGGGTTCGATTCCCGTCACTCGCTCTCTTACCGGTCTCACGCCCGAACGGCACTCAGCCGCTATCCGCCCCGCACGCTCGCCCGCTAGCGTGAGCGCATGCGGCAACGAATCCGGATGCGGTCGACCGACCCACGCACCCGTCGGCGTGCGCGCCCGGAGGTGGCGATCCCGTGACACCGCTGATCCTGGCCTCGTGCGCGACGGCGCCGCCTGAGGGCCAGCCCTGCGACGACACCGTGGCGTTGGGGCCGATTCCCGACTGGGTCTGGCTCGGCGTCCTCGGTGTCATCGCAGCAGTGACCGTCGTCGCCCTGTTGGTCTCGTGGTCGCGACGACGCTCACGCCGCGAGCCGCGCGGATGACCGACCACCTCAGCCGCCCGCGACCCTCCCGTAGATGGCCTCCACGTCGGCCAGCTCGAGGTCGGCAGTGGCCTGGATGAGCCTCAGCAGCTCCGGGTCGAGGCCCGGCGCGAATTCCTCGAAGCGCTCCGTCGCGATGACCGACGGGACTCCCTCCGGCGCCTGCTCCGAGGCGTCGAGGTTCGTGCCGTCCTTCGACGGCGAGAGTCCCTGGAAGATCTTGCCGGCTTCGGACTGACCGGCGAGGTCGAACGTGTACTGCTTGCTCTGCAGGCCGAGGTCGGTCAGCTTCTTCACCTCGGGGAAGCGCTCGGCGTTGGTCTTCGGGATCGGCAGCAGTTTGTTCCAGTCGACGCCGAGCGTCTCGAGGGCCTTCGCGTAGCCATTCTCGTGGGCCTGATCGCGCACGATGAGGTAGGCGATCGTCGAGCGCGCCGTCTTGTTCTCCGTCATCTCGTAGATCCGGCACTTCTGCAGGCGTCCGGTCGACTCCAGCATCAGGTTGTAGAGCAGATCCAGCACGAGGTTGCCGGAGTTGTAGACGTAGCTGCCCGACCATGGGTTGCCGACGGCGTCGACGGGGAGAGCACCCTGAGCGCCGACCAGGTAGTGGTGGATGTTCCCCTCTGCGAGGGCGATGTTCAGCGGGATCGCACCGCCGGCGCCAGGCTTGTCGAGCGGGTCGCTCTTCTTGCCCTGATACTGCGGCGACCCGTCGAGGAGTCGCGCGATCGTCGTTCCGATCAGCTCGACATGGCTGATCTCCTCCGTGCCGATTCCCTGGATGAGGTCGCGATACGGCTTGGCCGCCGGGCCGCGGAAGTTCATCGCCTGGAACAGATACTGCATCATCGTGCGCATCTCGCCGAACTGACCGCCGAGCCCCTCCTGCAGCGCGTTCGCGGCGGCCGGATCCGGCTCGTCCTGCTCGATGTCGTTGATCAGGCTCTGCACGTGAAAGAACATGGATACCTCCCCAGTAGCGAGGCCCGGAATCGGTCGCCTCCCCGTCGACGGTCCTCAGCAATCCCGCCACCACCACCCCATTGACCGACGACGCAGGGGGTGTCAATCAGAGAGGGGATGCGCACCCGTCGCCGCCTGCACGATGCGGGCGGTCAGGCAACCCGGTAGAGCACGCTCAGCGGTCGGCGTACACAAGCAGCCATGAGAGCTCTGACCTGGCAAGCCAACAAACGTGTCGACGTCGTGGATGCACCTGACCCGCGCATCGAGAAACCGACCGACGTCGTCATCCGGGTCACCTCGACCGCCATCTGCGGCTCCGATCTGCACCTCTACGACGTGCTCGGGCCGTTCCTCTCCCAGGGCGACGTCCTCGGGCACGAGCCGATGGGCATCGTCGAGGAGGTCGGCGCAGAGGTCCGCTCCCTCAGCGTCGGCGACCGGGTCGTCATCCCGTTCGTGATCGCCTGCGGCGACTGTTTCATGTGCAAACGCGGTCTGACGACGCAGTGCGAGACCACCCAGAACCACCAGCACGGCACCGGCGCCAGCCTCTACGGATACACCGAGCTCTACGGGTCCGTTCCGGGAGGCCAGGCCGAACGCCTGCGCGTGCCGCTCGCCGACTTCAATGCCCTCCGCGTCGGCACGGAGCTGCCGGACGACCGCTACCTGTTCCTCAGCGACATCCTGCCCACAGCGTGGCAGGGCGTCGAGTACGCGAACGTGCCGGAGGGAGGCACCCTCGCCGTCATCGGGCTCGGCCCTGTCGGCCAGTTCGCCAGCCGTATCGGCGTTCAACGGGGCTTCACGGTGATCGCCGTCGACCCGGTTCCCGAGCGCCGGGCGATGGCGGAACGCCACGGCGTCGACACGTTCGACCTGAGCGACGACGCCGCCGCCTGGCTGCGAGAAGCAACGGACGGGCGCGGGCCGGACGCCGTCATCGACGCCGTGGGGATGGAAGCGCACGGCAACACCGCGGCCGCGGTGGCCCAGTCCGCCGTCGGACTGCTCCCCGACACCGTCGCCAAGAAGCTGATGACGACGGTCGGCCTCGACCGTCTTTCGGCGATGATGCTGGCCTTCGACGCCGTCCGCCGAGGCGGGACGGTCTCACTGAGCGGCGTCTACGCCGGCGTCGCCGACCCTGTGCCGTTCATGAACCTCTTCGACAAGCAGCTCACCCTGCGGATGGGCCAGGCCAACGTGCACACCTGGCGGGATGCGATCCTCCCGCTGGTCGAGGACCCCGCCGACCCGCTCGGCACGGAAGACCTCGTGACGCATCGCGTCGGGCTCGAGGAGGCGCCCCGCATGTACGACCTGTTCAGGGACAAGCAGGACGGGTGCATCAAGGTCGTCCTCACTCCCTGAGCGAGCCGAATCATGGGCGGGGGTCGCCGGTCGGCCGCACCGGCGACCCCGCACTCTCTCGGGAAAGCATCCGCGTCGCCCGCCCCATGCGGTTCGACATGCACTTCCGAGAGGCCCCGGACAGCCGTCAGGCCGCGACGGCCTGCTGCTGCTTCTCGTTCGCGGACGCGACCGAGATCTTGCGCGGCTTCGCCCGCTCGGCGATTGGAATCACCACGCTGAGCACCCCGTTGTCGTAGCTCGCGCTGATTCCGTCAGGATCCACGTCGTCGCCGATCGAGAACTGCCGCAGGTAGGAGCCGAACGGACGCTCCTGCGCCAACCAGCGACCGTTGTCCCTGTTGCCCATCGAACGCTGCGCGCGGATGGTCAGCAGGTGACCGTCCACATCCACGTCGACGGAGCCGGGGTCGACGCCGGGAAGGTCGGCGTTCAGCACGTACTGATGCCCCTCGCGGTACAGGTCGACCGGCATGATCCGCGGCTGTCTGCTCGTGTCGAAGATGCTCTGCGCGATCCGATCCAGCTGGCTGAAAGGATCAAATGACATCGACATAATGAGATTCTCCTTTCCGTTGTGGCGTCGCGACGGAATCGGAACGGCTCGCACCGCTCCGCGTCCGCCGCTGCAAGTTATCTAAATCACTTGCTACATATTTTCTACATCGAAACTTGACACCCCGCAAGGGCGCCAGCACAATTCAGCTATGAGTCAGAGCCCAGGGAGCCGGCCGGTCTACAGCATGGCGGTCGCTGCCGAACTCCTCGGCCTGCCCGCGGCGACACTGCGCCTCTACGAGCGCAAAGGCCTCCTGACTCCCGCTCGCACGGAGGGCGGCACCAGACGGTACAGCGCCGACGACATCGAGAGGATGCGGCGCGTCTCCGAGCTGCAGGACGACGGCGTCAACCTGGCCGGCATCGGCAGAGTCCTCGCCCTCGAAGGCGAGAACGCGCAGCTCCGCCAGGAGGCCGCCGACCGCGAGCGCCACCGTGCCGGAGACGACGCGCCCCGCTAGGCGGCCGGCTCCGCCGCCTCGATCAGTTCACGAATCAGGCCCTCGTAGCCGAGGCCGGTCGCGGCGTACATCAGGGGCACCTGTGACTGCTCGGTGAAACCGGGGGTGGTGTTCACCTCGTTGAGGACCACACCGGTCTGGGTGACGAAGAAGTCAAAGCGCGCGACGCCCGCGCAGCCGAGCGCATCGTAGAGCGCGCGCGCCGCGCTCTCGACGCCCGCGTGCTCGTCTGGGCAGAGTCGCGCCGGGACCGTGAACGACGCAGTGCCGTCGTACTTCTGCTCGCGGTCGAAGACACCGCCGTCGGCCACACCGATCTCGAGGGCTGCTCCAGCACGAAGCACGCCGGCGCGATCCCGGAACAGGGCGATGTCGACCTCCCGACCGGTGACGAACGACTCGACGAGCGCCGTGTCGCCCGAGCCGCACGCGAGCTCGATCGCCGCGGCCAGCTCGCCGGGGTGCCTCACCACGGTGACGCCGTTGCTCGACCCTCCGGAGGTCGGCTTCACGACAAACGGCGGGACCGCATCCATCGAGGACGCGTCCGCCGCGCTGCGCACCAGAACCCCGGGAGTGGTGCGGACACGCACGGCCTGCGCGACGAGCTTCGTCACCCACTTGTCCATCCCGATGGCTCCTGCCCGCACGGGCGAGCCGACGAAGGGCACGCCGATCATGGTCAGCAGACCGGCCGCGGCGCCGTCCTCCCCGTTCACACCGTGCAGCACGGGGAACGCGACATCGCAGGACGCCACGAGTGCGACAGCTTCCGCAGACGGCAGCGGCCCGCCATCGCCGTGGTGCCATCGACCTGAGCGGTCGATGGTCAGCGCGACCGCATCCATCCCGTTGGCCTCCACCGCGCGGGTGACGGCTGCGGCGGAGGCGAGCGAGACCTCGTGCTCGTCGTTCGCACCGCCGCCGATCACCGCGACCCGGCGCGCACGCCCCTCACGCACGGACCGCTCCCCGCTGCCCCCGGTACGCACCTGTCGTCCGGTGGATGCGCGCCACCCGCGTGCCGATCCTGGTCACGATCTCGTGTTCGATCGTCCCCGACCAGAGCGCCCACTCCGCGACGGTCGGCTCACCGTCGCCGCCAGGGCCGAACACCAGCACTGGCTCGCCGGGAGCGACCGCGTCGTCGCCCGTGTCCGCGACGACCATGTCCATCGAGAACCGCCCGACGAGGGGGCGGCGGCGGCCCCGCACGAACACATCCGCCCGCTCTGACGCTCCTCGCGGGAGCCCGTCGCCGTAGCCGATCGGGAGCAGCGCGAGGTGGGTGCGCCGGTCGGCGATGTGGTCCAGGCCGTAGCCGATGCCCGTGCCGGGCGCGACCTCGCGCGCGGCGACGACGTGAGTGGTCAGGGACAGCGCCGGCCGCAGCTCCGCCGAGGTGCCGGACGGATCGATGCCGAACAGCCCGGCGCCGATGCGGTGCATCCCGAAGCCCGCGCCGACGCCTGTCAGGGTGGCGGCCGTCGCGGCGAGATGGGTGACGGTGGGGGCAAGACCGCGCCGCAGAGCGGTGCGCACGGCGTTGGCGAAGACGAGCCGTTCGCGCTGGTTCTGAGGATGCTCGGGCTGGTCGGCGCAGGACATGTGCCCCATCACACCGACGACGCGGATCCAGCCCAGATGCTCGAACTCGCGCGCGATCCCGCACAGCGCCGCCCACTCGCCGGCCGGCGCGCCGTCGCGCGCCATGCCGACGTCGATGTGCAGATGAACTCTGGCTCGCCGCCCGGCCCCCGCGGCCGTCCGCGCGACGGCCTGCAGCAGAGCGGCACTCGGCACCGCGAGGTCGATGTCGGCGAGCACGGCCGCCTCGAAATCGGCGTCGACGGGGTTCAGCCAGCTCAGGATGGGGGCGCTGATCCCGTCCACGCGGAGCGCGATCGCTTCGTCGATGGACGTGACGCCGATCGACGTCGCCCCGGCCTCGAGGACCGAGCGCGCGATCGCACCGTGCCCGAACGCATCCGCCTTGAGCACCGCCATCACCCGCCGGCCGGTGATCGACACGAAATACGCGGTGTTCGCCCTGATCGCCTCGTCGTGGACGACCAGCTCGGAGGTCCAGGCCATCAGCAGGCGACCGGCTGCGCGACGCTGCGGCGCTCGTTTACGATTCCCATGCGATCAGCGTCGCTCAATTCGGAGCGCGGGGAGTCATCCGGACTGTTGAAGCCGATCATCCCCTGGATCGAGATCGGGGGGGGCTGTCAACCGGCAGGCGCTACTCGGCGAAGACGCGCGTCGCCACCAGGATCGCGGACATCGCCTCCGGCCAGGTCATTCGGGAACCCGCTCGCCTCTCACGAGTGGTTCGAGCGCACCCCAGAGCTCGTCGGCGATAGGCGTCTCCAGCAACTCCAGCGTCTGATCGATGCGTGAGGGTCGTGACATCCCTACAATGGTCGACGCCACGCGAGGATCACGGGTAGAGAACTGGAGGGCAGCCGCGGCGAGCGGGACGCCGGCATCGTCGCAGAGCTGTTTCATGGCCCGCACCCTCGCCAACAGCTGCTCATCCGCAGTCTCGTATCGGTAGCGGATTGTGGTCTCTGGCCCCGTGGCAAGCATCCCCCCACCGAATGGAGCGGCATTCACGAACGCGACACCTCGTTCGGCAGCGTCATCCATGAGAGACTCGGCGGTCTGGTCGACGAGCGTGTATCGGTTGTGACTGATGACGGCGTCGAAAGCGTCCGTGGCGAGGTAGCGCAGCTCCAGGTCGATCGGTCCGCCCGCCACACCGATGTAGTCGATGACACCCTGATCGCGCAGCTCAATGAGCGCCTCCAGTGGGCCCCCCTTGGCTACCCCCTCGTCAAAGGTGATCTTCTCCGGGTCGTGGAAGTACACCAGTTGCAGGCGGTCCAGGCCGAGCCGTTCCAGACTCTCCTCGACGGAGCGGCGCACACGGTCGCCGGAGAAGTCGGTGGAGCCGAGGAGCGGATCCACTTTGGTAGCGACCACGACGCCCTCAGGCATGCCTCCCCCGCGGTTCGCGAGCGCCTGGCCGATACGTCGTTCGCTGTCTCCGCCGTGACCATATTCGTTCGACGTGTCGATGAACGTGAACGGTCCACTCAGAGCGCGTGCGATGGTGGCGACGCCGGTCTCGGTGTCTACTTCGTAGCCGTACTGGTCGGGGTGGCTTCCGAGCGCACTCGTTCCGACGCAGACAGATGAAACGGTCAGGCCGGTTCGCCCGAGGGCGTTATAGGTCAACATTGATGATCTCCTTCGTGGTGCGGTGTTTTGATCTCTCGGGCGGACGCGCTATACCAACGCGGCCGACCAGGGTTGGGCTCGGGATATCAGTTGTGTCTCGCGGTCGGCCGACTCTGCGACGAGGAGGGAGAGATATCGGTCCTCACAGGCGTCCGCGAGTGAGTAGCCTGCCGGATGATCAGGGTTGGTGATATTGACGAGGCAGGTGGCGATCGCGATCTCCTCGTCGGAGAGGCCGCTTCCAGGGAACGGATTGCGGTACAGCGTCTGGCTGCACCAGGTCAACCGGTCGAGCCCCGTTCCTTCCAGGTTGCCGTCAAGACCGAGCTGACGACGCACGATGGGAGCGCTCATGATCTCACCGCCCGCCGTCCAGGTCACGTCCGACCCGACGACTTCGCCGTGGCTGCCGCGTACCGACACCTGGCGACGCCGCAGCGGGTTGAACCATTGCGTCTCCGTGAAGTCGTAGAGGGCGCTGCGGTCGCCGGTGCGGAGCACGGCGGTCACGTGCTCTCTCTGCGACACGGCAGGCAGCTCAGGCCAGCCCGACCGGTCCGGACCGTCGACCAACGGAACCGATGCACGAATGGCGGTCACGCTGGACCCCTCGCCCCCGACACCGGCCAGGCGACGCAGCAGCGCCGCCGCGTGGTATTCGTGCGTCCATGAGATCGAAGCCGAACTCACCTCCCCGAGCACCCCCTGGTCGATCAGGCGCTGCAGCGCGACGAAGACCGGCAGGTACGGATGCTGTTCGGCGACCATCACGAGTGGCGAGTCGCCGACGGCTTTCCACAGGTCCGCAAGCCCATCGAGCGTCGGCGCTGGCGGTGTCTCCGTGAGCACCGGAATTCGAAGCCTCACGAGGTCGGCGATGATCGGCGCCGCTGCGATCGGGGGAACGCTGACCACCATCGCATCCACCTGTGACCCGTTGACGAGGTCGGCCACCGCGCGAAAGGAGGGCACCCCCCATCGTTCCTCGACTCGACGACCCGCCTCGGCGGTGCGGGTCACTATGCCGACGCAGGTGAATCGGTCCGGAAGCGCAGCGGCAATGCGGAGATAGAAATCGGTGCGCCAGCCGTGACCGACGAGCCCGAACCGACGCGGCGCCGGCGGTACGCGTGATAGGGATCCTGCCTGCATGTCCTCGCCTCGCTCTTCTCGCCAACTCATCTGGCCACCGAGTGATCGCGTCGGTGGCCCGGGCGGGTGCGGCCAGCCAGAGCACCGCACCCGCCCTTCGTCACGCCTTCGTCACTTGGACGGCGGCGTGAGCACTCCGCGCTGGATGAGCTTCTCGATGTTGCTCCCGCGCCGCTTCGCCTCGCGCGCCAGCCAACCGGTGGTCGGAGGTGCGTCAAGGTACTGGTTGGCCTCGTAGATGGGCTGGTCGTAAATGGCCCGGTACTGCTCGGTGCGCAGATCCTTGAACCAGCTCGTCACGCCGTTGGACGTGCGCGACCGGCGAAGCGCCTCGATGTCGATGACGGAGCTCACGAATGAGTCGCCTGCGCCACTGCCGCTCTGCTTGACCACCACACGGCCCTTGTTGTCGACGATCATCGACTGGCCGCCGAAGAGGTCGAACAGAGTGCCGTCGTCATTGCGCTGCGGCCCGAGGTTCGGCGCCACCACGTAGACCTGGTTGAACATCGCGTGGGCGCGATTCTGCAGCTCCCACATGCCTGCTCCGACCTGGGGCTCGATCAGGGTGCCACGGATGATGATCTCTGCGCCGTTCATCGCAAGCCCTCGAGTGATCTCCGGGTATGCACCTTCGTGGCAGATGACGTAGCCGATGTTGCCGATCTCGGTCTTCGCCACCGGGAAAATGGCGTCGAGCACGTTGCCGTTTCCCTTCTTCTCGATCCACTCGTCCCAGATGTCGTGGGGGTTGGTGGTTCCGAGAGCCCCACCCTCGTATGCGTCGCTCGTCGCCTTGGCGCGCTTGTAGATCACTTCTCCTTGAGGGCTGATCAGGAAGGCGACGTTGAAGGAGTGGCCAGGGAAGTCGGGGTCTCGGACCAGATAGAGCTCGCCGGCGATGTAGGTGTTCAGCTCCTTGGCCTTCTGCCCGAGGATCTCGGTCTCCGGACCGGGGATCTCCATCGCGAACTCTTCGTGTGCATCCTTGTCGCCGGCCAGGAAGTGCGGCAGCATCCCCTGGATGGCCATCTCCGGCAATACAACGAGCTTGACCGGAGCCCCATCGGTCGAGGCGACCATGACGGCTGGATCCATGAAATCGCAGATCCGTTTGGTGTTCTCGATGGCGTCGGAGCGCTTCTTAATGGTGTGCACCGTGTTCGACAGTGCAACGATCGCGTACGGATCGACCATGATGTGGTTCCTCTTTCTTGTTGGTTTCGCCCGAGAGCGGTGTCGGTTCTGGCTGGTTTGTGACGTGCCCGTGAGACACGACGTTCGTGGAGGCGCTTCTCAGCGCCTGCCGAGGATGTGGTCGGCTGTGAGGTAAGCGAGCGCCTGGATGGTCTGCGTCGGGTTGTAACCGGAGAGGGTCGGGAACTGGCCGCCCCCGACCACGTAGAGTCCGCGGCACTCGTGCGACTCGCCGTACACGTCGACGACGGAGGTGGCGGGGTCCAGGCCCATCCGATGCGTCCCTACTTCGTGCGTCGAAAGGTGGTAGAGCGGAGGCGTCGGCTCTGACCAGAACTGCACGGCGCCCATTTCTTCTGCGATGTCCCGTTTGATCTTCTCGAAGTACCCGAGTGCCGCCCGGTCGTGTGTCGACCAGTCGTGCGTGATGCGCAGTGCCGGCTGACCGTACTGGTCGGTGACCGTCGGGTCCAGATCGACATAGTTTCGTACCGAGGGGAAGGTCGGGATCTGGTTGTGGATGCCGAATAGGCGCCGATAGTTCGCGCCGAACCACTCGATGAAGTCGGCGCCCCAGCGCTTGGAGCCTGGCGGCAGGTTGTGCGCGGCCTCGATCGGCTGCAGGTCGCCGGGGATACTGGTGATCACCGAGCCCCAGAGCACGCCATCATCGTTGTCCGGCATTCCGTCGCAGTTGAAGTCGTCGATGACGCTCGCCGCCACCAGCGGTGCCATGAACGGATTCGAGTTCTCAGGCAACACGGCCGTACACCAGCCGAAGCTGTGGGTCATGAAGTTGCGTCCGACCTGACCGTTCGCGTTGATATCCGACGCGAGGAGCAGCCGACTGTTCTCGAGTGCATAGCAGGCGATCACGACCAGATCGGAGTCGATGCGCCGCTCCAGACCGTTCTCGTCGAAATAGGAGACACCGAGGACCCGGCGTCCGCTGGCATCGCGCTCGATGCGGAACACCCGCGAGTTCGCGCGGATCTCAAGGTTGCCCGTGCTCAGTGCCGCCTCGACGGACGTGATGCGGCTGGACTGCTTTGCGTTCACGTGGCAGAGGAATCCGTGGCAGAAGCCGCAATACTCGCACCCCTTGAGCGACTTGTAGTCCTCGGAGGCCACGGCGGCCGGCTGCTGGAATGGGTGGTATCCGAGGCGTTCGGCCGCGGCAGCGAATCGATCGTCGGCCGGCGCGCGGCGGAGCGGCCTCATCGGGAAGCCGCGGGTGCGAGGCGACTCGAACGGGCTGCCGCCCTCTACGTGCTCGCCATTGATGTTGCCTGCGGCCCCAGAGACGCCGAGCTCCCATTCTGCCTTGTCGTAGTACGGCTCGAGATCGTCGTAGCCGATCGGCCAGTCCACCATCGTGGAGTCACTACCGAGCGCGTCCTCGCCAAACCGGTCGACGATGATCGACTTCATCCTGAAGTCGCTGTCACGGTGCCGCCATGATGCGCCGCCCCAGTGCAGGGTGCCGCCGCCCGGACCGATCGACGGTGGGAGGTGCAAGGGCTCACTGTTGCCGCGGACACCGGCAGCCCACGGGAGCAGCCGTGCCGTGCTGTTGTCGTCCGCTCGCCAGGTGACCGGGTCCGTGCTGAGCTGGGGGACCAGGCTCCCGCGTGAGTAGTACTTGACCTCGTCGTGCTTGAGTCGGAACTCCTCACTCGTGTGCATAGGGCCCTTGTCGAGGGCGACCACGCTCACGCCAGCCTTGGTCAACTGCTCGGCGATGATGCCGCCGGAAGCTCCGAGGCCGACGACGATCGCTTCTGCGCGCTCAACCATTGGTCACCTTCAATTCGTCTCTGAGGTCTTTCAAGGTCTTGATGACGATCGCGCGGGAGTCGAACCCTTCTCGCATCTGCTCGGCGTTGTAGCCCCATTGCGCTCCAGGGAACCCGACCAGCTTCCAGCCCACTGTGTCGCGGTTGCCGCCGTACTGCGGATCGCAGAACATGCCCTGGATGCCGTGCTCCCAGATCACTCCGAAGAACGCTTCGAGCCGAGCACCGGCGTCTGGCCCGTCCGCAGAATGGGCAGCGTCGATCTGCTCAAGGACGCGGTCCTGGTCCTGCGCCGCGATCGCTGTGAACGGAGCGCCGAACAAAGCGTGACTCTCTCTGTCCAGGGCGTCGAGGCCGCTCACATAGAAGGCGTGGAGTTCCGCGCCCCCCTCTGCAACAGCGGCGACGACGTACTCGGGGACTCCCGCCGCTTCGGCACCCGGCCAGTTCTGCGTCGGAGGGAACATCCTCTGGCAGACGGCGGCGATGGTCTCGGCCTGAGACGGAGTGAACGTGTGCGTCACGAGTTGGTTCATCGTTCCTCCTTCGTCGCCGTGGCCGGAAGGGCGGCATACCGGCGTTGGAATACGAGCTTGCGGATGGCGTGTGGGAGACGACTGCCAGCTCCGCTGGTGAACAGCACAGCGAGCAGGATGACTGCGCCTTTCACGATGAGCTGCGGCTGTGCCTGAATGCCGAGCAGGTCCATGATGTTCAGGATCACAGCGATGATGAGACCGCCGATCACGGCGCTGACCGGATCGCCGGTGCCGCCGAACAGGGATGCGCCTCCGACGACTACGGCTGCGATGGCGTTCAACTCGTAGCCGTCGCCGATGATCGCACTGCCTTCCGTCAGCTGCGCGGCGATCATCACCCCCGCGAGGCCGGCGAGAAGCGACGACAGGAAATAGGCAGTGATCACATCGCGCTTGACCGGCAGACCCGACAAGCGCGCGGCCTCCGGGTTACCGCCCAGTGCGTAGAGCCTCCGGCCGTATCGGGTCTGCGCCATCATCAGCGCCGCGAGAACGGTGACGACGAGTGCGATGACGATCGGCGCGGGAAGCGGCCCGAAATCGCCGACGAACGCGTCGAGGAATCCCTGATTCGAGATCGGTACCTGGCGACCGGTCTGGAGCACGTAGGCCGCTCCGCGTGCCAGGCTCATCATCGCCAGGGTCACGATGAACGGTGTCACGCCCCCGTAGACGATCATCACGCCGTTGAATACCCCGATGAAGCCGGCGACAAGAAGCGCGACGATCAGTGCGATGGGCCACGGGACTCCCTGTTGGAGGGTGAGGCCCACGGCCACGGACGAGAGGGCAGCGACCGCACCGACCGACAGGTCGATGCCGCCGGTGACGATGACAAGATACTGGCCTACGGCGAGCACCGACACGACCGAGGCGGTGATCAGCACCGCGACGAGGTTGCGGGAGGTGAAGAAGTATGGCGAGACCGCGCTGCCGACGATGAGCACGATGGCTCCTACGACGAGGAGGTAGCCCTTTGATCCGAGGGAGGCCGCGAACTCCTTGACCGCGTCGCCGGGACGGCGGCGGGGTGCGGGCGAAGAAGGCAGGCGCTGTTGGGTGTTGGTGTTGGATGACACGATCTGACTCCGTTGTTCGTGTGCTGTTTCAGGCGAAGAACTTCATGACGGCGACTTCGCCGTCTCGTTCGATGGTGGGTCGATCGACCGTTGCGACGATGGTGCCGCGGCGTAGTACGGCAACGCGGTCGCACATCAGCGCCTCGTCGATCTCGGAGGTGATGATGATCGCGCTACCACCGCCCTCCACGAAGCCTCGGATCAGCTCGTAGATCTCGAGCTTTGCCCCGACGTCGACTCCGCGGGTTGGCTCCACGAAGATGAGGGTGCGCACGCCACTGACGAGCCATTTCGCGAGGGCGACCTTTTGCTGGTTGCCTCCGGACAAGGTCGCGACGGGCCGTCCGAGCGAGGGCGCCTTGATCGAGAGGGCTGTGCGCATTCGCTGGCCGGTGGCGGCCTCCTTGCGCTTGTCGATGACAGCGAGCCTGCTGAACTTCCCCAGCGCTGCAAGGGTGATATTCCTCGTGATCGACATCGGCAGGATGAGGCCCTGCGATTTGCGCTCTTCCGGCAGCAGCCCCAACCCGAGACGTACCGCGTTGGCCGGGCTGTGCAGCCTACCTACCTGCCGGCCTGAAACGGTGAATGAACGGGCCGCGTACTTCTGAGCACCGAACAGCGCAGCCGCCAGCTGGGTCTGCCCGCTCCCGGACAGCCCGGCGACACCGAGCACTTCTCCTCTGTGCAGCACCAGGTCGACATCGCTGAGGTTCGAGTCGTCGCTGAGGCCCTGCACCTCCAGGGCGACCTCGCCGTCGACCCTGCCCAGACCGAGCCTGGGGGTGTCGCTCGCGCCGAGCTGCAGGCGCTGTGAATCCTCCGGGTTCATGCTGCCGAGCATTGCCTGCAGAATCGCATCGTGGTTCTCCTCCTCGGCGACAAAACCGGCGACCCGTCTTCCGTCTCTGAAGACCGAGATGGTGTCGCAGATCTCGTACATCTCATCGAAGTGGTGCGAGATGAAGATGATGGCGATCCCGGAGGTGCGGAGCCGCCGAAGCAGCTCGAACAGCTTGGCCACGTCGTGCCGCGGCAGGGTCGCGGTCGGCTCGTCGAGGATGAGGACTCTCGCGTTGCGGCTGATCGCCTTGGCGATCTCGACCGCCTGCCGGTGTGCGATGGGCAGCGCCGACACAGGCTTCCGCACGTCGATGTCGAAGCCGAGGGCGAGCAGCTGCTGCCTGGCATCCCGCCGAAGCCGGCGCCAGGCGATGGATCCGGCTCTTGTGCGTGGCATGTCTCCCACGAAGATGTTCTCGGCGACCGAGAGGTACGGGATCAGGCTCAACTCCTGGTGGACTGTCATGATCTGCGCCCGCTGGGCGGCCTGGGGCGTCTCCAGCGAGACCTCCTCGCCATCGAGGCGGATGGTCCCGGTGTCCGGCCTCTCGACTCCCGAGAGGATGCGAACAAGGGTCGACTTGCCGGCCCCGTTCTGTCCGGCGATACCGTGAACCTCTCCCGGCATCACGGCGAGGTCGAGATCGATCAGGGCTCTCGTACCCGGATAGGACTTGCTGACACCGGTGATGGAGACCCGGGCGACGTCCTGGGCCGTCCCAGCGAACGCGATCATGACGTGTGGCTCCTTCCGCCTACTCGGTGCCCGCGAAGGCGATCTTGTCGTTGACGTACTTGGACGCGTTCTCGGGCGTCACAGCCAGCGGCGCCAGGATGCGCGTGGCCGGCGTTCCTTCGCATTCGCCCGTCTTCTTGCCCGTGATCGAGGCGATTGCCTCGTCGACGGAATAGGCCGCCTGGAGGGCCGGCCGGTTCAGTCCGTCGGCGACGACCGAGCTCGTGCCGTCCGCCATGCCCTTGATCACGTCCATCCCGCCGTCGAAACCGGCGATGGTCACCGCCGTCTTGCCGGACTGGTCCATGAGCCCGGAGCCCTTGAGCGCCTCGGTTACCGCGGGCATCACCACGTCTGTCTGATTGAAGATGACGTCGACGTTCGGGTTGCCTGCCAGCACATTCCTCATCGCGGTGAGCGTCTTATCGGGGAGTGCCTCGCCGTAGTTGTTCGGGATGCGTTTGGTCGTGACGCCGGGGTGATTCTTCATCTCCTTGTTCCAGCCGTCCATGAAGCCGTTCTCACGACTCTCGGTCACGAGCTCTTGCGGGAAGAGCGCCTGGATGTAGAGGTTGATCGTCGCGCTCTCGCCCTTCTTGGCGACGGCGCGCTTTGCGGCGATCTCGCCGACCAGTGCTGCCGTGGCCTTACCGTCGTCGTGCACGTTGCAGGCGACCTGCTTGGCCAGATCGCTGCTCACCTGATCGTTGACCACGATCACAGGCACCTTGGCACGCTTTGCGGCCTGGATGCCCGCGGCGACGTTGCGGTCACCGACAGGCTCGATGATGATCGCCTTCGCTCCCTTGTTGATGAACGTCTGCATCTGCTGGATCTGGGTTTGGGCGTCGCCTTGGGCGTCGACCGCTTCCAGGTCGTATCCCTTGGATTCCGCGGACGCTTTCGCACCGTCCGCCAGTGTGCTCAGCCAGGAGTTCCCGGCGATGAATCGCATGGACAGACCGATCAGGGGCTTGTCGCCACCGGAAGCGGACTGACCGGCCCCTCCTCCGCTGCATGCTGTGGTGAGGACGAGCAGGCCGGCCGAAAGTCCGGCAAGCAACGTCCCGGATAAGGCGCGCTTCAAGTTCATTTCTTACTCCTTTGTGTGATCTGAACTGGCTGTTGACCTGGCTGTCTCGGTGCGTGCGACGCGCTAGATGTCTGGCGCGTCGCTGGTCCGGCAGGGAGCGGTGAGCTTCCTGCCGAAATCGATGTCCCCCGTGATGTCGATCGGAATGCTCGGAGCGCTGCTCGCCGAGAGCGTGCCAGGGAGTTGCACGGCTGAGGCCGCCCATCCCATCGCAGTCCGCAAAGCCTCCGGTCCTGCCCCGCCTGCGGCGACGAACCCAGCGAGGAGGGCATCACCGGCGCCGACTGCACTGACCACCTCGATTGCGGGGGCCGCGGCATGCCAGCGGCCGCCATCGGCGACGAGTACAGCGCCGTCTGGTCCAATGCTGGCGAGCACTGCCCCTGCGCCGCGCTCACGCAGGCTCTCCGCAGCCATCACCACGTCTCCGAGCGACACGATGTCGCGCCCAGTGACGTCCGACAGCTCTGAGACGTTCGGCTTGATCAGATCGGGCCCGGCAGCGATCGCGCGGTCGAGGGGCTCGCCGGACGTGTCGATTGCGACACGTGCGCCGACCTCCTGGGCGCCTCGAACCAGACTCGGATAGATCGCTTCGACGGCGCCAGCAGGAAGCGTTCCGGATGCCACGAGCCAGTCGCCCTCGTCCAACCGGTTCAATACCGCCCTGACCAGCCGCGACGCTTCGTCGGGGCTGAGCGTCGGCCCCACCTCGTTGATCTTCGTCACGATGGCGTCCGGTTCGATGAGGCTGATGTTGCTGCGTACCTCCCCCGTGATCGGGACGCTGACATGCGGCACACCGAGAGCGTCGAGCAGCTGTACCACCTGGAACCCCGAGAAGCCGCCGACCGGCAGCACCGCCACGACATCTATGCCGTGCGCGTTCAACGCGACCGCCACGTTGACACCTTTGCCGCTCGGCTCGCTCGAGCTCACGGAGGCGCGGTTGACCGCTCCGCGCTTGAGGAAGTCGACGACGATGGTCCGATCGAGGCTGGGATTGGGCGCGACAGTGACGATCATGCCTGCTCCACCTCCACTCCGACGCCGCGCAACGCGGAAAGCTCGTGTTGGTCGATACCCGAGTCCGTGATCACCAGGTCGATGTCGCTGAGGTCGGCATGCTTGCACGTGCTGACCTGGCCGAACTTGCTGTGGTCGGCAAGCAGTATGCGCCGCCGCGCACTCGACAGCATCAGACGTTTGATCGCGGCTTCCGCAGGATCGGGCGTCGTCAGACCACGCTCGATCGACACGGCGTTCGCGCCGAGGAACGCCACGTCCACGTTGATCTCGGAGAGGGAGCGGGCCGCCCAGTCGTCGACCTCCGCCACCGTCAGCGGACGCACCCTCCCGCCCAGCGTCATCACGGTGAGAAGTGGCCGGTCGAGGAGGCTCAGCGCGATGCTGAGCGTGTTCGTGTATACCGTCAGCGCCCGATCCGACGGGAAGATGTCGGCGAGGCGGCCGGTGGTCGACCCGGCGTCGATGAGCACAGAGCCACCCGCCGGTAGGTGTGCAAGTGCGGCTTTGGCGATCCGCGTTTTCTCCTCCGAGAAGCCGACGCGTGAGGCGACCGGCGGCTCGTATGACAGCTGACCGACGGGGACGGCGCCGCCATGGACACGACGGAGCAGCCCCATCTGCTCAAGGGCCAGGAAGTCTTTGCGCACCGTTTCGGTGGTGACGTGAAGCTCCGCCGCGATGCTGCTCGCCGTCGCGCGACCCTCGGTGCGCAGCTTCGTGAGAATCAGCTCCCTACGCTGCTCCGGATACTGCACCGAATGCATCGGCTCTCGTCCTGCGTTCATGCCGGTACCCCCACTTCGTCCATTCCCCGTTCGAGCAGCGCTAGCCCGCCTTTGATCGGGGGAAAATCGCTGACACCCCGATACACTCCCGCGGCCTGGCCCGCGAAGAGCGCTGCTCCGCGGGAGCCGGCTTCCATGCCGGCGACGACGCGGAAACCGCCGAGCCGACGACGTTTGCTCTCCTGGACCGACCGGTCGCCCGACCAGCCTCCGGTGATGACGAGGTCGCCACGCGGCCCTGCCGCCTTGGTCATCGCAGCGTCGATGGCCGCAACCTGCTCGGTCACGTCGCCCACTGCCGCCCGCCAGATCGCGCCAGGCCGCGTGGAGGAATCAATGCCCGTGATACTGATCTTCTCGGGATCGGCCGCGTCGACGCGGACCGGACTGCTGACGGCCCCCAGCGCCGCGGCGGCGTGAGCGGCCTCCTCGGGCGAGAGGCCGACGACATCGAGTATGACTTGCAGAGCCCGTCCGCCCTGCGTTCCGCCTAGTAGCGTCCACCGCCCGGCGAGAGGGGACCAGCCGACAGTCACACCCGCAGCGGTCACGGTGTCGATCGCCTCGGCGGGCATTCCGCGACGGATCGTCCGGACGATCGCCTCGGCCGTGCCGCAAGAGTCCAGTGCATCGCCTTCGCCCACCGCTCCGACGCCGACTGCTGCAACCTGATGGTCATGGCCTGCGACCGTGACTGTCGCGCCCGCCAGTCGTTCGAGGCCGGGCCGCACGCTGGCGCGTCCGAGCGACGTTCCTGCTGTTACGATCTCGGGCATCCATCGCGCCGATCCACCAGCCCACTGCACGCCGTCGAGCCACCAGTCACGGGCAGCCAGGTCGAATAGACCGGTCCGCGAGGCGAGTGACTGCTCGGCAACGGGTGCTGCCCCGAGGCTGAAGGCGATCCACTCAGCCACGTCGAGCCGTCGCGCGACGTCCGCGAGCTGCCGCTCCGGCCGCGTCGCCCACCGGATCTTGGTGATGCTCCACTGCTGCCGGAGCGGCAGGCCAGTGCGCTTAGCGAACTCCGACCGGCTCACCCACGCCTCGAGTTCTTCGAGCTCGCGAGTGTCTCGAGTGTCGTGCCACGCGATGACAGGGACCACGGGACGGTCGCGCCGGTCCAGGAGGACGCTCGACTCCCCCATGCTCGTGACCCCCACTCCGACGATCTCGCCGTCCGGTGCGGCCGCGACCGCCTCGCGGAGTGCAGCCTCAGCGGCAGCCAACAAGGCAACGGCCGAGATCTCGGTGCGCCCTGACGTTCGCTCCCAGTGAGTGGCCGTCCGGCCATAAGCAACGACGTCACCCTCGATCGTGTACACCACGGCCTTGCAGGATGAGGTGCCCACATCCAGGCCTGCGAGTAGTTGAGTCATCAGTGACCGATCTTGGTTTCGTTGCAGTTGACTTGCTATTGCTTGCATATTCTTGCGATATCTTGCGATACTTGTCAAGCATCCATCGAAGAAGAAGGAGCCGAAGTGCCGCTGACGACAACCGCCGCCATCATGAGCCACGCGCGCCGCCACGGGGTCATCGCATTCAATGTGGTCACGCTCGAGCAGGCCGATGGCCTCATCGCCGGAGCCGAGGCCGCTGAGCACCCTGTCATCCTCCAGGTCAGTGAGCATTGCCTTGACTTCCACGCCAGCGGAGCACGCGCCTTCCTCTGCGGCTTAACTGAGCTTGTGCGTCAGAGGCGTGCCTTGGCGAGCATCCATCTCGACCACATCGAGACGCCATCGTGGCTCCGGGTCGGCGCAGGCACGGGCGTGTCGTCCGCCATGGTGGACGCATCCCGGTTGTCGTTCGCCGAGAACGTCCGCACCGTCGCCGACCTCACGCAGATGTTGCACGCCGACGGCTGGTATGTGGAAGCCGAACTAGGCGAAATCGGCGGCAAACGCGGCGCCCATGCGTCCGGCGTCCGCACCGATCCCGACGAAGCCGCTGTTTTCGTGTCGGCGACAGGCATCGACGCACTGGCGGTCGCAGTCGGCAGCTCCCACGGTATGTCGACGGCGGACGCGACACTCGACGACGAGCTCATCGCCGCTATCGCGGACCGAGTGTCCGTCCCCCTCGTCCTTCACGGGTCATCAGGCGTCAGCGCGGCGGGCATCCGTCGGGCAGTCGCGGTGGGGATCACGAAGGTCAACATCGGGACCCGCGTCGCGACGACATACAGCGACGCGCTACGACGATCGTTCGAGCAGAATCCCGCGACCGATCCTCGGCCCCACCTGCGTGCCGCCCGCGATGCTGTCAGTGCCACAACCGTCGAGGTCCTGAGTTCTCTCACCGGTGAGAACGGAGGTGGCCGGAATGCTCTGTGAGCCATTGGCCGGGCGTGTCGCTCTCGTCACCGGCGCGAGCAGCGGTATCGGGCTGGCCGTCGCCCACCGGCTGCACGACGCGGGTGTGCGAGTGGCTGCACTGTCCCGGCACGCCGAAGCGGACCGAGACGGGCCGTCCTATCTTCCTCTCGTGGGGGATGTGCGAAGTGTCCGCGACCTCAGTTCGGCGTGTGAGAGAGCGGCTCAGACCTACGGTGGGATCGACATCGTGGTCGCCAATGCCGGTGTCGGCTCGTGGGGGCCGGTCGAGATTACCCCGCAAGCGGAGGTCGACGAGATGATCGACATCAACGTCAAGGGGCTGATCAATACGGTGCGGGCCGCTCTCCCTGCGCTGCGCCTCAGCAGCTCGCCGGACCTCGTGACGATCGCCTCGGAGGCGGGGCGCAGGGCGCTTCCAGACGAGGCCGTCTACGTCGCATCCAAATTTGCGCAGGTCGGATTCACTCGCTCACTGGATCACGAACTTCGAGAGGCCGGAATCCGAACCGTCAACATCTGTCCAGGTGGGGTGGCGACAAAGTTCGGCATGGGCCGTGGCTTGCGGCACGAAAGCATGCCAGAGCTGCAATCCATGCTGACGCCCGAGGACATCGCTGACGTCGTCGAATTCGTCCTCACCCGGCCTCGGCACCTGCGCATTCTCGAGGTAGCTCTCCGGCATCTCTCCGAGGATTCGTGGGGGTAAGGAAGCGCGTAGGTGACGACGTGCCGCTCCGGCAGCCGGACAGCTTGCTGTGCGTCACGGATCAGTGCATCGCCGGTTCGCGCGCGGGAGGGAGTGACTGTCAGTACGTGGAGACGGCGTCCGCGCTGATCGCGGCGGTGAGCCCGCGCATCCCGCCCTCGGTCATCGCCGCCCGCTGCCTGGTGGCACCGTTGCCCTCGCGCAGAATGCGGTCCACTACTGCGGACACCGCAGCCGTGTCGCCCTGCTCGGCCAGCCCGCCGGCTGCCGCGTCGAGAAGGGCCCGGACCACCGCGCGGGCGTCGGCGAGCGAGCCGTCGCGAGGATCGAGCAGGTCGGCCGCGAGACCGTTGCGGGCCGCGTGCCAGAGCGCGGAGTCCAGGAGCTCGGGCTCGATCTCCGCGGCCTGGGTGCCCGTGGCCCGCCCCGCCGACGCGAGGACCAGCCCGCGCACGATCGACGCGAGCGCCACGCTCGTCTCCGGGTCGAGCTGGGCGTCGAACACGCGCACCTCCACGGTCGGATAGCGTTCCGAGGGCCGCACGACCCAGTTGAGCGTCCCGGCATCCGAGGTGCCTCCGACGCCACGCAGCGCGGCGGTCCTGCGGTCGTAGTCCGCCGCATCCAGGAACCGGGGTGGGATGCCGTGCGTCGTCCAGCGCCTGCTGTGGATGGCGCGCCAGGAGTCGAACCCCGTGTCGACCCCGTTCCAGTACGGCGAGTTGGCGGACAGCGCCAGCAGAACGGGCAGCCACGGCCTCAGGGCGTTCGAGGCCGCGACCGCGGCGTCCCTGTCGGCGACGCCGACGTGCACATGCAGCCCGTTGAGCTGGTGGTCGCGCACGATGAGCCCGAAGTGCGACGCGATCTCGCGGTAGCGCGGCTCGTCCGTCACCTCGGCCTCCTGCGCGACGCGGTACGGCAGCCCGACCCCGCAGGCGATCAGGCCGTTCTCCGCCGCCCAGGCCGACAACTCCTCCCGGAAGCCGGTGATGGAGGCCAGCGCCTGCCCGGCGGTCTCGCACACCGGCGACGCGAACTCGAGCTGCGATGGGAAGAACTCGGCCATCACCCGGCCGAAGCCGTTGCCGGCGCGTCGCAGCGCATCCTGAGCCTCCCGCGCACGCTCGACCGGCACGAGGGTTTCGGGATCGAGCAGCACGAACTCCTCCTCAACGCCGATCGTCGTCCGCACGCGCATCCCCTCGTCCGCCGCACACAGTACGCACGGCCACGGGATGCACGCAATGGCTTGACTGCGCACGGAAGTCGGCTCACGGTCGGAGCATGACAGCACGAATCACGCCGCGCGGACCCGTGAGCGCGCAGCTCCTCCAGGCCCTCTCCGAACCGGCGCGACCATCGTCCGACTCCATGCAGCGCACCCTAGACGCCGCCCGGGAAGCGCTCGACCAGCAGCCGTACGTCGGCACCGACGACGACCTCCAGCTCGCCCTGCTCGTCAGCTACGGCCTCTCCTACGGAGGGGTGGTCGAGTGCGACGACCGCTGGGAGTGGCACCCGGCGCAGGTCGCCGTCCGCACCGCCATCGAGGACCTGTTCGAGCAGCAGCTCCGGGAGCGCGTGGAGATCGGCGAGCTCCCGCATCCCGATGCGGAGTCCGTGGCCGCGTACCTCTTCGCCGCGACCGCGGAGGACAGCGGCCCGAGCCTCTCCCGCTACCTGGCGAAGAAGGCGACGCGCGAGCAGGCGACCGAGTTCATCATCCACCGGTCGATCTACACCCTCAAAGAGGCAGACCCGCACTCCTGGGCCATCCCGCGCCTGACCGGCAGGGCGAAGGCCGCGCTCGTCGAGGTGCAATCGGACGAGTACGGCGGAGGGCAGCCGTCGCGGATGCACTCGGTGATCTTCGCCAAGACCATGGCCGGCGTCGGGCTCGATCCGAGCTACGGGGCGTACATCGACCGCGCGCCCGCCGTGACGCTCGCGTCCTTCAACATGATGTCGATGTTCGGACTGAACCGGCGGCTCAGGGGCGCCATCGCCGGTCACCTGGCCGCGTTCGAGATGACGTCGTCCATCCCGAACCGCCTGTACGGCAACGGGTTCAGGCGCCTCGGCTACGACAGCGAGGTCACCGACTACTTCGACGAGCACGTCGAGGCGGATGCGGTCCACGAGCAGATCGCCGGACGCGACCTCGCGGGCGGCCTGGCGGAGGAGCATCCCGAGCTGCTGCCCGACATCGTGTTCGGTGCGCGTGCCTGCCTGTACGCGGACGGCCTCGTCGGAGCGCACATGCTCGAACGCTGGCAGGCGGGCGCGAGCTCACTGCGCGCGGAAGAGACGGTGACGGTGTGAGTGCGTCGGATTCGCCTGCACCCGTGACCATCGTCGCGTGCCCCGACGGGCCGCTGCTCGTGCGCGGCCCGGCGCAGATCGTGGACGCGGAGGGGAAGCCCGTTCACCGCAGCCGGCGCACGGTGGCGCTGTGCCGCTGCGGGGTGTCGACGATCAAGCCGTACTGCGACGGGACGCACAAGCTCGTCGGGTTCCGGACGGACCCGCCGCCGGAGCCGCAGTCACGGCCGTAACCCGAGGTGCGGGCCGGTGCTCCCGGCCCGCACCGCACAGCAGGGGTCAGGCGATCCCGCCGCCGTCCACGACGAGGGCTGAGCCGGTGACGTACGAGGACTCGTCGGAGGCGAGCCAGACGACGGCGGCCGCGATCTCCTGCGGCTCGCCCATGCGCTGCAACGGGCGGTCGGCGGCTTCGGCGAGGAACGAGCCGGCCTCCTGGCCGAGCTGGCGGGCCTCGTCGCGGAGCATCCCGGTGTTGACGTCGCCGGGGTTGACCGAGTTGACGCGGATGCCCTGCGGGCCGTGGTCGATGGCGAGCGCGCGGGTCATGTTGACCACCGCCCCCTTGGATGCGCAGTACGAGATGGCCTGCGCGCCGCCCTTGAGACCCCATCCGGAGCCGGTGTTGACGATCGAGCCTCCGCCGTTCGCCGCCATGACGGGGACGACGTGCTTGCACATCAGGAAGATGCCCTTGACGTTGACGCCGAACACGCGGTCCCACTCGTCCGCGGTGGTCTCGACGGCTGTGGTCCTGCGGATGATGCCCGCGTTGTTGAAGACCACGTCGACACCGCCGAACTCCGAGACGGTGTCGGCGACGACGCGCTCGATGTCCGCCTCGTTCGACACATCGGCCGTGAGGGCGATGGCGGTGCCGCCCGCCGCACGGATCTCCTCCGCGACCTTCTCCGCCGCTCCTGGGGCGACGTCGACGACGGCGACGCGTGCGCCCTCCGCCGCGAAGGCGAGGGAGGTGGCGCGGCCGATGCCGCCCGCTCCTCCGGTGACGATGGCGGACTTGTCGGCTAAACGCATGTGTGCGCTCCTTCGGTGGTGGCCGCACTGGCGGCACTGACAGGGTAGATGCTCGACGACGACGGGCCGGTGATCACACGGAGATGACCGGCGAGGCGTTCGTCGATGCGGGGGTCGCCGGTGTCGACCAGGAGAGGCCGGCCGGAGAGGTCGAGGAGTTTCTGCTCCGTCGCGACGACGAGCAGAGGGTCGGGGCCGATCGCGTCGACCACCGCCGGTGAGAGCTGCTGATTGCCCCGGCCGAGCAGGAAGCCCTGGCCGCCGATCACCGTGACCACCGCTTTCGCAGGATGCCCGGCGATGGCGGAGAGCGCCTGCTTCTCGGAGACGTCGCGGGCGATGAGCGCGCCATCCTGCACGATGTCGACGCCGAGCGGTGTGCCCTGGATGCCGAGCTCACGGGACACGGCGGCGAGCGTTCCGCCCGGCCCGAGCAGGTAGCGGACGCCCGGCTGCATGGCCGCCACGGCTCCCGCCGCTGCGAGGCGGACGGCGTCCGCCTCGCTCGTCGGGGTCGGCGCTTTGCGCGCCTGGGTGCGCTCGCGGGATGCGGGCACGCGGACGAGCGCGAACAGGCGAGGGTCCGGGCGACCTGCACGCAGGAGCGCCTCGTCGAGGTCGAGCACTTCGGCCTCGCGCGTCGACAGCCCGCCCGACGACTGCCAGTCCGCTGCGATGGCCCCAGCAGCCGCCGGGGAGACGGCGAAGCAGCCGGAGTACATCTTCACACCGGCGGGGATGCCGAGGAGTGCGACCTCCGGAGGGGCGCCGCTCGCCGCATCCCTGGCGGTGCCGTCTCCTCCGGCGAACAGCACCAGCCCAGCGCCGTCCGCTGCACAGGCGGCGACCGCGCGCATCGTGTCGTCGCCGGTCGTCGCGCGCGACGCATCCGGGGTGTAGACGACGCGCGCCAGCAGCCCCGCTGCACGGACAGTGTCCTCGCCGAGGGCACCGCCGGCCGTCAGCACCTCCAGCCCCGGATGCGCGTCCGCCAGCACCGCGAGGGCGACGGCCGCGCGGTCGGCGGCACGGGCGTGCGCACCGCGCGCGATGGCCTCGCGCTGCACGGCGTCGCCGTCGCTGCCGACGAGACCGGCTGGTCCCCCGATCCCAGCGACGGGGTTCACGACCACCCCGATCGCCGGGCGGCGGAGCTGACGGACGGTGGACATCTAGGCCGCTGCCTCCTCGGCCGACGCGCCAGACGCGGCAGCGCTATCGGCCGCGACGCCGGTTCCTGCGCCAGCAGCGCCAGCACCGAAGTACTTCCGCTGGTACGCCCGCCAGGTCACGGCCCACCGCTCCGGGTCGTCGAGGTCGTCGTGGTGGGTGTGGTGCACGGTCTGGTTGTGCGGAGCGGTGCGCACCACCTCCGGCGTCTCGCGCGCCTCGCGGGCGACCTCGGCCAGCACGTTCGCGTACTCGTCCAGCTCGGCCATCGAGTACGACTCGGTCGGCTCCAGCGTGAACGGCTGCGGCACGATGTACGGGTGGTGGCTGGTCCAGTAGTGCATCCCGAAGTCGGCGGCGCGCACGCCGATCTCCTCCGAGCTGATGCCGGTCTCCTCGAACAGCTCCTGCCACGAGTAGCGCACCTGCTCGATGCGGCGGCGACCGGTCGCATACGGTGCGCTCGCACCGGGGATCTCCAGGATGCGCTTCATCAGGTAGTTGTTGTTGAGCACGGCGGTCTCCGCCACGGCGCGCAGGCCGTCCGCGCCGAGTGCGCTGATCCACGCGTACGTGCGCACGATGTTCGGGATGACGCCGTAGAACGGGGCGACGGAGCCGATCGACTGCGGGCGGTTCGCATCCAGGTAGTAGCGATCGCCGTCGCGCTCGACCACCGGGCCGGGCAGGAACGGCGCGAGCGCCTCCGACACGGCGTTCGCCCCCGAGCCTGGCCCGCCGCAGCCGTGCGGCGTGCCGAACGTCTTGTGCAGGTTGAAGTGGCAGACGTCGAACCCTGCGTCGCGGGCGCGGGTGATGCCGAGGATGCCGTTCGCGTTGGCCTGGTCGTACGACGCGAGCGCGCCCACCTCGTGCGCCAGCTCCACCCACTCGCGGATGCGCGGGTTGTAGATCCCGGTGTCCTCCGGGTTGGTGACCATGATCGCCGCTGTGCGCGGGGAGAGCGCGGCGCGGAGGGCGTCGAGGTCGGGGTAGCCGTCCGCATCCGGGTGGATGGTGATGACCGTGTATCCCGCGGCCTTGGCCGCTGCGGCGTTGGACGGGTGGGAGAAGATCGTGGTGATGACCTCATCCCGCTGCTCCGCCTCGCCGCGGGAGGCGTGGTAGGCGCGGATCATCGAGATGTTGGCCCAGATCGCCTCGGAGCCGCCGCTGGTCTGCAGCGAGACCCTGCTCATGCCGGAGATCTCCGCGAGCATCCGCTCGGTGCGCCAGACGATCTCGAGGACGCCCTGCGCGCTCGCCTGGTCCTGCAACGGGTGCAGCTCGGTGAGGTCGGGCGTGCGGATGATCGCCTCGTTGACCTTGGGCGCGTACTTCATGGTGCAGGTGCCCTGGCCCACGTCGACGTTGAGGTCGGCGCCGAGGTTCTCCTGGCTGAGTCGCAGGTAGTGCTTGAGCACGCGCATCTGCCCGATCTCCGGCAGCGCGGGCGGTGCGCTGCGACGAAGGGATGCGGGCAGATCGGCGACGACATCGCCGACCGTCTCGCGCACCCCGGCCTCCGGGCGGGAGACGAGCACGCCGCGCTCTCCCGGCGCGTGCAGCTCGAAGACGATGGGCTCGTCCCAGCGCGCCTGGTGGAAACGGCGAAGAGCCGGCTTGGGGGCGATGGGGAGGCTCATGCGTTCTGCTCCTTCTGCTGTGCGCGCGCTGCGACGAGCGCGTCGGCGAGCACGGCGGTGAGGTCGTCGATGTCGGTCTGGGTGTTCTGCTCGGTGACGCACACCAGCAGCCGGTGGTCGTCGATGGCGAGGCCGGGCTCGAATCCGGATGCGCGGCCCGCGGCGACCAGCTCGGGTGCGGTGAGCGCCGCATCCGTCAGGTCGATCACGAACTCGCGGAAGTGCGTCGCGCCGTCTGCGAGCGCGACGCCGGGGAGGGCGGCGAGCACGCGGGAGGCGTACGCGGTGCGGGCGAGGACGGTCTCGCCGACCTCCGCCATGCCCTGCGGCCCCATCAGCGAGAGGTAGACGCCGGCGGCGATGCCCCAGAGGGCCGCTGCGGTGCCGACCCACTCCTTCCCTTCCTCACGGAGGGCGAACGATGTGCGGTCGTACGCCACGTCGCCGAAGCCGTACTCGCCTTCGACGTCGGTGGACGCGAGGCCGAACAGCCGCGACGGGAGCTCCATCACGAACCGGGTGTCGTCGTGCACGGCGATGAACCCGGCGTGCGCGCCGCCGAACCAGGGGTGCAGCCCGAGCGACTGGATGTCGCCGTGGACGATGTCGGCGCCGAGGTCGGCAGGCGGGGTGAGCACGCCGAGCCCGATCGGGTCCGTGCCGACGATGACGACGGCTCCGACAGCGTGCGCGGCGGCGGAGAGCTCGGCGACGGCGGTTTCCAGCGCTCCGGTGTAGCTGGGCGTCTCGATCCAGATCGCGGCGGTGCTCTCGTCGAGCATCCCGGTCACGGCGGCGAGGTCGGCGGTGCCGTCGACCGTGGGGACGAGCACGAGGTCGATGGTGGGCGCGATGTAGTCGCGGACCTTCGACAGCTTGTCCGGATGCGCGTCGCTGACCAGCAGGACGGTGCGGCGGCCGGTGATGCGGCCCGCCATCGCCAGCGAGGTGGCGGCGGCCTGGAAGCCGTCGTAGGTGGGGACGTTGACCACATCCTGGTTGAGCAGTTCGCCCATCAGCGACTGGTACTGGAACAGCGCCTGGAAGCGGCCGTGGTCCTCGTACGGCTCGCCGGCGTATGCGGTGAGGAACTCGCTGCGGCTGATGACCTCGTCCACGACGGCGGGGACGGCGTGCTGGTAGGTGCCTGCGCCGAGGAAGAGGCGGCCGGGCTCGACGGAGCGGTTGCGGCGCAGCAGACCGCCGACGTGACGCACCAGGTCCTGCTCGGCGACGAGCGGCTCCGGCAGGTCGAGGGCGCGGCCGAGACGGAGGTCGGCCGGGACGTCGGCGTAGAACTCCTCGACGGATGCCGCCCCGACGGCGTCGAGCATCGCCTGACGGGATGCCGGCGCCGTGTTCGGCACGTACGGGTGGACGAAAGGTTGGGTCATGGTGGCCTCGCGGTCGGTGGTGGGGTGGTCGGGATGGTCGGCGTCGCGATCGAGTCCGAAGTTGTTCACGGATGCTCGCGGCGTGTCGGCTGAAGAAGTTCGGACTCGATTGTTCGGGCGGGGGCGGGATCGGCAGGGGCGGGGTGGGCGATGACCGCGACGCCGAAGGCGGGGAGGGCGATGGCGGAGTCGGACGGGGCGCCGGTGAGGAGGTCGCGGCCGCCGCGGATGGGCGGTGCTGAGCGGTCCGCCCTGCCGTGGTTGAGGACGAAGGTGTAGTCCGTGGTCCCGTCGGTGCGGGTGACGACCTCGAGGTCGGTGTCAATGGATGCGGCGACCGGCACGTCTGCCGCGGCGAACACCTGGGCGAGCACCGCGCGCATCCCATCGCTGTCGAGGCCGGCGCTGAGGTACCAGGCTGCTCCGGCACCGGATGCGCGGCGCGTGACGGCCGGACGCCCTGCGAGGTCGCCGTCCGCGTACGTCGCGAGCACCTCGGTGCCGGGCGCTGCCTCGATCCACTCGCTCCAGACGCGCACGCCGTGGGTCTCTCCCGCAGTGCCGAAGGACGTGTCGAACGCGACACTGCGGGTCTGCCCGTCCGCCAGCGGCCACCACTCGTCCACCTCGACGCCGAGCAGGTCGCGCAGCGGGCCGGGGGCACCGCCGTCGTGGATCTGCTCGCGGTGGTCGACAACGCCGGAGAACGGGCCGACGACGAGCTGACCGCCCGCCTCGACGAACGCTGTCAGCGCAGCCGCCTGCTCCGTCGTGGTGGCGTAGAGGTTCGGGACGAGCAGCACGCGGTGGTCGCCATACGGGCCTGCGGCGCGGGCCACGTCGACCGGCTGGCCGAGCGCGTACGCCGCGGCGTGCCAGGCGCGCGCCTCCCTGAGCCAGTCGAGGCGCACAGAGGGCAGAGACTCCGGTTCGCTGACGCCCCACCAGGAGTCCCAGTCGGCGACGAGGGCGACGGATGCGCGCACCCTGGTTCCCGTGATCGGCGCGAGCGTCTTCAGCTCGGCCCCGAGCGCTTTGGTCTCCTGGAAGGTGCGGCTGCGCTCCCCGCGGTGGCCGAGCATCGCTGAGTGGAACTTCTCCGGGCCGAACTTCGCCTGCCGCCACTGGAAGAACAGCACGCCGTCCGACCCGTGCGCCAGCGCCTGCATGCTGCCGACACGCATCTGGCCTGGCGCCTTGGGCACGTTGACCTCGCGCCAGCTCACCGCGCTCGGCGCCTGTTCGAGCAGCAGCCACGGGCGGCCGTCTTTGAGGGAGCGCATCAGGCCGTAGTTGAGGGCGGCCGCGATGTGCGCATCCTGATCGGCGGGGTCGGGGTACGCGTCGTCGGTGACGAGGTCCTCGGCGTCGGCGAAGTCCCAGTAGTCGAGCTCGCGGAACATGCTCATGAAGTTGGTGGTGACGGCGATGTCGGGAGTGACCTCGCGCAGCACGTCGATCTCGGCCTGGAACAGTTCGAGCAGCGCGTCCGAGGAGAACCGCTCGAAATCCACCAGCTCCGCCGGGTTGATCGGTCCTGTCGCGGTGCGCGGTGGCTCGATCTGCTCGAAGTCGAGGTAGTGCTGGCCCCAGCAGCTCGTGCCCCACGCCGCGTTCAGGCCGTCGATCGTCTGGTACCTGTTCTGCAGCCAGCGGCGGAAATGCCGCGCAGACTCCGGGCACCAGCAGCGCGAGACGTGATCGCCGTACTCGTTGGAGACGTGCCAGAGCGCCAGGGCGGGATGCGCGCCGTAGCGCTCGGCGAGCGTGCGGGTGAGGCGGAGCGCCGCCTCCCGGAAGATCGGCGAGCTGGGGCAGTACGACTGCCGCGACCCGAACTCCAGCCGCACGCCGTCCGCATTCCACGGCAGCACCTCTGGATGCTCGCGCACCAGCCACGCGGGAGGGGTCGCGGTCGCGGTGGCCAGGTCGATGCGGATGCCGTGCTCCCAGAGCAGGTCGATGACGCGGTCCAGCCCGGCGAAGTCGTACTCGCCCGGACGCGGTTCGAGCAGCGGCCAGGAGAAGACGGGGAGGGTGACGAGGTTGACGCCGGCCTCGACCATGAGGCGCGCATCCTCGGCCCAGACGCTCTCCGGCCACTGGTCGGGGTTGTAGTCGCCGCCATAGGCGAGGGCGTCGAGGCGGATGCTCCGCGGCGAGGTGGTCGTCACTGGTCTCCTTGCGAGGGTGCGGGTCGAGCTGGTGTGCGGGTCGAGCTGGTGTGCGGGTCGAGCTGGATGGTGCGGGGTCGAACGGACAGTTCACGGCTGCGGTGCTTTACACCGGGCAACCGTCGACTGTATTCTGTATACAGTAACGCTAAAGCGATTCCCGCGAGGGGTCAAGCCCTAAGCTGGCGACGCCGGCCGGCCGCGAGGCCACGCACGAACCGACCAGGAGGTCACAGTGATCGAGCGCAAGAACCTGCGATCCCAGGTGCGCGAAGAACTCATCGCGAGGATGCGGGCCGGCAATGTGCGCCCGGGCGAGAGCATCAACGAGGTGCAGCTCGCCGCCGAGCTCGGCGTCTCCCGCACCCCGCTCCGCGAAGCGCTGATCGCGCTCGAGAGCGAGGGCCAGATCGAGTCGGAGAACGGCAAGGGCTTCCGCTTCGTGCCGCTCAGCGCCCGCGAGTTCGAGGAACTCTGCCCGATCATCGTGGCCCTGGAGAGCCTGGCCATCGACCTCAGCCCGGCGGACGAGCTGGCTGGGATCGGCGAACAGCTCGCCGCCCTCGCCGCCGAGTTCAACGACGACGTCGCCCAGCACGCCCTGGTGAACCGCCGCGACGACGAGTGGCACAACCTGATGCTCAGCGCGTGCCCCAACCAGCGCCTCCTCGACGAGATCGCCGGCGTGCGCCGCGCCATCCACCGCTACGAGTCGCTGCTGGTCTCCGACGACGTGATGGTCGAGCGCAGCGCGATCGAGCACGCCGACATCGCCCGCCACCTCGTCGAGGGCGACCTGGACGCGGCGAAGCAGGCCCTGGCCGCCAACTGGACCAACGGCATGCGCCGCCTGCTCGCCGACGCCGGCATCTCGTGGGAGCGGCTGGGCTGACCCCGCCGGTCCCACCGGTTCCACCGCCCGCGCCGCCCCCGCTCTGACGCTCACCCCTTCACCGCACCGCCCAGCAGCCCCGCCACGAACTGCCGCTGGAACAGCAGGAACACGATCAGCAGCGGGATGGTCGCCAGCAGCGAGCCGAGCATCAGGCCGGAGTAGTCGACGCGGGAGAGGCCGATCATCGTGTTGAGGGCGACAGGCACCGTGTACTTGTCCTCGGTGTTGAGCATCAGCAGCGGCCAGATGAACGCGTTCCACTGGCTCACGAACGTGTAGATGACGAGCGCCGCGAGCTGAGGGCGCGCGATCGGGAGCACCACCCGGTAGAACGTGCGCAGCTCGCCTGCGCCGTCGATGCGCGCCGCCTCGATGATCGTGTCGGGGAAGTCGAGGAACGCCTGACGCATCAGGAAGATGCCGAACGCGTTGGCGAGGAACGGCACGATGATCGCCTGATACGTGTCGATCCAGCCGATGCTCGCCATCATCTGGAACAGCGGCACGAGCAGCACCTGCATCGGGATCATCATGGTCACCAGCACGACGCCCATCAGCACTCCGCGCCCGCGGAACCGGAACTTCGCCAGCCCGTAGCCCGCCATCACGCTCACGGCCGAGCTGAACACCGTGTAGACCACGGCGATCCCGAGGCTGTTGGCGAGCACGAGGCCGAAGTTCGTCTCCGCCTGCAGCCGCGCCAGGTTGGCGAGCAGCTCGCCGCCCGGCAGCACGGGCAGGGGCGTGGCGAACAGCGACGACGTGGTGTGGGTCGATGCCACGACCATCCACAGGAACGGGATGACGCTGAGCACGGCCCCGGCCGCGAGGAGCAGGTAGACCGGTGAGTGCCGCAGGGCGCGGATCATTTCTTCTCCCTCAGAAGACGGAACTGCACGATCGAGATGATGCCGGTGAGCAGCACGAGCAGCCACGCGATGGCCGACGCATACCCTGGGTCGAACTGCCGGAAGCCGACCTTGTAGAGGTAGAGCACCGGGGTCAGGGTGGCGTTGTTGGGTCCGCCGCCGGTGAGGATCACGTTCTCGTCGAACAGCTGCAGGGCGCCGATGGTCGACGTGATGGTGGTGAACACGATCGCGGGGCGGAGCTGCGGCACGATGACCTTCGAGAACGTCGCCCAGCGGCCGGCGCCGTCGACGCGCGCCGCCTCGTACTGCTCGGCGGGGATGCTCTGCAGCCCGGCGAGCAGGATGACCATGTTGTATCCGGTCCACCGCCAGGTGATGGATGCGATGAGCGCCACGCGAGCCCAGAGCTCGTCGTTGAGCCAGTCGACGGGCGCTATGCCGAACAGGCCGATGAGCTGGTTCACCGCCCCGCCGTCCGTGGCGAGCATCACCCGGAACACCACAGAGTACGCGACGAGGGTCGTCACGGCCGGCAGGAAGTAGATCAGCCGGAACCCGGTGCGGAACTTCAGCCAGGTCTGGTTGAGCGTGTATGCGAGCAGCAGCGCCGTGGC